>CAWCDX010000001.1:0-113726 GCA_963794435.1 uncultured Actinomycetota bacterium
TTTGAGGGACAAGCCCTCGGCCTATTAGTACCGGTCGGCTAGGCATTACTGCTGTACACCTCCGGCCTATCAACCCAGTCGTCTACTGGGGGCCTTACCCGGTTAACCCGGTGGGAAACCTCATCTTGAAACGTGCTTCCCGCTTAGATGCCTTCAGCGGTTATCACTTCCGAACGTAGCTAACCAGCCGTGCTCTTGGCAGAACAACTGGCACACCAGAGGTTCGTCCATCCCGGTCCTCTCGTACTAGGGACAGCCTTTCTCAAGTTTCCTGCGCGCGCGGCGGATAGGGACCGAACTGTCTCACGACGTTCTAAACCCAGCTCGCGTGCCGCTTTAATGGGCGAACAGCCCAACCCTTGGGACCTACTCCAGCCCCAGGATGCGACGAGCCGACATCGAGGTGCCAAACCATCCCGTCGATATGGACTCTTGGGGAAGATCAGCCTGTTATCCCCGGGGTACCTTTTATCCGTTGAGCGACGCCGCTTCCACATGCCAGCGCCGGATCACTAGTTCCGACTTTCGTCCCTGCTCGAGTTGTCACTCTCACAGTCAAGCTCCCTTGTGCACTTACACTCGAAACCTGATTGCCAACCAGGCTGAGGGAACCTTTGAGCGCCTCCGTTACATTTTAGGAGGCAACCGCCCCAGTTAAACTACCCATCAGGCACTGTCCCTGATCCGGATTACGGACCTAGGTTAGATATCTAATTCGACCAGAGTGGTATTTCAACGTTGACTCCACCCGAACTGGCGTCCGAGTTTCACAGTCTCCCACCTATCCTACACAAATCGAACCAAACACCAATACCAAACTATAGTAAAGGTCCCGGGGTCTTTCCGTCCTGCCGCGCGTAACGAGCATCTTTACTCGTACTGCAATTTCGCCGAGTCCATGGTTGAGACAGCGCCCAAGTCGTTACTCCATTCGTGCAGGTCGGAACTTACCCGACAAGGAATTTCGCTACCTTAGGATGGTTATAGTTACCACCGCCGTTTACTGGGGCTTAAGTTCTGCGCTTCGCTCCGAAGAGCTAACACGTCCCCTTAACCTTCCAGCACCGGGCAGGAGTCAGTCCGTATACATCGTCTTACGACTTCGCACGGACCTGTGTTTTTAGTAAACAGTCGCTTGGGCCTGGTCTCTGCGGCCATCATTGCTTCCTGCAGCAAGTGCATTGACAAATCCGGCCCCCCTTCTCCCGAAGTTACGGGGGCATTTTGCCGAGTTCCTTAACCATGGTTCACTCGATCGCCTTAGTATTCTCTACCTGATCACCTGAGTCGGTTTGGGGTACGGGCGGCGCACAGCTCGCTAGAGGTTTTTCTCGACAGCATAGGATCATCGACTTCGTCCATACGGACTCCCCTTGAGGTCTCAGGCACGTGCAACGCGGATTTGCCTACGTTGCGCCCTACGCCCTTGGCCGTGGACAACCATCGCCACGGTTCGACTACCTTCCTGCGTCACCCCATCGCTTGGCTACTACTGGTTCGGGTCGTGCGCTCTGCCTCCATCGTCCCGAAGGATCCCGGAGGTTTTGGGCACTTAGCATCACCAGATTCGCCAGGGGCGCTGTTTTGCCGGTACGGGAATATCAACCCGTTGTCCATCGACTACGCCTGTCGGCCTCGCCTTAGGTCCCGACTTACCCAGGGCAGATTAGCTTGACCCTGGAACCCTTGATCATTCGGCGGAAGAGTTTCTCACTCTTCATTCGCTACTCATGCCTGCATTCTCACTCGTGTGGCGTCCACGACTGGTTCACACCGCCGCTTCACTCGCCACACGACGCTCCCCTACCCATCCACGCACCTGGACCCGGTATGACCCGGGCCGGGCTAACGCATGAATGCCATAGCTTCGGTGGATAACTTGAGCCCCGCTACATTGTCGGCGCGAAATCACTTGACCAGTGAGCTATTACGCACTCTTTCAAGGGTGGCTGCTTCTAAGCCAACCTCCTGGTTGTCTCTGCGACTTCACATCCTTTTCCACTTAGTTATCGCTTAGGGACCTTAGCTGATGGTCTGGGCTGTTTCCCTTTCGACTACGGAGCTTATCCCCCGCAGTCTCACTGCCGCGCTCTCACTTACTGGCATTCGGAGTTTGGTTAATTTCGGTAAGCTTGTAGGCCCCCTAGACTATCCAGTGCTCTACCTCCAGCAAGAAACACGCGACGCTGCACCTAAATGCATTTCGGGGAGAACCAGCTATCACGAAGTTTGATTGGCCTTTCACCCCTATCCACAGGTCATCCCCTCAGTTTTCAACCTAAGTGGGTTCGGTCCTCCACGCGGTCTTACCCGCGCTTCAACCTGCCCATGGATAGATCACTTCGCTTCGGGTCTTGGTCGTGCCACTACGTCGCCCTATTCGGACTCGCTTTCGCTACGGCTTCCCCACACGGGTTAACCTTGCGACACAACGCAAACTCGCAGGCTCATTCTTCAAAAGGCACGCTGTCACCCCCACAAGGAAGGCTCCAACGGTTTGTAGGCACATGGTTTCAGGTACTATTTCACTCCCCGCCAGGGGTACTTTTCACCTTTCCCTCACGGTACTTGTCCGCTATCGGTCACCAAGGAGTATTTAGGCTTAACGGGTGGTCCCGCCAGATTCACACGGAATTTCAGGGGTTCCGTGTTACTTGGGGTGACGCTTCAGAGCCATCGTCTTACGTGTACGGGGGTATCACCCTCTATGCCGGGACTTTCCAGTCCGCTTCGACTTCAACGATGGTTTCTTACTCTGTGCTGGTTCGGCAGAACCAGCTAAACGGCCCCACAACCCTCAAGCAGCAACGCCTGCCGGCTATCACACTGCATGAGTTTGGCCTCTTCCGATTTCGCTCGCCACTACTCTCGGAATCACTTTTGTTTTCTCTTCCTGTGGGTACTGAGATGTTTCACTTCCCCACGTTCCCTCCAACTGCCCTATGTGTTCAGGCAGAGGTAACTGGACATGACTCCAGCTGGGTTTCCCCATTCGGAAATCCCCGGATCAACGCTTGGTTGCCAACTTCCCGGGGCTTATCGCAGGCTCCTACGTCCTTCATCGGCTCTTGGTGCCAAGGCATCCACCATGTGCCCTTAGTAGCTTGTCTTGCTACAAAGATGCTCGCGTCCACTGTGTAGTTCTCAAATTGCGGGCGGATCCCCACCATGGTCTCGCTTGCGCAGGACGCGCGTCCGAAGACGACGCTCCCGTGCAGTTCGAGGAGGTGAAGGCCCAGAAGGTTCGATTGACTCGATCCCTCAGGACCCAACAGTGTGCCTGGTTCCCACTCCGACGCGACCTCGAGTTTCCACGCCTCCCGCCGAAGCGGGAGACAGTACTGACGAGGCCGAAGCCACGAGCGTGTTCCAAATAATCGACGTTCCACTAGTGAGCAGTGCCTGCCGCTGAACGGATGTCAGCGAAACAGACTGCCTGGACAGCTCGTCGGGCGAACCCGAACGTCTGCCAGTGATGCTCCTTAGAAAGGAGGTGATCCAGCCGCACCTTCCGGTACGGCTACCTTGTTACGACTTCGTCCCAATCGCTCGCCCCACCTTCGACAGCTCCCTCCGTAAACGGTTGGGCCACTGGCTTCGGGTGTTGCCAACTTTCGTGACGTGACGGGCGGTGTGTACAAGGCCCGGGAACGTATTCACCGCAGCGTTGCTGATCTGCGATTACTAGCGACTCCGACTTCATGGGGTCGAGTTGCAGACCCCAATCCGAACTGAGACCGGCTTTTTGGGATTCGCTCCACCTTGCGGTATCGCAGCCCTTTGTACCGGCCATTGTAGCATGCGTGAAGCCCTAGGCATAAGGGGCATGATGACTTGACGTCATCCCCACCTTCCTCCGAGTTGACCCCGGCAGTCTCTTATGAGTCCCCACCTTTACGTGCTGGCAACATAAGACGAGGGTTGCGCTCGTTGCGGGACTTAACCCAACATCTCACGACACGAGCTGACGACAGCCATGCACCACCTGTATACAAGTGTCCAAAGAGACCTCTGTCTCCAGAGGCTTCTCGTATATGTCAAACCTAGGTAAGGTTCTTCGCGTTGCATCGAATTAATCCGCATGCTCCGCCGCTTGTGCGGGCCCCCGTCAATTCCTTTGAGTTTTAGCCTTGCGGCCGTACTCCCCAGGCGGGGCGCTTAATGCGTTAGCTGCGGCACGGAACTCGTGGAATGAGTCCCACACCTAGCGCCCAACGTTTACGGTGTGGACTACCAGGGTATCTAATCCTGTTCGCTCCCCACACTTTCGCTCCTCAGCGTCAGGTAATGCCCAGAGAACCGCCTTCGCCACCGGTGTTCCTCCTGATATCTGCGCATTTCACCGCTACACCAGGAATTCCGTTCTCCCCTGCATACCTCCAGTCTGCCCGTATCGGAAGCAGGCTCGGGGTTGAGCCCCGAGTTTTCACTCCCGACGTGACAAACCGCCTACGAGCCCTTTACGCCCAATAATTCCGGACAACGCTCGCACCCTACGTATTACCGCGGCTGCTGGCACGTAGTTGGCCGGTGCTTCTTCTGCGCATACCGTCACTTTCGCTTCGTCTGCGCTGAAAGAGGTTTACAACCCGAAGGCCGTCATCCCTCACGCGGCGTTGCTGGATCAGGCTTTCGCCCATTGTCCAATATTCCCCACTGCTGCCTCCCGTAGGAGTCTGGGCCGTGTCTCAGTCCCAGTGTGGCCGGTCACCCTCTCAGGCCGGCTACCCGTCGAAGCCTTGGTGGGCCATTACCCCACCAACAAGCTGATAGGCCGCGAGCTCATCCTCCACCGCCAGAACTTTCCACCACCATCAGATGCCTGAAGTGGTCGTATCCGGTATTAGCTCCCGTTTCCGGGGGTTATCCCGATGTGGAGGGCAGATTGCTCACGTGTTACTCACCCGTTCGCCGCTCGTGTACCCCGAAGGGCCTTACCGCTCGACTTGCATGTGTTAAGCACGCCGCCAGCGTTCGTCCTGAGCCAGGATCAAACTCTCCGTTGAAATCTTGCGACCACCACGAAAAGTGGCAGCCAATCTTAGAGAGATACCTGGCAAGAGAACGATACTGACTATTGTCAGAATCATTGTTCTTACCAAAGGAACCGTCGACTTTTCCCGGACGCTAGGTCCGAGTCAGTCTGACGGGTTATATCAATTAATTCGTCGACTTTTGGCACACTGTTGAGTTCTCAAGGATCAAGCGCACACCGCAGACACGCCTCTCGGCGCTGCCCGCGGGGCAACCTACAAAAACTTACCGGGTCACGACCTGCGAGTCAAACTCGTTTCGCCCTGCCCCGCCCTCGTCCGGACCTCTCCGCAGCGGCCCTGGTCCACACGTCGTGTGGACGGCACGGGCCACCTCTGGCGAAGTGGGATCGAAGGGTCTTGCCACGGGTCGGCCGCCCGGCTCTGTGGCCTTGCGTCCCGCCACTCCGTGGCAACGAGGTGAAACATTAGAGACCCGTGGGGCAGTGCGCAAATCGAGTCAGAGTGGCCCGGGTCACACCGGGTGTTCACGCAGGTCAGCGCCCGGAGCGGGCTCGAGGACCCGCTTGGGGCGGCTCAGACCAGCTCCACGCCGGCGAGGTTCCGCTTCCCGCGCCGGAGCACCAGCCAACCCTCGGCGAGCACGTCGGCCTCCCCCGGGACCATCTCGGGATCGGTGACCCGCTCGTTGTTGAGGTAGGCACCCCCCTCGGCGATGGTGCGCCGCGCCTCGCCCTTGCTCTTCGCGAGCCCGGACTCGACGAGCAGGTCGATGATCCCGGTGCCGCGCGGAAGCGTCGTCGCACCGGCCTCGCGCAGGGCTGCCTGCAGGGTCTCGCCCCGCAGCCGGCTCAGGTCGCCACCGCCGAACAACGCTGCGGCGGCCGCCTTCGCGCCCTCGGTCTCCGCGGCGCCGTGCACGAGCGTGGTGACCTCGTCGGCCAGCGCCTTCTGGCCGGCGCGGAGGAACGGCTTCTCGGCGGTCTGCACGTCGAGCGCCTCGATCTCCTCGTGGGAGAGGAAGGTGAAGATGCGCAGCAGCTCTCCCACCTTCTCGTCCTCGACGTTGAGCCAGAACTGGTGGAAGGCGTACGGCGACATCATCGCCGGGTCGAGCCACAGCGCCCCGCCCTCGGTCTTGCCGTACTTGGTGCCGTCCGCCTTCGTCACCAACGGCGTCGCGAACGCGTGGGCCTGGCCGGCCACCGAACGGCGGATCAGCTCGACCCCGCCGGTCAGGTTGCCCCACTGGTCGCTGCCACCGAACTGCAGCCGCACGCCGTGGTCGCGGTAGAGGTTGAGGAAGTCCATCGACTGCAGGAGCACGTAGCTGAACTCGGTGTAGCTGATCCCGTCCTCGAGGCGGCTGCGCACCACGTCGCGCGCCAGCATCCGGTTGACCGGGAAGTGCTTGCCGACGTCACGCAGGAAGTCGATGGTCGACAGGCTCGCGGTCCAGTCGTAGTTGTTCACCATCGTGGCGGCGTTGGCGCCCTCGAAGTCGAGGAAGGGCTCGATCTGGTCGTGCACCTTCTCGACCCACGCCTTCACCGTGTCGAGGCTGTTCAGGGTGCGCTCCCCCGACTCCCGCGGGTCGCCGATCATGCCGGTCGCCCCACCCACCAGGGCGTAGGGGGTGTGGCCGGCCCGCTGCAGCCGACGCGCTGTGAGGATCTGCACCAGGTTGCCCATGTGCAGGCTCGGAGCCGTCGGGTCGAAGCCGACGTAGAAGCGCACGCTCTCCTCGACCAGGGCCCGGCGCAGGGCCTCGCGATCCGTCGAGTGTGCGATCAGCCCACGCCACTCCAGGTCGTCCAGCAAGGTCGGGTCGATGCTCACGACGCCCTAGCCTGCCACGTCGCGTGCTGCGCTCAGCCCGCCGTCCAGCGCGGGTCACGACCCGCCTGGGCCAGCACCTGCTCCAGAGCCGTCGGTTCCCCGGGCAGGTCCACCAGCTCGCCGAAGGCGCCCTGCTGGCGGCCCATCTCGCCGATCTGGTCCATGGCGTCCAGGGCGGCGGCCACCACCCCGTCGTCGTAGGTGACCTCCTGCCCGCTGGCGCGCGCGAGGTCCCAGCCGTGCAGGAGCGCCTCGGTGAAGGCCATCATCCCGATCATCTGCTTGGGCACCTTCCCGCCCATCGCGTCGCCGTCGTACGCCTCCGCGCTGTCCCATGCCTCGGCGTACCCGTCGAGCCTCTGGGCGAGGTCGTCGCGCCATCCCGCGGTCAGGTGGTCACCGGCTGTGCCCCACGGGTCCTCCTCGTCGAGGTCCTCCCCCGCGCCGACGCGCCGCATCGCCTCGATCGTGCCGAGCATGTGGTTGGCGAGCGCGCGCACGTCCCACTCGGGGCAGGGCGACGGGGCGCCCATCGCATCGTCCGGGACTCCTTCGACCACGGGGCGCAGGGAGGAGACGAGGTCATGGACGTGCTCGTGAGTGGGCATGGAGTCCCCCTACCCGGATCGGGGAGGTTCTGCACCGCCCACGCGGCAGGACAATTCCGCAGTGACGGGGACAGATCGGCCGAGCCCTTGCTAGCGTCGTCACTTCTGTCACACCTGTCACAGCGAAGGGCTCGGTCTTCATGTCCAGCCATCGACGCGTCGTCCGACGTCTCGTCGTGCTGACCTGTGTGGTCACCGCGGTGCTGGCGGCCACGGTGCTGCCCGCCGAGGCGCACACGAAACGCCTGAACCTGCACCGCGGAAGCCACGGGCACGCCGTCACCGTGCTCGAGGCCAGGCTGGCGCGCCTCGGGCTGCTGCCGCGATCGGCCGTCGACCGGCGCTACCGCGCCGCCACCGTGAAGGCCGTGAAGAGGTTCCAGCGCTCCCACCACCTGCGGGCGACCGGTCGGACGAACCTGCGCACCTGGAACGCCGTGTACGCCGACTACCGCAGGGCGACCGCACCCCGACCGGCAGCGGCGTGGGTGCCGCCCTCGTGGGCAGCCCCCGGCATCACCGCGCACCGTGGTGGCTCCAGCGAGGCGCCGGAGAACACGCTCGCCTCGATCAAGCACGGCGTGGCCGTCCACGCCGACGTCGTGGAGTTCGACGTACGCACCACCAGCGACGGCGCCTTCGTGCTGATGCACGACGCGACGCTCGACCGGACCACCAACTGCTCCGGCGCCGTCTCGTCCAGGACGCTGGCCCAGCTCGCCTCCTGCCGGACCGACCGCGGGAACCAGCCGATCCCGACCTTCGACGAGGTGGCCGCGCTACCTCGCCACCACCTCCGGCGTGGACCTCGCGCCCGAGCTCAAGGACGTCGGCACGAGCGCCCTGACCGACGCCGAGCTCGACCGGTTCGTCACCACGATCCAGGACAACGGGCTCTCCACACGCACCTTCGTGCAGTCCTTCGACCCGGCGGTCTTCCCTCGCGTGCGGACACGTGACAGCGCGCTGCGGCTGGTCTGGCTGTCGAACTCGGTGCTCTACGTGAGCGCCGTCCGGGCTCGCGACGTCGACGTCGCCTCGGTGAACATGGCTGCCCTCACGCGGCAGAACGTGCTCACCTACCACTCGCACGGTGTGCCGATCTGGACGTGGACCGCACAGTCGCGGACCGACCTCGAGCGGGCGTGGTCGCTCGGGGCGGACTCGGTCGGGACCGACATCCCGACCACCGCCGTCTCCCTCTACCGCTGAGGGTTCCTGGGCTTCGCCGCGACGTAGCGGCTCACGGTCGGCTCGCCGGTGATCCAGAACCGCCAGGGTCGCTCCGCGGCCAGGCGCAGGCCGACCCGGGGCCCGGTGCTGACCTCCGCGACCGACGGACCCGGCTCCAGGAGACCGGCGAGGTCGACGCCGTTGTCGGACAGGTCGATGTCGAGCGCCTGGCAGAGCCGGCCGGGTCCCCGGGCCAGGTCGCGGTCGGTCGACCGGCCCCGTCGGGCACGCGCCGTCTCGAGGCCGTCGACCACCTCGCCTGCCCGGAGCAGCACGGCGCTCGGCTGGCCCGGCTGCCCGCACACGACGTTGCAGCAGTGGTGCATGCCGTAGGTGAAGTAGACGTAGAGGTGGCCGGACGGCCCGAACATCACCTCGTTGCGCGGAGTCATCCCCCGGTACGCGTGCGACCCGGGATCGTTCTGTCCGTCGTAGGCCTCGACCTCGGTGAGCCGGACGGTGACGCCCCCGTGGGTCAGCGTCGCTCCCAGCAGGCGTGGCGCGACCTCGAGGACCGGGCCGGTGAGGAGGTCGCTCAGACCCATGCGCGGTGGTCCGCGAGGGCGGTGCGCAGCTCGGCAAGCTGCTCGCGGACGCGGTCGGGCGCCGTGCCGCCGCGACCGTCGCGCGAGGCGACCGAGCCCTCGACGGTGAGGACTTCGCGCACGCCCGGGGTCAGGCGCGCGTCGATCTGCGCCAGCTGCTCGTCGGTCAGCTCGTCGAGCTCGACGCCGAGCTCCTCGCACCGTCGTACGCAGGCTCCCGCGAGCTCGTGAGCGACGCGGAAGGGCACGCCTTCGCGCACCAGCCACTCGGCGACGTCGGTGGCCAGCGAGAAGCCCTGGGGCGCCAGCGCGGCCATCCGGTCGACGTCGAAGACGAGGGTCGCGACCTGTCCGGTGAAGGCGGGAAGCAGCACCTCGAGGGTGTCGACGGAGTCGAAGACCGGCTCCTTGTCCTCCTGCAGGTCGCGGTTGTAGGCGAGCGGGAGAGCCTTGAGCGTCGTGAGCAGACCGGTGAGGTTGCCGACCAGCCGGCCCGACTTGCCGCGGGCGAGCTCGGCCACGTCGGGGTTCTTCTTCTGCGGCATGATGCTCGACCCGGTGGAGAAGCCGTCGTCGAGCGTGACGAAGGCGAACTCCCGCGTGGCCCAGAGCACGACCTCCTCGGCCTGCCTGCTGACGTCGATGCCGATCATCGCCAGCACGAAGGCCAGCTCGGCGACGAAGTCCCGGCTGGCGGTGCCGTCGATGGAGTTGGCCGTGCTGCCGGTGAAGCCCAGCTCGTGGGCGACCGCCTCGGGGTCCAGGCCCAGGCTGGAGCCGGCGAGCGCTCCGGAGCCGTACGGCGAGTCGACGGCGACGCGGGCGTCCCAGTCGCGGATCCGGCCGACGTCGCGGACCAGCGGCCAGGCGTGGGCCAGCAGGTGGTGGCTGAGCAGCACCGGTTGGGCGTGCTGCAGATGGGTGCGCCCCGGCATCACCGCGCCGAGGTGCTGCTCGGCCTGGTCGGCGTTCGCCTCGGCGAGGTCGAGCACGAGGCCGGCGATCGTGCGCGCGTGCTCGCGCAGGAACACCTTGAACAGGGTGGCGATCTGGTCGTTCCGGCTGCGCCCGGCCCGCAGCCGGCCGCCGAGCTCGGGACCGAGCAGCTCGACCAGGGCGCCCTCCAGCGCCCCGTGGACGTCCTCGTCGCTGGCCTGCGGCACCAGCTCGCCGCTGGTCACCCGCCGCTCGAGCTCGTCGAGGCCGGCCAGCAGGCCGTCGAGGTCGTCGTCGGTGAGCAGGCCGGCGGCGTGCAGCACCCGCGCGTGCGCCCGGGAGCCGGCGAGGTCGTAGGGGGCCAGCCGCCAGTCGAAGTGGGTGCTCCGGCTCAGCGCCTCGAGCTCGGGGCTCGGTCCGCCGGCGAAGCGGCCGCCCCAGAGCTTGCCGGTGTTCGTGCTCTCGGTCATGGTGCCTTTCGTGGGTGTGCGCGGCCCGGAGGCCCATGTAACGCGCTGTTAGTCGCGTCGTACACCTGTCGTGGCGCGTGTCCAGCGGCAATAACGCCGCGTTACATGGGAAAAGGAAAAGAGGGCCATCAGTCGGTGCCGACCTCCATCGCGACGTCGTCGAGGATGCGATCGGACTCGTCGCCCTGGGCGGCGGGGTTGCGGGCGATCCGGTCGGCGCCGCCGGGCTCGAGCTCGCCGAGCAGGGTGCCGTGCTCGACGAGCACCTGCCCCTCGTCGAGCGGCTGCGACGCGTACAGCTCCAGCTTCGAGCGCGAGTCGGCGATGTCGAGGTTGCGCATCGTCAGCTGGCCGATCCGGTCGGTGGGGCCGAACGCGGCGTTCTCGGTGCGCTCCATCGAGAGCTTGTCGGGGTGGTAGGAGAAGTTCTCACCGCTCGTGCGCAGGACCGTGTAGTCCTCGCCCCGCCGCAGGCGCAGGGTGACCTCCCCGGTCACCAGCGAGCCGATCCACCGCTGGATCGACTCCCGGAGCATCAGCGCCTGGGGGTCCAGCCACCGGCCCTCGTAGAGCAGCCGACCGAGCTGGCGACCCTGCGCGTGGTAGTTCGCCAGCGTGTCCTCGTTGTGGACCGCATTGAGCAGCCGTTCGTACGCCGCCCAGAGCAGCGCCATCGCCGGCGCCTCGTAGATGCCGCGGGACTTGGCCTCGATCACCCGGTTCTCGATCTGGTCGGACATGCCGAGGCCGTGGCGGCCGCCGATGCGGTTGGCCTCGTGGACCAGCGCCACCGGGTCGTCGTAGGACGTGCCGTTGATCGCCACCGGCCGGCCGTTGCGGAACCGGACGGTCACGTCCTCGGTCTCGATCGCGACGCTGGGGTCCCAGAACTTCACGCCCATGATCGGCTCGACCGTCTCGAGGGAGACGTCGAGGTGCTCGAGGGTCTTCGCCTCGTGGGTGGCGCCCCAGATGTTCGCGTCGGTGGAGTAGGCCTTCTCCTGGCTGTCGCGGTAGGGCAGGTCGTGCTCGGTGAGCCACTGGCTCATCTCCGCCCGACCGCCGAGCTCGGTGACGAAGTCGGCGTCGAGCCACGGCTTGTAGATGCGCAGCTCGGGGTTGGCGAGCAGCCCGTAGCGGTAGAAGCGCTCGATGTCGTTGCCCTTGAACGTCGACCCGTCACCCCAGATGTCGACGTCGTCCTCGTGCATCGCGCGCACCAGCATCGTGCCGGTGACAGCACGGCCCAGCGGCGTGGTGTTGAAGTAGGTGCGGCCGCCGGAGCGGATGTGGAAGGCGCCGCACGCCATCGCGGCCAGGCCCTCCTCGACGAGGGGGCGGCGGCAGTCGACGGAACGGGCGATCTCGGCACCGTAGAGGACGGCGCGGTCGGGGACGCCGGCGATGTCGGGCTCGTCGTACTGGCCGATGTCGGCGGTGTAGGTGCACGGGACCGCGCCCTTCGCGCGCATCCAGGCGACGGCGACCGAGGTGTCGAGGCCTCCGGAGAACGCGATGCCGACGCGCTCGCCGAGGGGCAGGGAGGTGAGGACCTTGCTCACGTGGATCCTTTCAAGAACGTCATGGGGGTTTCGACGAGCTCAACCAGCCGTGGTTCGGTCGCCGTCGGGGAGCCGGCCCGCAAGGGCCATCAGTCGTCGTACGACGTCCTCGCCCCCGGCCGGGTCGCGGGAGATGACCAGCACGGTGTCGTCGCCGGCGATGGTGCCGAGGACGTCGCCGAGGTCGGCCTTGTCGAGCGCGGAGGCCAGGAAGTTCGCGGCCCCGGGCGGGGTGCGGAGCACGACCAGGTTGGCGCTGGTCTCGGCGGAGACCAGCAGCTCCTCGCACCAGTGGGCGAGCCGGTTGCTGCTCGCGGCGGTCTCGCGTGGCGGCACCGGCGAGCGGTCACCGCCCTCGGCCGGGACGGCGTAGACGAGAGCGCCCGAGGCGGACGCGGACCTTCACCGCGTCGAGGTCGACGAGGTCGCGGCTCAACGTGGCCTGGGTGACCACCACACCGTTGTCGGCGAGGAGCTCGGCCAGCTCGGACTGCGAGCGCACCTCGTGGGTGGCCAGCAGGTCGATCACCAGCTGCTGGCGGGCGTTCTTCGTCGCCGGGATGTGGGCATGCCTGGACGCGGTCACGGGAGCACCTCCCAGGAGCAAGGTCAGCACGGCCTTCTGGGCGTGCCGACGGTTCTCGGCCTCGTCCCAGACGACGCTGCGCGGACCGTCGAGCACCTCGGCGGTGATCTCCTTGCCGCGGTAGGCGGGCAGGCAGTGCAGCACGATCGCGTCGGGGGCCGCGTGGGCCGAGCAGGTCGTCGTCCAGCCGCCACGGCGCGAAGGCCTCGACCCGAGCGGCCGCCTCGTCCTCGCGGCCCATCGAGACCCAGGTGTCGGTGACCAGGACGTCGGCCCCTCGCGCGGCCTCGGCCGGGTCTGCGACGTAGCCGGCCGAGCCGCCAGTGGTCTCGGCGATCTCCGCAGCGCGGGCGAGGACGGTCGGCGTCGGGCTGGTAGGCCTCCGGTCCGCTGACCCGGACGTGCATGCCGGCGGTGGCGCCGGCGAGCAGCAGGCTGTGCCCCATGTTGCAGGCCGGGTCGCCGACGAAGGCCAGCGTCTGCCCGGCGAGCTCACCGCGGTGCTCGCGGACCGTCATCAGGTCGGCCAGCGCCTGGCAGGGGTGGAACTGGTCGGTCAGCGCGTTGACCACCGGCACGCCGGCGTACGCCGCCATCTCCTCGAGCCGGGACTGGTCGTGGGTGCGCCACACCACCGCCGAGGCCTGGCGACCGAGCACGCGCGCGGTGTCGGCGACCGACTCGCGCACGCCGACCTGGGCGAGCGCGCCGTCGATGATCATCGGGAAGCCACCCAGCTCGGCGATGCCGCTGGCGAACGAGGCCTGGGTGCGCAGGGTCGGCTTGTCGAAGAGGATCGCGACCGTCTGGGGGCCCTCGAGCGGCCGGGCGTCGTACGGCGACGGCCTTCAGCTTCAGGGCGAGGTCGAGCACCGCGGCCTGCTCTGCCGGGGAGAGGTCGTCGTCGCGCAGGAAGTGTCTGGTCATGACGCTCCCTGGTACGCCGCGTCGAGGATGCCCGGCCACGCGGTCAGCAGGGCGTCGACGTCGGCGTCGGTGACCACGAGCGGGGGCGCCAGGCGCACCCGGTCGGGGCCGGTCGCGTTGACGATGAAGCCCGCCTCCTGGGCGGCCGCCACCACGGCCGGGCCGTGCGGCTCGGAGAGGGTGAGCCCGACCAGCACGCCGACGCCGCGCACGTCGACGACCCGCGCATCGGTGGCCAGCCCGGACCGCAGCCGCTCCCCCACCTCGGTGGCGCGAGCCAGCAGCCCGTCGCGCTCGATCGTGTCGATCACGGCCAGCGCGGCCGCGCACGACAGCGGGTTGCCGCCGAACGTGGTGCCGTGGTGGCCGGGCTCGAAGAGCGTCGCCGCCGTGCCGAAGCCGAGGCACGCGCCGATCGGCAGCCCGCCGCCGAGGCCCTTGGCGAGCGTCACGATGTCGGCCGCGACGCCCGACGGCTGGCTGGCCAACCAGGTGCCGGTGCGGCCCATGCCGCTCTGCACCTCGTCGAACCAGAGCAGGGCGCCGTGCTGCTCGGTGATCTCGCGCGCGGCGACGAGGAACTCCGTCGGGGCGACGTTGACCCCGGCCTCGCCCTGCAGCGGCTCGATCACGACGGCGGCGGTCTCGTCGGTGACCGCGGCGGCGAGGGCGTCGACGTCGGCGAACGGCACCCAGGTGACGTGGCCGGGCAGCGGCTCGAACGGCGTGCGGTAGGCCTCCTTGGAGGTGAGCGCGAGGCTGCCGAGCGTGCGGCCGTGGAAGGCCTCCTCCATCGCCACGAGGTGGGTGCGGCCGGTGAGCCGGGTGAGCTTGATGGCGGCCTCGTTGGCCTCGGCGCCGGAGTTGGCGAAGAAGACCTTGCCGTCGCGCTCGGCCCCTCGAGACGGGCCTTGACGGCCCTCCGCAGGGAGCCGGGAGATCTCGAGCAGCTTCTCGGCGAGGCGGACCTGGGGCTCGGTGGTGAAGAAGTTGGAGACGTGCCCCAGCGTGTGCAGCTGGGTGGTCACCGCCTCGACGAGGGCGGGGTGGTCGTGGCCGAGGGTGTTGACGGCGATGCCACCGAGGAAGTCGACGTACTCGTTGCCCTCGTCGTCCCAGACGTGCGCGCCCTTGCCGCGCGCGAGCACCAGCTTGGGCGGACCGAAGGTGTTCATCAGCGAGGCGGCGTAGCGCTGCAGGAGGTCAGTCATCGTCGTCCTCCTGCCCGGCGTAGGCCTTGCGCAGCCTGGTCTCGACGCCGGGCAGCACCTGGGTGCCGACGCCCTCCTTGGTGAACAGCTCGAGGAGCACGGCGTGCGGCTCGCGGCCGTCGACGACGGTGGCGCGCGGTACGCCGCCGGTCACGGCGTCGTGGCAGGCCTGCATCTTGGGGACCATCCCGCTGTCGAGCGAGGGCATCAGCTCCTCCAGCGACTCCGGGCTGATCTCCTGGATCACGTCGTCGCTGTCGGGCCAGTCGCGGTAGAGGCCCTCGACGTCGGTGAGCACCATCAGCTTCTCGGCACCCAGCGCGACGGCCAGGGCGGCCGCAGCGGTGTCGGCGTTGACGTTGTGGACCAGCCCGTCCTTGTCGGGCGCCACGCTGGAGATCACCGGGATGCGGCCGGCCTCGACGAGGTCGAGCACCGACTCGGGCCGCACCTGCGCCACCTCGCCCGACCAGGCCGAGGTCGACCTCCTCGCCGTCGACGACCTTGTTGGTGGCCTTGGCGGTGAACAGGCCGGCGTCCTCACCGGAGAGACCGACGGCGATCGGGCCGTGGCGGTTGATCAGGCCGACCAGCTCGCGCTGCACCTGGCCCACCAGCACCATCCGCACGACGTCCATCGCCTCGGGCGTGGTCACCCGCAGGCCGCCCTTGAACTCCGACTCGATGCCGAGCCGGTCGAGCATCGCGGAGATCTGCGGGCCGCCACCGTGCACCACGACCGGCTTGAAGCCGGCGTAGCGCAGGAAGGCGATGTCCTCGGCGAAGGCCTTCTTCAGCTCGTCGTCGATCATCGCGTTGCCGCCGTACTTCACCACGACGACCTTGCCGTGGTACTTCATCAGCCACGGCAGGGCGCCGGCGAGCGTGCGCGCGGCACGCAGCGTGTAGGGCTTGTCGGTCTCGTCCGGCTGGTTCATGAGGAGTACGCGCTGTTCTCGTGGACGTAGGCGTGGGTCAGGTCGTTGGTCCAGACGGTGGCCTGCTCGCCGCCGGCCTTGAGGTCGATGGTCACCTCGACCTCGCGGCCGGAGAGGTCGACCTTGGCCGGGTCCTCGGCCGGGGTGCTGGCGCGGCACACCCAGACGCCGTTCATCGCGACGTCGAGGTCGGCGGGGTCGAAGGCGGCCTGCGTCGTGCCGATGCTGGCGAGCACGCGGCCCCAGTTGGGGTCCTTGCCGAACACGGCGGCCTTGAACAGGTTGCTGCGCGCGACGCTGCGACCGACCTCGAGCGCGTCGGCCACGGAGGCCGCGTTGAGCACGTTGATGGTGATCTCGTGGTCGGCGCCCTCGGCGTCCTTCAGCAGCTGCATGGCCAGGTCGGTGCAGGCCTGGGTGAGCGCCTCGGCGAAGTCGGCGAGCGGGGGCGTGACCCCGCTGGCCCCGGAGGCCATCACGGTCACGGTGTCGTTGGTGGACATGCAGCCGTCGGAGTCGAGCCGGTCGAAGCTGGCCCCGGTGGCGGCGCGCAGGGCGGTGTCGAGGTCGGCGGCGGGTACGACGGCATCGGTGGTGAGCACGACCAGCATGGTGGCCAGCTGCGGCGCGAGCATGCCCGGCGCCCTTGGCCATGCCGCCGATCGACCAGCCACCCGGCCCCGCGACCACGACCTGCTTGCTGACGCTGTCGGTGGTCATGATCGCCTCGGCCGCCGCCGTGCCCGCCGTCGGGCGAGAGGGCCGCCAGGCAGCCGTCGACGCCGTCGAGGAGGTTCTCGCGCGGGTTGGTCAGGCCGATCAGCCCGGTCGAGCAGACGACGACGTCGACGGCCCCGATGCCGAGCCCGTCGGCCACGCGCTCGGCCACGGCGTGCGTGGTCTGGAACCCCTCGGTGCCGGTGTAGCAGTTGGCGCCACCGGAGTTGAGGACGACGGCCCGGACGATGCCGTCCTTGACGACCTCCTGGCTCCACAGCACCGGGTTGGCCTTGCAGCGGTTGGCGGTGAACACCGAGGCGGAGTCGAAGGTCGGGCCCTGGTTGACGACCAGGGCGACGTCCTTGGCGCCGGTGGACTTCAGGCCGGCGGGGACGCCGGCCGCGGTGAAGCCGGCGGGGTCGGTGACGCTCATGAATGGTGCTCCTGCGAGGTGGGCGGGGGTGGCATCGGCGACGGCGTGCCCTCGTCGTCGCCACTCCTCCGCCGCGTCGTCGGCCTTGTCGAACGGCACGAGGATCCAGTCGGTGTCGAAGGTGGAGATCGTGAAGACGCTGATCTCGGCCTCGGCCAGGGGGACGAGCAGCGCGGCGAGGACGCCGGTCAGCGCGAAGTCGAGCGGGCCGGCCACGGCGAACGCCGCGAACGGCCCCTCGTGGCGCACCTTCTTCGGCACGTTGCGGCCGGCACAGACCACGCTGGTCTCCGTGGCGGTCGCGGTCACCGAGAACAGCGAGGACGACTCCGCCCACGCCGGTACGTCGGCGCCGGGGCCGAGCCGCACCACGGCGAGCCGCTCGGGGTAGCGCTCGAGGGAGTACGGTCGCGTCGGTCACGGGGCCAGCCCCACGGTGGTCAGGCCGGTCTCCTCGGGGAGGCCGAGCGCGAGGTTCATGCACTGCACCGCCGCTCCCCCGGTGCCCTTGGCCAGGTTGTCGACCGCACCGACGGCGACGACACGTCCCGCGTCCTCGTCGAGGGTCACCTGCAGGTGCACGGCGTTGGAGCCGGTGACCGCCTTCGTCGTGGGCCACTGGCCCTCGGGCAGCAGGTGGACGAACGGCTCGTCGGCGTAGGCCTTCTCGTAGGTGGCGCGCACGTCGTCGGCGGTGACGCCGTCGGAGGCCGAGCCGCTCGCGGTCGCCAGGATGCCGCGCGGCATCGGCACGAGCACCGGGGTGAAGCTGACCCGGACGTGCGCGTCGGTCAGGCCGGAGAGGTTCTGCACGATCTCGGGGGTGTGCCGGTGGGTGCCGCCGACGCCGTACGCCGAGGCCGAGCCCATCACCTCGCTGCCGAGCAGGTGCGGCCTTGGGTGCCTTGCCGGCGCCCGAGGTGCCGGAGGCCGCGACCACGACCAGGTCGTCGGCGTCGACGATGCCGGCCGCGACGGCCGGAGCCAGCGCGAGCGTGCGAGACGGTCGGGTAGCAGCCGGGCACGGCGACCCGGGTGGCGCCCTGCAGCAGCTCGCGCTGGCCGGGCAGCTCGGGCAGGCCGTAGGGCCAGGAGCCCGCGTGCGGGGAGCCGTAGAACCGCTCCCACGCGGCCGGGTCGGTCAGCCGGAAGTCGGCGCCGCAGTCGATGACGACGATGTCGTCCCCCAGCTCGGCCGCGACCGGGCCGGACTGGCCGTGCGGCAGGGCGAGGAAGACCACGTCGTGCCCGGAGAGGGTCTCGGTCGAGGTCTCCTCGAGCACCCGGTCGGCCAGCGGCACCAGGTGCGGCTGGAGGGCCCGAGCAGCTCACCGGCGTTGGACCCGGCCGTCAGGGCACCGATCTCGACCTCGGGGTGTCCGAGCAGGAGCCGCAGCACCTCGCCCCCGGCGTACCCGCTCGCTCCGGCGACGGCGACGCGCACCTTCTCTGCCATGTTGCATGACTATACACACTCATGCATGTCTGGTCCGAGCGGTCCCCGCCGGCCGGTTCACCCGCAGTGGATGAGGAGGTCGCGGGCGACCGTCCCCACACTTGGCGGGACGACGGGCTCACCACGTGGCCCAGGAAGGACCACCCATGGGTTGCCTGCTCGCTCTGCTCGCCGGGTTCGCCCCTCGGATCGCCCTGGTGCTCATCTGGATCTTCACCAACCTGGTCGACCGGGCCTGGTCGGGCTTTCTGATCCCGCTGCTCGGGCTGATCTTCTTCCCGTACGCCACGTTGTTCTACGTGCTGGCCTACAACCCGGTCACCGGGGTGCACGCGTGGGGCTGGCTCTTCGTGATCCTCGGCTTCATCTTCGACCTCGGGCACTGGGTGGGCGGCGGGGCCACCGGGCGGCAGCGGTACGCCACCACGTAGGGCTGGGGCCACCCGCCGGCGCGACGGTCTAGACATCCTGGCCCGACGTTTCCCGTCTCGTTGCGACGCACGCCGCGGAGCCCCGAGACTCCGATCCAGAACGCTCCATCGTGAGAGCGCTGGTGGTTGGGGGGCCACGAACGATGCCCGATTTCGCTTGGCTGCGGGGACGACCATGAGCAGCCATCGCCGGAGCACGCCGGTCCGGCGCCTTGTCACCGCTGTCGGAGCGACCCTGAGCGGCTACCGCCACCGCAGGCTGGACCGGGTCCTCGCCGTGGCTGCGGCCCTGCTGCTCGTCGCCGCGACGACCTGGAACCTCCAGCGCGGACCCCACGTCCCCGGCGTCGCGGAGGCGCCGACCCCGCACCACCCGCACCAGGCTGCTGCCGGCGAGGCCGACCGCGGGCGGGCGGCGCAGGTCGACCCGCCCCTGGACGCGGCCGCCACCGTCGCGAGCGCGTCCGCGACGAGCGCGTCCGTCCCCGATCGAGACCGGCCGGCACCGGGGGCGACTGCCCGGAGTGCCGCCGCGGTGAGAGCTCCCCACCCCGGCTCGCGGCCGGTCCGGGCTCGACACTCCCACCCGGTCCGGACCCGGCACCCCCACCCGGTCCGCGCCGGCTCGGCACACCACAGCCACTCCAAGACCGGCACGAGTCGCGGCCCCTCGGCACCACCCGGTGCGGGCACGCACACCCCGACACCGGCCCCGAAGCCGCATCCCACCCCGCATCCCACCCCGCATCCCACCCCGACCCCCGACGCCGGACCCGACGCCTGCCCCGGGCCACCACGGGCACGGATCCCGGCCGCCACGCCCACACCCCCACCCGATCCCGGACCCGACACCGATCCGGGGCCACCACGGGCAGGGATCACCGCACCCGCACCCGCACCCGATCCCGGACCCGACACCGAGCAGGGACCACCACGGGCACGACCACGGATCTCCTACCTCCCACCCCTGGGGCCACCCGGCAGGGCACACCGAGGGCCATCACGGAACCGTTGCCCCGTGGGGGCACCACGATGGCCACCAGCACGGCAGGCGCCCGGGCCACCACTGACAGCGCAGCGACCACGCGGGCGGGGCTACTCGATCGTGAACTCCGCGAGCTCGTCCCAGTGGTCGCCCTCCATCAGCGTGTTGCGGATGCGGGGCGTCTCGACGACGTACTGCGGCAGCTCGGACTGGGCCTTCTTGAAGTGCTCGCTGGTGACGTGGGCCTCGGCCGCGTCGTCCTTGAAGGCCTCGATGAGGACGTACTCCTGCGGGTCCTCGACGCTGCGCGACCAGTCGAAGAAGAGATTGCCGGGCTCGGCGCGGGTGGCTTCCGTGAAGTCCCTGGTCAGCTCGACCCACTGGTCGGCGTGCTCCGGCTTCACCTTCCACTTCACACAGATGAAGATCATGCCCACGACTCTGCCACGTCCGGCGCAGCGCTTCCCTGGCCGGGACGCGACATGCTGAGGTGTGATCCACGCCCTGGGCCTTGCGCTGCTTGCTGCGATCGAGCCGCTCGGAGTCGTCGCGTTCATCGCGGTGCTGGGCTCGCGCGGAGGTCGCAGGAACACTCGAGGTTTCATCGTCGGGTGGGTGCTCAGCGCGTGCGTGGTGGCCCTGCTGACGGTCCTGGTGGCAGACGACAGCCATCCCCGGCACGTCTCCACGCTGATCGGCTCGGCCGGCCTGCTGCAGATCGCCCTCGGCACCTGCGCGTTGGTCTACCTCCTCGTACGTCGACGGCGCGACCCTGCGGCCCGGGAGGCTGCGGACGAAGACCTGCTCGAGGAGGACCACCTGGGGCCGGTCCGGGCGGCGCTCATCGGCGCCGGGGTCCAGGGGTGGCCGGTCGTTGCCGCTGCGGTCTCCGCAGCGCTCGCGTCCACCGACAGCACCACCGGGCACGTGCTCGGGGTGGCTGCCGTCGTCGCCGTCTCGGCGTCGACCTTCGTGGTGGCCCATCTGCTGGCCGGACGAGCGCCGGAGCGCACCGCCGCGTGGCTGGGGGCGGTCAAGGGCTGGATCGAGTCGCACCGCGAGCGCGTCGTCGACGTCCTGCTGCTGAGTGCAGGCGGGTACCTGGTCGTGCACGGCCTGCTCGCCCAGATCGCGAAGTGAGCACCGGCCGTCCCGGTCCCCTGCCGCCCCTTCCCCTCGGGGGCGAGCGCGGTCAGCATGGGCCGATGGCGAACCTCTGGGATCAGGGCGGGGAGTACGAGCGCTTCATGGGCCGGTGGAGCCGTCTGGTCGGGCCGGAGTTCGTGGCGTGGCTGGACCTGCCGGCCGGCCTGCGCTGGGCCGACGTCGGCTGCGGCACAGGCGCGCTGACCACGGCGGTGCTCGACCTCGCGGCGCCGGAGACGGTGCTGGCCATCGAGCCCTCGGCAGGCTTCCTGGCCACTGCGCGGTCACGGGTCGCCGACCCGCGCGTGAGCTTCCGCCAGGGCTCGATCGAGGTGCTCGAGGACCAGCAGGTCGACGTCGTCGTGGCCGGCCTGGTCCTGAACTTCCTGCCCGACGCCGCCGCCGCGCTCGATGCCTTCAGGCGAGCAGCACCGCACGGCACCGTGGCCGCCTACGTCTGGGACTACGTCGACGGCATGCAGCTGCTGCGCCGTTTCTGGGAGGTCGCCAGCCGGGTGGCGGGACGTGCCGTGGGCCAGAGCGAGGTCAGTCGGTTCGAGATCACCGACCCGTCACGGCTGCGGGCCGCGTGGGAACGGGCTGGGCTCGGCGACGTCGCCCTCACCGGGCTGGAGATCGAGATGGTCTTCGCGGACTTCGAGGACTTCTGGGCACCGTTCCTGGGCGGGCAGGGCCCCGCACCGGCGTACGTCATGTCGCTGGGGGAGGCCGCACGGGAGACGCTCCGCGAGGCGCTGCGCGAGGACCTGACCCCCGACGCCGACGGGCGGATCCGGCTCACCGCGCGGGCGTGGGCGGTGCGCGGTGCGAGCGGGTGAGTGCCGACTGAAACCACGGTGAAACCGCTGTGCCCCACTCTGGTCGCATGACGAACTTCGACAACGGCGCCCTCGCGGTCTCTGCCCGCGGCCTGGTCAAGGAATTCGGCGACAACCGCGCCGTCGACGGCATCGACCTCGACGTGCACCGCGGCGAGATCTACGGCGTCCTCGGACCCAACGGCGCCGGCAAGACGACCATGCTCAGCATGCTGGCGACGTTGCTCAAGATCGACGGCGGTGAGGCCGAGATCTTCGGCGTCGACGTACGCCGCCAGCCCCACGAGGTGCGCCAGCTCCTCGGCGTGACCGGCCAGTACGCCTCGGTCGACGAGAACCTCACCGGGTCGGAGAACCTCTACCTGTTCGGACGGCTGCTGGGCCTCTCGAAGGCCGAGTCCCGCGAGCGGGCCACCACGCTGCTCGCGCAGTTCGGCCTCGAGGACGCCGCCGATCGGCAGATCGCGAAGTTCTCCGGCGGCATGCGCCGGCGCCTCGACCTCGCGGTGAGCCTGATCCGCCGGCCGCCGCTCATCTTCCTCGACGAGCCGACCACCGGCCTCGACCCGCGCACCCGCGGCCAGATGTGGACGACGATCCGCGAGCTGGTGGCCGACGGTTGCACGGTGCTGCTGACCACGCAGTACCTCGACGAGGCCGACCAGCTCGCCGACCGGATCGCGGTGATCGACCACGGCCGCAAGGTCGCCGAGGGCACACCCGACCAGCTCAAGGCCTCGGTCGGCTCCTCGACCCTGCAGCTGCGGCTCTCCGACCCGGCGTACCTGACCGACGCGGTGAGCGTGCTCTCGCGGGTGCTGCCCGACGAGCCGGTGCTGACCCCGGAGAAGGGCGGCATCAACGTCGCCCTCGCCGACGCCGACCAGGCCGCCGAGGCGCTGATCGCGCTGCGCCAGGCGGAGATCAGCGTCGCCTCGGTGAGCGTCGCCAAGCCGACCCTCGACGAGGTCTTCCTCGCGCTGACCGGCCACGACACCGGTGAGGCCGAGGCCGGGGCCGCCGCCGAGAACGACCCACAGGACCAGAACGAGCTGGAGACCGTCCGATGACCACACTCAGCACATTCGAAGGGGCTGCCACCAACCCCGCGGCCACCGTCCGCCACCGGGTCAGCGTGCCCGAGGCGATCAGCCAGACGATGACGATGGCCTGGCGGGCCACCGATGAAGATGCGCCGCAACCCGGAGCAGTTCTTCGACGTGATCGTGCAGCCGTTGCTCTTCACGGCGATGTTCGCCTACATCTTCGGCGGGGCCGTCTCGGGCAGCGTGGCCGACTACCTGCCGATCCTGATCCCGGGCATCCTGGCCCAGACGACGCTGACAGCATGCATCGCCACCGGCACCCAGCTGCGCGAGGACATGGACAAGGGCGTCTTCGACCGGTTCAAGTCGCTGCCGATCGCCCGGATCGCTCCCCTGGCCGGCCCGATGGTGGCCGACCTGCTGCGCTACACGATCGCGAGCGTGCTGACCTTCGCGACCGGCTTCGCCATGGGCTACCGCCCAGGTGGCGGCGTGCCCGGGGTCGTCGCCGCGCTGCTGCTCACCATCGTGACCGGCTGGTCGCTGGCGTGGATCTTCACCTTCGTCGGCATCATCGGCAAGAGCGCCCAGTCGGTACAGGGGATGTCGATGATGATCATGTTCCCGCTGACCTTCCTCTCCAACGCCTTCGTGCCGGCCGACACCCTGCCGAGCTGGCTGCAGACCTTCGTCAACATCAACCCGGTCTCCCACGTGGTCACCGCGGTCCGTGACCTCGCCAACGAGGGCGCCGTCACGGCCCAGGTCGGCTGGGCGCTCTTCGCCTGCGCCGCCGTGATCGCGATCTTCGCGCCGCTCTCGGTGCGGGCCTACCGCCGGGCGATGTAGCGGGGCAGCCGGCCCTCCGCCTGGGTCGTCATCCGAGCTGGCTCCCATACCGCCGGCTCGGATGACGTCAGGGGGTCGCGCAGACCACGCGGACGGCCGCACGCGCCTCGTCGAGCAGGTCCACGGCCGGTACGCCGGCGTACTTCTCGACCAGCGGGGTCAGGCGGCCGGGGACCAGGCCCTCGACCACCCCCGAGACGTTGGCCCACGCCATCGTGGGCAGCGCGCGGTGGTAGCCGCACCGCTGGCCGAGCGCGACCATCCGCAGGGCGGCATCGGTGATCTCGGGGGTCGGGTCACCACCGAGCAGCCAGCACCCCTCGGCCAGCATCACCCCGCCCAGCACCGGGAAGTCCACCGGCGGGGCCCCCTCGCCGAGGAGCTGCGGCAGCTTCGCCCGCACCCGGTCGGCGAGCCAGGTGACCTCCTCGCGTCGCCCGTGGAGCACGTGCGCGAAGAGCGCGGACGCCTCGCCGAACAGCACCCAGGGCATCAGCAGCTGCGGTGCGTCGACCCCGGGGATCTGTCGCCTCGTCACCGCGTCGAGACAGTCGAGGAACAGTCGGAGGCCGGTGTCGACCTCGCCGCGGGCCAGGGCCAGCTCGGCCTCGCCCGTCATCCCGGAGACGCTCCAGCCCGACCGAGCTGACCCGGCGCTCGTCGGCCACGATCTCGTCGATGACGATCGCCGCCTCGTCGAGGCGTCCGGCGGCGATGTCGGCGAAGGCGATGGCGCTGCGCAGCTGCATCACGTCCTCGGCGGCACCGAGGGCCCGCATCACCGGGATGGCGCGACGCGCGTGCTCCACGGAACCCTCCCAGTCGCCCACCTGGGTGGCGAGACCGGTGATCTGGGAGTCGAACAGTGCCCGCGTCCAGGGCCCGTCGACGTCGTCGCACAGGGACAGGCCGCGCCGGGCGGCGGCCATCGCACCGTCGATGTCGCCGGCGTTCTCCCGCGCCTGGGTGGCCCACTGGAGGGCACCCCGCGCCAGCACCGGGTCGTCGTCCTCGCAGAGCCGGTCGAGCGACTCGAGCGAGGGCTGCCCGTCGGCGTAGACCTCCAGCAGCAGCCGCGCCAGCGCGTCCGTGCGGCTGTGGTCCCCTGCGAGGCCCACCTCCTGGAGGCGCGCGACGGCATCGACCGGTGGTACGCCGCTGAACAGCGTCATCGTCACGATCACCACCGAGAGCACGCCGCGTATCTCTGCCTCGTGCTCCGGGGCCGGCTCGGGCGCACGGGCGACCAGGTCGATCACCTCTCGCGCCACCTGCAGGACGCCGAGGTGGTCGCCCTCGATCGTCCAGAATCCGGCCAGCACGCCGACCAGGGGTACGACGGACGCGGCGTCCTCGTCCTCGACGGCAGCACGCATGACCCCGGCGAGGTTGCCCGCCTCGGCCCGGATCCGGCCCATCGTCTCCACCTGGTCGGGGCTGAACAGCCGCTCCACCAGCTCGCGGGCCAGCCCGATCGCCCACTGCCGCAACCGGGCCTGCACCACCTGGGTCTCGGACGACGCCTCGAGCTGCTTGAGACCGTACTCGCGCACCGTCTCCAGGAAGCGGTAGCGCATGGTCACGCCCTCGCGCACCACCAGGAGGGACTGGTCGACGAGCTCGATCAACGCCGGCAGCGGGTCGCGCCCGAGCAGGGCCTCGGCGCCGTCGAGGGAGAAACCGTCGGGGAACATCGCGAGCGTGCGAAGCGCCTGCTGCTCGTCGGCGCCGAGCAGGTTCCAGCTCCAGGCGATCACGGCCTCGAGAGTCTGGTGCCGGTCGGGGGCCGAACGATCGCGACCGCTCAGCAGGGCGAACCGGTCCTCGAGCCGGCGGGCGATCTCGGCCACGGACATGACTCGCACCTTGGCCGCCGCCAGCTCGATGGCGAGGGGCAGGCCATCGAGACGCTCGACCAGCGCGGTCACCTCGTCGGCGTCGAGCCGCGCATCGGGTCGCGCGGCACGCGCTCGCTGGTCGAAGAGCTCGACGGCGTCCGCGTTGCCGAGCTGGGGCAGCAGGTAGACCTTCTCCGAGGCGATGCCGAGCGGCGCGCGCGTCGTGGTCAGCACGCGGGTCGCGTCGGTGGTGGCCACCAGGAAGGCGACCAGGTCGGCCACCGCCTCCACGAGGTGCTCGCAGTTGTCGAGGATCAGCAACGTCGGCGGCCCCGAGAGCTGCTCGGCCACCCGGCCCCGGAGGTCCGCACGCAGCTGCGCGGTGCGCACGCTGGTCACCGACTCCCGCACGCCGAGCGCTCCCGCCACCTCGGGCAGCACGCCGTCGGCCGCGGTGACGCCGGCGAGCTCCACGAAGTGCACCACCGGCTGCTCGGACAGCCGCCCGACGAGGTGTGCCATCCGGGTCTTGCCGAGCCCGCCCGCGCCCACGATCGAGACGACCCGCGAGCTCTCGAGCAGGCCGCGGATGCTGGCCACGTCGTCGTCGCGGCCGACCAACGGGGTGGCGTCGTACTTGAGTCCCTGGCGCACCGGCGCCTCGCGGGCCAGCAGCTCCGCGTGCAGCCTGCGCCAGGTCCGGCCCCGGTGAGGCGCCGAGCTCCTCGCGGATGCGGGCGGCGTACGACGCGAACCGGGCCAGGGCCGCGGGCACGCCGCGCACCTGGGCCTCGGCGCGCAGCACGTCGGCCAGGCAGCCCTCGTCGTCCGGGTTGCCGGCCAGGCTCTCCTCGAGCAGGGGCAGCGCCTCGCGGCCGTCGCCGCGGGCCAGCAGCACGGACCCGAGCAGCCGGCGCGCCCGGGCCTGCTCCGCGCGGGCCAGCGTGACGACCTCGTCGAGGGGACCCTCCTCGGCCGCCGTCGTGACCGGCTGGTCGACGGCCTGCCGGGCCTGGAGCCGCGCGACGTCGAGGTCGCCGGCGCTGCGAGCAGCGAGCGCGTCGTCGACCAGCCGGCGCAGGCGCAGGAGGTCGACCTGGTCCTCGCGCAGGCCGAGGCGGTAGCCGCTCCCCACCCGGGAGACGACGTCGGCATCGGTCTGCGAGCGCACCCGGGAGACCAGCACCTGCAGCGCCTTCTCCGGGTGGGCCGGCTCGTCGTCGCCCCAGACCTGCTCGACGAGGTCGGCGACCGGCACGCTCCTCGGGGCGGCGAGGGCCAGGGCCGCGAGCAGCGTCCGGCCGCGACCGGCGGGCACCGCACGGGAGCGCCAGGCCACCCCGTCGAGCAGGGAGAGGTCGGGTTCGCTCATCTGTCGGCGCTCAGGACCGTTGCTCGGCCCCGTGGCGCTGGACGGCCAGGGCGACGGCGGCGTCCCGCGCGGCTCCGGTCTCCTCCTCGGTCAAGGTGCGGTCGGGCGCGCGGAAGCGCAGCGCGAAAGCCAGCGACTTGCGGCCGGCTCCGACCTGGGGGCCGGTGTAGACGTCGAAGAGTCGCACCGACTCGCACAACGGCCCGGCACCCTCCCGCAGGGTCGCGGCGAGCTCTCCTGCTGCCAAGCCCCCGTCGACGACGAGCGCGACGTCCTCCTTGGCGACGGGGTACGTCGAGAGCTCCGGTCCGCGCGGCTCCTGCGCACGCGCCATCACGGTGTCGAGGTCGATCTCCAGCGCCGACGTACCCCGGGGCAGGCCGAAGGCCGCGCACACCCGAGGGTGCAGCTCGCCGGCGTGGCCCAGCTCGATCTCGCCGACGCGGACCTGTGCGCAGCGACCGGGGTGCCACGGCGCGCGCTCGGTCGCGACGACGTCGACGGCGAGGTTGAGCTCGTCCGCGAGGTCCCGCACCAGAGCGACGGCGTCGGCCCACGAGGCGGCGCGACCGTCGCCCCACCAACCGGCGCGCTCGCGCTCGCCCGCGACGACGGCCGCGAGGTGGAGGGGCTGGTGCGGCACTGCCGCCAGCAGCGTCTCCAGCTCCTGGTCCGTGGGTCGGGCGTCGACGCCGTAGATGGGTGCGTGCTTCCCGGTCGGGAAGGCCACCAGCCCGGTCTCGAACAGCGAGGCCCCGGGCGCACCCCGGCTCAGGTTGCGAGCAGTTGCCCGGAGCAGCCCCGGCAGCAGTGTCGTGGTGAACGACGGACGCTCGCTGGAGAGGGGGTTGGCCAGCCGGACGGTACGACGCAGGACGTCGTCGTCGGCCAGGCCGAGGTCGTCGAAGTCGGCGGGCCCGACGAACGGGAAGCTGATCACCTCGGTGTAGCCGGCGCCCGCGACCACCCGTCCGATGCGACGGCGCAGCCGCTGCTCGCGGGTCAGGCCACGCCCGGCCGGGGCCTCGGGCAGCACCGACGGCACCGCGTCGTACCCGACGACGCGGGCCACCTCCTCGACCAGGTCGTAGGGGTCGGTGAGGTCGGGACGCCAGGGCGGCGCCACCGCGGTGAGCGTGTCGGCGGCGTCGTCCACCTCGCACCCCACGGCGCGCAGGTGGCGGATCGTGGTCTCGCTGGCGATGTCGATGCCGGTGACCCGCGCCGGCAGGTCGATCGGGATCGTGATCGTGGCCGGGTCGGGCGCGGTGCCGACGACGGTGACCCCGGGCTCTACGGTGCCGCCGCCGTGCGCGGCGAGCAGCTCGGCGACCCGGTCGGCAGCGGCCTCGCAGATCGTCGGGTCCACTCCGCGCTCGTTGCGCTTGCCCGCCTCGGAGGTGAGCTTGTGGCGCCGACCCGTGCGGAACATCGAGACCGCGTCCCAGTGCGCCGCCTCGACCAGCACGCGCGTCGTGGTGGCCGACATCTCGGTGGTCTCGCCGCCCATGACGCCGCCGAGACCGATGATGCCGGAGTCGTCAGTGACGACGAGGTCCTCGGTGGAGAGGGCGCGGTCGTGGCCGTCGAGCGTGGTCAGCCGCTCGCCCTCCGCCGCGCGGCGGATGCGCAGCGTGCCCGCGACCTTGTCGGCGTCGTAGCCGTGGATCGGCCGGCCGAGCTCGAACATGACGTAGTTGGTGACGTCGACCGCGAGCGAGATGCTGCGCTGGCCGACCAGCGCGAGCCGGCGCACCATCCAGTCGGGCGTCGGTGCGCTCGGGTCGAAGCCGGCGACCGTGCGCGCCACGAACACCGGGCAGCCGGCCGGATCGTCGACCTCCACGGGCCAGCCCTTGTCGTCGGCGGGCGGCGTGGTGCGGTCGGCGGGGTCGCGGAACGGCGCGTCGTAGGCCAGGGCCGACTCGCGGGCGACCCCGCGCAGCGACATCGCGTAGGCACGGTCGGGGTTGATCTCGAACTCGATCACCTCGTCGTCGAGGCCGAGCACCGCGCGGACGTCGTCGCCGGGCTCGCCGGCGTCGGCGGGCAGCACGATGATCCCTTCGTGGTCCCCGCTCAACCCGAGCTCGGCCGCCGAGCAGATCATCCCGGCGCTCACGTGGCCGTAGGTCTTCCGCGCTGAGATCTCGAAGCCTCCGGGCAGCACCCCGCCGGGCAGCACGACCACCACGAGGTCGCCGACGGCGAAGTTGTGGGCGCCGCAGACGATGCCTTGCGGTTCGCCGGTGCCGTTGGCCGCACCCACGTCGACCGTGCACCAGTTGATGGTCTTGCCGTTCTTCTGCGGCTCGGCCTCCAGGGTCAGCACCCGCCCGACGACGAGCGGGCCGGTGATGTCCTCACCTGGACGTTCGAGGGCCTCGAGCTTGAGGCCGAGCGCGGTCAGCCGGCGGGCCAGCTCGTCGGTGGTCGTGCCGGCCGGCAGGTCGACGTACTCGCGGAGCCAGGAGATCGGGGCGCGCATCAGAGGTCGGTCCCGAAAGCCGCAGAGAAGCGGGCGTCGCCCTCGAACACGTCGCGGAGATCGGCGATGTCGTAGCGGCCGGTGAGCATGCGGTCGATGCCGAAGCCGAACGCGAACCCCGTGTAGCGCTCGGGGTCGATGCCGCAGGCGGTGAGCACGCGCGGGTTGACCACGCCGCAGCCGCCGAGCTCGATCCAGCCCTCGCCCTTGCAGGTACGGCAGTCCTCGACGGCGGGGGTGAGGCCGCGGCAGACGAAGCAGACCATGTCCATCTCCGCGGAGGGCTCGGTGAAGGGGAAGTACGACGGGCGGAAGCGGGTGCTGATCCCGTCGCCGAGCAGCGTGCGGAGCATGTGGTCGAGCGAGCCGCGGAGGTGGCCCATCGTGATGCCCTCGTCGACGACGAGGCCCTCGACCTGGTGGAAGACCGGGCTGTGCGTGGCGTCGTACTCGTCGGTGCGGTAGACGCGGCCCGGGCAGACGACGTAGATGGGCGGCGTGCGGGACAGCATGGTGCGCGCCTGAACGGGGCTGGTGTGGGTGCGCAGCACGAGGTGGTCCTCGGCGGGGTCGGTCCAGAAGGTGTCCTGCATCGTGCGCGCCGGGTGGTCGGGACCGAGGTTGAGCGCGTCGAAGTTGAGCCACTCCGCCTCGACGCCGGGGCCTTCGGCGACCTCCCAGCCCATCGCCACGAAGACGTCGGCGATCCGCTCCGAGAGCGTCGTGATCGGGTGCCGGGCGCCACGGGGCTGCCGGTCCCACGGGAGCGTGACGTCGACGACCTCCTCGACGAGCATCCGCTCCTCGGCCTCGGCCTCGAGCTCGGCCTGACGCCGGGCCAGGGCCTGGCTGACCGCGCCGCGCGCCTGGCCGACCCGCTGGCCGGCGTCCTTGCGGGCCGCAGGCGGAAGCGCGCCGATCTCGCGGTTGGCCAGCGCCAGCGGGGAGCGGTCGCCCGCGTGGTCGGTGCGGACCCGCTTGAGCTCCTCGAGAGTGGTGGCCGCAGCGATGGCCGCGAGCGCGGCCTCCCGCATGGCGATCACGTGCTCCTCGTCGAGCGGGGTCACCTGTACCGGGTCGTACTCGGAGTTGGGCCCGGACATGTTCGCCTTCCGCTCGGGTGACGCGCGGGCGCCAGTCTAGGAACTCGCCCTACGTCGCCACCAACGGGTTTGCCCGAACCCCGATACTCCATGGCAATCGGGCCCCTCCGCAGGCTCCCGGACGGCCCGATTGCCATGGAGTATCGGGAATTCAGGAGCCGCGGCGGTCGTCGGAGGGCCAGCGGACGTCGAGGCGGGCGCCGCCGGACTCGGAGTCGCCGATCTCGACGGTGCCGCCGTGGACGCGGACGAGGCCGTTGACGATGTACATGCCCAGGCCGGTGCCGCCGCGGATGCCGTGCTTCCAGAACTTGGTGAACACCCGCGTGCGGATCTCCTCCGGGATGCCCTCGCCCTCGTCCTCGACCCGGATCAGGGCGCCGGGGAACGGCTCCTCCACCCGGCGCACGAACACCCGCACGGCGCCGTCGCCGTGCCGCACGCCGTTGTCGACGATGTTGGTGACGACCTGGGTCAGCTTGTCGGGGTCGGCGAAGACCATGAGGCCGGCATCGGCGTACGTCGTCTCGACCGGACGGTGGGTGCCCGCCCGCACCGAGTCCACGCAGCGCTCCACGAGCGGCAGGAGCTCGACCTCGCGCGGGTAGAGCGGGAGGCGACCGGTGTCGATCCGGGCCACGTCGAGGAGCTCGGCGATCAACCGCGAGAGCCGCTCGGAGTCGGCGTACACGGTGCGCAGCATCAGCTGCTTCTGCTCGTCGTTGAGCCGGTCCCACTTGTTCAGCAGCGTGCCGACGAAGCCCTTCACCCCGGTCAGCGGGGAGCGCAGCTCGTGGGCGACGGTGGCGACCAGGTCGGAGCGGTCGCGGTCGAGCCGGGCACGTCCCCGGCCGGACCGGATCACCACCGCGACGCTGCTCACCGGCCCGCCGCGGTGCTCGCGGTTGATGCGGCCGGTGACCAGGACCTCGGTGCCGTCGGAGGTGAACCAGGCCTGCTCGGGCAGCCCCACCCGGTTGACGATCCCCTCGTACGGCGTCGTGGTGTCGAACCAGATGGCGCTCTCGCGGTCCTGCAGGGCCATCACGTCCTGCAGGGGCTGGCCCGGCTTGGCCCCGGCGCCGAGCAGGCGACGGGCGGCCTCGTTGACGAGAGTGACGGTGCCCTCGGCGTCGGCGATGACGATGCCGTCGGGCAGCGCGTCCAGGATCGGCTCGACGTCCACCGCTCCACCCTAGGGGCAGGTGTGGGCCTTTTCCGCTGGGAGCCGGAGCGAGTCGAGCGCGTGGCGGGCGCGTTCCGAGCGCGAGGTGAAGGTCCTGTGCAGATCCCCGCGACCGGAGCCCTCGTCCTGCTCAGGCCGACGCGGCGTAGGCGGCCGGTCCGATCCCGAGCAAACGCTTGAAGTGGCGGGTCAGGTGCGCCTGGTCGTGGAAACCCACGTCGACGGCGACGTCGGCGGCCCGGGCACCGGAGAGCAGCGCGTGCCTGGCGAGGTCGAGACGGCGACCGGTGAGGTAGCGGTGGGGGGCGATGCCGTACTCGCGCTGGAAGCTGCGGACGAGGTGCGAGGGGTGAGCACCGAGCTGGGTCGAGGCGACGTCGAGGGTGATCCCGGTGACCACGTGCGCGTCGAGCAGCTCACGCAACCGCGAGGCGAGACCGGGGTCGCGCAGCGGAGTCGGTCCTGCCGCTCGCTCCAGGTGACCGGTCACCCGGTCGACCACGAGGGCCAGGCGGTTCTCGGCCTCGAACAGCTCGTCGGCCGACAGCGCCCGGTGCAGCAGGTCCAGCTCGCGGCGCAGCGCAGGGTCCTGCCACGTCGGCTCGTCGACCGAGCTGCCCACCCGCCGCGGGCCGAAGGTCTCCCCCGGGAGGTAGAGCACGCGCTTGCGGAAGCCCTCGGCGGTGACGCCGCGACCGTCGTGCGGGACGTGCGGCGGCAGCAGCGTGACCAGGTCGCGCGTCGTGACGTGGTCGTGCCGGGCGAGGTCGAAGCGGACCGCACCGCTGTCGACGACCAGGAGGGTCCAGGTGTCGTGCGTGTGCGAGGGGTACGCGTGGTCCGGGAAGTAGGCGTGCAGCACCTCGTCCACACCCGGGACACCGGGTCGCCAGGCCCGAAGGGAAGGTGTCGGGGGCATGTCAGGAACGTACAAGACCTGTGCTCGCGCACCGGGTGAGCATGGTCGGGTGGACGACGCCCTGACTCCCCCGTTCGACACCAAGGTCGCGATCGCCGTGCGCGACGACCTCGAGACCTGGCGGCGGCTGAACGTGACCGCCTTCCTGGCCAGCGGCATCGCCGCCGCGAACCCGCAGCTCGTCGGCGCGCCGTACGCCGACGCGGACGGGCAGGACTACCTCCCGCTGCTCGGCATCCCGGTCCTGGTCTTCGAGGCCGGGGCCGAGGTGCTCGTCGCCGCGCGCGAGCGGGCGTTGCGCCGCGAGCTGCCGATCGCGATCTACACCGCAGACATGTTCCGCACCGGCCACGACGCCGCCAACCGAGCCGTCGTGCAGGAGGTGGCCGGGGCCCACCTGGACCTGGTCGGCCTTGCCGTCCACGGGCCGAAGAACGCCGTCGACAAGATCCTCAAGGGCGCCCGCCTGCACCCGTAGGCTCGCTGCATGGGCCGCCCCGCTCGTGTCGAGGACGTGCACCGGATCGCCGCCGCGATGCCGCACGTGACGCGCTGGCCGGACTCGCCCAACGCGATCTACCAGGTGGGCGGCAAGTCCTTCGTCTTCTTCCGCACGCCGCGACCGGATGCGCGCGATCCCGAGACCGGCGAGAGGTACGACGACGTGATCGTCTTCTGGGTGCCGGACGAGGCCGACAAGCAGGCGATGGTCCAGGACGACTCGACGCCGTACTTCACCACCGCGCACTTCGACGGGCACCCGTCGGTGCTCCTGCGTGCCAGCCGTCTCGGCGAGATCGACGTGGAGGAGCTCACCGAGCTGGTGCAGGACGCCTGGCTCACGCAGGCCTCGAAGCGCCGGGGCGCGGCCTGGCTGGCCTCGCGCGACTCAACCTGATCAGGGGCGTGAGCGGCGCCGGGCGTCGGCGTAGAGGCAGACGGCGGCTGCGGTGGCCAGGTTGAGGCTCTCGGCCCGGCCGAGGATCGGGATCGCGACCCGGTGGTCGGCGAGCGCGGCGAGCTCCTCGGGCAGTCCCCAGGCCTCGTTGCCGAACAGCCAGGCGTGCGGTTCGGCGAGCAGGCCGGCCTCCTCGGCGGCGAACAGGTCGGTCTCCCCCGCGCCGTCGGCCGCGAGCACGGTGAGCCCGGCGGCCTGCACTCGTCGTACGACGTCGGCGGGGTCGTCGTGCAGCGCGACGGGCAGGTGCCAGAGGCTGCCGACCGTGGCGCGGACGGTCTTGTCGTTGTAGACGTCGACGCTGTGGCCGGCCAGCACCACACCGGCTGCCGCGGCGGCGTCGGCCGTGCGGATGACCGTGCCGGCGTTGCCCGGGTCGCGCACGTCGGCGCAGATGACCAGGGGTGCGGGGGCGGGGTGCTCGAGCAGGTCGCCGACGGGGACGTCGAGGAACCGGCAGACCGCGACGATCCCCTGGGGTGTCACGGCACCGCTGAGCGAGCCGACGGCCTTGTCGTCGGCCGGCTGCCAGTCGATGCCGGCCTCGTCGGCGGCCTTGCGCAGGGCGGCGTACTCCTCGCTGGCCTCGAGGGTCGCGAACACCTCGACGACGCCCCCGACGGCCAATGCCTCGGTGAGCGCCTTGACCCCCTCGGCCAGGAACAGCCCGCGCTCGGCCCGGTCCTTGCGGTCACGCAGCGCCCGAGCCGCCTTGACCCGACCGCTGCGGGAGGTCAGCACGGGCGGCGTCGGGGGCGGCCGGTTTCCCATGCGGTGAAGGGAAACTGCCCCATCACACAGGAAGTTTCCTGTGTGATGGGGCGGGAAGCTCCTCGCATGGGAAACCGTCACCAACGTCAGGCAGTCGCCGGGGCGTTGACGTCCTCGGGGAGGTTGGCCTTGGCGGTCTCGACGAGGGCCGCGAAGGCGGGGGCGTCGTTGACGGCGAGGTCGGCCAGGATCTTGCGGTCCACCTCGACACCGGCGGCCTTGAGGCCCTGGACGAACCGGTTGTAGGTGATGCCGTTGGCGCGGGCGCCGGCGTTGATCCGCTGGATCCAGAGACGACGGAAGTCGCCCTTGCGCTTGCGGCGGTCGTTGTAGCTGTAGACCAGGGAGTGGGTGACCTGCTCCTTGGCCTTGCGGTACAGGCGCGAGCGCTGGCCCCGGTAACCGGAGGCGCGCTCGAGGACGACCCGGCGCTTCTTCTGGGCGTTGACCGCCCGCTTGACGCGTGCCATGTGTGGTGCTCCTTGCTAGTTCGTGGTGGTCGAGGGGCCGGGGCTCAGAGGCCGAGCAGCTTCTTCGCGCGCTTGCGGTCGGCCTTGGCCACCTCGGTCGTCCCGGACATGCGTCGGGTGGTCCGCGAGGACTTCAGCTCCAGGTGGTGGCGCAGCCCGGCCTTCTGGCGGCGGATCTTGCCCGAGCCGGTGACGCGGAATCGCTTGGAGGCACCGGAGTGCGTCTTGTTCTTCGGCATGTGTGTTCCTTCTGCTGGTGGGACTGCTGGTGGGACTGGGGGGATCGGGCCTGGCTCAGGCCTCGATCTCCGGGTCAAGGGCCTCGGAGCGCTTGCGCTCCTTCTTCGGGGCGGGGTCTGCGTGAGCCGCGCGCCGCTCGGCGTGCTCCTCGGCGCGCTCGGCCTCGCGGATGGCTGCCCGCTCCTCCTTCTCGGCCTTCACCTCGGCCTTGGCCTCGGACTTCTTCTTGTGCGGGCCCAGGACCATGATCATGTTGCGGCCGTCCTGCTTCGGTGAGCTCTCCACGAACCCGAGCTCGGTGACGTCCTCGGCCAAGCGCTGCAGCAACCGGTACCCGAGCTCGGGGCGGTGCTGCTCACGACCGCGGAACATGATCGTGATCTTGACCTTGTCGCCCGACCTCAGGAACCGCACGACGTGACCCTTCTTGGTCTCGTAGTCGTGCTGGTCGATCTTGGGTCGGAGCTTCATCTCCTTGATGACGGTGTTGGTCTGGTTGCGGCGGGCTTCACGGGCCTTCTGCGCGTTCTCGTACTTGAACTTGCCGTAGTCCATGAGCTTGCAGACCGGCGGCTTGCCCATCGGTGCGATCTCGACCAGGTCGAGATCGGCCTCCTGGGCCAGCTTCAGTGCCTGGTCGGTCGCCACGATGCCGACGGTTTCGCCGTTGGGGCCGACGAGCCGGACTTCGGGTACCCGGATCCGGTCGTTGATGCGGAGCTCGGTGCTGATGGGTCCTCCTGTGTAGGTCAACTGGTTCGACCTCGGGAGAACGTTTCCGGCGGTGCATTTCTGCCCGGAACGAGAAAAGGCTCCCGTGTGCGACGCACGGGAGCCTCATGGGACGAGTGGGTACGACGCGTGCGTCACCACTCGTTGACCACCCCGGTTGACCCGGGACCCGACGACCTGGTCGTGCTCGGTCGCTGCGGGTGGGAGGAGGCCTCCGCTTGTCGGACTGGCCCTGCAGGCAGGATCAGTCGGTCGCGCACCAGGGTACTAGCCCGCGCGCTCGGATGCACATCACGCCGCGGGGGCTGAGCCTGCGAAGCCCCCGATCACGGCGGGAGGTAGCGGTGTAGACGTCAGGCCGGCGGAGGAGGGCCTCACGTCGCCTCGAGACTCAGCCGACCGTGACCCATCCCCAGCCAGAGGCAGCGCCGTCGACCTGCACCAGTCGGTGGCCCGCGCCCAGCGAACCCAGGTCCTCGCCCTCGAGGGGGAACAGCACCGGACCGGCGACGTCGAGCACCAACGCCTCCGCGCCGTTCTGGAGCGCTGCCTTCGCGGCGTCCGGTGCGGTCACCGGGACCGGCCGCGCCCGGGGGTCCCAGGCGGACATCGACTCCTGGCCGGTGAAGGCGAGCAGCGCGGTGCGGCCGCTGCGGCCCTTCATCAGCACCGCGGCCATGTCGGTGCCGCCCTCCTCCGCCACGGCCACCACGGGCACCAGCACGCGGGCGTCCTGCAGGGCCGAGAGGGCCTCCAGCCAGCGCTCGCGCGAAGTGGGCTCGGCATCGTAGGCCGCCAGGGCAGCGACGAGGGCCGGATCGGCTGTTCCGTCGTCGCCGGCGAAGCCGGGGTCGGGCAGGGAACGCACCGTGCGATCTTTCCAGAGGCCGTCCTACGCTGGGCACATGGCAGTGATGTCGGTGGGGCTGGACGCCTACGCCACCCTCGACAGCACCACGTGGGCGGCACTCGCCCTGGTGCTGACGATCCTGGGCGGGGTCCTCTCCTGGGTGGCCTGGCGCCGCCGCGGCCTGGCGGCCGGTCTCCGCGGGCTGGCCTGGAGCCTGCTCCCGATCGCCGCGTGGCTGACCGGCACCCTGAAGCTGGTCGCCAGCGTGGCCGGCGACGTCTCGAGCTGGGCGGCGCACCTGGTCTTCTCCCCCGTCGTCTGGACGGGCGTCGCCCTGTTCGGCGTCAGCGGGGGCCTGTTCCTGCTCTCGGGGATGCTGCGAGGGCGCGGTGCCGGCGCACGCGACGCCGAGGCAGGCCCCGACGGCCTGCCGCAAGCGGCCAGACCTGCCGTGAAGGCCAAGCAGCCGAAGCCGGCCAAGGGCAACCGGCACTCCTCGGACCTCGAGGACATCGACGAGATCGAGGCCATCTTGAAGAAGCACGGGATCTGAGGTGGCGATGTCCCAGAAGGCGACCCCGTCCGGAGGGGCCGCCGCGCGTCAGCAGCTCGCCCGCAGGCTCTCGCGCGCCGTGGCCTCGCTCGAGGACGCCGCCACCCCGATGGTGGTGGTCGACCTCGACGCCTTCGATGCCAACGCCGCCGACCTCCGCCGCCGTGCGGCAGGGACCCCGATCCGGGTGGCCTCGAAGTCGCTGCGCGTGCCGGCCCTGCTGAGTCGGGTGCTCGCCGGCCCCGGCTTCGAGGGGGTGCTCGGCTACACGCTCCGCGAGGCCCTGTGGCTGGTCCGCAACGACGTGACCGACGACGTCGTCATGGGGTACCCCACGGTCGACCGATCGGCGTTGCGCGACCTGCTGGGTGACGCTCGTGCGCGGCGCTCGATCACCCTGATGGTCGACGACGTCGCCCACCTCGGCCTGATCGAGGACCTCGACCCGGGCGGCGAGCCGGTGCGGGTGGCCATCGACATCGACGCCGGCCTGCGCTTCGGGCGTGGGGCGGCCCAGCAGCATGTCGGCCCCAAGCGATCGCCCCTCCACGACGCCGAGGAGGTGAGCGCGTTCGCCCGCGAGGTCGTCCGGCGCGGCCACCGACTCGTCGGCGTGATGACCTACGAGGGACAGGTGGCCGGGGTCCCGGACGACGTACCCAGCCAGCGCGCGAAGTCCCTCATCGTGCGCCGCCTGAAGTCGGCGTCGGTCACCCAGCTGGAGACTCGTCGCGCCGAGATCGCCCGGGCACTCGGGGAGATCACCGAGCTGGAGTTCTGGAACGCCGGCGGCTCCGGGAGCGTCGAGACCACCGTGGCCGACCCGCAGGTCACCGAGGTGGCCGCCGGCTCCGGCCTGCTGGTCCCGGGCCTGTTCGACCACTACCGCAGCTTCGAGCCGTTGCCGGCAGCGTTCTACGGCCTCCCGGTCGTACGCCGCCCCGGGGGTGGCGTGGTCACCGTCGCCGGCGGCGGCTTCATCGCGAGCGGACCCACCGGCAAGGACCGTTCCCCGGTGCCGTGGGCGCCGCCTGACCTGCACCTGACCGGGCTCGAGGGCGCCGGCGAGGTGCAGACGCCGCTGACCGGACCCGGCACCCGGCTCCTGCAGGTCGGCGACTGGGTGTGGTTCCGGCACGCCAAGTCCGGCGAGATCGCCGAGCACACCAACACCGTCCACCTCCTCGCGGGCGAGGCGATCGTGGACTCGGTGCCCTCCTACCGGGGCCTCGGTCTGGCCTGGTGAACCCGCTCGCCGACCTCCTGCGTCGGCTGGACGAGCTGCCGCCGACCCTGGGCGCAGGACGCCTCCTCTGCGTGGACGGTCCGGCGGGCTCCGGCAAGACCACCCTCGCCTCGGCGGTGGCCGACGCGGTCGGCGGCGCCCGGCTGGTGCACACCGACGACCTCGTCGAGGGCTGGGGCGGGTTGTCCGGGATAGCAACCCGGCTCGAGGGGATCCTGCGACCACTCGCCGGCGGGCAGCCGGGGAGCTACCGCCGGTTCGACTGGCTCGAGGGCGCCTTCGCCGAGACCGTCAGCGTCGAGCCCGGTCCGCTGCTCGTCCTCGAGGGGGTCGGCAGCGGTGCCGAGCGCTTCGAGGACCTGCAGACCCTGCTGGTCTGGGTCGAGGCGCCCTACGACGAGCGACTGAGTCGGGGGCTGGCGCGCGACGGTGACGCCTTCGCGCCGTACTGGGAGCAGTGGGCGGCCGACGAGGCGGCCCTGTTCGCCCGCGAACGGACCCGCGAGCGGGCGGACCTGCGCCTCGACGGCACCGCGCCCTTCTAGCCAGTGAGCTCGTAGAGCGTGAACTTCTTCTTCACCTCGAAGCCTGCCCGGGAGTAGACGCCCAGCGCCCCGGACGGGTTCTCCGAGTCGACGTCGAGGGCCGACCGGTCGAACCCGTGCTCCCGGTACACCTCGAGGCACTGCGCGAGCAGGGCGCTGGCCAGGCCACGGCGCCGGTGGGCGGGCGTGGTGCCGACCTTGGCGACGAACGCCTCGCGAGCACCGGTGGTCTCGGCCACCGCGTCGAACTCCGCGGTCTGGACGTAGGCCGCGATCGCCCCGTCGGGGTCACGTGCCACCAGGCTCAGCGCGGGTCGGTAGGCCCGGCTGCCGCTGACCCACTGCTCCCACATCTGTGCGTCCCACGGGGTGAAGCCGTAGTGGTGGCCACCGAAGGCGGCGTTGTGGGCCGCGCGGATCTCGTCGTGGTCGATCCCCTCCCAGGTGTGCACGACGTACCCGTCGGGCAGCCCGGCCGCCTCGCCGTCGCGGGGTCGGGTGAGGTCGGCCTCCATCAGGAAGTTCCACCTCATCGGCACGAAGCCGAGGGACTCGAACAGGCCGGCAGCCCCGGGGTCGTCGGAGATCGCGTGGGCGCGCAGCACCGGGACCAGGCCCTCTCCCTGCTCCGCGACGTACTCCTTCGCCCGCGCGACCATCATCGGGAGCACGGTCGAGCCGATGCCGCGACCGCGGTGCGCGGGGTGCACCTCCCCCACCACCGCCACGTCGACGGCACCGTCGGCCGGCGCCCGCGGCATCAGCAGGGTGCTCGCCACGAGCTCGCCCGCCACCTCCGCCAGCACCCAGTCCTTGCCGGGGTCGATCATCGGGTTCTCGAGCAGCTCCACCACGTCGTCGGCGGAGTAGTGCTCCCCGGTCTGGTCGACCTCCTCGACGGCACGCAGGTGCTCGCTGATGGCCGCCGCGTCGGCCAGGGTCGGGGGCCGGAGGGTCAGGTCGTCCACACAGGTGAGCGTGCCACGAGGGGCGGGGTGGTCCCCACCGCTTTTCGGCACACCGGGTCTCGACAGGCTCAACCGCCGTAGGCGCCTAGGTCGGGGTGTGGGCGCGGATGGTCGCTCGGACCTCGCGGACGGCTCGACGAGCCCGGTCGCCGTCGGATCCCTGGATGCCCATCACCGAGACCGACGTGCCGTCGGAGAGGTCGAGCGTCGCCCAGGGGGCACCGCGCGGGAGGGAGAGTCCGATCAGCTGCGACCACTCGAAGCGCCGGGTCCGGTAGCCGTTGACGACGGTGAGCCCGGTCGTGGTCGCGACGACCTTGCAGCGCGCCAGGCCGTTGTAGGTCACGAAGAGCAGCAGCCCGATGATGACCAGCGTCACCCGTTGATAGGGGGTGAACTGGCTGCGGACGTCGGGACCGATCAGGATCCAGACCGCGACCAGCAGGACGATCAGCAGGCCGCCCACCAGCCACAGGGCGAGCCGCACCCCCAGGGGTCGCCACGTGTGCGGGACAGCCACCCCGGAGGGATCAGAGTCGGCAGGCATGGATGTCGGTGAGGAGGATCGCGCGCGCACCGATCTCGTAGAGGTCGTCCATCAGCCTCTGGGCTCCGGCCCGCGGCACCATGGCCCGCACGGCGACCCAGCCCTCGCGATGCAGCGGCGACATGGTGGGTCCTTCGAGTCCCGGGGTCAGCGCCACGGCCTCCTCCACCCGCTCGACGGGCATGTCGTAGTCCATCATCACGTAGGTCCGCGCGACGAGGACGCCGTCGATGCGGCGCTTGAAGATCTCGAACCCCACCGGGTCAGGCGTCCCTGCCCGGGTGATCAGGACCGCCTCGGACTCGAGGATCACCTCACCAGTGATCTCCAGGCCGGCCGCCTTGAGGGTGCTGCCGGTCTCGACGACGTCGGCGATCACGTCGGCCACGCCGAGCTGGATGCTGCTCTCGACGGCACCGTCGAGGCGGATCACCTCGGCGTCGATGCCGTGCTCCTCGAGGTGGCGGCGCACCACTCCGACGTACGACGTGGAGATGCGCTTGCCCGCGAGGTCGTCGAGCGAGGACAACGTGCCGGGCCGGGCGGCGAACCGGAAGCGCGAGCGCCCGAAGCCGAGCGGCAGCACCTCCTCGGCCTTCGCGCCCGAGTCGAGGAGCAGGTCGCGTCCGGTGATGCCGACGTCGAGGGTGCCCTCGCCGACGTACAGCGCGATGTCGCGCGGGCGCAGGTAGAAGAACTCCACGCCGTTGTCGGTGTCGAGGAGGGTGAGCTCCTTGGAGTCGCTGCGCTGGCGGTAGCCGGCCTCGCGCAGGATCTCCGAGGCGGAGGCGGACAGCGAGCCCTTGTTGGGGATCGCGATCCGGAGCGGTTGGTCGTTCATGAGGGTCCTAGAGGTGGGCGTAGACGTCGTCGAGCGAGACTCCGGCGGCGAGCATCAGCACCTGTGCGTGGTAGAGCAGCTGGCTGATCTCCTCGGCCGCCCGCGCATGGCCCTCGTGCTCGGCCGCCATCCAGGACTCCGCGGCCTCCTCGACCAGCTTCTTGCCGATCTCGTGGACGCCGGCATCGAGGGCCCGCACCGTCCCGGAACCCTCCGGGCGGCTCGTCGCCTTCTCGTTGAGCTCGACCCAGAGCTCCTCGAACGTCTTCACGCGTCCAAGGGTAGGGCCGCGGGCCGGCAGGGACGGATCAGGGCCAGATGGAGGCGCTGATCTTCTCGACGGTCAGCGCGGTCGACAGTGCAGCGGCCATCGCCTCGTACCCCTTGCTCTCGCTGCTGCCCTCCAGCCCGGCCCGATCCAGGGCCTGCTCCTCGGTGTCGCAGGTGAGCAGCCCGAAACCGACCGGCGTCCTGGTGTCCAGGGCCACCCGGAGCAGCCCGTCGGTGGTCGCGGAGCAGACGTACTCGAAGTGCGGGGTGCCGCCACGGATCACCACGCCCAGCGCGGCGATCGCGGCGAACCCCTGCAGGGCGACCGCCTGCACCACGACTGGCAGCTCGAACGAACCGGCGACGCGCACGACCACCGGGTCCTCCACCTGGTAGGCCGCGCAGGCCTCCCGGGCGCCAGCCAGCAAGCCGTCCATCACCTGCTCGTGCCAGCGGGCGGCGACGATCGCCACCCGCAGCTCCCTGGCGTCCATGGGCTCGTCGGTGGGGCTGCCGGACTTCATGGCTGGTCTCCTTCGGCGGGGTGAGCGGCCCTTCGAGACGGGCCTTGACGGCCCTCCTCAGGGACCCGGACCGGCTCGACCGGACGTTCCACGGGTTCCTGGGGAGGTTGCCCAGCAACCGACTCCACGGGTTCCTGAGGAGGTGCCCAGCAACCGACTCCACGGGTTCCTGAGGAGGTTGCCCAGCAACCGACTCCACGGGTTCCTGAGGAGGTTGCCCAGCAACCGACTCCACGGGTTCCTGAGGAGGTTGCGCAGCAACCGTCTCGAAGGACCCGTCCAGGCCGTCGAGCTGGTGGCCCATCCGGTCGCGCTTGGTCAGCAGGTAGCTCAGGTTGTGGTCGTTGGGACGCGGGGTCAGCGCGATCCGCTCGGCCACGGGAATGCCGTAGGACTCCAGGCTGGAGGTCTTGTCGGGGTTGTTGGTCAGCAGCTTCACCGACTCGACCCCGAGGTCCCTCAGGATCTGGGTGGCCGCGCCGTAGTGACGGGCATCCGCCGGGAGGCCGAGGTCGAGGTTGGCGTCGACGGTGTCGCGGCCCCCGTCCTGGAGCTGGTAGGCCTGCAGCTTGGCGAGCAGGCCGATGCCCCGGCCCTCGTGCCCGCGCAGGTAGATCACCACCCCCCGGCCCTCCTTCACGATGCGGTCCATCGCCTCGTTGAGCTGGGGGCCGCAGTCGCAGCGCTCGGAGCCGAACACGTCGCCGGTCAGGCACTCGCTGTGCACCCGGGTGAGGACGGGCTCGCCGCTCAGCCCCGTGGGATCGCCGTAGACCAGCGCCACGTGCTCGCTCTGGTCGACGGTGATCCGGTAGCCGAAGGCGGTGAAGTCGCCGTGGCTCGTCGGCAGGGTGGTCTCGGCCAGCCGCTCGACGTGGGTCTCGGTACGACGGCGGTAGTGCACCATCTGGTCGATCGAGATCATCTTCAGGTCGTGCTCGTCGGCGAAGGCGCGCAGGTCGTGGCCGCGCTTCATGGTGCCGTCGTCGTTGACCACCTCGACGAGCACCCCGGCCGGGGTGAGGCCGGCCATCCTCGCGAGGTCGACCGCGGCCTCGGTGTGCCCACGGCGCACGAGCACGCCGCCCTCGCGGTAGCGCAGGGGAAACACGTGACCGGGCCGGGTCACCTCCCAGGGCTCGGTGGCCGAGTCGGCCAGCACCCGCGCGGTGTGGGCACGATCGTGTGCCGAGATGCCGGTGCTGACACCGTCGCGTGCGTCGACCGAGATCGTGTACGCCGTGCGCATCCGGTCCTTGTTGTGCGGGGTCATCAGCGGGATCTCCAGGCGGTCGAGCATCTCGGCCGGCATCGGGACGCAGATCACCCCGCTGGAGTGGCGGATCGTGAACGCCATCAGCTCCGGCGTCGCCTTGGACGCGGCGAAGATCAGGTCGCCCTCGTTCTCGCGGTTCTCGTCGTCGACGACGACCACGGCCCTGCCGGCCGCGATCTCGGCGACGGCCTCCTCGACGCGGTCCAGCCGCACCCGCTGACCGCCGGACGACCCGCTCAGTGGCTCGCTCATACCGCCACCTCCTCCTGCTCATCGATGACGCGCTCCGTGCGCGCCGCGCGCATCCACACGACCAGGCCCGAGACGACCAGGCCGCCGTACACCACGAAGAGGATCGCCGTGGGGTAGTACCCCGAGTGCCAGAGCAGCGGGACACCCACGACGTCCACGGCGATCCAGGCGACCCAGAAGTCGGTCCAGCCACGTGCCATCGCGTAGGTGGCGACCATCGAGCCGACGAAGATCCAGGCGTCGCACCAGTAGTACCAGCGCGGCGCGGGCCAGCCGGCGCCGATGACGCTGAAGACCCACTGCACGAGGACGACGGCCACGACCGCGCCGACGAGCACCGGGACCCGTTCGTAGGTGCTCGCCCAGCGGGGCGTGAGCGCGTGCTCCTCGTCGAGGCCGAGCCGCTCGCGGCGCGCACGCGAGGTGCGCCACCGCTGCCACCCGTAGATGCTCGTGGCGATGAAGAACACCTGCCGTCCGGCCTGACCGAACAGCGGGACCTGGGCGTCGGCGTCGAAGGTGGCGGCGACGAAGACGGTGAACAGCAGCACGTTGCCGACGATGCCGACCGGCCAGGCCCAGACCTTGCGACGCAGGCCCCCCAGGGCCGAGGCGAACCCGAACCCGTTGCCGAGGATCTCGCGCCAGGTGATCGGGTGACCGGCGATGCTGAGGTGGGCGTCGTAGAGAGAGCCGAGGACGCTCATCCGCGGGTCACCAGCCTCTCGACGTACTTCGCGATCACGTCCACCTCCAGGTTCACGACGTCACCGGGCTCGCGGAACCCGAGGGTGGTGCGGGCCAGGGTCTCGGGGATGAGGCTGACGGTGAACGACGAGTCCAGAACGTCGACGACCGTCAGGGAGATTCCGTCGACGGTGATCGACCCCTTCGGGACGAGGTAGCGGGCGATCTCCTCGGGCAGCGAGATCTCGACCACGGTCCAGTGCTCCGAGGGCGTACGACGGGCCACCGTGCCGGTGCCGTCGACGTGGCCCTGGACGATGTGACCGCCGAGCCGGGTCGTCGGTGTCACCGCGCGCTCGAGGTTGACCCGGCCGCCGGGGTGCAGGGCGCCCAGCGACGACTTGGCCAGCGTCTCCTGCATCACGTCGGCGGTGAAGGTCTCGCCGTCGCGGGTCGCGACCGTCAGGCAGACCCCGTTGACGGAGATCGAGTCGCCCAGGTCGGCATCCCCCGTGACGACAGGGCCCCGGACGGTCAGGCGCACCGCGTCGCCCCCCGAGGACGAAAGAGTCTCCAGGGACTCCACGGTGCCGAGCTCCTCGACGATGCCGGTGAACATCAGGGGGTCTCCTTCAGGGTGTAGGTCAGGCGGACGTCCTCGCCGAACCTGGTGACGTCGACCAGCGACAGGTCGAGGGCCTCTCCGATGGAGTCGACGTCGAGGGCGCCCACGACGTTCACCCCGGCGCCCAGCAGCTTGGGCGCGACGTAGGCGACGACCTCGTCGACGAGGCCGGCTCGCAGGAAGGCGGCCGCGACGGTCGGACCGCCCTCGAGGAACAGGTGCTGACGCCCGCGTGCGTGCAGCTCGGCGAGCACCTCCACGGGGTCGTGGGTGCGCACCTGGAGCGTCTCGGCGAGGGCGTCGAGGACCAGCCGTCCCTCCGGTAGGTCCCGCGTGCCCATCACCACGCGCAGCGGCTGGTGGTCCCGCGGCAGGGGGTCGCCGACCTCGTCGCGCACAGTCAGGTGCGGGTCGTCGCGCTCCACGGTGGCGGTGCCGACCAGGATCGCGTCGCACTGGGCGCGCAACCGGTGCACGTCGCGGCGGGCGGGCTCTGCGGTGATCCAGCGGCTGGAGCCGTCGGCAGCGGCGCTGCGGCCGTCGAGGGTGGAGGCGAGCTTCCAGGTGACGTAGGGGCGGTCGTGCTCCATCGCGAAGGTCCAGGCACGGTTGAGCGCGCGCGCCTCTCGCTCGAGCAGCCCGAACGCGACGTCGACCCCGGCGGTGCGCAGGGCCGCCTCTCCCCCGGCAGCGAGCTCGTTGGGGTCCGGCTGGGCGAAGACCACCCGGGCCACACCTGCCGCGATCAGCGCCTCCGTGCACGGGCCGGTGCGACCCGTGTGCGCGCAGGGCTCGAGGGTGACCACGGCCGTCGTACCCCTCGCGGCGGCTCCGGCCTCGCCCAGGGCGGCGACCTCGGCGTGCGCCGTCCCCGCGCCCCGGTGATAGCCCTCCGCGACCTCGGCGCCGTCGGGATCGAGCAGCACACAGCCCACCCGCGGGTTCGGCCCGAGCGGTACGCCGGGCGTGGCGGCGAGCTCCAGCGCACGCCGCATCGCGCGCCGCTCCGCCTCGCTGAACTCCATCTCACCGTCCCGTCCCGACCCGCAGGCCCAGGGGGATGGCTGCGCGGACGTCGGTCCGCGCACCGCGTGCCTCTTCTCATCCGGACTTTGACCGTCGGTCCAGGAGTTCCACCTGGTCAACCGGTCGTACCCACCCGGACCCTCGTCCGGACGAGTGCGGCCGGGTCGCGGACTATGACCGCCGGTGCGGAATTTCACCGCCCCCAGAGCACGCGAGCTCGTTCGCTCGTGTGACAAGCGTGCCACACGGGGTTGCGGGGTGCCGTGTGACGCCGCTCACCCGGGAGCATCCGGGTGGCCGAGATGTCACACCGCCGGGCGCCCGCGGGTCCTGGTGGTGAGAGCCCCGGAGAGGAATGCTGATGCACGACATGGACGACCACCACGCCGAGCCGGATCCCACGGCCCTCTTCGAAGAGCACCGGTCGGTGCTGATCGGGGCGGCGTACCGCATCCTCGGCAGCCGCAGCGACGCCGAGGACGTCGTCCAGGAGGCGTGGCTGCGCTGGTCACAGGTGGATCCCGCGACCGTCGACGAGCCGCGCGCCTACCTGCTCACGATCACCTCGCGGCTCGCCCTGAACAGGCTCCGCCAGCTCGCCCGGCGCAAGGAGACCTACGTCGGGCCGTGGCTGCCCGAGCCGGTGTCGACGGACCCGCGGGCGGACGGCCCCGAGGCCGCCCAGCTGGCCGACGAGGTGTCGATGGCGATGCTGATCGTGCTCGAGTCGCTCAGCCCGCTCGAGCGGGCCGCGTTCGTGCTCACCGAGGTCTTCGGCATGTCCGCCCCGGAGGTGGCCGAGGCGCTCGACCGGAGTCCGGCCGCTGTCCGCCAGCTCACCCACCGGGCCCGTTCGCACGTGCACGCGCGCCAGCCACGCCACGACGTCGACGCGGCGAAGCACCGCGAGATCACCGAGCGGTTCATCGCGGCAGCGGGTGGCGGCGACATCGCCACGCTGATGGAGCTGCTGGCACCGGACGTCGTGCTGGTCACCGACGGTGGCGGCATCAAGCAGGCGGCGTTGCGGCCCATCCACGGTGCGGACAAGGTGCTGCGCTGGTTCGCGGGTGTGATGAGCACCCCGACGGCGGCACGCAGCTGGTTCTCGATGCGCCAGGTCAACGGGGAGACCGCCGTCATCGTCAACGATGGCGACGAGCTCGACGGCGTGCTGTTCCTGACCGTGGAGGACGGACTGATCACCGCACTCCACGGGATCCGCAACCCCGAGAAGCTGCACGCAGTCTGACCCGGGGGCCGCTCGGCTAGCCGCCGGCGAGCTGCCGCAGCTCCTTGACCACGGCGTCGGGGTCCTCGGCCGAGTAGACGGCCGACCCCGCCACGAACACGTCCGCACCGGCCTCGGCGCACCGCTCGATGGTCTCGGCGGAGACGCCGCCGTCGACCTGGATCCAGACCTCGAGCCCGGCCGCCGAGACCAGCTCCCTGGCCCGTCGGATCTTGGGCAGGCACAGGTCGAGGAACTTCTGGCCCCCGAACCCTGGCTCGACGGTCATCACCAGGAGCGTGTCGATCTCGGGGAGCAGGTCGGCGTACGGGTCGATCGCGGTGGCCGGCTTGAGCGCCATCGCGGCGCGGGCGCCCTTCGCCCGCAGCTCCCGGGCGAGGCGCACAGGCGCCGCGGCAGCCTCGACGTGGAAGGTCACCGAACCCGCTCCCGCCTCGGCGTACGCCGGCGCCCAGCGGTCGGGGTCCTCGATCATCAGGTGCGCGTCGAGCGGGAGGTCGGTGGCCCGCGCCAGGCTCTCGAAGACAGGGAGCCCGAGGGTCAGGTTCGGCACGAAGTGGTTGTCCATCACGTCGACGTGCACCCAGTCGGCGCTGGGGATGCGGGCGACCTCGTCAGCCAGGCGGGACAGGTCGGCGTTCAGGATGCTCGGCGTGATCTGGATGGGCATGGTGGGCAAAGCCTAGAGGTGGTCGCGGCGCAGCAGCGCCAGGAACATGGCATCCGTGCCGTGCCGGTGCGGCCACAGCTGGGCGGCGCTCGCGAGGTGGGCCGAGGCCGCGTCCGCGGCTTCGGGCACGAGGGGGACGGCGTCCTCCAGGCGTACGTCGGTGCGTCCGGCCAGCACCGCACCGACCACTCCGGCCGTCTCCGCGACCACGGGCGAGCAGGTGGCGTAGAGGACCACTCCCCCCGGCCGGACGCTCTCCAGCGCGCTGACCAGCAGCGCCTGCTGCAGCGGCACCAGGGTGTCGAGGTCCTCGGGCCGGCGCCGCCACCGGCTCTCCGGCCGCCGACGCAAGGCTCCGAGACCGGTGCAGGGGGCGTCGACGAGCACCCGGTCGAAGGTGCCCGGACGCCACGCCGGCCGGGTGCCGTCACCCGCGACGACCTCGCCCCCGGTGGCGCGCAGCGCCTGCCTGACCAGCGCCGCGCGGTGGGGCAGGCGTTCGTTGGCCAGCAGCCGCGCCCCGTGGGTCGCGCCCACGGCCGCGAGCAGCGCCGCCTTGCCTCCGGGACCCGCGCACAGGTCCAGCCAGCGCTCGTCGCGACCCTCGATGCCGGCACGGGTCAGGGCGAGGGCGACGAGCTGCGAGCCGGCGTCCTGCACGCCCGCCCGTCCGTCCCGCACGGCAGGCACGTCGCCGGGGTCGCCGGACTCGAGCACCACGGCAAGCGGACTGACGCTGGTCGAGCCTGTCGACACCACGTCCGGTGTCGATCCCCGCAGCTCCTCCACCGTGCTCAGCCCCGGTCGCGCCACCAGGGTCACCCGGGGTCGCTCGTTGTCCGCGGCGAGCAGCGCCTCGAGCTCGTCGGGCCGGTCCAGAGACTCCGCGAGCGCCTCGACGATCCACGCGGGATGGGAGTAGCGCACCGGCAACGACGCCTCGAGCTCTGTCATCCAGCCGTCGAGGTCGCGCGCCGCGATCCGGCGCATCACCGCGTTGGTGAAGCCGGCGGGCTTGTGGCCGATGCGCTCGCGCACGAGCTCGACCGTGCTGGTGACGGCCGCATGGTCGGGCACCCGCATGGCGAGGAGCTGGTGGGCACCGAGCCGCAGGGCGTCGCGCACACCGGGATCGGGTGGCCGCGCGGTGAGGTGGTCGATCACGGCGTCGTAGGCCCCCAGGCCGCGCAGGGTGCCTCCGACCAGCTCGGTGGTGAAGGCCGCGTCGCGTCCCTCGATCCGGCGCTCGCGCAGCAGCGCCGGAAGGGCGAGGTTGGCGTAGGCGTCACGCTCGCGCACGGCGACCAGCACGTCGTACGCCGCGAGCCGCGCAGCGTCGACCTTCACCCGAGGAACTCTTTGACCAGCTTCTTCGGCGCCGTCGACAGCCAGGCCTCGGTGATCACCTCGGCCAGCTCGTCGCGACTGAGCTCGCCGAGGCGCGACTGCTGCACGAGCACGGCGTTGTAGCCCGAGAAGTGGTCGATGGTGAAGAACGGTCCGTCGCCGTCGACGAGTGCCTGCTTGTCGTCGGCGTTGGCGGTGCGGATGACCAGCAGGTCGTCGTACAGCTCACCGGTCTCCGGGTCGATCGCGGTCTTGTGCGGCTTGCGGTAGAGCACGAAGCCGCGGCCCTTGTCCCGGTGAGGCACCAGCCACGTCGGCACGTCGCCCCAGGAGGTGCCGAACCAGGTCTCGGGCAGGCCACCGCAGATCTCGTCGACGTCCTCCGGCCTGGCTGGGGTGCTCATTGCCCCAGCATGGCCCGTTCCGGCAGCCGGGCGCCACGGGCCCAGTCGGCGGCGTCCATCTCCTTCTTGCCGAACGGGCGCACCCGGCCGAGCTGCACCGGCCCCGTCGCCGTGCCCACGAAGACCGCGGCGCGGGTCACCTCCAGGACGCCGGGCTCGAGCCGCTCCCGACCGACGGGACGGACCGGCCCGAGCTTGATCCGCTCGCCGGCGTACGTCGACCAGGCGCCGGGCGCCGGCGTGCAGGCACGGATCCGCCGGTCGACCGCGAGGGCCGGCTCGGACCATTCGACCTGCGCGTCGTCGACGGTGATCTTGGGCGCGAGGCTGATCCCCTCCGTCGGCTGCTCGCGGGCCTCGAGGCTGCCGTCCTCGATGCCGTCGAGCGTCGAGACGAGCAGGCCGGCGCCCCCCGCGGCCAGCCGCTCGAGCAGGTCACCCGCGGTGTCATCGGGTCGGATCGTCTGCGTCATCAGGCCGTACGTCGGCCCGGTGTCGAGGCCGGCCTCGATCCGGAAGGTGGTCGCGCCGGTGACCTCGTCCCCGGCCCAGATGGCGTGCTGCACCGGCGCTGCGCCGCGCCAGGCCGGCAGCACCGAGAAGTGCAGGTTGATCCACCCGTGGGTGGGGATCGCCAGCGCCGACTCGGGCAGCAGGGCGCCGTAGGCGACGACCGGGCAGCACTCCGGGCGCAGGTCGGCGAGCGCTGCCTGGAACTCCGGCTCGCGAGGGTGACGCGGCTTCAGTGCGGGGACGCCGAGCTCGTCGGCCAGCTGGGCGACCGGGGAGGCGACCAGCCGGCGTCCTCGGCCGGCGGGCGCGTCGGGGCGGGTGAGGACACCGACGAGGTCGTGGCGGCTCTCGGCCACCGCGCGCAGGGACGGCAGGGCAGCCTCGGGCGTGCCCGCGAAGACGACGCGCACCGCTAGAGGCCGAGCCCGCCGGTGGCGTGCGGGGACACGCGCACCTGGGGTGCCGGGTCGCCGAACCACTCCGCCTCCCGGATCAGGCGCATCGCCTCCCGGCGGCGTTCCCGGTCGAGGCGGTCGAGGAACAGGATCCCGTCGAGGTGGTCGGTCTCGTGCTGGATCGCCCGGGCGAGCACGTCGGAGCCCTCGACGACCAGCGGCTCCCCGTGCATGTCGAACCCGTGGGCCACCACGTCCGACGCGCGGATGCAGTCGATCGACAGGCCGGGGATCGAGAGGCAGCCCTCCTCACCGTCCTGGGTCTCCTCGGAGAGCGTCAGCTGCGGGTTGACCAGGTGGCCGAGCTCGCCGTCGACGTACCAGGTGAAGACGCGCAGCCCGATGCCGACCTGCGGCGCGGCCAGCCCGCGACCGGGGGCGTCGAGCATGGTGTCGGAGAGGTCGGCGACGAGCGTGCGCAGCTCCTTGTCGAAGTCGACGACCGGTGCGGCCGGGGTGCGCAGCACCGGGTCGCCGAAGAGCCGGATCGGCCTGATGGCCACGGGTACTCCTTGGGTGGACGACTGCGACCCAGTCTAGGAAGAGACGTGCGGACCCTCGCCATCACCCAGAACATCACCCTGGACGGGCCATCGAGATGCCCCCTGGCTGAGGTGCCGAGCCGCCAGGCGAGTCCTCGAAACCCCGGACCGGCAAGGAGTCGCCACCGCCTCCACCAGCGAGACCCTGGGGCGATCCTTCGCTACCCCAACGCCGCCGGGTCGACCTCGACGCGCAGGTGGGGCAGCTTGCGGGCCGAGCGTTGCGCCTGCATCTCGCGGAGGGCGCGGGAGAGGTCGTCGCCGGAGGCGCGGGGCACCCGCAGGACGTAGCGGACCCCCTCCTGCTCCTGTTGGTGCGCCAGCGGCACCGGGCCGAGCACCTCCGCGCCGGGAGGGAGCGTGAGCGTGGCCAGGCCCGCCTCGAGATCCTCCGGCTCGCCCGTGACGGTGGCCACGCGCGAGGCGGGCGGCAGGTGCGCGGAGGCGCGCTCGTCGATCTCGCGCCGCGCCAGGCCACCCGGGTCCCACCGGACCAGGGCCTGCAGACCGGGGTGCGCCGGGTCGCCGACCGCCATCACGCGGCCTCCTGCGGTGGCCGGCCGCACCAGGGAGGCCGCGTTCGCCCAGCGGCGCACCGCCTCCTCGGTGGCGCGCAGGTCGGCCCGACCCAGCAGCAGCCAGGTGTCGAGCAGGAGCACGGCGGCGTACCCCCCTCGCGCGACGGGTTCGGCCCCCGGAGTCGCGACCACGACGGCGGGTTCGTCGCCGACCTCGGCCAGCACGTGCCCACTCGCGGAGGACTGCCGCACCGTCACGCCGGGCAGGGCACGCCCGATCTCCTCGGCGGTGCGCTCCCCGCCGAGCACCGGGGACCGCAGACCGTGCCCACCACACTCCGGGCAGGTCCAGCCCGCGGCGCTGGTCGCGCACCAGGCACACATCGGGGGCCGGTCGTGGCCAGAGATCTGCAGCGGACCGTGGCAGACGGCGCAGTGCGCCGGCGTGCGGCAGTGGTCGCAGGCCAGTCGCGTCGCGTACCCCGCCCGCGGCGCCTGCACCAGCACCGGGCCCTGCGTGACCCCCTCGCGCAGCAGCCGCAGCGCCTCGCCCGGGAGCCTGGAGTGGGCGGCGGGATCGCGACCGATCCCACCTGCCACGGCCACCGCCACCCGCTCGCGGACCGTGGCTCGGGGCGCCTGGACCTCGGTGGCCCAGCCGGTGCGCACGAGGTACTCCGACTCGACGCTGCGCGAGTGGGCGGCGAGCACGGCTGCGCTGCCGGTCTCGCTGGCGCGCAGGAGCAGCACCTCGCGGGCGTGGGGGTACGGCGCCCGCGGCTCGTCGAACAGGTCGTCGCCGTCGTCCCAGATCGCCAGGAGGCCGAGGTCGCGCACCGGCGCGAAGGCGGCCGCGCGGGTGCCGATGACGACCCGGACCGCGCCGCGTCGTACGGCCAGGAAGGCGGCGTAGCGCTTCGCCGGGCCGGCGTCGGCGCTGAGCACGACGTGGCCACCCGCTCCCGTGCGGGAGGTCAGGGCCGCGTCCAGCCGGGCCACGTCGCGGTGGTCGGGTGCGCAGACGAGAGCTCCGCGCCCGCTCGCGGCCGTCGCCACCACGGCCTCCGCGAGCAGCTCGGCCCAGTCGTCGCCGGGCAGCACGGTCCACACCGCGCGGGGTGATCCGCCCTGCGCGAGCGCGTCGAGCAGGGTCTCGCCGCCGTCGTAGGCGGACGCGAGCTCCGGGCTCCGGCGCAGCTCGGTGGCGGACGCAGGCTCGGAGGGCCGCTTCTCGGTGGTGGCGTGTCGCGGCGGGACGGCCAGGCGCAGGACGTCGGAGCGGGTGCCGGCGTAGCGGGCCGCAACCTCCCCGGTGAGGGCGGCGACGTCGGCGGCCAGCACCGGCTCAGGGCTGACCACGCGGCGCAACGGCTGCAGCCTGCCGGTGTGCTCGCTGGTCGCGGCCCGCTCGAGCACGAACCCGTCGACGTCCTGCCCGGCGAAGCGCACCTTCACCCGCACGCCCGGCTGGGCGTCCGCGGCCATGGTCTCGGGCACCACGTAGTCGAAGGGCCGGTCGAGGTGGGCCAGCGGCACGTCGACCAGCACCCGGGCGACCGGGTCGACCTCGGCCGGCACCACGGGCTTCTTCTCCCGCGGCGGCTTGGCCTTGCGTGCCTCCGCCCGAACCCGCGCGGGCGGCGGCAGCAGCGAGAGCTGGTCGTCCTCGCCCTCGGTCACGCGCTCATGCTGTCATCCGGGAGGGACAGCGCTGGAGGGCCCGGGGCGGGCAGCTTCCCCGGGCTCGTCGCGACCAGGTCGCTCAGATCCCGGCGGCGGCCTTCAGCTTCTCGGCGCGGTCGGTGTTCTCCCAGGTGAACTCGTCGAGCTCGCGACCGAAGTGGCCGTACGCCGAGGTGAGGGCGTAGATCGGGCGGAGCAGGTCGAGGTCGCGGATGATCGCCGCGGGACGCAGGTCGAAGACCTCGAGCACGGCCTTCTGGATCACCTCGTCGGAGACGACGCCGGTGCCGAAGGTCTGCACGAAGACGCCGACGGGCTGTGCCTTGCCGATCGCGTAGGCGACCTGCACCTCCGCACGGCGGGCGAGACCCGCGGCGACGATGTTCTTGGCCACCCAGCGCATCGCATAGGCGGCGGAACGGTCGACCTTGGACGGGTCCTTGCCGGAGAACGCGCCGCCGCCGTGGCGGGCCATGCCGCCGTAGGTGTCGACGATGATCTTGCGACCGGTGAGGCCGGCGTCGCCCATGGGGCCGCCGACGACGAACTTGCCGGTGGGGTTGACCAGCAGCCGGTAGCCCTCGGACGGGATGTCGAAGGTGGCCAGCACGGGGTCGATGACGTGCTGCTTGATGTCGGCCTCGAGGGTCTCCAGCGTGGTGTCCTCGGCGTGCTGGGTCGACAGCACCACCGTGTCCACGCGGACCGCGGTGTCCTGGTCGTCGTACTCGATGGTCACCTGGGTCTTGCCGTCGGGGCGCAGGTAGGCGAGCGTGCCGTCCTTGCGCACCTCGGTGAGCCGCTCGGAGAGCCGGTGCGCCATCGTGATCGGCAGCGGCATCAGCTCGGGGGTGTCGTCGCAGGCGTAGCCGAACATCAGGCCCTGGTCGCCCGCGCCCTGCTTGTCCATCGCGTCGGAGGAGCCGGTGCGCGCCTCGTGGCCCGAGTCGACGCCCTGGGCGATGTCGCCGGACTGGCCGCCGATCGCGACCATCACGCCGCAGGAGGCGCCGTCGAAGCCCTTCTCGGACGAGTCGTAGCCGATGGCCAGGATCCGGTCGCGGACCTTCTGCTTGATGTCGACGTAGCCGGTCGTCGAGACCTCGCCCGCGACCACGACGAGGCCGGTGGTCAGCAGGGTCTCGACAGCCACCCGGCTGTGCGGGTCCTGCTCCAGCATCGCGTCGAGGACCGAGTCACTGATCGCGTCGGCGATCTTGTCGGGGTGGCCCTCGGTCACGGACTCAGAGGTGAACAGACGTCCGGTCACTGCAACTTCTCCTGCGTGGTGGGGGTACGGCGGTGGATGAACTGGGCGAGCCTAACCGTCAGGAGCGCAGGTCCAGAATCTGGTCCCAGATGACGTGCGCCAGAGCGGCCTTCGATCCGAGCGGTACGTCGACCGACTTGCCGTCACGACGCAGCACGACGGCCTGGTTGTCGGCGGCACCGAACACGGCGCCGCCGCCGACGTCGTTGACCACCAGGAGGTCGCAACCCTTGCGGGCCAGCTTGGCCGCCGCGTGGTCCATCACCGAGCCGCTCTCGTCACCGGTCTCGGCGGCGAAGCCGACCACCACGATGCGCTCGTTGGGACGGTCGGCCGCGAGCCCGGCCAGGATGTCGGGGTTCTGGGCCAGCCGCAGGTCGGGCACGCTGCCGTCGTCGGCCTTCTTGATCTTGGCCGTGGCCTCCTGGACCGGGCGGAAGTCGGCGGGAGCCGCCGCCATCACGACCGCGTCGGCCGCGGCGCTGGCCTCGAGGACCGCGTCGCGGAGCTGGGAGGTGGTCTCGACCCGGACGACCTTGACCCCCGCGGGGTCCGGCAGGGTCACGTTGGCGGCCACGAGCGTCACGACGGCACCGCGAGCGGCGGCCGTCCGGGCCAGGGCATACCCCTGGAGGCCCGAGGAGCGGTTGCCCAGGAAGCGGACCGGGTCGAGGTACTCGCGGGTGCCGCCCGCGGAGACCACGACGTGCCACCCGCTCAGGTCCTGCTGCACCTCACGGCCGGTCGCGGAGCGCGCCAGCAGGTCGGTGGCCAGGGCGAAGATCTCGTCGGGGTCCGGCAGCCGGCCCTTGCCGGAGTCCGCCCCGGTGAGGCGCCCCTCGGCGGGCTCGATGACCACGGCTCCGCGGGAGCGCAGCAGCGCCACGTTGGCCTGGGTGGCGGGGTGCTCCCACATCTCGGTGTGCATCGCCGGCGCGAAGACGACCGGACACCGCGCGGTGAGCAGGGTGTTGGTGAGCAGGTCGTCGGCCAGCCCGTGGGCGGCCTTCGCCAGCAGGTCGGCGGTGGCCGGGGCGACCACGACGAGCTCGGCCCCCTGGCCGATCCGGACGTGCGGAACCTCGTGCACGTCGTCCCAGACCTCCGTGGCGACCGGCTTGCCGGACAGGGCAGCCCAGGTCGGCGCCCCCACGAATCGCAGGGCCGCCGCCGTCGGGACGACGGTGACGTCGTGACCCGACTCGGTGAACCGACGCAGCAGCTCGCACGCCTTGTAGGCGGCGATGCCGCCACTCACCCCGAGGACGATCCTCCCCGTCATGTCGGGGGCACCTCGGGGGTCACCTCACTGTCGCCTTTACTGGGCCGCTGAGTCGGACGGCGGGGTCGGGGTCTCGGCGGCCGCCGCGCTGGCCGCAGCCTCGGCAGCGGCCTCCTCGGGGTCGATGTCCTCGCAGGTCAGGAGGTCCTCGGCGATCTCGCGCAGCGCGATCGAGAGCGGCTTCTCCTGCACGTGGGTGTCGACGAGCGGGCCGACGTACTCCAGCAGGCCCTCGCCGAGCTGGGAGTAGTACGCGTTGATCTGACGCGCGCGCTTGGCGCTGTAGAGCACGAGCTTGTACTTCGAGTCGGTCTTGGTCAGCAGGTCGTCGATCGGGGGATTGGTGATTCCCTCGGCGACGGGACCGGACGTGGTCATGAAAATGTGGGCCTCACGTTGGTGGAAGAACAGACGGCCGGCGCGCTACTGGGCGCCGGACCTCATCAACTCTACCAATTGCTCCGCCGCGTCGGGAATCTGGCGGTTCACCACGGTGACGTCGAACTCGGCCTCGGCCGCGAGCTCCTCGCGCGCGGTCTCCAGGCGTCGCTCCCGCTCCGCGGCGCCCTCGGTGCCGCGGCCGACCAGTCGGTCGACCAGCTCCTCCCACGACGGCGGCGCGAGGAAGACGAACCGGGCCTCGGGCATCCGCTCGCGCACCTGGCGGGCGCCCTGCAGGTCGATCTCGAGCAGCGCCGGCCGGCCGGTGGCCAGGGCCTCCAGGACGGGGCCGCGCGGGGTGCCGTACCGCGCTCCCCGGTGCACGACAGCCCACTCGAGCAGCTCGTCTCGGGCGACCAGGCCGTCGAACGCGGCCTCGGAGACGAAGCGGTAGTGCACGCCGTCGATCTCGCCGGGCCGAGGGGCGCGAGTGGTCGCCGACACCGAGACCCAGACCTCGGGGTGGTGCTCACGGATCCAGGCCGTGATGGTGCCCTTGCCCACGGCCGTGGGCCCTGCGAGGACGGTGAGCCGGCCCGGCCCGCCGTCCGTGGGGCTCATCGGGAGGGGAACTCCTCGAGCAACGCGGCGACCTGGTTGACCCCGAGGCCACGGACGCGCCGGGTCTGGGAGATGTTCAGCCGCTCCATCACCTGGTGGGCGCGGACCTTGCCGATGCCCGGCATCGACTGGAGCAGCTCGCTGACCCGCATCTTGCCGACGACCTCGTTGTTCTGTCCCTGCGAGATCACCTCGGCGAGCGTCGCCCCCGAGTGCTTGAGCCTGTTCTTGACCTCCGCGCGCTCCCGCCGGGAGGCGGCTGCCTTGTCGAGCGCAGCCTGGCGCTGTTCGGGCGTGAGGGGTGGCAATGCCACAGAACTACCTCGACTTCTGGCTCTGCGAGTCGAGCCGCTGGGGATGGTCGTCGGTTGCGCAGCAATCTAGCCACGGCGCGGGGCCACCTGCAACGCGGGGGCGCCCCTGTCCTCGTCTGCGAGACGTGCCCTTTCTCACGCCGGGAGTCAGAGATTGTGCGGACGGCGTCCCGCCGCCCCGTCCGTGCGATCTCTTACAGACCCAGGTTGATCTTGCAGACGTCGCGCGCCTCCTGCTCGATGCCCGTCGCGGCAGCCACCACCTCGTCGCTGCTCAGCTGGTCCGCTGCGTCGATGATCGCCTTCTCGTCTGCCGGCGCGAGTCCTGCGGGCGGCTTGCCGCCCACGAACTGCGACGCCTTGACGTGGGCGTCGTCCAGCGCCTGCTGCAACCCGTCCACGGCGCCCACGAACGTCTGCCAGTCGTCCTGCACGTCGGGGGGCGGATTCTTCGCGAGGTCGTGGAGCATCGCCCGGTGGCCGAGCAGGGCCGTCGCGGTGTCCGCGTCGAGCATGCTCGCCATCTCCTTGCGATGGGAGCTCAGGTCCGAGCAGTAGGCGTCGATCGTGTCCTGCCCGCACCCCGCCACCGGGAGCAGGAGCACCAGCGCGACCAGCCCCACTCCCGCGCGCAGCCTCACCGCACCTCTTCCCGCAACGCGCGGAACGAGTCGGCGGCCCGGTGCGCCGCCTGCCGCAGCCGGCCTGCCTGGGGGCCGGCACCGAGGATCTCCCGCGAGCTCGAGGGGAGCACCTGGCCCAGCACCCCACCGAAGATCCGACGTACGTCGTCCACGGTGCCGCCCTGGGCGCCGATGCCGGGCACGAGCAGCGGACCGTTGACCGCGAGATCCTCGTCGGTGGTCTGGATGGTCGCGCCGACCACCGCCCCGAAGGACCCGAGCGGCAGGGCGCCCTCGTTCAGCCGGGCCAGCGCGGCCAGGACGGTGCCGGCCACCGTCTGGCCCTCGCTGGTGCGGGCCTGCTGGAACACCGGCGCCTCCGGGTTGGAGGTCAACGCCAGCACGAAGACGCCCTTCCCGTGCGCGCGGGCGGTCTCGATCATCGGGTCGAGGCTGCCGAACCCGAGGTACGGCGTCGCGGTGATCGCGTCCACGGCCAGGGGGCCATTGGGGTCGAGGTAGGCGTCGGCGTACCCCTGCGCCGTCGAGCCGATGTCGCCGCGCTTCACGTCGAGCACGACGAGTGCACCGCCCTCCTGCGCCGTCTGCACCACCCGCTCGAGCACGGCGATCCCTCGGGAGCCGAACCGCTCGAAGAAGGCCGACTGCGGCTTCACGGCTGCGACCTCCGGGCCCAGGGCCTCGGCAGCGCGCAGCGCGAACTTCTCCAACCCGTTGACCGAGTCGGTGAGCCCCCAGGCGTCGAGCAGGCTCGGGTGCGGGTCGATGCCCACGCAGAGGGGCCCGCGGCTCAGCATGGCGTCGTGCAGACGAGCACCGAAGGTCATCGGGTGCCCTCTCCCCCGGCCAGCACCCGCGTGAGCTCGGCGTTCATCCTCCGGGGCCACCCCGGTCCCTCGTAGACGAAGCCGGTGTAGGCCTGGAGCAGGTCGGCCCCGGCGTCGAGCCGCTCGAGGGCATCCTGCGGCGAGCTGATGCCCCCCACGCCGACGAGCGCGAGATCGGCGCCGACCCGGCCGCGCAGCAGGCGGACCACCTCGGTGGCTCGGGCCCGCACGGGCAGACCCGAGAGGCCCCCGGCACCGGCCGCCTCGACGCGCCGGGCCGGCGTGCGGAGCCCCTCGCGCGTGATGGAGGTGTTGGTGGCGACGATGCCGTCCAGGCCGAGCTCGACGGCCAGGTCGGCGACCGCGAGCACGTCCTCGTCGCCGAGGTCCGGCGCGATCTTGACCAGCAGCGGCACCCGACGGGTGACCACGTCGTCGGCCCGGCGGCGCACCGCGCGCAGCAGCGGCTCCAGCTTCGCCACCGCCTGCAGGTCGCGCAGGCCCGGGGTGTTCGGCGAGGAGACGTTGACGACCAGGTAGTCGGCGTACGGCGCCAGCAGGGTCGTGCTCTTCTCGTAGTCGCCGACGGCGGCGTCCTCGGGGACCACCTTGGTCTTGCCGATGTTGACGCCGACGACGGGACCGGGAGTGTGCGACCCCCGGCGAGACCCCCTGGCCGCCAGCCTGCGCGCGACCACCTCGGCGCCGTCGTTGTTGAAGCCCATCCGGTTGACGATCGCACGGTCGGCGGGCAGCCGGACGAGCCGCGGCCGGGGGTTGCCGGGCTGTGGCTCACCGGTCACGGTGCCGACCTCGACGAAGCCGAAGCCGAGTGCGGCGAGCGCGTCGATCCCGACGGCGTTCTTGTCGAAGCCCGCTGCCAGCCCGAGGACACCGGGGAAGTCCAGGCCCAGCACCCGCGTCGGCGCCCCACCGGAGCCCAGTCGCGCCACCCGGGTGACCGGTCGCGCCAGGCGGATCGCCCGGAAGGCCGTGGTGTGGGCCCACTCGGCGTCGGTGCGCGTCAGGACCCGGTCGAAGAGCTGGTGGTAGAGCGTCACCGGCCGTCGTCCCGGCCGCCGAGCGCCCAGTCCTGCAGCGACCGCACGCCGATGCTGGTGGCCCGCATCGCCTCGATGCCCTGGACCGCGGCGCCGAGGCCCTGGACCGTGGTGATGCAGGGGATGTTGGTCAGGATCGCGGCGGTGCGGATCTCGTAGCCGTCCAGACGAGGCGATCCGCCGCTGGTGGTGCCGTGCGGGGTGTTCACCACGAGGTCGACCTCGCCGTCGAGGATCCGACCGACGATCGTCGGCTCGCCGTCGGGCGCGTCGCCCTCGCTGTGCTTGCGCACGACCGTGGCCGAGACACCGTTGCGTCGCAGCACCTCGGCAGTGCCCTTGGTGGCGAGGATCTCGAAGCCGAGGTCGGCCAGCCGCTTCACCGGGAACACCATCGTGCGCTTGTCCCGGTTGGCCATCGAGACGAAGACTCGACCGCTCAGCGGCAGGGAGCCGTACGTCGCGATCTGTGCCTTGGCGAAGGCCTGGCCGAAGTCGCGGTCGAAGCCCATCACCTCGCCGGTGGAGCGCATCTCCGGGCCGAGCACGGCGTCGACCGTCTGGCCGTCGATCGTCTTGAACCGGTTGAACGGCATCACGGCCTCCTTCACGGCGATCGGGGCGCCGTCGGGCAGGTGGCCGCCGTCGCCGTGGGCCGCGAGCAGTCCCTCGTCGCGCAGGGTCTTGATGCTGTCGCCGAGCATCACCCGGGCCGCGGCCTTGGCCAGCGGCGTGGCCGTGGCCTTGGAGACGAACGGCACCGTGCGGCTGGCCCGGGGGTTGGCCTCGAGGACGTAGAGCACGTCGGAGCCGAGGGCGAACTGGATGTTCAGCAGCCCGCGGACGCCGACGCCGCGCGCGATCGCCTCGGTGGCCACCCGGATCCGGTCGATCTCCTCCTGGCCGAGGGTGATCGGCGGCAGCGCACAGCTGGAGTCGCCGGAGTGGATGCCGGCCTCCTCGATGTGCTCCATCACCCCGCCGAGGTAGAGGTCCTGGCCGTCGTAGAGGGCATCGACGTCGATCTCGACCGCGTCGTCGATGAAGCGGTCGACCAGCACCGGGTGCTCGGGACTGATCTCGGTGGCGCGCTGGATGTAGCCGTGCAGCGACTCGTCGTCGTAGACGATCTCCATCCCGCGCCCGCCGAGGACGTACGACGGACGCACCAGCACCGGGTAGCCGATCTCGGCGGCGATCTGCTGGGCCTCGGGGAAGGACATCGCCATGCCGTGCTTCGGGGCCGGCAGCCCGGCCTCGGCAAGCACCCGGCCGAAGGCCCCGCGCTCCTCGGCGAGGTGGATCGCAGCGGGCGGCGTGCCGACGATCCGCACACCCGCGTCCTCGAGGCCCTGGGCCAGGCCCAGGGGGGTCTGGCCGCCGAGCTGGCAGATCACGCCCGCGATCGGGCCCGCCGTGCGCTCGGCGTGCACCACCTCGAGCACGTCCTCCAGGGTCAGCGGCTCGAAGTACAACCGGTCGGAGGTGTCGTAGTCGGTGGAGACGGTCTCGGGGTTGCAGTTGACCATCACGGTCTCGTAGCCGACCTCGTGCAGCGCCAGGCTCGCGTGCACGCAGGAGTAGTCGAACTCGATGCCCTGCCCGATCCGGTTGGGCCCCGAGCCGAGGATGATCACCGCCTCCTTCTCGCGCGGCGCGACCTCGGTCTCCTCGTCGTAGGAGGAGTAGTGGTACGGCGTGCGCGCCGCGAACTCGGCCGCGCAGGTGTCGACGGTCTTGTAGACCGGGCGGACGCCGAGGGCGTGCCGCACGCCCCGGACGACGTCCTCCTTCATGTCGCGCATCAGGCCGATCTGGGCGTCGGAGAAGCCGTGCCGCTTGGCCAGCCGCAGCAGCGGCGGGGTGAGCTCGTCGGCGTCGATGATCTCCCGCGCGATCTCGTTGATCAGGCAGAGCTGGTCGACGAACCACGGGTCGATGCCGGTGGCCTCGTGGATCTCCTCCGGCGTCGCCTCGGCGCGCAGGGCGTCCATCACCGTGCGGAGACGGCCGTCGTGGGGGGTGCTGATCTCGGTGAGCAGGGCGTCCTTGTCGAGGTCGACGGTGCGGTGGCTCCAGCCGAACACGGCGGCGCCCTTGCCCGTGGACGGCGTCTCCAGGCTGCGCAGCGCCTTCTGCAGCGCCTCGGTGAAGTTGCGCCCGATCGCCATGGCCTCGCCGACCGACTTCATGTGCGTGGTCAGCGTCGGGTCGGCGGCCGGGAACTTCTCGAAGGCGAACCGCGGCACCTTGACCACCACGTAGTCCAGCGTCGGCTCGAAGCTCGCCGGCGTCTCCTTGGTGATGTCGTTGGGGATCTCGTCGAGGGTGTAGCCGATCGCCACCTTGGCCGCGATCTTGGCGATCGGGAAGCCGGTCGCCTTCGAGGCCAGGGCACTGGAGCGGGAGACCCTGGGGTTCATCTCGATCACGACGACCCGGCCGTCGGCGGGGTTCACCGCGAACTGGATGTTGCAACCGCCGGTGTCGACGCCGACCGAGCGGATGATCCCGATCGAGAGGTCGCGCAGGTACTGGTACTCGCGGTCGGTGAGGGTCATCGCCGGCGCCACCGTGATCGAGTCACCGGTGTGCACGCCCATGGGGTCGAGGTTCTCGATGGAGCAGACGATCACCACGTTGTCGGCGGTGTCGCGCATCACCTCGAGCTCGTACTCCTTCCAGCCGATGATCGACTCCTCGAGGAGCACCTCGGTGGTCGGGCTGGCCGCGAGACCGGCGCCGGCGATGCGTCGCAGGTCGTCCTCGTCGTAGGCCATCCCCGAGCCGGTGCCGCCCATCGTGAAGCTGGGTCGCACCACCATCGGCCAGCCGAGGTCCTTCGACGCCTCGAAGCAGTCCTCGAGGGTGTGGCACACGACCGAGCGGGCGCACTCGCCGCCGAGCTCCTCGACGATCGCCTTGAACGACTCGCGGTTCTCCCCGCGGTTGATCGCCTCGATCGAGGCGCCGATCAGCTCGACGCCGTACTTCTCGAGGACACCGGCCGCGTCGAGCGCCATCGCGGTGTTCAGGGCGGTCTGGCCACCCAGCGTCGCGAGCAGCGCGTCGGGGCGCTCCTTCTCGATGACCTTCTCCACGAACTCCGCGGTGATCGGCTCGATGTAGGTGGCGTGGGCGAACTCGGGGTCGGTCATGATCGTGGCGGGGTTGGAGTTCACCAGGATGACCCGCAGGCCCTCGGCCATGAGCACCCGGCAGGCCTGGGTGCCGGAGTAGTCGAACTCGCAGGCCTGGCCGATGATGATCGGCCCGCTGCCGATGACCAGGACGCTCTGGATGTCGGTGCGCTTCGGCATCAGGCCTCCCTCCGCTCGGAGATCAGATCGACGAACCGGTCGAAGAGGTAGGCCGCATCGTGCGGGCCCGCCGCCGCTTCCGGGTGGTACTGGACCGAGAACGACGTGAGGTGGCCCTCGGCGTCGCGCAGCTCCAGGCCCTCGACCACGTCGTCGTTGAGGCAGACGTGGCTGACCGTCACCTGGCCGTACGGCGTCGTGGTCGGCCCGTCCAGCGGGGCCTCGACCGCGAACCCGTGGTTGTGCGCGGTGACCTCGACCTTGCCGGTCGTGCGGTCCATCACCGGCTGGTTGATGCCGCGGTGGCCGTACTTGAGCTTGTAGGTGCCGAGGCCGAGCGCGCGTCCGAAGAGCTGGTTGCCGAAACAGATCCCGAAGTAGGGGATGCCTCGGTCCAGAGCTCCCTGCAGCAGCGCGACCTGCGCCGTCGTGGCGGCAGGGTCGCCGGGGCCGTTGGAGAAGAACAGTCCGTCCGGCTGCACCGCCAGCACGTCGTCGATCGTGGAGGCGGCCGGGAGCACGTGCACCTCGATCCCGCGCTCGCTCATCATCCGGGGCGTGTTGGCCTTGAGGCCGAGGTCGAGCGCGGCGACGGTGAACAGCTTCTGGCCGACGGCCGGGACGACGTAGGGCTCAGCGGTGCTCACCTCGGCGGCGAGCTCCGACCCGGCCATCTCGGCGGAGGCGAGCACTCGCTCCAGCAGCGCCCGCGCGTCGGTCTCGGTCGTGGAGATCCCGACCCGCATGGCGCCGCGCTCGCGCAGGTGCCGGGTCAGGGCGCGGGTGTCGATGCCGCTGATGCCCACGACCCCCTGGTCGCGCAGCTCGTCGTCAAGGCCGCGGCGCGAGCGCCAGTTGGAGGAGACCCGGGCGGGGTCGCGCACGACGTACCCGCTCACCCAGATCTTCCGCGACTCGGGGTCCTCGTCGTTCATGCCCGTGTTGCCGACGTGGGGAGCGGTCATCACCACGATCTGGCGGTGGTACGACGGGTCGGTGAGCGTCTCCTGGTAGCCGGTCATCCCCGTGGAGAAGACCGCTTCGCCGAAGGTCTCACCGGGGGCGCCGAAGGCTTCCCCGGTGAAGGAGCGACCGTCCTCGAGGACGAGGATCGCGGGAGTGGTGGCGCCGAGAGATGAAGCAGGGTGTGCAGGCAGTGGCACGTCGTTCTCCTTCTCCGCCTCACAGGACGGATCGTTAAAGGATGCCGATCGCCGCCGACACTATCAGCGGCGATCGGCCCACGGACGCCTCACCCCGCCGTCGCGGACAGCACTTCCTCGTCCACCTCGGCGGTCTCCGGGACGTGGCTGAGCAGCGACCACGCGGTCCAGCTCAGCGCCACCAGCAGGAGCAGGAGCGGCACCAGCTCGCCACCCGGGAGCGAGGGCACCAGCTCCCCCACGAAGAACGCGATCGTCAGCACCATCGCGGGCAGCGGGACGAAGCCCGCGCGGTGGCCGGCGATGGCGAACAGCGTCAGCGCGACCGGCGCGGAGACGAACAGCAGGAAGATCTCCGGACCAGCTGCGTGGTCGAGCCGGTCCACCACGGCGAGCGCGGTCCCGCGCGGAAGCGGCGCCACGGCGACGTAGAGCCAGTGGTGGACGGCGATCAGCGCCATGCCCACCACGCCCATCACGCCGAAGACGGCGCCGGCGTTGCCCAGTCCTCGGCCGCGCCCTCTCGTCAGGCCGACGAACGCGAGCACGAGGCCGCCGAAGAGCAGCGCGGCCAGCAGCTCCACGCTTCCCAGCACCTTGACCTCGTTCACGTGACCTGGCAGCTGAGTGAGCTGGACGCGTGGGGTCGCCGAGTCGTCGAACGGATCGAGCGGCCCGGTGGCCAGCAGGGCGAGCACGGTGAGCGGCAGGCAGGCCGCGCCGACGAGCAGGCGGAATCGGGGCGGCGCGGACACCGGGTAGTGGGTGCTGGACATGGGGTGCTCCCTTCGAGCGGTCGGTGCCTCCGACGCTAGGAATCCACCGGCCACCAGCGCGTCGTGCCGGACGGCGGACCCGGTGGACCTGCGGGCCGTATCTCACGGAGCGCGCGTACTCCGTCCGGCGAACGGCCGTCCTCCGCGCGGACGACGACAAGGCGGCCCCCGGCGACCTATCGTCGGCGCATGAACCGCGAGCTGCGCCTCGTCGTCGTCGACGCCGCCCTGGTGCTGCTGGTCCTCGGCTTCAGCCTCGCGGAGGTGCTCACCGGGCAGGTGCCCGGACCTCTGTGGGCCGGGATCGTCTCTGCGCTCGGGTTCAGCCTCCCGCTCGCCGTGCGCCGCCAGCATCCGTGGGCCGTGCTCGTCGTCGTCTACGCGATGCTGGTCTTCTGCGTGGTGGCCGACGTCTCGACGTACCAGTACATGGGCTCGGTGATCGGCTGCGTGGTCGCGCTCGGCACCCTGGCTGCCCGCACCGAGCTGGTGCCGTCGCTGTTCGCCCTGGTGGCGGCGTACGCCGTGCTGCTGCTGACCGCGCTGACGGACCCCGGTGGCTGGCTGTGGGGCGGCTTCATCGTCGGCGCGGTCTGGATCGGGGGCCGGATGCTGCGACAGCACCGGGTGCTGATCGAGCGGCTCCGGGTCACGGCAGCCGAGCTCGAGCGCTCCAGCGCCCTCGCCGAGGACGCCGCGGTGACCAGGGAACGCACCCGGCTGGCTCGCGAGCTGCACGACGTGATCGCCCACTCGGTCAGCGTGATGGTGGTGCAGGCGGGAGCCGCAGAGCGGATGCTGTCCCTGGACCCCGAGCGGGCGACCAGGGCCCTGGGGTCGGTGCAGGCGACCGGTCGCGAGGCGCTCGCCGAGCTGCGCCACCTCCTCGGCGTGCTGCGCCCCGACGTCGCCCCCGACGACGGGCAGCTCGAGCCGCAGCCGGACCTCGAGGACCTCGACCGGCTCGTCGAGCAGCTGCGCGAGACCGGGCTCGACCTCTCGGTGACCCGCAGCGGTGACGTCCGACCGCTCGGACCCGGCCTCGAGCTGGCGGCCTTCCGGATCCTGCAGGAGGCACTGACCAACGTGCTCAAGCACGGCCACGCACGACGCGCCGCCGTCGAGGTCTGCTACGGCACCGACCACCTCGCGATCTCGGTCGTCGACGACGGCACCGGCGGCGCGCCGCTGGTGCGCGGCTCGGGCAACGGGGTGCGAGGCATGACCGAGCGGGCGGCGATGTACGGCGGGACGCTGGAGGCCGGGCCGCGCACGACGGGTGGCTACGCGGTCCGCGCCGAGCTGCCCATCACCCGGGTGTCGGCATGACGATCCGGGTCGCGGTGGTCGACGACCAGGCGCTCGTGCGCGGCGGGTTCTCGATGATCCTCGAGGCCGAGCCGGACCTCGAGGTGGTCGGCGAGGCGGGCGACGGGCAGGAGGCGCTCGAGCTGTGCGCGCGCTGCTCACCGGACGTGGTCCTGATGGACGTGCGGATGCCGGTGATGGACGGCGTGCAGGCGACCCGGCTGATCACCGAGCGGTCCGGTGCCCGGGTGCTGATCCTGACCACCTTCGACCTCGACGAGTACGTCTTCGACGCCCTGCAGGCCGGAGCGAGCGGCTTCCTGCTCAAGGACGTGCCGGCCACCGAGCTCGCCCACGCCGTGCGCACCGTCGCCGCCGGCGACACGCTGCTCGCGCCCGCGATCACCCGCCGGCTGGTCGAGGAGTACCTGCAGCGCCCAGCCCCCGGCCGCCCCGACCCCCGGCTCGAGCGGCTCACCGAGCGGGAGCTCGAGGTGCTGGTGCTGCTCGCCCGCGGTCGGTCGAACGCCGAGATCGCCGCCGAGCTGTTCGTCTCCGAGACCACGGCCAAGACCCACGTGAGCAGGATCCTGGCCAAGATCGAGGCGCGTGACCGGGTCCAGGCCGTGGTCACGGCCTACGAGTCCGGGCTGGTCTCCCCCGGGGCCCGCTCCTAGCGACCTACCCCGTCCCGATCGGTATCTCCGCGGCTGCAGCCGGCTCCTCCCCGTATCTGCCCACAGACCCAGGGAGGTCGCCGTGAACCACGCCCAGCACTCGCCCAGTCACCCGATCCAGTGCATCGTGCCGCCGTACGTGCTCGAGAACATCGCCCGCAACGGCACGGAGCGGCAGCGCGACCGGGCCCGCGCCAACCTCGACGCGATGGCGGCCGTGCGCCTCACCCGCGGCCCGCGCAGCACCCGCCCGACGCACGCCGGCCTCGAGGCCGCGCCCCTGGTGCCGACCAAGCACCGGGAGATCTACACCTCCAAGCACACCGACGACCTCCCGGGCACGTTGCTCCGCCAGGAGGGCGACGGCCCCGTCACCGACGACGACGCCAACCGGGTCTACGACGGCTTCGGTGCGACGTGGGACCTCTACTTCGAGGTCTACGGCCGCAACTCCTACGACGGGCACGGCGCGTCCTTGATCGGCTCGGTGCACTACCTCAACGGCTACGACAACGCGTTCTGGAGCGACGAGGACGGACAGATGGCGTTCGGGGACGGTGACGGGCACCTGTTCAACAGCTTCACCGTCTCCGTCGACGTGATGGGCCACGAGCTCACCCACGCCGTGACCAGCCGGACGTCGGGACTCGTCTACCAGGACCAGTCCGGCGCCCTCAACGAGCACATCTCCGACGTCTTCGGTTCGCTGGTGAAGCAGCGGGCGCAGCAACCGCCACAGACCGCCGACCAGGCGGACTGGCTGATCGGCCAGGGTCTGCTGGCCTCCGGTGTCCACGGCGTGGCGCTGCGGTCGATGAAGGCGCCCGGCACGGCGTTCGACGACCCCGTCCTCGGGAAGGACCCGCAGCCGGACACCATGGCCGACTACCTGCAGACGACCGACGACCACGGCGGGGTGCACACCAACTCCGGCATCCCGAACAAGGCGTTCTACCTCTTCGCCACTGCCCTCGGCGGCTTCGCGTGGGAGCGCGCCGGCATGGTCTGGTTCGCGACCTGCACCGACGGCACGCTGCCTTCGGACGCGACCTTCCAGGCCTTCGCCGACAGCACCACCGACCACGCCTACGAGCTCTTCGGTCACGACGTCGCCGATGCCTGCGCCGCGGCCTGGGCGGGCGTCGGCATCACGGTCACGACGGTGCGCCACGTCGACCACACGCAAGGACGCACGCTGGCCCCGGCCATCGCCGGCAACCCTTCGGGCTACACGTTCGTCGCCCAGGGCTCGACCGAGGAGGACCCGTGCGTGGTCTACCGCGGGCTCGACTCCCACGTGTACGGCGCCTGGCGCTCGCCGCGGGCGCTGGGTCACGACGACCTCACCACCCTGGCCGGAGCACCCCTGGCCATGGCCGACCCGGTGGGCTACGTCTTCGACGAGGTGGGCATGCAGAACGCCTCCTACGTCGGGGTCGACTCCCACCTGCACGGGCTGTACTGGAACCTCGGCGCGGTCGGTCACGACGACCTCTCGAGCCTCAGCGGAGTCTTCCCGACGGGTACGCCGGCGGCGTACATCTCCCCGCCGTACTCGATGCAGAACCTGGTGGTGCGCGCGGACGGTGGCCTGAAGACGCTGTGGTGGAACACCGGGGCGGTCGGCGTCGACGACACGACCGGCCTGGCAGGCGCACCTGCCCCGGCCGAGGACGTCGCGGCGTACTTCTCCTCCAACGACGCCACCGCCAACGTGGTCTACCGGACCCCCGACGGGCACCTGCACCAGCTCTGGTGGGCCCAGGGTCCGGTCGGGCACGGTGACCTCACCGAGGTCGCCGGTGGGGCTCCGCTCGCAGCCGGCAAGCCGGCGGCGTACTTCCAGGACACCGACGCGACCCACCACGTCATCTACCGGGGTCAGGACGGCCACCTCTACGAGATGTGGTGGCAGGGGCCCTCAGCTCCCGGGGTGGGCGACCTGACCCAGGCGGCCGGGGGTGCACCGCTGGCCAGCGACGACCCGTACGCCTACTTCCAGGCCCACGACGGCACCCACCACGTCATCTACCGCAGCAGCGAGGGGCACCTGCACGAGCTGTGGTGGACCACCGGGGTGGTCGGCGTGGGACACGGCGACCTGATGGTGGTCTCCGACGCTCCGCCGGCGGCACCGGGGACGCCCGCCGGCTACCTCACCGCGGGCGGCACCGAGCAGCACGTGTTCTACCGCGGCGCCGACTCGCACCTCCACGAGCTGGCCTGGCGGTAGCCCGACATTTCCGGGAGCTTCCGTACGCGATACGCGGGCGTGCGGAGGCTCTCGGAATGTCGCGCGCGGCCGCCCGAGGGCTCAGACGAGCGCCCCGTCGAGCACGGTCGGGTCGCCCCGGAAGATCGTGGCCACGACGGCGCCGGTGAGCTTGCGCTCGTGCCAGGGGTTGTTGCGCGACAGCGAGGCCGAGCGGTCCTTGTCGACCACGACCACGGCGGCCGGGTCGACCAGGGTGATGTTGGCCGGCTGACCCACCGCGAGCGTGCCGCCCTGTCCCTCGAGGCCCGCGATCCGTGCCGGGGTCTGCGACATCACCCGGGCGACGTCCGTCCAGGTCATCGCCCCCGAGGTCACCATCACCTCGCTGACCACGCTGAGCGCCGTCTCGAGACCGACCATCCCGAAGGCGGCGTCGACGAACGCGTGCTCCTTGTCGTGGCGCGCGTGCGGGGCGTGGTCGGTGGCCACCGCGTCGATGGTGCCGTCGGCGAGCGCATCACGCAGCGCCGCGACGTCCTCGTCGGGGCGCAGCGGCGGGTTCACCTTGTAGACCGGGTCGTAGCCCGCGAGCAGGTCGGTGGTCAGCAGCAGGTGGTGCGGCGTCACCTCGGCGGTGACGTCGATGCCGTGGGCCTTGGCCCACCGGAGCACCTCGACCGAGCCGGCGGTGGACACGTGCGCGACGTGGAGCCGGCTGCCGGTGTGCCGCGCGAGCATCACGTCGCGCGCCACGACGGTCTCCTCGGCGACCCCGGGCCAGCCCGGCAGGCCCAGCCGCCCGGACAGCTCACCTTCGTGGCAGCAGGCGGTGGAACCGGCGAGGTGCGGATCCTGGGAGTGCTGGGAGATCACCCCGCCGAAGGCGCGAACGTACTCCAGCGCCCGGCGCATCACCCGCGGGTCGGCCACGCACCGGCCGTCGTCGGAGAAGACCCGGACCTTCGCCGAGGACCGGTGCATCAGCCCGAGCTCGGCGAGCTCCTCACCGGCAAGCCCGTGGGTCACGGCACCGACAGGGCGTACGTCGACCAGGCCGGCCGCACGACCAAGGGCGAAGACGTGCTCGGCGGCCTCGGCGGTGTCGGTGACCGGTGAGGTGTTGGCCATCGCGAGCAGGGCCGTGTAGCCGCCCAGCGCCGCGGCACGCGAACCGGTCAGCACCGTCTCGGCATCCTCACGGCCGGGCTCGCGCAGGTGGGTGTGCAGGTCGACGAGCCCCGGGAGCGCGACCAGCCCCTCGGCGTCGATGACCGCGGCGCCACTGACCTCCTCGTCGACGAGGACTCCCCCGTCGACGTACAGGTCACGGGGCTCCTCGCCCAGGACCGAGGCTCCCTTGATCACGAGCGTGGTCACTCCGCGTCGTTCCCTTCTCCGGCGAGCAGGTGGTAGAGCACCGACATCCGCACCGCGACTCCTGCCGAGACCTGGTCGAGCACCGCGGACTGGGCGGCATCGGCGGCATCGGCGGCGATCTCGAGGCCGCGGTTCATCGGGCCGGGGTGGCAGATGGGGGCATCGGGGCCGAGCAGGGCGAGCCGCTCCCGGGTGAGGCCGTAGCCGACGGTGTACTCGCGGGCACTGGGGAAGTAGCCGCCGCTCATCCGCTCGCGCTGCACGCGCAGCATCATCACGGCGTCGACCTCGGGCAGCACCTCGTCGAGGTCGTGGGAGGTGGCGAAGCCGGCGTCCTTCGACCAGGCGGTCACGCCTGCGGGCATCAGCGTGGGCGGCGCCACGACCGTGACCTGCGCGCCCAGCTTGGCGAGCAGCAGCAGGTTGCTGCGGAAGACCCGGCTGTGGGTGAGGTCGCCGACGATCGCGACGTGGCGGTCCTCCAGCGATCCGAGCCGGCGCTCGAGCGTGTAGGCGTCGAGCAGGGCCTGCGTGGGGTGCTCGTGCATGCCGTCGCCCGCGTTGATCACCACGGCGTCGGTCCACTGGCTCACCTGCCGCGCGGCGCCGCTGGCCATGTGGCGGATCACCAGCCCGTCGACCCCCATGGCCGCCACGGTGAGCACGGTGTCGCGCAGGCTCTCGCCCTTGCTGACGCTGGATCCCTTCGCCGAGACGTTGATGACGTCGGCCGAGAGCCACTTGCCGGCGATCTCGAAGGAGGACCGGGTCCGGGTGGAGTCCTCGAAGAACAGGTTGACCACCGTGCGGCCACGCAGGGCGGGCAGCTTCTTGACCGAGCGGCGCTGCACGTCGTGCATCTCCGCAGCCGTGTCGAACAGCGTGCGGACGTCGTCGACGCCGAGGTCGTCGATGGAGAGCAGGTGCTTGTTCATCGCGAGCGTCCTTCCGGGTGGTCGGCGATGCGGACCTCGTCGTACCCGTCGGACTCCTCGAGCCGGACCATCACCCGCTCGCGCGGGGAGCTGGGCAGGTTCTTGCCGACGTGGTCGGCGCGGATCGGCAGCTCACGGTGGCCGCGGTCGACGAGCACGGCGAGGCGGACGGCGCCGGGGCGGCCGAGGTCGTTCATGGCATCGAGGGCCGCGCGGACCGTGCGGCCGGAGAAGAGCACGTCGTCGACCAGCACGACCACCTTGCCGTCGACGCCGCCGGGCGGCATCTCGGTGTGGTGCGGGCCGCGGGCGGGTTGCCGGCGCAGGTCGTCGCGGTACATCGTCGCGTCGAGCGTCCCGACCGGCACCTGCACTCCCTCGGCCGTGGCGATCCGCTCCGCGAGGCGGCGCGCGAGGTGGACGCCGCGCGTCGGGATGCCGAGGAGGACGAGGTCCTGGTGGCCCTTGTTGCGCTCGAGGATCTCGTGGGAGATGCGGGTCAGCGCCCGGGAGATGTCACGGGCGTCGAGGACGCTCTGTCCCTTCTCTGGGTCCTTCACTGGCCTCACCGACGGGAGAGCCCACGTCGGGTGAAGACGCGGCAGGCACGGACACCGGACCTCCTTCTCCGCCTCTCGGGACGGCTCGTTAAAGGATGTCGATCGCCCCGACCCTAACAGCCACGGCCGACACGGCCATCGCAAGGACCAGCGTGGCGCCGTGCACGTCGCGGGCCACCAGCAGGGCGACCGCGCAGACGGCGGAGAACCCGGCACCCAGCGGCCGCGACCAGGCTCGCTCGCGGATCGGACCGCCGGTCAGGGCGCCGACGACCGCACCGGCGAGGGCCAACGGCCACCAGACGGCAGCCGCCAGGGCGCCGCACCACACGGGTGGCACCAGGCGGGGCAGCTGACCCTCGATGCGGGCCAGCGCCACCAGCGCGACCAGCAGACCCACCAGGCCGCAGACCGCGACCGAGTTGCCGCCGCCCACCGGCTGCCAGTAGTGCCCGAAGACCTGGCCGACCAGGCCCCCTCCGACGTACGCCGCGAGCCAGACCCAGCGACTCACCACGCGTTCCACGGACATCCCGGCGAGCACCAGTGCGGCGATGTTGAACACGCCGCCGGCCAGCCACCCGTCCTGCACGACCAGGCTGGTGACCCAGCGCCAGGGCTCGCCGTCGATCGCCGCGGGCGCGCGCTCCAGCGCCGTCAGGGTTCCCGGGACGAGCTCCTGCACGAGCAGCCCGGTGGCCGTGACCGTGGCGACCGCGATGGTCAGCCACGGGCGTGTCGTCAGCCTGAGCCTGCGCACGCGCCGAGAGTACGGCGCTGAGAGGATCGCGGGGTGCGCACTCGTCGAGGACTGGCCAGCGTCCTCGCGGTGCTGATGGCCACCGGCTGGGCGGCCAACCACTTCGCCGCGGTCATCCCGGTGCTGTCGGACGAGGAAGGTCTCTCCGCGGCACTGCTCGACGGCGTCTTCGGCGTCTACGCGCTCGGCCTGCTGCCGGGACTCTTCGCCGGCGGGGCGCTCTCGGACCGACTGGGCCGGCCACGCGTGGTGCTGCCTGGCGCCCTGCTCGCCGCGGCCGGGACCGCCACGTTGCTGATCTCCCACGAGCCCGCCGGCCTGCTCGTCGGGCGCCTCGTGGTCGGGCTGGGGGCCGGCCTGACCTTCGGCGCGGGCACGGCCTGGGCCGCCGACCTCGGCGGCACCCAAGGCACCGTCCTCGCCGGGGTGTTCCTGACCTCGGGCTTCGGCCTGGGTCCCCTCGTCTCGGGAGTGTTGGCCGAGTGGGCGGCGCACCCGCTGGTGACGCCGTTCGTCGTCTCCCTGGCGCTGTCCCTGGTCGCCGTGCTGCTCGCGGTCGTGTGGGCAGTGCCCCTGGCGCGGGCGGCGAAGGGGGGCAGCGGCGCCGGAGGGCCCGCGGTCGCTGCCGGCTCGAGCGGGGCCGCCCTCGCCTGGTCGCTGCCCGTCGGGCTGCTCGTCTTCGCGAGCGTCATCATCACGATCACGACCCTGCCCGCCCGGCTGCCCGCGCGGTACGACGGCCCGGCACTGGTCGGTGTCAGCGCCGCGCTCTCGCTGTCCTTCGGCATCGCCGTCCAGGCCCTCGCCCGGACCCGTGGGTGGGGGCCGCGGGCCGGGGTCGTGGGCGCCGTCTCCTCGGCCGTGGGCTTCGGCGTGGCCGCCCTCGCCGGCAGGCAGATCGGGATCCCGACGATGGTCGTGGTGTGTGCGCTGATGGGAGTGGCCTACGGCCTGTGCCTGCGTGAAGGCCTGCTGGACGTGGAGACACTGGCCCCGGGCAACCAGCGGGGCACGCTCACCGGCGTCTTCTACGTCGTGACCTACGTCGGCTTCGGGCTGCCACTGCTGCTCGTGCTCGTGCAGCCGACGCTGGGCGCCTCGGCCCCCCTCGTGGCCTGCGGCGTCGTGGCGGCGCTCGTGGCGGCGATCCGTGCCGCGCAGGTGCGTCGGGGGCACCCGACGCGCTGAGCCTAGGGTGACGCCATGACGACCGGCACCCAGCCCACCGGCACTCAGCACAGTGCGGAGGACCCCCGCAACGACGGCATCCTGATCTGGGTCAACGGCGAGCTGGTCCCGCGCGAGCGGGCGATGGTCTCGGTGTTCGACTCCGGCTTCGTGCTCGGCGACGGCGTGTGGGAGGGGTTGCGCGTCAGCGGTGGCCACCCGGCGTTCCTCGAGGCCCACCTCGACCGCCTCGAGGAGGGTGCCCGCGCGATCCTGCTCGACGTCGGGATGAGCCGCGAGGAGATCACGGCGGCGATCTACGCGACGCTGGAGGCGAACGAGATGAGCGACGGCGTGCACGTGCGACTGATGGTCACGCGCGGGGTGAAGTCCACGCCGTACCAGGACCCGCGGATGACCGTCGGCCCAGCGACGGTGGTGATCATCGCCGAGCACAAGGAGCCGCTGCCCTCGACGGTCACCGAGGGCATCACCCTGTTCACGACGCACGTACGACGCGCGACCCCGGACACGCTCGACCCGAAGCTCAACGCGCACAGCAAGCTCAACGACATCCAGGCCTGCATCCAGGCCTACACCGCCGGCGCCGACGAGGCGCTGATGCTCGACCCGCAGGGCTTCGTCGCGACCTGCAACAGCACCCACTTCTTCGTCGTCACCCGGGGCGGCGAGGTCTGGACCTCCGACGGCCGCTTCTGCCTCGCGGGCATCACCCGCGCCAACGTGCTCGAGGTCTGCCGGGCCAACGCCATCCCGGCGCGCGAGACGACCTTCAGCCTCACCGACGTCTACAACGCGGCCGAGGCGTTCGTGACCGGGACCTACGCCGGCGTCGTGCCGGTGCGCTCGGTCGACGGACGCACCATCGGCTCCGGCGAGCGCGGACGGATCACCCACCGCCTGCAGGAGCTCTACCAGCGCCACGTCGCGGCCGACGTGCGGGCGCGGGTCGCCCCGTGACCCTTCGAGACGGGCCTGGGCGGCCCTCCTCAGGGAGCGCGCTGCGGGTGGCGATGTGGTCGGGCCCGCGGAACATCTCCACCGCGATGATGCGGGCCTGGGAGAACCGCCCGGACACCGTGGTGGTCGACGAGCCGTTCTACGCGGCGTACCTGCACGCGACCGGGGTCGACCATCCCGGCCGTGACGAGGTGATCGCCTCGCAGCCGACCGACCCGGACGAGGTGGTGCGGCTGCTGCTCGAGGACCACGGTGCCGATTCTTGGGCGCCCGTGCAGTACAGCAAGCAGATGAGTCACCACGTCCTCGAGGGGATGTCGCTGGACTGGCTGGCGGAGTTCCGCACCGTGCTGCTCGTGCGCGACCCGCGGGAGGTGGTGGCCTCCTACGTCCGCTCCCGGGAGGCCTGCGAGCCCGAGGACATCGGGCTGCTGCAGCAGGCGCGGCTGCTCGAGGTGCTGCCCACCGACACTCCCGTGATCGACGCCGGGGACTTCCTCCGCGACCCGGAGGCCTACCTGCGCTGGCTGTGCGACTGGCTCGGCCTCGACTTCACCGACCGGATGCTGACCTGGCCGGCGGGCCCGCGCGACTCCGACGGGGTCTGGGCGCCGCACTGGTACGACGCCGTGAACCGCTCCACCGGCTTCGAGCCCTGGCGCCCCCGCACCCTGGAGCTGACCGAGCACGACGCCGCCGTCGCCGACACCTGCCGCCCGGCGTACGAGCTGCTCCGCGCGCGACGCGTGGTGCTGTAGTCGATCAGTCACCCATGTAACGCGGCGTTATCGCCGCAGAACCAGTGTCCTAGAGCACGTAACGCGACGATAACGCCGCGTTACATGGGAAAAGCCGCGCCCCTCAGGACAGGTCGTTGACCGCCGTCTCGAGCGCCCGGTGGAGCGTGGGGTAGGCGTAGATCATCGTGCGGAGCTTCTCGGTCGGTACCTCGGCGTGCACGGCGGTGGTCAGCATGCCCAGGATCTCGCCGCCGGCCGGGGCCACCACGTTCGCGCCGACGAGCACGCCGCGGTCGGCGTCCTCGACCAGCTTGATCAGTCCCTTGGCCTGGGCGATCCAGCCACGGGTGCTGCCCGCGATGTCGGTGGTGCCGACGCGGACGTTGATCCCCTGGTCGCGCGCCTGCTTCTCGGTGAGGCCGACGCCGCCGACCTCGGGGTCGGTGAAGGTGACGTGGGGTACGGCGCGGTAGTCCGCGGTCGGGCCGTCCTTGCCGAGGATGCTCGCGACGGCGATCGCGGACTGGTACATCGACATGTGCGTGAAGGCGCCGTGCCCGACGATGTCGCCGATCGCCCACAGCCCGTCGCCCGCGGACATCCGCTCGTCGGTCTCGACGCTCCGCGCGGACGGGTCGAGCCCGACGGTCTCGAGGCCGATGTCGTCGAGGTTGGGGGTCCGGCCAGCAGCGACGAGCAGCTTGTCGACGGTGACCTCCTGGTCGTCGACGGCGATGGTGAAGTGCCCGTCGTCGTAGGACACCCGGGAGATGCTCACACCGGCCAGCACCTGGATGCCCTCCTCGGCGAAGACCCCCTCGATGAGCTCGCCGGCCTCCGGCTCGACCGGGCCAAGGATCCGGGGCCCCACCTCGAGGACGGTGACGCGGACGCCGAAGCGCGCCAGCGCCTGGGCCAGCTCGGCCCCGATCGGGCCGCCGCCGATGACGCCGAGCGAGGCCGGCAGCGTCTCGACGCGGAGCACGTCGCGGTTGGTCCAGAAGGGGGTGTCGGCGAGACCGTCGATCGGCGGTGTCGCCGGGCGGGTGCCGGTGTTGAGCACGACTCCCTTGCTGGCCTCGTAGGTCTCCCCGTCCACCTCGACGGTGCGGACCCCCGCGAGCCGGCCGTGGCCGCGCACGAACGTGACGCCGGCGTCCTCCAGCCGCTTCACCGCGACCGCGTCGTCCCAGTCGTCGGTCGCCTCGTCGCGGATCCGCGCGTGCACCGGCGCCCAGTCGGGTCGTACGTCGGCGGAGCCGGCGTTGCCGGGGATGAGCCGTCCATCGGCCAGCAGGTCCGCGGCGCGGATGACCATCTTGCTGGGGATGCAGCCGAAGTAGGGGCACTCACCCCCCACCAGCCGCTCGTCGATCCCGACCACGTCGAGCCCGGCCTTCGCCAGCTCGGTCGCCGTCGCCTCACCGCCGGGCCCGAGTCCGATCACCACCACGTCGCACGTCTTCGCCATGCGGCCAGTCAAGCAGGCGGGCTCAGGGTGGCGGGAGGAGCGACGTCGCCAGATTCTGCTCCAGCCAGCCGGCGTAGCGCTCGTGGCCCCAGCCGCGTACGTCGACCAGCAGGCGGTGCACGTCCGGGGAGGTGAGGGTCCAGATCGTCGTGGCCGCATCCTCCTCGCCCATCCCGTCGCGCAGGGGGCCGTTGGCCGCCAGCCACCCCACGAAGCCGCGCAGGGTGCGCCACCGGGTCTCGTGGAGGTCGGCCCACTTGGCCGCGATCTCCTCGTCGACCTGGGCGGCGGAGCGAAACACGTCGTCGATCGGGCGCGCACGGGAGATGCGCCCCGCCACGTCGGCGGCGAACATGGCGATCTGGCGGCGCTGGTCGGTCTCGGCCCGCACGACCTGTGGCCCGCGCTGCTCGAGCACCGGCGGTCCGTCGGTCACCCCGGTGACGACGAAGTTGAGGACCTCGACCAGCACCCCTCGCTTGGTCTCGAACTGCTTGTAGACCAGGTCGGCGCTGACCTGGGCCCTGGCTGCGATGGCCGCGACCGACGTGCGCACGTAGCCGCGCTCCAGGAAGAGGTCCCGCGCTGCCTCGACGATCGCCCGCCGGTTGGCCTGCGCGCGCTCGGCCCGCAGCGGCGACCGGTAGCTGCGCCTGGGTCCCTTGACAGGGGGCTGAGAGGGGGTCACAGTGAGGAGCATATTTCATTCTAGTTTTACTTGATCGAATCTGAGGTGAGCGGCATGTCGCTCGGATACCAGCTCGCCTACCGGGTGGGAGTCACCCCGTGGGAGCGCGCCGGAGAAGCGGACGAGCAGTCGTTGACGCTGCTGATCGAGCGGGAGGAGCAGGGACGCACCCGCCCCTGGGGCCGGGCGCTCGACCTGGGCTGCGGCAGCGGCCGGCACACGATCGAGCTCGCCGAGCGCGGCTGGGACGCCGTGGGCGTGGACAACGTCGAGCGGGCGCTGGCCTCCGCGCGTGCACGGTCCGGAGCCGACCAGGTCCAGTTCGTCGAGGGCGACGTCACCGACCTCGGCGCGTCCGGGATCGCCGGTGGGATCGAGTTCTTCCTCGACGTCGGCTGCTTCCACGGGCTGGGTGACGACGGGCGGGCGGCGTACGGCGCGGGGGTGAACGCCCTGGCCTCACCCACGGCCTCGATGCTCCTGCTCGCCTTCGTCCCGGGCCGTCGCCCGGTGCTGCCGCGCGGCGCGGACGCCACGGACCTCGGGAGGGCACTGCCCGGCTGGAGGATCACCGACGTCGAGGCGGCGAACACCGAGGGCATGCCGGCACCGCTCAGGCGCACCGCGCCGCAGTGGTTCCGGCTGGCCCGCCGGGTCTAGCCGACGTCGATCGTCGTCACGACCGCCGTGACGCTCGGCCGCTTCGGCGTCGAGCCGAAGCCGAACCGCGGATCGGGGTCGACGGGAGCCAGGTCGCCGAGGTCGGCGCCCTGCCAGGAGCCGGCGAGCGAGGTGACCCGGTGCAGGTCGGTGGCGCCGTAGTACTCCCGCCGGCCACCTCCCGCGGTGCCGCGGGTCCGGACGCCTCGCAGGACCAGTCGCGCGACGGGATCGGTCACCGTCGTCCAGCCGGGTGAGGTCGCCAGCGCGCGGGGCTGCGCTCGCAGCATCCACCCCAGCGGCGTACGCCGGCCCACCTCGAAGCGCAGGACCAGGCCGGGCGCCGTGACCTCCCAGAGGTGCTCGCCCCTCACGGCGATCGGGCCGACCACCGCCCGGTCGAAGCTGTACGTCGCCGCGACGTAGTCCCCCACCTCCTCCGACGGCGCCAGCCACACCCGCTCGCCGTCGGGCATCGCGAGCATCACGTCCGCGAAGGCACCGAACGGCGTGCTGGCCCATCGGCCGACGACGACCCGGATCCCGCTGGTGGACCCGACGCCGGCGATCGCTCCCTCGAACCGGTCGCGGGTGGTCACCGGTCGAGGTGGCGCGCCCGCGCGAAGCAGAAGAGGCCGTAGCAGGCGAAGCCCACGCCGATCACGAGCAGCACGATCGGTCCTCCGGGTGCCTGCAGCACCCGCAGGAGTGCCTGGTCGAGGCCCCCGCTCTTCGAGGAGTCGTGGTCGACCCCGGCGAGGACGAACAGGCCGCCCACGGCGCCGATCGCGACGCCCTTGGAGATGTACCCGACCTTGCCCAGGACGACGTAGGTCGCACCGGAGGTGCCCACCAGGCTCGAGGTCTCCAGGCCCTCGGTGAACTTCTCGGTCCAGCCGCGCACGATCAGCGCGACGCCGTACCCGACGATCACCAGCCCCACGACCGCGACCAGCCACGGACCGGCCGGCCAGCTCAGCACCTTCGCGGTCATGCCCTTGGTGCCGCCGGAGGAGGACGAGCCGGCGCCGATCGCGACCTTGACGGCGGAGATGCCGATGGCGCCGTAGAGGACGGCCTTCACCGCCGACATCAGCCGCTTGCGGACGCGGTCGCCACCGTCGACCTCGCGGTGCCCGAACAGCGCCTCGACGACGCGCCAGACCACGAGCAGGAACATGCCGACCGCGATCGCCCAGACCAGCGCGATGCCGAACGGCTGTCCCGCGAGCTCGTGCATGGCGCCGGTCGTGCTGGCGTTCTTGTTCGTGTGCCCGAAGGCGAGCTGGACCGCGAGCCAACCGAGCAGCAGGTGCACGATGCCGTAGGCGATCAGACCGACGCGTGCGACGACGTCCATCGCGTCGCTGTCCTCCGCGCGACGCCCGAGCTCCCCGGCCTGGTCTGCTGCCTCCTGCCTCGCGTCGCTCACCCCTGAGTCGTACCCATCCGCGAGGTCACTCGAACCCGAGCTCCTTGAACCACGACTCCGTGACGTAGTCCGTCACCCAGCCCATGGAGTGGTAGAGCCCGTCGGCGCCCGTGGGTGAGTCGTCATCGACCTCGAGGCCGACCCGGTCACGACCGCGCTGCGCGGCGTCGGCGATCACGGTGTTCAGCAGCGACTTGGCGACGCCACGGCCGCGCGCGTTGCGGTGCACGCCGATGTACTCGACGTAGGTGCCCTCGTGGCCCGCGTTGTTCTCCTGGAGCACCGTGCTGACGAGCGCGCCGGCCGGCTCCTGGACACCCCCGGGGTCGTCCTCCGGGTCCACGAAAGCGAGCCACCAGTGGTCCCAGCGGTGGCCCGGGTCCTCGCGGAGGCGCTGCAGGAACTCCGGGAAGCTCTCGCGGTAGGAGTTGAAGTGGTCCTCGAAGGACTTCTCGAGCATCTCGTGGACCGTCTGCAGGTCCACCGCGACGGGCAGGCCGTTCTCGTGGCTCTCCACGCGCCGGATGGTCACCCCCCGGCGCGGTCCAGGCAGCGAGGTGGCTTCCTCGGGCGAGACGGGTCGGGTCATCTGCAACCAGGTACGGCGCTTGTCGTAGCCGGCCGCGGCGAGCCACTCCCGCTGCACGGTGTCCTCGGCGTACGGGCTCGCGTCGAGGCGGGTCGCGCCCACCTCGCGGAGCCGGCAGATCTCCTCGGCCTGCTCCTCCACGTAGGCGTAGGCCCAGGTCGCGACGGCGTCCTGGGTCACGCGGTCCTCGATGCTGCGATCGACGTACACGTGCAGCATGGTGCGTCCGGCCGCCCGGTCGTGCACCACGACCCAGGCGCGGACGACCCCGTCGGGGTCGAGGGCGACCTCCTGCCGACGGGTCCACGAGGCCGCACCGGCGACCTCGGACTCGACCGCCTCGCGATCCACCGAGGCCGAGCCGGTCCACGGCTCCTTGTCGGCGCCGCGCAGCGCGACCAGCGCAGCGAGGTCGTCGAGGTCGGGTGCGCGCGAGGTCCAGCCGTCGGGGAGCTCGGGCGGTGCGCTCATCCGGCGAGGCTCTCGCGGTCGCGGACGATGTTGCCGAGCACCCCGTTGACGAACGCCGGCGACTCGTCGGTGGACAGGTCCCGCACCAGGTTGAGCGCCTCGGAGACGGCCACGGCGTCGGGGACGTCGTCGACGTAGAGCACCTCGAAGGTCGCCAGGCGCAGCACGTTGCGGTCGACGGCGGGCATCCGGGCCAGCGACCAGCCCTCGGCGTACGACGCGATCACCTCGTCGAGCCTGGCCCGGTGCTCGTCGACACCGTGCACCAGCGCGACGGTGTACTCGTTGACCGGACCGGCCGCCGCCTGCTCCTCGAGCGCCTCGAGCGGCGAGCGCTCACGCATCTCGGAGGCGTAGATCAGGTCCAGCGCCCGCTTGCGGGCCTTGGAGCGAGCGCTCACGGGATTTCAACCAGCACAGCGTCAGCTGCTGACGCGGCCGAGGTAGGACGAGTCGCGGGTGTCCACCTTGATCCGCTCGCCGGTGGTGATGAAGAGCGGCACGGCCACGGTGGCCCCGGTCTCCACGGTCGCCGGCTTGGTGCCTCCGGTCGAGCGGTCACCCTGGAGCCCCGGCTCGGTGTAGGTGACCTCGAGCTCGACCGAGGCAGGCAGCTCGATGTAGAGCACCCGGCCGTCGTTGGTGGCCACGATGGCCTCCTGGTTCTCCAGCATGAAGTTCGAGGCGTCGCCGACGATCTCCGGGCTGACCTCGAGCTGGTCGTAGGTGCCGGTGTCCATGAAGACGTAGGACGTGCCGTCGTTGTAGAGGTACTGCATCGTCCGCTTGTCGACGTTGGCCACCTCGACCTTGACGTCGGCGTTGAACGTCTTGTCCACGGTCTTGCCCGACTCGATGTTGCGCAGCTTCGAGCGCACCACCGCCCCGCCCTTGCCGGGCTTGTGGTGCTGGAACCAGATGACCTGCCACAGCTGGCCGTCGAGGTTGAGCACCATGCCGTTCTTCAGGTCGTTCGTCGTAGCCATTGCGGAGTTCGCGCCTTACGTCAGGGGGTGGGCCGGAGGGGTTCAGCCCAGCGGGTGAGTCTAGTACGACGCCGACCGGGGGTTTGCTGCACGCCGTACGGCGCCGACCGGGGGGTCGTCGTACATCGCGTGTGCAGGAATCCCCCTCTCGGCGCCGAAAGGCGTGCGCGTATCCCCCGCTCGCCGGTCAGCGCGCGAGGATCAATCCGGAGGTGGGCACCCCGGTGCCGGCGGTGACCAGGACGTGCTCGGCGCCCTCGACCTGGTTGACCGCCGTGCCGCGGAGCTGACGGACCCCCTCGGCGATGCCGTTCATGCCGTGGATGTAGGCCTCCCCGAGCTGGCCGCCGTGGGTGTTCAACGGCAGCCGGCCACCGAGCTCGATCGCGCCGCCGGCGACGAAGGAGGGCGCCTCGCCGCGACCGCAGAAGCCGAGCTCCTCGAGCTGCATCAGCACGTACGGCGTGAAGTGGTCGTAGAGCACGGCGGTGTCGATGTCCTCGGTGGTGAGGCCGGACTGGCGCCACAGCTCTCGTCCCACGACGCCCATCTCCGGGACGCCGATGTCGTCGCGGTAGTACGACGTCATCACGAACTGGTCGGCCGCACTCCCCTGCGCGGCAGCGGCGATCGTGACCCCGGGCTGTGCGAGGTCGGCGGCGCGCTCGGGGGTGGTCACGACGAGCGCGACCGCGCCGTCGCTCTCCTGGCAGCAGTCGAGGAGGCGCAGCGGGTCCGCGATCATCCGCGAGGCCTGGTGGTCCTCGATCGTGATCGGTCGGCCGAAGAAGAACGCGTCCGGGTTGGTCGCCGCGTGCCGTCGGTCGGCCACCGCGACGGCGCCGAAGTCGGCGGAGGTGGCGCCGTACTCGTGCATGTAGCGACGCGCCTGCATGGCAACGGTCGCCGCGGGCGTCGAGAGTCCGTGGGGGTAGGTCCAGGCGTTGTCGAGCCCGTTGGTGTTCACCTGCGCGGCGGCCCACTGGGAGACCTGGCCGAAGCGCTGGCCGGACCGCTCGTTGAAGCCGCGGTAGCAGACGACCACGTCGGCCACACCGGTCGCGACGGCCATCGCGGCCTGTTGCACGGTGGCGCAGGCACCCCCGCCGCCATAGTTGATCCGGCTGAAGAACCGCAGGTCCCCCATCCCCAGCTCACGGGCCAGCGCGATCTCGGCCGTGGAGTCCATCGTGAAGGTGGTCAGGCCGTCGACGTCGGCCGTCGACAGGCCGGCGTCGGCCAGCGCGGCCAGCGTCGCCTCGCAGGAGAGCTGGAGCTCGGAGCGGCCGGACTCCTTGGAGAACTCGGTGGCCCCGATGCCGACGATCGCGGCCCTGCCGGAGAGCGTCACGTGATCACCACCGTGGCGGTGACGTGGTCCCCCAGCGGGACTCGGCCGACGACGTCGATGGTCAGTGCGCCGTCGGCGTCGTCGACCACCTCGCCGGAGAAGGCCAGGGTGTCGTAGGGATGCGCCGGCGCGCCGAGCCGCAGGGCGCAGGAGCGGACGACGAACTCCGGACCGATCGCGTCGCGCGCCCAGTCACCGACGTACCTCTGCACCAGCCCGGTCGTGGTGAGGATGTTGATGAAGATGTCCTTCGAGCCGTGCGACTGGGCGAGGTCACGGTCGTGGTGCACGTCCTGGAAGTCGCGGGTGGCCAGGGCGGTCGAGACGACCAGGGTCGGCGTGACCGGCAGCTCCCACGCGGGCAGCGTCGTTCCCTTCACCGGGCCAGCTCCCAGATCGGCAGGGTCAGCTCGTCGTCGACCTCGTCCCAGCCGACGACGACGGGATCGCCGATCGCGAGGTCCTCGGGGTTGCCGCGGACGTCGGCCACGAACCGCACCCCCTCCTCGAGCTCGACGAGGGCGATCGTCAGCGGCAGCGCCCGCCCGGGCATCTGCGGGGCGTGGTGGACGAGGAAGGAGAAGATCGTGCCGCGGCCGCTGGCCACGACGTACCCCCGGTCCATCGCGTGGCACACCGGGCAGACCGGGCCCGGCGGGTGCCGCAGCTCGCCGCAGGCACGGCACCTCTGGAGGCGCAGCTCGCCCTGCTGGGTGCCCTCCCAGAAGAAGTCGGTGTCGCGGTTGCGCACCGGCCGGATGATCTGTGAGCGGTCCGGCCCTTCGAGAGGGGATCGTTCCTCGCCCTCCTCAGGGACCCGGGACTCTCGAGGACCGGGCTTGAACTTCAGCACCCGGAACTGCATCGTCGCGACCACCTCGTCGTCCACCCGCCAGACGTTGCGGGTGGTCACGAAGTAGCCCTCACCGACGCCGGTCTGCTTCGGCCCGGCGACGGCCTCGAGCTGGGTGGTCACCGAGACCTGTTCGCCGACCCGGAGGTAGCGCTCGTAGGTCTGGTCGCAGTTGGTGCCCAGCACCGAGGTGTAGCCGGCCGAGTCGAGCATCTCCATCGCGCCGGACAGCGGGTCGTCGGCGCCGCGGGTGCCACGGAGCCCGGGCATGGTCCACACCTGTGCCATGGCCGGGGGCGCCTCGCCCTGGGTCCACCGCGGGTCGGCGTCCTCGATCGCGTCCAGCCAGGCGTTGATGACCGGTTGGCTGACCGGGTCGCGGGCCAGCCGTGGCGCGGTGGCACCGAGTGCCTGGAGCCGCTCGGTCTCGGCCATGATCCAGTCGTGCAGATCGGGTCCCTGAGGTGCCGAGGAACGAGGCCTCGAAGGGTCGCTCAACGGGGCACCTTCGGCAGGCCCAGTCCGAACATCGCGATCAGCTCGCGCTGCACCTCGTTGACCCCGCCGCCGAAGGTCAGCACGAGGTTGCGCTTCGAGGTGGCGTCGAGATAGCTCGTCAGACGTGCGGTCTCCGGCTCCGCCGGGTCGCCGTACGACGTCACGATGCGCTCGAGCGCCAGCCCCAGCGACTGCACCTCGTCGGAGGCGAACACCTTGGAGGCAGAGGCGTCTGCCACCGCGGCGGTTCCCGACGCACCTGAGGACGCGACCTGCCAGTTGAGCAGCTCGTTGACGCGGAACGCCGCCGTCACGCGGGCGAGGGTGTCGCACACGGCCGGCACCTCGAGCAGCGGTGTGCCAGAGGCGTCGGTGCGGTCGCGCGCCCAGGCGACGACCAGGTCGCGCAGGCCCTCGAGCCGGCCGGCCGGGCCGAGCATCACGCGCTCGTGGTTGAGCTGCGTGGTGATCAGTCGCCAGCCGTGGTTCTCCTCGCCGACGAGCATGTCGGCCGGCACCTGCACGTCGTTGTAGTACGTCGCGTTGACGTGGTGCGATCCGTCGGAGGTGATGATCGGCGTCCAGGAGTACCCGGGGTCCTTGGTGTCCACGATCAGCACCGAGATCCCCTGGTGCTTCGGCGCCTCGGGATCGGTGCGCACGGCCAGCCAGATGTAGTCGGCCGCGTGCCCGCCGGTGGTCCACATCTTCTGGCCGTTGACGACGTAGTGGTCGCCGTCCCTCTTCGCGCTGGTGCGCAGCGAGGCGAGGTCGGTGCCGGCATCGGCCTCGGAGTAGCCGATCGCGAAGTGCACGTCGCCGGCGAGGATCGCCTCGAGGAACATGTCCTTCTGCTTGTCGGTGCCGAACGCCTGCAGGGTCGGCCCGACCGTCTGCAGCGTCACCGCCGGCAGGTGCACGTCTCCGCGCGCGGCCTCGTTGGCGAAGATCTGCTGCTCGATGCCACCGAGCCCCTTGCCGCCGTACTCCTCGGGCCAGCCGACGCCCATCCAGCCGTCGCTGCCCATCTGCTTGATGATGCGGTGGTAGGCCTCGCCGTGACGGTCGGTCAGCATCTCCTGCCGGTCCTCGGCGGAGACCAACCCGGCGAAGTAGTCGCGCACCTCCTGCTTGAAGGCCCGCTGCGACGCGGTGAGCTCGGTGTGGTGCCCCTCCCCCTCCTGGACCGGCACGCGCGGCAGCCAGTCGTCGACGCCGCCGAGCAGCCGCACGTCGTCCTTGAGCCGGGCGAAGTAGCGCTGCAGCGGATAGGTCATGTCGACGCCCATGCCGCCGTGCAGGTGGTGACTGGTCTGCAGCGCGGCGGGGGCGCGGTCGCACAGCCAGTACGCCGCGACCGCGAGGTCCTCCTCGCACGGCTCTCCCGCGGCAAGGCGGCGGACCACCTCGTCGACAGCGAGTGTGACCATCCTCGAGGCGACGTACACGTCGGCGATCTGCATCGCGACGCCCTGGAACTCCGCGAGCGAGCGACCGAACTGCGTGCGCTCCTTGACGTAGCCGGCCGTCAGGTCGAGGGCACCCGCGAGCAGACCGTCGGCGTGGAGCAGCAGTCCCGCGATCGTCAGGGTGCGGACCGTGTCGGCGGCACCGCCGCCGAGGACACCGAGCACCGGAGCGCCGTCGAAGACGTACGTCGCCTCCCCGGGCCGCGAGACGCCGGAGTGTCGATCCGCTCCACGCCCGCGGAAGCGGGGTCGACGAGCACCACGACGGCCCCGTCGTCGCTCGAGGCCGACACGAGGAGCAGGGTGTCGCGGCCGGACAGCTCGTCGTGCACCGGGACGGCGAGCTTGCGTCCGGTGACGCGCTCGCCGTCGAAGCGGGTCGCCGGCGCCTCGGGAAGTGCCGAGCCCAGCTCGTTGAGGGCCGGGGCGACCAGGAGCTCACCGGCCGAGATCCGTGGCAGGAAGGCCTCCTGCTGCTCGTCGGTGCCGGCTGCTACCAGTGGGAGCAAGCCGGAGACCAGCGTCTCGCGCAGCGGCAGGTCCACGGCTCGCGCAGCCGCCTCGCGCACGACGACAGCGAGCTCGGGTAGCCCGAGGCCCTCTCCGCCGCGGGCGCTCGGCACCGCCAGCCCGAGGAGCCCGGCCTCCGCACACGCCGCCCAGCTGGCGTCGACCTCCTGGGGGCCCTTCTCGAGCACGTCGGTCAGCACCGACCGGATCTCGTCCCGGACCTCCTCGCCGTTCTCGTCCCTGGGAGCAGCGTCAGGGCCTGACACACCCGCGCTCATGTGATCCCCCTCATGGGCCGAAACTGTAACCTGTTCTAGTCTAGTGGCAGCACTTCCGCAACTGGAGGCATCGCCGATGAGCCCCGCCCTGTGTGCACCGATCAACCGGGTCAGCCGCTTCGCCCGCGACTACGTCCGCGAGCTCGCCCACGTCCCCGACGTGGAGATCCCCGAGGGCCGGTGGCTCGAGCTCCCCCGCCGCGGCCGCACCTGGCTGACCGAGCTCGAGGGCCCACCCGGCGCTCCCACGATCGTGCTCCTGCACGCCGTGGGGTGCACCGGGATGCTCACCTGGTTCCCCGTCGTGCACCAGCTGGCCGAGCACTTCCACGTGGTCGTCTTCGACCAGCGCTGGCATGGTCGCGGCATCGTCTCGGAGGACTTCTCGCTGCACGACTGCGCCGACGACGTCGCCGCCGTGGTCGCCGAGCTCGGCCTGGACAAGGACGGCAGGAAGCCGATCATCGCCGGCTACTCCATGGGCTCGGTCGTCGCCCAGCGGGTGTGGCGCCAGCACCCGGAGGTCGTCGGCGGGCTCGTCCTCGGCGCCGCCACCGACCACTTCCGCACCAACTCGCGCGAGATGCTCTTCCACACCGGGATGGAGGTCAGCATGGGCGCGCTGCGGACGCTCTCGAAGTCCCGCGTCGTACGCCGGACCGCCCGGGCCGGCGTCGAGGCGCTGGACATCGGACCCACCGACATCGGGCAGTGGGCCCTCGGCGAGTGGCGCAGCACGAGCCCCTGGGCGGTGGCCCAGGCGATGGCGGCCCTGGGCCGGCACCACTCCACGAAGTGGCTGGGCCGCATCGACGTACCGACGGCCCTGATGGTCCCGCAGACCGACTGGGCGATCCCGCCCGATCGCCAGCGCCACCTGGCCACCCTGATCCCCGGCGCCACCGTGCACGAGGCCGACTGCGGCCACTCCGGTGTGGTGCTCGAGTCGGAGCTGTTCGCCCCGGCCTTCCTCGAGGCCTGCCTCGACGTCGCCGCCCGGATGGAGCGACCCCGCCCCCGCGCGGTACGCACGCGCAAGCGCGCCGCGGCGTCCGCCACGTGAGCACGGTCGTGACCTGATCCGGCGACGCGTCGTTGACGGGTCGTGCTCACCCGTGCCCTGAAGCTCCGGACCCACCTGCTCGTCCTGACGACCGTGCTGGCAGTCGCCGTCGCCGTCACGCTCAGCACGTCGAGCGCAGAGGCTGCCTCCCCGTTCAGCGCCCACGGCAGCGCCCGGCAGGTCTACGTCACCGGGCTCCCCCCGGGCGCGAGCGCCTCCCTGCGCGACAGCTCCGGTCACGTGGTCAGGACCCAGAAGGCCGACTCGCTCGGCGGGCTGCTGTTCCGTGAGGTGAGCCCCGGGACGGGATATCGCGTCGCTTCCGGCGCTACGACGAGCGCCCCACTCACCGTGCACTCCGAGGGGGCCGCCCCCTGGGACCCGAGCACCTACGACCAGCAGATCCCCTCCGACGGGTACTCCTACCTGACCACCCGCGACGGCACCCAGCTCGCGTTGACCGTGCACCCGCCGACGCATCCCGCGGGCATCGGCGGCCTCCCCGAGGGCTTCCCGGTGCCGAACGGGCCCGACTACGCCAAGCCCTACCCGACGTTGATCGAGTACTCCGGCTACGGCTACGCCGACCCCGACGGCCCGGTGAACGGCATCGCGGCCCTCGCGAACCTGATGGGCTTCGCCGTGGTCGACGTGAGCATGCGCGGCACGGGCTGCTCCGGCGGCGCGTACGACTTCTTCGAGCCGTTGCAGAACCTCGACGGCTACGACGTCGTGGAGACCATCGCCAACCAGCCCTGGGTCAAGGGCCACAAGGTCGGGATGATGGGCATCTCCTACGGCGGCATCAGCCAGCTGTTCACCGCACAGCTGCGCCCGCCGCACCTGGCCGCGATCTCGCCGCTGTCGGTGCTGGACGCGACCGCGACCACGCTCTATCCCGGCGGTGTCCTCAACACCGGCTTCGCCGTCGCGTGGGCCAAGGAGCGCCAGGACGAGGCGCAGCCCGCGGGCACGGGCGCCACCGGCACCCAGGCGTACGCCGAGAAGCGGGTCGCCGACGGCGACCAGACCTGCATCGCCAACCAGGCGCTGCACGGCGAGGCCAACGACCTGATGGGCAAGATCCGCGCCAACAGCCACTACGTCCCGGCGACGGCCGACCCGCTCGACCCGATCACCTTCGTCGACAAGATCAACGTGCCGACGTTCCTGGCCTGCCAGTGGGAGGACGAGCAGACCGGCGGTCACTGCCCGAACCTCGTCTCGCACTTCACCGGCACGAAGAAGAAGTGGTTCACCTTCACCAACGGCGCGCACATCGACTCGCTCGACCCGGCGACGTTGAACCGCTGGTACGACTTCCTCGAGCTGTACGTCGCCGGCCAGGCGCCGGCGATCAACTCGGCCGTCATCAAGGCCGCGGCGCCGCTGATCTACCAGACTGCGATGGGCCTCCCGCAGACCGACGCGGTCACGCTGCCGAACGACCCGGTGCAGCTGCAACCGACGTACGACCTCGCCAAGGCGGCGTTCGAGAAGCAGCCTGCGGTGCGCGTGCTCTTCGACAACGGCGCCGGTGCCTCACCGCTGGGGACCAGGACGCCGGGTGATCCCTACGCCGCCTACGAGCACTCGTTCAGCACCCTGCCGGTCCCGGGCACGCAGGCCCGGTCGTGGTACCTCGCGCCCCAGGGCGCCCTGGGCGCCTCGCCACAGAGCGCCGCGCACGTCGACCGGTACACCTCCAACGCGAACGGCACGCCGAAGAACGACTACATCGGCAACACCGGCACCGGCGGGTTGTGGGGCAACGCGTCGCAGTGGCACTGGAACTGGCAGCCGAACAAGGCGGGCACGGCGTTGTCCTACACCACCGCCCCGCTCACCTCGAACGTCACCACGGTCGGCGCCGGGTCGGTCGAGCTCTGGGTGAAGTCCTCCACGCCCGACGTCGACCTGCAGGCGACGGTCAGCGAGGTCCGCGACGGCCACGAGACCTTCGTGCAGAACGGCTGGATCCGCGGCAGCGAGCGCACGCTGGCCACCACCGCCGACAACATCTTCAAGCAGCAACCGACGCTGCTGCAGCCGATCCCGACCATGCGGCAGGCCGACGCCTCACCGATGCCCAGCGGCTCCTACACCAAGGTCACCATCCCGCTGTACTTCCAGGGACACGCCTACCGCACCGGATCGCGGATCAAGGTGACCATCGCGGCCCCCAACGGCACCCAACCGATCTGGGCCTTCGACACGACCCAGCCGAGCAACGGCACCGCCCAGGTGTCCCTGGCCTACTCCGCCTCGATGCCCTCGCGCCTGGTGCTTCCGGTCATCCCGGGTCTCAGCGTGGACGCCGCCGCTCCCGCCTGCCCCAGCCTCCGCAACGAGCCCTGCCGGTCGACGAGCGGCTCCTGATTCGTCTGACGTCCGGGTTGGTGGGGAGGACTACGACTTCTTCGCGGCCGTCTTCTTCGCAGTCGTCTTCTTCGTCGCCGTCGTCTTCTTCGCAGCCGTCTTCTTCGCCGCCGGCTTCTTCTTCGCAGCCGTCTTCTTCGCCGCCGGCTTCTTCTTCGCCGCAGCCTTCTTGGTGGTCGACTTCTTCGCCGGCTTCCCGATCACCTCGGCGTGCAGGGCCTCGAGCTCCTCGGGGAACTTCTCCACTAGCTTCCAGGGCTCGGGCACGAGCTCGCGGCAGGCGATGGCGCCGATGTGGATCTTGCCGTCGCTCGACATCACGGTGACGTTCAGCCCGGCGCCGTGGAAGACCGGGCCGAGCGGGTAGAGGCCCTCGATCCGGGCGCCCATGAAGTACAGCGGCACCGGCGGACCGGGCACGTTGGAGATCACCAGGTTGTGGATCACCGGCCCGGAGTCGGCGAGCTTGAGCGAGGAGACCATCCGCACCGCGAGACCGAAGGTGCGTGGGGCAGCGAACTGGGCCCAGTCCTGCAGGGCGTCGGCCGAGATCGCCTTGTGGTGGTCCTTCGCGTTCTGGTTGGTCCGCGAGACCTCCGTGAGCCGCTCGAGCGGGTCGGCGATGTCGGTGCCGAGCCGGGAGAAGATCGTGGAGACCTTGTTGCTGCCGGTGGTCTTCTTCGAGCTGCCGCGGACCGAGACCGGCACCGAGGCGATCAGCGAGCTCTCCGGCAGCTCGTCGCGGTCGGCGAGGTAGCGCCGCAGTGCACCCCCACTGACGGCGATCACCACGTCGTTGACGGTGGCGCCCTCGACGGCGTTCTTGACGTCCTTGATCTTCTGCAGCGACATGTCGCCGATGGCGAGCGAGCGGTGGCCGGTGATCGTGGCGTTGAAAGAGGTCCGCGGAGCCGTGAGCGGTGCCGGCATCGCCGTACCCTCGCGGGCCCGGCCGATCGTGCTGGCCACGCCCTTGACCGTGGGGCCCACCACCTTGGCGAGGGCGACGGGCTTGTACAGGTTCGTGGCGACGCCGCGGGCGAGCAGCTCGGCGTCACCGGGGGCGCGCGGCGGGTCGCCGTCGGGGGGTGTCTCCAGCGGCGGGGCGTCGGCCTCCAGCGAGCACATGAACGAGATCGCGTTGGCGCCGGAGACCCCGTCGACGGTGCAGTGGTGCATCTTGGTGAACACCACGATGCGCTCGGCGCCCGACTCGGTGCGGTAGCCCTCGATGACCACGAACTCCCACAGCGGCCGCGACCGGTCCAGCGGGATGCCGGCCAGGTGACCGCACAGGTCGGCCAGCTCGCGCTCGCCACCCGGCGCGGGCAGCGCCATCCGGTGCACGTGCCGGTCGATGTCGAAGTCGTCGTCGTTGACCCAGACCGGGTGGTCGATCCCCAGCGGCACCTGCTTGAGCTTGCGGTGGAACATCGGTACGCCGTCGATGCGGCGCTCGAGCTCGTCCTTGAACTCCGCGAAGGAGTAGCCGCTCGGCACCGTCTCCGGGTCGAGGACGATCACGCCGCACACGTGCAGCAGCTGCGCGGGCGTCTCCAGGTAGAGAAAGCTCGCGTCCAGGCCGCTGAGTCGTTGCATGGGCGAAGCCTAGTGCCGAACTGGAACACGTTCTACCTGTTCGCGGGTCGGTCATCTCACACGCACTGGTGGACGGCCCGCCACTAGCCTGACGCCATGTCCTACCGCAGTCGCCAGCTGGTGTTCGCCGCCCTCGTCGCCAACGCGGTGCGTCCGCTGCGCGGCCGCTACACCGCCATCCCCGGCTTCTTCGCCGGGTGGTTGGCCACCGAGCTGGCTCCGCAGTGGCTCGCCGTCACCGCGGCGGACGCCGCGCGCGAGCTGACCGTACGTCGCCGGCGTGATGCACGACCCGACAAGCTCGGACTCGCCCTGGCAGCGGCGACCGGCACTGCCCTCGGCTGGGTGATCCTGAACGCGAACCGCTCGGCCACCCACGTGGAGACGACCCTGCGCGACGGGCTCGGCGAGGACTACCTCGAGGTGCTCGAGGACGCGCCCTCGGCCGAGGACCTCAAGACCCGCGTGCGCGAGGTGGCCCGGCCGTTCAAGATGGCCCGCCCCGGCGTCGAGGTCATCCGCGACATCAACTACACCGCCGGCGGGAAGCGCGCCCGGCTGGACATCTACCGACCCCGCGACGTGGATCTGCAGAACGCCCCGGTGCTGGTGCAGGTGCACGGCGGCGGCTGGACGATCGGCACCAAGGAGCAGCAGGGACTGCTCCTGATGAACGCCATGGCCGAGCGCGGCTGGGTGTGCGTGGCGATGAACTACCGGCTCGCGCCCAAGCACCCCTTCCCCGCCCAGATCATCGACGTCAAGAAGGCGATCGCCTGGACACGCGAGAACATCGCCGAGTACGGCGGCGACCCGTCGTACCTGGTCGTCACGGGTGGCTCGGCCGGTGGTCACCTCGCCGCCCTGGCGGCGCTGACACCGCACGAGACCGCCTACCAGCCGGGCTTCGAGGACGCCGACACCAGCGTCGCCGCGTGCGTGCCGTTCTACGGCGTCTACGACCTCGCCGGCCTGACCGGCGAGCGTCGGGCCGAGGAGCTGCGCGACCACTTCCTCGCCCCGCGGGTCTTCACGATGGATCCCGTCGCCGATCGCGAGGAGTTCGTGCGGGCCTCACCACTGGCGCAGGTCTCCCCCGAGGCCCCCGACTTCTTCGTGCTGCACGGCACCAACGACTCGCTGGTCGACGTACGACAGGCGCGGGCGTTCGTGGAGAAGCTGAAGGCGGAGTCGAAGAGCACGGTGACCTACGCCGAGTTCCCCGGCACCCAGCACGCCTTCGAGGTCTTCGGCTCGATCCGCAGCCACCACGTGATCCGGGCCGTCGAGCGCTGGCTGCTGCACCACCACGCGCTCTGGCAGCGTGATCGAGCCTCGCTAGCCGCGGGGTAGGCCGAGGATCCGCTCGCCCGCGACGTTGCGGAGCACCTGGGTGGTGCCTCCGGCGATCGAGAGGCAGCGGGTCAGCAGCATCTCGTGGACCGCGTCGCGGGCAAGGTCGTCGCCGGTGAAGATCCGGTCACCGAGCATGCGTACGACGAGCTCGGCAGCGTCCTGACGGCTGCGCACGCCGACCAGCTTGGCCACGCTCGACTCCGGCCCGGGTCCCTGCCCGGAGATCGAGCGCAGGGTCGCTCGGGTGCCGAGCAGCTTGACCGTCGTCGCGAGCGCCACCGCGCGGCCGACGTCGACGCGGAACTCCGGGTGGTCGGCCAGCAGGACGAGCGCCTGCTCGACGCTGACGCCGAGACGGGAGCCCGCCATGGCGACCCGCTCGTTGGCAAGCGTGGTGCGCGCCAGCCTCCAGCCACCGTCGACGTCGCCGACGACGCACTCGTCGGGGACGAAGACACCGTCGAGGAACACCTCGTTGAACATCGCCTCGCCGGTCATCTCCCGCAGCGGGCGGACGTCGAGGCCGTCGCTGGTCATGTCGACCAGGAAGTAGGTGATGCCGGCGTGCGCCTCCACGTCGGGATCGGTGCGGGCCAGGCAGATGCCCCAGTCGGCGAGGTGGGCCACCGAGGTCCACACCTTCTGGCCGGAGAGCCGCCAGCCACCCTCGTCCCGGACCGCCTTGGTGCGCAGCGAGGCCAGGTCCGAGCCGGCACCGGGCTCGCTGAAGAGCTGGCACCAGGTGATCTCGCCCCGCAGCGTCGGGCCGACGAACCGCTCCCGCTGCGCGTCGTCCCCGTGGGCGATGATCGTCGGCGCCGCCCACGCCCCGATCGCCAGGTCCGGTCGCTCGACGCCCGCGGACTCGAGCTCCTCGTCGATCACCAGCTGCTCGGCGGGTTCCGCGTCGCGGCCGTACGGCGTCGGCCAGTGCGGAGTCAGCAGACCCGTCTCGGCGAGGGCGACCCGCCGCTCCTCGGCGGGCAGGGCGGCGATCCGCCGAGCATCGCCACGCACCTCGCCGCGGAGCTCGTCGACCCCCTCCAGCTCGACGTGGGCGACCCGTCGCTTCCCGTCGGCAGCGAGTCCGGCCAGCCGCTCGGCGTACGACGAGGAGGAGGGCAGCATCGCGCGCAGTGCCAGCGCACGACGCAGGTAGAGGTGCGCGTCGTGCTCGAAGGTGAAGCCGATCCCGCCCAGCACCTGGATGCAGCTCTTCGCGACCTCGACGGCACCGTCGAACGCCGCGACGCCGGCAATCGTGGTGGCGAGGTCGAAGGCCTCGGCGGACTCCTCGTGGGCGCGGGCGGCGTCCCAGGCGGCCGCGGTCACTGCTTCGGAGGTCTCCAGCATCTCCGCGCAGAGGTGCTTGATCGACTGGAAGGCCCCGATCTTCTTCCCGAACTGCTCGCGGACGCCGGCGTACGACACGGCAGTCTCCAGGCACCACCGCGCAATGCCTGACGCCTCGGCCGCGGCCAGCGTGACCACGAAGGCCCGGAGCCGCTCGGCGTCGACGTCGATCGGCTCACCACCCTCGACCCGGCCCAGGGCGGTACGGCGGGTCAGGTCGATGCTCGTCGCCGAAATGAGCTCGGCACCGTCGAGCGCGGCAAGGCGCGCCTGGTCACCCTCGAGGACCAGGGCGTGCGTGGCGCCCGCAGCCCCGTGGACCACGTCACCGGAGAGGGCGAGCGCCACCCGCTTGTCGCCCACGTCGCCGAGGACGGCCGAGGCCACGGCGGTCCCGAGCAGCGGACCCGGCACCAGGGCCCCGGCGCACGCCTCGACGGCCACGGCGAGGTCGAGCAGGGTGCCGCCGTCGGCGACGATCGAGAACAGCCCCATCTCCCCCGCCGCCTCGGTCAGCTCGCCGAACGCCGCGGCGGGATCGTCCTCGGCGGCCCGGGCTGCGGAGATGCCGTCGAGGGACGCGGCCCAGGTGCCGAACGCCTTCGCGACCTCGCGGTGGTCCTCGCTGATCCCGATCGGCACGGTCACTCCCAGGAACTAGAACGTGTTCCAGTCATGATGCCATGAGATCCACTCGTTACGCTCCCCGCGTGAGTGTGATGTCCGAGGACCTCCTGGCCCATGCCCGCGCGGCCAAGGGATTCATGCCCGAGGACGAGGGGCTCCTCCTGCACACCACGGCACTGGCCCACCTCGACGACGGCCCCGGACTGGAGATCGGCACCTACTGCGGCAAGTCCGCCATCTGGCTGGGCGCCGCGGCGAGGGCCACGGGCAGCACGGTCTTCACCCTCGACCACCATCGTGGCTCGGAGGAGAACCAGTCCGGCTGGGAGCACCACGACGCCTCGCTCGTCGACGCCGAGTCCGGGCTGATGGACACCCTCCCCGTCTTCCGCCGCACCATCGAGCGCGCCGGGCTCGAGGACGAGGTGGTCGCCGTGGTCGGACGGTCCAGGACCGTTGCCCGGCACTGGCGCACCCCGGTGGCGCTGCTGTTCATCGACGGCGGTCATGCGGAGGAGCACGCGCAGAACGACTACTCCGGCTTCGCGCGCTGGGTCCGGCCCGGCGGAGCGCTGGTCATCCACGACGTCTTCGAGCGCGCCGAGGACGGCGGCCAGGCGCCGTACCACGTGTGGCAGCGGGCGGTCGCCGGTGGCGCCTTCACGCCGGAGACGACGGTCGGGTCGATGCGGGTGCTGCTCCGGAGCTCAGGCGCGTCCGGCGACGACGTCGGCTGAGGAGTCCTCGGGGCAGCCGCACTCCAGCGCGATCGCCGGGAAGTGCGCGGCCAGGGTGTCGCCGCGCATGATCCCGCTTGCCGGACTCGTGCGGGAGAGCGCGTCGGCGGCCAGGATCACCGCCGCCGCCGTGTACGTCGTCTGCTCGCCGGGCCAGAAGACGCTCTCGCCCTCGGCGGGGCCGTGGACCGAGCCGGTCCAGTAGCTGCCGTTCTCGTGGCGCAGGTGCTGCATGTCGGCGTACAACGTCCGCGCCCGCGGGTCGTCGAGGCTGTCCAGCGCCATCACCAGCTCGCAGGTCTCCGCGCCGGTGACCCACGGGTTGGTGTCGACGCAGCGGGCGCCCAGTCCCGGCATCACGAACTCCGCCCAGCGAGCCTCGAGGAGGTCGGCCCCCGCGCCACCGCGGACGGCACCGCCGAGCACCGGGTAGTACCAGTCCATCGAGAAGGTCGCCTTGTCGAGGAAGAGGTCGCGGTGCTCACGAAGCGCGTGGCCCAGCCGGCCGCCGACGAGCTCCCACTCGGGCTGGGCATCGTCGACCAGCCCGGCCAGCGCGACCCCTGCCCGCAGCGACTGGTAGATGCTCGAGGACCCGGCGAGCAACGCCTCCCGGTTGACCCCCCCGGGCCCGTGGTCGTCCCACTCCTGCGACCAGGCGATGCCGCCGAAGGGCAGCTGCATGCCGGCCACGAAGTCCAGGCCGCGATGCACCGCGGGCCAGCAGCGCTCCACGAACGCGAGGTCGCGGTGCAGCAGCCAGTGGTGCCACAGGCCGACCGCCAGGTAGGCGGACATGTTGGTCTCGCCGCTGGCGTCCTCGACCTGACCCGCCACGATCTTCATCGGCCACGAGCCGTCGTGCCGCTGCCGGCGCAGGCACCACTCGTACGCCGCGGCGGCTGCCGCACCCTGGCCCGCGACGTCGAGGGCCATCGCCGCTTCGACGTGGTTCCAGACGTCGACGTGCTCGCCCACGGTCCACGGCACGGCGCCGTCGGGCTCCTGCATGGAGGCGATCGACGCCGCGGTCGTGGCGACCTGCTCACGCGTGAGCACGCCGTCGACGGCGGGGATCTGGTGCACGCGGTTCACGCGGCGGTCGACTCCGCGGTCTCGGGCTTGTGCAGGTAGAGCACCATGCTCTTGCCGACCAGCGGGTCCAGGACACGATCGGCCGCTCGGGTCAGCGTGCTCCACCTCGGCGTACGCATGATGTCCCAGACCAGCACCTGGTGGTAGGCCTTCACGAGCGGGTTGTCGTCGTTGTCGACTCCCACGGCGCACTTGAGCCACCAGTACGGCGCGTGCAGGCCGTGCGTGTGGGCCTTGCCGTCGTACTCCATCCCGGCGTTGACCAGCTTCCAGATCAGCTCCTGGTCGGTGTAGATCCGGATGTGACCGCCCGGGGTGTTGTGGTAGTCCGCCGAGAGCCGCCAACAGAGGAGCTCGGGCAGCCAGCGCGGCACGGTGACGGCCATGGTGCCGCCTGGGCGCAGGACACGCACGAGCTCCTTGATGGCACTGGTGTCGTCGGGGATGTGCTCGAGCACCTCGGAGGCCACGACCCGGTCGAACTCGCCGTCGGCGAACGGCAGCGACAGAGCGTCTCCCTGCTTGATGTCGGCCTCGGCACCCTCGGGCACCTCCCCGGCCTCCTTCATCGCGCCGAAGAGCTCCAGCACCCCGGCGAGCTCGTCACCGTCCTGGTCGAACGCGATCACGTCGGCCCCACGGCGGTACATCTCGAAGGCGTGGCGCCCGGCACCACACCCCATGTCGATGACGCGGTCGCCCGGGCGCAGCCCCAGTCGCTCGAAGTCAACGGTCAGCACTGTGCAACACCCTCTCGTACGCAGCGGCGGTCTTCTCGGCGACCGCGCGCCAGCTGAACTTCTCCAGGACTCGTTGCCGACCGGCTCGGCCCATGCGCTCGCGGCGCTCGGGGTCGTCGAGCAGCGCCGCGATCGCGGTCGTGAGCTCACCGACGTCGCCGGGAGTGACCAGGTCGGCGCACAGCCCGTCGGGACCCACCACCTCGGGGATCGCACCCGCACGACTGACCACCAGCGGCGTCTCGCACGCCATCAGCTCGGCCGTGGGCAGCGAGAAGCCCTCGTAGAGCGAGGGGACGCAGGCCACCTCTGCAGAGCCCATCACCTCGACCAGCTCGGCGTCGCTGATGCCGTTGACGAACGTGACGTGCTCGGCGATGCCGAGCCGGTCGATCAGCTTCTCGGTCCGTCCGCCGGGAGTGGGCTTGGTGACCAGGAGCAGCTCGACCTCACGCTCGGTGAGCAGCTTGGCCACGGCCTCCAGGAGCGTGGCGATGCCTTTCATCGGCGCGTCCGCGCTGGCCATGGCGACGATGCGGCCCGGGACCCGGGGCGCGGTCGGTGGCCGGAACACCTCGTCGACCCCGAGCGGGATCACCTCGATCCGGGCGTCGTCCACGCCGAAGTCCTCGACGATGTCGCGCCGGCTGGACTCCGAGACGGTCAGGATCTCCCCGGCCCGGCGGGCCACCTTGGCCTGCATCCGCAGGAATCCGTACCAGCGACGCAGGGTCAGCTTGTGCCACGGCCTGGTGGCGGCGGCCAGGTCGATCCGGCGGTCGAAGGTGATCGGGTGGTGGATGCTGGTGATCAGCGGGAACCCCGACTCCTTGAGGTCGAGCATCCCGTAACCGAGCACCTGGTTGTCATGCACGATGTCGAAGTCGTCGCGCCGTCCGCGCAGCAGCCGGGCCGCGCGCTTGCTGAAGGTCTTCGGCTCGGGGAACCCGGCCGTCCACATCGTCAGCACCTCCTCGACGTCGAGGCGGTCGCGGATCTCGCTGGGCCGCGGGGTCCGGAACGGGTCGGGCTCGCGGTAGAGGTCCAGGCTCGGCACCTTGGTCAGCGCGACGCCCTCGTCGAGGTCGGGATAGGGCTGACCCGAGAACACCTCGACGCTGTGCCCGAGCGCGGTGAGCTCGCGGCTGAGGTGACGGACGTAGATCCCCTGACCGCCACAGTGGGGCTTGCTGCGGTAGGACAACAGAGCAATGCGCAAGAGCAGGCCGTTTCGGTCGGTAAGGGGTCGGGAAGGAGCACGGTACGACACGCGGCCGTAACTGGAACGTGTTCTGATTATGCCGGACCAGACTGCTAGCCTTTCGTCTGGTCCACCGAAGGAGGGTGACCGTGGCGACCGTCAGCTCGCTCAGCATGGACGATCTCGGGTCGGCTGCTCAGCGCGACCGCCGCAAGCGGATCCTGGACGCGACCATCACGCTGGCCTCGAAGGGCGGCTTCGACGCCGTCCAGATGCGGGCCGTGGCCGAGCGCGCCGACGTGGCGCTGGGCACCCTCTACCGCTACTTCCCCTCCAAGATCCACCTGCTCGTCTCGGCGCTCGCCCGCCAGTTCGAGGAGACCGAGGCCACCCTGGGTCGCAAGCCGATCCCCGGGGACACCCCCGCCGACCGGGTCAGCTGGGTGCTCTCGAGGGCGACGCGGAGCATGCAGAAGGAGCCGCGCCTCACCGAGGCGCTGACCCGGGCCTTCATGTTCGCCGACTCCACGGTCGCCGGTGAGATCCACGTGGTCGGGCTGCGGCTGACGGCGATGCTCAGCCGGGCGCTCCAGGGCGCCGACTACGTCGAGGGCGCCGAGCCCACCGAGCGCGAGATCGCCGTCGCCCGCGTGATCAGCGACGTCTGGCTCTCCGCCCTGGTCTCCTGGGTGACGGGCCGCTCGACCGCCGACGAGGTCGCCGACCACCTCGACACCGCGGTCCACATGCTCCTCCGCTGACCGCCGAGCGGGGCTTTTGCGCACGCCTTGAGATGCCGAACGGGGTGTTCTGCACGCCTCCGGGCGCTGAGCGGGGGATTCGTGCTCGTCGAGCCTGAACGAGGACGTGCAGTGATCCCCCGCTCGGCCGTTTTGAGCGTGCACCGACACCCCGCTCGGCGAAATTGGAAGGGGGAGTCAGCCGCCGAAGGCGTGGGTCGCGGTCGCGCCGCCGTCCACGGCGAGCTCGGCGCCGGTGACGTAGCTGGACTCGTCGCTGGCGAGGTAGACGTAGGCCGGGGCGATGTCGGGCGGGTGGCCGACCCGCTTGAGGGCCACCTTGGAGGCGCCGTAGGTCATCGCGTCGTCACCGCCGTGCACCCGGGTCATCGGGGTGTCGATCATCCCGGGGTGGATCGAGTTGACCCGGATCCCCTTGGGGCCGAGCTCCATGGCCGCGGACTTGGTCATCCCGCGGATGGCGAACTTGGTGGCGGCGTACGCCGTGCAGAAGGCCATGCCGGCCAGGCCCTCGATCGAGGAGGCGTTGACGATCGAGCCGCCGCCGTTCTTGCGCATGGTCCGGGCGACGGCCTTCATCCCCAGGAAGCAGCCGCGCAGGTTGACCCGGACGAGCAGGTCGAACTCCTCCATGTCCTGCTTCTCGACGTCACCGAAGCGCAGGATGCCGGCGTTGTTGACCAGCACGTTGACCGGGCCGAAGCGCTCGTTGGCCTCCTCGACCAGCGCGGTCCAGGAGTCCTCGTCGGCGACGTCGTGGTGGCGGAAGTACGCCGCAGGCTGACCCTCGACCGTGAACTCCTTGGCGAGCTCGTCGGCCAGCAGCTGGCCGGGCTCGTCGGCCACGTCGGCGATCACCACCTGGGCGCCCTCCTCGGCGAAGGCCCGCGCGATGGCGGCCCCCTGCCCCTGGGCCGCGCCCGTCACGATGGCGCGCTTGCCGGTGAGTCTGTTCATTCATGCATCCTTGGGCTGGAGGGTCATCACGGAGTCTGCGGCGAAGCCGACCGAGGGATCCCGGTCGGCGAAGAACGGGCCGAGCTGGTCGTCGAGGTCGGCGAGGTCCCAGGTCGTGCCGCTCGCGTCGAAGCGCTGCTCGACGGCGGGCGCGGCGAGGAGGGCGACCATCCCGCCGTACACCACGAAGACCTGGCCGGTGATCCGTGCCGCCGCCGGAGAGGCGAGGTAGGCCACCAGGGGGGCGACGTGGTCGGGCGAGTAGGGGTCGACCGATCGGCCGGACTCGTCGGCGCCGAACACCTCGGCGGTCATCGCGGTGCGGGCGCGGGGGCAGATCGCGTTGGCGCGCACGCCGACCCGGGCGAGGCCGCGCGCGGTGGTCAACGTGAGCGCGGTGATGCCGGCCTTGGCCGCGGCGTAGTTGGCCTGCCCGGGGGACCCGGTGAGGAAGGCCTCGGAGGCCGTGTTGACGACCGCCGCGTCGACGGGCTCGCCGGTCTCCTTGTACCGGTCGCGCCAGTACGACGCCGCGTTGCGCGAGAGCAGGAAGTGGCCGCGCAGGTGCACCTTGAGGACGAGGTCGAACTCCTCGTCGGTCATGTTGAAGAGCATCTTGTCGCGGGTGATGCCGGCGTTGTTCACCACGACGTCGAGTCCGCCGAGCTTCTCGGTGGCCGCCTCGAGCAGCGCGTCGGCGGTCGCCCGCTCCCCCACGTCGCCCGGCACGACGAGTGCCTCGACGCCGACCGCGCGGATCTCCTCGGCCGCCTCGTCGGCGGCGCCGGGGAGGTCGTTGAGCACGACGTTGGCGCCGGCACGGGCCAGCGCCAGCGCCTCGGCTCGACCGAGGCCGGCACCGGCACCGGTGACGACCGCGACGCGGCCGTCGAGTGAGGTGTCCGTCATGCGTCGACGATGGAGATCGCGGACTTGGGGCACGACGCGACGGTCTGCTGGATCAGCGCCTGGTTCTCCTCGGTGACCACGTCGTCGAGCACCTGCAGGTTGTCGTCGTCGTCGATCTGGTAGTGGTCGGGTGCCAGCGCCTCACACATGGCGTTGGACTCGCACAGGTCCCAGTCGATCTGGATCTTCTTGGCCATCAGTCCTCCTCGAAGTTGCGGATGCGTGGTGTCGACAAGCTCAACCACCGGAGCCCGGTGGAGCAGACATCTTGCGGTGGTCCCAGCTGGCGACCTTGTCGGGCTCGACGATGATCCCCACTCGCTTGCGCGCCTGCTGCTCGACGATCTGGTCGCCGAGCTCGCCGAGGTCGACGTCGCCGGCCATCTTCGCGGCCACGCGCGCTCCCAGCGCGACGATGTCGTCGTACTCCTCGAGCAGGGTGGCGCGACCGGTGATGCTCACGCCGCGCAGCTCGAAGTAGTCCTCACCGTCCTCGACGAGACAGGTGATCCGCGGGTCGCGGCGGAGGTTCTTGACCTTCTGCGAGGCGCCGTAGGTCCAGAAGGCGATCCGCCCCTCGTCGAGGACGTAGAACAGGGTGGTCAGGTGCGGCGCCCCGTCGGGCCCGATGGTGGCGATCTGCACCTTCATGTCGCCGGCCAGGAAGTCCTCGACCTCCGCCTCGCTCATGGCGACGGCGCTGCGCTTCTTCGCCATGCCCTACGAGCCGTCGCTCGAGTGGCCGGGGAAGGTGCCCTGGTCGGGGAAGATCAGCGGTGCCGCGTTGTTCACGGCCGTCGCGGCCTCACCGAAGCCGACCGCGATCAGGCGCACCTTGCCGTCGTACTCGGTGATGTCACCGGCCGCGAAGATGCGGGGCACGTTGGTGCGCATCGAGGTGTCCACCTTGACGTGGCGCTTGTCGAACTCGATGCCCCACTCCTTCATGGCGGAGAGGTCGGCGACGAAGCCGAGGGCTGCCACCACGGACTGCGCCGGGCGGGTCAGCACCTCCCCGTCGGTCGTGGTGATCTCCACCGACTCGACGTGGTGCTCGCCCTGCAGGGCGGTGACCTGCGCCTTGGTGATCACCTCGGTCCTGCTCGCCAGCACGGCGTCGACGGTGGCCTGGTGGGCCCGGAACTGGTCGCGCCGGTGCACGAGCGTCACGTGGTTCGCGATCGGCTCCAGCGCCTGCGCCCAGTCGAAGGCGCTGTCGCCCCCGCCCACGATGACGACGTCGCGGCCGGCGTACTCGGCGAAGGAGGGCACGAAGAAGACCAGGCCGCGGTCCTCCCACCCGTCTCCCGCAGGGAGCGGTCGCGGGCTGAACTTGCCGATGCCCGCGGTGATGATCACGACCTTCGCCTCGATCGAGGTGCCGTCCTCGAGCTCCATGACGATGCCGTCGTCGTCGGTCTTCAGGGTGGTCGCCGTCCGGCCCAGGAGGTACGTCGGGTCGGCGGAAGCCGCCTGCTCGACGAGCGCCTCGACGAGCTCGCGGCCCTTGATCGTGGCGAACCCGGCCACGTCGAGGATCTTCTTCTCCGGGTAGAGCGCGGAGACCTGACCACCGATCTCGGGCAGCGAGTCGACCAGGGTGACGCTCATCCCGCGGAACCCGGCGTAGTAGGCGCCGAACAGGCCAGCCGGTCCCGCACCCACGATGAGCAGGTCGGTCTCGACGTCGGCCACGACAGGGATCCTCTCGAAACTAGAACGTGTTCTAAGTTATCAGAACGCGTCCATCTTGGACACGCGCCACTCTCCCGCATCACGGGTGAGCGTGACCAGCACCCGGTTCTGGTCGAGTCGCTGGTTCTGGGTGCCCGCGGCGACGGTGGTCTGGTTGACGAACACCAGGGCGACCACCTTGCGGTCCGAGGCGCTCACGATCGAGGTCGCCACCGCCTGGGCGGTCAGCTTGACGTGGTTCTTGAGCGTCTGGTCGCGCACCCCGGCCATCGTCTTGGCGTACTCCGCGCGGAAGCTCGGCGCGAGCACGGCCTCGGAGGACTTGATGTCCTTGTCCAGGGTCGCGTAGTTGTAGGAGAGCACCTTCTGGGTCAGCGTCGTGGCCGCGTCCAGGCCGCTGGCCCGCGCCGAGGCCGAGGTGATCGGGCCCTTCGCCTGGGAGCCGGAGTCGTCGTGGAAGAAGGCGAACGCAGCGACGCCGGCCAGCACCAGGCAGAGCACGAGCAGGCAGATCATCAGCCGGAGGCTGCTGAGCAGGGGGGTCCGGTCCTTCTCGCGTGCGTCTGGTCCGTCTGCTGGCGGCTCGACCGGCTGGGGATCGGCGGCCTCGACCTCGCCGGGTGCCGGCTCCCCCGGTTCGAACGGCTCGACCGGCACGGGTGGCGGCGGCGCGGCCCTTCGAGACGGGCCCTGAAGGCCCTCCTCAGGGACCCGATCGGGTTCGACCTCGAGGTCGCTGTGGCAGTAGCGGCACCGGATCGCGGCCTTCTTGATCGTCTCCGCGCAGTAGGGGCAGAGCTTCTCGTCGGGTGCGAGGTCGGGGGTCTCGGTCATGACGTCAGCCCACGAACTGGAGGTCGGAGGTCCGCCAGGTGCCGCCCTGGCGGACCATGGTCAGCTTCAAGCGGTAGTACCGCGGTTGTGCCTTGCCCTTGGTGCTGGTGTTGGTGACCGCGGAGTTCGCGGCGATGAAGACCACCGCGTTGTTCTTGTCGAGCGTGGAGATCCCCGTGGACAGGACCTTGCCGGTCGAGACGGCCTTGGCCGCCGTGGCGGAGCTCTTCAGCTGGCCCCTCGCACCGTTGTACTGCTCCTTGAACGACCCGGTCGCCCCCGCGAGGACCTTGTCGATCATCGTGTCCACGTTCTTGTAGTCGACGGTCAGGAAGGCCAGCGTCTCGTCCGAGGCGGCCTTGGTGACCGCCTTGTACTGCCGCGAGAGGCTCTGCGCCTTGGTGTCGTCCTCCGAGGGGCCGCCTCGGACGAAGAAGACGATGGCGGCCGCGAGCAGCACGAGCGCGAGGACCACGAGCACGATGTTGACCACGCGCCACGAGGTGCTGGAGGGGCCTTCGGGTTCTGCTGCGCTTGCTCCTGGGCTCGTCGAAGGGTCGTCGGCCGGATCACTCACCGGCCGTCACCGGTCCCGTGAGCATCCACTTCCACGAGTCATTCCCGAACACTGTGTGCAGCCCTCCCGTGTTGCCCATGACCAGTCCCGAGCCGTCGCCGGAGTCGACCGCTCCGGTGCGGGCATCGTACGGGGCCACACGATAGCTGTGGCCCGGGGACGAGGCGGACCCGAAGTGGGGCGCCTCCCGGTACCCGCGCATCTCCTTGGGCGGGCCGGACTTGCACTGCGCCGGGTAGACGGGCCCGTCGGACTCGTCGGCGGGCGACTTCCACTGCGACTTCGGCTTGTAGCCGTCGGTGCACGGGGGGACCGAGCTGTTGAACTGCAGGTTGATGTGGCCGTAGCTGTCGCCGGGTGTGCCGGTGAAGCCGGCGGCGATGACGTGGGGGAAGAGGATCAGTGTCTGCTGCAGGGCCGGCAGGTTGGTGGTCAGCACCTGGTTGACCGTGACGACGTTGGAGAGCAGGACCGGCAGCGTGGGCTGCAGCCCCTTCATCAGGTCGTTGACCTCGGTCACGGCCGGCGGGCCACCCTGCAGGATCGTGCGGATGTCGGCGTCGGAGGCCTTCAGGGTGCCGGTCAGGTCGCCGAGACCCTTGGCGAAGGTCCTGATGTCCTTCTCGTGCGCAGCCTGGGTCCGCAGCACGGTGTGCCCGGTGTCGAGCAGGGCGATCGTGCTCTGGGAATTGGCGGATGCCTCGTCGACGAAGTGGGAGCCGGAGTCGACCATGCGCTGCAGCGGACCCGCGGTGCCGCGGAACATCGTCCCGAGCTCGCTCACGACCGTGGAGAGCTGGGTCGTGTCGACCGAGTCGACCGTGGCGTTGATACGGGTCAGCAGCACCTCGTTGCTGATCGGGAGGCTCTTGGCGTCACCCTTGATGACGTCGCCGGCCTGGGCGTAGGGACCCCGGTCGTCAGCGGGCTCGAAGTCGAGGTACTGCTCCCCGACCGCCGAGAGGTTGTGCACGTACATCTTGGTGTCCAGCGGGATCTTGGTGCCCTGCTTGAGCGTCAGCTTGGCCACCAGGCCGGTACGGGTCACCCGCATGCCGCTGACGTTGCCGACCTTGACCCCCCGGTAGTCGACCTCGCTCCCGGTGTAGAGCCCACCGGAGGTCGGCAGGCTCGCCTCGATGATCAGCTGGCGACCCAGCAGCCGGTCGGTGATCCCGAGGAAGCTCCCGGCGACGTAGACGATCCCGACGGCGCTCAGCGCGACGAACGCCAGCAGGCGGACCTTGACCCCGCGTGTCATCAGTGGCCACCGCTCCCGAGGCCCAAGAGCCCTCCTAGACCTGAGCCCGAACCGGAGCTGCCCGAGCTGCTCGAGCTGGTCGACGAGCCGGAGCCGAAGCCCGGGATGGTCCCGAGGTCAGGCAGCGGCGCGGGCTTCTTCTTCGACGCAGCGCTCCCCGGCGGACACAGCACGGCCGCGACGTTGCCGGGGATGACGGCGCACACCGACGCCTTCAGCGCAGGCGACAGCGCCGCGCAGGCCGGCGCGATCGGCAGGGCGCCGCACAGGTTGATCACGTTGGGCAGGACGTCGCCGGGCGAGGTCACGAGCTTGCCGAGGTCGAAGTCGAGGTGGAACAGCGCGTTGGCGTAGTCGCCACGGGCGATGTCGGCAGCCTCCTTCGGGAACGGGAAGCTCGCCAGCATCGAGAGCCCGTTGGGCAGCGAGTCGCCGGCGTCGCCGAGCTTGGTGAGCACCGGCTTGAGGTGACGCAGCGACGCCACGATGTTGTCGGTGCTGGCGTTGAGCACCCTGGTGCCGACCACGCCGAGCTGGTCGAGCTGGCGGAGCATCGTGATCAGAGCCCGGTGCTGCTGGTTGAGCACCCTGAGCGCCGGCCCCATGCTGTCCAGGGCCGTACCGATGACGTCCTTCTCCTTGACCAGGGTCGCCGAGAGCCGGTTGACCGAGTCCATCGCCGCGATGATGTCGTTCTTCTGCTTGTCCAGCGCCCCGACCATCGTGTCGAGGTTGGCGAGCAGCTCGCGGGCCTGGTCCTGTCGGCCGTTGAGCATCTTGTTCATCTCGACGCTGATCGTCTTCAGCTGGCCGATGCCGCCGCCGCTGAGCAGCATCGAGAGGGCGCCGAGCACCTCCTCGACCTCTGGGTTGCGGCTGGTGCGCGACAGCGGGATGAAGGCACCGTTCTTGAGCTTCTCGGCGCTCGCCGTGCCGGCCGGCGGCTCGACCAGGGCGATGTACTTCTCGCCGAGCAGGCTGGTCTGCCGCACGTCGATCTCGACGTTCGCCGGAAGCTTGACGTCCTTGCGCACCAGGAACTTCACGCGGGCGTGCCATCCGACGCGCTCGACGTCGCTGACCTGCCCGACGACGGTGTCGTTGGCCATCACCTCGGTGTGCGGGACCACGTTGAGGGCGTCGGAGAAGTCGGCGGTCACGGTGTACGCGTCGGACTTGCTCACCTTGTCGCTGCCCGGGAGGGGCAGGTCGTAGGCGCCGTCGAACTTGCAGCCGGAGGCCAGCAGGGCGGTCACGACCAGCAGGACGACGTACGTCGCGGATCGGCGGGTGACGTGGCGCAGGGGATTCATTGGGAGTTCCCCGCCTTCAGGGCGCTGAGCAGCCCGGCCAACGAGGTGACCGGCGCGGTGTTGCCCAGCTTGATCGGTGCCGGCAGCGTGGTCGTCTGCTTCGGGTTGGCGGCCACCTTGGCGCTGGCCGGCGAGAGGAGTGCGTCGAAGAGGTTGCAGTAGAAGTCCTGGTCGCCGGGGAACTTCCCGGAGTCCTTGACCAGGTCGCACAGCAGCGCCTGCGGCGACACCACGACGGGCTGGTTGTTGCCGTCCGTGCTGTCGAGTCGGGAGCCGATCGACCGGGTCTTGTTGTCGTAGGCCACGGTCAGGTTGTCCAGGCCCAACGCCCCGATGCGGGTGGCGGTGTTCAGCTCGTCCTTGCGCTTGCTCAGCACGCCGAGGATCTCCGTCAGCTGGCGGACGTCGCTCTCGACCATGCCCTTGTTGTCGTGGACGAAGGTGCGCACCGTGCCCACCGCCTTGGCGAGGGCTGCCAGTGCGGCCGACAGCTCGCCGCGGTCGGCGGACAGCTCGGTGGAGACCGAGGTGAGATCGCCGATGAAGCCGTCGACGAAGCGGTCGTTCGCCGCGAGCGTCGTGGTCAGCTGCGACATGTTCTTGACCGAGTCGAACAGCGGGCCGCTGTTGTCGCCGAACGCCTGCACCGCTTCGGAGAGGTTCTTCAGCGTCTGGTTGCCGAGCTCACCGTTGCCGCGCAGCACCTTCGTGCCACCGGCCAGCAGGGTGTTCAGCGAACCGTCCTTGTTGGCGCCGTTGGGTCCGAGTGCCTGGGTGAGGTCCGAGAGCGCCTGCGAGATCCGGTCGAGCTCCACGGGGGTGCCGGTGTCCGGCAGGGCGATCTTGGCGTCGTTCTTCAGCTGCGGGCCGCCGGTGTAGGCGGGCGCGATCTGCACGAACCGGTCGGCGGTCAGCGTGGGCGTGACGATGGCCGCCTTCGCGTCCGCGGGAAGCTTGTACTGCGGGTCGTACTCCATGCTCACCCGCACCTGGTCCCCCTCGGGCACGACCGAGGTGACGGTGCCGATCTTGACGCCCATCACCCGCACCTCGGAGCCCTTGTAGATGCTCACGGCACGGGAGAAGTACGCCGAGACGGTCCGGGGTTGCGGCTTGTCGGCGAAGGCCACGAAGGCGGCCACCACCAGCATCACGATGACCAGCGGGGCGAGGTACCTGGAGACACGGCTCATGGGTAGTTCGGCCTCCTTCCCGACTGGAAGGACCCGAAGTCGGCGATGTTGGGGACGAACGCGTCGAACCACGGGCCGGTGCCGATGACGTTGATCAGGATGGAGGCGTAGGGACCGAGGTTCTTCAGGGCCGCGTCCAGCTGGGTCTCGCGGCCGCGGAGGAAGGTGAGCGCGGTGTCGAGCTGCTTGAGCGCGTCCTTGATCTGGGCCTGGTTGTCGGTCGCCACCCCGCGCAGGTTGACCGCCAGCTTGTTGGCGTTGACCAGCAGCGCGTGGATGGCGTCGCGTCGCGCCAGCAGCTCCTTGAAGACCAGGTCTCCCTGCTTCATCAGGGTGACGAGGTCACCGCGGCGCTGGGCGAGCAGCTTCGTCACGTTGTCGGCGTGGTCGAGCAGGTGCTGGATCGACTCGTTGCGCGTCGCGATCGCCCGGGAGACCCGCGAGAGCCCGGTGAAGGTGTCGCGCACGTGGGGGCTCGCGGCGTTCAGCGTGTCACCGAGCGTGGTGAGCGCCTTCGACAGCTCGGGGATGTCGATGGCTTCGGTCCGGGTGGTCAGCTCGCTCAGCGTGGAGACGATGTCGTAGCCGCCGTAGGTCCGGCTCTCGGGGATCGTCGCGCCGCCGTGCATCTCGCCGCTGCCCTTGGGGTCGATCTGGAGGTACTTCTCCCCCAGCAGGTTCAGCACCTGGACCGAGGCCTGGGTCTGGTCGCCCATCTTCGCGCCCTTGACGTCGAAGTCGACGGTGATGTGGCCGCCGTCGATGTGCAGCGCGTCGACGCGGCCGACACGGACACCGGCGATCTGCACCATGTTGCCCTTGTGCAGGCCGCTGGCGTCGGCCAGCTGCACGTGGTAGCCGGTGCCCTTGAAGCCGGGGAACTTCTGCAGGTTGAACGCGGCTGCCATCACCACGAGCAGCACGACCAGGCTGACCGTGCCGAGGCGGAGGATCGACCCCTCAGTGTGGCGTGCCATCAGGGATCACACCTCTTCGCCTTGCTGTACAGCGTGAGGTTGGAGTTGAGCTTCTGCGCGACCGTGGCGAGCAGGGAGTCGATGGCCTTGTCGTTGAACTTCGGCATGATGATCTTGGCGTCGATGTCGCAGAGGTAGTACTGGTACCAGCTGCCGTAGCTCCCGACGCGCGCCTGCCGCTGCAGCATCGTCGGCAGCCGGTTGATCACCTCGTTGAGCACCGCCTGGTTCTTCGGCTTGTTCAGGATCGTCATCGTGCGACGTACCTGTGCGACGTCGGCCTTGATGTAGGGCCGCCCCTCGGTCAGCAGCTTCGCGACGTTGGCGGTCAGGCCGGAGAGGTTGGTGATCGAGGCGCCGATCGTCTTGCGGTCCGCCGAGAGGTTGGTCATCCAGTCCTTGAGCTGGACGATCAGCGAGCTCAGCTGCGTGTGGTGGTCGTCGGTGGTCTTCAGCAGCGCCGAGAGGTTGTCGATCACCTGTCCGATGAGCTGGTCACGGTCGGCGAGGGCGTTGGTCAGTGACGCCGTGTTGCCCAGCAGGCTGTTGACCGTCCCGCCCTCGCCCTGGAGCACCTTCACGAGGTTCAACGACAGCTGGTTGACCTCGGCGGGTTGCAGCGCCTGGAACAACGGCTGGAACCCGTTGAAGAGCTCGGTCAGGTTCAGGGCAGGCGTGGTGTGCGCGAGCGGGATGGTGCCGCCGTCGGGCAGGCGCTGGGCACCCGGGGCACCCTCCTCGAGGGACATGTAGCGGTCGCCCACGAGGTTGAGGTAGCGGATCGAGGCCCGGGTCGCCGTGGTCACGTCCACGTCCTTCTTCACCTTGAACGTGATCTCGGCCTGGTTCCGGTTCTTGATCTCGACGTGCTTGACGTTCCCGACGCTGACGCCAGCCACCCGGACGTCGTCGCCCTTCTTGATCAGGCTGGCCGTGCTGAAGTCGGCCTTGTACGTCGCCTCGCTGCCGAACGAGAACGAGCCCATGATCGCGGTCAGGGTGCCGGTCACGACCACGCTGACGAGCACGAAGATCGTGAGCTTGATGGCGGCCACGGTGGTCTTGGTGTTCCGGGAGGCGCTCAATTGGGGTTGCCCCCTGCCGCGGTCTCGCCCTCGGTGCCGTTGGCGAAGTCGACGGGGCCGGGCAACGGCACCTTGGGATAGGGCAGGCCGTAGCACTGGGGGCCCCGGTGGTCGGCGTAGACCGGCTTGTCCTTGGCGGCGTACGGCGGCCGCTGGGTGGCCGCGAAGGTCATGCTCTGCCGCACCCGGCCGCCCTTGAAGATCGTTCCCAGCCGCCCGGCGTAGCGAGCCGCGCCCTGGAGCAGGCAGGGGAACTCCGGCGAGTAGGTGTCGAGGAGCCCGAGCAGCGGGACGCTGAGCCGCCCGGCCCGCACGATGTTCGGCCCGTTGACGGTGAGCACGTCGGTCGAGGTCTTGCCCAGGCCGGTCACGTCGGTGAAGAAGGTGTGCAGCTGCGCCTGCTTCGCGGTCACCGTGTTCGCGGTGGTGGTCGCGTTGCGCAGGATGCGGATCAGGTCGGGGGCCGCGAGCGCGTAGGTGTCGCTGACCCGGGCCAGCAGCGCGAGGTCCTGCTGCAGCGTCGGGAGATGGACGTTGATCGTGGTGAGGTAGTTGTCGAGCTTGACCATCGTCTGGCCGATCTGGTCACCGCGCCCGCGCAGGGCGTTGGCGATGGCGTACAGCGTCGTGCTCAGGTCGGCGGGCCGGATCGAGCGCAGCAGCGGGAACAGGTCGGCGAGGATCTTCTGCAGCTCGACGTTGGTGGTCACCCGCGACGCCGGGATCACCTCGCCGTTGCTCATCGACTTCGACGATGGGTCGGTGGGGTCCTGGATGTTGATGTACTTCTGGCCGAAGAGCGTCGTCGGCAGGATCTCGATCGTGGCGTTCTGCGGGATGTCCTTGGCCGACGACGGGTTCAGCGCCACCTTGATGACGGCCTCGTGCCCGTCGTTGCCGACGTTGCGGACCTGGCCGACGAGCACGCCATGACGGCGTACGTCGCCGAACTGGTCGAGCTGGAGACCGGCGTTCTGGGCCTTGATCGTGACCATCGTGGGATGCGAGAAGGCCTTGTCGTAGACCGCGATCGAGAGGGCGACGAGCAGCGCCATCAGGGTGATGAACACCACGCCGAACACGAAGAGCCGGCGGTGCTCGGCCTTCGTGTCGTGGGTGATGTTGACGTACATCGCGCGCGCCTAGCCCGTGATCCGGACGGTGGTGGTGGAGCCCCAGATCGCGAAGCTGAGGAAGAAGTCCGCGACCACGATGAAGACGATGGAGGTACGGATCGCCTTGCCCACGGCCGTGCCCACCCCGGCCGGACCGCCCGAGGCGGTGTACCCGTAGTAGCAGTGCACCAGGATGATCCCGACGGCCAGGAACATGAGCTTGAAGAACGACCAGAGCATGTCGATGGTGGCAGGAACTGCAGGAAGTAGTGGTCGTAGGTGCCCACGGACTGGCCGTAGATCAAGGTCGTGATCAGTCTCGGGGAGAGGTAGGAGGCCGACAGGGCCACGATGTAGAGCGGGATCACGGCGATGAAGCCGGCGACCATCCGGGTGGTGACCAGGAACGGCAGCGACGGGACCGCCATCACCTCGAGGGCGTCGATCTCCTCGGAGATCCGCATGGCGCCGAGCCGGGCGGTGTAGCCGCAGCCGACCGTGGCCGCGAGCGCGATGCCGGAGACGAGGGGTGCGACCTCGCGGGTGTTGAAGTAGGCGGAGATGAACGCGGTGAACTTGGCGACACCGATCTGGCTGAGCCAGGCGTAGCCCTGGATGCCGACCTCGGTGCCGGCGAAGAAGGCCATGAAGGCGATCACGCCCACCGTGCCGGCGATGATCGAGAGCCACCGATCCCGAAGGCGACCTCGGCCAGGATGTTGAGGATCTCGCCCTTGTAGCGGCGGATCGCGCGTGGCGTCCAGGCGAGGGCCTTGATGTAGAAGAGCAGCTGGTCGCCGCGCTCCTCGACGGCCATCCGCCCCTCGTGCATCACTCCCTGCCGATGCTGGTGCTGGTCGCCACGGCTACAACCCGTTCTGCGGGACGACCTGGAAGTAGATCGCCGTGAGGATCGAGTTGAGCGCGAACAGGAGCATGAAGGCGATGATCACGGCCTCGTTGACGGCCTGGCCGACGCCGCGGGCCCACCTCCGGCCTTGAGCCCCTTGTAGGCCCCCACGATGGCGGCCAGGTAGCCGAAGAGGATGGCCTTGATCATCGAGATGTAGAGGTCGGGCAGGCTGGCGAGCGCGGTGAAGCTGGACAGGAAGGCCCCGGCGGACCGTGCTGGACGATCACGGTGAAGAAGTAGCCGCCGCCGATGCCGGTGGCGATCACGATGCCGTTGATCATCAGCGCGACGAACACCGTCGCCAGGACGCGCGGGACCACCAGGCGCTCGATCGGGTCGATCCCGAGCACCTCCATGGCGTCGATCTCCTCGCGGATCTTGCGGGCACCCATGTCCGAGCAGATCGCCGAGCCGGCCGCGCCGGCGATGATCAGCGCCGCAGCGATGGGTGCGGCCTCACGGACGACCGCGAGCACCGCCGTCGCCCCCGAGAACGAGCGAGCGCCGAGCTGGCCGGTCAGGTTGCCGACCTGGAGGGAGATGACGGCGCCGAACGGGATCGAGACCAGGATCGTCGGCAGCAGCGTGACGCTGGTGATGAACCAGGCCTGCTCGATGAACTCCCGGGCCTGGAACTTCGTGGTGAAGACTGCCTTGGTGACGTCGGTGACCATGGCGGCGATCTCTCCGGGGCCGCGCACGATCGAGGCAGCACTGATGCCCATTCGTCACCTCCCTGGTGTGGCGTGGGCCTCCGCCGGACGGCCACCCCTGCGGCGCCCAAATCTAGAACGTGTTCTCGTTTTGTGCAAACGACGTCCAAGCCCTTACGGCACTGGGTCAACGAGCCACAGGGGCGCAAGTCACGTCACCGCCACCGCTCCCAGGCGTGTGACGGCGAGCACAAAGTACGACTTCCGGACTCG
>CAWCDX010000002.1:0-169674 GCA_963794435.1 uncultured Actinomycetota bacterium
CAGGGCCGAGCCTTCACCGGGCCCCCCTCACCACACGCCGAGGTCTTCCAGGAAGCCGTTGCCAAGGCGTCGGCCGGGGTCGTGCTCGGCGGCGAGCGTCGCGAAGCGCGCGAGGTTCGGGTAGATCTGCGCGATGCGGTCGGAGTCGAACCCGAGAAACACCTTGCCCCAGTGCGGTCGGGGATCGTAGGGAGCCACGACGGACTCCAACGCGGCCAGGCAGGGCCGTGCCGCGGAGAGGTCGCTGACCCACGTCGCGTGCAACGCCACGGTGTCGCGTCCGTGGAAGGGGCTCAACCAGAGGTCGTCGGCTGCGATCGTGCGCATCTCGAAGATCTGCAGGGCGGGCCGGATCTCGGATGCCCGGGCTTGCAGCTCCCTGAGCAGCTCCCCGGCGTGGTGACGAGGAACGAAGAACTCCGACTGCAGCTCATCACCCACGCTGGGGGAGAACCCGGTGCGGAAGTGAGGCAGCCGCTCGTGCCAGGGGCCGGCGTGACCAAGCTGCTTCGTGGCCGCCGCCGGGTCCTGCGTGGGAATCGGGTTGATCTGCCGGGTTGCCCGCTGCCCTCCCCACGTGTCGGTGCTGGAGTCGGGTCCGCGGCTCTTGCGCCACACCGAGTCGAGTACCGACGGGTCTGTGAAGGTGCTGAAGAGGCTGACGCTGTAGGCAGAACACAGCAGCTTCTCGGCGTCGGCGGCCGCCTGCTCGACGGGTACGTCGAGCAGCACCTCCTGGCTGACGTCGTAGGTCGGCTGTATGTCGAGCCACAGGCGCGTGACCACGCCGAGCCGACCGAGCGAGAGCACCATTCCTGGGAAGTCGGGATGGCCACGGTGGAATTCCACGAGCTCACCGTCGGCGCGCACGAACTCGACGCCTTCGACCGCGCTGGCCAAGCAGCCGTTGGTAGCGCCGGACCCATGTGTCCCGGTGGCGCACGCGCCCGCGACGCTGATGTGCGGCAGCGACCCGAGGTTGTGCAGGGCGTGGCCGCGGGCCTGCAGGGCGGAGGCGACCTGGGCGTAGGTCCAGCCGCCGGGGACGAGGGCCACGGAGCCCGCTGAGTCGAGCTCCACGGTCAGGTCGAGGAGCGCGGTGGAGATCATGGTCCCCGGCGTGTCGGCGATGGTGTTGAACGAGTGACCCGTCCCGAACGCGCGGACCCGTCCGGTCCGAGCCATCACGTGCTGGAGCTCGCTGATGCTCGATGGTCGGACGACCTCGGTCGCGGAGAACGCGACGTTTCCTGCCCAGTTCAGCACGGCATTCCCTCAGGTGGTTGGCGTCGAGTTGCTGGTGAGCGTGGCGAGCTCCTGGAGAACCAGGACTGTCACGTCGCATCTACTCCGGCGAGGCCGACGCTACAAGCCGGAGCGGCGTGGTCAGGGCAGGACGATCCTCTCGGCGCCCCGAGCCCGCCATCCCAGGTCGGTGAGCAGCCGGTTGGCGTCGGGTTCGCTGCTGACCGGGATCGACCAGGGGTCATCAGCCAGCCGGTGGTGCGGGACGTGGTCGCGTACCAGGAGCTGGACGTAGCCGGGCTTCCCGCCGATCTGCCGCACGCCCAGGACGTCGTCCCACTCGACGCGGAGCTCACGGCCGAGGCGGCGGACCATCACGCCTTCGGTGTCCCAGGTGGTCGTCGCGCCGCGGTGTCGGTAGAGGCCGTCGAAGTCGTGCACGCAGCGGAAGGTACCTGCCGCGGGTTACGAAGCCTCAGGTGGTCGAGACCAGTGGCCGTCATCGGGTCGGCCCTTCGAGACGGTTGCTGCGCAACCTCCTCAGGGACCCGACTGGGTCGGCCCTTCGAGACGGTTGCTGCGCAACCTCCTCAGGGACCCGACTGGGTCGGCCCTTCGAGACGGTTGCTGCGCAACCTCCTCAGGGACCCGACTGGGTCGGCCCTTCGAGACGGTTGCTGCGCAACCTCCTCAGGGACCCGACTGCAGGTGTCGTGACGTTCCGGGTTCCTGAGGAGTGCCGTCAGGGCCCGTCCCGAAGGACCCGATGGTGAAGGTCGTCACAGCACCGCCTCAGGGGGCGGCCGCGCGGAGCTTCTCCAGCAGGGGCTGTGCGGCTTCGTCGAGGAAGCGCTCCTGGGTGTCGCCCCCGACCTGGACGAGTGCCACGTCGGTGAAGCCGGCCTCCCAGAAGGGCCGGACCGCCTCGACGACGGCGTCGAGGTCCGGTCCGCAGGGGATGTTGTCGGCGACGTCCTCGCGACGGACGAACTGGGTGGCTCCAGCGAAGCCCGCCGTCGTGGGGAGGTCGGCGTTGACCGACCAGCCGCCCGCGAACCAGCGGAACTGCTCGTGGGCCCGGTCGATGGCGGTCTCCTCGTCCGGGTCCCAGCAGATCGGGATCTGGCCGATGGCTCGCGCGGGAGAGCCGATGGTCGGTGCGCCGTCGGTCTCGTTCCAGCGCTCCACGACCTCGCTGAGCGGCTCGACGGCGATCAGGTGGTCGGCGAGGGGCGCCAGTGCCTGCACCGCTCGGTCGCCGGCGACGGCTACGCCGATCTCCAGGGGGTCCTCGGGGAGGTCCCAGATCCGGGCAGAGTCGACCTGGAAGTACTCACCCCGGTGGTCGACCAGCTCACCGGTCTGCAGGTCCCGGATGATGCCGATGGCCTCGACGAGCATCGCCTCGCGTTGCTGAAGCGCCGGCCAGCCCTGCCCGACGATGTGCTCGTTGAGGTTCTCGCCAGTACCGAGGCCGAGGGTGAACCTGCCGCCGGCGAGCAGCTGGACGGTCGCCGCCTTCTGGGCCACCACGGCGGGGTGGTAGCGGATCGTCGGACAGGTCACGTAGGTCATCAGGTCGACGCGGCTGGTGGCGTGGGCCACGGCGCCGAGGACGGCCCACGCGTACGGCGCATGCCCTTGTGCACTGAGCCACGGGAAGTAGTGGTCGCTCATCACCTCGAGGTCGAAGCCGGCGTCCTCGGCCCGGACGGCGTGGTCGACCAGCTCCTTCGGTCCGCTCTGCTCGGTCATCAGGGTGTAGCCGAACCTGGTCATGGCTGTGCTCCTTCAACTCCGGCGAGCTCCGACAGGTACTTCTCCCAGTCCAGGTCGACCAGGTCCTCCGGCAGGTCGACGACCAGCGCTGCGCCCGCCTCGACGAGCTCCGCCTCGCCGTACCCGCCCGAACGGAGGGTCACGCACTGCATGCCCGCCTTCCGGGCCGACTCCACGTCGTACGGCGTGTCGCCGACCATCACGGCATGGGTCACACGGTCGAGCCGCTTCAACGTCTCCTGAAGCAGGTCGGGCTCGGGCTTGGAGTCGTCCACGTCTTCGGAGGTGGTCAGGACGGCGATGTCGTCGGTGACACCGAGCAGCTCCACCGCCTCGCGGGAGAACTCCGGGTCCCCCGAGGACGCCAGCGCGACCTGGTAGCCCTGCGAGCTCAGCGCGCGGACCAGCTCGGCCGCCCCGGGCAGCGGGACGACCTCGGCCTTCAGATCGAGGTACTCCTCGCGCCAGCGATCGCGGAGCTCGTCCCCGTGCTTCTCCTCGACGGCGTCGTCGGCGACGTCTGCCACGAGCTTGTCGCCACCCATGCCCACCGCTCGGTGGATCCGCCAGAGCGGGATGGGCAGGTCGAGGCTGTCGAACGCCCGCTGCCAGGCGATGGCGTGGTGGTACGTCGAGTCGATGAGGGTGCCGTCGATGTCGAGGAGCACGGCACTACGGGTGGGGTCCATACGTGCCCATTACCCAGCGCGGGTCGGGGCACGCCTGATCAGCTCAGCTGCTGAGGCTGGGGATCGGACTTGTGCCCGACGTCCGAGGCGGAGCAGCGTGCGTGCCGTCCGGTGGGACCCATCTCGTCGACGGCGCGCCTGAGTGCCACCGCGACGCCGGGAACGCCCGCCGCCTGGTGCTTGGCGTGACCGACCTCGAGGTGGTTCTCGTCGATGTCCGCCAGGGGAGACCTGCGTCGGTTCGCCATGTACTCGTCGTAACCGACAAGGAGGCGCCGACACGAGCGGCCCGACCAGCTCCGCTGGTCCCTCGTGGGAGGAGATACCTAGAGAGTCTGTGTATTCTCCGAGCATGGGACGCAATCTCATCCATGGGCATCTTGAAGGTCTGCTGCTCGCCGTGCTCGTCGAGGAGCCCGGACATGGCTACGCCCTGAGTCAGAGGCTCGCGACCCGCAGCGGCGGAGAGCTGACAGTCCCTGAGGGGTCTCTGTACCCCGCGTTGCAGCGACTCGAGCGGTTGCGAATGGTCACGAGCTCGTGGGAGCGCGCCGAAGGTCGACGGCGTCGCGTCTACTCGTTGACGTCCGCGGGCCGGGGCGGGGCGACCTCGGCCGCGCAGGGGTGGAGGGCGTTCTCGACGAGTGTCGACCGGGTGTTGGGCGGGCTGGTGTGAGCGACGTCGACGACTACCTCCGCGAGCTCGACGGTGCTGTGCACGTGGGCGGCCGTGCGAGGCGGAGACTGCTCGCCGAATGTCGCGACCATCTCGACGCCGCGGCGGCTGCCCATGGCGTCGAGGAAGCAGTCCGACGATTTGGAAGCGCCCAGGTTCTTGCGTCGTCCTTCGACAACGAGGTCGCCCTGCGTCGGGGGGTGCGAGCAACCCTGACGACGGTGATCGGCGTGGGGGCGGTAGCAGCCTCCACTGTGGCCATGCTGCAACAGACCGATCCACACGCCCCGCGCCAGCTCGGGTGGGCTATCGCGTTCTTCGCCTTCGCTCAGGTCTCGGGCGTGTGCCTGGGTCTTGCAGTACTGCTGGCCAGCGCGCTGAGATACCGGAACCCGACGCCTGGAGAGGTCGCGGTCCTCGGCCGACGCAATGCCTTTGCCTTGGGGTTCTCCCTCATGACTCAGTTCGCGGCCGCCGCGGCGGTGCCTGGTCGCGCCCCGGCGTGGGTCGTGCTCGGCGGACCTGCCATCGCGCTGGTCGCCCTCGTCGTCGTCGTACGTGCGTACGCCTTGGCGCGGCGGGTGGACCGCAAGGACGTCCTGTCCTCGTGCGCACCGCTCTCCGACGTTGTCACCCTCCTCCGCCGCTCTGACGCCGATGTCGCCTCGACGTGGAAGTCACAGGTAGCCGTCCTGAGTGTCACGACGGCGCTCGCCGGCGCGGCTGCGTTCGCCTGGGATCAGCTCGACCAGGGCACGGGGGCCAGCTCACGAGCCACAGCGGGGATCGAGTGCGTGTTCGTGCTTGCCGGCTTCGCCCTTCTTGGCCCGGTCCTCGGTTTGTGGACGGTGCGACGAGCGGGTGCGTGACTGAAGCGCCACGTCATCCTGTGCCGCGGCCCGCGCGCTCACCCACGCGGATGAGCAGACTGGTGTCAGGCGGGACGAGTCCCCCTCGGATGGTGAGTGGGCATGGCCCGCCCACGCGGATGAGCGGGTACGTCGGCTACGACGTGGCAGACCTGTTGAGGCGCCGCGCACCTAGTCCGTACGCACCGGCCCCGGCGAGCGCCAGCAGCGCTGCTGCGGCGTACGCCCACAAGGTGCGCGAGGGGTCAAGGAAGAGCTCCTCGTTCACCACGGAGTGGGACAACCAACCGACGGGCGAGGCAAGGATCGAGATGCCGGTGCTCATGACACCAACAACAGCCAAGGTCGCGCACACCACTCTCTGGCGGGGAAGGGGAGCAACGATGATGGCTTCGATCACGGCGACCGCACCCGCAACCAGCGCTGCGAACCACACAAGCCTCACCCATGGGCTGACCCGTTGGTACGAACCGGCTCGTAGCACGGTGTGGGGCTGAGCGCCGCGCACGAAAGCTTCGACCACGCTGCCGCCGACGAAGTACGCGGCTAGAAGTACTGCGCAGGACAGCCCGACCGCGAAGGACCAAGACATGTATCCCGTACGACGTGTCGCCTTCATCCATCTCCCCCGCACGGGCAGCAGTATGACTGTCGAATGTCCGCACACACCGCGTTCCGGGAAGACGCTGCTCGCGAGAGTCCGCTCCCCGACGCGTGCATCGAGCAAGATGTCGCATGTGAAGTTCGCCGAGTTTCGCGAATGCGACCGTAGGGAGCAGTGGCGTGACGCGGAGGTGCGACCGATGGCGGTTGGCGACCTCGTCGATGTCGCTTCCGTCTTTGCCGAACGCGAGGGAGTCGACCTCGACCGTGCCCGTGAGGTGGTCTCACGATGGGCCGCACCTGTCCCGGAACAGCTGGCCTTGGTCGCCGTGCATCAGGATCGCGTCCAGGGCTACGGCAGAGCGAAGTGGCTCGTCCCCGAAGACCAGGGTGGCGATGCTCCAGCGGGCTGGTACTTGACGGGACTCGTCGTGGCGCCTGCAGCCCGACGCCACGGTTTGGGAGCGCGTCTTACCGAGGCCCGCATCGCGACGCTGGCGCCGGTGGCGAACGAGGTCTGGTACTTCGCCAACATGCGGAATCGGGTGACCATCGCGCTTCACGAGCGACACGGCTTCACGCTCCACACGCACGAGTTCAGCATCCCCGGCGTTGCCTTTGAGAACGGTCAAGGCGCGCTCTTCCGACTCTCGATCGCCCGAGACTGACGCACTCATCTGAAAGATCCGCAGGAATGAGGAAGTGTCGTCGACCTCCGCCCGTGGTGGACGCCCTGGGGGTCATCACCGTGCACGGAGGGTCAGTAGCGCGCGATGACGAACCCGTCGTTGGACAGCACGGCGCAGTAGCCGGCCGTAGGGCAGCTGACAGCAGCCAGGTGGGCCCCCGGGTTCGGGTGTGCGTTGATGCGCGCCGGTGTCGTCCAGCGGGTGCCGTTGAACAACGAGGCCGTGCCCCGCTCGTTCGCCAGGACGCACGACGTCGTCGACGCACACGAGACATACCTCTCGCCGTCTCCGGAGGGGTCAACTGTCGCCGGTGAACCCCACGAGCTGCCGTTGTAGCGCACGACCTTGCCGGTGACGTCGGAGGCGATGCAGAACGTCGCTCTGGAGCACGAGACCCGGTGAAGCCGCCGATGCCACTGAAGCTGTGCGGGCCGCTCCACGTCGACCCGTTGTAGGTGAACGCGCGAACGTGCAAGCCCTCGACCGCGACACAGAACGTGCTGGTCGGGCACGAGACAGCTCGCAGCGCCGTCCCCGACGGGCCGACTGCCACGGGCGTGCTCCAGCTGGTGCCGTTGAACCGGCTGGCTCGGCCCGAGGAGTCGACCGCGACGCACATCGTCGAGCTCGCACAGGAGACCGCCGCGGCGTCGGGAGCGGCGGAGTCGAAGACCACCGGTGCCGACCATGACGTGCCGTTGAACCGGCTCGCCACGCCACCGGTACCGACCAGCACGCAGAACGTCGTCGACGCGCACGAGACTGACTGGGCGGCGTGACCTGGGGTCACCGCCACGGCGGGGCTCCACCTGGTGCCGTGGTAGGTGGTGGCGAACCCTCCTTGGTCCACCGCGGCGCAGAAGGTGGCGGAGCGGCAGCTCAGGCTGGTGGCCACGTCACCGCGGACCGGGTCGACCTGCAGCGGCGCGCTCCACGAGGACCCGTTGAAGCGTCGTGCCTGCCCGGCACTGTTCACGTCCGCGCACATCGTCGTACTGGCGCACGACAGCTTGTCACCCCGGTGGGGGTCGGTGTCGAAGGTCGCCGCCGGCGTCCACGAGGTGCCGTTGTACCTGGAGAAGCGGCCGTTGCCGTCTGCAACCACGCAGAAGGTCGAGCTGACGCAGTCAAGGGTGACCGCGGCCCCGAAGCCGGGCACGGCGCTCCCGGCGGACCAGGTGGTGCCGTTGAACCTGTAGGCGGTCGAGCTCGAGACGCCGACGCAGGAGGTCGGCGAGACGCACGACACCAGCTCGGGAGCAGTCGATCCCGACACCGCGGTCCACGTCGTCCCGTCGTAGCGGTAGGTGACGGCGTTCAGGAGGTCGGTTGCCAGGCAGAACGTGGCGGAGGTGCACGAGAGCGCAGTGATGGCGACCGGGAAGGTGGAGGAGTCACCGATGCTGGCCTGCTGGGTCCAGGTGCCAGCGTTGAAGCGGCTGGTCGTTCCGTCCTGGTCGACGCCTAGGCAGAAGGTCGATGAGACGCAGCTCAGCAGCGGACCGCCGAACTGACCCAGGTGGGTCGTGGCGTTCCTGGTCCAGGTGCGGCCGTTGTAGGACAACGCGGCGCCCGTGATGTCTGCGGCCACACAGAAGTTCGCCGACGTGCACGAGATCGTCACCAGCGACAGCGGCAGGTAGCCACTGCCGATGCCGTAGACGCCGGGGTCGATCCGCTGCGGCGCGCTCACGGTCCTCCCGTCGTAGAGCTCGACGCTGCCGCCCCTGTCAACCGCAGCACAGAACGTCGTCGACGGGCAGGACACGTCCTGCGGATCCCCAGAGGTCGGGTCGGCCGGCACCGGGGCGTGCCAGGAAGGCGCTGCGATGGTGCCGGCGTCGTTGGTGAGGGTCGGGGCTGCCGTCACAGAGGCATGCACCCCTGACGCCGAGGTCACCGCGTTCGCGGCGCCGGCTCCGAGGAGGCTCACGCCGAATGACGTGGCCGCGAGACCGAGGACGACGAGGAGTCGGAATCCTCTGCGCCACCGCCCACTCTCGGTGCTGTGGCGGTGCGAGGCGACGGATACCAGTACTGAGGGGGAGTGGTCCATGCGAACGTTTCCTTGCCGAGGTGGAACTACGCAGAACGACCGGTCGCTTCTTGCCCGGATGGCAACGAGGACTCGTTGCTTTTCTTCCTCCCAAGGCTTACTCCTGCCTCGTCAAGACCGCACCCAGGTGCCGGTCGCGTCCTAGACCACTGGGCTGGCGGGGTCACCGGCCCTGCTCGTCGAGAGGCGCTGGACGTCTTGGCAGCTGACCAGGGGCGGAAGTGATCAGGCTTTCCGCTCCGAGAAGTCGGTGACCAAGGAGAGCTTCCAGAAGCGGAGCGTGACTCAAGGATGATTTGCCCATGATGCGCACTGCGACACGACGAGCACGTGCTGCGGTGCGCCCCGCATCGGCCTGCATTGCGCTGGTCTTGGCCCTCGGATGTGGTGGGTGTGCGCTCGCTCCGGGAGCGGTCAATCACCGTCCTGCCGGGGCAGCGTCGTCGCGCGCCGCAGTCGTGGTGCTCCTGCGCGCCCTGGAGCGCGGCGACAGCTCCGGAATGCGTCGGGTGATGACCCCCGAGGCGCAACGTGACGAGAACGAGGACGGCGGATTGCTCTCCGAGATGCCGAAGCTGACCAGCTTCCAGTTTCGGGGAGCCACACCCGAGGACCCAGCGAGTAACGCCTCCCCGTCAGGCTCGATCGCCTCGCTGCGTTACACCGTCGCGATGAGGCCGTCGAGCGGCTTCGACAACGACGACACCAGTGGGACCGCCTACGAGATCCTCGCTTCGGAGACCCGCGGTAGACGATGGCTGATCGCCGAGGTGGGCGGCTGCTGCTGACGGCGAACCTTCAGCAGGTGGGCACTCGCGAGCATCGCCACGTTGCCGAGCAGCCAGATCATTGATCGCAGGTAGTCGTCGCCATCCGCCCACCGTGGTCCAGACTCCCGCGCTACTCGCGGGTCCGGGTCAGATCCATATTCCGTTCGTGCTAGCAATTGCCTCGTACCATCTGCTGGAGCAACCGATCAGGCGCTGGGCATGGAACCGGGAGATGGAGTGGCCGGAACCGGCTATACGTCAAGGGAAGAATGAGCGCAGTCCTCAGGCCGCACGAGAGTGATGGCCAGCCCCACAACGAGAAACAATCCCCGGAGGGGCTACCAGTCATGCGAAGGAATGTGGCCGCTGTCATCGCGCGAAGGAATGTGGCCGCTGTTATCGCGCCAGTCGGCGTGGCGGCAGTGCTGTGGGGCCGGCTGTTGTGGGGAGCTCCAGCCTGGAGGGATGAGGGCGCCACGCTCTTGTTCGCCAGCCTCTCACCAGGTCAGCTGTGGGCGGCAACGGCGCATACAGACCGATCGATGATCCCGTATTACCTTCTGGTGGAGCCGCTCGCGCGGCTGGGGGACCCTTTGTTCGCCATCCGTGCATTGTCGTTCTTGGGGTTTCTGACGGCCGTTGGTGCCGTGGCCGCCCTCTGTGCACGCATGTGGGGGTCCTTTGCGGGCTTCGTGGCCGGAGTTTTCCTGGCCACGCACGTGCCGACGGCGGCTCTTGGGCTCCAGGCGCGCAGCTATCCGTTGTTCTTGGCTTCCTTCGCCCTGGCCACGCTGATCCTGACTATTCAGAGTGAGGCTCGTGATGGCGGCCGGAAATCTCGATGGGTTCTTTATGCCGGGTTGGTGACGTTCGGGGTCGCCATGAATGTCCTCGCGGCGACGGCCTTCGTTGCTCACTTCCTTTTCCTGATGCTGCGCCCCGCGCGTAGGGCGTTCGTCTGGCGTGGGTTGGCATCGATGTCGATCGGCGCGCTGGCCGGTGTTGTTCTCGTGTGGATAAGTAGAGGTCAGACCGCTCAGCTTTCGTGGGTCTCATTCTCTGCCCGTTCTGTATTGGGCGTTCCCATCCATGTGCTGTTCGGGAAAGGATGGGAAGTACTTCTCTCGATCGGGCTATGGTCACTAGCATCGGTTTCCATTCTGGCCAAGGTGGTGACAGGCCGTGCGCGAGAAATCGAGAAGGGTGCGTGGCTCGGCGCGTTGATCGCACTGACTAGCCTGATTCTTCTCGTGGCAATCTCAGCGGCATTCTTCCCGGCGCTCGTATCCAGGTACGCAACGTCCGGAACTGTGGGTGCCGCGATATGGATCAGCGCCGGTGTTGCTGCTGTCGCAAGCTCAGAGACGAGGCCTGTGCGATGGTTCCAGTTCGCAGCGATCGGAATGTTGCTCGCCTTGGTTCCCGTCGCGGCTCTAGCACGGAACATTCAGTATCGTGACGGATCAGCGAAGGCTGCCGGGATTGTTCGAGGAAGCGCGGTACCTGGAGACTATGTTGTCTCTATTCAGCCTGTCGCCTCCAGTGGGATTACGGGAGCACTGGCTCTCGCACTCAAGGACGATGGAATGTGGCACCAGGCCGTCGCCAAGTTGTTCGATGATCCTGCAGGACCGACCGTCTCCAAGGTTGACTCTGTGGCTCCATGGTCCACGCATCCGGTGTCCGGACTTGCGCATTCAGGACGAATTTACGTGGTCAATTTTGGCGAGGCGCAGAAGCTCCTACCTGGGTGCACCACCATGTGGGCGAGGCAGGGGGTCACGCTCGTCGATTGCCCGTGAACCCTGATCCACCGACCAAGTTCACGATGAGGACGGGACCCGCCTGCACCTACGCAGCGGTCTCCGATCGATCCTGTAGAGGCTGCCCGGTCTCCGTGGCCTGATAGAGGTGGCCGGTCTATTCCGGGGGTGTTCTCCTGCCCCGGCCGGCGTTTCAATGAGGGACCCGCCTCGGTCGGGAGGGCGGGACCACACTTGGAGTGATGGGCATGAAACCTCCTCTGATCATCGGGATCGCTACAGCAGTCGTCGCCCTGGGCGGGATGGCCGCGCCAGCCGTGGGGGCCGGTTCAGGACCCACGGTCCTCCACCAGGGCGTGGTCACGAGACAAGACGTCGCCTCACGGCCGGGCTCGGAGCCGGACACCGTTGTCGAGCCGGACGTCGCGGTCAACCCGCGGAACGAGCGGAACGCCGTCGCGGCAGCCCATGACTCGAGGTACGAGGACGGCGGCGCCGTCACCATCAGCGTCGCCTGGACCAAGGACGCAGGTCAGCACTGGCAGCACCAACCGGCCCGTGGGGTCACGACCGCGACAGGGGGCACCTACGGCAGGGCGTCGGACCCGGTGGTCGCCTTCGGTCCTGACGGGACGGCGTACCTCTCGGTCCTGGTTTTCGACAGCCCCGGGTGCCGGTCTGCGGTGGACGTCCTTCGTTCGGTGGACGGTGGTGTGACGTGGAGCAAGCCGTCGGTGGCGCACCACAGCAACACCTGCACCTACAGCGACGACAAGAACTGGCTGGTCGTGGACAACGGCGCGAAGAGCCCGCACCGTGGCCGGGTCTACCAGTTCTGGACAGCGTTCCTGTTCGCCGACGAGGCGCAGAACGACTACCTGGGTGCCCCGCAGGCCGTGCGATGGTCCGATGACAAGGGAGTCACGTGGAGCCGGACCTTCTACGTCACCCCCAAGAATCACGGCACGCAGGACTCCCAGCCGATGATCCGTGCAGACGGTTCGATCGTCGACACCTTCTACGACGCCGGCGCGGGCGGTCGATCGCCCGACCTGGTGCCCGGAGGCGCCCCCGAGAGCGTGCCGCGCCTGCACGCGCCGCCGAGGAGTCGGGCCCTCGCGGCAACGCCCATCGACGCCAGCGGACCGATCATCGCGACCCTCTCCACCGACGGCGGCCGGACGTGGTCGGCCGGGACGGAGGTCACCAACCTCGGCGGCGGCTACGCCGACGGCGTGCGCTGTTGCCTGTTCGGCGCCGATATCGACACGACTAGCGGTCGGATGCACGTGACGTGGCTGGGTGGCGTGGGCGACACGGACCCGGTCTACGAGTCGTTCTCGGACGACGGAACGCAATGGTCCTCACCCGTACGGGTCTCGCGCGGTGATGTCTCGGGCATCCAGAACGTCAACGTCGACGTGTCCGCCCGCGACGGGATTGTCTACGTCAGCTACGGCAAGCGTCGGGATCCCGAGCAGAACGGCGGCTTCGTCCAGCAGCAGGTCGTGGTCTCGGCTGACGGTGGCCGACAGTTCCGCACGCCCATGCCGATCGGCCCGGTCTCGGAGCTGAAGTACGCGGCCCAGGCAGATGGGTACTTCCCCGGCGACTACATCGGGACAGCCATCTCGCGGGACAACCTCTACATCGTGTGGGCGCTCTCCTCGAAGCCCCCTGCCTCGTCCAGGTCGCCGTACCACCAGGTGATCTGGGGGGCCACGCTGCGCCGATGACGGAACCACAGGTGGTACCGGACTCGCCCATCCCCGTGTCGCCCAACGCCTGGGCCTGGTGCGGTCCGCCCGTGCAGGTCGACCGATGCCCACTGCTCCACTCCCCACGTCGATCTGGCGTCCGACGAGCCAATCCGCGCACTCATCTGTCCAGATCGCGCGGATGAGTCGGTCGGGTGCCTTGCTGTACACGCGCGTAGGACGCACCCATGTGAGCACGCGAAGCTGCCTCGTCGCACGACTGTCGGTGGCAGGCGCGATCATGGCGTGATGACGACCTTTTCCGGAACGACGGAGTTCGAGGGCGCGACCTTCGTGAGAGCAAGCTTCAAGGGCGCCACCGTGCGGTCCTCCGACGTCAGCGGTGTGACGATGCGCGGCGTCGACGTGGACGGGCTCGACATCGACAGCCACGACCTGTTCTTCGGCAGCCTCTTCGTCAACGGGGTCGACGTCGTGCCGCTCGTCGATGCCGAGCTCAACCGGCAGTTCCCGGGCCGCGAGCTGCAGAAGTCGCAGTCGCCCGAAGGTCTACGCGAGGGTTGGGTCGCGGTGCAGGCCGCGTGGCAGCAGACCGTGGCGGACACGCCGGCTGACCTGGTGGACGCACACGTCGAGGACGAGTGGTCCTTGGCCCAGACCCTCCGGCACCTGATCCTGGCGACCGACGCCTGGCTTCGCGGCGGGATCCAGGGGGTGGAGCAGCCGTTCCACGAGATCGGCCAGATCTTCACCGGTGCCGACCGGATGGGCTTCGACATGTCGATCTTCCGCGCGGACCCGCCGACGTACGAGGAGATCCTCGCCGTGCGTGCCGAACGACAGGGGTTGGTGAGCGACTTCCTGGCCACGGCCACGCCGGAGCTGCTTGCCGAGGAACGCGAGAACCCGTGGGGCGGCGGCGACTGGCATCCCACCGTCGGCGACTGCGTGCGCGTGATCCTGGAGGAGGAGTGGGCGCACCTGCGCTACATCCGGCGGGACCTCGCTCGGCTGCGCTGAGCCATCCCCCCACGTCGTCAGGTCGACGCGGCTCGTTCACTCGCGACGTGTCCGAGTGCGATCAGGCCGTTGGTGAGCATGGCGGTCAGCTCCGCCGGATCAGGTGGAGGGAACAGCGCGGTCGTGGCAGCGCGGTCGTGGCAGGGCGGCCGGCTGACAGGCGGTCGTGGGTGACCTCGCGTTAGCGTGCCTTCCATGCTCGACGCAGCGTCCGTGATCACCTCGGTCCGTCCCTGGGGCGGAGAGCTGAGCGACCTGCTCATCGAGGACGGACGCATCGTGGAGGTGCGACCTGCGGGTGGAGCGATCGCCTCGGGCGATCACCTCGACGGCCAGGGGCGACTGGTGATCCCCTCGTTCTGCGACGCCCACGCGCACCTCGACTCGACGCGGCTGGGTCTGCCGTTCCGGCCGCACACTGCCGGTCCCGGCCTCGTCGGGCTGATCGAGAACGACCGGGCCAACTGGCGCACGGGCGGTGGCTCCGTGGCCGAGCGAGCCACGCGCACGCTGGGCGCGACCATCGCGTTCGGTGCGACGAAGGTCCGCAGCCACGCCCAGGTGGACACCGACGCCGGGCTCGAGCGGCTCGAGGGCGTGCTGGCGGCCCGCGAGGCGCACGCGTCGCGCGCCAACGTCGAGGTCGTCGCCTTCCCCCAGTCCGGCATCATCCGCGACGCCGGCACCGCCGACCTGATGGGTACGGCGCTCGCCTCCGGCGCGGACCTGGTCGGCGGCATCGACCCCTGCGGTCTCGACCGCGACCCGGCCGCCCACCTGGACATCGTCTTCGCCCTGGCGGAGCGTCACCAGGTCGGTGTCGACATCCACCTGCACGAGGCGGGGGAGCTCGGTGCGTTCACCCTCAGCCTGATCTTCGACCGGGTCCGGGCCCTGGCGATGCAGGGCCGGGTGACCATCTCGCACGCCTTCGCCCTGCCCACGGCCGCGCCCGATCGCCGATCCGGACTGGTCGACCAGATCGCCGAGCTGGACATCGCGCTCACCACGGTGGCGCCAGCGGGTGAGCGACACCTGCCTCTCGACCTCCTCGCCGCTGGTGACGTCCGGGTCGGCCTCGGCCAGGACGGGATCCGCGACTACTGGTCGCCGTACGGCAACGGCGACATGCTGGACCGCGCGTGGCAGCTCGCCTTCGTCAGCCAGGTCCGGCACGACCACCTGATCGAGCGATGCGTGGCCGTGGCCACGCTCGGCGGCCGCAGCGTCCTCGAAGGAAGGTCCGCACGCGCGTGGACCGCTACCGCGGATCAAGCCCCCGGTGTCAGCCCCGGCGACCCGGCCGACCTGGTCCTCGTGCCCGGTGACTCCGTCGCAGCAGCGGTCATGGACCGACCGCGGCAGCGGACGGTCGTCCACCGCGGCCGCGTCGTCGCCGAGGACGGCAGGCTGCAGTAACGCGTGGGCCCGGCGCACGTCCAGCCCTTAGGGTTGCGCCATGACCGAGGACGTGTCGCCCATCGCCTACACCGCCCTTCAGCCCGGGACGCCCGTGCAGTCGAGCGACGGAGCGCAGTTCGGCACCGTGGAAGCCGTGCTCCAGGTCGAGGAGGTCGACGTGTTCGACGGGATCGTGGTCGGCACGGCCGACGGGGTCAGGTTCGTCGACGCGGACCAGGTGGAATCCATCTACACCTCCTACGTGCGCACGAGACTCTCTGCGCAGCAGGCTTCCGACCTGCCGCTGCCCGACCAGTCGCCCGTCTACGACGTGGATCCGACCGATGACGCGGGAGCCTCCCTCGGCGACCGGTTCGGCCGGATGTTCGGCCGCGGCAAGTGGAAGCGCGAGCGCTGAGCACCCACACCGCTCGTGCACCGCTAGGGCGGGGGAGCGGGTTCGATCTGGTGGCGTCCGACGAGCACCACCACGGCCAGCACGACGTAGACCGCGACTCCGGACACCGAGGCCACGTAGGTGTGATCGGCCAGGACGGCCGTTCCTGAGACGAGCGAGAAGTCGAAGAGGCCGTGGATGACGGAGTTGACGACGTTGCCGCGGCTCACCCGACGGATCAGGTAGAAGAAGTACCCGGCCAGGCTGACCGCGATGGCCTGGGGGATCGCGCGCGTCCCGTGACCGAGGGCATTGGTCAGGTGCACGGCGCCGAAGACCAGGCTCGACCACAGGGCGACCTGGCCCTCCCGGAGTCCGTGGGTGCGCAGGACCGTGACGCCGATGCCACGGAACATGCCCTCCTCGCCCCAGCCCACGAGCTGGGTCGCGACGAGGAGGACCAGGGTGAAGCCGAGGCCCTTGTCTGAGAGAGTGCTGTAGTCGATGGCGCCCGCGATGCCGACGAGGAACACGACGGGCACCACCCACACCCATGGGTTCACCGGGCGGTCGTCATGCATGACGGGGCCCCACCAGCCGAGCACCGTGACCACGGCGTAGGTGAACACCAGCGCCGCGCCGAGAGGGATCCACACCGTGACCAGCACGTTGTGGACCGACCTGAAGCCGTCGTCGCCACGGACGTGCGAGACCTGGGACATCATCAGTCCGCCGAGCTGGATGATCGCGAGGTACACGATCACCACGACGGCGAAGCCGAGATAGGGCATCCGTTTCACCGGGTCTTCCGCACTGGCCCCCAGAGCTCCCGCAGGCATGCGAGAACTCTAAGGCGCGCTCAGCCACCGGCCCTGAGCCGAGGCCGCTGCCTGCCTCGCCCTAGTCTCGCGACATGAGCGATCAGATGATGACGGGCCGCACCATCCTGGTGACCGGGGCGAGCGACGGGATCGGGGCCGAGGCCGCTCGCGTGCTGGCCGCCAGGGGGGCGACGGTCCACGTGACGGGACGCTCGGCCGAGAAGCTCCGTCCCGTGGCCGAGGCCGTCGGCACCGAACCACTCGTCGCCGACTTCTCCCGTCTCTCCGACGTACGCCGCCTGGCGGAAGAGGTGGCCGAGCGCGTCGGGACCCTCGACGTGCTGATGAACAATGCTGGCGGCACCTTCGCGCCCTCCCGGAAGACCCACGACGGGCACGAGCCCAACTTCCAGGTCAACCACCTCGCGCCGTTCCTGCTCACCCACCTGCTCCGGCCGCAGCTCGCGGCGGCCGGCACCTCGCTCGTCGTGAACACCTCCAGCATCGGAAACCTGATGGGCAAGGTCGTGCTCGACGACCTCGACTACGAGCACCGGCGCGCGATCGAGCTGAGGGCCTACGGCACCGGCAAGCTGATGAACATCCTCTTCACCCGCGGCATCGCCCAACGGTGGTCGGGGGACCAGATCACCTCGGTCGCCGTCCACCCCGGCCCGGTGGGCAGCTCCTTCGGCCGCGACTCCTGGTTCGTCGGGCTGGCCTACCGCACCCCGCTCAAGCGCTTCGCGACGATCAGCGTGCCCGACGGGGCGGCACCCCTGGTCGCCCTCGCCGAGCGTGGCCCCGACCCGACCCTCAACGGGCGCTACTTCAGCCGCTTCACGGTCGATGGCCGGGAGAACAAGCAGGCCCACGACCAGGCCCTGATCGACGGACTGTGGGAGCGCTCGGCGACGCTGGTGGGTCTGGCCTGAGGCAGAGGTTCACGCCGCGCTCAGAGGTCCAGCTCGCGGCCGATCACGATCGTGCGGTCGCGGGGGAGGCGCAGCTGGTCGACCCGGTCGGTGGAGAGTCGGTGGAGCACCATGAACAACCGCTGGCGCCACATCGCCATCCCGTTGTCCGGGTCGAGCCGGGGGATGGGCTCGGACACGACGTAGCGCGCGGTTCGGGGATCGACCGCGTCCAGGTCACCGTCGGCCTCGCGGCACGCCTCCTCGAGCACGTGCTGCACGTCGAGCCGCTCGCGGTAACCGAGGGTCACCTCGACCGCGCGCACGCCCTCGAAGCGGTCGTCGAAGGTGTCCACGGAGACCGACGCCTGGTCGGCCGGCGCTCCGGGGGTGTCCTCGACGTGCCAGGAGAGCAGCACCACGTGCTGGGGGAGGGCGTAGCCGAACTCCACGATCGAGCAGAGTGCCAGCGGCGCGATGTCCTTGCGCTGGGTCAGGAAGACGCCGCTGCCCTCGATCCGGGGGCGGTCGGAGGAGGACGTGACGTCGGCCAGCACGGCCTCGGGGTCGTCCTCCTGCTCGGCCGCGGCCCGGTGGAGGCGCCGGCGACCGCTCCACCAGGTGGTCATCACCACGAACATGACCAGCCCGATCACCAGCGGGACCCAGCCGCCGGTCACGACCTTCGGGACCGTGGCCGCGAAGAAGACCAGGACCACGAGGAGGAAGAACCCGGGGAGGAGCAGCCTTCGAGGGTTGTCCGGGTTTTGTGCGCGCCTGAGCATCAGGAAGAGCACGACGGTGACGAGGAAGGTCACGCTCACCGCGATGCCGTACGCCGCAGACAGTCGCTGTGAGCTGCCGAACAGAGCGACGATCACCAGCACCGCTGCGGCGAGAGCCCAGTTGGCGGTAGGCAGGTAGATCTGCCCGGCCTCCTCGCGCGAGGTGTGCTCGGTCCGGAGGTAGGGAAAGAAGCCCATGCCGCCCGCCTGGTGCAGCAGCGTGAACGCCCCCGCGATGACGGCTTCGGAGGCGATCACGGTGGCCAGGGTCGCGATGATCAGCACCGGGATCGTCGCCCAGCCGGGCACCACGGCGTAGAAGGGGTTGGCGGCGGCCTTCAGCCCCTCGCGCTCGACGGCACCGGCCTCCCCGAGGTAGGCCAGGACCAGCGCCGGCAGGACCAGCATCGACCAGGCGCGGGTGATCGCCGGGCGGCCGAAGTGGCCGAGGTCGGCGTAGAGGGCCTCCGCGCCGGTGACGGCGAGGATGACCGCACCCAGGGTGAGGAAGGCAGTCAGCGGCGCGTCGAGGAAGAAGCGCACCGCCCAGAGGGGCGAGACGGCCTGCAGCACCTCAGGGCTCTGCACCACCGAGGCGATCCCGGTCACCGCCAGGAGGGCGAACCACACGCACATGACCGGGCCGTAGATCTTCCCGATCTTGCCGCTACCCACCTGTTGGAGGACGAAGACCCCGATGAGGACCACCACGGCGATCGGCAGCACCAGCACCTTCAGTGACGGGCTGGCCACCTCCAGGCCCTCGGCCGCGGACAGCACCGAGATGGCCGGGGTGATCACGCTGTCGCCCAGGAACATCGCGGCGCCGAACATCCCGGCCACGCTCGCGACGACGGCGACGCGTGCGCTGGTGGAGGACCGGCGTACCAGCGCCACCAGCGCGAGCGGGCCACCTTCGCCCTCGTTGTCGGCACGCAGGAGCATGCCGACGAACAGCACGCTGACGATGCCGATCAGGGTCCAGATGACCAGCGAGGTGACCCCGTAGACCGCGACGCGGTCGACGCGGCCGGCTTCGTGCAGCATCGTCCGCATCGCATAGAGCGGGCTGGTGCCGATGTCGCCGAAGACGACTCCGAGCGCGGCCACCATCGTCACGGCGGCAGGGCGCTTGTCGACGGTCGGCATGGTCCTCACTCAACGCCCACTGGGCAGCCTGGTTACTGGAGGCGCGCCCGCAAGGGCACGGTGGTCACTGCGTGGACGGGTCGGGGTGGCTTGCGGCGTCGGGTTCCTCGCCCGTCACCTGCACCTCCGGGTCGACCTCGCGCACCAGGGACTCGATCGCGTCCGTGTCGTCGTTGTGCGCGGTGGCCCAGGCCGAGACGTAGGAATGGGTGTCCTGCTCCGCCGGCACGTTCACTCCCGCCTCGTAGCCCGCGGCCTTCAACCTCGCGACCGCCTCGACAGCCCGGTCGGGCATGCTCATCTTGAACTCCGGCATGTCGTGTCAGGGCCGGAAGACGATCTTGCAGGCCCCGTCCTCCTTCTTCTGGAACATGGCGTACGCCGAGGAGGCGTCCTCGAGCTTCACGTGGTGGGTCGCGAAGGAGTCCACGCCCAGCGGGTCCTCGTCGGTCAGGAGGGGCAGGATGTCGTCGACCCAGCGGCGGACGTTGGCCTGGCCCATGCGCAGCTGGACCTGCTTGTCGAACATCGTCATCAGCGGAAGCGGGTCCGCCGTGCCGCCGTACACGCCGATCAGCGAGATCGTGCCGCCACGACGGACGGCGTCGATCGCGGTGTAGACGGCATCGAGCCGGTCGATCCCAGCCGTCTGCATCAGCTTCTCCGCGACGGCGTCGGGCAGCATCCCGGCGGCGGTCTGGGCGACCTTGCCGATGGGGGAGCCGTGCGCCTCCATCCCGACGGCGTCGATGACCGAGTCGGCGCCTCGGCCGCCGGTCAGGCTGCGCACGATGTCGGCGACGTCGTCCGGGTGGTCGCGCAGGTCGATGGTCTCCGCCCCACGGGCGGACACGCGAGCGAGCCGTTCGGGCACCAGGTCGACACCGATCACCCGGTGGCCCCGGTGCAGGGCGATCCGGCAGGCCATGTCACCGATCGGGCCGAGGCCGAGCACCAGCAGGGTGCCGCCGTCCGGCACGGCGGCGTACTCGACGGACTGCCATGCCGTGGGCAGCACGTCGGAGAGGAACAGGAAGCGGTCGTCCGGCGGGCCCTCGGGCAGCTTGATCGGGTTGTAGTCGGCGTGGAGGACCCGCAGGTACTCCGCCTGACCGCCGGGGATGGCGCCGTAGAGCTTGGAGAAGCCGTAGAGCTCCGCGCCCATGCCCTGGTCGCGCACCTGCGTGGTCTCGCACTGGGTCTGCAGTCCCTGGCCGCACATGAAGCAGCTTCCGCACGAGATCTGGAACGGCATCACCACGCGATCGCCCACCGAGAGGTTGGTGACGGCGGAGCCGACCTCCTGCACGATGCCCATCGGCTCGTGGCCGAGGATGTCGCCCTCGGTCATGAACGGGCCGAGCGTCTCGTAGAGGTGGAGGTCGGACCCGCACAGACCCGAGCTGGTGATCTTCACGATCGCGTCGGTCGGTTCCTGGATCGCGGGGTCGGGGACCTCGTCCACCCGGACGTCGCGCTTCCCGTGCCAGACAGCTGCCTTCATCGATCTCCTCGAAGTCGTGGGTGAGGCCTTCCGGTGCCCGATGCCGCGTGTTCCATGCGGATCCGTCTGGGTACCGGGTGCCCGACGTACCACCCATGACGAGGAGACCCATGTCCACCGATGCGATCGTCCTGCTCAAGGACGAGCACAAGCAGATCCGCAAGGCCTTCCGTGACTTCGAGAAGGCCGGCGAGAACGCGCAGGCTGCCAAGGGCAAGGCGGTCAAGCGGATCATCGAGCTGCTGACCGTGCACACCTACATCGAGAACGAGGTCATGTACCCCCGCGTGCGCGCGCTGCTGCCCGAGCTCGAGGACGACGTCCTGGAGTCCTACGAGGAGCACCACGTCGCCGACGTGCTGGTGGTGGAGCTCTCGATGCTGAAGCCCGACGCCGAGCGCTTCACCGCCAAGACCACCGTCCTGATCGAGAACGTCGAGCACCACATGGCGGAGGAAGAGGACGAGTGGTTCCCGAAGGTCCGCGCGGGCCTCGGGCGCAAGCAGCTGCAGGAGATCGGCGAGGAGATGGTCAAGGCGCGGAAGAAGGCGCCGAAGAAGCCGTCGCAACCCAGTGCCCTGAAGAAGACCATCGACGCAGTCCTCGACTAGGCATCAGCGGACCTGCGGGAGCACCTGCTCGCCGTAGAACGCGATCATCTCCTCGAAGTGCGGGCCCATGTTGGCCACGTACAGCTCGTCGTAGCCCGCCTCGGCGTACGAGCGCACCTGCTCGAGGTGCTGCTCGGGGTCGTTGCCGGCGACCACGGACTCGCGGGTCGCCTCGAGGGTGACCAGCTCGCTGGCCTGCTCGAAGTGCTCCGGCGTCGGGAGGATCTGGGCCAGCTCGCCGGGCAGGCCGGCGTTGGGCCACAGCCGGTGGGCGTGCTTCCAGCCCTCCTCGGCGTCCGGCGCGAACGCGACCTTGGCGCCGGCCTGCGCCGGCTTGCCACCGGAGGCGGCCTTGAACCGCTTCAGGAGCTCCCCGTCGGGCGCGGTGCTGATGAAGCCATCACCGATCCGCGCAGCCACGTCGGCGGCCTTCGGGCCGAAGGCGGAGACGTAGATGTCCGGGAGCTGGGCCGGCAGGTTGTAGATCCGGGCGTGGTCGGTGCGGTAGTGCTTGCCCTCCCAGCTGACCACGTCACCCGTCCACAGCAGCCTGATCAGCTCCACGGCCTCCTCCAGCATCTCCAGGCGGCGGTCGAGCGTGGGCCACGGGTCACCGAGGATGTGCTCGTTGAGCGCCTCGCCGCGTGCCGATCCCCAGGGTGAACTTCCCGCCGAGCATCTCCCCGCTCGTGGCGGCGGCCTGGGCGATCACCGCGGGATGGATCCGCACCGTGGGGCAGGTGACTGCGGTCGTCACCGGCAGGTCACAGGCCTGGGAGAGCGCGCCGATGACGCTCCAGACGAAGGGGCTGTTGCCCTGCTCGTTGTTCCAGGGATGGAAGTGGTCGCTGATCCAGAGCGCCTCGAAGCCGGCGGCCTCCGCGGCCCGCGCCTGGACCAGGAGCTCGGCGGGGGAGTACTCCTCGGTCGAGAGGAAGTAGCCGATTCGCACAGGAGTTCCTTTCACACAGAGTTCACGTCCGCGCGCGGGTACCCCGAGGGCTCCCCTCCCATGCGTGCGAGATGCGTGGTGTGAGCGCCCTCACTCCATCCGGTCGAGGCGCAGCAGGACCCCGCCCTCGCAGACCCGCACCATGCCGGTGGTCAGTCCCTGCGCGAGGTCCGCCACCCAGCGGGCCTGCTGGATGGTCCCGAGCTGGAGCAACGCCGTACCTCCCGGCGACAGGTGCTGCTCGATCGCCCGCACACAGGTGCGCACGACGTCCATCCCGTCGCCGCCGCCGTCGATCGCCAGCGTGGGGTCGTCGGGGAAACGGCCCGTCTCGTCGTGCGGCACCCAGGGCGGGTCGGCGATGATCAGGGGGAAGAGCTCCCCGGTCTCGAGGACCTCCTCGATCCACCCCGTGCGCACCACGACGCGATCGCCCAGTCCGGCCGCACGCGCGTTCGCCAGGGTGTACGTCGCAGCGACCGGGTTGGCGTCCACGCAGACCAGCTGCCGGTCGGACTCCAGCACGGCCCGGAGCCCGATCTGACCGGCCCCGCAGCACAGCTCGAGCACCGGACCAGGCGCCGTGTCGACGAGGAGCTCCGCCGCCCACAGGGACTGCTCGAGGGTCCACTCCCGCGGCTGCAGGACGCGTGCGTCCCAGGCGATGTCGAGGCCGCCGAACTCGCTGTGCCGCGGGGGCGAAGCCTCCGCTCCACCCGGTGGGGTCGTGGTCGGTCGCCATGAGTCAACGGTTACCCGGAACGTGTCTCCTCACGCGGTCGAACCTCGGCTGGTGGGTACCGGTGCAGCATGAGCAGTGTCAGCCGAGTCATGCACGCCACCCCCGAGGACGTCTGGGCGGTGCTGGCCGACGGATGGCTCTACCCGCTGTGGGTCGTCGGGGCATCGCGGATGCGAGAGGTGGACGACACCTGGCCGGAGAAGGGTGCCAAGCTGCACCACTCGGTCGGGTCGTGGCCGGTGCTGATCGACGACGACACCGAGGTCCTCGAGAGCCAGCCGCCGGGCAGGTTGGTGCTGAGCGCCCGCGCCTGGCCCGGTGGCGAGGCCCGCGTCGTCCTGCACGTGGAGGCACGAGGAGGGGAGACCGCCGTCACCATCGAGGAGGACGTCGTCTCCGGTCCCGGGAAGCTGATGCCGGCTCCAGTGCGTCTCCCGCTCCTGACCTGGCGCAACACCGAGACGATGCGACGCCTGGCGTTCCTGGTGGAGCGCCGCCAACACTCCGGGTCATGACGTCCTACGACGCCGTGGTGATCGGCTCCGGCCCCAACGGGCTGGTCGCCGCGAACCGCCTCGTCGACGCCGGGTGGTCGGTGCTGGTGCTCGAGCAGCAGCCAGATCTCGGGGGCGCCGTGCGCAGTGCGCGGGACGTCCACCCGGACTTCGTGCACGACACCTTCAGTGCCTTCTACCCGCTCGCGGCGGCCTCGCCGACGATCCGGGACCTCCACCTCGAGGAGCACGGCCTGGTGTGGGAGCACGCCCCGGCAGTGCTGGGACACCCGTTCCGCGATGGTTCCTGGGGGCTGCTGCACCGAGACCGCCAGGTGACGGCCGCACTGGCCGAGGAGCAGCACCGCGGTGACGGCGACGCATGGCTCGAGCTCTGCGACCAGTGGGATCTCGTCGGTGACGCGCTCGTCCGCGGACTGCTGACGCCCTTCCCGCCGCTCCGTCCCGTCCCGGGCGGCCTGGTCGGCCTCGTGCGCGCCGGCGGCCTGCGCTTCGTCCAGACGATGCTGACGCCCGCGGCCGACCTGGCCAGGCAGCGCTTCGGCGGGCGTGGGCCGCAGGCGCTGCTCTGCGGAAACGCAGGGCACACCGACATCCCCCTGGACTCGCCGGGATCCGGCCTGATGGCCCTCTTGATGTCGATGATGGGGCAGACGGTCGGCTTCCCGGTGCCGCGCGGTGGTGCGGGTGAGCTGACCCGCTCGTTGGCGAGGCGTCTGGAGACCAAGGGCGGCGAGATCCGGTGCGGCGCAGCGGTCGAGCGGATCGACGTACGCGGCGGGCGGGTGCGTGGCGTGCAGACGGCTGACGGACTGGTGGGTGCCGGACGGGCAGTGGTCGCGGCGGTCACCGCCGTCCAGCTGTACGGCGCAGAGCAGCTCGGCCGCCCCCGGGGGCTGTTGCACACCGACGACGTACCCGCTCGGGTGCGCTCGGGGATGCGTCAGTTCACCCTGGACCCCTCGACGTTCAAGGTCGACTGGGCGCTGAACGGGCCGATCCCGTGGACCGGCCCCCCACCGCATGCCCCCGGCACGATCCATGTCGCCGACGACGTACCCGACATGGCCGCCGCCCTCGGCCAGGTGTCAGCGGGACTCGTCCCCGCCCGGCCCTTCATGCTGGCCGGGCAGATGACCACCAGCGACGCCACCCGTTCCCCCGACGGCACGGAGTCGTTCTGGGCCTACACGCACGTGCCCCAGGTCTGTCAGGGGGACGCCGGCGACGAAGGCATCACCGGCGCCTGGGACCACGACGAGTGCGAGCGCTTCGCCGACCGGATGCAGGCCAGGTTCGAGGCGTTGGCGCCCGGCTTCGGCGACCGCATCCTGGCTCGCCGCATCCTCGGCCCCCTGGAGCTGGAGTCCCGCGACGCCAACCTGGTGGGGGGCGCCATCAACGGAGGCACCTCCCAGCTGCACCAGGAGCTGGTCTTCCGCCCGGTGGCCGGGCTGGGTCGCGCGGAGACCGGCGTGCGCGGGCTCTACCTCGGCTCGGCGTCGGCGCACCCCGGTGGGGGCGTCCACGGGGCGGCAGGCAACAACGCCGCACGAGCGGCGCTCGCCCACGACCGTCTACGTCTGGTGCGGACGTGATCACTGGTCCTGGGTGGACGAGAGCTCCTTGCGCAGGCGCGTGTTCGAGGCGCGCAGCCGTGTGACCTCGGTCTCCAGGGCCAGGACGTGGCCGATCCCGGCGAGATTGAGGCCCTCGCCGAGCAGGTCGCGGATGCGGATCAGGCGTGCGACGTCGTCGACGCTGTAGAGCCTGGTCCCGCCGGGCGTCCGGTCGGGCGCGACCAGCCCGCGGCGCTCGTACACGCGCAGGTTCTGGATCTCCATGGACGACATGTCCGCGGCGACCGAGATGGCGAAGACTCCCGTGCTGCTGCCGATGAGGACCACCTCTTCACAGTGCTTGCGTCGGGATGTTGTTGGCGCTATAAAAAACCTGTATCGAACAGTACAGGTCTTGGGCGACGACCGCCAGGACCTCGACCAGGATCAGGAGGAAGCACCATGTTGCTGCGCACCACCGACCCGTTCCGCGAGTTCGACCGCCTGACCGAGCAGCTGCGGGGCACGACCAACCGCCCTGTGGTGATGCCGATGGACGCCTGGCGCGAGGGCGAGCGGTTCGTCATCGAGTTCGACCTCCCGGGTGTCACCCCGGAGACCATCGACCTGGACGTCGAGCGCAACGTGCTCACGGTCAGCGCCGAGCGCATGCCCCGCAACGGCGACGGGGAGATGCTCGCCTCCGAGCGGCCGCGCGGGCGCTTCAGCCGCCAGCTCGTCCTCGGCGACAACCTCGACCTCGACCGGATCGAGGCGGCCTACGACGGCGGGGTGCTGCGCCTGCTGGTGCCCGTTGCGGAGAAGGCCAAGCCGCGCAAGATCCAGGTCACCGGACTTTCGACGGAACGCACCTCGATCGAGGCCTGACCGCATGCACCGGATCAGCTCGCGAACGCCCGAGCCAGGAACCGTCAGCGCCTGATCGACTTGTGGGTGCTGTCGCACCACGGCATCCGCTGCGACTTGCCGCACGCGCAGACGGCCACGACGGGCCGGGTGACGTCGTGGGCGTCGCCCTCGGCGTCCACGATGCTCCCGGCGCCACGCACCAGCACCGGACCGTCGGGACACGCGCGCACGGTCACCTCGTTCGAGGAGCTCATGAGGCCACCAGTCGCGGCTCGTCCTCGGCGCCCCACCGGTCGAGCAGCTCGCGCGCGAACAGCGCGTCGAGGTGCAGGACGCAGGCGGCGCCGAAGAGGACGTCCTCTCGCAGGGAGGGATCCTGGTCGACGAGCGCTCCGCACAGGTCGCGCACCGCCACCTGCTCGTGCACGGCGTCGGCCTCGATGTGCTCCTGGAAGTACGCCGCCACCTCGGCCGGGAAGCCGAGTCGCTCGAGCCCCGCGGTGACCTTGCGCGACGGCACGGAGCTGGTCGACTCGAAGGCGGCGAAGTGGCCCGCACCGGCCCCCCGCAGCCGCCGGTTGAGCCCGAAGAGCGACATCACGTTCGCACCCGCGAGCGAGACAGCGGAGACCTCGTCGAGGTAGGCGCCGTACGACGGGTCGAGACCTGCTGCCTCCAGGGTCTGCTCGAAGAGCGCCTGGTGCAGCCGCTCGGGACGTCCGGCGCCGAACTCGTCGTACTGGATCTCGGCCAGCGCCACCTTCGGCGCACCCTCGAGGCGGGGGAGCAGGAAGGCCTGCGGGTCGGACTCCTTGAGCTGCTGGAGGCTGCGATCCCGCAGGTACTCCAGGACGTGCTCCGCATCTGCGTGCCGGTGCAGGAAGGCGGCCACGGACGGGCCGGTGTCACCGGAGACGAGGTCGAGCAGTGCCTCGGCCACGTCGGCGTCCTGGTCCACCTGCTCGACCAGCGCGTGGGTGGCGGCACGCAGCTCGCGCTCGAAGCGGCGCTCGATCGTGCCGCGCAGTCGGATCAGCTCGGGGTCCCACTCGTGGTCACCCGCACAGTCCTCGAAGCCCCGGTAGTGCAGCTCGTAGAGGACCCAGAGGGCCAGCTGGACGTCGGCGTCGGTGGTCACCGGCTGGACGCCCAGCGCCACCGGGGTGGATGGGTTGTGGGCGTCGCGCCGACGGAGCGCATCGAGGACGTGGCGGCTGACGGGACCACGGGCGCGGGGAAGCAGCATCGGTAGCCTTTCGAGGCGGTGAGCGTCGTGTCGGGAGTACCCATTCGTCCCCGACGCATGAGGCTCACGGCGGTGGCTGATCCACAGCGAGCGCACAGAGGGCAGCACTCAGTCGCGGCGCAGGAGGGGCCTCGTCGCGGGTCCTTCGAGGACCTCGCCATCGGCGGAGAAACGGGATCCGTGGAGGGGGCAGTCCCAGCTCTCCTCGGCGTCGTTCCACTTCAGCACGCCTCCGAGGTGGCTGCACACACCGATGACGCCACACTCGGCGGCACGTGAGCGTCCTCCGGGAAGGTGGTCCACAGCTGCGTGCACGACGCCCCCGGCGAGCGCGAGGGCCACGCCGAGGTTCGTCTTGACGATCTCGGCCGCACCACTGGGTCGCGTGATCCGGTGGTGCAGGGGCTTGGCCCACGACGGCTCCTGGCCGAGGATCCGCCCCGACATCACCCGGGCAGCGGCCACCGCGTTGGTCATGCCCCACTTCTCGTAACCGGTCGCCAGCTGGATCCGGCCACCCGCGCGGGGCAGTGCACCGAGGAACGGCACGCCGTCGTGCGACCCGTAGTCCTGGGCCGACCACCGGTGGGTCTCCCAGGCGCCGGGGAAGTGGCTGGCGGTCCACTCCCGCAACCGGTCGACGTGCTCGAGCTCCGAGCCGGTGCGACCCACCACGTGGCCGCTTCCGCCGACCAGCAGGGCGGTGCCCGACGCGCGCGGGGCATCCCGGACGGACCGGCTGTCGGAGCCCGCGGAAAGGTACATGCCTTCCGGGACCTCCGCCCCGTCGAAGGCCAGGCCGTAGGAACGCTGCGGCTCGAGCTTGGCGAAGTAGAGCCCGCGGTCGAGGATCGGCGTGCCGGTGGCGAGCACCAGCTGCTCGGCCCTGAGCTGGGAGCCGTCGTCGAGGTGGGCGACCGGCGTGCCGCGCAGCGAGACCCGCCGCACGCGATGGCCTTGCGAGACGGTGCCTCCGTGGCTGCGGACCTGCTCCACGAGAGCTGCGAGCGCATCCATCGGGTCGAACTGCGCCTGCTCGTCGAGCACTGTCGCGCCGTACGACGGGAACGGGACGTCGAGCTCGTCCTCCCAGTGCACGGGCAGACCGAGCGTGCTCGCGGCGCTGTGCTCGCGCTCCACGGTGCTCCGCTCGGACCGGCTCGCCGCGTAGGTCACCGCAGGGCGGCGCTGGATGGGGACACCGTGGTCGTCGCAGAAGCGCAGCAACCACTCCATCCCCTCGCGGTTGGCCTCCACGTAGGCCTGCCCGACCTTCTGCGACTGGTGCCCCAGGACCCGGGAGAGGTGGGTGCCCTGCAGCAGCGAGATCTTCGCCGTGGTGTTGCCCGTGGCGACCGCACCGACCTGTCGCGCCTCCACCACGGCGACCCGCCTTCCGGCGCGGGCGAGCAGGAGTGCCGTCACCAGCCCGGTGAGTCCGGCGCCGACGACGAGGTCGTCGAGGGGTGCGTCGAGTGGCAACGGGTCGTCGGTGATCGCCGGACGCCCGTCCAACCAGAGTGAGGTCATGCGCTGGCGGGGAGCCGGTCGTCGTCGAGGGGACCCAGCTGGCTGCGCAGGTCCCGGAAGATGCGCGTGAGCAGTCGGGAGACCTGCATCTGCGTGACCCCGATGGCCTCGGCGATCTCGCGTTGGGTCAGGCCGTCGAAGAAGCGCATCTGGAGGATGCGCCGGTCACGATCGTCGAGGCGTCGTACGACGGGTCCGAGGACCATTCGCGCCTCCGCCGACTGCACCGTCGACTGCTCGGAGCTGATCAGATCGCCGAGTGAGGTGTCCCCGTCACCGACCGGCCGGTCGAGCGACGCGGGCGTGAAGGCCCCCTGGCTGTCGAGCGCCTCGAGCACGTCGTCGATCTCCTCGCCGAGGTGGTCGGCCAGCTCCCGCGGTACCGGATCACGACCGAGCTGGAAGGTGAGCTCCGACTGGGCCCGATGGACCCGTTGCTGCAGCTCCTGGACACGGCGCGGCGGGCGCACCATCCAGCCGTGGTCACGGAAGTACCGACGGACCTCGCCCCGGATGGTCGGGACGCAGAAGGACAGGAACGCATGCCCGGCGTGCGGGTCATACCGGTGGGCGGCCTTTGTCAGCGCCAGGTACGCGACCTGCTCGAGGTCCTCCGTCGGGATGCCGCGGGAACGGTAGCGCGAGGCGACCGCACGGGCCACCGGCATGTTCGTGGCCACGAGGTCGCCGCGCACCCGGGCGCGCTCGAGCTCGTCGGTGGATGCCGAGAGCACCCCGACCAGCCACTCGGTGCGTGCCGAGCGGCTCGCCCGCCCGGTGAGTGTGTCGGATCGATCTCGTGCACGCGGGGCGTCTACAGCAAGGGTCATCGGAATCACCAGCGTCCTGCTCGATGGGAAGTCATCAGAAGGCGAGGCACACGCGTCTGGGCGCACACCACGAGGAGGTGAACCGCCGCTTGCTCGATTGATCACCGGAGACGGAGATCCGGCCGCTTCAGACCGCCGGGCTCTTGAACGTACCCCTCGGAGTGGGCGGAACCAACCCGGCCCGTCGGCTAGGTGGCTTCGAGGTCCTCGTTGGTCCTGCCGCTCAGGACCGACTCGTTCTGGGTGGAGGTGGGCTGGCGGCGCCGGTCGGCGCCCTCGTCGTCGACCTTGACCAGGATCCAGTTCGCCTCGTCCCCGCCCATCCCGGTGTGGGTGAGCGCGAAGGCGCCGGTGAGCTTGTGCCCGTGGAGCAGCACCTTGAGGTGACCGTTCTCGAGGGCCTGCTTCGCGGGCACCGGCTGGCCCGACTTCCGGGTGAGGTTCTCGAACGGGCCGATGTCCCACACGATCACGGTGCCGGGACCTCCGCCGGCTCCGCTGCCCTCGAACTCCAGGTGCTCCATCGCGTGGTCGCCGACGCGGTGGGCGAGCCGCTTGACCGCGGGATCGAGCGAGGGCCCCTTCGGCACCGCCCACGAGACGAGCACGCCGTCGATCTCGAGCCGGAAGTCGAAGTGCAGGGTGGTGGCGTCGTGTCGCTGCACCACGAATTGCGGACTCTCTCGCGCCTGGTTCCGGGGCATGTCCTAGCGGACGTCCGGGACGACGTGTGCTTCCGCTGGGGTCGCCTCCGGCGTGGGAACGGGCGAGCGCATCTCCCGGCGGTGGCGCACCACCATGCGGAGCCAGAGCGCGAGCACCAGTACCACGGTCAGGCCGAGCATGATGTTGGCGGCGAGGCCGAGGTTGCTCTCCAGTGCTCGGTAGGACTTCCCGGCGAGGTAGCCGCCCCCCGCGACCGCGCTGGCCCAGACGACGCCACCCACGAGGTTGGCCGCAGTGAACGACCGCTGGCCCATCCCGCTCATCCCCGCGATGCCTGGCACCAGGCTGCGCAGCGAGGCGGTCCAGCGACCGAACGTCACCGCGATCGGGCCGCGCCGGCGTACGAACGACATGGCCGAGCCGAGGTGCTGGCCGCGGCGCGTGTCCGCCGGCATGCGTCCGACCAGCCGCGGCCCGTAGCGGCGACCGACGTGGAAGCCGACCTGGTCGCCGACGACGGCGCCGACGATCGCCGCGGCGATCACCGCGACGAGGGGGACCCTGCCGCCCTGCGCCGCCACCCCGCCGAGCACCACCATCGTCTCGCCGGGCACCACCAGCCCGAGGAACACCGAGGCCTCCAGCGCCGGGAACAGGAACACCAGGGTGAGCAGCAGCCAGACCGGCACCGAGACCAGCGTGTCGAAGACGGACGTCAGCATCGCGTCACCGCCGCCACCACGTCTCCCACTGCCCTTACCTCCACTGACATCCTCGCTGATGACCGCAACCTCGGTCATCCCCCACGGATTCCCGGACTTGTCCGGTGGACCCGGTGCGGCGTGCTGGCCGCCGTGGCTCGCTCGTTAGGCTGCGTGCGTGGCCACGTCCGAGCTGTCCGACAGCGCGCTCGCCGTCGCAGCTCCCGCGGACGACGTCCGCTCGGACCTGCGCTGGCTGGTGCCCATCTGGGCCGTCGTGGGCGCCTTCGTGGCCATCACGCTGGTGCACGCGTTCCAGGTCGGCATCCCGCTGCGCGACCCGCACGGCGACATCCTCGCCTCGCGCGTCACGATCTCGCTGGGGCTGATGGTCGTCTACATCCTCATCGACGGCCTCGTGCGTGCCCGCCGACAGGAGCTGCCCTGGCGGCGCACCTGGGCCGTGATCCGGGAGCGCTGGACCCGACGGCGTCTGGGACTGGCGCTGGGTGCCCTGGCGGCGTACCACCTCACCTACTTCTGCTACCACAACCTGAAGAGCTGGGACGTCTTCAACGCCCCTCAGGACACGATGCTGCTGCGGTGGGACCGCTGGCTCTTCTTCGGCCACAGCCCGGCAGTGCTGCTGCACGACCTGCTCGGCCAGCACTACGCGGCCTGGGGCCTGGCCTACTGGTACGAGACGTTCGGGACGCTGGTGCTCTTCGCCATCGTGGCCCCGGTCGTCTTCGTCGACCGGATCCGCGACGGGTACGTCGCGATGGTCGCCGGGGTGTGGATCTGGATCTTCGGCACCGCGACCTACTACCTGATCCCGTCGCTCGGCCCGTTCGACTCGGCGCCGCAGGAGTTCAGCGGCCTGCCGCACATGATGATCCAGGACACCCAGGCGCGCTACATGGGCCAACGGGCCCACCTCCTGGCCGAGCCGCACGCCCACGAGGCGTTCGCCCAGGTCTCGGCGTTCGCGAGCCTGCACGTCGGGGTGACGGCCGTGATCTGGCTGATGGCGCGCTACTACGGCTACCGGAAGATCGCGCTCGCGATGGGCGTCTTCCTGGTCGGCACCATCGTGGCGACGGTCTACCTCGGCTGGCACTTCTTCGTCGACGACATCGCCGGCCTCGCCATCGCCTACGCGTCGTGCTGGCTGGGCAAGCGGATGGTCTACCCCGAGGGCCGGCCGCCGGACCGTTCACCCGGGGTTCAGGTGGAGGGGGCAGCCTCAGCGCAGTGAGGCGAAGACGTCGTCGAGCATTGCCCCGGACTGCTCGCGGCCGCGCTCGCGGAACCACTCCCGGCCCAGGGCCGGGGCCAGCACCGCTCTGGGCAGGCGCAGCAGCAGCGCCACCGTCCGCACCGGGCTCTCTCCGGGACCTCCGCCCGTCGTCTGGGAGTGATGGGCGGCGAGAGCGGCTCGCTTGGCCGACAGGTGCGGGCGTACGTCGACCCGGTGGGTCAGCTCGGCTCGCGGGAGGAACGCACCGGCGAACCGGTCGGCAGGCACGAGCCGCCGGACGCCCGGGATCCAGCGCAGCACCCCGGCCACCCGCTGGAGCAGTGCTCGGTCCACCGTCGCCTCCAGCACCACCGGGGTCCCGGCCAGCTCCGCGGCCCGCACGCCCACCCGGTGCACCTGCACGTGGTCCGGATGGCCGTAGCCACCCTGCGCGTCGTACACCGTCAGCGCGTCGGCCTGCTCCTCCCGCAGGATGGCTGCCAGGCGTTGTGCAGGGCCCTCGGGATCCAGTCCGGCGAAGCTGCCCTCAGGCGGCCGGGAGCTCCCCGTGGGGTCCCACCCGGAGTCGCCGTAGCCCAGGACTTCCCACCGCTCACACCCCAGGGCACGGGCAGATTCGTCGAGCTCGGCGCGGCGGCGTGCTTCGAGACTGGCGGCGTCCCGCATACCATCGCCAGACAGACCGGCTTCACCTGCGGTCGCCGTCACGAGCACCACACGGTGCCCCTCAGCGGCAGCTCGCGCCAAGGTGCCACCGGTCAGCAGCGCCTCGTCATCGGGGTGCGCGTGAAAGGAGACGAGGGTGAACGGCACCCCCGCAGTTTTCCACGCACCCACCGCCGGGCCTGACGCAGCACTCGGCGTCGAGGGTGTGGCCCCGGGGCGCGCCCCGCGCTCCTCCGGGCTCCGCACCCGTCGCATCGTCCGCGTGCTCGTGTCCGTCGCCCTCGCGGTCACGCTGCTGGCCGTGGTGCTGCCCCGCCTCGTGGGCACCACCCTGCACGACGTCGTGACCGCGCTCGAGCTGGTCACCGCCCCCGATGCCGTGGTGCTGGTGATCATCTGGGCGCTCGGGTTGATCGTCTACTCCTTCGTGCTCACCGGCGCGCTGCGCGGACTCAGCCGGCGGCGCGCGCTGACCCTGAACCTCACCGGCAGCTCGGTCAGCAACGTGCTGCCCTTCGGGGGCGCGGCCGGCATGTCCCTGAACTACGTGATGCTGCGGGCCTGGGGGTACGGCGCCCAGGAGTTCTCCGCGTTCACGCTGATCACGAACCTGTGGGGGATCCTGCTCAAGCTGGCCCTGCCGGCGGTGGCCCTCGGGGCGCTGTTCATGAGTGGTGGCACCATCAACGAGACGATGCGCTGGACCGCCCTCGGCGCCGCTGTGGCGCTGGGCGTCGTCGTGGCCCTGCTCGTCGGCTTCCTCGCCAGGCGTGCGGTGGCGCACCGGGTGGCCACCTTCGTGGCGCCGCTCGTGGTCCGCGTCGCGCGCGTGGTGCGCCGACCCACCTCCTCGCCCGTCGTCATCGCCAACCTGCTGGACTTCCGCGACGAGGTCGTCACGGTCATCGGTCGTCGCTGGGCGCAGCTGACGGTCGGGACCATGGGCTATGCCGTCCTCCAGGCCGTGCTGCTGTGGGCCTGCCTCCACGCCGTCGGTGCCCCGCTCGGGGTCACCGTGGTGCTGGCGGCCTTCACGGTCGACCGGATCATGTCGATGGTCGTGCTCACGCCCGGAGGTGCCGGCTTTGCCGAGGCCGGTGCGGCCGCGGCCCTGGTCGCCCTCGGCGGAGCCCCCGCGGCGATGGCCGCAGGCGTCCTGCTCTACCGGGGATTCACCTTCGCGCTCGAGATCCCGGTCGGTGGCGGCTGGCTCGTGGGCTGGCTGTGGACCCGCCGCCGTCAGCTGCGCCTGCACCCCGAGTCCGAGACCGTGGTCGAGGTCGAGGAGGTGGCCGCCTGATGCGGATCCTCCACGTCACCGATGTCTACCGGCCCCGCGTGGGCGGCATCGAGCTCTTCGTCGAGGGCCTCGGCCTGCGGCAGGTGGCGGCCGGCCACGAGGTCACGGTGCTGACCGGGACCCGCGCCGACGGCTCGGCAGATCCGACGGATCTCGACGTCGTGCGGGTGCCGCTGGGCGGGTACGTCCCGCTGCGCACGCTGCCCGTCGACCTCACGGCGTACGACGTCGTGCACGCGCACCTCTCCGTGGTCTCGGTCTTCACCACGCGTGTCGCGAAGGCCGCTGCGCGCGCCGGCGTACCCGTCGTGAACACCGTGCACTCGATGTGGAACGGCCGCGAGGGCTGGGTGCGCATCGTGGCAGCGCTCGCGACCTGGGACCGCCTCCCGCAGGTGTGGACGTCGGTGAGCCGCAACGCGGCCGCGACCATCGAGGAGGTCCTCGACCCCGGTGCCGAGGTCCGGGTCGTGCCGAACGCGGTCGACGTGGACTGGTGGCACGCCGGCGCCGCGGACCGGCCTGCAACCGAGGGCGTCACGTTCGCCACGGTCATGCGACTGGCCGGTCGCAAGCGCCCGCTCCAGCTGGTCGACATGCTCGCCCAGGTACGCCTCGAGGTCCCACGGTCGATCCCGCTCCGAGCGGTCATCGTGGGCGATGGTCCGCTCGAGGAGCGCACGCGTGCGCGGATCGCCGCGCTCGGCCTCGACTGGGTCACCATGACCGGCCAGCTGTCCCCGGAGCGGGTGCGCGCGGTGTACCGCGCAGCAGACCTCTACGTGGCGCCCTGCCACCAGGAGTCGTTCGGCATCGCTGCCCTGGAGGCGCGCGCCACGGGACTGCCGGTCGTCGCCATGGGCAGCGGCGGCGTCGGCGAGTTCGTCCGCGACGGGGTGGAGGGCCTGCTCTGCACCGACGACGAGGAGATGACCGAAGCCCTGGCCCGGCTGGCCTCCGACGAGGCGACGCGCCAGCGGATGGCCTCGCACAACCGCACGCACGCCCCCCGTCACGACTGGTCGCTGACACTGTCCGGGTTCCAGGACGCGTACGCCGTCGCGGAGTCCCGGGCCACACGTCGGGTGAGGTCCTCGGCCGCTCGGTAGCGTGGGGACTCCCGTCGAGAGGAGCCGCACGTGGACGTCGCACTGCTCGGGACCGGCATCATGGGCGCCGGCATGGCCAGGAACATCGCAGCAGCCGGCCACTCGGTCGTGGTCTGGAACCGCACCACGGAGAAGGCGGAGCAGCTCTCCGACGTCGCCACGGTGGCCACCTCCGTCGCCGGGGCCGTCGAAGGTGCCGACGTCGTCATCACCATGCTCTACGACGTCGACAGCGTCGCGGAGGTCATGGAGGAGGCCCGCGGTCACCTCGCGGCCGACGCGGTGTGGGTGCAGCAGAGCACCGTGGGCGTGGCCGGCTGCGACCGGCTCGTCGCGCTCGCCGAGGACCTCGGCGTGACGCTCGTCGACGCACCGGTGCTGGGCACGCGCAAGCCCGCCGAGGACGGCGCACTCGTGGTGCTGGCCTCCGGTCCAGCGTCAGCGCGCGAGCGGGTCGACCCGGTCTTCGACGCGATCGGCAGCCGCACCTTGTGGGTCGGCGAGGCCGGAGCCGGCAGCCGCCTGAAGCTGTGCGCCAACGCCTGGGTGGCCACCGTCCTGGAGGGCGTCGCGGACTCGCTGGCGCTGACCCGCGCCCTCGGCCTGGACCCGCAGCTCTTCCTCGACGCCATCGAGGGCGGGGCGATGGACGCGCCGTACGTCCGGCTCAAGGGCGGGATGATGCTGGACGACTCCTACGAGACCGCCTTCGCCCTCGCCGGCGCGCTCAAGGACGTCGACCTGATCCTCGAGGCCGCCGACGACGCCGGGCTCGACCTCGGCCCGCTGCCGGGAGTCCGCGCCCACCTCGCCCGAGCGGTCGACGCCGGTCACGGGGACAAGGACATGTCCGCCACCTGGCTGGGTCACTGAGCACGAGTGAGCACCTGAGCTGAGTATCTGCGCGGATGGCACGACCCCGCCACCCGCCCAGACTCGAGGCATGGAACCTCAAGCTCCCACACCCAAGAACACCAACGCCTTCTTCGCACAGTCAGCCCTGGCCTTCGGGGTCGCGCTGCTCGCGATGCTGATCTCGATCTTCTACCTCCCGGCCGACCCCTGGCCGAAGGCGTTCCTCGCGCTCGCGACCCTGTTCCTCACGACCTCGGCCTTCACACTCGCCAAGTGCGTCCGTGACGCGCAGGAGAGCGAGTACGTCGTCTCCCGGCTGGACCGTGCGCGCGTCGACCGCATCCTTGCCGACCACGACCCGTGGAAGGACGTCGCATGAGACGCCTGGCGAGCACCGCGGCGCTACTGATGCTCTTCTCCGCGAGCATGTGGTTCGCGTGGTTGGGGTGGGACCACGAGTACTACCTGGTCGACGGCGTCGCCCAGGGCCAGTACCGGGCATGGCAGGTCGTCGGCTGCGGGGCCGCCATCGCGGCCGCGACCGTGCTCGCCTACCTGGCTCGGCGAGGCTCTGTCCGACCACGCAGTAGCGCTCGGTGAGCTCGCCCAGCTTCTCCAGCGCCCGTCCTCGGCGTCGGTGTCGAGGCGGGCGGTGATCACCAACCCCTGGATGCCGACGGGGGCCTCGCGGGAGACCCCGAGCGTGCCGCGCGCGTCGAAGCTGGCGACCGCGCTGAGCTCGGCGCCTCGCACGTCGATGCCGAGCGCTGTCGCGACGCTGCGCATGGTCACTCCGACGCAGGCGAGCACCGCTTGGAGAAGCAGGTCGCCGGAACAGGCGTTCGACCCGGTCTCACCCTCTTGCGGTCGGAAACCTGCGGTGGCAGTGTTCGTTAGGAAGGTTTCCTAACTATGGAGCTCGCCGATGGCGCGTCTGCCGCTGCTCGTTACCGGGGCCCTCCTCGCGAGCGGCTCTCTCGCGTGGACGGCGTCGGTCCCCTCGGCCGCGGCGGGCGCCACCGGCCCGGTGTCGGGCGTCGTCAGGCTCAACCAGCAGGGCTACCTCCCGGGCGAGGTCAAGCAGGCCCGGCTGATGACCACGCGGGCCGTGGAGGGCGCCCGGTTCCACGTCGTGGATGCCAGGGGACGAACCCGGCTCCGCGGCCGCGTGCCTAGTCGACCCGTGGCACGGTGGAACACCCACTACCCGGCCGTCTACCGGCTCAGCCTCAGCCGGCTGAGGACCATCGGCCGGTACCGGGTCGTGGTCACGGGTGCCGTCCAGGCCGCGTCTCCGTGGTTCCGCGTGCTGCGCCCTGGTGGTCTCTACGGCACGTGGCTGCGCTACGGCGTGCGCTTCGACCAGGTCCAGCGCGACGGCGCGGGGGTCGTTCCCGGTGCTCTGCACCGCAAGCCCTCGCACCTCCTCGACCGCCGGGCCTACGTGTACAAGTGGCCGCGTATGGAGCCGGGCGGAGACACGATCCTCGATGCCGACCTGACCAGGGTGGGCGGTCCCGTCGACGTGGAGGGCGGCTGGTTCGACGCGGGCGACTACCTCAAGTTCACGCACTCCTCTGCGTACAACGACGTGTTGCTGTTCACCAGCGCCCGCCAGCTGGGCCGCCGCGCGCCCAAGGCGCTGGTGGCCGAGGCCCGTCACGGGCTGGCCTGGCTCTCCAAGATGTGGGACCCGACCACCCGCACGCTGCACCTCCAGGTCGGTATCGGCTCCGGCAACGAGCAGGGGACCTTCCTCGGCGACCACGACGGGTGGCGGCTGCCGGAGGTCGACGACCACGACACGACGGTGGAGGACCGATACGTCTCCCATCGGCCCGTGTTCGACGCAGCTCCCGCGGGTCAGCCGATCAGCCCGAACCTGGTCGGGCGGGTGGCCGCGTCGTACGCCCTCGCCGCGCAGCTCGACGCCCGCCACCATCGCTCGCGCGCGCTGGCCGAGCTGCACCAGGCGACCTTGCTCTACTCCCGCGCCGACACCGCCAGCCCGCCCCACCCGCTCGTCACCGCGCTGCCTCACGACTTCTACCCCGAGGACACCTGGCGCGACGACATGGAGCTGGGCGCGGCTGAGATCGCGTTGGCACGGGAGGGCCTGCGCCTGCGCAGCGCCGGTTTCGTCGCGAAGGCGGCGCACTGGGCGCGCGGCTACCTCGCGCGGGAGACCGGTGACACGCTCAACCTCTACGACACCAGCGCGTTGGCCCACGCCGCGCTCGCGAAGGCCATGGGGCACCGCCGGCACCTGGCCGTCACGCGGGCCGATCTGGTGCGCGACCTCGGTGCGCAGATCCGGCGCGGCGTACGGCACGCGGCCGCCGATCCCTTCGCGGCCGGCGTCGCCTACGACGACTTCGACGTCAACTCGCACACGTTCGGGCTGATCGCGACCGTCGCGCTCTACGACCAGGTCACCCACACGCGGCGCTACCAGGCGTTCGCGACCGCGCAGCGCACGTGGCTGCTCGGCGGCGACCCCTGGGGCGTCGGTGCCATGGTCGGGGTCGGCACCCGCTTCCCCCGCTGCATGCAGCACCAGGTCGCCAACCTCTCGGGCGGCCCGCACGGGACGCCCCCGCTGGACGTCGGCGCGGTCGTCAACGGCCCGAACGGCGCGGACAACTTCGAGGACGGCCTCGGCGACTTCCAGGACGGCATGGTGCACTGCTCGGCCGGAGCGACGACGCTGACTCGCTTCGACGCCCACGGAAGCAGGTACGTCGACGACGTCCGCTCCTGGCAGACCGACGAGCCAGCGCTCGACATGACGGGTGCCGCGATCATCGCGGCCGCCACCCAGCTGCACCTCCACCCGCACGCGAGGCCGTGACCACGCCGTCCATGCCCTATCCTGGGTCCCGTTGAAGGGATGGCTCTGCTAGCCGTCCTGGCCGCGCACAGATGCTGCGGCTTGTATCTCGTACTCCTGGTTTTCGGTTCGCTGGACATCAGCACAGATGGGTGTCTTCAGCTGCCTGAGGGCACACGGCCCTCGGCACGAACAAGGGACAAGAACATGGCTCAGGGAACCGTCAAGTGGTTCAACGCCGAAAAGGGTTTCGGCTTCATCGCCCAAGATGGCGGCGGCGAGGACGTCTTCGTCCACTACTCCGCGATCCAGTCCAGCGGCTACAAGTCGCTCGACGAGAACCAGAAGGTCGAGTTCGACGTCACCCCGGGCCCCAAGGGCCCGCAGGCCGAGAACGTCCGCGTCTCCTGATCTCACCGACGATGGGCCCCGACCGCGAACGCGGTCGGGGCCCATCGCGCGTGTGGCTCGAGCACTCAGTCACCGGGCTGTGTCGCCGCTGAAACTAGGGTGCAGCCATGTCTCCCGCTGTGATCGTCATAGCCTTCGCCGTGGCCCTGGCTGCTGTCATCGTGCTGACGCAATGGCTGCGCACCCGGCGTACGTCGCAACCTGCTCCCACCGGCCTGGGGGTGGCTTCATCACTGAGGAAACCTGGGTCAGGTGAGCTGGTTGCCCAGGAGGGGCACTCCGTCGACCTCGACACGGTCATGGCGGATGCCGGGGCAGCGTTGTACATCCCGGTCGGATCAGGGCGGAGCTATCTGGCGCTTGCACACCCCACTGCTCCGATTGAGGGGCGTACGTCGTCGGTCCCGACCCAGCTCGCAGGTGTGGCCGTGGCGGGGCAAGCCGGTCTGGAGGCGATGGTCAAGGCCGGCGAGCTGAGTGCGCGCCTGGTCGTCGTCGATCCCACTACGGCGAAGGCGATCAAGGCAGGACAGATGGTGACTGACAAGGCCGGCAACATGCTCGGAATCATCCGAGAGAGCGGCAGCCACAGGTGGTCCGGGCTGACCCGGATCAAACCGGTTTCGGGTGACCTGGTGCGGGGCGCCTCCGCCGGTCCGGCCGTCTTGAGTGCGATCGCGATGCAGGCCCAGCTCGCTCAGGTGGAGAAGTCGATCGGCGAGGTGCGAGACGCCGTCAATGCCGTCAAGGGCTACCTGGAGGTCGCTGAGCAAGCGTCGGTCGAAGGCCGTCGCGACACCTTGGCGACGGTGTACCGGACTGCGGTGGAGACCGGCCAGATGACCCAGTCCCTGTGGGACCAGATCCAGGGCCTCGAAGCGAACCTGCGTCGCGACGTCAAGCTCGCTGACCGGTTCCTCACAGAGCAGGTCGCCATGCTGGAACAGCAGGGAGCGTCCGGCCTCGTGGGTTCGCGACTGAAATGGTTGGAGGACGCGGGGGGCCCGCTTGCCGAGGCTGTTGCCGGCGTTGCCGACGCCCGTCGGAGCCTGGTCCAGTTCTCGATGCTGCGCCTGTGGTGGCTCGCTGTGGTCCAGGACCCGACGCTGCCAAGCCGGCAATCGCAGCTTCGTGAGCTGCTTGCCGAGCTGCCTGATCATGCTGACGAGCAGGCCCGAGCCGAGCACGTGCTGGCCGCCGCGGGGGATCTACGAGTCCATCACCGGGTGCTGGCCCCTCGTAAGCACAAACAGCTGGCCCCTGAAGTCCAGCAGGCGCAGCTCGAGATGCACGAGCTTCCGTGGAAGATCGTGGATGTCCGGCCGACGGCCGAGCTGGAGTCCTAGGAGTCCCGGGACATCACTGTGGCTGAGATGTCTTGGGCGTGGTGAGGACGGTGCCCTAGGACGCGGTCCAGGCGAGCAGCTCGAGCTCACGCTCGATCCGCTCCCTCTCCACACCGGTGCCGAAGTGGTCGCCGGGCACCCAGCCCAGCTCACAGTCGGAGAGCTGGTCGCACAACCAGCGGGCATGGCCTGGAGGGACGCTGGCGTCGTCCTCGGCGTACAGGAGACGGACCGGGATGCGGACCTCCGTCAGGTCGAACCCCCAGTCGCAGACCATGGCCAGCGAGTCGTCACGCAGTCCAGCGGGTCCGCCGTTCAGACCGTCCTCCAGGGCGGCATGGATCATCGCGCGGAGGCCTGGTGCCAGGGGCGCGTTCGGGAGCTCGTCTCGGACCCACTCCGCGGTCTCCTGGAAGTCGCGTTCCAGCACGGCCTCCGGGTGCGGGCCGGTCATGTCGACGTACCACTGGCGTTGGCCCTCGTCCATGCCGTCGAAGTAGTCGAGCTCTTCCGGCGCGTACGGCACGACGCCGACGAACACCGCGGCGCGCATCGCTCGATCGGGCAGGCGCGCCGCGACCGCGAGCGTGGGTCCGCCGCCTCCGGAGACCCCGGCAACCCCGAACCGCTCGAGGTGGAGAGCATCCGCGATGGCCTGGACGTCCTCCGCATCGTCGACGACCCGGCGACCGGGACGGGCGGTGGAACGGCCGTACCCCGGCCTGGCATAGGTCACGACACGCAGATGGCGCTCGCGGAAGACGTCGTCGCCTGACTCGACCTCGACCTGCCTGAGCAGAGCTCCGCCCGGGGTGCCGTGCAGGAAGAACACCGGGTCGCCGTCGGGATCCCCCCACTCGCACACCTCGATCTCACGGCCGTCTGAGGTCGAGATCTGGCGTGCGTTCCAGGGCTGTGGCAGCACGCTGCGATGCTTCAAAACGTTTGGTGGCATGTCAAGAGCAGCGGCGGCAAGGACGCCACTCTCGGGAAACGCCGCTGCCGCGTGACGAACCGCGCGGTTCGGGCACTGGGTCGACATGACCACCACCAGCCGCACGTTCGGCGTGACCCCCGACCCCGAGACCGTCGTGAACTACCTGAAGGACTTCGCCAACGCCGAGGAGTGGGATCCGGGCACGGTGTCGTGCACCCAGACCAGCGCCGGCCCCGTCGCGGTCGGTACGACGTGGAAGAACGTGTCCAAGATCGCGGGCAACGAGACCGAGCTCGAATACACACTGCAGGAATTGACCGAGAACAAGATCGTCCTCGTCGGCAAGAACGACCAAGCCACCTCGACCGACACGATCGCGGTGCAGCCCGCTGGCACTGGCAGTGAGGTCACCTACACGGCCGAGCTCGAGATGCACGGATTGGCGAAGCTGACGACGCCGGTGATGAAGCTCCTCTTCGAGAAGCTGGGCAACGACACCGAGGAAGACATGGTGCAGGTCCTCAACCGGCTCGGATGACCATCGCTCTCGGGCTCCGCGTCCACCTTGCCTGGCGTGCAAGAACACCGGGACGCCATCGGGATCCCCCACTCGCACACCCCGATCTCACGGCCGAGTCAGGTCTTGGGCCTTCTGGCCGCCCGACGGCGGCGTCACTCTCGCGTAAATCGCAACTGCCCGTGCGTGGCCGACGCGCCTAGGTGATGCCCGCCGAAATTGCCAGGACCGAGGGATCGTCTAGTTCTGGTGACGGCGATCGAGTTCTGTCGCCGGGGTGACCAGACCGGTCTCGTAGGCAAGCACGACGGCTTGTACCCGGTCTCGAAGGTCGAGCTTGGTCAAGATGCGCGCGACGTGCGTCTTGACAGTGTTCTCGCCGACGACGAGCCGTTCGGCGATCTCGTGATTGGTCAGGCCGCGGGCGAGGAGCTGGAACACCTCAGCCTCGCGTGGACTGAGGACGTCGAGCTGTGGCGTGGTTGCGGGACTTGCTTGACGCGGCTGGGTGAACTGCTCGATGAGCCGACGCGTGACCGAGGGGGCGAGCAGCGCGTCACCCCGGTGCGCCGTCCGTACCGCAGCGACGAGCTGTTCCGGCGGGGTGTCCTTGAGCAGGAAGCCCGTGGCGCCGGCGCGTAACGCGTCGTAGACATACTCGTCGAGGTCGAAGGTTGTCAGGATCAGCACCCGTGCGTGTGTATCGCGAACGATGCGCCGGGTTGCCTCGATGCCGTTGATGCCGGGCATCTGGATGTCCATGAGGACGACGTCGGGCGCAAGAGAGGCGGCGAGGGTCACGGCCTCGTGGCCGTCGGTTGCTTCGGCGACGACCTCGATGTCGGTGTAGACGGACAGGATCATCGCGAAGCCGGCGCGCACGAGCTGCTGATCGTCAGCGATGACGACGCGAACGGTCATGTCAGCACCTGCTCAGGCATCGACGTTGCTGGGCCAGCGGGGAGCGAGGCAGGCGTGGTGCCTTCGGCACCCCTTTCGGTGGCGGTCGGCGGGCTGGTCGATGAGCGCAGGACACCCAGGATGAGCCGCAGCTGGCCGAGCGCGTCACGGCCGGTCTGTTCGACGTCGAGGATGGCTGCCTCGACCTGCCCGGGTTGGTGCGCCAGCAACGTGCGCGCGGCCTCTGCCTGCACGACCATGGTGATCACCCCGTGCGCCACGGACCCGTGCAGATCGCGAGCGATGCGGATCCGTTCGGTCGCTACCGCGAGTCGTGCGCGTTGATCTCGTTCTGCTGCCAGTCGCTTTGTCGTCTCGGAGAGGTCGGCGTTGAGCAGCATTTGCGTGCGCCACAACCGTCCCGCTGCCCAGACGACGATGCCCACCACCAGGGCACCGGCGTATCCGCCCGCCGATCCGGTGTACAGGAGGGCCACACCGCCGGCGCCCGAGGCCCACAGCGCAAGTCCCACCACTGCCCTGGTGCGCGGCTCCCACGCGCCGACTGCGAACAGCGGGAGGGCCAGGCAGTAGAGGCCGGTGATGGTCGAGCGGTCCAGCGAGGTGAGGCCTGAGCTCAGCGCGACGGCCAGGCCGCCGACGACCGCGAGGAACAGGAGCGGAGCGCGTCGTCGCCAGCCGGCGGCCACCGCCATCGCTGCGACCGCTGCCGCATTGAGCTGCCAGGGCCCGCGTCGGGCCGAGCTGGTTGCGACCTCGATCTCCATCACCACCAGCCAGAAGCCGATGATCATCGCGTTGACGACTCTTGGTGAGATCCACCGCGACGGCTGCGGGGCCCGGCGGTGGTTCGGCACGGTTGTCGCCGGAGGGCCGACGGAACGGAACGGAATCTGCGCGCGCACGTCGTACCCGCCATCGGGTCCCGGGCCCACGAGAAGCTCGCCGCCGCAGGCGCTGACGCGCTCCTTCATCCCCACCAGGCCGTGGCCCGACGCCGCGGAGCGCCTCGGTCCTGCCCCGTCGGTGTTGGTGACCTCGACAGTCAGCGCCTCCGCGCCGATAAGTACGTCGACGCTCGCGGTCGCCCCTGTGCCGGCATGCTTCACGACGTTGGTCAGCGCCTCCTGCACGACGCGAAAGGCCACCACATCGACCGCCGGCGGCAGCTTCGTGCCCCCCGAGATCCTGAGCCGGGTGGGCACGCCGGCGGCTTGAATGCGCTCGGTCAGGAGTCCCAGACCGCCGAGCCCTGCACCGCCGCTGGACTCTGGATCGTCGACGCGGCGCAGCACTCCGACGATGCGACGAAGGTCGACCATGGCGGCGCGCCCGCAGTCGCCGATGACCGCCAGCGCACGGTCGGCGTCGGCTGGGCTGCGGGCGGCGACGAGTCGCGCTGCTCCGGCTTGCACGACCATCACGCTCACGCAGTGCGCGACCACGTCGTGCAGATCGCGCGCGACCCGGTTGCGCTCCTCGGCTGCCGCCTGAGCAGCGTTGAGGTCCTGCTCCGCGCGCAGCTGCTCGGCTGCATCCGCCAGGCGTTGGCTCAACCGGCTGCGCCGGGCGAGCAGCACCCCGACAGCGAGCGGGGCCATCACGGCGACCAGCCAGGACGACACCAGGTCAGCTGGCGAGTAGTCCACCTGCGCCGAGACGGACCAGGTCGCTGTGAAGCCGAGGCCCGCCACCAGGACGATCTGCCAAGGGCTGCGTCGCGACGCACCGTGACGACCGAAGGTGTAGCAGGTGAGAACCACCGCCACGGGGGGCGAGGCCAGGCTCGGGTCGTTCGTGACTCGCACGAAGGTGACCATGCCGACGAGCGCCGCCACCGTGGTCAGGGTCGGCATACGTCGGCGCATCGCGACAGCCCCTGCCTGGACCACACACGCGGTGACGGCCAGGAGCGGGGAGTCATCGCCCGTCGTCGACGCCAGCACTGCCAGCTCCACGACCAGCAGCGCCAGCGCCACGACCAAGTCGACCAGGCCGGCGCCTGCATGAGCGCTCAGGCGCCTGGCGGAGTCCACGAGCGCGGGCTTGCGCATGTCCTGGACAGTAGCGCCGGGGGCGCCGCCAGGCGTCATGTTTGCGGGTGAGATGACTCGAGGGGCTCATCCTCCCGGGTGATGCTGCGATCACCCCGCGGGCCACCGTGGATCGCTCACCGTCATGACGCCCTTGGCCCCCCTTGCGTGGCAACGTCCGACAGCGTCGGGGCACGTGGCCGCGACGCGAACAGAGAGGACGTTGCCATGTCAGTGCCTTCAGTTCCGGTGCGGCGCTGGGAGCCCTATGCAGGGATCGCCTACGTCGTCTTCTTCGTCGCCAGCCTCCTGGCCAGCAACCCACCCGCGGACAACGCGTCCGACCGGACCTGGGTCGCCCGCTACACCGGCCGCAGCGAGCAGGCGGGCCACCTGGCCACCGCGTTCCTGCTCCTGCTCGCGGGGCTCGCGTTGATGACCTTCCTCGTGGCACTGTGGCGACGCATTGCCGACGTACGTCGCGCCGAGCCGCTGAGCCGGTTGCCGATCGCCGCGGCCGGTGCGACCGCTGCCCTGATGGGAGCCGGCGGCATGGTCATGGGCTACATCTCGGGTGGTGAGCTCTTCGGTCGCTACCCGCTGCCCGGCCCCGACCTGCTGCGCATGTCCAACGACCTCGGGTTCGCGCTCGCCGGTGTCGCCGGCTCGTGGGCGGCGGCCGTTGCCGTTCTCACGCTGAGCATCCAAGGGCACTCCGTGGGCATCTTCGGCACGAAGATGCGAGCCGCCGGCATCCTCACCGCGTTCCTCCTGCTCTTCTCGATCATCTTCGCGCCGATCCTCGCCCTGCTCGCCTGGGTCCTCGTCGCGGCCATCAGCTGGATCCGCCATCCCGAGGTCATCGGGCTCGACGCCGCCGCGGAGGCTCCGATGCCTGTCCACATGTGATCCAGGCCCACTCGATCCCCTCCCACCACGAAAAGTTCGAACCCATGCACCCGTCCCACGTCAGTCTCCGGAGCAACGCCAGCAGCGGAGGCCCACTGCACCGGCGCCCTCGGACTCAAGGGCGGCCTTCTTGATGCACGCTTCTCCCTGAACCTCGTGAACGGTCACATCGCCGGAAAGGTCACCGGCGGCACCAGGACCGCCGAATGCGTCTTCGCTCGACGACCTGCGTGAGGGGCCAACGCGTTCGACGCCTTCTCGTCAGGCAGGTCCCGTGGTACGTGCGGATTGACTCCGGGTGGCTGGTGATTCGGCCTACGGCCAGCCCGACGTACGGCTCGGATCGCGTCAGCGGGACTGTCGGTGGTCGGTGCTGGAATGAGGACATGGTGGCGCAGGTGGCCGGTCCCGAGGTGCATCCGTTGCACGACGTGGTGACGTGCCTGCACGAGGCGGCAGGGGCGCTGGCGAAGCTGCCCGACGGGCCCCTGCCGCAGGCTGACGCCTACGCCCTGGAGGTCGTGGTCGAGGAGACCACTCGTCTCGAGCGCGGGCTGGCGGAGTTCCGGCTGCGGGTGTCTCGCGCTGCGGAGGAGAGCCGGGCCGCCGACTCCACGGGAGCCACCGACACGGGCGCCTGGCTGGCCCGGCTGACCGGTTCGAGTGCTGCCGTCATGCGCGGCGGGCTGTGGCTGGGCAGGATGCTGCAGGAGCGCTACCCCTCCGTCCGGGAAGCATTTGCCAGCGGTGGGTTGGGGGAGGAGCACGCGCGGGTGATCGTGCGTGCCGCAGAGCGGATGCCGCGGGAGGTGACCGACGACGAGCGCGAGCAGGCTGTCTCCCGGCTGGTCGAGCTCACCGTCCAGCGCCGGCTCGACGTCAAGGCGGTGCGCCGGAAGGCGCGGCGCATGCTCGACCGCATCTCCGAGGCGTACGCCGACCGGCACGAGGCCCGCCTGGTCGCGGAGGAGGAGGACGCCGCACGCGACGAGACGTGGATGTCGCTCGTCGACAACGGCGACGGGACCTGGACCGGGCGGTTCGTCGTTCCCGACCTGCATGCGGGGCTGCTGCTGACGGCGCTCGAGCACCTGTCGTCACCGAGGCGGATGAGCCGCACCGCGGCCGGTGAGGTGGTCATCGACCCCACCATCGCGGACTGCACCGAGGCCCACATGGGTCTGGGCTACCACGAGCGTCTGGGGCAGGCCCTCATCGAGCTGTGCGAGCACCTGCCGACCGACGGGCTGGCCCAGCACGGGCGGGTCGGAGCAACGATCGCGGTGCACATCGACCACCAGCACCTGCTCGACGGCCTGGCCGCGGCGCACCTCGACACCGGCAGCGACATCAGCGCCGGCGAAGCGCGTCGCCTGGCCTGCAACGCCGGCATCATGCCCGTCGTCTACGGCGGGCGGTCCGTCCCGCTGGATGCGGGACGAGCGGCGCGGCTGCACAACAAGGCCCAGCGGATCGTCCTCTCCGGCCGGCACGACACCTGTGCTGCCGAAGGGTGTCAACGCCCGTTCGCCTGGTGCGAGGTCCATCATCCGATCCACTGGGCCCGGGGCGGGCGCACCGACCTGACCGGCATCCCGCTCTGCGGCTGGCACCACCGCCGGGCGCACGACGGCGCCTACGACATGCACCGACTCCCGACGGGTGAGGTGCGCTACCGCCGACGACGGTGAGCCCGAGGTCCGCCCCAGGCCGACGATCCTCCGCGCCGGCCTTGATCAGTCGAGCAGCTCGACGTCCATCCGTTCGCGCAGCTCCTCGGCGGTGATGCCGTGCAGCTCACGCACCCGCACGCCCTCGTCGGTGATCTCGAAGACGCCGTGGTCGGTGTAGACCCGCGAGACGCATGCGACGCCGGTCAACGGATAGGTGCACTCGGGCACCAGCTTCGAGGAGCCGTCCTTCGCGAACAGCGTCATCATCACGTAGGTGTCCTTCGCGCCCAGGGCGAGGTCCATCGCGCCGCCCACGGCCGGGATGGCGTCGGGCTCGCCGGTGTGCCAGTTGGCCAGGTCGCCCCTCGCCGAGACCTGGAAGGCGCCGAGCACGCAGACGTCGAGGTGACCGCCGCGCATCATCGCGAAGGAGTCGGCGTGGTGGAAGTACGACGCCCCTGGCGTCTCGACCACCGGCACCTTGCCGGCGTTGACCAGGTCGAGGTCGATCTCGTCGCCGACCGCGGCGCGGCCCATGCCCAGCATGCCGTTCTCGGTGTGCAGCACCACGCCACGTTCGAGGTCGAGGTGGTCGGCGACCAGTGTCGGCTGACCGATGCCCAGGTTCACGAACGAGCCCTCGGGGATGTCGTCGGCGATCAGCTGGGCGATCTCGTCGCGCGAGAGAGTCGAGTCCGTCACGAGACCTCCACCACCTTGTCGACGTAGATGCTCGGCGTCACGATGACCTCCGGGTCGAGCTCTCCGGTGGCGACCACCGACCGCACCTGGGCGACCGTGGTGGTCGCGGCGGTCGCCATCACCGGGCCGAAGTTGCGGGCGGTCTTGCGGTAGACGAGGTTGCCCATCTCGTCGGCCACGTGCGCCTTGATGAGCGCGTAGTCGCCGCGCAGGGGGTGCTCCAACATGTACTCGCGACCGTCGATCTCGCGCACCTCCTTGCCCTCGGCGAGGGGGGTGCCGACGCCGGTCGGGGTGAAGAACGCGCCGATGCCGGCGCCCGCCGCACGCATGCGCTCGGCGAGGTTGCCCTGCGGCACCACCTCGAGCTCGATCCGGCCGGAGCGGTAGAGGTCGTCGAAGACCCACGAGTCGCTCTGCCGAGGGAAGGAGCAGATCATCCGGCGTACGGCGCCCGTCTTCAGCAGCGCCGCCAGACCCTCGTCGCCGTTGCCCGCGTTGTTGTTGACCACGGTCAGGCCGGTGGCGCCGTGGCGCCGCAGCGCGTCGATGAGCTCGATCGGCTGGCCCGACGGCCCGAAGCCACCGATGAGGACGGTGGCGCCGTCGGAGATCTCGGCGACGGCCTCGTCGGCGGCGTCGGCACCTCGAAGGATGGCGGTCGTCATGACACTGACTCCAGCACGACCGCGAGGCCCTGGCCCACACCGATGCAGATCGCAGCGACACCCCAGCGGTGGTCACCCTCACGCATCACCTTCGCGAGCGTGCCGAGGACGCGCCCGCCGGACGCGCCGAGCGGGTGCCCGATGGCGATGGCGCCGCCACGGGTGTTCACGGTCGCGGGGTCGAGCCCGGAGCGGGCCCAGGTGTCGAGGCAGACCAGCGACTGCACCGCGAATGCCTCGTTGAGCTCGACGGCGCCGACGTCGGCCCAGCCGATGCCGGCGCGGCGCAACGCCTTCTCGGCGGCCTCCACCGGCGCGTAGCCGAAGTCCTGCGGGTCCAGAGCGTGGGCGGCGCGGCCGGCGACGCGGGCCACGGGGGAGCGGCCCAGCCTGGCCGCCGCGGCCTCCGACCCCAGCAGCACCGCCGAGGCCCCGTCGCTCAGGGGCGAGGCGTTGGCGGGGGTGATCGTGCCGTCCTTGCGGAAGGAGGGCTTCAGCTTCGCCAGGCCCTCGACGGTCGAACCCGCCCGGACGCCCTCGTCGCGCGAGAAGTCCTCGACAGCCACCACGAGGTCGTCGTAGAAGCCGTCGGACCAGGCCTGGTCGGCCAGCGTGTGGGAGCGCACCGCGAACTCGTCCTGCCGCTCCCGCGAGACGTCGAACTTCTCGGCCAGCTGCTCGTTGGCCTCGCCGAGCGAGACGGTCCACTCCTCGGGCATCCGGGAGTTCACCAGGCGCCAGCCGAGCGCGGTCGAGACGGCCTCGACGTTCGTGGCGGGGAACGCTCGGTCAGGTTTCGGCAGCACCCACGGGGCCCGGGTCATCGACTCGACGCCGCCAGTCAGGACGATGTCGGCATCGCCGGTCTCGATCATCCGCGAGCCGGCCATCGCCGCGTCGAGCGACGACCCGCACAGCCGGTTGACGCTCGTGCCCGGCACCGAGGTCGGGAAGCCGGCGAGCAGCAGCGCCATCCGGGCCACGTTGCGGTTCTCCTCGCCCGCACCGTTGGCGTTGCCGAGCACCACGTCGTCGACGTCGGCCGGGTCCAGCTCGGGAGTCCGGTCCCGGATCGAGCCGAGCACCGTGGCAGCCAGGTCGTCGGGGCGTACGCCGGACAGGGCACCGTTGAACTTGCCGAACGGCGTGCGCACGGCGTCGTAGACGAAGGCACCTCGTGGGGCGGTCATGAGCCGAGCACCTCCTGGGCGATCCGGAAGGCGGTGTTGGCGGCGGGCACGCCGCAGTAGATGGCGCTGTGCAGGATGACCTCCTTGATCTCGTCGTCGCTCAGGCCGTTGGTGCGGGCGGCCCTCAGGTGCAGGGCCAGCTCCTCGTCGTGCCCCCGCGCGATCAGCGCGGTGAGCGTGATCATCGAGCGGGAGCGGCGGTCCAGGCCCGGGCGGGTCCACACCCCGCCCCAGGCGTACTCGGTGATGAAGCGCTGGAAGTCCTCGGTCAGGTCCGTGGTGGCGGCCACGGCCCGGTCGACGTGCGCCGCGCCGAGCACCTCGCGGCGCACGGTCATGCCGGCGTCGTACCGGTAGTCCTCGTGGGTGTAGTCCTCCATCGTGTCCTCTCCCAAGAAGTGCTGGACCAGCAGCCTGGCCACCAGTCCCGGCGCCTCGGCAGGCGCCATGTGCGCGACGTCGTCGAGCACCACGAGTCGGCCGTCCTTGACCTCGTCGGCCACCAGCCGCATCCCGTCGACCGGCGCCGCGACGTCGTGCGCTCCGGCGACCGCGAGCACGGGGGTGGCGATCTCGCGGAGCCACTCGCGCACGTCGTGGCCGGCGAGCGCCTCGCAGACCCGGATGTACCCCTCGTCGTCGGCCTCCGTGAGCGAGTGCAGCATCGCCGCGCCGATCGCGGGGGAGCGCTCGAGGAAGCCGGGAGCGAACCACCGCTGCGCCGAGCTGGCCACCAGGCCGGAGGTACCCGAGGCATGGACCGCCTCGATCCGGTCGGCCCACAGGTGCGCGTCGCCGATCTTCGCGCCGGAGCAGAGGATCGCCGCCGAGGTCACCCGTTCGGGGTGGTCGAGCAGCATCTGCAGACCCACGGCGCCACCGACCGAGTCGCCCGCGTAGAAGAAGGGTGCGCGGTAGTCGCCGCGCTGCTCCTGCACGTCGTCGAGGACGCGCAGCACGCCGCTCGCGAGGTCGGCCATCGAGACCGGCTCGTCCGGGACGGCGTGGTTGTGGCCGTGCCCGGGGAGGTCCCAGGCGACCACGTCGAAGTGATCGGTCAGTCCTTCAGCGGCACACGGGGTCCACAGCGAGGTCGCCGACGTACCCAGGGACGGCCCGAGGACCAGCAGAGGGCGCTCGGCCCGATCGGCAGCCCCGGTGAGACGCACCAGCGTGATGGTCGGCGTCATCGCTGCTCCGCCCGCTCGAGGATCTCGTCGATGATCTCGCCCGTTGCGCCGAGGTAGTCGCGCGGGTCCGAGCCCGCATCCGGGCTGAGGCTCCGTCTCTCCGCGAGCAGCGCCTCGGTGTGCTGCTTGGCGTTGGCAGCCATCCTGCCGGTGTCCACGCGCAGTCCCTCGACCAGCTCGGTGGCCTGGGAGGCGGCGACGAGGGTACGGCGCGAGAGCGTCGCGAGCGTCGACCACTCGAGGTGCCAACCGCCGTCGGCCCGCTCGTCGACCATCGAGGAGGCGGCGAGGTGCATCTGGGCGGCCAGCCCGGGTCCGGCCAGCGCCGCACGTCGGATCAGTACCGACAGCACCGGGTTCTGCTTGTGGGGCATCGTCGAGGACCCGCCGCGGCCCTTCGCGTGGGGCTCGGCCACCTCGGCGATCTCGGGCCGCGCGAGGACGAGGACGTCGTTGGCGATGTGCCCCATCGCGTCGGAGACCCGGACCAGTACGTCGGCGTACCGAGTGAACACGGATCGGTTCGTGTGCCAGGGGACGGCGTTGTCCAGGCTCAGCCGGCGGGCCGCGTCGGCGACGAGGAACTGTGCCGCGTCGGGATCACCGGCGATCTCCACGACGGCGGCCAGGGTGCCGGCTGCCCCGCCGAGCTGCACCGGGAAACGCAGGGAGGCCAGGTCCTCGCGGGCGTCGAGCACCCCGTGCAGCCAGGTCGCGGACTTCAGCCCGAAGGTGATCGGCACGGCGTGCTGGGTGAGGGTGCGGCCGGGCATGACGTCGTCGCGGTGGCGCCGGACCAGGGCGGCAAGCGCCGTCACCTGGCGGTCGAGCTGGTCGATCAGACCGTGGGTGACGTCCCGCGCCGACCGGACGAGGGCGGTGTCGAGGACGTCCTGGCTGGTGAGACCGCGATGGAGCCACTCGGCGGACGGGTCGTCGGCCATCTCCCGGCGCAGGGACGCGAGCAGCGGGACGACGGGGTTGCCGCTGTCCTCGGAGCGGAGGTCGCCCATCGGCGCGAGACCGGGCAGCCAGGTGGGCTCACGTGGTGCAGGCGCGATCCCGGCCTCCACGAGCGCCTCGAGCCACGCCTGCTCCACCTCGAGCATCGCCCGCAGCACTGCCTCGTCGGAGAAGACGTCACCGGCTCGTTCGTCGCCGGGCCACAGCAGGTCGGCCATCAGGCGCCGAAGTCGAGGAAGACGGTCTCCCTCTCGCCCTGCAGGTGGATGTCGAACACGAGGTCATCATCGCCGCCCCGGGCCACCAACGTCGAGCGGCGGTCGGCGGGCACGGAGTCGAGGAAGGCCGCGTCCGCCCTGCCGGTCTCTGGGTCGGGCAGGTAGACCCGGGTGAACAACCGGTCGAGGAGCCCGCGCGCGAAGACGGTCATCGAGATGAAGCCGGTCGCCGGGCGCACGGTCGTGAAGGTGTAACGGCCCCCGCCGTCGGTCGCCGCCCTGCCGAACCCGGTGAAGGTCCACCCGTCGCGGTGCAGCGAGCCCTCGGCCTGCGGAACCCGACCCGAGGCGTCGGTCTGCCAGATCTCCAGGAGCGCGTCGGGGACCGGGTCGCCGGCGCCGTCGTACACCGTCCCGTGCAGGTGCATCGCGTCCGGGTGGGAGGCCGACACAAGCTCCTCGCCGCCGTCCCAGGGGAGCGCGAAGCCGAAGAACGGGCCGACCGTCTGGCCCGGGGTGTGGTTCGTCATGCGTCCTCCTCCCACGGCGTGCGGTGCGAGCCGGTGAGCACGATGTCCCAGCGGTAGCCGGTGGACCACTCGTGCTGCGTCACGTCGTGGTCGTACGTCGCGACGAGCAGTGCTTGTGCCTTCGGGTCGGTGATCGACTGGTAGATCGGGTCGAGGGCGAAGAGCGGGTCGCCGGGGAAGTACATCTGCGTGACCATCCGCTGGGTGAACTCCGGCCCGAACAGCGAGAAGTGGATGTGGGCCGGTCGCCATGCGTTGTGGTGGTTCTTCCAGGGATAGGGGCCGGGCTTGATCGTCGTGAACCGGTAGGTCCCGTCGTCGTCGGTGAGCATGCGCCCCACCCCGGTGAAGTTCGGGTCGATCGGCGCCGGGTGCTGGTCGCGCTTGTGGATGTAGCGACCGGCGGCGTTGGCTTGCCAGACCTCCACCAGCTGGCGGCGCACCGGCCGCCCGGCTCCGTCGAGCACGCGGCCGGTCACCACGATCCGCTCGCCGACCGGCTCGCCACCGTGCTGGATGGTCAGGTCGGCCTCTGCCGCACCGACGTCGCGGTGCCCGAAGACCGGAGCGACGAGCTCGATCTCCTCGGGGTCGGCGTGGTGCAGGTCCTTGGTCGGGTGCCGCAGCAGGCTGCTGCGGTAGGGCCGGTAGTCGAGGTGCGGCTGCGCCTCGACATGGCCGGAGCGCTCGCTGTCGTCGGCGAGGGCGGTGATCTCCGCACTGATCTCGGCCTGGCTGCTGAGGGTGGTGTCTGTCACGGGGACGACGCTACGACCTGGGCCGTGAGAAGGCATGCCTTCGGGTTCCGCTCAGTGGAAGTCCCGAGAGCTCGCGCAGAGCCCCGGGGTGGGACGATGCGGTCATGGCCGGCCAGCTCTCCACGCCCGGCGCGACCGTCACCGGTCGCGCCCTGGCGCTGCTCGCGGCCTTCGACGAGGAGCACCGCCGGCTCACCCTCACCGAGCTGGCCGAGCGTGCTGCCCTGCCCCTGCCCACCGCCCACCGGCTCGTGGGCGAGCTCACCGAGTGGGGTGCGCTGAGCAGGACCACCACCGGGGAGTACGTCGTGGGCCGGCGACTCTGGGACGTCGGCCTGCTCGCCCCGGCGCAGACCGGGCTGCGGCAGATCGCCTCGCCCTACCTGCACGACCTCTACGGCGCGACGCTGGCCACCGTCCACCTCGCCGTGCGCGAGGGCACCGAGGTGCTCTACCTCGACCGGCTGGCCGGCAACGCGTCGGTGCCCGTCGTCAGCGACATCGGCTCGCGGTTGCCGCTCCACGCCACCGGCGTGGGCAAGGTCCTGCTCGCGCACGCGCCGCCCTCCGTGCAGGCCGAGGTGCTGGCGCAGCTGACCCGCATCACGCCGTACACGATCATCCAGCCGGGCACCCTGCGACGGCAGCTGAGCCGGGTGCTGCGCGAGGACTACGCCACCACCGTGGAGGAGATGAGCCTCGGCGCCTGCTCGGTGGGCGTCCCGGTCCGGGTGGACGGTGCCGTCGTGGCGAGCGTGGGCATCGTGGTGCCCGGACTCAGACGCGACGGCGACAAGCTCGTGACGGCCATGCAGGTGACGGCGCGCAGCATCGGGCGCGCCCTCGAACGTTCCGGAGGGGGTGGGTCAGCAGATGCCTGACATCAGCAGGACCACGGTCGGGATCGTCGGCGGGGGACCGGCGGGCCTGATGCTCGCGCACCTGCTCGCCGTCGCCGGCATCGAGTCGGTCGTGGTGGACAACCGCACCCGGAAGGAGATCGAGGAGACCCATCGTGCGGGCATCCTCGAGCAGGACAGCGTCCGGCTCCTCGTCGAGAGCGGAGTCTCCGAGCGCGTGCTGCGCGACGGCTACCGGCACGAGGGGATCGAGCTCGGCTTCGGCGGCGAGCTGCACCGGATCGACTTCGCCGACCTGGTCGGGGCGGCGGTGCAGCTGTACCCGCAGACCGACGTCTTCCTCGACCTCGCCGACGCGCGGGAGCGCGACGGTGGCGACGTCCGGTTCGGCGTCAAGGACGTCGCGGTCCACGACACCACCTCCGATCGACCCGGCCTGACCTTCACCGACGCCGAGGGTCGTGCGCAGGAGGTCCGGTGCGACCACCTCGTCGGGGCCGACGGCTCGCGGAGCACGTGCCGGCAGGAGTTCCCGGAGTCGATGCGCCGACAGTTCTCGCGGGAGTACCCCTACGCCTGGTTCGGCATCCTCTGCGAAGCGCCGCCCAGCGCTCCCGAGCTGATCTACAACCACTCCGAGCGCGGCTTCGCCCTGATCAGCCAGCGCACCGAGACCCTGCAGCGGATGTACTTCCAGTGCGATCCCGGTGAGGACGTCGCGGCCTGGTCCGACGCTCGCATCTGGGAGGAGCTGCAGGCGCGGGTCGGGGCGAACGGGGTCACCCTCGTGGAGGGGCCGATCACCTCCAAGACCGTGCTGCCCTTCCGCAGCTTCGTCCAGGAGCCGATGCGCCACGGCCGGCTGCTCCTCGCCGGGGACGCGGCGCACACAGTGCCGCCGACGGGCGCCAAGGGGCTCAACCTCGCGCTGGCCGACGTCAGGGTCCTGGCCGAGGAGCTCGAGCGCGCGATCAGCCGGCGCGACGACGCCCCCCTGGACGACTACACCGCCCGGGCGCTCGGCCGGGTCTGGAAGGCCCAGCACTTCTCCTACTGGATGACGACCATGCTGCACCGCCTGCCCGACGCCAGTCCGTTCGACGTACGGCGCCAGATCGGTGAGCTCGCCACCCTGACGGGATCGCTCGCCGGGTCGACCTACCTGGCCGAGGGATACACCGGGTGGCCGGCCGGCTGAGGGCGAGCAAATCCGGTCCGACCAGCAAGAATCGTGTGACGAGTGCCTCCCGGTGCGGCATCCTGTGCCGTGGAGTCCGTCAGCTCGGGGGTGCGACGGGCTGCTCGGCGATCCCGTGGGCCCAACTGGAAGCGAGTCGATGGACACCACCACCGAGGTGATCCGCGCCGCTGAAGAGCGCGCGCAGGCGCTCGCCGCCGGCGACGCCGCACGACTCCGGGACCTGCTGCACTCGGACTTCCGATGGGTCTCCCACGCCGGAGAACGCTACGACCGGGAGTCCTACGTCGCCTCCTACGTCGAGGCCAGCAACGGCTGGTCCGAGCAGCAGCTCACCGACATCCAGGTGGTCGCCCACGAGCAGACCGCCGTGCTGCGCTGCACCGTGGTCGACACGATCGACAACGGCCACGGTGCGCGGGAGTACCGGATGCCGATGACCCAGGTCTGGATCCGCCGTGACGGCCGCTGGGTGTGCCTGGCCGGCCACGCCGGGGCGCGCTCGTAGTAAATCGGGCGTACTGGGCTATTCCACCCATTGCCCCCTATGGCCACTCCGAGTCAATATCCATAGTCATTTCGGACTATTTCGGCGTTTCCTGCGTCAGAACAATTGGGGCAAGGCGTCTCATGGAGGCAGGACGAAGGAGTTTTCCATGATTGCGACAGAAGCCGCCTTGTACGGGCGGAGCGCCGCGAGCGGTTCCGGGGTGACCACCCTGATCGTGTGCGGTTGCGGGCAGGAGATCGGCACCACCGAGCGCCGTCACTGCCCGCGGTGTGGCTGCTGCCTGAGCTGAACCGCCCGCCGTTAGGGTGACCTCCGACGAACTTGTCAGGAGGCGCATCGGTGGCCCGGCAGCCCAGTGGGGCGCGCACCTCTGCGGTGTGGACCCTCCCCAACATCATCAGCATGGTCCGGCTGGCCGGCGTACCCCTCTTCCTGTGGCTCGTGATCGGGCCCGAAGCCGACGTGTGGGCCCTCGTGGTCCTGATGCTCTCGGGCTTCTCCGACTGGCTCGACGGCTACCTGGCTCGACGCCTGAACCAGATGTCGAAGCTGGGCGAGATCCTCGACCCGGTGGCGGACCGGCTCTACATCCTCGCGGCCGTCGTCGGCCTGCTGTACCGCGACATCATCCCCTGGTGGGTGGCGATCCTGCTGCCCCTGCGCGACGCCTTCCTCTGGATCCTGGTGCCGTTCCTCCGCACGCGTGGCTACTCCGCGCTGCCGGTGCACTACCTCGGCAAGACCGCGACCGCGGCGCTGCTCTACGCCTTCCCGTTGCTGTTCCTCGGCGACAGTGACGGCTCGGTGGCCACGACTGCCAAGGTGATCGGCTGGGCGTTCGCGATCTGGGGGATCGGCCTGTACTGGTGGGCGGGCCTGCTCTACGCCTGGCAGGTCCGCACGCTGATGGCCGACACCGAGCGCCGGGCGCCCCAGCTCCCCGACGGCACCCTGACGGACCACTGAGATGTCCAGCGACGAACGCCTCGACCCCCTCCCCGAACGTCCCGCCTCGGCCACGACGGGACTGCTGGAGTACCTCAGCTCGCACGCGATCGACGAGGACTACGCGTTCGTCTCGGCCAGGAAGGTGGCCGAGAAGAAGGCGCGCGAGGACGGGGGAGACCGCGCAGGGGAGGGGTCCGGCCCGCGGCGCATCGGTGTCTTCGGCGGGGTCGTGCTGGCCGTCTTCGCCGTGCTGGTCGTCACTGCTGCCGCGCAGACCTCCCGCAACGCCGTCAGCGACGAGCGTGAGCGCCGCGACCTGGCCCACCAGGTGCTGGACGCCCGCCAGCAGCTGGACCGGGATCGAGCGGAGGTCGCCGGTCTGCGCCGCGACGCCACCCGCCTGCAGAACCAGCAGCTCGCCGGCGACCGGACTGCCCAGGGCGTGCTGAGCCAGCTGCGCCGCTTCGGTGCGCTCACCGGGGCGAGCGCGGTCACCGGACCCGGGGTCCGCGTCGTGGCCGCCGACGCACCCGGCGCCCACACGGCCCGCAACCAGGTGCTCGACACCGACCTGCAGAAGCTGGTCAACGGGTTCTGGGAAGCCGGTGCCGAGGCGATCGCGATCAACGGCCAGCGACTGACCAACCTGAGCACCATCCGCACGGCCGGGGGCGCCGTCACGGTCAACGCCCGATCGCTGAGCCCGCCGTACGTCCTCACGGTGATCGGCAACAAGGACACGCTGCCCGCGCGTTTCGCGGAAACCGCCAGCGGTCAGGCATGGTTGGACCTGCAGCGTGACGTGGGGCTCCGGCTGAACATCACGCCCGCGAGCAGCCTGCGACTTCCCGCTGCCGCGGTCTCGCTGCGCTACGTCACCAGCCCCACCGCGGGAGGAGCTCAATGATCGCGATCATCGGCCTGATCATCGGGGTGGTGCTCGGGATCGTGCTCAAGCCCGACGTGCCGCTGGGTCTCGAGGCCTACCTGCCGATCGCCGTCGTCGCCGCCCTCGACGCCGTCTTCGGGGCGTTCCGAGCATTCCTCGACGGGATCTTCGACGACAAGGTCTTCGTGGTCTCCTTCATCAGCAACGTGCTGGTCGCGGGACTGATCGTCTTCCTCGGCGACAAGCTCGGCGTCGGCGCCCAGCTCTCCACCGGCGTGGTCGTGGTCCTCGGGATCCGGATCTTCTCCAACGTGGCCGCCATCCGCCGTCACCTCTTCCACGCATGACGACGTCGAACGCCACCACGAGCAGCTGATGAGCAACGCGTCCCCACCCAGTGGCCTCGAGCGCCTGCGGCACTCCCTGGTGCGACCGTCACGGGGCCAGGCCGTGGTGGCGGTGCTCGTGGGGGTCCTGGCGTTCGCGGCGGTGACCCAGGTGCGCATCAGTGACCGGGGCGACGCCTACGCCGGCCTCCGGCAGGACCAGCTGATCCAGGCGCTCGACGGGTTGCAGGTGGCCAGCCGCAAGGCCGAGCGCGACATCGCCGACCTCCAGCAGACCCGCGACCAGCTGAACAGCCGGACCCAGCGCCGCACGGCGGCGCTCACGCAGGCCAAGCGCGAGCTCTCCACGCTCTCCGTGCTCGCCGGCACCGTCCCCGCGACCGGGCCCGGCATCAGGGTGACCGTCCAGGACCCCAAGGGCGGCTTCAGCCTCACCCACCTGCTCGACGGCATCGAGGAGCTGCGCAACGCCGGTGTCGAGGCCATGGAGATCAACGACCGGGTCCGGGTCGTCGCCCAGACCTCCTTCGACGACGATCCTCAGGGCGTCCGCGTCGACGGCACGCTGCTCAAGCCGCCGTACGTCATCGACGCCATCGGCAACGCCGACACCCTGGCCGGGGCGCTCAGCTTCCAGGGGGGCTTCACCGACGACGTGCAGCTCGACGGCGGGTCGGTCGACGTGGCCAAGGAGAAGCTGGTGAAGATCGACGCGACCCGGGCCCCGACCCGGCCCCGCTGGGCCGTGCCCGTCCCCGCGCAGTAACGTGAGCGCGGACCGGCAACGAGTAGGAGCAGCGTGTTTCCCGAGGACCTGAAGTACACCGCAGAGCACGAGTGGCTGCGTGAGCCCGGTCAGGCCGACGGGTCGGTGCGGGTCGGTATCACCGACTTCGCGCAGGACGCGCTGGGCGACATCGTCTTCGTCCAGCTCCCGGAGGTCGGCGAGAAGGTCACTGCCGGTGCCGTCGTCGGCGAGCTGGAGTCCACGAAGTCGGTCAGCGAGGTCTACGCCCCGGTGGGTGGGGAGATCGTGGCACGCAACGAGGCGCTCGACGCCACTCCCGAGCTGGTCAACAGCGACCCCTACGGCGAGGGCTGGCTCTTCGAGGTCGTCGCGGACAACAGCGGCGCGGCCGACCTGATGGACGCAGCGACCTACCGGACGACCACCGAGAGCTGACTCCCGGCCCCGTCGCAGACCGGCCGGCGAACCACTCGTCACGACGGTCATCTCGAGGACGCACCGGCGACACCCGAGGGTCATCACAGCGGTGGGGACCCGCTGATAGGTTGGGCGCCCAGAACCCTGACCCTTCACCTTCGGTTCAGGGTTGGCTGACGACGACTGACGGGATCGACGACATGCCCTACTGCTCGCAGTGCGGGAGCCAGAACGCTGACAACGCGAAGTTCTGCTCGCAGTGCGGTTCGCCGCTGACGGCCTCGTCCGAGGCGACGCCCGCGGACACCACCGCCACCATCACCTTCGGTGGCCAGGCCGCCGCCGACGCCGACGAGCGGGCCTCGCTCGCACCCGCCGACGCCGCCGCGGTCGACGCGCTCCCGGGTGGCAGCGCCCTGCTGGTGGTGCAGCGCGGGCCGGGGGCGGGCAGCCGCTACCTGCTCGACACCGACCTGTCCACGGTGGGTCGACATCCCGAGAGCGACATCTTCCTCGACGACATCACCGTCTCCCGCCGGCACGTCGAGTTCCGCCGGCAGGACGGCAGCTTCCGGGTCCACGACGTCGGCAGCCTCAACGGCACCTACGTCAACGGCGACCGGGTCGACGATGCGGAGCTGCAGAACGGTGACGAGGTGCGCATCGGCAAGTTCCGGCTGATCTTCTTCGCCAGCGACGCGAAGGCCAGCTGAGTGGTGGCGCAGGCGGCCAGGACCGGCCAGAAGCTCGGGCGGATCACGATCGGGCAGGCGGTCGCCGACCTCAAGGCGGAGTTCCCGGACGTCGACATCAAGGAGTCGAAGATCCGCCACCTCGAGAACGAGGGCCTGGTCGAGCCGGAGCGCACGCCCTCTGGCTATCGCAAGTACTCCGTGGAGGACATGGAGAAGCTGCGCTACATCATCCGTGCCCAGCGCGAGCACTACCTGCCCCTGCGCGTGATCAAGGAGCACCTCGACGCTCTCGAGCGCGGCCTCGAGCCGCCGGCGCCGAGCGGATCCCCGAGCATCCCGGCGGGACTGCTCACGAACCCGGCCCCCGGTGTCGAGTCGATCCTGTCCAGCTCCTCCGACGTACGCATCTCCCGGCGCGAGCTCGTCAAGACCGCCGAGATCACCGAGGAGCTGCTCGAGCAGCTGGAGAACTACGGCCTGGTCCGCACGCGCTCCGGCTCCAAGCACTTCGACGCCGACGCCCTGGTGATCGCCAAGGTCGCCGGTGAGCTCTCCGCCTACGGGCTCGAGCCACGCCACCTGCGCGCCTTCAAGACCTCCGCCGACCGCGAGGTCGGGCTCGTGGAGCAGGTGCTCACCCCGATCCGCCGCAGCCGCGAGGACGGCGCCGAGGGGCGGGCGGCGCAGACGATGGACGAGCTCGCCGTCCTCTCGGTCCGGATGCACGCCGCCCTGGTGAAGTCGGGCCTGCGCACGTTGCGCTGAGGCTGCTGCGGACGATCAGCTCCCGTGCACGCCGTGCAGGTTGAGCACGACCACGCCCAGGACGATCATGACGATGGCGCCGGCCTTGATCCAGTCCATGTGGTCGCCGAGGGCCACCACGCCGACCACGGCGATGGCGGCGGTGCCGAGGCCGGCCCAGATCGCGTAGGTCACCGAGACCGGGATGTGCCGGACGATGATCGCCAGCAGCCAGATGGACACCGCGTAGCCGCTGAGCACCAGCGCCGTCCACAGCGGGTCGTGGAAGCTCTCGGTGCGGGGGAGGGCAGCGGTGGCCGCCACCTCCGTGGTGATGGCGACGAGGAGCAACCCCAGCGCGAGACCCATGACGCGCCTTCCTGACCGGTGTGCGTAGCGAGTGCTACGCGCTACTGTAGCACTCGCTACACATCCCCGACCCACCAGGAGCAGCCATGGGGGAGCGCCGCGAGGAGCTCGCGCAGGGCGCCACGGACTACGTGCTCGAGCACGGGCTGATCGGGCTCAGCCTGCGCCCCCTGGCGGCCGCGCTGGGCACCAGCGACCGGATGCTGCTCTACCACTTCGCGAGCAAGGACGATCTCGTCGTCACGGTGCTGGGCGTCTCCAACCAGCGCTCGCTGACCGCCATTCGCGCGCTCGCGCCCAGCGCCGACCTGCGCCGGGCCGTGCTCGACCTGTGGCGCGCGTGCAGCACCCCGGCGCTGGCGCGGTGCCAACGGCTCTACGTGGAGGCGTGTGCGCTCGGCGTGCTCGGGGAGGAGCCGTTCGCCTCGCTGATGAGCGAGGCCAACGACATCTGGCTCTCGGCGCTCGCCGACCACCTCGTCGCCTCGGGGATGGACCCGCGCGAGGCACCGCGCGCTGCCCGGTTGATCGAGGCCACGTTCATGGGTCTGCAGCTCGACGAGCCGATCGAGCCGCCCGACCGGATGCGGACCTCGGTGGCCGACCTCGCGGACGCTGTGGCCCGCAGGTACGGCGAGTAGGCTCGCGAGCATGCGCGAGGTCGAGGTCGTCGGAGTCCGGGTGGAGATGCCTTCGAACCAGCCGATCGTGCTGCTGCGCGAGGCCATGGGGGAGCGCTACCTGCCGATCTGGATCGGCGCCGTCGAGGCCACGGCCATCGCTTTCGCCCAGCAGGGCGTGGTGCCGCCCCGGCCGCTGACCCACGACCTGCTGCGCGACGTCCTGGAGGCGACCGGCAACGAGGTCGCCGAGATCCGGATCACCGAGATGCGCGACGACATCTTCTACGCCCAGCTCGTGCTCGCCTCGGGGGTGGAGGTCAGCGCGCGTCCCTCGGACTCGATCGCGCTGGCGCTGCGGACCGGTTCGCGGATCGTGTGCGCCGAGGAGCTGCTCGACAACGCCGGCATCGTCGTACCCGACGAGCAGGAGGACGAGGTGGAGAAGTTCCGCGAGTTCCTCGACCACGTCTCACCCGAGGACTTCGACGCGGGTCAGGATCCCGGGCAGGGCTGAGCCCAGCGCTGGACCTGGGGGTGAACCTCAAGTTGAACTTGAAGGTTTGCCGACACGCCGCGAGCGTCTTTGACCAACCCTCAAGCGGGGGTTTACGTTCGGTCGTGTCTTCGCTGTAACTCCACGACTGGGATTTCTCCGGCAAGAGAACCCCGATCGCCCTTCCCCGGGGTTACGCTCAAGCGATCGAGACCCCCGGAGGTAGCAGTGAGCAGCAGCGCAGGCGACGGCGGCGGTGCCAACAGCACGGCCGGCCGCGACCAGCAGGCCGAGCAGGCAGCACTCGATGCGGCGCTCCATGCCGATGAGCAGGGTCTGCTCTTCGACGACGACGTCTCCACCCTCGATGCCGACCTCGGCTACCGCGGACCGACGGCCTGCAACGCCGCGGGCATCACCTACCGCCAGCTCGACTACTGGGCCCGCACCGGTCTCGTCGAGCCCACGGTGCGCGGCGCCACCGGCTCGGGAACCCAGCGCCTCTACAGCTTCCGCGACATCCTGCTGCTCAAGGTGATCAAGCGGCTGCTCGACGCCGGCATCTCGCTGCAGCAGATCCGCACCGCCGTGGCCCACCTGCGTGCCCGCGGCACCGACGACCTGACCCGCGTGACGTTGATGAGCGACGGGGCCACGGTCTACGAGTGCACCAGCAACGACGAGGTCATCGACCTGCTGCAGGGCGGCCAGGGTGTCTTCGGCATCGCCATCGGAGGCGTCTGGCGCGAGATCGAGGGGTCGCTGGCCGACCTGCCCTCCGAGCGCACCGCCGCCGAGGAGGAGACCACCGAGAACTCCAGCGACGAGCTGGCCCAGCGTCGCAAGGCCCGCGCCGCCGGCTGACCCCCCCAGCTGCACCTGCTGCACCTGCTGCACCGACCGGCCCCGGCTCCGCGATGGCGGAGGGCGGGGCTGGTACTTTTGTGGGGCTGGCAAACCCTGCGTGGGAGAGTCCCCGGACGACGTCCGGGGCGCCGAAGGGGCAACACCTCCCATCAACCTCTCAGGCTTCCGGACCGCGCAGGCTGGCACTCAGGAGGAGCTCCGGTTCCGACTGAGGGGAGGCGCTCACCGACGCATCTCGGCCATCGGTACGCCTCACGACCAGGAGTCCAGTTGTCAGACCAAGACATCCGCCACGACACCCGTCTGGCCGACCTCACCGCGGGTCGCCCGTTCGTCGAGCGGCACGTCGGCCCGGACGAGCCGCAGGTCGCCGAGATGCTCAAGGCGCTGACCCTGAGCAGCCTCGAGGCGCTGATGGACGACGCCGTGCCCGGCCGGATCCGCAGCGAGTCCCTGGACCTCCCCCCTGCGGCCACCGAGTGGGCCACCGCGGTCGAGCTCCGCGAGCTGGCCGCGCGCAACAACCCGCTGGTGCCGATGATCGGCCTGGGTTACCACGGCACCGTCACCCCTCCGGTGATCCGGCGCAACGTCCTGGAGGACCCCTCCTGGTACACCGCCTACACGCCGTACCAGCCCGAGATCAGCCAGGGCCGGCTCGAGGCGCTGCTGAACTTCCAGACGATGGTCGCCGACCTCACCGGCGTGAAGACGGCCAATGCGTCCCTCCTCGACGAGGGCACCGCGGCGGCCGAGGCGATGACACTGGTACGCCGCGCCAACCGGAAAGCGTCCGGGCCGTTCGTCGTCGACGCCGACGCACTGCCGCAGACGATCGCGGTGGTGCGCACCCGCGCCGAGGCCATGGGGATCGAGGTGCTCGTCGCCGACCTGACCGACGGGCTCCCGGCAGACCTGGCCGAGGTCTCCGGCGTGCTGGTGCAGTACCCCGGCGCGTCCGGCCGGGTCCTCGACCCGCGCCCGGTGATCGAGGCCGTGCACGAGCGCGGTGCGCTCGCCGTCGTCGCCGCCGACCTGCTGGCCCTGACGATGCTCGAGGCGCCGGGGGAGATGGGGGCCGACGTCGTCGTCGGGTCCAGCCAGCGCTTCGGCGTCCCGCTGTTCTACGGCGGCCCGCACGCGGGGTACATGTCCGTGCGCGAGGGTCTCGAGCGTCACCTGCCCGGCCGGCTGGTCGGGGTCTCGGTCGACTCGGCCGGTCGTCCGGCGTACCGGCTCTCCCTGCAGACCCGGGAGCAGCACATCCGTCGTGACCGGGCGACGTCCAACATCTGCACCGCCCAGGTGCTGCTGGCGGTGGTCGCCTCGATGTACGCCGTCTACCACGGACCCGACGGCCTGCGGTCCATCGCGCGCTCCCTGCACCTGCAGGCCGTCGCCCTGGCCGACGCGCTGCGCGAGGGCGGGGTCGAGGTCGTGCACGACTCCTTCTTCGACACCGTGCTGGCGCGTGTCCCCGGCCGGGCGGCCGAGGTCGTCGCGAGCGCACGGACGGCGGGAGTGCACCTGCGTCAGGTCGACGAGGACCACGTGGGGATGAGCACCAACGAGGTCACCGACGTCGAGGTCCTCGACGCGGTCCTGGGCGCGTTCGGCGTGACGGGGCAGACCGGCGAGTCCCGTCCCGTGGCGGTCATCCCGGCCGACCTCGCGCGCGGGACGGACTTCATGACCCACGAGGTCTTCAACAGCCACCGCTCCGAGACCGCGATGCTGCGCTACCTGCGCCGGCTCTCCGCGCGTGACTACGCCCTCGACCGCGGGATGATCCCGCTCGGGTCCTGCACGATGAAGCTCAACGCCACCACCGAGATGGAGCCGGTGAGCCTTCCCGGCTTCGCCGACCTGCACCCGTTCGTGCCGGCCGAGGACGCCGAGGGCTACGCCGTCCTGATCGAGCAGCTGGAGTCGTGGCTGGCCTCGGTGACCGGCTACGCCCAGGTCTCGATCCAGCCGAACGCGGGATCGCAGGGCGAGCTCGCCGGGCTGCTGGCCATCCGCGGCTACCACCGCGCCCAGGGTGACGGGGAGCGCCGGGTCTGCCTGATCCCCTCCTCGGCCCACGGCACCAACGCGGCCTCGGCCGTGATGGCCGGGATGCAGGTCGTCGTGGTGAAGTCGGCCGACGACGGGTCGGTCGACATGGACGACCTGCGGCGCCAGTGCGAGGAGCACAGCGAGGACCTCGCGGCGATCATGGTCACCTACCCCTCGACCCACGGCGCCTACGAGGACAGCATCTCCGAGCTGTGCGAGGTGGTGCACGCCCACGGCGGCCAGGTCTACGTCGACGGGGCGAACCTCAACGCGCTGCTCGGCTACGCCAAGCCCGGTGAGTTCGGTGGCGACGTCTCGCACCTCAACCTGCACAAGACGTTCTGCATCCCCCACGGCGGTGGCGGCCCCGGCGTCGGCCCGGTCGGCGTGCGCGAGCACCTGGCGCCGTACCTCCCCAGCCACCCCGCCCACCCCGACCCCGAGCGCCGCGAGGGCATCGGGCCGATCAGTGCGGCGCCGTACGGTTCGGCCGGCATCCTGCCGATCTCGTGGGCGTACGTGCGGATGATGGGTGGCGCGGGCCTGACCCACGCCACGGCCGTGGCCGTGCTCGCGGCGAACTACGTCGCCGAGCGGCTGGGGGAGCACTTCCCCGTGCTCTACCGCGGACACCACGACCGCGTGGCCCACGAGTGCATCCTCGACCTGCGCACGCTCTCGAAGGAGACCGGAGTCACCGTGGAGGACGTCGCCAAGCGCCTGGTGGACTACGGGTTCCACGCGCCCACGATGTCGTTCCCGGTGGCCGGTACCTTCATGGTCGAGCCCACGGAGAGCGAGGACCTCGCGGAGCTCGACCGGTTCTGCGAGGCGATGATCGCGATCCGTCGCGAGATCGACCAGGTCGCGTCGGGGGAGTGGGACGCGGCGACCAACCCGCTGCGCGGAGCTCCGCACACCGCGCAGTCGCTGACCGGCGCCCTCGGGTACGACGTCCAGACGGCCGTCTTCCCGACCGGCTTCGACCCCGACAAGTACTGGCCACCGGTCGGTCGCATCGACCAGGCCTACGGCGACCGCAACCTGTTCTGTGCCTGCCCGCCCATCGAAGCGTTCGAGTGACAGAGGGACGCCGGGTCCCTGAGGAGGTTGCGCAGCAACCGTCTCGAAGGGTCCCTGAGGAGGTTGGGCAGCAACCGTCTCGAAGGGCGAAGCACCTCCAGGCGGTCATCAACCGGTACCAGGCCGACCGGAGGCTGCCCTCGCTCGTCGTCGGGGTGCTGGAGGCGGGCACGCTGTCCTGGTCGGGTCACGCCGGAGCTCCGACCACGATCGACACCCAGTACCGGATCGGCTCGATCACCAAGACCCTCACCGCCGTGCTGGTGATGCAGTGCCGCGACGACGGGTTGCTCGACCTCGACGACCCGATCGCCGAACACGTCCCGGAGACGGGATACGGGTCGGCCACGATCCGCTCGCTCCTGGCCCACGTGTCGGGGATGCAGAGCGAGCCCGTGGGGACCTGGTGGGAGCGCTCACCGGGAGTTCCGATCGAGCAGCTGCTGGCCGCCAACGACGGGTCGGGTGCGGTGTTCGCGCCGGGGGAGCGCTACCACTACAGCAACCTGGGTTTCGCGCTGCTCGGCGAAGCGGTCTCCCGCCTGCGCGCTGAGCCGTGGATGACGCTCGTGCAGTCGCGGATCCTGGACCCGCTCGGCATGCGGCGCACGTCGTACCTCCCCGAGCAGCCGCACGAGCAGGGCTTCAGCGTCCACCACCTGGCCGGCACGTTGACCCCCGAGCCGGCGCACGACAGCGGTGCGATGGCACCGGCCGGGCAGCTGTGGAGCACGATCGAGGACCTGGCGCGGTACGCCGCCTTCCTCGCCCTCGGCCGGCCGGGGGTGCTGTCCGCGGAGACCCTGCGGGAGATGCGCGGCGCGGTCCCGCCCGCCCCCGACTACGGCCTCGGCCTGCGGCTGGTCGCCTGGTCAGGTGGGGCGCTCGCGGGTCACACGGGCTCGATGCCCGGCTTCCAGGCCACGCTCTTCGTGGACCCGCTGAGCGGCGACGGAGTGGTCGCACTGACCAACGGCACGACCGGCTTCAACGGTGCGGAGCTGGCGCTGGCGCTCCTCGGCGACCACACGCCCGGTGCCGTCGAGCCGTGGGTGCCGTCGGAGGCCGTCCCGCAGTGGGCGGGCGAGCTGCTCGGCTACTGGCACTGGGGCAACACGGCCTACGAGGTGCGCTGGACCAACGAACGCCTCGAGTGGCGCGACCTGTCCGAGTCGGCGATCGCGGAGACCTTCACCCAGGTGGGCGATCACGTCATCGGGACGGCCGGCTACCACGCGGGCGAGACGCTGCACGTCGTACGCCGTGACGACGGCTCGATCGACCACCTGGAGTGCGCGACGTTCGTCTACACCCGCGAGCCCTACCCGCAGGGGCCCTAGAGCCACCCACGATCGCGGGCGACGAGGGCTGCCTCGGTCTTGTTGCGCGTGCCGGTCTTGCCGATGGCGGCCGAGAGGTAGTTGCGCACCGTGCTCTCGCTGAGGAAGAGCCGTGCGGCGATGTCGGCGATGGTCGAGCCACCCTCCGCCGACGCGAGCACGTCGCGTTCGCGTGCGGTCAGCGGGTTCGTGACCGCACGCAACGCCGAGCCGGCGAGCTCGGGATCGATCACGGTGGCGCCGGACGCGACGCGGCGGATCGAGTCGGCGAGCCCCTCGGCCGGCTGGTCCTTGACCAGGAATCCTCGGACACCGCTGGCCATCGCGCGCTGCAGGTACCCGGGCCGCCCGAACGTGGTGACGATGACCACGCGGCACTCGGGCAGCGCGCTCGAGAGCTCCTCGGCGGCATCGAGCCCGGAGACGTGGGGCATCTCGATGTCCAGCAGCGCGACGTCCGGCCGCTCCCGCAGCGCAGTGGGCACGATGTCGGCGCCGTCGGAGACCTCTGCCACCACCTCGAGGTCGGGTTCGAGACCTAGAAGGACCGACAGCGCGCCGCGCATCATCGCCTGGTCCTCGGCCAGCAGGATGCGGATCACCGCGGCGCTCCGAGGCGAGCGGGGACGCTGGCGACCAGCCGGTACCCGTCGGTGGCGGATCCGGCGTCGAGAGAGCCGCCAGCCGCGCGCACGCGGTCGCGCAGGCCGTCGAGCCCGCCGGCCCTGGCGACCGATCCGGCGGGCGGCCGGGTCGGGGCGCCCACACCGTCGTCGGTGATCGTGAGCTCGGTGTGGTCGCCGCGGTCGGTGAGCTCGATGCGACAGGCGTTGGCTCCGGAGTGCCGCAGCACGTTGGTGACGCCCTCGCGCAGCGCCCACGCCAGCACGCTGCCACTGTCCTCGGGGAGGTCGGCCGCTCCCGTCTCGATGCTCACCCGGATCCCGGCGGCCTCGAGGGCGTCGCGGGCACCGGCCAGCTCCTCGGGCAGGCTGGGGGCACGCATCGCGTCCACGGCCTGACGTACGTCGAGCAGGGCGGTGCGCCCGACCCGCTCGATGTCCGCGGCGTGCTGGGCCGCGGCCTCGGGGTCGGTCGCCGCCAGCCGGCGTACGGCCTGGGCCTTGACCACCATCACCGACAACGTGTGGCCGAGGAGGTCGTGCAGGTCGCGGGAGAAGCGCTCGCGTTCCTCGGCGACCGCAACGCGGGCCAGCTCGGCGCGCGTGCGACGCAGCTCGGCCACGGTCTCCAGCAGCCGGGTGAACGCGGTGCTGGCCAGCAGTGTCAGCAGCACCACGAAGGCCTCGGTCCACACCCGCGACCCCTCCTGCGGGTGGACCTGCCAGGCGGCCCAGGCCGACACCCCGACCACCGTGGCCCCGACCACGGCGAGCCACCTCCCGCGGAGGACGACCGGCGTCGCGTTGGCGACCAGGATCCAGGTGCCCAGCCACTGCACGTTGCCGACGGTGGCCCCGGCGAAGCAGGCGGCGACCAGGGTGGTGAAGGCGAGGTAGGGGCGCAGGTCCTCGCCGCGGGGTGAGGCGAGCAGGCCGACGACCACGGCGCACCCCGCGATGACGAGGATCAGCGCCAGGTCGAGCACCCCGCGCCAACCGTGGTGGAGGGTGAGCAGCGGTCCGAGCAGCAGCGGCAGCGTCCACACCAGGACGGAGATGTTGCGCTGCCACAGCGCGTCAGCCCTCCGCCACACGGCGCTCACGCTACGCCGTGACGGTGCGTCCGCCGTGCTCCCACGACCAGGGTGGTGCCGACGACGAGGTGCAGGCTGAGCAGGGCCAGGCCGGAGGACAGGTCCGTGGCGCCGAGCGGCCCGACGGAGGAGATGACGAGCACGAAGCAGGCGAGCGCGGTCCACGCCTGCAGGCCGCGGGGATCACGCCGCTCCAGGAAGCGGAGCAGCCCGAGCCCGGCCACCGAGACGACGGCGGCGGTCACCAGCACGCTGACCAGACCGACCTCGTAGCTGCCGTTGCCGCTCTTCACGGTCAGGTGGAGGCCTCCCGCACGCCAGGCGAGGTAGGCAAGGCCGGCGATGCCGGTCGTGAGCAGGGCGAGGGTGCGGTCGTCGCCGCGGCGGCCCGAGCAGGTGTCTTGAGTCGCGATGTGCTGTGTCTGGGTCATGCCGACAACGCTAGGAATCAGCCGCACCGAAGGGCAGGGAGTTGCGTGCTGACCCGGCGGTGACATTCGTACCGGTCCACCTTTCAAACACCGGTGAGCGGGGGATCGGTGTACGCGCCAGAGGGGTGAGCGGGGGATCGGTGCACGGAGGGGAGACCGGGCGTGTGCACGAATGCCCCGCTCGCCGTGTTCCGGCGTGCACGGATACCCCGCTCGCCGGTGTCTCAGAGGGCCTGGCTGACGCTGCTCATGTTGAAGTCGGGCACGCGCAGGGCCGGTGTGGCGGTGCGGGAGAACTGGTCCTCGCCCCACTCCCGGGAGAAGCTCTGGACGGTCTCGCCCGCGTGGGTGAAGCGTCGGAGCACCTCGATCGGGCTCTCGTTGTAGCGGAAGTTGTTCACCGCCCCGGTGATCTCACCGCCCTCGACGCGGTAGACGCCGTCACGGGTCAGGCCGGTGAGCAGCATCGTCTGGGGGTCGACGTCGCGGATGTACCACATGCAGGTGAGCAGCAGCCCGTCGTCCATGTCGGCCACGAGGTCCAGGTCGGTGCCGGTGCCGCCGTCGACGGCGAGCACGAGGTTGTCGATGGCGGGCGTGGTCGGCAGCCCGGTGAGGTCGGCCGTGTGGCGGGTCTGCAGCAGGGCGGCGAGCCGGCCGTCGGCGATCCAGTCCGTGCGCCCCAGCGGGAAACCGTTGTCGTAGACGCTGCGGCTGGCCGAGGAGCCTCCCGCGATCACGAAGGGCGCGCACTCCAGCCCGGCGTACGTCGGGTCGGAGAACAGGTGCACGCCCGGCCTGACGAGCTCCTCGCCCACCCGGGTGCCGCCGCCGGGACGGGAGAAGACGCTCTGGCCGTCGGCGGCGGTGCGTGCGCCCGCACTCCAGTACGCGTCGATCAGCAGGTCGGCGACGGTGCTCGGCGGCAGCACCGTGTCGTAGCGGCCCGCTGGGAGCTGCACGCGCCGGGTGCCCCACGCGAGCCGGGTGGTCAGGTCGGCGGCCATCCGGGTGGCGTCGACGTCGCTGAAGTCGCGGGTCGCCCCGCCCACCCACGCGCTGTCGGTGAGGGCGGCGTCCTTGGCGGTGCAGCCGTAATGACCGGTCGGTTGCACGTGCCTGAGCCGGAGCCCGGTCGAGGAGCCGAGGTAGGTGGTGCTCATCTCGTGGCTGACGAAGCCGTACAGGATGCGTTCTTCGGCATCGGCCTGCGCGAAGGCCTCCCCGAGGTCGGCGGCGAAGCTGTCGAAGACCGTGATCGAGGTGTCGACGGGCGCGTCGTCCCAGTCGGGGGCGGCGTCGCCGCCGAGGAGCTCGGCGCGATCCTCCGCGGCATCGGCGATCGCCGCGGCCTGGTCGGCCGCCTCGACGAGCGCCCTGACCTGCTGCGGGGAGGCCGCCGTGCCGCTGACCGAGGCGTTGCCGGCGCCCTGGAAGGCGATCACGGTGACATCGATGCTGTGCATCACGCCGTTGGTGGTCAGGGTGTTGTTGGCCCAGCGCAGGTTGGCGCCCGTGGTGTCGTGGACGATCGCGACGCACTGGTCGGAACGAGAGGACTCCAACGCCTCCTCGACCAGCTGCTGCGGTCGCGCGGCGGTCGTCATGCGCTGCCCTCCTCGGTCGTGTTGAGGACCCGGATGCCCCGGAACAGTGCGACCGGACAGCCATGGCTGACCGGGGCGGACTGCCCGGGCTGGGCCTTGCCGCAGTTCATCGCGCCGCCCATCTCCCAGGTCTGCGGTCCGCCGACGGCGTCCAGGGAGCCCCAGAAGTCGGTCGTGGTGGCCTGGTAGGCGACGTCGCGCAGCTGGCCGCGCACCTCGCCGTCCTCGATGGCGTGGAACCGCTGCGCGGTGAACTGGAAGTTGTAGCGCTGCTGGTCGATCGACCAGGACTTGTCGCCGACGACCAGGATTCCGCGCTCGACCTGCGAGACGAGCCCCTCGAGGTCGGGCCCCTCCGGATCGGGCTGGAGGGAGACGTTGGCCATCCGCTGCACGGGGATGTGGCCCGGGGAGTCGGCGTACGCGCAGCCGTTGGAGCGTCCGCCGTTGAGCTCCGCGCCATAGGTGTGGGCCATCGCCCGGTCGAGCTGGTAGCCGACGAACACTCCGTCGCGCACGATGTCCCAGGACTGCGTCTCGACGCCCTCGTCGTCGTACCCGATCGTCGCCAGGCCGTGCTCCACGGTGCGGTCCCCGGTCACGTTCATCACCGGCGAGCCGTACTGCAGCGTGTTGAGCTTGTCGTAGGTCGCGAACGAGGTGCCGGCGTAGCTGGCTTCGTAGCCCAGGGCCCGATCGAGCTCGGTCGCGTGGCCGACGGACTCGTGGATGACCAGCCACAGGTTCGAGGGGTGGATCACCAGGTCGTAGTCACCGGCCTCGACGCTGGGGGCCGCGAGCTTCTCGCGGAGCAGGGCCGGGAGGCGTTCGCGCTCGGTGTCGAAGTCGAACGCGCCGTCGCTGAAGGCCTCCCATCCTTTGCCCACGGGAGGGGCGATCGTGCGCATGGCGTCGAACGCGCCCGTCGCCGGGTCGCTGGCGTGGACCTCGAGGTAGGGCTCGACCCGGACCCGTTGCTGGGTGATCGAGGAGCCGGAGAGGTCGGCGTAGTACTTGTTCTCGTGGACCGAGAGCACCCCGCCCGTGGCGTGGTCGATGCCGTCGGCGGCCATCAGCTCGCGCGTCCAGCCGGTAAAGAGCCCCGTCTTCTCGGCGAGAGGTACGTCGAACGGGTCCACGTCGTACGACGAGACCCAGGTGACGCCGGCGTGCACCGGCTCGGGGGCCAGCTCGACAGGTCGACTGGTCATCTGCGCGGCCACGCGGGCCACCGTGATCGCGGTCTCGGCAAGCGCGACGGCCTCGGACTCGGTCAGCGCGACTCCCGAGGCGAAGCCCCACGCGCCGTCGAGGACGACCCGGACGGCCAGACCGAGGTCCTCGGCGTCCTGGGCGCCCTCGAGGGCACCGTCGCGGACCGAGAAGTACTGGTAGCGGACCCGTTCCAGCCGGAAGTCGGCATGGGTGACGCCGAAGTCGCGGGCCCGGCCCAGGGCGGCCTGCCCGAGCCGCTCGAGGGGCAAGGCCAGGAAGGTCTCGTCGATGCTGCGTTCAGGCATACCAGCGACCCTAGTGGCTGGTGCTCAGGGCGATCGTGGAGCCGCGGCGACCCTTGCGGACCTCGAGCTGGGTGGTGATCCGGTTGCGCAGCTCCGGGACGTGGCTGACCAGTCCCACGACCCGTCCGCCGTCGCGCAGCGAGTCGAGGGTGTCCATCACCCCGTCGAGCGTGGTGGCGTCGAGGGCGCCGAACCCCTCGTCGATGAACAGGGTGTCGAGCTGGGTGCCACCGGCCTCGTGGCTGACGGTGTCGGCCAGACCGAGCGCCAGGGCCAGCGAGACCAGGAAGGTCTCGCCTCCGGAGAGGGTGGCCGGGTCGCGCTGCTTGCCGCTCCACTGGTCACGCACCCGCAGGCTGAGCCCACCGCGCTGCTCACCGGCGCCGCGCTCGTCGACCTGCTCGAGCAGGTAGCGCTGGTCGGTCATCGCACCCAGCCGCTCGTTGGCGGCCGCGACCACCTGACGCAGCCGCTCGGAGAGCACGTACGCCGAGAGTCGCATCCGCCAGGCGTTCTCGCCGCTCTTGCCCTCGACGAGAGCCGCGAGCCCGGCCGCGACTGCGTGGTCCCGGCGTACGGGCTCCCAGACCTGCAGGGCCTCGGTGAGCTCGGCCAGCAGGACCGTGAGCCGCCCGGCGCGACTCGTCGCCTGCTGGTGGGCGGCGTGCGCGTGGTCACGTCGCGAGCCGGCGGCGTCCAGGAGCACCTCGAGCCGGTCGAGGTCGGGGACCAGGGCGTCCAGGGCGGCCTTCACCGCCGGGTCGGCCAGCACGGTCGCGGCCGCGGCACGGGCAGCCTGCCGCCGGTCGAGCTCGGCTTCCAGGCTCGAGCAGACGTCGTCGGAGAGGTGGGCGGCGATCGCCTGCCGCGGGGTGCGGAAGCCGGCCTCCTGCGCTGCGGTCACGGTCTCGGCCACGGCTTCGGCCTGGTCGGTGCGCGCCTTCTCCAGCCGGTGCAGGGCGTCGCGCGCCGTGGTGAGTGCGCGGACGCACGCGGCCTGGTCGACCACGAGCTCTCCCACCGACTCCTGCTCGTGCTCGCGCAGGAGCGACTGGAGCTCCGTGGCCAGGGCGTCACGCCGCACCATCGCGTGCTTCAGGGCCGAGGATCCGCTGGCCAGGGAGACCTGCGTGGCGGCCAGACTGGCCGCGGCCTCCTGCTCGCTGGCCTCGAGCGCGGTCAGCTCTGCCCGGAGCTCGACCTCGCGCTCGCTCGCGTCCGTGGCAGCCTGGGCGGCCGCACGCACCTGGCTCACCCGATCGAGCCAGTACGGCGGCCGGTTGCCCTCGCTCCGGACGAGGGCGCCGTGGAGCTGGGTCTCCAGCGTGGCGACGGACTCCTGGAGCGCCTGCTGCTCGAAGGCGGCGCTCTCGTGACGCTCGGCAGCCCGCTCCTCGTCGTCACGGGTGATCCGGGTCGAGGAGGTGGCGGGAGAGGGGTGCTCCGCGCTCCCGCACACCGGGCACGAGCAGCCGACGGCCAACCCCGTGGCGAGCTCCGCGGCCATCCCCTGGATGCGGGCCTCCCGGAGGTCGAGGTGCTCCTCGCGGAGGTCCTGCACGCGCGCGCTGGCGCTCGCCAGCTCGAGGCGTTGGGCGGCGAGCTGGCGGCCGAGCTCCTGGGCCTCGAGGGCAGCTGCCGCCGCCCGCTCCACCTGCTCGACGCGCTCGAGGCGGTCGCCCAGCGTGGCGGCGACACGGGCCTGGGCGGCCGCATCCCGGGTCAGGGCCCGCCGGCGGGGAACCAGCTCCTCGAGCAGGGTGCGGGTGGCCGCCAGGGTGGTGCTGAGCCCTTCGACCTCGACGGCGAGGGATTCCACGCGTGAGCGCTCCGCGGTGAGCTCGAGCTCCCGCGGCAGCCAGGACTCCGCGACGGCCCGGGTCTCGGCCGCGCGCGTCAAGGCGTCCTGGGCCACGGCGGAGTCGATCTCGTCCTCGGGCAGGGCGAGCCGCTCGGCCAGGTCGGCGACGTGGGCGGCCGCGGCCTCCTCGGCCTCGTCGAGCGCGGTGGTGGCCGCGCCGGCGCGTCGCAGGAGCGGGAGCACCGGGAGAGCCCGGCGATGACCCGCGAGCCGCAGGGTGAGCTCGTCCTCGTGGGCGGCCGTCTCGGTCAGCTCGCGCATCGTCTGCCGGGCCTTCGTCGCCCGCTCGCGGCGCTCGGTCAGCGCGCGCGCGTCGGCCAGGCACTGCTGGGCCTCGGCGAGGGTCTGCTCGGCCGCAGCCAGCGCCTCCTGGCTCTCGGTCGCGGCAGCGCTCGCGGCATCGCGCCGCTCCGTCGCCCACGCGAGGAGCGAGCCGTCGTCCGCCGGGACGCCGAGGTCGTGGGCGTCCCACTCGTCGGGAGCGACGGTCGCGGCAGCCTCCTGGAAGCGGTTGAGCACCGCGGCGACGTCCTCGTGGCGTGCCTGGCTCTCTCGCCACAGCCCGAGCCGGCGCTGCACCAGCCAGCGCTCGACGGCCTCGAACCGCTCGGTGCGGAAGAGGCGCTGCAGGACGGCCTGCCGTTCGGAGGAGCTCGCCCGCAGGAAGGCCTGGAAGCGGTTCTGCGGCAGCATCGCCACCTGGGTGAACTGCGTGCAGGTCATCCCGAGCAGGCTGGTGACGAGGTGCCCCGCCTCGTCGAGACGGTTCGTCAGCGCCGTCCAGGACTCCCCGCGCAGCTCCTCGACCACCACGTGCGCCTGCACGCGCACGGTGCCCGAGCCGCGCTTCTTGGGCCGGTCCCAGGCAGGGGAACGAGTGAACCGGAACGTCCGCGCGCCGACGCTCAGCTCCAGGCTGACGCGCGGCTCGGCGCCGGGGTCGGCCTGGTCGGAGCGCAGGTGACGGGCCGTGTGGCGGTCACCGGGCACCTCGCCGTAGAGCGCGAAGCAGACGGCGTCGAGCACGCTGGTCTTGCCCGCCCCCGTGTCACCGGTCAACAGGAACAGGCCACTCGCGGAGAGCTCGTCGAAATCGACGTTCACGGTGTCGACGAACGGGCCGAACGCCGCCGCCGAGAGCTGGTGGAGCCTCACCTCGCCCCCGCCTGGAGCATCTCGGGGAGGAGGTCCTTGTCGTCGGGGCAGCACGCCAGCGCCTCACCGAGCAGCGCGGCCTCCGGCTCGGTCGCCGGGGCACCGCGGACGTGGTCGACGAAGCCGAGCGCGATCTCGTACGCCGACTTGCCCTGCGTGGACACCCGCACCGAGCGGCGCTCGCCACCCACGGGCGCGAAGCGGAGTGCCAGCGCGTGAGGGAACCGGGCCCGGAGCCGCTCCATCGCGGCGGCGGGACGCGTGGAGTCGGTCAGCGTCGCCTGCACCCACGCGGACTCCGCGGCACCGAGCGCGGGATCGGTGAGGAGGCTCTCCAGGGTGCCCTCGAGGCAGGCCAGGGGGCGTGGCACCGGCGCCTCGACGAAGGCCGTGGACTCGACTCCCCGGGCGCCGAGCTCGACCAGCCACGATCCTTTCAGGTGGCCCGCCTCGGAGAAGGAGTAGGCGATCGGCGAGCCGCTGTACCGCACCGTCTCGGCCAGCGCGGCTCGTCCGTGCAGGTGGCCGAGAGCGGTGTAGTCGATGCCGTCGAACAGGCTGACCGGCACCTGGGAGACCCCGCCCACGGCGATGTCGCGCTCGCTCTCGCTCGGGGTGCCGCCCGCGACGAAGGCGTGGGCGAGCACCACCGATCGGGTCCCGGGACGCTGCTCGAGGTCTGCACGGACCAGTCGCATCGCCTGCGCCAGCGCCGCGTGGTGTGACCGCGAGGTCAGGGCCCATCGACGGACGAGGACGTCGGGCTCGAGGAAGGGCAGGCCGTAGAGCGCCACGGGCCCGTGCTCGTCGTCGATCACCACCGGGTCACCGACGCGGTCGGGGTCGGTGCGGACATGGATGCCGGCGAGGTCGACCAGGCGGCTGTTGAAGCCGAGTCGGCGGGCCGAGTCGTGGTTGCCGCTGGTGACCACGACACGCGCGCGGGAGGACGCCAGCCGGTGGAAGGCCTCGTCGGCCAGGGCCACGGCGTCGACGGGTGGCAGGGCGCGGTCGTAGACGTCGCCGGAGACGACGACCACGTCGACCTGCTGCGCCTCGACGGTCGCGATCAGGTGGTCGAGGTAGGTCGCCTGCGCGCCGAGGAGGTCCTCACCGTGGAACGACCGGCCGAGGTGCCAGTCGGAGGTGTGCAGCAGGCGCATGACCCCACGCTAGGAGCGCACGCCGACAGAATCGGGTGGCACACGCCGACCTGGTCACAACCGGGACGAAAGACCACCCGATCGGGCCCTTCGAGACGGGCCTTGACGGCCCTCCTCAGGGACCCGATGTCGGGTGCACGGAAGGCTTCCCGGGTCCCTGAGGAGGTTGCGCAGCAACCGTCTCGAAGGGCCGGGGTCAGGTGACCCCGGGTCCCTGAGGAGGTTGCGCAGCAACCGTCTCGAAGGGCCGGGGTCAGGTGACGTGCTCGGCGCCGGAGTACACCACGCAGCGGTGGGGCCGGGTGAAGCCGGCCAGCACCACCCCGGCGCTCTCCGCGAGCGAGCGGGCGAGGGAGGTCGGAGCGCCGACCGCGACCACGGCGCCGATGCCGGACACGACCGCCTTCTGGACGAGCTCGAAGCCGATCCGCCCGCTCAGCACCAGCACGGGGGGCACCGGCTCGGCAGCCAGGATCCGCGAGCCGACGACCTTGTCGACAGCGTTGTGCCGGCCCACGTCCTCGCGCACGACGACGGGGCGGCCGTCGGTGTCGAACAGCCCGGCCGCATGCAGCCCACCGGTCCGGTCGAAGCCTGGTTGCTGCTCGCGCAGCGTCTCGGGCAGGCCGAGCACGACGTCGAGGGAGAGCTCGGGCGCTGCGACTGGGACGATCTCGGCGAGCACGTCGTGCACCGAGTCGGTCCCGCACACGCCGCAGGCGCTGTTGACCAGTCGTGCGGTGGGCAGCGCCAGCGGGGGAGCGGAGAGGCTGACGGTGACGACGTTGAACTCCTCCAGAGGGCTCAGCGACTCGTCGGTGCAGTACTTCACCGCACTCACGTCCTCGGGCCGGATGACCCGCTCGTGCACCAGCCAGCCGACTGCGAGCTCGAAGTCGTGGCCCGGCGTACGCATCGTCACGGCCACGCGCTGGGCCGGCAGCCCGGGCGACTCTACGCGGATCTCGAGGGGCTCCTCGGTGGCCACCCGGTCCTCGTGGTCGAGCCGGCGCCCGTCGCGGAACTCGGCGACACGGGTCCGCACCGAGGGACCCGGGCGGCGAGAGCGGGTGGAGGTCACGTCACCGACTCTAGATCGCTCCCGAGGCGCTCAGGCGGCGGTGCGGTCCTCGGGGACCCACTCGTCGGGCACGGTCAGCGGCGGGGCGCCGAAGACGAAGGTGCGGTAGGCCCAGAAGCGGAAGGCGGTCGCGAGGCCGAGACCGACGAGGTTGGCCGAGATGTTGTCGGCCAGGCGGCTGGTCAGGCCCAGGACGTCGTGGGAGAGCACCAGCGTCGCGACCGAGATCACCAGGCCGATGACGTTGAACAGCACGAACAGCCCGAGCTCGGTGCGACGGTCATGGCGTTGCGAGTCACGCCAGGTCCAGAAGCGGTTGCCCGTGTAGGTCACCACCATCGCGGCGCACATCGCCACGACGCGTGCGTACGACGGGTCGATCGCCGAGAACGGCGGGGTCGAGAGGAGCACGTTGAACAGGGCGACGTCCACGACGTACCCGGTGCCCCCGACCACGAGGAAGCTGAACAGCTCGTGCCCGAGGAGCGCACGCATCCTGGTGGCCCACATGGGTCAACCGTGACGTCCCGCGCTGACAGCCACCTGAACGTCGCGAGACACCGCTCCTCGTGCCGCTGCCGCGCACCGGTCATCATGGGCGCGAAGGAGGCATTCATGAGGGTGCTCGTCGTGGAGGACGAACAACGGCTGGCGGCGTCGCTGCGCGCGGGCCTGGAGGCCGAGGGCTTCGCGGTCGACATCGCGCCGGACGGGGGTGAGGCCCTGTGGTACGCCCGGGAGAACGCCTACGACGTGATCCTGCTCGACATCATGATCCCGGTGCTCAACGGCTACAAGGTGTGCCAGACCCTGCGCGAGGAGGGCAACTGGACGCCGATCCTGATGCTGACCGCCAAGGACGGCGAGTGGGACCAGGTGGAGGCGCTCGACACCGGCGCGGACGACTACGTCACCAAGCCGTTCAGCTTCGACGTGCTGCTCGCGCGGCTGCGCTCGCTCCTGCGCCGAGGCGTGGTCGAGCGCCCCGTGCAGATCTCCGTGGGCGACCTCGTCCTCGACCCCGCCACCAAGGACGTGACCCGTCAGGGCCAGAGCGTGCGGCTGACCGCGCGGGAGCTGTCGCTGCTGGAGTTCCTGATGCGACGGGCAGGCGACGTCGTGACGAAGCAGCAGATCCTGGCCAACGTCTGGGACAACGAGTTCGAGGGTGACCCGAACATCGTGGAGGTCTACATCGCCCGGCTGCGCGGCAAGGTCGACCGTCCCTTCGACCGCGCCGACATCGAGACCCTGCGCGGCACCGGGTACCGGCTCCGGCTCGGAGAGTGACCGTGCCCTCGCGCCCCCACCGGCGCTGGCGCCCGCTGAGCTACGTCCGGATCCGGGTCACCCTCGCGGCGACGCTCGCCGCGCTGCTCGTGGCCCTGCTCGGGTCGGGGCTCTTCCTGCTCTCGCTGCGCCGGGCGATGGAGAACCAGCTCGTCACCTCGGCGAACCAGCAGATCGCGGAGGTGCAGGCGCTGCTCCGCGGTGGCGGCGACCCCAGGGATGCCGTGCTGACCGGCAAGAGCGACGTGATCATCCAGATCCTCGGTCCCCAGGGACAGATCGTCGCCACGGACCACCCGCGCATCCACGCGATCCTGCGGGACTCGCCCGGGGTGCAGAAGGACGTCAGGATCCGCAAGCTCGACGACCACTACGTCGTCGCGGCCGCCCGGAGCGATCCCGGCCCGGGGATGATCGTGGTGGGGCGCTCGACCGAGCAGGTGAAGCACGCGACCGAGGCGTCGGCCCTGCTGCTCGGCTTCGCAGTCCCGGTCGGCCTCGCGCTGGTGGCGATGGCGGTCTGGCTCTCCGTCGGCCGGGCGCTGCGGCCGGTGGAGTCGATGCGCGAGGAGGCCGCGACCATCACCGCCGCGCACCTGAACCGGCGGCTCGCCGTACCCGACGGGAGCGACGAGATCCCGCGTCTGGCGCACACCCTGAACGAGATGCTCGACCGGATCGACGCCACCAGCCGGTTGCAACGACAGTTCGTCTCCGACGCCTCGCACGAGCTGCGCTCGCCACTGGCGACGCTGCGCCAGCTCGCCGAGGTGGCCCGCGACTACCCCGACCGCACCGGGCAGGACTCGCTCGCCCGCGACGTCCTGGCGGAGGAGTCGCGGATGGAGGAGCTGGTGGCTGCCCTGCTCCTGCTGGCCCGGATCGACGACGGTGTCCCTGCCACCGCGGGCCCCGTCGACCTCGACGACCTCGTCCTCGCCCAGGCCCGACGGCTGCGCCGGGACGGCGGACCTCGCGTCGACGTCTCCGGGGTGAGTGCCGGCCAGGTCGTCGGCGACCCGGTGCTGCTGGGGCAGATCGTCGGCAACCTGCTCAGCAACGCGCTGCGGCACGCCCGGCAGGAGGTCTCGGTCTCCCTGCAGGAGTACGACGGCGAGGTGGTGCTGACCGTCGACGACGACGGCAACGGGATCCCGCCGGAGGACCGCGAACGCGTCTTCGAACGATTCGTGCGGCTCGACGAGTCGCGGGCCCGCGACGGCGGCGGGTCCGGGCTCGGCCTGGCCATCGTGCGCAAGGTCGTCGAGGACCTCGGCGGCAACGTCCGCGTCCAGGAGTCCGGCGGCGGCGGCGCCCGCTTCGTGGTGGCCCTGCCGACCGGTTGAGGAGCAGCGGCGGGCGATCCGACCCCGGACGCACCGCCGCCCCGCCGTCTGTGGCCAGCGGGGCGGCAGCCGACCGGCGAACCTCCGGTGCGTCGGTTCCGGATGCTCGAGCCTGGTCGGTCGACTCCGTGGATCCGGCCAGATGGTGCGGCACCGGCCGGGAACGGGATCGAGGAGACCACTTTCGGACATGGAACCTGACTCCAACCTGACACGCCCCGGACGCCTCCCCTTGACCTCACGTCAGGTTCCGTTCAGCGCTTTCGGGGCACCCTTGAGGCTGTGACCACCCAGGCGCACGCCGAGACGGCACCCGTCCCGGTCGAGCCTCCGCCCTCCGCTCCCGGGACGCGTCCGCGCACCCGCCGGCTGCGGATCCACCCGGCGGTCCTGATCGCCTTGCTGGCGGTCCTCCTGCGGGTTCCCTACCTGCGCGCCCCGATGTCGCCGGACGAGGGTGGGTTCCTCGTGGTCGCGCGGCACTGGCATCCCGGCGGTGGCTCCCTGTACGGGCCGTACTGGGTGGACCGGCCGCCGCTGCTGATCTGGTTCTTCCGGCTGGCCGACGTCCTCGGTGGCTTCACGGCGCTGCGGTTGCTGGGCTGCCTGCTGGTGGCCCTGACGGTGATCGGGGTCGCGGTTGCTGCCGCGAGCACGGCCGGCACCGCCCAGGAGTCGCGCCGCGCGGCGACGTGGGCCGCTGCGGTGGCTGCTGCCCTGCTCGTGACGCCGACCGGAGGCGCGGTGATGGTCAACGGCGAGCTGATCGCTGCTCCGTTGATCGCCTTCGGCGTCGCGTTCGCGATCCGCGCCGTGGTCGGCGACGCGGAGCCCACCTTCGGCCTGCGGCTACGCCCCGACGTCGCAGCCGTCGTCGCGGGCGTGCTCGGCGCAGCCGCGCTGATGGTCAAGCAGAACATGGCCGACGTCGTCGTATTCGGGGTCGCCCTCGGGGTCGCGGCCGCCGTCCGGCGCCGGGTCGCGGTGGCGGTCATGGCTCGTCGGGCTGTCCTGGCACTGGCGGGGTTCGGCGGCGGTCTCGTGGTGATCCTGGGCGCTGCCCTGACCCGCGGGACCACTCCGTGGGGTGTCTTCTACGCGATGTACCCGTTCCGCCTGCGCGCCACCGAGGCGATGCAGCACCTGCCCTCCGGGCAACGCACGGCACACCTGAGCTACATGCTGCACATGTGGGGCGTCACCGGCGCCCCGCTGGTCATCTGCGGGTTCGTCGCCGTGGTCCTGCTGCGCCGTGCGCCCACGGGACCGTTCGCCGGCCCGTTGGCCGTCGCGACGCTGGTCCTTGCGGCGTACGACGTCGCCTCGATCATTGCCGGCGGCAGCTACTGGAGCCACTACGTGCTGCAGCTGGTGGTGCCGACCGCGCTGATGGCCGGCCTGATGCTCGCGTCCGTGCCCTGGGCCGGCCGCGCGGCGGCGGCCGGTGTGCTGGCGCTCTGCGCCCTCGGGTGGTACGTCGGCACGACGGCGCGCCTTCCCGCGTCCGGCGTCACGGTCGGTGCGGCCATCAAGAACGCCTCGGTGCCCGACGACACCATGCTCAGCCTGCTCGGCGACGGTGCCATGGTGCAGTCCTCGGGCCTCTCGGCGCCGTACACCTATCTCTGGAGCCTGCCCGCGCACGTGCTCGACCACCACTTCACGCACCTCACGGCCGTGCTGAAGGGGCCGGACGCGCCGTCCTGGGTGGTCGTTCGCAACTCGCCCGCGACCCACCAGATGCAGCGCCAGGGTCCCGGAGCCGTGCTGCGCCACCGGTACCGCGACGTGGGCGTGATGTGCGGTCGCACGGTCTACCTGCGAGACGACCTGTCCCGGACCGTGCCCCAGGCCGGACAGAGGTGCTCACAGCCACTGGTGGCGTGGAACGACGACGCCGCCATCCACCAATGGAGAGTCACGGAGGTATCGCCGGCATGGAGCCTGCTTCACCACGCACACTGATCGTCGTTCCGACCTACGACGAGATCGAGAACATCGACGACCTGATCGACGCCGTGCTGTCGGCCGTCCCCGAGGCACACGTCCTCGTGGTCGACGACAACAGCCCTGACGGCACCGGTGACCGGGTCGCCGGCCGTACCGAGCTCGGCCGCACGGTGCACCTGATGCGCCGCCCTGGGAAAGCGGGCCTGGGTGCCGCCTACCGTGCCGGGTTCACCTGGGCGCTGGACCACGGCTACGACCACGTCGTGCAGATGGACGCCGACTTCTCGCACCCGCCCGAGAGCGTTCCCGCGCTGCTCGACGCACTCGTCGAGGCCGACCTGGCCGTCGGGTCGCGCTACGTCGAGGGCGGCAGCGTCGTGAACTGGTCGTGGAGCCGGCGGCTGATCTCGTGGCTGGGGAACCTCTACGTGCGCCTGGTCCTGGGAGTGCCGGTCCGTGACGTCACCGCGGGGTTCAAGGCTTTCCGGGCCGCCACGCTCGCGGAGATCGGTGTCCTCGGCTCGCAGTCGAACGGCTACTGCTTCCAGGTCGAGAACACCTGGCAGGCGGTGCGTCGGGGGATGCGGGTCGTGGAGGTGCCGATCGTCTTCGTGGACCGCGCCAAGGGGAGCTCGAAGATGTCGGGACGGATCGTGCTCGAGGCCGTCGTACGAGTCCTGGGATGGCGGGTGACGGCTACGGTTCGTCCATGGAACCGACGCGCACCCGAGTGCGTCCCATCCGCATGCGGGTCCTCGTCACGACAGTCGTCCTCTGCCTCGGCACGCTGAGCGCGTGCGGGTCGGCAGACGACCAGCCAGCACAGGCCGGCGACCACAGGGCCGAGCCGAGCAGCACGACGGTGGTCTGCATGGACAGCGGTGCGTCGGCTGACGCCAAGGTGGACCTCGACGGCGACGGAAAGCCTGAGGACGTCCACGCCAGCGCGACCGGCAAGTGCCCGGGTGCGGTGGCCACGGAGATCGGCGGCGACATGGTCTCCGCGCCGATCGAGGACCAGACCCCCGTCACCAGCCTGTTCGGGGTGTCGCTGGACGGCCGCAAGGGCCAGCTCGCCGTCACCCGCCAGGACCAGCCCCGCGGCGGCTACCAGCTCCGCGTCTACGCACTCGACGGCAAGCAGCTCACCGAGCTGAAGGACGGCGACCAGCCGCTCGTCCCGTTCGTCGCCACCGACGTCCGGCCGATCTCCGCCACCGTCGACTGCCGGGACGGCGACATCGTCGTCACGCAGGCCGTCGCGGGATCTGGCGGCACCTGGGACGTGCGCCGCACGACGTACACGGTGGACGGGGGCACCGCCACGAAGTCTGGCACCACCGTGGCGGCGAGCAACGTCACGCCGAAGCAGGTCGACCGGCTGATGCCCGCGGGAGCTGCGGTCTTCCCGAGCTGCCGCGCCTAGACGACGCGGGTCTTCGGCACCTGCTCCTCGGTGTGGTCGGGGTCGGTCTCCACCACGTCGCCGAGGACGTCGTCGATCCTGGTCATCAGCTCTGCCGGGATGCTGACGCCGGCGGCCTTGACGTTCTCGGTGACCTGCTCGGGACGCGAGGCCCCGACCAGGGCGGCGGCGACGTTGTCGTTCTGGAGCACCCAGGCAACGGCGAGCTGGGCCATGGTGAGGTCGAGCTCGTCGGCGACCGGCTTCAGCTCCTGCACGCGGCTCAGGACGTCGTCGTCCATGAACCGCTTGATCATGTCGGCGCCACCCTTCTCGTCGGTGGCACGGGACCCCTCGGGCGGGGCCTGGCCGGGCAGGTACTTCCCGCTGAGGACCCCCTGCGCGATCGGGGACCAGACGATCTGGGAGATGCCGAGCTCCTGGCAGGTCGGCACGACCTCCTCCTCGATGACGCGCCAGAGCATGGAGTACTGCGGCTGGGAGGAGATCAGCTGGATGCCGAGGTCCTTGGCGAGAGCGTGCCCGTCGCGGATCTGGTCGGCGGTCCACTCGCTGACGCCGATGTAGAGCGCCTTGCCCTGACGGACGACGTCGGCGAAGGCCTGCATCGTCTCCTCGAGCGGCGTCTCGACGTCGTAGCGGTGGGCCTGGTAGAGGTCGACGTAGTCGGTCTGCAGCCGCGTCAGCGAGCCGTTGATCGACTCCAGGATGTGCTTGCGGGACAGGCCGGTGTCGTTCTTCCCGCGGGGGCCGGTCGGCCAGTAGACCTTGGTGAAGATCTCCAGCGACTCGCGGCGCTCACCCTTCAGGGCCTCGCCGAGCACGGTCTCGGCCGCGGTGTTGGCGTAGACGTCGGCGGTGTCGAAGGTGCTGATCCCCTCGTCGAGCGCGGTGCGGACGCATTGCGTCGCGACGTCGTTCTCGACCTGGGAGCCGTGGGTGAGCCAGTTGCCGTAGGTGATCTCCGAGATCTTCAGGCCGGAGTTGCCGAGGTAGCGGAAGTTCATTCCCCTGACACTACGGCCAACCCTTCGCGCTACTTCACCGAGGTGATCTCGGTCTCCAGCTTCGGTGCGGTGTTGCCCTGGGAGTCGGGCGGGTAGGCGCCGCCCTGGGCGATGGCCTGCACGACCTTCACGCCGGCTGCGCTCATCCGACCGAAGGCCGTGTAGGCGTTGGGCAGCGGAGAGTCCTTGTAGACCAGGAAGAACTGCGACCCGCCCGTGTCCGGCCCGGCGTTCGCGAGCGCCAGCGTGCCGGTGGTGTAGGTGCAGTACGGCCTGCCGGTGCGTGCGTCGGTCTGTTGGTAGCACGGCTGCAGACGCGGGTCGTTGTCGACGAGCTCGTCCTTGACGTAGTAGCCAGGACCGCCGGTGCCGGCGCCCGGGTCCCCGGGCTTGCCGGTCGCCTGCGGGTTGCCGCACTGCAGCACGAACAGTCCGCTGGTGGTCAACCGGTGGCACCTGGTGTGGTCGAAGTAGCCCTGCTTGGCGAGCGAGACGAACGCGTTGACCGTGCACGGCGCCCGGCCCGCGTCCAGGCTGACCTTGATGTCACCGCGATTGGTCGCGATGGTGACCTGCGTCGGCTCGTCCTTGGGCGGGTTCAGCGGCGGCGGATCCACCTTCTTCGACGCGCCGGTGGGGTCGGCCTGGTAGTCGCACTGCCCCTTCTGCGCCCTCGGCGTGGTGGTGCCGTGGCCACACGCCGCGAGACCACCCGCGAGGCACAGCACGACGAGCAGCACGGCGAGCCGACGGAGGGACGTCACCCGCGGGAGGTTAGTCACCGACCCTGAGGAGTTCCTGACCGGGCGGGTTCACGTCTGGGTGGTGAGACCTCCGTCGATCACGAAGTCGGCGCCGGTGATGTTCCCGGCGGCCCGGTCACTGGCGAGCATGGCCACCACGGCGGCGACCTCCTCGGGACGCGTGAAGCGCCCTGTGACGGACTGGTCGGCCGCGTCCTGGGCGACGGACTCGGGCTCGCGCCCGGTCGCCTGCCCGACCGAGGCGGCGACCCCGCCACTGCCGAGCCAGAGGTCGGTGGAGACCGGTCCGGGGCTGACCGTGTTCAGGCGGACGCCCCGCGGCCCGACCTCCTTGGACAGTGCCTTGGAGAAGTTGGTCAGTGCCGCCTTCGCTGCGCTGTAGTCGATCACCCCCGGATCGGGCAGGAACGCGTTGACCGAGCTGGTGGTCACCACGCTCCCGTGCCCCGCCGCCAGCATCGAGGGCAGCGCGGCGCGGGTCGTCCGCACTGCGGCCATCAGGTTGAGGGTGAGGGAGTGCAGCCACTGGTCGTCGGTCACCATCAGGAAGCCGTTGACTCGCGGCGAGACGTAGCCGACGTTGTTGACCAGGACGTCCACCCCGCCTCGGTCCAGGGCTGCGGCGACCAGGTCGGCCGGCCCGGTGGCTGTCGCCAGGTCCACGGCGACGACCTCCGCACTGCCCTGGTCGGAGAGCGTGTCCAGCTCAGGACTGGTGGCACGCGCGCCCGCCACGACGTACATGCCCTCGGCCACCAGGGCCTGGGTGATCGCCAATCCGATGCCCTTGCTCGCGCCGGTGACCACGGCGGTCCTTCCCGCAAGCCCCAGGTCCATGGCGAGACCTCAGAGTCCCTGGCTCCGCAACCAGTCGAGGACCGCCTGTGCCACGTCCTTCCAGCCGCTGTCGACGGTCAGGGAGTGACCGCGGCCCTCGAACTGACGCAGCTCGGTGACCGCCGCGGAGTCGCGGTACTGCTTGAGCGTCGACCGGGTCACGACGTCGGGCACGGTGTGGTCGTCAGTGCCGGAGATCAGCAGCAGTGGGCCGCGGTCCTCGTTGTCGGTGGCGACCTTGGCCTCGGAGTGCAGGGCGAAGTTGGCCGCAGCCGCCTGGAACAGCGGGCGGGCGGGGGAGGGGATCGTCCACTGCTCGAACAGTGCGTCGGACTCCTCCTCGGTGAGTGCGTTGCCGAAGCTGAAGCGGAACTCCTTCTGCGTCAGTGAGACCGACTTGTGCAGGTTGGCGGGGTTGCCGAGCGCCGGGAGCCCGGCACGGAGCTGCGCGAGGGGCAACGGCAGGACGCCCTTGATCTGTGCGGGGTCGATGGCGACGCCGGCGGCGCCGACACCCTGGCCGAGCAGCTTCTCGGTGATCAGCCCGCCGAACGAGTGACCGATGATCACCGGCGGTGCGCTGAGGGCGTCGATGAGCTCGGCGTAGTGCGCGACCGCCTCGTCGATGCTGGTGTTCGCCACGAGCTCGGGCTTCTCCCGCGCCTCGGCCACCGTCGCCGGCTCGTTGGGCCATCCGGGCGCGACGGGGTCGTAGCCGGTCTCCCGGAAGAGATCGACCCACGGTCCCCAGCTGGTGGCGTGCAGCCACAGGCCGTGGACGAAGACCACCGGGGTTGCTGAGTCGGGCATGACGTCTCCTCGAGGTTGGGGGACCGCGCCTCGACGCGAGGCACGGTGCACACCCACGACGCAACACCCTCAGGCCGAGCTGCGTCCAAGACCCATCCGGTCGCGATCGATAACCGCGGTGGTCGACCCCGACGGTGCCCCGATAGCGTTTCCGCTGGGGAGGCACGCGATGGACCTGGACATCCGGCTGGTGCGGTACTTCGTCGCGGTCGCCGACGAGCTGCACTTCGGCCGCGCCGCGACGAGGCTGTACATCAGCCAGCCGGCGCTCTCGAAGCAGATCCGCAAGCTGGAGAGCGACGTCGGAGGCCAGCTCCTGGTGCGCGACAGCCGGCACGTCGCGCTGACGCCGCGCGGCGAGCGCTTCCTCGAGGATGCTCGCCAGCTCCTGGCCATCGCCGAGCGGATGCGACGTAGCCCCGACGCCAACTCGGTGCGCATCGCCCACATCTTCGAGCTCGAGACCAGCCGCCTCGTGGCGGATGCGTTCTCGAGCGAGTTCGAGTCCGTGCAGCTGGTCGAGCGCTCGATGGACAGCGCCCGTCAGCTCGACGCCGTGCTGACCGAGCAGCTCGACGTGGCCATCCTGCGGATCACCCCCAAGATGCTGGCCGAGCACCCCACCGGCTGGCAGCGACGCCTGCTGCGCCTCGAGCCGATGCTGCTCGTCGGCAGGGTCGGCGACAGCCCGCGGGAGACGGCGTCCCTGCACGAGCGGCCGCTCGAGGTCTTCGCCGACGCGGCGGGCTCGGGCCTGTTCAACGTGCAGGGGGAGTACCTGGCCTCCTTCGAGCGCCAGGCAGGGGTGGCGCTGCGCTGGCTCGGCAATCCCGGCACCTTCCAGCACTGCCTGGCCGCCGTGCGCCGCGCCAGGGAGCCGGGCTTCGTCCTCGAGTTCGAGAGCTACGCCCACCGCTACGCCGAGGCCGGCATCGCCGTGCACCACCCCGCAGACCTCCAGCCGGTCTATCCGTGGTGGGTCGCCTGGCGCGAGGAGAGCGTCTCGGAGTCGACGAGGGAGTTCGTCCGCACCGCCCTGGAGGCCTCGCGGCGACATGACTGGCTGCAGCCGGGGATCCTCGGCCGGGCGCCGATGTGGCTGCCCTCGGACGACCCGGCCCTGCTCGAGCAGCGGTCGGTCTAGCCCCTCGTATCGTGGTCCCATGCGTGTGGTGGTGATCGGCGGTACCGGTCATGTCGGCACCTACCTGGTTCCGAGCCTGGCCAGGGCGGGCCACGAGGTCGTCGTGATCAGTCGAGGGTCGCGTCGGGCCTACCACGACGACCCGGCCTGGCACGCGGTCGAGCTGGTGACGTGTGACCGAGCGGTCGCCGAGGCGGATGGCGCGTTCGGTTCGCTCGTGGCCGGGCTGCGACCCGATGCGGTGGTGGACCTGATGTGCTTCACCCCTGCTCAGGCCCGGCAGCTGGTCGAGGCGTTGGACGGGCAGCACCTCGTGCACACCGGCAGCGTGTGGTCCTACGGCCCCAGCGCGCTGGTACCGACCACCGAGGACGCACCCAAGCGCCCCTACGGCGAGTACGGCGTCAACAAGCTCGCCATCGAGCAGTACCTGATGGACCAGGACCGGGTCCGCGCCAGCGTCGTGCATCCAGGGCACATCAGCGGCCCGGGCTGGATGCCGATCGGGCCGGCCGGCAACCTCGATCCCGCGGTGATAGACGAACTACGTGCGAACGGCTCGTGCCTGCTCCCCGACCGCGGCGGGGAGACCATCCACCACGTGCACGCCGACGACGTCGCGGGCCTGCACCAGGCCTGCCTCGAGCAGCCGGATGCCGCCTCCGGCGAGAGCTTCAACAGCGTGTGCAGCCAGGCCTTGACCCTCCGCGGGTACGCCGAGCTCCTCGCCAGGCACTTCGGTCACGAGCCGAAGCTGGAGCTCGTGCCGTGGGCGGAGTTCGCCGCTCGGGTCGGCCAGCGGGAGGCGGACATCACGATCGAGCACATCGGCCGGGCTCCGCTGTTCTCGATGGAGAAGGCCCGCGACGTGCTCGGCTTCGTCCCCCGGCACAGCGTCAGCGACACCGTCGTGGAGTCCATCGAGGCCTGGGTCACGGCGAACCGGAGCTGACCGACCCTCAGCGGTCGGCGTGACGACGCCTTCGTGCCTGGACGACGACCACGACCAGGACCACCGCGAGGGTCAGGAGCGTGGAGTAGTGGTCGATCTGGTGCACCACGTCGACGGCGGGCTTGCCGATCGCGTAGCCCAGACCGACGATCGGGCCCACCCAGAGCAGCGTGCCGAGCACGTCCAGGGCCAGGAAGGTGCGCAGGCGCATCCCCGACATGCCCGCGGCGACGTAGACCAGCAGCGCCGGCACGGGAAGGTAGTAGGCCAACAGGACTGCCGCCGGACCGAAGCGCCTGGCGGTGACCTCGAGCCGGGCGACTCGCGCCGTGCGTCTCGCGACGCCACGCGGTGTCGGATCGCGGCCCAGCAACAGGTGCAGGGCACGGTCTCCCCAGCGCCGACCTGCCCACCAGAAGATCCAGTCGAACATCATCGAGCCGGGCACGGCGGCCACCACCGCGAACCACAGCGGCAGCTCGCCCAGCCGGCTGTGGGCCCCCACCGTCACTTCTGCCAGGGCCGACCCGCCCACGATCTCCAGCAGCAACGGGTGCGACCCGATCAGGGCCGGGACGAGCGGCCACAACGCGAGCCAGTACGCCGCGCAGACAAGGATCAACAGCGCGATCGTCCTGTCGGCCCGTTCGCCGTCTTCACCCCAGGGCGCGAGCGTCTGGCCTCGCGTCTGCGGTTCCGAGCCGTGCTGGGCGGGCTTCATCGTGACGAGTGTCCCACCCGTCGGGTCACTGCCTTCGGGTGCGGCGTCGCCGGGGAATCACGGTTCCGTCTCCCTGTGCGTGGCCCAATCCGAATCCGGTATTGACGATTTCCCGGGGCGGGCGCAGATTGACCGTCAGTGGGTTGTGGCTCGATTAGTGATTCACCTAGGGGGAGAAATGTTCAAGCAACGCAAAGCGCGATCGACCCGGCTAGTTGTCGAGCTCAGCCTGGTGCTGGCGGCGCTGATCGGATTGATTCCGAGCTCGGCGTCGGCCACTCCGGCGTACTACCTGGCACCGGGGACGCGGCTGACCGTCGGCCACTGCATCACCTCGACAAGCAACTACGGCACGGCCAAGCTGTGCATGGCCCACTACGGGAACGTCGTGACCTACCTCAAGGGAAAGGTCGTCGACACCTGGGGAGCGAACTCCCGCGCGAACTCGGTCCCGCAGGGTTATCTGACCACGACCAAGAGTGGCTACATCAGGATCTACCAGTATTCCGGCGGGCCACTCATCTGGCACTACGACAAGTTTGCGAAGACGGGTTTCCGGAACCTGGGCCTCGAGATCAGCTCCTTCACCCTGGGCGCCGGCTGGTGCACGTACGTGAGCGATCTGAAGAGCTACCAATATCCGTGGCGCGGCCCGAACTGCGTCACTGGCTAGGACACACTCACGCGGCGACCAGCTGCAGGTACCCCATCCCGAGCACGCCGCGATAACCGTCGAGGTAGGACGACCGTTGCTCGGCGGCGCGTTCCTGCACCCACGACGCGTCCGGATCCTCGGGCGAGTGGGCGGCCAGCCAGGAGTCGTAGCGCGCGGCGAAGCCGGACTCGAAGACGTCCCACTCCTCGAGCGAGGCCTCGCCCGCGGCATGGACGGCGAACCCGGCGTCCTCCGCGAGCGAGCACAGCGCGTCGAGCGAGACGAACTCGTCGTCACGGCCGGACAGGGGAGCGGTCGCCGCAGGAGTGGGTGGCCGCGACCAGATGCCGTCGCCGAAGACGACTCGTCCGCCGTCGCGCACCCGCCCGCGGATCGCGTCGAGGGCCGCGGCGTAGGCGAGCGGCTGCTTCGCCTCGAGCGGCGGTCCCCAGACCTGGGTCGAGCCGATGGCGATGAGTGCATCGACGGCGGCCGGCCCCACGGAGGCGCCGTCACCTGAGAGGAAGGAGACCCGGTCCGAGACCCCACGTGCGGTCGCGCGGCGCCGGGCCTCCTCCAGCGAGCTCTCCTCCAGGTCGACGCCGATCGCGAGGCAGGACGGCTCGGCCTCGGCCACCCGCAACGCCAGCTCGCCCCAGCCACACCCGATGTCGAGCACGGTGCCGCCGGATGGCAGACCGGCGCCCAGCCACGCGACCAACCGGGACGCCCGCTCCTCGGACAAGGGAGAGAGGAACGTCATCTCGTCGTACAGGGGCGGCAGCTCAGGGGTCACGCCGCCATTGTGGTGGCAGACTTGGCGCCGTGCCCGGACCCGTCACCGTCATCAAGCCCGCAGACCTCGAGGCAGCCGACCCCACAGCCGGCATGGCGCGGGCCAAGGCCTTCGAGGTCGAGAAGCTCTGGGCCGGCCAGGTGGTCACCGACCCCGGCTCGGTCTCCGGATGGCACCACCACGACCTCAACGACACCAGCCTCTACGTCGTCTCCGGGGTGCTGCGCCTGGAGTTCGAGGGACACGACGGGTACGTCGACGCCGTGGCGGGTGATTTCGTGCACGTGCCGGCGCACACGGTGCATCGCGAGTCCAACCCCACCGACGAACCCTCGGTCGCGGTGATCGCCCGCGCCGGTGGGGGAGTGCCGACCGTCAACGTCGACCCGCCCGCCGGGCGTTAGGCCCGCTGCTTCTTCGAGACGCCGTACGCGCGGTTGATGATCCCCTCGACCATCCCGCGTGGGAGCGCCCGGCGCAGTGCGAAGACGGCGGGCGCGTTGCTGCCCACGGCGTAGAGGGGCCCGGGCTGGTCGGACTCGATCGCCTCCAGGATGGTGCGGGCCACCCGCGCAGCGCTGATGCCCTCGCGCTCGTTGCCGTCGAGGATCTTGAGCATCTTCGTGAACGCCGCGGCGTGTGGCGAGCCGTCCGCGACGTACTTCGTGCGCCGTTGGCTGATCCCGGTCTTGATCGACCCCGGCTCCACCGTGGTCAGCCACACCCCGAAGGGCGCCATCTCGTAGCGGGCCGCGGTGGCGAACCCCTTGAGGGCGGCCTTGCTCGCGACGTAGGAGGAGCGGTAGGCGAGCGGGAAGCTGGCCAGCATCGACCCGACCATGACCACGCGGCCGTAGCCACGCTGGCGCATGCCCGGCAGCAGCCGCTGGGTGAGGTGGACCGGCCCGATCACGTTGAGGTTCATCAGTCGTTGCAGCGCACCGAGCGGGATGTCCTCCAGCGGACCGCTCTGCGACTCGCCGGCGTTGTTGACCAGGATGTCGACCTTGATGCCCTCCGAGCGCAGCGCCTCGACGAAGCCGTCGACCGAGCTCATGTCGCGCAGGTCCAGAGCGCGGTAGCGGACCCCCTCGAGCCTCTCCTCGGGCGGGATCTTCTCGGGGTTGCGGCTGGTGCCGATCACCGAGTGTCCGCGCTCCACGAGGAGCCTGGCCGTCGCCATGCCGATCCCCGACGTCGCTCCGGTGACCAGGGCGGTGCGTGGGGCCGTACTCATAGGCGAACGGTAGCGCTGACCCTCAGTCCTTGTCGGATCCGCGCCTGGCCTGCGCCAGCGCCTCCGCGAACAGCGCCGGCGTGGCCGCACGACCCTTGCCGGGGAATTCCTCCCCGGGCACGACGTACGGGCCGCCGTACGCCGGGGTGCCGGGCTGGAAGCGCCAGCCCTCGGAGAGTGGTCCGACGTCGTAGGCGTCGTACCCGATCTGGTCGAGGAAGTCGGTCACCGACTTCTTGGCCGAGTCGTCGCCGGCGATCGTGATGACCGAGCGGTTCGCGTCTCCGGAGGGTCGAGCCAGCGAGGCCAGATGGCCGAAGTAGATGTTGTTGAACGCCTTGACGACGTAGGACTCCGGCAGGTGCGACTGGACGAGCTCACTGCTCGTCGTCGACTCGTTGTCGAGCTCGGCGAACTGGCCGTCGCGCTGGGGGTAGTAGTTGCCGGTGTCGATGACGACCTTGCCGCGCAGGGGCTCGACCGGCACGTCGGGGAAGGCCTTGAACGGGATGGTCACCACGACCAGGTCGCCGGCCGCGGCAGCGCCTTCGGCCGTCGCGGCGCGGGCGTGCGGCCCGAGCTCGTCGACCAGGTCCTGCAGGGTCTCCGGGCCGCGGCTGTTGCTGAGCACGACGTCGAGACCGGCGTCGACCGCCAGCCTCGCGAGGGTGCTGCCGATGTGTCCGCTGCCGATGAATCCGATGGTGGTCATGGTGCGACAACCGTGGGCGCGCATGGCTGATTCCAGTCTTGAATGATTCAAGTGAATGGTGTTGGCTGAGGGGGTGACGGCGGCGGACACGACCTTCGAGAGCACCCTGCGGGCTGCCGACCTGAGGGTGACCCGTCCGCGCCTGGCCGTGCTCGGCGCGGTGCACCGTCATCCGCACGCCGACACCGAGACGCTCATCGACGCCGTACGACGTGACGCCGGTGAGGTCTCCCACCAGGCGGTCTACGACGTGCTGCGCATCCTGACCACCGCCGGGCTCCTGCGCCGCATCCAGCCCTCCGGCTCCGTCGCCCGCTACGAGGCGCGGGTGGGGGACAACCACCACCACGTGGTCTGCCGTTCCTGCGGAGCGATCGCCGACGTCGACTGTGCCGTCGGCGAGGCGCCGTGCCTCGAGCCCGTCGACGGCAAGGGCTTCGTCATCGACGAGGCCGAGGTCGTCTACTGGGGCACCTGCCCCGACTGTTCCGCCGCCCGTACCTGACCCGCACCGACCCACACACCAGGAGGAAGTCCGTGTCCGAACACGACCACGAGACCGTCGAAGCCGACATGAACACCGAGGAGGCCGGTGGGTGCCCCGTCCACGGCGGCCGGCTGGCGCATCCGACCGAGAGCGGCAGCAACACCGACTGGTGGCCCAACGCGCTGAACCTGAAGATCCTGCGCAAGCACCCGGCCGTCGCCAACCCGATGGGGGCCGACTTCGACTACAGGACCGCCTTCGAGAGCGTCGACCTCGACGAGCTGGCCGCGGACGTCGACGCCGTGATGACCGACTCGCAGGACTGGTGGCCCGCGGACTTCGGCCACTACGGCGGCTTCATGATCCGGATGGCCTGGCACAGCGCCGGCACCTACCGCGTCGACGACGGGCGCGGGGGAGCGGGCGCCGGCATGCAGCGCTTCGCGCCGCTGAACAGCTGGCCCGACAACGGCAACCTCGACAAGGCCCGGCGGCTGCTGTGGCCGGTCAAGCAGAAGTACGGCGCCAAGGTCTCGTGGGCCGACCTGATGGTCTTCGCCGGCAACCGCGCCCTGGAGACGATGGGCTTCAAGACCTTCGGGTTCGCCGGTGGTCGTGCGGACGTGTGGGAGCCCGACGAGGACGTCTACTGGGGTCCCGAGCGCGAGTGGCTCGGCGACGAGCGCTACACCGGCGACCGCGACCTGGAGAAGCCGCTCGGTGCCGTCCAGATGGGCCTGATCTACGTCAACCCGGAGGGTCCCAACGCCAACCACGACCCGATCGCCGCCGCGCGCGACATCCGCGAGACCTTCGCCCGGATGGCGATGAACGACGAGGAGACGGTCGCCCTGATCGCAGGGGGGCACACGTTCGGCAAGACCCACGGCGCGGCCGACCCCGACCAGTACGTCGGCGCGGAGCCCGAGGGTGCCCCGCTCGAGGAGCAGGGACTCGGCTGGAAGCAGAGCTTCAACACCGGCAAGGGCCGCGACGCGATCACCAGCGGCCTCGAGGTGACCTGGACCTCCACGCCGGTCCAGTGGAGCAACGAGTTCTTCGACTCCCTCTTCGGCAACGAGTGGGAGCTGACGAAGAGCCCCGCCGGTGCCTGGCAGTGGCAGGCCGTCGGCGACGAGGTGGCCAACACCATCCCCGACCCCGAGTCGGGGGAGAAGAACCGCCGCCCCACGATGCTCACCACCGACCTGTCCCTGCGCGAGGACCCGGTCTACGAGCAGATCTCGCGGCGCTTCCACGAGAACCCCGAGGAGTTCGCCGACGCCTTCGCGCGTGCCTGGTACAAGCTCACCCACCGCGACATGGGCCCCAAGCAGCGCTACCTCGGCGCGTGGGTCCCGCAGGAGGAGCTGCTCTGGCAGGACCCCGTGCCGGCTGACGGTGTGTCGCTCAGCGACGACCAGGTCGCCTCGCTGAAGGCGCAGATCCTCGACTCCGAGCTGACCGTCTCCCAGCTGGTGAAGGCCGCGTGGGCAGCCGCGTCGTCCCACCGGGTCAGCGACAAGCGCGGTGGCGCCAACGGCGGCCGGATCCGGCTCGACCCGCAGCGTGGCTGGGCGGTCAACGACCCTGACGAGCTCGCGCAGGTGCTGCGGGTGCTCGAGGGCATCCAGTCGTCCTCCGACACCGGTGTCTCCTTCGCAGACCTCGTCGTCCTCGGCGGCGTCGCGGCAGTCGAGGCGGCGGCCAAGGCCGGCGGGCACGACGTGCACGTGCCGTTCACGCCGGGTCGCACCGACGCGACGCAGGAGCAGACCGACGTCGAGTCGTTCAGCCACCTCGAGCCGACGTCCGACGGGTTCCGCAACGTGCTCGGCAAGGAAGGTCGCCTGCCCGGCGAGTACCGCCTGGTCGACCGGGCCAACCTGCTCGGCCTCTCCGCCCCGGAGATGACCGTGCTCGTCGGCGGTCTGCGCGTGCTCGGCGCCAACACCGGTGACAACCCCAAGGGTGTGCTCACCGACCGCGTCGGCACCCTGTCGAACGACTTCTTCACCAACCTGCTCGACATGGGTGTCGAGTGGCACGGCATCGACGGCGACGACGACGGCTTCGAGGCGACCGACCGCGCCACCGGTGAGAAGAAGTGGACCGGCAGCCGCGTCGACCTGGTCTTCGGCTCCAACTCCGAGCTCCGCGCGCTGTCCGAGGTCTACGCCAGCAGCGACGCGGAGGAGAAGTTCGTCCGCGACTTCGCCGCCGCCTTCGCCAAGGTGATGGACCTCGACCGCTACGACGTCTGAGACCCACGGTTGTTCCGCCGACACGCGGACACGAGTGCGGCTCAGTGCCCGATTGCTCATGACATGTCATGCCGCACCGGGCGCGACGCCAGACTTCTGTCCGCGTGTCGCCGACGGACGTGCCCCTGAGGGGGTCTAGACGATGACGGACCCACCCGCCACGTCGAGCACGACTCCGGTGACCCACGCCGAGCGGTCACTGGCGAGGTAGAGCACCGCTTCGGCGACGTCGAGGGGGGTGCCGAGGCGGCGCACGGGGTGCTGCCCGACCAGCTGCTCCTGCATCTCCTGCGGGATCTGCTTGCCCGTGCGCTCGGTGATGATCGTCTCGGGAGCGATGCAGTTGGCACGGACGCCATCGGGGCCGGCCTGGAGCGCGACGTCCTTGGTGAACACCTCGACCCCGGCCTTCGCGGCGGCGTACGCGATGGGGGAGTGCGGGCTCGGTCGCCGCGCCGCCGCTGAGGAGATGGTCACGATGTTGCCCCTCCCACGCTGGCGCATCCCGGGGAGCACCGCCTTCACCAGGCGGAAGGTCGCGACCAGGTTCAGGTCCACGGCCGCGATGAAGTCCTCGTCGCTCATCTCGTCGACGGGCTGGGGCCGGCTCGGAGACCCGCCCGCGTTGGCGACGAGCACGTCGATCCCGCCGAACCCGGCCTCCGCGTCCCGGACCACCCGAGTCACGTCGTCGGCGACCGTCAGGTCTCCGGCCACGGTGCGGCAGCTCCCGCCTGCGCGCTCGATCTCCTGCTGCACCTCGCGCAGAGCCTCGAGGTCGCGACCGTGCGCTGTCACGTCCGCCCCGTGGTGTGCCAGGTGCAGAGCGACGCCCTTCCCGATCCCTCGGGAGGCGCCGGTGACGAGTGCATGCCTGCCTTCGAGGTCGCTCATCCCGGTACCGTACGCAGCATGCCGCGCATCGAGGTACCCGACGGCCAGGACCCGTTGATGCACCTGTGGGCCGGCACGTCGACGCCCGTGGCCGCCGCTGCTGCGGGCTACAGCGACGCGGTGTACAACAAGACGAGCCTGCCGACCGGCGAGATGGAAGCCGCTCGCGTGACGATCGCGCGGATCAACGACTGCCAGGTCTGCCGGACCATGCGCGCCTCCGACGGGCCGGACGAGGCCTTCTACGAATCACTCCTCGGCGGCACGCCCGGCACGGCACGACTGAGCGAGCGTGAAGCCCTTGCGGCCGAGTTCGCCGAGCGGTTCGCCACCGACCACCTCCGGATGGACGACCACCTGTGGGCGCGTCTCCACGCGGTCTTCACTGACGACGAGCTCGTCGAGCTCGGCCTCTGCGTCGCTTCCTGGCTCGCGCTCGGACGGGTCAACCGGGTCTTCGACGTCGACGGCGCCTGCCGGATCCCGGCGGCTCACGTGGGCGGCCGCACCAGCACGGATGCGACTGTCGGTGGCTCGTCCTAGCGTGGTGGCATGAGTACTCTGACCGATCGACCCCACACGGCGCTGCTCGTCATCGACGTGCAGAAGGACGTCACCGACGGCGCGCAGGACCGTGACACCGTCGTCGCCAACATCGGCTCCCTGGTCGACAAGGCCCGAGCCGAGGGCGTGCCCGTCGTCTGGGTCGCGCACAACGACGAGGGGATGCCGCTCGACAGCGACCAGTGGCAGTACGTCGACGAGCTGACCCGCGCCGACGACGAGCCCCTGGTCAACAAGACCTACGGCGACTCCTTCGAGGACACCGACCTCGAGGACGTGCTGGCCGAGAAGGGGGTCGGCAGCCTGGTCGTGACCGGCGCGCAGACCGACGCCTGCATCCGAGCCACGCTCCACGGCGGCCTGGCTCGCGGTTACGACGTCACGCTCGTCTCCGACGCGCACACGACCCAGGACATGACCCAGTGGGGAAACATCCCGCCGGCCGACGTCATCACCTTCACCAACCTCTACTGGAGCTTCACCACCGCTCCGGGTCGCACGACCGGCGTGGTGAAGAGCGACGACGTCGCCTTCGCCTGAGGGTCAGGCGAAGTAGGAACCAGCCGCGAGGTCGTCGAGCAGGGTGGGGCCGCTCGGCTTCCAGTCCATCAGCTCGCGGGTGAGGTCGCTGGACGCAGCCGCGTCCATGCCGAAGAACATCCCGATCCAGCCGAAGTGCGCTGCGGCCTCGTCCGCGGGAATCGAGTCGACCGGGACGCCCAGCCCCGCGCCGATCGCCTCGGCGATGGCGCGCGTGGAGACGCCTTCCTCGCCGACGGCGTGCAGCACCGTGCCGGGAGGAGCGGACTCGACGGCCTTGGCGACGAGGCGAGCGGCGTCGGTGCGGTGCACCGCGGCCCACTTGTTGGCACCCTCCTCGACGTACCCCGAGACGCCGCGCTCGCGGGCGACGCCCACGAGCACCGCGATGAAGCCGTGGTCTCCGGCTCCGTGCACGGTCGGCGCGAAGCGGGCCTCGACGGTGCGGACGCCGCGCTTCGACAGTGCCAGTGCCTTCTGGCTGGCGGCGATGCGCGGGTGCCGCGCCGGGTCGGCCACGTCGCGCTCGGTGGCCGGCGATCCCTGCGACAGCCCGGCGACGCCCGAGGCGATCACGAACGGGGCATCCGGACCGAGCGCGTCGCCCAGCACCTCGAGGGAGTCGGCATTCAGGCGCGCGGCCGCCTCCATCTGGCCGAAGTCGTGGTCGTAGCCGAGGTGGACGACACCGTCACTCTTCTCGGCGGCCGCACGCAGCGCGTCGAGGTCTTCGAGCGAGCCGCGGTGGACCTCGGCACCGAGCGCCGCGACCTTCTCCGCCGAGGCGTCGGAACGAGCGAGGCCGACGACGTCGTGGCCGTTGGTCACCAGCTCGGCGACGACCGCCGAGCCGATCCAGCCGGACGCGCCGGTGACGAAGATGCGCATGTGCTGCCTCCAGGAAGGTGATGTCACTTGATGACATGACGCTAGCACGTGATGTCACACAGTGTCATCGCCTATGCTGCGGCCATGGGTCGATGGGAGCCCGGCGCCGACGGCCGGCTGCGGAAGGCGGCGATGGAGCTGTACGCCGAGCGCGGCTACGAGCAGGCCACCGTCGCCGAGATCGCCGAGCGTGCCGGGGTCACGGCGCGGACGTTCTTCCGGCACTTCGCCGACAAGAGGGAAGTGTTGTTCAGCGGGTCCGAGGAGCTGAAGAAGCGCCTGGTGGCCGCGCTCGAGGGCGCGCCCGCTGGTGCGTCCCCGATCGAGGCCATCGGTGCCGCGCTCGACGAGGCAGCCGTCCTGCTGGGGGAGAACCGCGACTGGGCGCGCCAGCGCCAGCAGCTGATCGACGCCCACGCCGACCTGCGCGAGCGTGAGCTGATCAAGATGGCCGACCTCGCCGTCGCGTTCGCGGACGCGTTGGGTCATCGAGGGATGAGCGAGTCGAGCGCCCGGCTGGTGGGGGAGCTGGGCGTGGCCGTCTTCCGGGTGGCCTTCGAGCGGTGGCTGGGGGAGGAGGGCGAGTCGGACGACCTGGCCACCCTGATGCGCGCCTGCCTCGATGAGTTCCGCGCCGTCGCGGGGTCTGCCCTGGCATGAGCACCGACGTCGAGGTCTTCGCGACCGACATCATGATGGGGGAGTCGCCTCGCTGGCACGACGGAGCGTTCTGGATGTGCGACTGGTTGGCCGGGGAGGTGCTCCGGTTCGCCGCCGACGGCTCGCGCGAGGTCGTCACGCGCGTCGAGGGGCTGCCGTTCTCGATCGACTGGCTGCCCGACGGTCGGCTGGTCGTCTCGACCGCTGACGGCGTGCGGGTCGGACCCGAGCTCGCGCCGTACGGCGCCCAGGGGCGGCCCTGGAACGAGATCGTGGTGGATCCTGCCGGGCACATCTACGTCGACATGCCCGGCTCGATGCCGTGGGAGGAGCGCAAGCCCGGCCTGCTCGCGCTGGTCCGCTCCGACGGCACGAGCCAGGACGTGGCGGGCGACGTCTGGTTCCCCAACGGCATGGTCGTCGCCGACGACGGACGCACGCTGGTCGTGGGGGAGTCGCACGCCTCGCGGCTGACCGCGTGGACCATCACCGACGACGGCACGCTGACCGATCGGCGCGTCTGGGCCGACCTCGGCGAAGGCGCCGCACCCGACGGCATCTGCCTCGATGCCGAGGGCGCGATCTGGTACGCCGACGTGCCCAACCAGCACTGCCGCCGCGTGGCCGAGGGCGGCGAGGTGCTCGAGACGATCGGGGTGGGGCAGGGTTGCTTCGCCTGTGCCCTGGGCGGGGACGACGGCCGCACGCTGTACGTCGTGGCGAACGACTACGGTCCCCAGGGGGCCAGCAACGGACGGGTGCTGAGGGCCAGGGTGGAATTTCCCTCGGCCGATGTCGAGAACCGCTGACCGGCTCCGTCCCTGGGGTGAAGGTGCCGAGAACGGCGCCATGGACACGAGGAGACCGAGATGGCGAAGTACCTGTTGCTCAAGCACTACCGCGGCGGCCCCGACCGCGTCGACCCGTGGCCGTCGATGAGTGAGTGGACGCCCCAGGAGGTGAACGACCACATCGCGTTCATGGACCACGTGGCCGACACCCTCCGCGAGCGCGGCGAGTTCGTGGACGCCCAGGCGCTGGCTCCCGAGGGGACCTTCGTGCGCTTCGACGGCGAGGGCCAGGCACCCGTCACGGACGGCCCGTTCGCGGAGACCAAGGACCTGATCGCCGGCTGGATGGTCATCGACGTGGACAGTGTCGAACGCGCCCACGAAGCCGCGGCGTTGCTCAGCTCCGCCCCGGGTCACGGCGGCCGGCCGCTCCGCGAGTGGATCGAGGTTCGCCCGTTCATGGACGAGCGTCCCTACACCGAGCTGCCGTGACGGACCTGGCCACGCTGATCGACGTCGAGCACGACGGGTGAACGAGGGGCAGGTCCGGGAGCTCGTCCCGCAGGTGCTGGGCGTGCTCGTGCGCCGCGGCGCCGACCTCTCGGCCGCCGAGGACGCCGTCCAGGAGGCGCTCCTCGAAGCGCTCGCCCACTGGCCCGATGCCCTGCCCGAGAACCCGCGGGCGTGGCTGATCACCGTGGCCTGGCGCAAGCTCGTCGACGCCCAACGCTCGGAGTCGGCCCGTCGGGCTCGCGAGGAGAAGGTGCACGACGAGCCGGAGCAGGGCGAGACCGAGGAGCACGACGACACGCTGCTCCTGCTGTTCTGGTGCTGCCACCCGTCGCTCACCCCGGCGTCAGCGGTGGCGCTGACGCTGCGAGCGGTCGGTGGTCTGACCACACGGCAGATCGCCTCGGCGTACCTCGTGCCGGAGCCGACCATGGCCCAGCGGATCAGCCGGGCCAAGCGCACCGTCTCGGAGCACCGTGTGGGCGAGGCGGGAGACCTGCGCAACGTCCTGGTCGTGCTCTACCTGATGTTCAACGAGGGCTTCACCAGCGACGAGGTGGACCTTGCTGCCGAGGCGATCCGGCTGACCCGGATGCTCGCGCACGCGAGCGCCGAGCCGGAGGTCGCCGGGCTGCTGGCACTGATGCTGCTGCACCACGCGCGCCGGGTCGCGCGCTGGGACGAGGGCGGTGCGCTCGTGCCGCTGGCCGACCAGGACCGCTCCCTGTGGGACACCTCGATGATCGCCGAGGGGGTCGGGGTGCTGCAGTCCGCCCTCGCCCTGCAGCGGATCGGGGAGTACCAGGCGCAGGCCGCCATCGCCGCACTGCACTGCGACGCCCCGAGCGCCGAGGAGACCGACTGGACGCAGGTCCTGGAGTGGTACGACGAGCTGCTGGGCCTGACCGACTCGAAGGTCGTCGCGCTCAACCGGGTCGTGGCCGTGGGCGAGGTCGACGGGCCACTGGCCGGGTTGAAGGTGCTGGCCACGGTGCCACAGGACGTTCCTCGTCGTGCTGCCGTGGAGGCCTGGCTGCGCGAGCGGGCAGGGGAGCGCGCGACGGCACACGACCTCTACGCCCGCGCCGCGGCCGAGGCCACGAACCTCGCCGAGCGTGACCACCTGACGCGACAGGCGGCGCGGCTGCACCACGAGCGCTGATCAACCCGCTGCGTCAGAACGCCTGTCCTGCAGCGCTTCGAGCAGCACCGGCTCGAAGGCGGGTCGTGAAGGGGTCGCTCACCCCGAGATGCTAACGCAACGTTGGGTTGCGCATTGGCGTCGGCTCCGCTAACGTCACACGCAACCAAACGTTGCAGAAGGTGGCGAGCATGGAACACGGAACGATCGAGCGAGAACTCCACATCGACGCCTCACCGGAGGTCGTCTTCGACGTGGTGAGCAATCCCGAGCACGTGCGCGAGTGGTGGCCGGACGAGGCCGACTACGCCGCCGAGCCCGGGGGAGCGGGACGGATCGGCTTCCGGCAGGACGCCGGCACCAAGTGGGAGCAGCTCAGCGTGGTCGATGCCGTGCCCCCGCGCCTGTTCTCCTTCCGCTGGACCCACGCCGAGGGGGAGTCGCCCGCCGCGGGCAACTCGTTCCTGGTCGAGTTCGTCCTCGAGCCCGCGGGCGAGGGGACCCTGCTGCGGATGACCGAGACCGGCTTCCGCGAGCGGGGCTGGGACCAGGCCAAGACCGAGGCCGAGTACGCCGCTCACGTCGAGGGCTGGGACTTCTTCCTGCCCAGGCTGCCGACGTACGCCGCGAAGGTCGGCGCGAACCGATGAGCGTCATCGTGGACGACGACCTGTGGTCCGCGGTCGGGGACCCGACACGGCGCCGGATGCTCGACCTGCTGCTGGTCGAGGGCGTCGGCACGGCCACCAGCCTCAGCGAGCACCTTCCGGTGACCCGTCAGGCGGTGACCAAGCACCTCGTCGTGCTCGACCGGGTCGGCCTGGTGCACGCCACCGCGGCCGGTCGCGAGCGGCAGTTCCGCGTCGACGAGGCGCAGCTCGCGCGAGCGGTCGCGCAGCTGGCCGACGTCGGCGCCACCTGGGACTCGCGGCTGCAGCGCATCAAGCGCCTCGCGGAGACCATCCAGTCGGAGAAGAAAGAGCAAGAAGACACGTGAGGAGCAAGGACAATGCCAGACATCCTGCACCGCATCGGGGTGGAGCAGTCATCGACCGAACAGGTGTACGACGCGCTCACCACCCTCGACGGCATCCGCAGCTGGTGGGTCGATGAGACCACTGGAGAGACCGACGACGACGGCGTGACCGAATTCCGGCTCAAGGCCGGCGGCCCTGACATCAAGGTCGTCGAGCGCGAACCGGGCCAGTCGGTCCGGTGGGAGGTCGTCGGTGGCGCCGAGGAATGGATCGGCACCCACATGCAGTGGGACCTCCACCGCGACGGCGACTACACGATCGTGCTGCTCAAGCACGAGGGCTGGCGCGAGCCGTCGGAGTTCATGCACCACTGCAGCACCAAGTGGGCGACGTTCCTGCTCAGCCTCAAGCGGCTCCTGGAGCACGGCGAAGGCAGCCCGGCGCCACGCGACGTCAAGCTCGACAACTGGGACTGAGCTGCCCGCCGGGTGAGCCTGTCGAACCCCCGAGGGGAGGGCCGCTACGCCCCTCCCTCTCCACAAGTTGACATAATGCACCTTATCGGCGACTTACCCAGGCGGGGCGGATGGGGTGTTCAGCCCGTGTGGCGTGCGGTGAGGTCGGTGAAGCGTGCGGTGACGGGGGCGTTGGTGGCGGCGCTGGAGAGGTAGCTGGTCAGGGCGAGGCTGCCGGGGTTCTGCAGGGCTGGGGTGGTGTCGGTGGTGCTGGCGAACCAGGTGGTGGGTTCGGTGCCGGTGGCGGGCCAGACCTTGGCCCGGATGGTGGTCGGTGTGGACCCGGTGACCTGAACCCTCATGCGCAGGGTCGTGCCTGGGGCGTAGGTGAGTCCGGGGACGGTGCGAGCGGTGAGGATGGTGCTCTGGGTGCCGGCGAGGGTCTTGGTCAGCCACAGGTTGACGGTGTTGTTGGGGTTGAGCAGGACGCGTGCGGCGTACTCGTTGCCCGAGGAGACGCGGCGGCCGGTCGCGGTCAGGTAGTAGGTCGTCGCCTTGTCCACGCCGAAGCCCAGGGTGAGGTCGGTGTCGGCGCTGGAGACCTTGGCCAGGGAGGCCGACACCTGCGAACCGGAGGTGGCGTGGCGGATCAGGCCGGCGCCCGGGGTGACGGAGAAGGCCGTGGAGGAGGTCGTGCTCCAGGCCCCGCCGGTGTCGGCGCTCCCCCAGCCGGAGGCCACGGTGCGGGCGAACCCGTCGGAGGCGAAGGGCTGGTTGGCCGGTGCGGTGACGGTGACCGGGTGGGTCACGGCGTTGGTGGCGCTCTGGTCGTCGGTCACGGTCAGCGTGACCTGGTAGGTGTCCGAGGTCGCGAACGTGTGGGTGGGCTGGGCCAGGGTGGAGGTGGCGCCGTCGCCGAAGTTCCAGGCGTAGGAGGCCAGGTGGCCCTCGGGGTCGCTCGAGCCGGACCCGTCGAAGGAGCAGGCCAGGTTGGTGCACGTCGGGGTGAACACCGCCGTGGGCGGTTGGTTCGGCGGAGGGGGTGGACCAGTGACGGTGACCGGGTGGGTCACGGCGTTGGTGGCGCTCTGGTCGTCGGTCACGGTCAGCGTGACCTGGTAGGTGTCCGAGGTCGCGAACGTGTGGGTGGGCTGGGCCAGGGTGGAGGTGGCGCCGTCGCCGAAGTTCCAGGCGTAGGAGGCCAGGTGGCCCTCGGGGTCGCTCGAGCCGGACCCGTCGAAGGAGCAGGCCAGGTTGGTGCACGTCGGGGTGAACACCGCCGACGGCGGCTGGTTCGGTGCGGCCGCCGTGGGGCGCGCCGCGAGGTCGGTGAAGCGTGCGGTGACGGGGGCGTTGGTGACTGCGCTGGAGAGGTAGCTGGTCAGGGCGATGGAGCCGGGGTTCTGCAGCGCTGCGGTGGTGTCGGTGGTGGTGTCGAACCAGGTGCTGGGTTCGGCGGCCGTGGAGGCCCAGACCTTGGCCCGGATGGTGGTGGGCGCGGTGCCAGTGACCTGCATCCGCAGGCGCAGCGGCGTGCCCGGGACGAACGTCAGGCCGGGCACGGTGCGGGCGGTGACGATGGTGGTCTGGGTGCTGGCCACCGCCTTGGCCAACCACATGCTCACGCTGTTGTTGGCGTTGACCAGCACGCGAGCCTCGTACTCGTTGCCCGAGGAGATGCGTCGACCCACCGCGGTCAGGTAGTAACCGGCGGGCGACTTGTCCAGGCTGAACCCCAGGGTGAGGTCGGTGTCGGCGCTGGAGACCTTGGCCAGGGAGGCCGACACCTGCGAACCGGAGGTGGCGTGGCGGATCGTGCCCGAGCCCGGGGCGACCGAGAACGCCGTGGAGGAGGTCGTCGTCCACGTCCCGCCCACGTCGGCCGAGCCCCAGCCGGAGGCCACGGTGCGCGCGAACCCGTCGGAGGCGAAGGGCGGGGAACCCGGCGCCGTGACCGTGACCTGGTGGAGCACCGAGTTGGTGGCTCCCCCGTCGTCGGTCACGGTCAGCGTCACCGGGAAGGTCCCCCCGACCGCGAACGTGTGATCGGGCTCGGCCAACGTGGAGGTCGCGCCGTCGCCGAAGCTCCAGGCGTAGGAGACCACGTTGCCGTCGCTGTCACTGGACCCCGAGCCGTCGAACGAGCACGCCAGGGCAGTGCACGTCGAGGTGAACGCCGCCGACGGTGACTGGTTGCCGTCGCCCGCGGTCCAGACGTCCAGGATCGGGGTGGCGGCAGCGCTGTTCGCCAACGGGGCCAGCCCGAACGCGTCCTGGAGCGTGCGCAGCACGTTGTAGTGGTTGATGTGCTCGGAGTAGCTCCCCGGCGTGACGCGCTCCCCCGCCACGATCGTCGGGATCTGGTTGGCGCTGCCGTTGTCGTCCTCGTCGAAGGTCAGGATGAACAGGCTGTTGTGCGTCTTCGCCCAGGTGACGTAGTCGCCGAGGTGGGTCTGCAGCCACGTGTCGCCCTGGGCCACGGTGCCGTCGTGCATGTCGTTGTCGAGGTTCGGGATCACGAACGAGACGTCCGGCAGCTGGCTGAAGTCGGTGGGAAACGCCGTGAGGGGCTGGTTGGTGCTGGCGCCACGCAGCGCCGGGAAGTTGACCCAGGGACTGTGCTTCGCGGCGTACTTGCCGCTGCCGCACCCGGTGTAGCCGGCGCTCGGGAGGGTCTCGCTGTACCCGACGAAGGTCCGTCCCGGCCCCGATCAGCTCGTCACCGAGGCTGGAGGTGCTGAACGTGTGCGGGCAGCTGTCGTCGGTGACGCCCTGGGTCGAGCCCGAGAAGAGCGCGAGGTAGTTGGGCTGGCTGGGGTGGGTCTGGGCGAAGGACTGCGTGAAGTTGGCGTTCTGGGTGGCCAGCGAGTTGATGTACGGCGCGTTCGCGTTGCCGAGGATGTTGGTCGAGGAGTGGTTCTCCTCCACCACGATGACCACGTGGTCCGGCCGCGGGACGGTGGTGGTGCCGGCCACGGCCGCCGTCGGGTGCAGCGGTGCGAGCACTGCCGCCACGGCGAAGGCGAGGACCAGCGAGGCACCTCGTCGACGCACGCCCACTGCCCGCCCCCTCTGCGCGCACCGACGACGAAGCGGGGCGCTGCGCGATCAGCATGGAGCGCCCGGGGGCAAGATGACAGCATCCCGTTCGGTTTGCACCGCATTGTGTCGATATGGCATGTGAGGTCGTCTAGACACGTCGCCAAGCTCGTCCGGGCACTCGCTCAGTCGACGTGTTCCTCGCTGCGCTCGTCAACGTCTCCCTCGCTCGCACCCCGTCCGAGCAAGCTCGTCCGCGTGCTCGCTCAGTCGACGTACGCCGCCAGGTGCTCACCGGTCAGCGTGGAACGGCCCGCCACGAGATCCGCGGGCGTTCCCTCGAAGACGACCCTGCCGCCTTCGTGCCCCGCGCCCGGTCCGAGGTCGATGATCCAGTCGGCGTGCGCCATCACCGCCTGGTGGTGCTCGATGACGATGACGGACTTGCCGGAGTCGACCAGCCGGTCGAGCAGGCCGAGCAGGTTCTCGACGTCGGCGAGGTGCAGCCCGCTGGTCGGCTCGTCGAGCACGTAGACGTCGCCCTTCTCGGCCATCTGGGTGGCCAGCTTGATCCGCTGGCGCTCGCCGCCGGACAACGTGGTCAGCGGCTGCCCCAGCGTGAGGTACCCGAGCCCGACGTCCGCGAGCCGGTCGAGGATCTTGTGCGCCGCCGGCGTCTTGGCCTCGCCGTCGGCGAAGAACGGCTCGGCCTCCGAGACCGGCATCGCCAGCACCTCGGCGATGTTCTTGCCGCCCAGGGTGTACTCCAGCACCGAGGCCTGGAACCGCTTCCCCTCGCACTCCTCGCAGGTCGACTCCACGGTCGCCATCACCCCGAGCTCGGTGAAGATCACGCCGGCGCCCTTGCAGGCCGGGCAGGCGCCTTCGGAGTTGGAGCTGAACAGCGCGGGCTTGACGCCGTTGGCCTTGGCGAAGGCCTTCCGGATCGGGTCCAGCAGTCCGGTGTACGTCGCCGGGTTGCTGCGACGTGACCCGCGGATCGCGCCCTGGTCCACGACGACCACGTCGTCCTTCCCGGCCACCGAGCCCTGGATCAGGGAGCTCTTGCCGGAGCCGGCCACCCCGGTGACCACGCAGAGCGTGCCGAGCGGGACGTCCACGTCGACGTCCTGGAGGTTGTGCGTCGAGGCCCCACGGATCTCGAGCGCCTCGGTCGAGGTCCTGACCGAGTCCTTGAGCGAGGCTCGGTCGTCGAGGTGATGGCCGGTCGTGGTGTCACTCCCCCGCAGCTGCTCGACGGTGCCCTCGAAGCAGATCGTGCCGCCGGCGGTGCCCGCTCCCGGGCCCAGGTCGACGACGTGGTCGGCGATCGCGATCGTCTCCGGCTTGTGCTCGACCACCAGCACGGTGTTGCCCTTGTCGCGCAGCTGCAGCAGCAGCTGGTTCATCCGCTCGATGTCGTGCGGGTGCAGGCCGATCGTGGGCTCGTCGAAGACGTAGGTGACGTCGGTGAGCGAGGACCCGAGGTGACGGATCATCTTCGTCCGCTGCGCCTCTCCCCCGGACAGGGTGCCGGCGGGACGGTCGAGGCTGAGGTAGCCCAGCCCGATGTCTCCGAAGGAGTCGAGCAGGTGCTGCAGGCCTCCCACGAGCGGCCCGACGCCCGGCTCGTCGAGGTCGCGCAGCCACTCGGCCAGGTCGCTGATCTGCATCTGGCACAGCTCGGCGATGTTCTTCCCGCGGATCTTGGAGGACAGCGCCTCCTGGCTCAGCCGGGTGCCGTCGCAGTCGGGACACGTCTGGAAGGTGATCGCCCGCTCGACGAAACGACGTACGTGCGGCTGCATCGAGTCGACGTCCTTGGAGAGGATCGACTTCTGGATCTTGGGGATCACGCCCTCGTAGGTGAGGTTGACCCCTTCCACCTTGATCTTGGTGGGCTCGCCGTAGAGGAGCTTGTCCAGCTCCCTCTTGGTGTACTTCGCGATGGGCTTGTCCATCGGGAGGCCCGCACCGCTGAAGATCCGGCCGTACCAGCCGTCCATGCTGTATCCGGGCACGGTGAGCGCCCCGTCCGAGAGCGACTTGGAGTCGTCGTAGAGGGCCGTCAGGTCGAAGTCGCTGACCGAGCCCATGCCCTCGCAGCGCGGGCACATCCCGCCCTGGTACACCGCCTGGCGTACGACGGTCTTCTCCTCGCGCCCGCCCTTCTCGGTCTTCATCACGCCGCTCGCCGTCCGCGTCGGGACGTTGAACGCAAAGGCCGTGGGTGGGCCGATGTGCGGCGTGCCGATCCGGCTGAACAGGATCCGGAGCATCGCGTTGGCGTCCGTCGCGGTGCCGACGGTGGAGCGCGGGTTGGCCCCCATCCGCTCCTGGTCGACGATGATCGCGGTCGTCAGCCCCTCCAGCACGTCGACCTCGGGCCGCTGCAGCGACGGCATGAAGCCCTGCACGAAGGCGCTGTAGGTCTCGTTGATCAGCCGCTGCGACTCGGCCGCGATGGTGCTGAAGACCAGTGAGCTCTTGCCCGAGCCGGAGACCCCCGTGAACGCCGTCAACCGGCGCTTCGGGATCTCGACGCTGATGTCCTTGAGGTTGTTCACCCGCGCGCCCTGCACGCGGATCCGCTCGTGGCTGTCGGCAGCGTCCATCAGGCGCGGCGTCGGCTCAGTCATCGGACTCAGTCATCGGGCTCTGTTTCATCGGGTAGGGCCGCGAACGCGCGCTTGGTGTCCTTGTACCAGCCCATCCCCTTGATCGGGTTCTTCCACCGGCCTCTCATGTCGTTGCGCGCCGGCTCGTGCGCAACGTCACCGGCTGCGACCGCGTCCTTGAGGTGCTTGTCCTGCGCCTTGATCACCTCGTCGGCGGTGTCCCCGCGGAGCTCGAGGTCGCAGGCGCCACCGAGCTGCCTGCAGGTCATCGTCTTCATCTGACCTCCTGGATGCGGACCATGTTGCCTGCTGGGTCGCGTACGGCGCAGTCACGGACGCCGTACGGCTGCTCGATCGGCTCCTGGACGATCTCGGCGTCGCTCGCCTGGAGCTTGTCGAAGGTGTCGTCGAGGTCATGGGTGGCCAGGAGCAGGCTGCCGTAGGTGCCCTTGGCCATCATCTCGTTGATGGTGCGGCGTTCCTCGTCGGTGATGCCCGGGTCGATCCCCGGCGGGTGCAGGACGATCGAGGTGTCGGGCTGGTCGGCCGGTCCGACGGTGAGCCAGCGCATGGAGCCCTGGCCGACGTCGAGACGGAGCTCGAACCCGAGGATGTCGCGGTAGAACGCCAGGGCTTCCTCCGGGTCGTCGAGGGGCAGGAAGCTCGCGTGGATGGTGATGTTCATGGCGCTCACGGTAGGGGCGACCGCACGAGTGGCGCTTCTCGATTCCTGACCGGTCTGGTGACCTTCTTGCTCTCGCACGACGGCAGCTCCGCGGTGGCCTCGGCGAACCGCTCGCGATACGTGCTCGGCGGCACGCCCACCAGCTCGGAGAACCGGGTGCTGAAGGTGCCGAGCGAGGAGCAGCCGACCTCGAAGCAGACCTCGGTCACCGACAGGTCACCGCGACGCAGCAGCGCCATCGCGCGCTCGATGCGCCGCGTCATCAGGTAGGAGTACGGCGACTCGCCGTACGCGACCTTGAACTCGCGGCTGAGGTGCCCGGCCGACATGTGTGCGCCACGAGCCAGCGACTCGACGTCCAGTGGCTGCGTGTACTCCCGGTCGATCCGGTCGCGCACCCGACGCAGGCGCACGAGGTCGCTCAGGTGCTGCGCTTCCGGGCCGCTGCTCACTGACAAATCGTGGCACAGGACGCCAGCGGGTGCGCGCACGACGTCACGCCCCGAGGAGATCCGTCCCGGCTCAGCCCGAGGGTTCCGGCACCGACTCCAGGATCTCCATCAGCTTGCGCATCGGGCCGCCCTTGACCATGTAGTGGTCGGCGCCCGCGGCGATGGCCTTCTGGGCGAGGGTGCCCTGGTCGAAGCCGCTGAAGACGATCACCCGCACCCCCGGGACCGCCTCGCGGATGTGTGGCAACGCCTCGAGGCCGTCCATCCTGGGCATCGCCAGGTCGAGCAGGACCAGGTCCGGCTGGAGCTCGCGCGCGGCCTCGACCGCGGCGATCCCGTCGGCCGCCTCACCGATCACGGTGAAGCCGGGCGTGCGCTCGAGCCGCCCACGGAGCAGGGTGCGCAGGTCGTCGGCGTCATCGACGAGCAGGACCCGGCGGTCCTCGCCGCGACGCCGACCAGGCTCGCCCTCGGCGGTGCCGCCGCCACGCCCGACCGGCGCATCCTCAGGGACCCTCGGCCGTGGGTCTTCCCGGCTGATGTCCGCGGGGTTGGCGCGGACGAGGTCTCCGGGCATCAGGTCCTCGCCGTCCAGGGGCTCGAGGAGGTCGTCCATCATCGCCCGCGCGGAGTCCAGGGTCCGGTCGATGTAGGTCGCGACGACCGGGTACTGCTCGGCGTCGAGGGCGTACTTGGCCGCCACCAACCCCTGGACCACGTTGTCGTTGATCTCCAGCGCCTGACGTCGACGCAGGCGGGCCTGGCTCAGTCGGGCCGCGATCGCCTCGCCCGCCAACCGGGCCGAGGCGTCGCGCAGGAACACCGCCACGAGCCTGTCGTCGTCGTCGGGGCTGACCATCGTCCGGCTGACGTCGACCACGACCAGGGAGTCGTCGAGGCGTCGACCCTCGACGCCCTGGCCCTCGGACTGCTCGGGCAGCAGGTCGTGCACGGAGCGTCCGGTCGGGTCGCCCCCGAGCAGGTGGTGGGCCCGGGAGTTGGCATCGATGACGTGGTCGGACCCGTCCACGAGCAGGATCGCCTCGGGCGCCGTCTCGACCAGGCTCTGGTAGCGCAGCCCCATCTGCTCGCGCTCGCGCTCGGCCAGCACCCGGTCGGTGATGTCGATGCAGGTGCCGCGCATGCGCTCCGGGGTGCCGTGCTGGTCCATCACCACCTGTCCGTTGGAGGACAGGTAGCGCACCGACCCGTCGGGGCGCACGATCCGCTCCATCATCTGGTACGGCTCGCCGGTCGCGTAGGCCTGCTGGTGCACGCCGGTGATCCGCTCCCTGTCGTCGGGGTGGATCAGGGAGAGGAAGCGTTCGTACGACGGGTTGAAGGCGCCGGGCTCGTACCCGTAGATCCGGAACAGCTCGTCGGACCACCGGTTGGTGTCGCTGGAGATGTGCCAGTCGTAGTCGCCCATGTGAGCGAGGTGCTGGGCGTTGTCGACACGGGCGGAGAGGTCGCGGAGGTCGTCGCTGCTGCCCACGCGGATCAGGCCGCCGTCGAGGCTGGCCACTGCCACACCCAGTGCCGCGGGCAGGACCGGTTCCGTCGACGTCCAGCCCAGCACGAGCACGCCGTGGTGACCCGGCAACCGGTGCAGGGCGACCTGCATGATCCCGCTGCGCTGCCACACCTCGGGTGCGGCGACGGCGAGGAGGCTCTCGGCGCTCCCGACATCGGTGGTCAGGGCCTCGACATCGACGTCCGTGACGTCGAGCACGACACCTTCGTGCTGGGAGAGGAACGACCCTGCGTCACCGTGTCGGCGCACCACTGCCGCCGAGTCCGCCGAGGCCAGCGCCGCGATGACGGGGAGCGCGTCGTCGAGCATCCGGACGGCGTCGTCCGCCGTGGCGCAGAGTCCACTGAGCCCGAGAAGATGCTGCATCTGGGTCGTGTGGTCCATCCCGGCTCCTGAGGTCCCCCGTGCCGATCCCCCGAGATCTCCTGTGACTCTAGGGGCTGTCCGGGATGAGCGCATGTGAACCCCGGGGGGCGAGTCCGGTTGGGACGGGTATGCCGCTATTGAGCCGTGCTACAGGTCGCCGTCCTCGTCGTCGATGGTGTGCATCGCGGCTTCCTCGGCGCTGGCCCCAGCGCCGTCGATGCCCTCGTCCTCGGCGACCATGTCCTTCTCGACGTCCTCGTGGGAGCCCTCGTCGGGTGCCAGCAGCCGACCCGAACGTCGATCGCCGACCTCGCCCCCGACGTCGCCGTCGAGGATGTCGGCGTCGCGTTCCTCCTCCGCCCTCGCCCAGGTCTCCGGCTCCTCCTCGTCGAGGCGCTCCTCGAGCGATTCGCCACCCTCGGGGTGACGCAGGTGGTCCGGCTCGCGCTCGGGCGGGGAGTACCCCTCGTCGAGGACGTCCTCGACGCCGCGGTCGTCCAGGGTGTCCTCCGGCTGCAGCTGATCGCCGCTCATGCGCCCACTCGCTCAGTCATGGCTCGACCGTACGACGAGTTCGCCGACCCGACGTGCCCGGGGTCAGGAGGCGTCTTCGAGGACCGTGTCCACGAGGTCGAGCAGCTGGCGCATGGAGCCGCCCTTGACGACGTAGCGGTCGGCGCCGGCCTCCATCGCCTTCTCGGCCAGGGTGCTCTGGTTGAACCCGGAGAGCACGATCACGCGCACCCCCGGCACCGCGGCGCGGATCAGTGGCAGTGCCTCGAGCCCGTCCATGCGCGGCATCGCGAGGTCGAGCATGACCAGGTCGGGCTGCAGCTCGGAGGCGAGCTCGACGGCCGCCAGCCCGTCGGCGGCCTCGCCGACCACGGTCAGGCCGCGGCGGGACTCCATCCGCGAGCGCAGCAGCATCCGCAGGTCGTCGGCGTCGTCGACGACCAGGACGGTGTGGGCGCCAGGCTGGGAACCGACGTTGCGAGCATTGGTGGAGGGGTCTCCGGTCACGCCCAGGGTGGCCGCCGAGGTGCGCACCAGGTCACCGGGCTTGAAGCCCTGCCCGTGCGTGGGCTCGAGCATGCCGTCCATCATGGCCCGGGCCGAGGTCAGGGTCCGGTTCAGGTAGGCCGAGCACTCGGCCACCTGGCCCTGGTCCAGGGCGTAGGAGGCGGCGACCAGGCCCTGGACGACGTTGTCATTGATCTCCAGGGCCTTGCGCCGCTCGAACTCCTCCATGTCGCTGGGTCGGTCGGTCACCACGCTCTGCTGGCCGATGCGCACCAGGTGGGCGTCGAGGAGCGACAGGCCGAGCTCCATGGCGTCGCTGTCTCCGGACTCGGGCTGGAGCCAGGCGAGGACCAGGAGCACCGGGTCGCCCGCCAGCCGACGCAGGGCGACCCGTCGGATGCCAGCCGACTCCCACGACGGCGGGACAGGGGCCTCGCTGACCCCGGTCAGCTCGGCGGGCGTCTGGCCGGCGACGTTGACCTGGAGGTCGAGGTCGAGTCCCGCGTGATGGGTCATGTGCAGACCGCCGTCCTCGGCGTGCAGCGAGGAGCCCAGCACGAGGGCGGTGTCGGCTCCGCTCACCGACAACAGCACCGGCAGCGCAGCGCGCAGGATGTCGGCGGAGGTGTCCAGGCGCGCGCACGCGCTCGCCATCGCGAGCAGCTGGCGCATCTCTCGAGGAGAGTCCTGGTGGGAGGGCATCCGAGTCCTTCGTGGTGACGACGGTTCTGGCGGCAGCCTAGGTCGCAGCCACCCCTGGCACCGTCATTTCGTGACTTCTCCCGGGGTTGTCGGCTCGTAGACCGCTCCACCGAGAATCGACGATACCGATCCACCGCGCTGTCGCGCCTCTCGAATGCCGTTTTGCGCTTGCAGCACGGTGGATTCAGGCGGGAGACGAGGTGGTCGAGGGCCGCGGGTCCCGATCGGCTTGGACGAACCGACCCTCGCCATCCGGTCTAGTCCGGAGGCGGACGAACGGCCGACATGCGGACAGATCGTCACGGGTGGCGCCTCGCACTAGCGTGAGCCGGCATGGACCCCGACCGCGATCCTGGCCTCCCCGGAGGGCACCTCCGGTCGGCCACGCCGGCCGACGCCGCCGCCTGCCTGGCCGTCTACGCGCCGTACGTCGAGCACACCACGGTGAGCTTCGAGGAGCATCCGCCGAGCCTGGCGGAGATGGAGTCGCGGATCGAGTCCGGCCTGCGCACGCACGCGTGGGTGGTGCTGGAGGAGGACGAGCCCGGTGGGCGTCGCGTCGTCGGCTATGCCTACGCGGGTCCCTACAAGGCGCGCCCGGCGTACCGCTGGTCGTGCGAGGTGAGCGTCTACGTCGAGCAGGGTCGTCGGCGGACCGGGGCGGGCCGGCTGCTCTACCGCGCGCTGTTCGATCGCCTGGTCGAGCGCGGCTTCGTCGTCGCCGTGGCCGGGATGACCCTGCCGAACCCGGCGAGCGCCGGTCTCCACCGGTCCCTGGGGTTCGAGGACGTCGGCACCTGGCGAGGCATCGGCTACAAGGCCGGCGCCTGGCACGACGTGCACTGGATGCAGCGAACGCTGGCCGGAACGAGCCGCCCGGCGCTCCCCCACGACACGACGTGACCTCGGCAACATCCCCTGCGCGGGATGTGCGGGCCTATCTCATATCTGAGATACGTTGCCGCTCGTGACTCCCGACTACCTCGCCCGCATCGGCAACCTGATCCGCGACGCCCGCAAGCACCGCGGGTGGACGCAGCAACAGCTGGCCGAGGTGCTGGGCACCAGCCAGAGCGCTGTCAACCGGATCGAGCGCGGTCACCAGAACCTGTCGCTGGAGATGCTGGCGCGCATCGGCGAGGCCCTGGACTCCCCCCTGGTGAGCATCGGACAGGGCCCCACGCACCTGCGCGTCACCGGGCCGACCACCTTGCGCGGCTCGATCGAGGTGAAGACCTCGAAGAACGCCGGTGTCGCGCTCCTGTGCGCCTCCCTGCTGAACCGTGGGCGGACGACGCTGCGCCGAGTCGCCCGGATCGAGGAGGTCAACCGGCTGCTCGAGGTGCTCGAGAGCATCGGGGTGCGCTCGCGCTGGCTCAACGCCGAGAACGACCTCGAGATCATCCCGCCGGCGACGCTGGACCTGGGGGCCATCGACGAGACGGCAGCGCGCCGTACCCGCTCGATCATCATGTTCCTCGGACCGCTGATGCACCGTCAGAGCGAGTTCGAGCTGCCCTACGCCGGCGGCTGCGACCTCGGCACCCGCACGGTCGAGCCCCACATGAGCGCCCTGCGACCCTTCGGGCTCCAGGTGAAGGCCACCGACGGCCAGTACCGGGCCAGCGTCTCCCCCGGCATCATCCCGCGGCGCTCGATCGTGCTCACCGAGCGCGGCGACACCGTCACCGAGAACGCGCTGATGGCCGCGGCCCTGTGCGACTCGACCACGGTGATCCGCAACGCCAGCTCCAACTACATGGTCCAGGACCTCTGCTTCTTCCTGCAGAAGCTCGGGGTGCGGATCGAGGGCATCGGGACCACGACCCTCAGGGTCTCCGGGTGCACCGAGATCGACGTCGACGTCGACTACGCCCCCAGCGAGGACCCGATCGAGGCGATGTCGCTGATCGCGGCCGCGATCGTCACCGACTCCGAGATCACCGTGAAGCGCGTGCCGATCGAGTTCCTCGAGATCGAGCTGTCCGTGCTCGAGGAGATGGGCTTCCGCTACACCCTCTCCGAGGAGTACCTCGCCGCCAACGGCGAGACCCGCCTCGTCGACATCTCCACCCTGCACTCGGTGCTGCGCGCAGCCCTGGACAAGATCCACCCGATGCCGTTCCCGGGCCTCAACATCGACAACCTGCCGTTCTTCGCCGCGATCGCGGCCACCGCGACCGGTCAGACCCTGCTGCACGACTGGGTCTACGAGAACCGCGCGCTCTACCTCACCGAGCTCAACAAGCTCGGCGGGCGGGTCACCCTGATGGACCCGCACCGGGTGATGATCGAGGGCCCGACGCACTGGTCCGGCGCCGAGGTGGTCTGTCCCCCGGCCCTGCGCCCGGCCGTGGTGATCCTGCTGGCGATGCTCGCCTCCAAGGGCACCTCGGTGCTGCGGTCGACCTACGTCATCCACCGCGGCTACGAGGGCCTGGCCGACCGCCTCAACGAGCTCGGCGCCCAGATCGAGACCTTCAGCGACCTCTGAGCCCGTGCTGCCAGTTTCACTGGTGGGCCGGTGAAACTGGCAGAAGCGCGCGAATTAACGGTCACAAAGCAGCAGTTTCACTGGTTAACCAGTGAAACCGTCAGCTCCCGAAGAGCGAGTCCAGGTAGGACCGGGCCTTCGAGGGCCTCGGGCGCGCCGTGTCCGCGGTGATCCGCGGGAGCTGCGCGGTGTCGGTGGAGCGCTGGGAGTGCCAGTCGTTCTCGGCCTCGATGAGCCGGCCGAGGTCGGCGCGGTCCAGGAAGATCCCCTGGCAGGTCCCGCAGGTCCGCACGGTGACCTCGCCGGCCGACCGCTCCCCCATCTCGCCACCGCACTGGGGGCACCTCGCGTCCATGACTCGCACGGTACTCCGCGCCAGCCGGTGGTAGCAGTGTCCGAAGAGATCCGGTCAGATGAGTACGAGGACGGATGTCGCCGCGGCGATTCGGGGAGCACCATCGACGGGTGCCGGTGAATACTGCATGCGTGACAGGGGAGGCTCACGCGTCGTCGCATGCCCGACGGCCGGTGACCGGGCGGGCGTACCTCGACGCCATCGGGCCCGACGGCGTGATCGCCATGGCGCACCGCGGCGGGGCGCTGCACCCCCAGATCCCCGGGGTGGAGAACACCCTGCACGCCTTCGAGCACGCCGTGGCGCTGGGCTACGACTACCTCGAGACCGACGTCCACGTCACCCGCGACGGCGTCCTCCTCGCGTTCCACGACGACGCGCTGGACCGGGTCACGAACGCCACCGGGAGGCTCGCCGACCTCAGTGCCGAGGACGTCTCGGCGGCACGCATCCGCGAGCTCTACCCGGTCCCGACCATGGCCGAGCTCCTCGAGGCGTTCCCGCGATGCCGCTTCAACATCGACCTCAAGGCACGTGGCGCGGTGGCGCCGCTGGCCGACCTGATCGAGCGCACCGGCAGCCACGACCGGGTCTGTGTCGGCTCCTTCTCCCAGACCCGTCTCGACGCCTTCCGCGCCGCCTCCCGCGGTCGGGTGGCCACCTCTGCCGCGCCGCCCGAGGTGGTCGCGTTCGTGGCCTGCCCGAGCGGTCCGTTGGCGGCCCGGCTGACCCGCGGCCGGGTCTCGGCCCTGCAGGTACCGCACCGCCGCGGGCGGCTCCGTGTGGTCACCGGCTCGCTGGTACGACGTGCCCACGCTGCCGGGATCCACGTGCACGTGTGGACCGTTGACGTCGCCGCGGAGATGGAGCAGCTGCTCGACCTCGGCGTCGACGGCCTGATCACCGACCGGACCGACGTACTCAAGGACGTCCTCACCCGACGCGGACAGTGGAGGAGCACCACATCGTGAGCACCGCAGCCATCGGCAGAACCGACCTCTCCGCGCCCGAACGCCTGCAGCAGCAGAAGGCGTGGAACTGGTACGACTGGGCCAACTCCGCGTTCTACACCACGGTGCTCTCGGTCATGTTCGCGCCGTACATGGTCACCGTCGCCGGCCGGGCCGCGGGATGCGTCGACGCCGACGAGTCCTGCAACAAGACGGTCAACCTGCTGGGGCTGCACCTCGCGGCAGGCTCCCTGCCCAGCTACCTGATCAGCTTCGCCACCATCGCCAGCGCCTTCGTGCTGCCGATCGTGGGTGCGTTCGTGGACCGATCGGCCCACAAGAAGCGCAACATGGCCTACTTCGCCTGGGCGGGCGCGGCCGTCGGCTCCTTGCTGTTCTTCCTCAAGGGCGACAGCTGGCAGCTCGCCGCGGTGGCCATCGTGGTGAGCAGCATCCTGGCCGGCTGCTCGCTGACGGCCTACTACGCGATCCTCGTCGACATCTCCACCGAGGACGAACGAGACCGGGCCTCCTCGCACGGGTGGGCGTTCGGCTACCTCGGCGGCGGCGTGCTGCTCGCGGTCAACCTCGCGATGTTCCTGGGCCACTCGGCGATCGGCTTGTCGAGCTCGATGGCGGTGCGCCTCTCGCTGCTCTCGGCGGCCCTGTGGTGGGCGGCGTTCACGATCATCCCGTTCGTGCGGCTGCGTGACTACGCGCCGGTCAACGTGCTCGCCGAGCCCGGCAACCTGCTCGAGCGCAGCTTCGGCCAGCTCTTCGCGACGTTGCGCGACATGCGGAACTACCCGATGACCCTGACCTTCCTGCTGGCCTACCTCTTCTACAACGACGGCATCCAGACGGTGATCGTCGAGGCGTCGACGTACGGCGAGAAGACCCTGAAGTTCGACACCTCGGTGCTGATCGCGACGATCCTGCTCATCCAATTCGTCGCCTTCGGCGGCGCCCTCTTCTTCGGCAGGCTCGCCGCGAAGTACGGGGCCTACCGCTTGATCCTGTGGGGCACCTTCGCCTGGATGGCGATCGTGGTGACGGCGCTTTTCCTGCCGGCCAAGAACGTCGCGCTGTTCATGCTCATCGCGGTGGCCATCGGCATCGTCATGGGTGGCACCCAGGCGCTCTCGCGCTCGTTCTTCAGCCTGCTGATCCCCAGCGGGCGCGAAGGTGAGTACTTCAGCCTCTACAACGCGGCCGAGCGCGGCACGTCGTGGTTCGGCACCCTGCTGTTCGGCGTGGTCTTCCAGGTCACCGGCTCCTACCGGCCGGCGATCCTCGCCCTGATCATCTTCTTCGTCCTCGGCGCGTTCTTCCTGCTCCGACTGGACCCCGAGCGGGGTATCCGCGAGGCCGGCAACCGGGCGCCCGTGGTGGTCTGAGTCGCATTCGGGAATCCTTGGGCCGTCCCAGTCGTTGGGGAGGTGACGTCCAAAGACAGGGCGTCCCTTGGTCACGCACGTGCCGCCACTGTCCGGATCGTGAGGCATCCGTCCCGATCCGCGTCACGTCCGACTTGCTTGACCGTCTCAAGGACGGTACGCATGACGGAGCACGGCATCCGGGACCACGCAGACACGGATGAACAGCACGGAGGTGCGCAATGGGAGACCGAACGCTACGAGGCGCCCGACTCGGCGGCCAGAGCTTCGAGGACGAGCGCGGCATCGAGTTCGCCGCACGCCAGCAGGTCGGCTACCTGTGCGCCCACGGGCACGAGTTCGAGGTCACGATGTCGGTCGAGGCCGACGTCCCGGCCCTGTGGGAGTGCCCGCGCTGCGGCGCCGAGGCGCGCGCCACCTCCGGTATCCAGCCCGAGGTCAAGGCGGAGAAGCCGGTCCGCACGCACTGGGACATGCTGCTCGAGCGCCGCTCGATCAAGGAGCTCGAGGACATCCTGAGCGAGCGGCTCGAGCTGCTCCGCGGCGGGGAGATCGGCCCGGCCCACCTGCATCGCGCCAGCGCGCGCAAGAAGAAGGCCGCCACCGCCTGAGCGGCGGCGACGCCGGCTGCGGGAGCCGGTGATCAGTCGACGACTTCGCCCCGGACCACGTCATCGGTGCCGGGGCGTCGTGGTGCTCCGGACGCCGCGGACGGGCCCCGGGTGCCCATCGAGACGCCCAGCAGGCGTTTGCTGAGCATCCCCGCCAGGATCCGGCGACCGATCGGCCGGGTGAAGGGCAGGATGCACAGGATCCCGAAGACGTCCGAGACGAATCCCGGCGTGATCATCAGGGTGCCGCCGACGAGGATCAGCACGCCGTCGGCGAGCTCGCGGTGGGGCAGCCGCCTCTCGTTGAGCGCCAGCTGCAGCGCCTGCCACGCCCTGCCGCCTTCCCTCTTGACCAGCCAGGAGCCGAAGATGCTGTCGGCGATCAGCAGCAGGATCGTCCACCAGGCGCCGATCACCTGACCCACCTGGATGATCACGTAGATCTCGATGACGGGCACGACGACGAACGCCACCACCAGCAGCCACCACGGAAATCTTCTTCTCACGGTGTGTTCAACGCCTTCACTGCCCGCTCGGTTCCGGCTGGCGGCGTCGGAGCAGGTCTCGCGCCTGTCGCCTCCGCTCCCGGAAGCCCCAGGCCGTGATCCGGCGCAACGACTCCGTTGCCACCCTCGTGCTCATCTTGGACTCGCCACGCTCGCGCTCCACGAACTCGATCGGCACCTCGACCACGCGCAGCCCCGCCCGCAGCGCGCGGACGACCAGCTCGACCTGGAAGACGTAGCCGGAGGACGCGATCGTGTGCAGCTCGATGCGCTCCAGGGTGGTGCGGCGGTACAGCCGGTACCCGCTGGTGGCGTCGCGGACCTCGATGCCGAGCAGCGCCCGGGTGTAGAGGTTCCCGCCACGAGAGAGCAGCTCGCGGTGCACCGGCCAGTTCACGACGCTTCCCCCGCTGACCCAGCGTGAGCCGATCGCGACATCGGCCGGCGCCCGGGGATCCTGCAGGGCATCGAGGAGCGAGCCCAGCTGCTCGGGTTGGTGGGACCCGTCGGCGTCCATCTCCCCCACGACGTCGTAGCCGCGTGCGAGCGCCCACGCGAAGCCCTCGAGGTAGGCCCGGCCGAGCCCCTGCTTCTGGGGTCGGTGGAGCACCTGGACCCGGGAGTCTGCGGCCGCGAGCCGGTCAGCGAGCGCGCCGGTGCCGTCCGGGGAGCCGTCGTCGACCACGAGGACGTCGAGATCGGGCTGCGCATCGCGCAGCCGCCCCAGGATCGGGGCGAGGTTGGTCACCTCGTTGTAGGTCGGTACGACCATGACCGCGCGCATGACCCCAGACCCTAGTGGGGGGCAGGGCAGGGGGAGCTGAGTTGGCCTTCGGACCGCCCACGCCCTGACCGGCTGCCAGGATCGTCGGCGTTGTCTACTGGTCCGCTCCGCTCCCCCCGTGTTATCCCGTCGACGCCGCGGTGTCCGACCCGCCACGAGCGACTCGCGGTGTCCATCTTGGCGGGATGGCCCACGATCGCATCTGCCGGACGTGCGGCTGACGTTCTGCCCGGAGTAACGCACTGGACCCTGTCGCTCCGAGGCGGGCGTGTCAACACCTCGCTGACCAGTGCTGTTGAGACGAATGTGCAGGTCAGGTGAGGTTCTGTCGGATGAACAACATGTGACGAGAAGTTGCCGCACGCGGCGTGTCGCGCTGGACACGCCGGTGCCGGTCTGTACAGGTTTTCAGACCCTCATCGTCTCGGAGGTACGACGACCGTGCCCGTCGCCGTCGTGGCCACGATCGGCTCGGCCAGGATCGCGGCCGACGACGCGGAGGTCGACGAGGGGTTGCCACGCGCGACCACCCGCAGCTCGAAGGCCATCTCGCGCGAGCGGGTGCCCACCCGGGTCAGCGTGGCCGTCGCCTCGACGACATCGCCGGCACGCACCGGCGCCAGGAACTGGACGTCGCTGTAGGAGGCGAAGAGTCCCTCGTCGGAGTCGGTGCGGATGCACATCTCCGTGGCCACGTCGCCGAACAGACCCAGCCCCCAGGCGCCGTCCACGAGCTGGCCGGCGTAGTGGGCCGCGGCGTGCGAGACGTAGCGACGGTGCGTGACGACGGTGCCCACTTCTGGGCCGACCTCGGGGCTGCTCATGAGGCCTGCTGCTCGCCGGTGAGCCGGTGCACGAGGTAGCTGGCGACCTCACCGGGCGTCGTACCCCGGGTGAAGACGCGGTCGACGCCCAGGTCGCCGGCCATCCGCTCCTCGAACCGCGGCCCACCCACCACCAGCAGCGGCCGGCGCGCCGGAGGGAAGGCCTCGCGGAAGGCGGCCGACATCTCCCGGGTGTTGAGCAGGTGGGCGTCGCGCTGGGTGACCACCTGGGAGACGAGCACCGCATCGGCCTTCTCGTTCACGGCTGCCTCGACGAGCTGGGGCACCGACACCTGGGCGCCGAGGTTGACCACCTTCAGCTCCCGGTAGTACTCCAGCCCCTTCTCCCCCGCGAACCCCTTGATGTTGAGGATGGCGTCGATACCGACGGTGTGGGCGTCGGTCCCGATGCAGCCGCCCACGACGACCATGCGACGGCGCAAGGTGTGCTTGACGGCCGCATTGACCTCCTTGGGGGTCAGCAGCTCGTAGTCGCGCTCCACGACCTCGACCTGCGACGGGTCGACGAGGTGGTGCACCCGCCCGTAGACCACGAAGAAGGTGAAGTCCGGGCCCATCGGCTTCGCGTGGGCGACCAGTGCCGGGTCCATGCCCATCTTGTTCGCGAGCTGGACGGCCGCCCCCTCGGCGACCTTGTCGTGCGGCATCGGCAGGGTGAAGGACAGCTGCACCATGCCGTCCCCGGTCGTGTCGCCGTACGGGCGAAGCAGTCGCTTGTCGTTCATGACTCCTCCAGCATCTCGCTCGCCGGGTTGTAGTACGCCGCCGACTTCTTCGCCACGCCGTCCAGGCCGCGCCCGGCGTCGGCGGGTCGTTTCATCAGGCCGAAGGTGCCGTCGGCGATGGCGTCCAGGAGCCCGTTGGGGTGGTCGAGGATCCGGTCGAGCAGGTCGATCGACTCCCCCAGCACCGTGCGGGCGCGCTCGGCGATGAAGCCGTCGGGTGCCGGGCGGAAGTCCTCGTGGAGAGCACCGGTGGCCTCCAGGACGTAGCGCACGTTCTGCAGGGCCAGGTCACGGTCGCTGAGCCACGGCGTCACCACGGCCTCGGTCATCATCCCGACGAGCAGGATGCCCTGGCCGGTCAGCGCGCCGGCGAGGTTGAAGAACCCGTCGAGCAGGTAGCCCCGGAAGACGTCGCCGGTCATGTGCCGCGTGGGCGGCATCCACTTCAGTGGCGCCTTGGGGAAGAGCTCGCGGGCCAGCAGGGCGTGGGCCAGCTCCATCCGGAAGGAGTCCGGGAGGTCGGGATCGATCTCGAAGGCGTGGCCCAGGCCCAGCTGCCAGTCCTCGAGGCCGGCCTCCTTGGCGAAGTACTCGTTGAGGAGCTGGCTGGTCGTCACCGTGTGCGCGGCCTCCACGGCGTCGGCCGTGGTCAGGTAGTTGTCCTCGCCCGTGTTGATGATGATGCCGGCGCGCGCGTGCACCTGCCGGCTGAAGCGCTGGTCGACGAAGGTGCGCACCGGGTTGATGTCGCGGAAGAGGATCCCGTACATCGAGTCGTTGAGCATCATGTCGAGCCGCTCGAGCCCGGCCAGCGCCGCGATCTCCGGCATGCACAGGCCGCTGGCGTAGTTGGTCAGCCGCACGTAGCGGCCCAGCTCGCGGCTCGACTCGTCGAGCGCCGCGCGCATCAACCGGAAGTTCTCCTGAGTGGCGTACGTGCCCGCGAAGCCCTCGCGGGTGGCGCCCTCGGGCACGTAGTCCAGCAGGGACTGCCCCGTCGAGCGGATCACCGCGATCACGTCCGCGCCCTCGCGGGCCGCCTGCTGGGCCTGCGGGATGTCCTCGTAGATGTCGCCGGTGGCCACGATCAGGTAGATCCAGGGCTGCCTCGGGGCGTCACCGATCTTCTTGACCAGCCGCTCGCGCTCGCGACGGCGTGCGTCGACCCGGCGTACGCCGGCACCGACCTGCTTGCGTGACGCCGCGCGTGCGCGCTGGGCGTCGCGGCCCTCGGGGACGCGGAACCGGACCGAGCCGGCCGAGGCCTTCTGGGCCAACGTGATCAGGTCCTCGGCCTCCCCGCGCACCAGGGCGTCCCAGACCGGCAGGGCGAGGCCGTGCTCGAGCCCGACGTCCGCGCGAGCGGCATCGGCGAGCCGGTTCACCCAGGGAGTGCCGTCGGGGTCGGCGCCGGCCAGACCGGCCAGGCGCAGCGTCGCCCGCTCGACCGAGACGGTGGTGTGCTGTCGTGCCAGCGTCACGATGGGGCGACCGACCTTGCGGGCCAGGCTCCGGGCCTTGCGCACGGTGGCCGGGTCGAGGTCGAGCTTCTTCTGGACCTTCCGCTCTGAGCTCACTCCCCCAGCCTCCTCTCGAAGAGTCTGCGCACGCCCGGCTCGGAACGCACCAGGTCGAGGGCGAGGTCGGCGTGGCCCGGGGTGTAGCCGTTGCCCACGACCATGGTGACGTCCGCCGCGAGGCCCTCCGCGCCGAGCGCCGCAGCGCTGAAGGAGGTCGCCATCGAGAAGAAGATGATCGTCCCGCCCTCGGCGGTCGCCAGGATGGCACCGCCCTCGCACCCGGGCACGTCGACGCACACGATGGTCAGGTCGGCCGGTCCCCCGGCAACGGCGACCGCGTCACGCAGGGCCACCGGGTCACGGGCGTCGCAGAGGACGACCTCGTCGGCCAGGCCGGCACCGAGCCCGCCCTCGACCAGCAGCTCCGCCTCTGCCTGGTGCGGTACGACGGCGATGGTGCTGCGCGCGCCGGCCCGACGAGCAGCGGCCAGGCACAGCGAGCCGGACTTGCCGGCACCCCCGACGACGGCGACGACCGGTGCGTCGTACCGACGCACGTGGCGCTCGGTCAGGGCCGGAGCGCCGCAGACGTCCATCACGGCCAGCGCGAGATCGGGGGCCAGGTCATCGGGGAGCCTCGCGGCGATGCTGCGACCGAACAGGATCGCGTAGCCGTCGACGGGCACCTGCTCGCCGCGACCGTCCCAGCGGGCGAGGCCGTCCTCGATCACGAGCGGCGTCAGGGTCAGCGAGACCAGGGTGGCGATGCGGTCGCCCTCGACGAGCCCGAGGGGTGAGCCCTCCCCCACCTCCTCGACGGTGCCGACGAGCATGCCGCCGGATCCGGTGACCGGGTTGTGCATCTTGCCGCGGCTCCGGACGATCTCGAGCACCTCGCGGCGCACCGCCTCGCCGTCTCCGTCGTGCTTCTCCTCCAGCTGCCGGAACGAGGCGGCGTCGAGGTTCAGGCGCTCGACGCGCACCCGCACCTCGTCGTCGCGGATCGCCGGGTCGGTGTCGAGGCGCAGCGCCGCCTGGGGCAGCACTCCGGTCGGTTCGAGCACCCGGTGCAGGCCCACCGGGTCTCCCGTCATCCGTCCCACCTGCGCCACCCTCCATGTAGATGTGTCCGGCAACTGCCGCGATCAACCATAAATCTTACGGCGATATGTTTGAACCACCGCAAACTTCGTGTTCCCATATTCCCATGAGCATCGAGACGTCGATCGCCTCCATCGTCGAGGACCAGACCGGGCAGCCCTATCCCTACCGCCGGGTCGAGCTCGTCGAGCCGGACTGGACCCGCTTCCCCGGGTGGAAGGACGTCACCCGCGAGCAGTGGGAGAGCGCCCAGTGGCAGCGCTCGCACTGCGTGAAGAACATCAAGCAGCTGCGCGAGCTGCTCGGGGACCTCGTCGACGAGCGCTTCTACGCCGACCTCGAGCGCGACCAGACCGAGCGCGCCACGATGTCGATGCTGGTCCCGCCGCAGATGATGAACACGATGGCGCCCCACGAGCCGGTCGCCGGCCCGGGGTCCCTGACCGAGGCCTTCTACGCCGACCCGGTGCGCCACTACATGATCCCGGTGTTCTCCGACCGTCGTACCGACTGGCCCTCGCACCCCTACTCCAGCCGCGACTCGCTCCACGAGCACGACATGTGGGCGGCCGAGGGGCTCACCCACCGCTACCCGACCAAGGTGCTGGCCGAGCTGCTGCCGACCTGCCCGCAGTACTGCGGGCACTGCACCCGGATGGACCTCGTCGGGAACTCGACGCCGAGCGTCGACAAGCTGAAGTTCCTCGGCAAGCCGGTCGACCGGCACGCGGAGATGCTCGAGTACCTCCGCACCCACCCGGGCGTGCGCGACGTCGTCGTCTCCGGTGGGGACGTGGCGAACATGCCCTGGGCGCGGCTCGAGGAGTTCCTGACCAAGGTGCTCGAGGTCGAGAACATCCGCGACATCCGGCTGGCCACCAAGGCGCTGATGGGGCTGCCGCAGCACTGGCTCCAGGACGAGGTCGTCGAGGGGATGACCCGCGTCGCCGGTCTGGCTCGCTCCCGTGGCGTCGGGCTCGCCATCCACACCCACGTCAACCACGCCAACTCCGTGACGCCGCTCGTGGCCAAGGCGGCCCAGGCGATGTTCGACGCCGGCGTGCGCGACGTCCGCAACCAGGGCGTCATCCTCAATGGCGTCAACGCCGACCCGCACGCCCTGCTCGACCTGTGCTTCCGACTCCTCGACGGGGCGCAGATCCTGCCCTACTACTTCTACATGTGCGACATGATCCCGGCGGCGGAGCACTGGCGGATCTCGGTCGCCGACGCCCAGCGGCTGCAGCACCACATCATGGGCTACCTTCCGGGCTTCGCCACGCCGCGGATCGTCTGCGACGTCCCGTTCGTCGGCAAGCGCTGGGTGCACCAGCTCTCGTCGTACGACGAGGAGCGCGGGATCTCCTACTGGACGAAGAACTACCGCACCTCGATCGAGGCGGCCGACCCCGACGCCCTGAACCGGACCTACGAGTACTACGACCCGATCCACACGCTGCCCGCCGAGGGCCAGGCCTGGTGGGCCGCGCAGCAGGAGCTCACGCTCGTCTGATGCCTGACACAAAACCCATGTAACGCGGCGTTATGGCCGCTGCACACGCGCCACAACAGGTGTACGGCGTGACTAACAGCGCGTTACATGCGCGCGCGGGTGGCTACACGCATCGCCAGCCACGCCTCGATGTCGTCGCGCGCTGCCGCCGCCATCGGGGTCGGGTGGCCCGTGAAGCCATGTGGGGCTTCCGGGTAGACCCGCAGATCCACCTCGACGCCGGCGCCTGCGAGGCGTCCCGCCATGGCCAGGTTGTCGTCGAGCAGGACGTCCTTGTCCCCCACGACCATCAGGACCGGTGGCAGGCCGGCGAGGTCGGCGTAGATCGGTGAGAGGTGCGGGTGCGTGCGGTCGGGGGCGTTGCCGGCGTACGCCTGGAGGAAGTACTCGTCGGCGATCAGCCGTCCCGCGGGAGTGCGCGCGCTCAGGTCGTAGGTGCCGAACTGGAGGACGGCCGTGTCGACTGCCGTGATCCCCCGGTCGCGCAGCCGGAGGAGCGTGGTGAGCGCCAGGGTCGCGCCGGCCGAGAAGCCGCAGAGGGCGAGCCCGGCCGTGCCGAACCGCTCTGTCGAGCTCTCGGCCAGCCACAGCGCGGCGGTCTCGCAGTCGTCGGGCGCTGCCGGCCACGGGTGCTCGGGCGCGAGCCGGTAGTCCACGCTGGCGACCACGACGCCGAGCGCATCCGCGAGCCCGCGGTTCCGGACGTCGCTGTCAGCCGCCGAGCCGAGGTAGAAGCCGCCGCCGTGGATCTCCAGGACGACGCCGGTCGGTGGCCCGTCGAGGGGCGCGTGGATCCGCAGCGGGACGCTGCGGTTTCCGATGCTGGCGACCTCCTCGGCGGGCGGCGGTTGCGACGCGGTGGACACGGGGAGCTTCGACCGAACGGCGCGAAGCTCCTCCTCGCTGCCAGGTCCCCGCCCGCCTGTCCGCCGCGCGTAGAAGGCACGGGTCTCGTCGACGAGGGGCAGCAGCCGAGGATCGATCGGCCGGGTGCGTCCGGATTCCATCGAGACGCAGGGTACGAGGAACCAGCCACGATCCAGCGTCGTGACGCGCTCCGGCTGCCGTCTGACCCACCTGCCTACGCTGGCGGCGTGGACCTGCCGCGACGCTCGCTGCTCCTGCTCGGGGCGGCGACGCTGGTGAGCGGGTGCTCCTCCGGCGCCGACACCCCGTCCCGGGGGTCGTCAGCCCCGTCGAGGACCCCGAGCCCGAGCGGCACCCCGGCACCGCCTTCGCCATCCCCGTCACCCACTCCTGCGCTGCCAACCGTGACGCGCTGGCAGCCCTCCAGCAACGACAAGGCACCCGGGTGCAAGCTGACCGCGGTGCGTCACGTGGAGCGAGCGGGCGACGGCACCGATCGAGTGGTGCAGGTGATCGACGCGCAGTACGGCGGCCTGCTCACCGACACCGCGAGCGTGCTCGTCGTGACGCGCTCGTGGCGACGTACCGGGTCCGGGGTGCGCGCGTCGGGGCGCACCTACGACGTCCGCCTGAGCCGGCACGGCACGACCTGGCGGGTCGACGCGGTGTACCCCTCGCGCCCCGGCCGGCCGGCGTCCTCGCTCCCCGCCGTGGCCCGGCAGGTGCTCGCCAGCGACCGGATCGACCTCCCGCCGGCTGCCCGGCGCGACGTCCAGTCCGGCCAGGTGCACACGAGCGTGCTCGCGGCGATGCTGACGGTGTCGAAGGTCCACCGGATCGGCATCAGCGTGGTGCGTTCGGGCCATCCGCTGCACGTCTTCGGCACCACCCGGCTCAGCGACCACCCGCAGGGCCGCGCGTTCGACACCTGGCGGATCGACGGCCACGCGGTCGTCGACGCGCGCACACCGCGCTCCCTGGTGACCGACTACATGCACGCCGTCGCGGACGCGGGCTCCTACAACGTGGGTGGGCCCTACCTGCTCGGCTCGGCGCCGCAGTGGTTCAGCGACGACACCCACCACGACCACGTGCACGCGGGCTTCACCGGCTAGACCACGGCGGCCGGCTCCACGAAGGCGTCGGTCTGCTTGCGCCCGCCGAGCATCAGGGCGGCGACGAGGGCGGCGACCAGGGCAGCGATCCCGCAGACCAGGTAGCCGATCGCGTACCCGTGCGACAGGGCGTGGAAGGCGATGTCCTTGATCGGGTTGAACGGTTGCAGCTTGCCGTCCGGCCCGGGGACCTGCGAGGGCACGGCGTTCGCGCCGAGCGGGCCGGACTTCACGGCCCCGACGGCCGCCCCGACCTCGGCCTTCTTGTCGGCCGGCACGTGGGCAGGCGCGGCGTAGAAGGCTTCGAGGGCCTTCTGCAGCGACGGCGAGGCGGCCAGCTTGCTCGAGATGGCGTTCGCCGCACTGGTCAGCGCGATCGCGCCGACGATGGCCGGGCCAAGCGTCAGGCCGAAGTCACGCAGCATGCTCGTGGCGCCGCTGGCCATGCCGGCCTTCGGGGTAGGCACGCTGTTCACCGCGACCACCGTGATCGCGGTGACGGCGGTCTTGAAGCCGGCCCCTACGACGAGGAGCGGCAGGGCGATGGCCGCGATCGAGTGGACGGTGGCCGGGATCAGGGACAGCGCGACGTCGCCGATGCCGATCATGCCCGCGCCCGCGGCCAGCACCCAGCCGGGGTTGAAGCGCTGCAGGATCCGTGGGCTGACCGGGAAGAGCACCACGCCCATGATGTTCAGCAGGACGAAGCCGACCGAGGTCTGCAACGGCGTGTAGCCCTGGATGGCGGAGAGCCGGATGCTCGTGGCGTACGCCGTGCCGAGGTAGGCGAACATCGCCAGGACGGTGACGACTGCGGAGACGGTGAACATCCGGTTGTTGAACAGCTCGAGCTGGATCAGCGGCCGGTCGACCCGCTGCTCGACCAGCACGAAGACCACCAACCCGATCGCCGCGAGCACGAAGCTGCCGATGACCAGCGGGCTCCCCCAGCCGTCCTCGGCGCCCTGGATCACGCCGTACAGCAACGCGAACAGGGCGACGGCGATCACGATCTGTCCGGGCCAGTCGAGCGAGCGACCCTCCGGAGCCGCGGAGTCCTCTGCGAAGGTCAACGTGATCAGCGTGCTGAGCAGCGCAAGGACGGACATGGCCAGGAAGGCGTAGCGCCAGCTCGCGAACTCTCCGCCGGAGTGAGGCAGCTCGGCCAGCAGGCCGCCGATCACCGGGGACATGAAGCCACCAGCCGTCAGGGCGGCGGCCCAGATCGAGATGGCGTGGGCCCGCTGGCTGACCGTGTGGGTCCCCGCCGCGAGCATGGCGATGGAGGTCGGGAAGATCGCGGCGGCGCCCAGGCCGGAGATGACCTGGCCGGTGAGCAGCACGCCGACCCCGTCGCTCGGGGTGAAGAAACCGAACAGGCCGCCGATGATCACCAGCGCCGAGCCGATGGCCAGCAACCGCTTGCGGCCGAACAGGTCGCCGACGACGCCGAAGGAGAGCTCGAACAGCGTGACCGGGACGAGGAAGGCGTCGGAGACCCACGTCAGCGTGGTGGACGACAGCCCGAGGTCCTGGTTGATGTAGCCGTTGAGCACCGCCGGGATGCTGAGGCCGAACTGCGCGACGAAGCAGGCGCTGACGGAGGCGGCGAGCGTGCCCGGGCTCAGCCTGGGCTGCGAGGGTGCGGCGTCGGAAAGGTGGCTCGAGCTCATGCCAGCGAGCCAATCACAACGGAATCCTGATGTACAGGTTTCCTGATTACTTTTGAGAAGTGCAGACGCTCAGGCCGAGTCGACCGACGTCACCCTGGCTGCCGCGAGCGCCTCCCGGCACAGCTCCAGGGAGGACCGCAGCTCGCGGGCCGCGCGCGGCGCGAGGCCGGCGAGCATGTGCGTCTCGATCGCCGCGACCTGAGGTCGCAGCTGGTCGAGGAGACGCTGTCCGTCGGAGGTCAGGGACATCACCAGGCGGCGACGGTCGGCGGGGTCTCGGTGGCGCTCGACCAGGCCGCGGTCGAGCAGCAGCGTGACCATGTCGGCGGCGCTCTGGGCGGTGACGAACGAGTGCCGAGCCAGGTGGGCGGCGGTGAGGTCGGGGTGCTGCTCGAGGACGGTGAGGGCGGTGTACTGCAACGCGGTGAGTCCGACCGGGCGAGTCAGGTCGTCGAGCTCGGCGCGCACCGCCAGCTCGACCTGCTTCATCAGGTAGAGCAGCGTCGGGTGGGGACGTGCTCCCCCGCGACCGGTCGTGCGTGGCATCCGGGCCTCCTCGCGTCCGGCTGCGTCCGGCGCTGACATCGTAGGCGGCCTCAGCGGAGTCCGAGGACGGTCGCGGCGTTGTCCTTGAGGATCCTCGGCAGCCGGGCGGGGTCGATGTCGAGCTCCTCGAAGTCCTCGAGCCACCGTTCGGGGGTGATCAGCGGGTAGTCGGTGCCGAAGAGCACCTTGTGGTTGAGCATGCCTCCAGCGGCGCGCACCAGCTCTGGTGGGAAGTACTTCGGCCGCCAGCCCGAGAGGTCGATGTAGACGTTGGCCTTGTGCGTCGCCATCGAGATCGCCTCGGCCTGCCAGGGCACCGAGGGGTGGGCCAGGATGACCGTCAGGCCCGGGAAGTCGGCGGCCACGTCGTCGAGCAGGAGTGGGTTGGAGTAACGCAGCTTGATCCCTCGCCCGCCCGGCAGGCCGGCGCCGATGCCGTTCTGCCCGGTGTGGAACAGGGCCGGTACGCCGAGCTCCTCGACCGCCGCCCACAACGGGGTGAACTGAGGGTCGTCGGGTGAGAACGCCTGCAGGCTGGGGTGGAACTTGAACCCGCGCACGCCGTGCTGCTCGACGAGTCGGCGAGCGCGCTCGACCGCCGCGGGCCCACGGTGCGGGTCGACCGAGCCGAAGGGGATGAGCACGTCGGCGTGCTCGGCCGCCGCCTCGGCGATGTCCTCGCTGGGCAGGGCTGGGTGCCCGGTCGCCGTGGTGGCGTCGACGGTGAAGACGACCGCGGCCATCCCCGCCGCGCGATAGCGCTCGGCCAGGTCCTCGACCGTCGGTGTGCGGTTCTCCGAGCCCTTGAAGTACGCCGCGGAGGCGTCCATGAGCTCCTCGTCCAGGGACAGGTGACCGTGCCCGTCGGACTCGACGTGCACGTGCACGTCGATCGCGCTCACGGCGTCCAGGTCGATCCTGGGGACGTAACGGCTCACGGGGTGTCCTCTCGCAGTCGGGACTTGACGAGCTTGCCGGAGGCGTTGTGCGGCAGGTCGGGGAGGAACACCACCTGCTTGGGCAGCTTGTAGCGCGCCAGCAGGCCGTCGAGGTGGGCCAGGACGGTGGCCTCGTCGAGCTCGGCACCGGTCCGTGCGACGACGAAGGCCCTGCCCACCTCGCCCCAGGTCTCGTCGGGGACGCCGAGGACCGCGCACTCGGCCACGTCAGGGTGCTCGTGGAGGGCCTGCTCGACCTCGGCCGGGTAGACGTTCTCGCCGCCGGAGATGTACATGTCCTTGAGCCGGTCGACGATCCGCAGGTAGCCCTCGTCGTCACGGATCGCGATGTCGCCGGTGTGCAGCCACTCCGCGTCGAAGGCGTTCGCGGTCGCGTCCTCGTCGCGCCAGTAGCCCGGCGAGACGTTCGGACCGGAGACCAGCACCTCGCCGGGGTCGCCGATCGCAGCGTCGTCGCCGTCGGGCGCGACCACTCGGACGTCGGTGAAGAAGCACGCGGTGCCGGCGGAGCCCAGCTTGCGCACGCCGTCGGCCGCGCGCAGCATCGTCGTCCCCGGCGAGGCCTCGGTCAGCCCGTAGCCCTGGATGATCATCAACCCGCGGTCGAGCCAGGTGTGCAGGAGCGAGTCTGGGATGGGTGCTCCCCCGCTCAGCGCCAGTCGGAGGCTGCTCAGGTCGGCCTCCGCGAAGCGCGGGACGGCCGCCAGCGCGAGGTACATGGAGGTGACCCCGAAGAGCAGCGTCACCCGCTCTGACTCGATCAGGTCGACGGCACGGGTCGGGTCGAACCTGGGCTCGAGCAGCACGGTGCCGCCCTTGAGGATCGTCGGGAACAGCACCTGGTTCAGGGCGGCGGTGTGGAACAGAGGAGCAGTGACCAGCGCCACCTCCTCGCTGCCCAGGTCGATGTCGACGAGCAGGTTGGCGACGTTCCACACGACGTTGCCGTGGGTCAGCATCACGCCCTTGGGGCGCCCGCTGGTGCCCGACGTGTACTGGATCATGAACAGGTCGTCGAGTCCGATCGTTTCGTCGATCTCGCTCGTCTCCTCCGAGGCGAGCTGATCGAGACCGGCACCGGCCGCGCGGGTGAAGACCAGGGTGTCGATGCCGAGTGCGTGCACCTGCGGCGCTGACGTCGCCTCGGCGAGGACGTCCTCCACGAGGAGGAGCCGGGCTCCGGAGTGCTCGAGGACGTGGGCGAGCTCGGGGACGGCCAGCCGCGTGTTGACCGGCACCGACACCGCGCCCAGCCGGGCCGTTGCCAGGATGGTGGCGACCATCTCGATCGAGTTCAGGCCGAGGAAAGCCACCCGGTCACCTCTGGCCACCCCGCGGGCTCGCAGGCCGTGAGCGAGCCTGGTCACCGCCTCGTCGAGCTCGGCGTAGGACATTCGGGCGCCGTCCTGGACGAGCGCGGCCTTGGCCGGCGTCATCCGAGCACGCCGACGTGGCCACGACCCCAGGCCCTGGTCCTTCACCGGTCCTCCTCGCTCGTGGTCGCGGTGACGTCGACCAGCCCCTCGTCGTCCTTGAGGGCCAGCAGCCGGACCAGGGCGCGGTCGCGGCGCGCCAGGACCTCGCGCTCCCGGCCGCCGAGCTCCTCGGTGACCCCCTCGACGAGCTGTTCCGTCAGCTGCGGAGTCAGCTCGGGCTGGCGGAGGTCGGACCACCACTCGACCATCGGCGGGCCGAGGTGCTCGAGCACGTGGGCCAGGCCGCCGGGGCCGCCGGAGAGGTGCTGGGTGGCGATGGGTCCGAGCAGGGCCCAGCGCAGCCCGGGTCCGGAGGACACCGCGAGGTCGAGGTCGGCGACGGTGATCGCGCCTCGGGCCACCAGGTCGTAGGCCTCGCGCCACAGTGCCGCCTGGAGCCGGTTGACCACGTGCCCGGGGAGCTCGGCGCGCACCCGGACCGGGCGGCGGCCGAGGCCGGTCATCACCGACATGGCGGTCTCGACGGCGGCCTCCGACGTACGCCGGCCGGCGACGACCTCGACGAGAGGCACCAGGTGCGGCGGGTTGAACGGATGCGCGACCAGGACGCGCTCGGGGTGGCGACAGGCGTCCTGGAAGGTGCTCGGGCCGAACCCGGAGGAGCTGCTGGCCAGCACCACCTCGGGACGGGCTGCCTCGTCCAGGGCGGCGAACAGCTGGCGCTTGAAGTCGAGACGCTCGGGACCGGACTCGATGACGAAGTCGGCGGCCGACGCGGCGGCCGCGGGCTCGACGTGGAATTGCAACCGGTCGAGCGCGGACGCGTCGGCGCCCAGCTCGACCAGGTGGTCGACCACGACCGCCCGGAGCCGCTCCTGCGCCCCTTCTGCCGGGTCGCTCGCGTGCACCTCCGCACCGTGGGCGAGGGCCAGGGCGGTCCAGCTGCCCCCGATGGAGCCGGCGCCGATGACGGCGAAGGAGGCGGGCACGGGCGCGCTCATCGCGTGGCCGCCTCGGACCCGCGGCGTGCGGCCAGGGCCAGGAAGACGTCCATCGACGTGGGGTCGGCGAGGCTGTCGCGGTTCACGACGCGCTCGACAGGCATGCCCTGCAGGACGCGCTTGACCGGAAGCTCGAGCTTCTTGCCGGTGAGGTTGCGCGGGACCACCGGCACGGCGAGCACGCGGTCGGGCACGTGCCGCGGCGAGAGCGAGGTGCGCAGCGCCGCACGGACGGTGCTCACCAGCTCGTCGTCGAGCTCGGCCGCCGACACCACGAAGAGCAGGAGCTCCCCGTTGCCCCCCGAGGGGTCCTCGAGATGGACGACGAGGCTGTCGTCGATCTCCGGCAGCTCCTCGACCACGCGGTAGAACTCGGCGGTCCCGAGCCGCACTCCCCCGCGGTTCAGCGTGGCGTCGCTGCGGCCCGTGACCACGCAGCTGCCGTCGGGCTCGAAGACGATCCAGTCGCCGTGGCGCCAGATGCCCGGGTACCGGTCGAAGTAGGTCTCGCGCAGCCGGCTGCCGTCGTCGTCGCCCCACAGGCCGAGCGGCATCGACGGCATCGGCGAGGTGACCACCAGCTCGCCGGGCTCGCCGACGACTTCGTGGCCCTCCTCGTCGAAGGCGTGCACGTCGACGGCCAGGGCCCGGCCGGAGATCATTCCGGCGCGCACCGGCAGCAGCGGGTTGTTCTGCACCAGGCCGCTGCAGACGTCCGTGCCGCCGCTGCCCACGTTGAGCTGCACCCGGGAGCCGAGCTGCTCCCCGACCCAGGCGTAGCCCTCAGGCGGGAGCGGCGCTCCGGCCGAGCCGACCACGCGGATCCTCAGGTCGAGCGCGGAGAGGTCGACACCGTTGGCGCGGCAGGCCATCACGAAGCCGGGACTGGCCCCCATCAGCGTGGCGCGAGTCTGCTCTGCCAGCCGCCACTGCCAGCCCAGGTCGGGGTACGCCGGGTCGCCGTCGATCATCACGATCGTGGAGCCGACGAGCAGGCCGGAGACCAGCGCGTTCCACATCATCCACGCGGTGGTGGAGTACCAGAGGAGGACATCGCCGCGGCCGAGGTCCCACGACAGCGCATGGTTCTTCAGGTGCTCCAGCACGATCCCGCCATGTCCGTGCACGATCGCCTTCGGCCTGCCCGTCGTCCCCGACGAGAACAGCACCACCAGCGGGTGGTCGAACGGCACCGGCGTGGTCTCGGTCAACGGCTCGGTGACTGCTTCCAGCAACCTGCGCCACGACGTCGACGCGTCGACCCGCCATTCGCCGTACTCGATGTCGAGCACGTGGCGCACGCTCGGCAGGGCGTCGACGATCTCGGCCACCTCGGCTCGGCGGTCGACGTCCTTGCGTCCGTAGCGGTAGCCGCCGGCGACCAGGAGCACCACCGGCTCCACCTGGCCGAACCGGTCGACCACGCTGCGGGGGCCGAACTCGACGGCACAACTGGTCCACAGGGCACCCAGGCCGGCCGCCGCCAGGAACGCCACGAGGGCCTCCGGGCAGTTGGGCAGGTAGCCGGCCACCCGGTCCCCCGGCCCGACGCCGAGGTCGACGAGCACCCGGCGAGCCCGGGCGACCTGGTCGCGCAGCTCGCCCCAGGACAGCGAGGAGTCCGGCCGGGTCTGCGAGCGCGTGTGCACGGCGGTCTCGTCGTCCGCGGCTCCGGCTCCCAGGAGCGCGTGCTCGGCGTAGTTGAGCTGGGAGCCGGTGAACCACCGCGCACCCGGCATCACCCGCTCCTCGAGCACCGAGACGCGCGAGCCGTGGTCGACGACCTCGAAGAAGTCCCAGACCGCCGACCAGAACCCGTCGAGGTCGTCGACCGACCAGCGCCACAGTCCCTCGTGGTCATGCAGGTCGACTCCGCGGTGCTCGCGCAGCCAGGTCAGGAACAGGCCCACGCGGCTGGTCTCGAGCACGTCCGCCGGGGGGCGCCACACGACGTCGCCGGGCTCGACGGGACGCGTCGGCCCGGGGCTCACCGGTCCGTCACCTTCTCCGCGCGACCCTCCAGGAAGGCACGCATCCGGTCCTTGGCATCGTCGGTGCCCTGGGCGATGGCCGCCATCATCGCCTCCATGAAGTAGCCCTCGCGGGGAGCGGCCTCGGCGATCCGGGGCAGCGCCTGGATGATCGCGTAGTTGGTCTGCGCGGCGTTGGCGGCGATCCGCGTCGCGAGCTCGATCGCGAACGTCGACGCGGTGCCGTCGTCGACGACGTACTGGGAGAGACCGGTGGCCGCACCCTCCTCGGCGTCGTAACGGCGGCCGGTGAGCATCAGGTCGGTCATCCGCGCGACCCCGATCAGGCGCGGCAGGCGGACCGAGGCGCCGCCCCCGACGAAGATCCCCCGCATGCCTTCGGGGAGGGCGTAGAAGGTCGAGCGCTCGGCGACCCGGAGGTGCGCCGCCGCGGCCAGCTCGAGGCCCCCGCCGACCACGGCACCCTTGAGCGCCGCGATCACCGGCACGGGGCCGAACTCGACCTGCTCGAAGGCCCGGTGCCACATCCGCGAGTGGCGCACCCCGGACAGGGTGTCGCGCTCGTCCATCTCCGACAGGTCGAGACCTGAGCAGAAGTGGTCACCCTCGGACTCGATCACCACGCAGCCCACGTCGTCGGGAAGAGTGGTGAAGAACCGCTCGATCCCGAGCACCGCCGCGTCGTTGAGGGCGTTGCGCTTGGCCGGCCGGGCCAGGGTGAGCACGGCCACCGCGCCGATGCGCCGGGCACGGAGCTCGGGCGGCAGGCCGGACTCCCAGGCGTCCGCGGGGGTCTGGTCAGCCACGAGAAGCTCCTAACAATCAGGTTTCCTGATTATTAGAGCCTGCGCCGGGGTACGTCAAGTCACGCCGTGCGCCACGCGCGCACGCGGCGCACAGGCGACGTGACGCAGCCCACCGCATGAGGGGCTCCCGATCGGGGAACGTCTTCGCCGTGCCGCGCCTCAGGACCGTCTTTCCGGACACCAAGGGCTTCTCGCGCCGCCGGGCCGGGTCGGGGTGGGTCTTCCTCGACAAGAGCGGTGCCCGGATCACCGACGCCGACGAGGTGCAGCGGATCAAGTCCCTGGCGATCCCGCCCGCGTGGCAGCAGGTCTGGATCTCGCCGTACGCGAACGGCCACATCCAGGCGGTCGGCACCGACGACGCCGGGCGCCGGCAGTACCTCTACCACCGCGAGTGGCGGGTCAAGCGCGACAAGATGAAGTTCGACCGAGTACTGGTGGCCGCCCGCAAGCTGCCGGCGGCCCGCAGGGCGGTCAAGCGCGACCTCGGGCTCGCGGGGATGCCGCTGGAGCGAGCGGACGCCGTGGCCGTGCGACTGCTGGACCTCGGCTACTTCCGCATCGGCAGCGACATCTACGCCGACACCAACGGGTCCTTCGGACTGACGACGCTGGAGAAGCGGCACGTCCGCCGCAAGGGCACGACCATGGTCTTCCACTTCGTCGGCAAGTCGGGCATCGAGCACTCCGTGGAGATCGACGACCCCGAGGTGATCCCGGCCCTGGACAGCCTGCGAAAGCGACGAGGCGGGACCGAGCGGCTGCTGGCCTACCTCAAGGAGCGGCGCTGGTCCGACCTGGACTCCTCCGCGGTCAACACCTACCTCAGCGGCATGTTCGACGACCTCACCGCCAAGGACTTCCGGACCTGGCACGCCACGGTGCTCGCTGCCGCGGCCCTGGCCGCCTCCGACGAGCCAGGAGACACCAAGCGATCGCGCCAACGGGCGATCAAGGGCGCGGTCGCCGAGGTCGCGGAGTACCTCGGCAACACCCCGACCATCGCGCGCAACTCCTACATCGATCCGCGCGTCATCGACCTCTACGAGAGCGGCACCACGATCGATCCCCGCCTGGTGAGCAAGAAGTACCGCTCCCCCGCCGTGAAGCAGCGCACGCTGGAAGCTGCCGTGCTGGAGATGCTCAGCTGAGTGCCGGCAGGAGTGCCACAGCGACGCCGTGCACAGCAGGTCCGTACGACGTTCCACGACTGGCGACGCGCGCCTTGGGTCCACGCGTCCGGGTGTGTGCTGTCACCACGAGGGCGTGAGCTCCGGCGTCACGATGTGACGCGGCCGATGATTCGGGGCGTCACGGCGGGTCGACCACGAGTGAACGTGCCCAGCGGTCAGAGGAGAGAGAGATGCAGAAGATCGTCCCGAACCTGTGGATCAACGACGGCCTGATCGAGGAGGCGGTGGACTTCTACTGCTCGCTCTTCGAGGACAGCCGGATCGTCAGCTCCAGCGAGCACGGCCCCGACGCCGGTGAGCTGGCCGGCCAGAAGATGGCGATCAACTTCGAGCTGCTGGGCGTGCCGTACGCCGCGATCAACGGCGGCTCCACCCGCTTCGAGGCCAACGAGTCGGTCTCCCTCGCGGTGCCCTGCGACAGCCAGGAGGAGATCGACCGCCTGTGGGACGCCCTGGTCGAGGGCGGCGAACCCGGACCGTGCGGCTGGCTCAAGGACCGCTACGGCTTCAGCTGGCAGATCTTCCCCAGCGTGCTGGACAAGATGATCACCGATGACGACCCGGAGAAGGTGCAGCGGGCGGTCGCCTGCTTCATGGCCATCGACAAGCGGGCCTTCGACATCGCCGAGCTCGAGGCGGCCTTCGAGGGACGCTAGGAGTGTCCGAGGAATGAGACCCGGTGGTCGTGGGTACGGCCGTTGGTGACGTGACGCACGTCACTCGCAGGGGGGCGCGAGACGTTCCATCCGGGAGGGAACCCGATGTCGGACAAGCAGCACCAGCAGCACCACGGAGTCGTCGCCACCTTGGCGACAGGTTTGAAGGAAGTGCCGCGCAACGCGTCGTGGCTGGTCAGCCGGGCACTCGGTTCCGGCGGCCAGGATGGCAACGGCGCGGCGCACGGATCCAATGGCCGAGGGCCCGAGGGGGGTGTGGCCGACGCCGTACGCCGGGTGGGCGCGTCGGTGCGCGACGTCCTTCCTGGCGGCGACGGCGTGGAGGCGCGACTGGAGCGCGCACGTGTCGCGGCCGAGGCGGCGCAGCGCGATGAGCAGGAAGCACTCGAGGCCGCTCAGCGGGCCAGTGACGCCGCCAGCGCGGCCGAGGAGGTGCGACGACGCGAGACGGAGCACCTGCGCCAGGTCGAGGAGGAGCAGGCGAAGGAGGTCCAACGGCGGGTCGAGGAGGCCCGCCGAGAGGCGGACGAGCAGGTGGCCGCCGAGAAGCACGAAGCCGAGATCGACGCCCACGCGGTGCTCGTCCAGGAACGGGAGGCGAGCCAGAAACGGCAGGATCGTGCGCAGCACGAGGCCGAGGAGGCCCGCGACGAGGCGGAGGCACGTCTTGAGACGGCCACCCGGAACCTGGCCGAGGCGCGCGCTCGTGCGGACGAGGCCGCTGCCGCGGCAGACGAGGCCGCCGCCGAGGCCGGGCCCGGGCGGAGCAGATCGCTGCCGTCGCGCACCGGGATGCCGACAGCGCCCGCGAGGCGGTGACCCGGGCCGACGAGCTCCGGGAGGTCACGGCGACCGGCGCCGCTGCAGTGGCACACACGGCCAAGGACCGCAGTCTCCCGGGCACCCTGACGGGGCTGTCCAAGGCAGCACTCGTCGACCTCGCCGCTGCCCAGGGAGTGACGGGACGCTCGAGCATGACGAAGAAGCAGCTGATCTCCGCGCTGGACACCGGCGCGAGGGCGTGAGGCGGCCATGAGGATCATCCGTCGAGAGCCCACGTGGAAGAAGCTGCTCGGGAGGAGCACGGGGGTGAGCCTCGCGAGCGCGGCGCGCTCCGGGCTGGCTGCCGGCGCCACCCTGGTCGTGCTGTCCGCGGCGAGCGCGGCCGCCAGCGCGGCCCGCCGTCGTGCCGAGGGGGCGTCGTGATGTTGGGCAAGCTCGGGCTCATCGGGGTCGGTTACGTCCTCGGCGCACGGGCCGGGAGGGGACGCTATGAGCAGATTCGGGTCCTGGCGCAGGCGGCGAGCCGGCGTCTGGAGTCATACGGTGAGAGCGGGACGTGGGCGGGCCGGATCTCGAACCGGTCCCCCGGTCGAGGCTCCGACGCCGGTCCTGCTGCCGGAGGCCGCCAACCGGCTCGCTGACGGCGTCGTCGTCGAGGCGCAGCTGCGGGCCCGGATCCTGGGCGCCCCGGTGCTGCGCATCGACGGGACCGTCCTGGTCTCCCCGGGGCAGCTCGTCGACGACGCCTTGGCACGGGTGGACGGTCAGGCGGGGCCCGCGCGCAGCAACGGCGCCCGCCCCGGCGAGACCTTGGCGCGGGCCCAGGCGCTGCTGAGCGAGGTCAGTGCCACCTTGTCGCGGGACGACTGAGAAGCTCTCGTCGCCGAGTGGCGGTTTCACTGGTTGGCCGGTGAAACTGGCGAGAGCGCGCGTTACTTCGCGCACTGAGCCCAGAAACGGTCACACAGTCAAGGCGACACCGCGTGACCGTCGAAGGCAGCCGAGGCTGGTCAGTGCGTCGGGCGGTTCTCGTACGGCGTCGAGAGCACGATCGTGGTGCGGGTCGAGACGTTGGCGGCCGCCCGGACCCGGGCCAGCAGCACCTCGAGGTCTGCGGGAGTGCCGACTCGCACCTTGAGGATGTAGGACTCCTCCCCCGCCACCGACCAGCACGACTCGATCTCCTCGATCTCGCGCAGTCGCTCGGGGTAGTCGTCGGGCTCGGAGATGTCGAAGGGCGTGATGCTGACGAAGGCGGTGAGCGGCTTCCCGGCGGCGGCGTGGTCGATCGTGGCGCCGTACCCCAGGATCAGGCCGCGCTCCTCCAGCCGCTTCACGCGCTGGTGCACCGCGCTGGTCGAGAGACCGGTCGCCTTGCCCAGGTCGGTGTAGGACATCCGCCCGTCGTCGGCGAGCAGCCCCAGGATCTGGCGATCGATCTTCTCCACGGGAGGAGCCTAGTGCCAGCCATAGACTCCGGCCTGTGACCAACCGGCTGATGCTCCTCGACACCGCCTCCCTCTACTTCCGGGCCTTCTTCGGCGTGCCGGAGAGCGTGACGGCGCCGGACGGCACGCCGGTCAACGCGGTGCGCGGGCTGCTCGACTTCATCAGCCGGCTCGTCGACGAGTACCGCCCGACCCACCTCGCCTGCTGCTGGGACAACGACTGGCGGCCCCAGTGGCGGGTCGACCTGATCCCGTCGTACAAGGCCCACCGCGTCGAGGCGCCGCGGCCCGGTGACGCTCCCGACATCGAGGAGGTCCCGGACCCGCTGGAGCAGCAGATCCCGCTGATCGTGGCGACGCTCGAGGCGTTCGGCATCACGATCGTCGGCGCCGACCACTACGAGGCGGACGACGTCATCGGCACGCTGGCCACCGGCGCCGGGATGCCGGTCGACATCGTCACCGGCGACCGCGACCTCTTCCAGCTCGTCGACGACGACGAGGAGGTCCGCGTGCTCTACGTCGCGCGGGGCGTCGCCAAGCACGAGCGGGTCACCAACGACGTCGTCCGCGAGAAGTACGGCGTCGACGCGCACCAGTACGCCGCCCTCGCGACGCTGCGCGGTGACAGCTCCGACGGGCTCCCGGGGGTGGCGGGTGTGGGCGACAAGACCGCTGCGGTGCTGCTGAACCGGTTCGGCGACCTCGATGCGATCATCGAGGCCGCCAAGAACCCCGACGGCGACATGGGGCCCGGCCCGCGCGGCAAGATCAAGGCCGCGCTGGACTACCTCGAGGTCGCCCCGACCGTCGTGGCCGTCGCGCGCGACATCGACCTCGGCTCTCCTGACCTGACCCTCCCCGCGGAGCCCGCCGACGCCGAGATGCTCGCTGCCATCGCCGAGCAGTGGGGCCTGACCAGCCCGGTCAAGCGGCTCACCGAGGTGCTGGCCGGCTGAGCCGATGTTTCATGGCAATCGGGCCCTCGAGACGCCTTGATGAGGGCCCAAATGCCATGAAACATCGGGTGGTGGGGTGACCCCGGACGGCCCGGTCGCCTGGGGCCGCAGTCGCCTGGGGCATGGCTGCCTCGCCGACCGCTGCGGGCTACTCGCTGACGCTCGAGTAGGCCACCACCCCGCGCCGGAGCCGGGCCGAGGTCTCCCGGGCGGTCGTGCGCAGGGAGCCTGATCCTGCGGCGTCGGCGACCTGGTCGGCGAGGTCGAGGAGCTGCTTGACCCAGCGGACGAAGTCGCCGGCGGCGAGGTCGGTCGCGGCGAGGACGTCGTCGAGCTCGTCGCCCTCGGCCCAGCGGTACGCCGCGAAGGCGAACCCGAGGTCGGGCTCGTGGAGCTGGTCGAGGTGGTGCTCGCGCTCGAGGGCGTCGAGGTCTGCCCAGATCGAGACCATCTCGGCCAGCACCTGCTTCACCGGGCCGCCGGGCAGGCGCGGTGCCGCGGCGTCGTCCGGGCGACGGGTCTCGTAGACCAGGGTCGAGAGCACGGCCGCCAACGACGACGGGTCGAGGCCGTCCCACAGCCCGACGCGCAGTGACTCCGCGGTCAGGAGGTCCATCTCGTTGTAGATCCGCATCAGGGTGCGACCGCGCTCGGTGACCCGCGAGGCGGAGCCCTCGCCCTCGAGGTAACCCAGTGCGAGGAGCACCTCGCAGACCCGGTCGAACTGGCGGGCGATGGTGTTCGTGCGCTGCTCGATCCGGCGACGCAGCGTCCGGGCGTCGCGATCCAGCTTGAACCAGCGCTCGGCCCACCGGGAGTGGTCCTCGCGATCGGGGCAGCCGTGGCACGGGTGCGCCCGTAGCGCCACCCGGAGCTCCTCGACCTCGCGGTCCGCCGACTCCTCGCGACCCGGGCCGCGGCCCCGCTTGCCGGGCGGCGGTGGGGTCAGCCCGTGGGTCCGGGTGCGCAGGGTGGAGGCCAGGTCGCGCCGCTGCTGGGGATTGCGCCCGTTGAAGTTGCGCGGCACCTTCACCCGCGTGAGGCTGCCGACCGGGGTCGGGAAGTCGACGAGGCTGAGGCGCCGGGCGTGCCGGTCGGCCGTGAGCACGTAGGGCCGCGGTCCCTCCCGGTCCGCACGGGTGCCCGGATCGATCACCACGGCCATCCCCGCGAACCGCCCGCTCGGCACCTCGATCACGTCGCCGGGGCGCAACGACTCCAGGGAGTCGATCACCTCCTGGCGACGGTCGAAGCGCCGCGACTTCGCCAGGTTCTTCTCCGTCTCCGAGAGCCGGTGGCGCAGGCCGGCGTACTCCATGAAGTCGCCGCGGTCGCACGCGGCCGCCTCGGCGTACCCCTCGAGCGCCTCCTCCGCCTTGCGGAGCTGACGGGCCAGCCCGACGACCGCCTTGTCCGCCTGGAACTGGGCGAAGGAGGACTCCAGCAGCTCTCTGGCGCGATCGCGGCCGTAGTGGTGCACCAGGTTGACCGCCATGTTGTACGACGGCCGGAAGCTCGACTTCAGCGGATAGGTGCGCGTCGAGGCGAGGCCGGCCACCGCCGACGGATCGAGGCCCTGCTGCCAGAGCACGACGCCGTGCCCTTCGACATCGATGCCGCGGCGGCCGGCACGGCCGGTCAGCTGGGTGTACTCCCCCGGCGTGATGTCGGCGTGGGTCTCGCCGTTCCACTTCGAGAGCTTCTCGATGACCACCGAACGGGCCGGCATGTTGATCCCGAGGGCCAACGTCTCGGTGGCGAAGACGACACGGCACAGGCCGCGCAGGAACAGCTCCTCCACGCACTCCTTGAACGTGGGCAGCATGCCGGCGTGGTGCGCGGCGATCCCGCGGGTGAGGCCGTCGAGGAACTCGTGGTAGCCGAGCACCTGCAGGTCCTCGTCGGGGATGTGGCTGCAACGCTCCTCGACGAAGGCGAAGATCTCGTCGCGCTCCTCGGGCTTGGTCAGGCGCAGGTTGGTGTTCAGGCACTGCTGCACGGCGGCGTCGCAGCCGACGCGGCTGAAGATGAAGACGATCGCGGGCAGGAGCCCCGAGCGATCCAGCTGCTCGACGACCTCGCTGCGACTGGGCGTCCACACCCCACGGGTCCCGCCAGGGCCCTTGTAGGGGCGCTTGCCGCCACGCGCGGGGCGTCGGTCGCGCACCCGCCCCGACGCCCAGTCGTCGCGCGCCACGCGCACCAGCTGGGAATTGACCTTCTGCTCGCGGTTCCCGGAAACGGTTCCTGAGGAGCCGAGGGACGAGGCGTCTCGAAGGGGGGCGGGGTCGGTGCCGCCCTCGTCGGCGAACAGGTCGTACATCCGCCGGCCCACGATCACGTGCTGGTAGAGCGGCACCGGGCGACGCTCCTCCACGATCGTGGTGGTCTCCCCGCGCACGGTGCGCAGCCACTCGCCGAACTCCTCGGCGTTGCTCACCGTGGCCGAGAGCGAGGCCAGCGCCACCGACTCCGGGAGGTGGATGATGACCTCTTCCCAGACCGCGCCGCGCATCCGGTCGGCGAGGTAGTGCACCTCGTCCATCACCACGAACCCGAGGCCCTCGAGCGTGCGCGACCCGGCGTAGAGCATGTTGCGCAGGACCTCCGTGGTCATCACCACCACGGGAGCCTCGCCGTTGATCGAGTTGTCGCCGGTGAGCAGGCCGACCTGGTCGGCGCCGTAGCGGCGGACGAGGTCGTTGAACTTCTGGTTCGACAGCGCCTTGATCGGCGTGGTGTAGAACGCCTTGCGCCCCGACTGCAGCGCCAGGTGCACGGCGAACTCGCCGACGATGGTCTTGCCAGAGCCGGTCGGCGCGGCCACCAGGACCGATCGGCCGTCCTCGAGCTCGCGGCAGGACCGCACCTGGAAGTCGTCGAGCTGGAAGGACAGCTGCGAGGCGAAGTCGGCCAGGAGAGGGTGCTCCCGGTTGCGACGCGCGCGTTCGAACCGCTCGGCGGCAGATAGCTCGACCATGACGCCTACGGAACCAGCACGCGCAAGGCCAGGGGGGCGACCTCGACGGTCAGGGGCAGCTGGCCGATGCGCTCGCCGTCGGCGTAGGCCGTCACGCCGGGCGCCGCGATGGTGACGGTGCGGGCGTGCCGGTGGCGGTAGTCGGGGTGGTGCACGTGGGTGCCCTTGAACAGCTTCGGATAGGACTTGAGCAGCTCGCGGCGCGAGAGCGGCCGGAACCAGACCACGTCGAGCAGTCCGTCGTCGAGCACCGCGCCCTCGGTGATCCGCAGGCCGCCGCCGAACGAGGGACCATTGCCCACGGCGACCAGGGTCGCGTCGAATCGCTGCTCCTCGCCGTCGATCTCGACGACGTACGGGATCGGCTTGAGGGTGCGCAGCTCGGCCACGGTGGCGAGGTTGTAGCGCATCTGCCCCTTCGGCCAGGTCATCTGGTTGGCCCGCTCGTTGACGATGGCGTCGAACCCCGCTGCCAGCACGGTCACGAAGTAGGTGGAGCCGATCCGGGCGAGGTCGACGGTGCGCTCCCGCCCACCGATCACCACGTCGGTCGCCGCGGCGGTGTCCTTGCGGGGCAGGTCGAAGTAGCGGGCCACGTCGTTGCCGGTGCCGGCCGGCACGATCCCGAGCCGCGTGCCCGAGGAGGCCAACGCCTGGGCGGCGAGGTGCACCATGCCGTCACCGCCGACGACCACGAGCGTCTCCACGCCGTCGGCCACGCACCCGCGGGCCAGGTCGAGCGCCTCATCAGCGTCGCGGCCGACGAGGTTGCGCACCTCGTAGCCGGCGTCGCGCAGTCGCGGGAGCGCCTCGGCCTGGGCTCGCGCACCCTTCCCCTTGCCCGAGGTGGGGTTGGTGAGCAGGGCTATCTCGTGAGGCGCCACCGCGGCAGGATATCCAGCACTCAGAGCGGGGAGGCCGTGTCGTCGTCCCACTGCGTCGGGCGGCCGCGTCCGCGGCGGCGGTCCAGCACTCGCGAGATGACCTCGGAGCCCAGCACCAGCACCAGCATCGGGATGGCCAGCATCAGCATCGAGTAGGGGTCGGTCGACGGTGTGGCGACCGCGGCGAAGATGAAGGTCCCGAGGATGATCCACGGCCGGTACTTCCCGAGCGTCTTGCCCGAGACGACCCCCGCCATGTTCAGCATCACGACGAACAACGGGATCTCGAAGGAGATGCCGAAGACCAGCAGCATCCGGGTGATGAAGGTGAAGAAGCTGCTGAACTCGGTGAGCTGGGTGACACCGTCAGGGGTGAAGCCGATCAGCGCCGCGATCCCCTTCGGCAGCACGTAGTAGCCCAGCGCCACCCCGGCGATGAACAGCGGCCCGGCCGTGACGACGAAGATCCGGCTCCAGCGGCGCTCGTTGCTGTGCAGGCCCGGCACGATGAAGCCCCAGATCTCGGAGAGCCACAACGGGGAGGTGCCGACGATCGCGGCGATGCCGCAGATCTTCAGCTGCAGCATCAGCGGCGTGCCCACCCCGGTGATCACCGCCTCGGTCTGGGTCGACTGACCGAGCAGCGCACGCGCCTGGTTGTACGGGTCCAGGACGAGGTTGAAGAGGAACTTGTAGAAGAAGAGCGCGACGATCGTCCCGATGACGAGGTAGAGCGTGCTCCGCATGATCCGGGCGCGCAGCTCCCGGAAGTGGTCGCCGAGCGACATCCGGCCGCCCTCGCCGATCGGGTCGCGCGGAGTGCCTCGGAACAGGCCGACGACGCCGCCGATGCTCACGGCGCGACTTCGTCAGACGGTGCCCGGAGGCCTGTGCTCCGGGTCGGCCTGCGTCTGACCGGGCTGTGGGGTGATCTCGGTGGCAGTGGTGGTCTGCGCGTCGATCTGGCGCTGCTCAGGCGACTTGCCCTTCTCGTCGGTCTCGTCGTCGTCCATCAGGCCCTTGGTCTCGGCCTTGAAGATGCGCAGGGCGCGGCCGCTGCCGCGGGCCAGCTCCGGGAGCTTGGCGGCCCCGAAGAGCAGGATGATGACGGCGAAGATGATCAGCAGCTCGGGCGCACCGAGGTCGAACACCAGCGGGAGGGTCATGCTGCTCATGCTACGCCGCCTGCCTGAACGGTGCCGTAAAGGGCAAGAGTTGCGCGAGCCGTGGCGGCGACCTCCTCGCGCAGCGCCGCCGGCTCGACGATGGTCAGGGCCGGCGCCAGTCGCAGCGCCAGCCGCACCAGCCAGAGCGGGTCACCCACGCGCAGGGTCAGCTGCAGTCGGCCCTCGCCCAGCTCCTCGGTGGTCACGACCGGGTAGTAGTCCGCCACCCAGCGGGCCCAGGGCTCGAGGCGGATGACGGCCTCGATGTCGTCGGGACCGGGCTCGAACAGCCCCGCCGAGAGGTCGCGGGGGCTCAGGTCCTCGTGGTCGCGGGGCTCGTCGACCAGCTCCACGGCGTACATCCTGTCGAGGCGGAACAGCCTGCGCGCCCGCGCCAGGTGGCACCACGCGTCGAGGTAGTCGTGCCCGTCGGCGGAGAGCAGGGCGAGCGGGTCGACCGTGCGCTCGGTGGTCTCGTCGCGCGTGGGCACGTAGTAGTCCAGGCGCGCCTGGCGGTTGGTCTCGATGGCCTGGCGCAGCAGCGCGGCGTGCCGGGCACCGGCGGCCGAGCCGGTCAGGTGGACCTCGACCTGCGGCGTCGCCGAGCCCGTCGCGGTGGCGTCCTCGAGCTTGCTGAGCGCGCGGTCGATGGTCTCCTGGGAGGCGTCCGGGCTGCCCTCGCGCAACGCCCGGAGCGCCACGATCAGGGCCGAGGCCTCCGAGCTGCCCAGGCGCACCGGCCGGGCGAGGTACTCGGCGTTGTCGATGCGGACGACACCGTCGGGGTCCTCCTCGATCGCCTCGAAGTCGACGTCGATCATCCTGTCCGGCGTCAGGCCCGGCAGGCCACACATCCAGAGGACCTTGAGGTCCTTGCGGATCTGGTCGGCACTCACCCCGAAGTCGGCGGCTGCCTGGGCCAGGGACACATCGGTCCGGCTCTGCAGGTAGGGCACCAGCGCGAGCAGGCGGGACACCTGCTCGCGGGCACCGCTGGGTCGGCCCTGGTTCATCCGAGCACCCCCTGGAGCCGCTCCTGGACCGCGCGGCGGAGCTCCTGCGGGGCCTCGACGACCACGGCGTCGGCGTAGCCGAGGAGCTCACCGGCGAAGTCGGTCTCGGACACGTAGGGAATCTCGAGCCGGTCCCACGAGGTGGTTCCGTCGGGTCCGGGCACGACGCCGGCCAGCACGGTGCCGCGCCGCCGCAGGCCGTTGGCCGCGCCGGCGCGGGCCAGCACCACCGCCGTGCGGTCGGGCCGGCGGGGCAGCAGCGAACCCGACAACGCCCGGAGGTCGGTGTCCTCGGGCACGGTGAACGACCCCGGGTCCCCGGTCGGCACCACCTCGGAGGTGATCCGGCTCAGGCGGAACATCCTGGGCTCGCCACGATCGGTGTCGAGTCCTGCGACGTACCAGCGGCCCTGGGCGGTCACCACGCCCCAGGGCTGGACGTGCCGCGTGGTCGCGCCGGTCTGGCCGACCCGGCTGTAGTCGAAGGCCACGGGGGTGCGGTGGACGGTGGCCTGGAAGACCGCCTCGAAGGCCGGCTCCTCGGCGGCGAGCGTGGGCTGCACGTGGTCGAGCTGCTCCCGGTCGAAGCTCAGCCCGGCCGCCTTGAGCTTGACCAGGGCGTCGGACGTGGCCGCGGCGAGGCCCGCGTGGCGCCACACCCGGGCTGCCAACCCGACCACGGCCACCTCGTCAGGGGTGAACTCGATGGCCGGCAGCTCGAAGGCGTCCCGCTTGATCCGGTAGCCGGGCTCGTCCTCGAAGAACTTGTCGACGTACCCGGTCTCCAGGGGGATGCCGAGGGCCCGCAGGTCGTCCTTGTCCCGCTCGAACATCCGGTCGAAGGCCTCGTCGCTGGTGCCCCGGTACGGCTCCATCAGCTGCCTGATCTGCTCCTTGGTCGTGTAGTTGCGCGCCACGAGCAGGAGGATCACCAGGTTCAGCAGGCGTTCGGACTTGGCAGCAGACATCTCGCTCAGCCGATCCCGAGCACGTCGACGACGAAGACGAGGGTCGAGTCCGCGGGGATGCCGGGCTGCTTGCGCGTGCCGTACGCCGAGGAGGGTGGGCAGACCAGCACGACGCGTGCACCGGCCTTGACGCCGGCCAGGCCCTTGTCCCAGCACGGGATCACTCCGCCACCTCCGTTGCTGGCCACCTTGCCGATCGAGAAACGTGCTGGTTCCTTGGGGTAGGAGCTGTCGAAGGGCACCGACCCGCCCCAGACAGTGCCGAGGTAGTCCGCAGCGATCCGCCGCGGCTCGGACAGGGTGGCTCCAGAGCCCTCACGCAGCACGTAGGTCTGCACCTGGCGCGGCTTCGCGAGGCCGGTGACGTCGAACCCGCTGGGGTCCTGCTCCTTGGTCAGCAGGCGTGGGGCCTTCCCTGTCGCCGGAGTGGTCGGACCCGTGGGACCCGGCAGCACCGATGCGGGGTCCGCGGAGAGCACGTCGGCCACCATCACGACGGGGTCACCGGCCTTCATCCCGAGCTGGGCGTTGCCCTGGGTGCCGTAGGAGTCCTTGGCGGTCGAGGCGATCACCACCCGACTGCCGGCCCGGGCCCCGGTGATGGCGGTGATCAGGGACGGGAACAGCTGGTCGGTCATGTTCGCCTCCAGCGGAGGCTGACCGGCCTGGTGCGTGCTGATGACCGTCTTGCCGGTCCGGGCGTCGGCCATCGTCAGGTGGAGGATGGCCGTGGCCTGCGGGCCGATGGTGTCGCCGGTGCCCTTGATCAGGGTCCAGGACTTGCTGGCCGGCACCGTGAGGGGCTTGGCGATGGTGATCGTCGGCAGGGTGCCGAAGTCCCCGGACACGCGGACCTTGTCCTCGAGGGAGCTGGGCTTGCGGCTGGTCTCGGACCCGCAGGCGCCGAGCAGCGGCACGAGCACCAACCCGGCCAGGACGGCAGCGGACAGCCGGCCGGCCGACCCAGGGACGGAGCCGGTGCGTGCAGGAGTCACATGCCCTCGATCAGGCGCTCGACGCGCTCGTCGTGGGAGCGGAAGGGGTCCTTGCACAGCACGGTGCGTTGGGCCTGGTCGTTGAGCTTCAGGTGCACCCAGTCGACGGTGAAGTCGCGCCGCCGCTCCTGGGCGCGCTTGATGAAGTCACCCCGCAGCCGTGCGCGGGTGGTCTGAGGCGGCACCGACTTGGCCCGGAAGATCGCCAGGTCGTTGGTCACCCGCTTGACCGCACCGCGCTTCTCCAGCAGGTAGTAGAGCCCTCGGTCGCGGTGGATGTCGTGGTAGGCGAGGTCGAGCTGGGCGATGCGCGGGTGCCCGAGCGGCAGGCCGTGCTTCTCGCGGTAGCGCTCGATCAGCTTCCACTTGATCACCCAGTCGATCTCCCGCTCGACGATCGAGAGGTCGCCGGACTCCACGGCCTTCAGGCCCCGCTCCCACAGGTCGAGGGACTGCTGGATGACAGGGGTGTGCAGCTCGCGGCGGTCGACGAAGTCGCGGACCCGGTTGAGGTACTCGGCCTGGATGTCCAGCACGCTGGCCTCACGACCGTTGGCCAGGCGCACCTTGCGGCGACCGGTCATGTCGTGGCTGATCTCGCGAATGGCCCGGATGGGGTTCTCCATCGTGAGGTCGCGCATCACCACGCCCTCCTCGATCATCCGCAGGACGAGGTCGCAGCTGGCCACCTTGAGCATGGTGGTGGTCTCGCTCATGTTCGAGTCGCCGACGATCACGTGAAGTCGCCGGAATCGCTCGGCGTCGGCGTGGGGCTCGTCGCGGGTGTTGATGATCGGGCGCGAGCGCGTGGTGGCGCTCGAGACGCCCTCCCAGATGTGCTCGGCGCGCTGGCTCACGGAGTACGACGCGCCGCGCGGGGTCTGGGTGACCTTGCCGGCGCCCACGATGATCTGCCGGGTGACCAGGAAGGGGATCAGCACGTCAGCGAGCTTGCTGAACTCGCCGTGCCGGCTGACGCAGTAGTTCTCGTGACAGCCGTAGGAGTTGCCGGCCGAGTCGGTGTTGTTCTTGAACAGGTAGACGTCGCCGGAGATGCCCTCGTCGCGCAGCCGGCGCTCGGCGTCGACGAGCAGGCCCTCGAGCACCCGCTCCCCCGCCTTGTCGTGCGTGACCAGGTCGATGATGTCGTCGCACTCGGGGGTGGCGTACTCGGGGTGGCTGCCCACGTCGAGGTAGAGCCGGGCCCCGTTGGCCAGGAAGACGTTGCTGCTGCGACCCCAGCTGACCACCTTGCGGAACAGGTAGCGGGCCACCTCGTCGGGTGAGAGCCGGCGCTGGCCCTTGAACGTGCACGTGACGCCGTACTCGTTCTCGATGCCGAAGATGCGACGGTCCACGTGGACAGCCTAGATGAGTAAGTCCAAGGGGGTGTGCAAGCGAGCGCCGCTCAGGGCGTGTGCTGGCAAGGCGGAGGAGGGAGCCGTGGCGGAGCCACGGCGACTGACGACAACGCCGTCCAGCGCGCGTCATGAGGGGGGCGCAGCGCGCTCCCCCTTGGACTTCCTCATCTGAATGCGGACCTCGGGCGTCAGGCCCGCAGCACGCCGTCGGCGACGATGGCCAACATCGGCGTGGCGGCCTCGTGCCCGAGGCCGGACTTCTCTGCGGCGGCGGCGATCCCGGTCACCATGCGCACGACGTCACGAGGGTCGACGCCCGGACGCAGGGCGTCCTGGGCGTCCAGCGAGTCGAAGACGATCTTGTTGGCCGCCACCAGTGCCGTGCACTTGTGGTGCATGGGCGTGGCGGTGTCGTCGAGGGCTGAGGCGAACTTGGCCGGGGCCCCCTGGTAGCGGCTCATGTGCTCGACCAGCTTGTCCAGCCACGTGGTCAGCGTCTCGCGCGGGTCGAGCCCGGTCTCCAGGACCCGCTCGGCGTCACCGTGCACCCGGTCGACCCAGTCCTTCATCACCGCGTCGACCAGGGCGTCGCGGGTCGGGAAGTGCCGGTAGAGCGTGCCCGGACCCACGCCTGCACGCTTCGCGATCTCGTCCAGGGACGCGTCGGCGCCCTTCTCGCGGAACAGGACGCGTGCGGTCTCGAGGATCTTGTCGTAGTTGCGCTGGGCGTCGGCGCGGAGCGGCTTGCGCTCCTGCTCGACCACCACCGGGGACATATCCGTCGACACGGTCGTACCACTCCTCTTGCTAAACGGAGACAGTCTCCGTATAGTTCTGGACTAACCGGAGGAACTCTCCGCAAGTGTACGTCACTCTCGTGAGACAAGGAATGTCCATGACCTCCCTGCTTTCCCGGCCCGTGTCACGGCCGGCGTCGCGCGTCCTCGGGACCGCGCTGATCCTGACCGTCCAGCTGATGCTGATCCTCGACATGACCGTCGTGAACGTCGCCCTCCCCGACATCCGCACCGGCCTGGGCTTCACCCCGTCCGCACTCTCCTGGGTGCTGAACGCCTACACCCTCACCTTCGGTGGCCTGCTGCTCCTCGGAGGCCGCCTGGGTGACGTCTTCGGACGGCGCCGCACCTTCATGGTGGGCCTGGCCGTCTTCACCCTGGGCTCCCTCGCCGGTGGCCTGGCCCCCACGGCCGGCGTCCTCGTCGGCGCCCGGGCCCTCCAGGGCGTCGGCGCCGCCATCGCCGCCCCCAGCGTCCTGGCCCTGCTGAGCACGTCGGCTCCCGACGCGACCGCCCGCACCAAGGTGCTCGCCCTGTTCAGCGCCGTCTCCTCGGCGGGCGGTTCGATCGGCCTGATCCTCGGCGGACTGCTCACCGGGTACGCCTCGTGGCGCTGGTCGCTGTTCATCAACGTCCCACTGGGTCTGCTCGTGCTCGCGCTCGTGCCACGCCACGTGGCCGAGACCGAGCGCCAGCGCGGTCGCTTCGACGTGCTCGGAGCCGTGACCGCCACGCTCGGTTCGGCTGCCCTGGTCTACGGGTTCATCCACGCCCCCGACCACGGCTGGACCTCTGCCGGCACCCTCTCGGCGTTCGCGGTCGCGCTCGTCCTGCTGTCGACGCTCGTCGTGCACGAGCGCCGTACGCCGGCTCCGCTGCTCCCGGCCGAGGTGCTGCGCAGCCGCACCCGGATCGGCGCCATCGCGGTGATGGCACTGTTCATCGCGGCGCAGTTCTCCCTGTTCTTCTTCCTCGTGCAGTTCATGCAGGCGGTCCTGGGGTTCGGCGCGCTCGAGTCCGGCTTCGCGTTCCTGCCGCTGACCCTGCTGATCTTCGCCACCTCGCGGGTCACCCCCCGCCTGGTCCAGCGCTTCGGCACCCGACCGCTGCTGCTGACCGGCACCCTGCTCGTGGGCGCGGCCAACCTGTGGCTGGTGGGGATCGGTGCGGACAGCACCTACCTCGGGCGGCTGGTCCTGCCGTTGATGCTGGTCGGCGTCGGTGCCGGGCTGACCTTCATGCCGGTCACCGTCACCGTCCTCGACGGGGTCGAGCCGGTCCACGCCGGGTCTGCGTCGGGCATGCTCCAGATGTCGCAGCAGGTCGGCGGGTCGCTGGGGCTGGCGGTGCTGGTCACCGTCTACGCCTCGCACAACTCCCCCGGCAACGTGGTGGCCGGCATGCCGCAGACCTTCGCCGTGGGCGCCGGCCTGCTGGCGGCGGCCTTCCTGGTCGCACTGACCGTGCTGCGGCCGATCCGGCGGCCGCGACCCGAGGACGAGGTCGCGCCCGAGCTCGACGAGAGCGTCGAGCTGGCGGCCTGACCCGCCGGGCCCGCTAGGACGTGGGCGGCGCCACGGGAGGCTCTTCGCCCGGAGCCTGCGGTGGCGCTGCCTGCTCCTCGGCGGGCTGCTCCTCGACAGGTGGGGGCTCGCCCGCGTCGCTCGCGGGCGCCTCGCCCAGCACCGCGGTCAGGACGCGTTCGTCGATGCGCTTGAACTTCCGGACCTGGGTGCGCGACCGGTCGAGCACCGCCACCTCGAGGTCGCCTGCGGGGATGTCCCGGTGGCCGCTCTCGCCCTGGCCCAGCGCGGCGGCCGCCAGTGTGAGGGCGTCGTCCCGCGAGAGCTCCGGCGTGTAGCGCTCCCGGAGGTAGCCGGTGACCGCCTCGGCGGCCCCGCCCATCACGGCGTAGTCGTGCTCCTCGACCACCTGGCCGTCGAAGGTGAGTCGGAAGATCTGGTCGTCGTCGGGCGTGTCGCCCACCTCGGCGACGAAGATCTCGATCTCGTAGGGCTTCTCACCCCCGCTGGAGAAGATCGTGCCCAGCGTCTGGGCGTAGGCGTTGGCCAGGCCCCGGCCGGTCACGTCGCGCCGGTCGTAGGAGTAGCCCCGCATGTCGGCCAGCCGGACCCCGGCGATCCGGAGGTTCTCGAACTCGTTGTAGCGCCCGACCGCGGCGAAGGCGATCCGGTCGTAGATCTCGCTGATCTTGTGCAGCGCGGCCGAGGGGTTCTCCGAGACGAAGAGCACGCCGTCGGCGTAGCGCACCACCGCGACAGAGCGGCCGCGGGCGATCCCCTTGCGTGCGAAGTCCGCCCGGTCCTTCATCAGCTGCTCGGGCGAGACGTAGAAGGGCATGGTCATGAGCGGTCTCCGACCTCACATGACCATGCCGACGCATGGCTGTGCTGATGTGTTCGTTCGCTGCGCTCGCTCACGGGTCTGTGCTCGCCTCTCACGTCAAGCTTGCCTGGGGGCCGTCGGGGCGCTGGAAGCGCCCGGCCACCACCGCGTCGGCCACCGCGGCGACCTCGTCGTGGGACAGGCGCGTGTGGCCGTCGGCGCTGATCACGCTGACCACGGGAAAGATCCGCCGAGCCATGTCCGGGCCGCCGGTCGCCGAGTCGTCGTCGGCCGCGTCGTAGAGCGCCTGCACCACGGCGGTCACCGCCTCGGACTGGTCGAAGCCGTCGCGGTAGAGCTTCTTCAGCGAGCCGCGGGCGAACACCGAGCCGGACCCGACGGCATGGAAGGCCGTCTCCTCGTAGCGGCCCCCCGTGACGTCGTAGGAGAAGATCCGGCCCTGCTCGATCTCGAGGTCGTAGCCGGCGAACAGGGGTACGACGGCCAGACCCTGCATCGCCATCCCGAGGTTGCCTCGGATCAGGGCGGAGAGCCGGTTGGCCTTGCCGTCCGTGGAGAGCGTGGTGCCCTCGATCTTCTCGTAGTGCTCGAGCTCGGTCTGGAACAACCGCACCATCTCCACGGCGAGACCGGCCGTGCCGGCGATCCCCACGCAGGAGAACTCGTCGGTCGGGAAGACCTTCTCGATGTCGCGCTGGGCGATGATGTTGCCCATCGTCGCGCGGCGGTCGCCGGCCATCACCACGCCGCTGGCGAAGGTCGCCGCGACGATCGTGGTGGCGTGGGGGGCGAGGTCGGCCGCACTGCCGGGCGGGAGCGAACGCCGCGTCGGCAGCAGGTCGGGTGCCACGGCTCCCAGGAACTCCGCGAACGAGGACGTCCCCGGCGTCAGGTAGGCGTCGGACAGACGGGCATCACTCATGGAGGGTCACTGGCCGCCCTTCTGGATGAACGACTTCACGAAGTCCTCGGCGTTGGTCTCCAGCACGTCGTCGATGTCCTCGAGGATCGCGTCGATGTCGTCGTCGAGCGCCTCCTTGCGTTCGCTGACCGCTTCAGCGGGCGCGGGGGCGGCGTCTGCCGACTCCTCGTCGTGGGACTTGCGCGGCTGCTTCTGCTCCTGCGCCATGGCGACCTCCTCCGATGAGGTGCGTGAGCACCTCGTGACCTCGACCCTATCCATTCCACCAGGCAAATCCCGCCGATCCCGCGGCCTGCCTCCCGACGTTTCCGTCCGGGTCGTGGTGATATGGGCGACGAGTCAGCCACCGCACTTGGGAAGAGGAACGATGTCCCTCCTGCTCAAGGCCTTCCCCGACGGCAGGCCCCGTTGCCCTCCCCCGCTGCGCCGACCCCGCAGCGCGCTCGCGCTGGCGCTCGTCGCCGCGATGGTGGTCGTGGTGCTTCCGGCCGCGAGCACCGCTCAGGCCCGTCAGCGACCCCACCACCCGGCCCACCACCGGGCCCACCACCACGCCGCTCACTCCGCCGCTCACTCCGCCGCCGCACACCGGGCGAAGCTCGCCCACGCGAAGAAGAAGAAGCAGAAGAAGCCGCGACCCCCGAGGATCGTGGGCCAGCCGGCGCGCAACTACGCGATCCCGCAGGGCAGCTTCTTCAGCTTCCCGAACAAGGGGAAGAAGGCGCGCCAGGCGATCCGCGCCCGGGTCCTCTACACGATCCAGAGCGTGTGGGGCGGCCCCCTCGACGGGTACGGCGCCCCGCGCCCCGGCAACGGTCTGATCAGGATCGCGACGTGGTCCTTCGACGACTGGGCCGTCGCCCGGGCCCTGGTCGCGGCCAAGAAGCGCGGTGTCAGCGTCCAGCTCGTGGGGGCCAAGAAGGCGAACCGTGGCCACGCCTCGTGGAGGTGGTTGCGCAAGAAGCTCGGCTCGAACCTGTACCGCCCACACTACCCGGCGACCAACACCACGTGGAGCTTCGCGCGACAGTGCCGGGGCGCCTGCCGAGGACTCTTCGGCACCGCTCACTCGAAGTACTTCCTCTTCGACAACGTCGGTGCACGACACGTGCGGCACGTCACGGTGCAGACCTCGATGAACCTGACGACGTTCGCCTCCAGCGGCCAGTGGAACCAGGCGCAGGTGACCTACTCCCCCGCCGTCTGGAACGACTTCTACGTGATCTTCCGCCAGTCGCGGCTCAACAGGCCGGTCGCCCAGCCCTACCGCGTCAAGAGGTACGGCTACCTCGTCGACTACTTCTTCCCGCGCTACGGCGTCACGCCCGCGACCGACCCCGTCTCCTCGATCCTCAACGGCGTCTCCTCCTGCTACGGGGCCACCGCCGGCGGGACCGGCCGGACCCGGATCAACATCATCCAGTACGCCATCTACGGCGCCCGCGGTGAGTGGATCGCGCGGCGCCTGCGCTACCTGTGGGAGCACGGCTGCAGCGTGGCGATCATCTACTCGGTCGCCAGCCGGCCGGTGCTCGCCATCCTCCGCAGCGGGAGCGGTCGCGGGGCCATCCCGATGCGCCAGTCGGTGATCACCGATGGCTACGGGACGATCGTGAAGTACAACCACAGCAAGTGGATGACCATCGTGGGCCGCTGGGGCACGAAGCCGGACGCGTACGTGACCTTCTCCGGATCGGCCAACTGGGCCAACCTGGCGCTGGGTGACGACGAGCAGATGCAGCGCATCGACGGACGCGCCACGGCAGCGGCCCATCTGTCGAACTTCGCGGCCACCTGGGCCCAGAGCAGCTCGCACCTGCCGGGGTACGGCGTGCTGCCCGAGATCACCGGGCGGATGATCCCGTTCTTCGGCAGGGACGTGCCCGAGACCGCACCCACGTGGGGTCGCGGGGTGTTCAAGTACATGACCCCCGACTGATCCTCCGACGTCAGCCGCTCAGTGCCGGGTGAGTGCCTCGAAGAGCCCGAGCGCGGTGTCGTGGCTGTCCAGGAGTGCCCCGACGTGGGCGCGGCTGCCGCGCAGCGGGTCGATGGTGGGCACCCGCTGCAGCGACTCGTGCCCGGGCAGGTCGAAGATGACCGAGTCCCACGACGCGGCGGCGATGCTGTCGGCGTACTTGCTCAGGCAGCGGCCCCGGAAGTAGGCGCGGGTGTCGTGCGGCGGCTCGTGCATCGCCTCGGTGACCACGGACTCCTCGACCAGGCGCCGCATCCGCCCGAGCTTGACCAGGCGGTGGTAGAGGCCCTTCTCGGGTCGCAGGTCGGCGTACTGCAGGTCGATCAGGTGCAGCTTCGCGTCGGACCACGCCAGGCCGTCGCGCTCGCGGTAGGAGTTGAGCAGCTTCAGCTTCGCCACCCAGTCCAGCTCCTCGGCGAGCTCGAACGGATCGCGCTCGAGGCTGTTCAGCACCGACTCCCAGCGCTCGAGCACGTCGCGGGTCTGGGCGTCGACGTCGGAGCCCTGCTTCTCCTCGACGAACTTGCGGGCCAGCGTGAGGTACTCCCACTGCAGCTGTACGGCGGTCATGGTGCGGCCGTCGCCGACCTCGAGCAGGTGGGTGAGCGAGGGGTCGTGGGAGACCTGCTTCAGCGAGGCCACCGGGCGCGACACGGTGAGGTCGCTGGTGATGTACCGGTCCTCGATCATCGCCAGGACCAGGCTGGTGGTGCCCACCTTGAGGTAGGTCGAGGTCTCGGCCAGGTTGGCGTCGCCGAGGATCACGTGCAGCCGGCGGTACTTCTCGGGGTCGGCGTGCGGCTCGTCGCGGGTGTTGATGATCGGGCGCTTCAGGGTCGTCTCCAGGCCGACCTCGACCTCGAAGAAGTCGGCGCGCTGGCTGAGCTGGAACCCGTCGCCGTGACCGTCCTGGCCCAGCCCGACGCGTCCGGCGCCGCAGACGACCTGGCGGCTCACGAAGAACGGGGTCAGGTGGCGCACGATGTCGCCGAACGGCGTGGAGCGCCGGACCAGGTAGTTCTCGTGGGCGCCGTAGGAGGCGCCCTTGTTGTCGGTGTTGTTCTTGTAGAGGATCAGGTCGCCCTCCCCGGTCGTGGAGGCGAACCGGGCAGCGTCGAGGGCCACCTGCTCCCCCGCCTTGTCCCAGGTGACGATGGCCAGCGGATTGGTGCACTCCGGCGTCGAGTACTCCGGGTGGGCGTGGTCGACGTAGAGGCGGGCCCCGTTGGTCAGGATCACGTTGGCCAGGCCGAGGTCCTCGTCGGTGAGCTGGGTCGGGTCGGCCACCTCGCGGGACATGTCGAAGCCGCGCGCATCGCGCAACGGCGACTCCTCCTCGAAGTCCCACCGCGCCCGGCGGGCCTTCAGCGTCGCGCTGGCGTAGGCGTTGACCAGTCGGGTGCTGGCCACCATCGGGTTCGCGTGCGGGTGTCCCTGGACCGAGATGCCGAACTCCGTCTCGGTCCCCATCACTCGACGCACGCTCATCCGGGGTCCCCGCGCAACAGCGCCCGCCCCGAGCGGAGCGAGGCCCCGCTGCAATTTCGTCGGGTGGTGCTCACTCGGTACAGCCTAGTTGGCGCCTGCCGTCTAGACCGGCCCCCCGCGGGGAGGTGGTCAGATTGGGTACCCCCACGGAGACTGCGTGTTAGTTTTTTCTCTCGCTCGCTGCCTTGTCTGCGGCCTCTCGGCGTTTCACTTCTCCCCAGGAGACTCTGATGTCCCTTGTCCGCCCCACCTTGCGGGGTTCCGCCGTCCTCACCGGCCTGGTGCTCCTGACCGGGAGCCTCGCGGTCACGACCACCGCGTCCACGGCCTCGGCCGCTCCGGCGCCTGCGGTCCGGACGGTGGCTCGGTCCGCCGCTCACACCGCCGTGGTGCCCGCCAGGGCCGGTGCGAAGCGCAACCCCTACGCGCCGCCGCGCAACTACGTGCCGTACTCCGGGACCCGCTTCGGCTACCTCAAGGCCGGCAAGGCGAACCAGTCGCGCATCCGCAACACGGTGCTCGGCACGATCGAGAGCGTGTGGGGCGGTCCGCGCGACCGTTACGGGATGCCACTGGCCAGCAACGGCAAGATCCGCATCGCGACCTGGTCCTTCGGTGACAAGGGCATCGCCAAGGCGCTGCTCGCCGCACGCAACCGTGGTGTGAGTGTGCAGGTGATGGCCGCCGCGGACATCAACAAGACCCACCCCGAGCTCCGCTGGCTCAGGAAGCGCCTCGGCTCGGCGTACTACGTCCGCGGGGTGGGCGGCTCGCAGGAACGACACAGCTTCGTCCGCACCTGCCCGGGCTCCTGCCGGGGTCGTGGTGGCACACCCCACGCGAAGTTCTTCCTCTTCGACAACGTCGGTTCCTCTCACGCTCGCAACATCGTCATCCAGACCTCGATGAACCTGACCTCGTTCGCGTGGAAGGGCCAGTGGAACCAGGCGCAGGTGTTCTCCTCCGCGCCGATCTACAACGCGTTCATGGCGATCTACCGCGAGATGCGTCCCGCGACGTACAACCCCTCGCCGTACCGGATCTACCGGACCGGACCGATCACCAACATCTTCTTCCCGTTCCCCTCGGCCACCCCGTCGACCGACCCGGTGATGCAGATGCTGAGCCAGGTGCAGTGCACGGGTGCGACCGGCGGCGGCAACGTCGGCGGGCGGACGAAGATCCGGATCATCCAGTACGCGATCTACCAGTCGCGCGGCGAGTGGATCGCCAAGCGGCTGAGACAGCTGTGGAACGCCGGCTGCGACATCCAGATCATCTACTCGGTGACCACGCGACCGGTGCTCAGCATCCTGCGCAACCACTCCGGTCGGGGCGCGATCCCGATGAAGGAGTCGGTGATCAAGAATGGCAAGGGCCAGATCGTGAAGTACAACCACAGCAAGTGGATCTCGGTCCTGGGCCACATCGGCAACAACACCAACGCCTACCGCACGATGTCGGGCTCGGCGAACTGGGCCAACCTGGCGCTCGGCTCCGACGAGCAGATGCAGATCGTCGACGGCTACTACAACGCCCGCTTCTTCATGTACAACTTCCTCGCCACCTGGCGCCAGCGGACCTCCGGGCCGCCGACCTTGGCCTACATCGCCGAGGGCCGGGTCACCCCGCTGCCGGAGAACACGATCCCGTGGGGCAAGGGCGTCTACAAGTACATGTCTGAGGACTGAGCAGAGAAGCAGAAAGGCCCCGACCAGCTGGTCGGGGCCTTTGTGCTGTGAGTGCTACAGGTACTGGCCGGTGTTGGAGACCGTGTCGATGGAGCGGCCGGGCTCGGTGCCCTGCTTGCCGGTGATCAGCGTGCGGATGAAGACGATCCGCTCGCCCTTCTTGCCCGAGATCCGCGCCCAGTCGTCGGGGTTGGTGGTGTTGGGCAGGTCCTCGTTCTCCTTGAACTCATCGACGCAGGCCTGGAGCAGGTGGGAGACCCGCAGCCCGCGCTGGTCCTGGTCGAGGAAGTCCTTGATCGCCATCTTCTTGGCCCGGTCGACGATGTTCTGGATCATCGCGCCGGAGTTGAAGTCCTTGAAGTACAGGACCTCCTTGTCGCCGTTGGCGTAGGTGACCTCGAGGAAACGGTTCTCCTCGGTCTCGGTGTACATCCGCTCCACGGTCGCCTGGATCATGCCCGCGACGCAGGCGTCGCGATCGCCGTTGAACTCGGCGAGGTCGTCGGCGTGCAGCGGCAAGGAGGCGACGAGGTACTTGGAGAAGATGTCGCGGGCCGACTCGGCGTCGGGTCGCTCGATCTTGATCTTCACGTCGAGTCGCCCGGGACGCAGGATCGCGGGGTCGATCATGTCCTCGCGGTTGGAGGCGCCGATCACCAGGACGTTCTCGAGCAGCTCGACGCCGTCGATCTCGCTGAGCAGCTGGGGCACGATGGTGTTCTCCACGTCGGAGGACACACCCGAGCCCCGCGTGCGGAACAGCGAGTCCATCTCGTCGAAGAACACGATCACCGGGGTGCCGCCGCTGGCCTTCTCACGCGCGCGCTGGAAGACCAGCCGGATGTGCCGCTCGGTCTCGCCGACGTACTTGTTGAGCAGCTCGGGGCCCTTGATGTTCAGGAAGTAGGACTTGCCTTCCTGTCCGGTCTTGGTGGCGACCTTCTTGGCCAGCGAGTTGGCCACGGCCTTGGCGATGAGGGTCTTGCCGCAGCCGGGCGGCCCGTAGAGCAGCACGCCCTTCGGGGGCTTGAGCTGGTGCTCCTTGAACAGGTCGGGGTGCAGGTAGGGCAGCTCGACGGCGTCGCGGATCTGCTCGATCTGGTTGCCGAGACCACCGATCGACTCGTACGCGATGTCGGGGACCTCCTCGAGGACGAGCTCCTCCACCTCGGACTTCGGGACCTTCTCGTAGACGTAACCCGACTTGGCATCGAGCAGCAGGGAGTCACCGGCACGCAACGTCTGCTCGCGCAACGGCGAGGCCAGGCGGACCACGCGCTCCTCGTCGGCGTTGGCGATGACCAGGACACGGTCGCCGTCGGCGAGCATCTCCTTGAACATCACGACCTCGCCGACCTCTTCGAACTCCAGCGCGGCCACGACGTTGAGCGCCTCGTTGAGCATGACCTCCTGGCCCTTGGTCAGCGCCTCGAGATCGACCGAGGGGCTGACGTTCACGCGCAGCTTGCGGCCACCGGTGAAGACGTCGACGGAGTCGTCGTCGTTGCGGCGCAGGAAGGTCCCGAAACCGGTCGGCGGCTGGGCGAGCCGGTCGACCTCCTCCTTGAGCGTGACGATCTGGTCGCGTGCCTCACGGAGCGTCTCGGCCAGGCGCTCGTTCTGCGAGGTGACGGCGGCAAGGGAGCGCTGGGTGTCCAGCAGTCGCTGGTCGAGCGCACGGGCACTGCCCGGGGCGTCGGCCACACGGCGGCGGAGCTCGGCGACCTCGGCCTCGAGGAAGGACACCTGATTGAGCAGCTGGGCCTGGGTGGGCCCACGGTCCTCATCGGGTTCGTTCACGGGGAACACCTCCTGGACTGGGTCTGTCCCAACCTACTCGTCCAGATGTCATGTCGAGGCAAGTGTCAGCCGTGTCTCACCCGCTTGGTAACTGACTTGTTACGTGCTCGACACGCTCGCGGTCAGACGCCTGCGGGGCGGGGTCCGTCGTAGTCGGGTCCGTACGCTCCGGGCGCCGGACGGCGCTTGCGCACGGGCGCCCGCTGGCCCGGGGCCATCCGGCGCGTGGTCACCAGGAAACCGGTGTGCCCGTTCATCGAGTGCTGAGGGCGTACGGCGAGCCCCTCGACGTGCCACTCCCGCACCAGCGTCTCCCAGGGCTGCGGCTCGGTGAACTCCCCATGGGCCCGGAAGGTCTCGACGGTCCTGCCGAGCTGCGTGGTCGTGGCGACGTAGGCCACGACGACGCCGCCCGGGGCGAGCGCCTCCGCGACGACGTCGACACACTCCCAGGGCGCGAGCATGTCGAGCACCACCCGGTCGACCGAGCCGGGCGCCTCGTGGCTCGGCAGCTCCTCGACGAGGTCGCCGACGGTCAACCGCCAGGCCGGGTGCTCGTGGCCCTCACCGGCGCCGAAGAACTGGTGGACGTTGCGGCGGGCCACCTCGGCGAACTCCTCGCGGCGCTCGAAGGAGGAGACGCATCCGGTGGGGCCGACGGCACGCAGCAGCGAACAGGTCAGGGCCCCCGAGCCCGCGCCGGCCTCGACGACGCGTGCCCCGGGGAAGATGTCGGCCAGCGCGACGATCTGCGCGGCGTCCTTGGGGTACACCACGGCCGCCCCGCGCGGCATCGAGACCACGAACTCGCTGAGCAGCGGCCGGAACACGAGGTACTCCCCGCCGGAGGTCGAGGTCACCGTGAAGCCCTCGTCGCGGCCGATGATGTCGTCGTGGGAGAGCCCGCCCTTGTTGGTGTGGAAGGTGGTGCCCGGCGCGAGACAGATGTTGTGACGACGGCCCTTGCCGTCGACGAGTCGCACCCACTCCCCCGGCTGCAACGGCCCCCGGCGGACACCGGACCAGTCGCTCACCGGCCTCCGCCTTGGGCGAACGCGCGGTCGACGTCGGTGGTGCAGAGCACCCCGAAGATGCTGCCGTCCGGTTCCACGAGGACGTACTCCTCGGCCGGGGTCCCCGACATGGCTCGCAGCAGATCCTCGCCGGCGATGTCGACGTCCAGGAGCAGCCCCGGCTCGATCGACCGGGTCACCGAGCTGACCGGCATCCAGGCGCGTCGGTCCTCTGGCGTGGCCACCAGGGCCGCCTCGCTGACGATGCCGTTGAGCCGCTCGTCACCGGCGTGGACGACGATGGCGCCTGCCCCGCTCTCCTGCGCCTGGCGTACCGCCTCGGAGACCGGGAGCTCTGCCGGCACGGCGATGACCCGCCTGGCCAGCGGCCGGGCCTTCAGGTACGGCAGCCGGCGGCGGATGCGGGCGTTGAGCATCGACGCCGTCGCGCCCGACCACAGGAACGCCGCCAGGACGACAGCCATCAGGTAGTCGTAGACGTCGGGGTGGAAGCCGGTGAAGGTGCTTGCCAGGCTCGGGTAGAGCAGCACCAGGACCGCGGCGATCCGCCCGCCCCAGCCGGCCACCATCGTGCCGCGATGCACGTTGCCGGTCACCTTCCACACGGCCGCACGCAGGACGCGGCCGCCGTCGAGGGGAAGTCCGGGCACCAGGTTGAGCACGCCGACGATGAGGTTGGCGCCGGCGAGTCCGCCGACCGTCAGCGCGACCAGGCCGTCGGGAACGATGAACAGCAGCCCCAGGGCGGCTGCGCCCACCGCGATCGAGGTCAGGGGACCCACCACGGCGACGATGAACTCCTGGCCGGGCGTGCGGGTCTCGGAGTCGATCTCGGTCGCGCCCCCCAGGAAGTGCAGGCTGATCGAGCGGACACCCAGGCCGTAGCGCTGCGCCATCACGGCGTGCGACATCTCGTGGAGCAGCACCGAGAGGTAGAGCAGGACCGCGAACGCCACGCCGGCGACGTACTTCAGCGGCCCGAGCCCGGGCTGGACCTCCTCCACGCGCGGGGCGAGCAGGACCGAGATCAGGAGCGCGACCAGCAGCCACGAGGAGCGCACCAGGACGTCGATGCCGCGGAAGGTGCCGATGCGCCAGGTGCCGGGAGGGTAGGACGCCCGGGGTGGCTCTCCCTGCGACCCGTGCGGGTCGTCGGGCCCACCGTCGTGGCCGGCGGGGGCGCCGGTCGCGGGCTTGTTCACGACACCACGCTAGCGCGAGCGAGGGGCCTGTCGGCGCTGCGACCTAGGGTGACCCCATGAGTGAGGCCGAGACCGAGCCGCGTGCCCGGATCGGCACCCCGGTCGACGGCGTCGAGGTGATCGGCTCGATCTCCCCCAGCCGGGCCGCCGACTTCCGGACCTGTCCCCTCCTCTACCGCCTGCGCACGATCGACCGGCTTCCGGAGCCTCCCTCCCCGCTCGCGCTGCGCGGCACCGTCGTGCACAAGGTGCTGGAGGACCTCTTCGACCTGCCCGCCCTCGACCGGACCCCCGAGCGGGCCGAGTCGATGGTCCAGGCAGCCTGGGAGTTCGTCCTGGACGCCGAGCCCGAGGCCGCCGAGCTCTTCACGGGTGACGGGGAGGGGATCGTCGAGTGGCTGGCCTCGTGCCGCGAGAGCGTGCGCGCGTACTTCGCCCTCGAGGACCCCCGACGCCTCGAGCCCGCCGAGCGCGAGCTGTACGTCGAGGCGCTGCTCGACTCGCGCCTGCTCCTGCGCGGCTTCGTCGACCGCATCGACAGGGCACCCGACGGTGCCCTGAGGGTGGTGGACTACAAGTCCGGAAGCTCCCCGGGTGTGGGGTTCGAGGGCAAGGCGCTGTTCCAGATGCGCTTCTACGCCCTGGTGCTCTGGCGCACCCGCGGCGTGGTGCCGAAGCTCCTGCAGCTGATCTACCTCGGTGACGGGCAGGTGGTCGGCTACGAGCCCGACGAGGACGACCTGAGGGCCACCGAACGCCTCGTCGAGGCGGTCTGGCGCGCGATCCGGCTCGCCCGCGAGACCGGTGAGTTCCTGCCCCGTCGGGGCTGGGCGTGCTCGTGGTGCAGCTTCCAGGCCCTGTGCCCGGAGTTCGGCGGGACCCCGCCTCCGTTTCCGGAGCCGGACGCCGCGGTGACCCCCGCGGGTTGAGTGGTTTCGACAAGCTCAACCACCGGTGCTGAGCTTCGCGGTGAGGCAACCCCCGCCGGTTGAGCTTGTCGAAACCCCGACCAGCCCTTCGAGGCGGTTGCTGCGCAACCTCCTCAGGGACCCGATGGAGGCTCAGACGTCCCGGGTGAGCTGGTGCCGCTCCGCCCACAGGGCGGCGGCGGTCCTGTCGGCGACGCCGATGGTGGCGAAGACCGAGGTGAGGTGGGCCTTGACGGTGCGCTCGCTGATCCCGAGGCGGCGGGCGATCTGCTTGTTGGCGAGCCCGTCGCGCACCAGCAGGAGCACCTCCAGCTCCCGCGAGGTCAGCTCCTGGTCGACCGGTCGGCGAGCGGACCGCGCCGTGAGCAGCTGTCGGGCCACGCGGGGGTGCAGCGGGGAGTCGCCTCGGGCCACCGAGCGGACGGCGTCGATCAGGTCGTCGGGCTCGGCGTCCTTGAGCATGTAGCCGACCGCGCCCGCGTCGAGCGCGTCGACGATGCGCTCGGCGTCGGAGAAGGAGGTGAGCACGAGCACCTGCGCGGCTCCGGACTGCGCCGCGATCGCCTTCGTCGCGGTGACGCCGTCCATCTCCGGCATCTGGAGGTCCATCAGCACCACGTCGGGAGTGAGCTCCTCGACCTGGGCCACGGCCTCGCGACCGTTGGCCGCCTGGCCCACGACCTCGATCCCCTCCGCCGCCGACAGCAGCTCGACCAGCCCACGGCGCACCATGGCATGGTCGTCGGTCACCAGCACCCGCACGGTCATCGCGCCACCTCCAGCTCCACTCGAGTACCCCGTCCGGGCGCCGAGTCGACGTCCAGACGACCACCCGCTTCCCTGGTCGCGTCGCGCAGGCCGCGCAGCCCGATGTGCCCGGGCTCAGGTGGCTGCGCCGGGTCGAAGCCGGTCCCGTCGTCCTCGACGACCAGCCGGACGCCGCGAGCCCCGGATGCGCGCACCTGGACCACCAGCCGCTCCGGCCTCCCGTGGTGGACGGCGTTGCGGATCGTCTCCTGCGCGACCCGCCACACCAGGGCGGCGCTCGTCGGGGAGAGGTCGAGGACTTCGTCCACCTCGAGCACGGTGGCGATCCCCGCCGCCTCCACCGGGGCGAGCAGGTCGTCGAGGGCGCCCCGGAGGCCCACCTCGGCGAGGTCCGGCGGGTAGATCTCCACCAGCAGTGACCGCAACGAGCGCAGGCTGTGGCGCACCGAGTCGCCCACGTCCTCGACCAGTCCGGGCCGCACCGGGTCGGTGCGGGCGGCCCCCGCGAGGGTGAACGCCGCGCCGGCGAGGTCCTGCACGACGCCGTCGTGGAGGTCGCGCGCGATCCGTCGACGTTCGGCGTCGGAAGCCTCGACGGCCGTGCGCAGCAACCGCTCCCGGGCCTGCGCCTCCCGGCGCAGCCGGCGGCTCAGCCACCAGGCGAGGGGCGCGATCAGCAGGGTGAGGACGGCGGTGCCGACGATGGTCACGGGGCGGAAGGAGCGGGTGAGCTCGGACTGGCGCTGGTGGACGTCCGCCAGCGAGACGTAGCTCTCGAACAGCAGCGGGTCGCCCTCGGGTGACCGGACGCGCGAGTAGACCTCCACGGTGTCACCGAAGCCACGCTCGTACTCGTTCTCCGGCTCGGTGAGGTCGGAGACCTCGGCGTCCGTCCCGCCGTGCTCGAGGACGGCGCGCTCGTCGTCGCCGAGGTCGAAGCGCCTGCCCACCAGGCGCGGCTCGTCGGAGTAGACGATGGTGCCGTCGCCGCGCCACAGCTTGACCCGACGTACCCCCTCCACGTCGAGGTGTCCTCGGACGTGGTCGCCGAGGGCGGCGGCCGTGCCCGGCTGCTGCGTCACGAGGCCGCGAGGGATGGCGGGCTGCACGACGGCGAGGCCGAGGACCCGGTTCACGCTGCGAGCATCCGCGATCGCCTCGCGCCCGGCGGCACGCGAACCCAGCCAGGTCGTGAGCGAGGTGACCAGCAGGAAGGCGACGAGCAGCGCGGCCGCGACCTGGGTGACGGGATGCCCGAGCAGGCGCCGCATCTCTCGCTGTCCATCCCCTCGGTCCACGGGGGTCCAGTATGGCGGCGCGGCACGGTCAGGCGCTGAGGAACAGGATGGCGCCCGGGAGCCGGTCGGCGCGTCCGGTCGTGTTGCTCATGCCACCAGTGTGCGGCCGGTCGCTGCGTCCGGGCCATTGGACGTGGGTACTACGACCTCGGACCGAGACCTCAGACCAGCCCGGCGTCCTGGTAGAGCCGGGAGAGCTCGTCGGTCCCCAGGCCGAGAAGTGTGCTGCGCTCCACCTGACGAGGTCCCGCAGGCACCGGCACGTGGTGCGGGACGACCAGCACCCGGCAGCCCGCCGCGCCCGCGGAGGCCGCGCCGGTGGGTGAGTCCTCGATGGCCAGGGTGTGCTCGGGTCGGCAGCCCACGAGCTCCGCGCCGGCCAGGTAGGGCTCCGGGTGCGGCTTGCCGCGCGAGACCTCGTCGCCGGTGACCACGGCGTCGAAGGACCCGGGTGGCAGGACCTTGAGGACCGGGTCCACGAACCGCCGCCACGACATCGTCACCAGGACGCACGGGATCCCGTCCGCGCGCAGCTGCGCGAGCAGGTCGAGGGCACCCGGACGCCACGGGACCCGCTCCTCGACCATCTCGACCACCCCGTCGAGCAGCTCCTCCACGATCTGGTGGGGCGTCCGGTCGATCCCCATGTGGGTGCGCATGTACGTCGCGGAGTCGATCAGGTCTCCCCCGACCACGACCATGGCGTGCTCCTGGGTCCAGGTGCCGCCGTACTTCTCGGCCAGTGCGAACTCCCGGTCGATC
>CAWCDX010000003.1:0-48772 GCA_963794435.1 uncultured Actinomycetota bacterium
ACTGCGTATGGGTCCTGGGGCCGGCCACGTGGACCGGGCTCGGAGAAGACTGCTGGTGCTGCCGCTCCGATGTCAAACAAGTTGAGTCGCTTGCACTCAAGTCTGACATGTCTTCCAACGAGCCGCAGCGGGCAACCATTCCCGGGAACCGGACCAACTTTCCGGCGCGGGGGCGTGGCGGGGAGCACACCGCTCTTCCGCGCGGCGCGCGCGGGGTGGAGGCTTGACCCATGCCGACCCCCACCACCGTCGTCCTGTTCGGTGCCACCGGTGACCTGGCGCAGCGCAAGCTGCTGCCCGGGTTGCTGCACCTGTTCCAGTCCGGCCTGCTGCCCGAGGTGCAGGTCGTGGGCACCTCCCTGGACGAGCACGATCGCGACTCCTTCGTGGACTTCACCGCCAAGGCGATCGCCGAGCACGGCGGCGAGGGCCCCGAGCCGAAGGGCTGGGAGGAGTTCTCCAAGCGGCTGCGCTGGGCGCCGGGAGCCGGCGGCGCGGAGGCACTGCGTGCCGCCGTGGCCGACGCGGAGGCGGAGTTCCCCGAGGGCGACCTGCGCCGGCTGCACTACCTGAGCGTGCCCCCGAAGGCCGCCCTGCCGGTGGTCGCGATGCTCCACGAGGCCGACCTGGTCGAGCACAGCCGGATCATCATGGAGAAGCCGTTCGGCACCGATCTCGCCTCCGCCCGCAAGCTCAACCACGAGCTGCACCAGGTCTTCGACGAGGAGCAGATCTTCCGCATCGACCACTTCCTGGGCAAGGAGGCGGCGCAGAACATCCTCGCCTTCCGGTTCGCCAACGGGCTCTTCGAGCCGATCTGGCACCGCAACCACATCGAGCACATCCAGATCGACGTGCCCGAGGAGCTCGGACTCGCCCAGCGGGCCGACTTCTACGAGTCCACCGGCGCCTATCGCGACATGGTCGTCACCCACTTGTTCCAGGTGCTGGCGTTCACCGCCATGGAGCCACCCACGGCGCTGGAACCGTTCGCCATCAGCGAGGAGAAGAACAAGGTCTTCCGGTCGATGCTCCCGATCGAGCCGCACGACGTCGTCCGCGGCCAGTACATCGGCTACCGCGACATCAACGGCGTGCGACCGGAGTCGGAGACCGAGACCTTCATCGCCCTGAAGTGCTACGTCGACAACTGGCGCTGGGCCGGGGTGCCGTTCTACCTGCGGACCGGGAAGCGACTGGCCGAGGGCGCCCGGATCATCTCGATCGCCTTCCGCGAGCCACCGCGCTCGATGTTCCCCCCGGGTTCCGGCGTGGGTGACAACGGGCCCGACCACCTCACCTTCGACCTGGCCGACCAGTCCCGGATGTCGCTGTCGTTCTACGGCAAGCGCCCGGGTCCGGGGATGCGCCTGGACAAGCTGTCGATGCAGTTCGCGATGCACGAGACCGGATGGGCCGGTGCCGTTCTCGAGGCCTACGAGCGGCTCATCTACGACGCGGCGCGAGGCGACCGCACCCTGTTCACCAGCGCCGAGGGCATCGAGCGGCTCTGGGAGATCTCCACGCCGTTGCTCGACAACCCTCCCGTCGTACGCCCCTACGCGCAGGGCTCCTGGGGACCCAACCGGATCCACCAGCTGATCGCCCCCAACGCCTGGCGGCTGCCCTTCGAACGGGCCTGGCGCGACCCCAACAGCGTCGGCGCGTAGCGGCTACCCCGGAATACTCGGGGCCCTGTCGGGTATTGGCCACACATGGCCACTGTTCCGAACCTGACCCTCAACGACGGCAACACCATCCCCCAGCTGGGCTTCGGCGTCTTCCAGGTCCCACCGGAGGACACCGCGAAGATCACCGCGCAGGCGCTCGAGGCGGGCTACCGCCACATCGACACCGCGGAGATGTACCAGAACGAGAAGGGCGTCGGCGAGGCGATCGCCTCCTCGGGCATCCCCCGCGACGAGCTCTTCGTCACCAGCAAGCTGAACAACGGCTTCCACGAGCCCGACGAGGCGCGCAAGGCCTTCGACGCGACGCTGGCCGCCCTCGGCCTCGACCAGGTCGACCTGTTCCTCATCCACTGGCCGTTGCCCACGCGGTACGGCGGTGACTTCGTCTCCACCTGGAAGACCCTGGAGGAGTTCAAGGCCGACGGCCGTGCCCGCTCCATCGGCGTCTCGAACTTCCAGCCCGCGCACCTGCAGCGACTCGCCGACGAGGCGGACGTGACCCCGGCGGTCAACCAGATCGAGGTGCACCCCTACTTCACCAACGAGGCGGCCCGGGGTGCCAGCCGCGATGCGGGCATCCTCGTCGAGGCGTGGTCGCCGATCGCCCAGGGCGGCGTGCTCGACGACCCCACGCTCACCAAGATCGCCGACGAGGTCGGCCGCACCCCCGCCCAGGTGACCCTGCGGTGGCACGTCCAGCGCGGCGACATCGTCTTCCCCAAGTCCTCGACGCCGGAGCGGATGGCGGAGAACTTCGCGCTCTTCGACTTCGAGCTCGACGACGACCAGATGGTCGCCATCAGCGGCCTCGACCGGGGCGAGGACGGCCGCACCGGGCCGAACCCCGACCAGATGGACTACATCCCGGACTGAGTGCCCTGGGAGGTTCGGCAAGCTCAACCGGCGGTGGTGCCGCCCGGACTCGGATTACTGGATCGTCACCAGGATGACGTTGCTGCCCTTGTTGGCCTTCGGGTCGAAGACGCGGAAACGGTTCTCCCCGGCCCGTCCGGTCATGATGAAGGTGGCGAAGGTCCCGACGCGGACGGTGGTCTTGGCGTTGAAGTTGGTCCAGGTGCCGTCGTCGAACCGCTGCACCTGGAGCTGCTGGTCGTCGGCGCCCCGGTAGGTGCCGGTCAGGTTGATCCGCTCCATCGGGCTCGCGATCACGGGGGAGACCTCGAGCTGGATGTCGCCGTTCGCCGGGTCGGTGGGCGTCGCGGAGCCACTGGGCTGCGCGGTCGGGCTCTGGCTCGGCACCGGGAGTGCCTTGGTCGGCAGCGGCGACGGCGAGCTGGTCGCCGCGGCCCCGACCGGGCCGCCGGTGTCGCCCTGGTTCAGGCCGAGCGCGTGCACCATGAACATGGTGCCCAGCGCGACCACCACCGCGATCGCCACGAAGACGCCGAACGCCTTGAGCAGCGCGCTGCGCACCTGCTCGGAGCGCTCGTCCATGCGGTTTCCCTGGTCGTCGTCGTGGCCCGTGTCGTTCCCGAGCGTACCGATCCACCGTGCCCACCCAGAGCCAGATCAACCCCCGAGATGGTGCCGAACGCGCCGGTCCGGGGGCCGGCACCGCCAGCGGTCAGGCCGGCTGGGTCGCTGACGCGCCCGGATCGGCGGGCGGCTTCTTGACGTCCTCCGGGAAGTGACAGGCGACCGTGTGTCCCGGGCCGGGGCCGATCTGGAGCAGCGGGGGCTCCTCGGTCCGGCAGATGTCCTGCGCCTTCCAGCACCGGGTGTGGAACCGGCAGGCCGGCGGCGGGTTGATCGGGCTCGGGACGTCGCCCTCGAGGCGGATGCGCTCACGCTGGGTGCGCCGGCTGGTGTCCGGCACCGGGACGGCGGAGAGCATCGCGACCGTGTAGGGGTGGCGCGGGGACTCGTACAGGTCGTCGCGGTCGGCGACCTCGACGATCTTGCCGAGGTACATCACCGCCACCCGGTCCGAGACGTGGCGGACGACGGAGAGGTCGTGGGCGATCATCACGTAGGTGAGGTCGAGCTCCGTCTGCAGGTCCTCGAGCAGGTTGACGACCTGGGCCTGGATGGAGACGTCGAGCGCGGAGACCGGCTCGTCGGCGACGATCAGGCGCGGCTTGAGCGCGAGCGTGCGCGCGATGCCGATGCGCTGCCGCTGACCACCTGAGAACTCGTGGGGGTAGCGGTTGTAGTGCTCGGGGTTGAGCCCGACCGTCTCGAGCAGGTCCTGGACCGCCTTCTTGCGACCGCCCTCGGGCTCGACTCCCTGCAACCGGAACGGCGCCCCGACGATCTTGCCCACCGTGTGTCGTGGGTTCAGCGAGGAATAGGGGTCCTGGAAGATCATCTGCACCTCGCGGCGCAGCGGTCGCAGCTTCGTCTCGGACATGTGGGTGATGTCGACGCCCTCGAAGGTGACCTTGCCTCCCGTGGGCTCCAGCAACCGGGTGATCAGCCGGGCCGTGGTGCTCTTCCCGCACCCCGACTCGCCCACGATCGAGAAGGTCTCGCCCTTGAGGACCTCGAAGTCGACGCCGTCGACAGCCTGCACGGCGGCCGTCGTGCGACTGAACGCGCCGCTCTTGATCGGGAAGTGCTTGACCAGCCCTTCGACCACGAGGAGCTGCTCCCGTTGCTCCCGGGCGGGGTCGCGGGTGTGGCGCCGGGTTCGCTCCTCGACCGGCGGGTTCTCTGCGGAGGTCTCTGTCATCTCACAACCTCGGGGAGATCTCGTCGGACCAGATCTGCGCGCGCTCTGCCGGGGGGATGTGGCAGGCGACCAGGTGCTGACGCTCGTTGCCGCTCAGCAGCTCGGGGCGCTCCACCGTGCAGGCCGAGCCGACCCGGTCGGAGAAGTCGCACCGCGGGTGGAAGGGGCACCCGGACGGGACCCGGATCAGGCTGGGGGGCGTGCCGCGCACCGGGATCAGGCGTTCGGTCGGCGGCTTGTCGAAGCGGGGCATCGAGCTCAGCAATCCCCACGTGTAGGGGTGCTCTGGGGCGTTGAAGAGCTGGTCGGCGGTGCCGTACTCGGCCGCCCGGCCGGCGTACATCACCAGGATGTCGTCGGCGAGCTCGGCGACGACCCCCAGGTCGTGGGTGATGATGATGACCGCGGAGTGGAACTCCTTCTGCAGGTCCCGGATCAGGTCGAGGATCTGGGCCTGGACGGTGACGTCGAGCGCCGTGGTCGGCTCGTCGGCGATCAGCAGGTCGGGGTCGCACGAGAGCGACATCGCGATCATGGCGCGCTGGCGCATCCCGCCCGAGAACTGGTGCGGGTAGGCATCGACCCGCTTCGCCGGCTCGGGGATGCCGACCCGGTCGAGCATCTCGATGGCGTGGTCGCGCGCCTGCTTCTTCGTCACGTCGTTGTGCAGTCGGTAGGCCTCGATGATCTGGTTGCCGACCGTGTAGAGGGGATGCATCGAGGACAGCGGGTCCTGGAAGATCATCGCCATCTTCTTGCCGCGCAGCTCGCGCACCGTCTCCGGGCCGGCCCCGACGAGCTCCTGGCCGTCGAGCTTGATCGAGCCGCTGATCTGCGCCGAGGTGCCCTGGTGCAGGCCCAGCACGGCCATGCTGGTCACCGACTTGCCCGAGCCGGACTCCCCCACGATGCCCAGGGTGCGGCCTCGTTCGATGTGGAAGGAGAGGCCGTCGACGGACTTCACCAGGCCGTCCTCGGTGGGGAAGTGCACGCGCAGGTCCCGCACGTCGAGGTAGGAGCCCTCCTCGGGGGACGACGCGGTGGGCTCGGGCGAGGCGGTCATGGTCATCGGGTGCGCACCCTCGGGTCGACGACGGCGTAGAGCAGGTCAACGATCAGGTTGCACAGCACGATGAAGAACGTTGCCACGAGCGTCGCTCCGAGGATCTTGGGCAGGTCCTGGTTCTCGATGCCGTCGACGACGTACTTGCCCAGGCCGTTGAGGGAGAAGGTCTTCTCGGTGAGGATCGCCCCACCGAGCAGCAGGCCGAGGTCGAGGCCGAAGATGGTCAGGACCGGCGTGAGCGCCCCGCGCAGTCCGTGCTTGAGCACCACGCGACGCTCGGGCAGGCCCTTGGCCCGGGCCGTGCGGATGTAGTCCTCGTTCATCGTCTCCAGCATGCCCGCCCGGGTCATCCGGGCGTACTGCGCCGAGAACAGGAACGAGAGCGTGATCCACGGGAGCATCAGGTCATAGGCCCACTTGGCGGGGTTCTGCGTGATCGGGGTGTAGGAGCCGCCGCCGGCCCCGATGTGGAGCTTGTAGCTGACGAAGGCCAGGGCGATCAGGCCGGTGAAGAAGATCGGCAGCGAGACTCCGGCCAGCGCCACCGTCATCGCGCCCCGGTCGAAGGCCGACCCGCGGCGCAGTGCCGAGAGCACACCGATCGCCACGCCGACCACGAGCCAGATGATCGCGGCACCCGCAGCGAGCGACAGCGTCACCGGCAACCGGCTCACGATGTCGGGCCAGACCGCGGTGTCGTCCTGGAAGGAGTAGCCCAGGCACGGGGCCGGGCAGTGCTCGATCGAGTTGCCCATGTTGTAGCTGCCGCCGACGAAGATCTGCTTGAGCCAGTGCCAGTACTGCACCCAGATCGGGTCGTAGAAGCCCAGCGACTTCGCGATCTCGTGGACGGTCGATGCGTTGGCGGTGCGGCCGACGTAGCGGATGGCCATCGTCTCCGGCGTCGCCCCTGCCAGGCGCGGGACCAGGTAGAAGATGGCGAAGGTGATCATGCTGACGATCAGCATGACCACGATGGCCGAGAAGACCCTGCGGATCAGGTACGCAAGCACGTGTGGTTGGTGTGGGTGGCCGGCTCCCCTCCCGGGGGGCCGGCCACCCTCACGTCACCTTCCTGTGAGGTGGAGCGTTGGCTGACTACTACTTGTGGCCGAGCGACAGGAAGTCGTAGCCGCCGTAGTTGTCGTTGATGAACACGTTGGTGAGGTTCTTGCTGCGCATCAGCAGCAGCTTGGCGTAGATACCCGGGTAGGTGACCGCCTGCTGCATGACCAGGTTGTCGATCTGGCCGTACAGCGCCTCACGCTTCGAGACATCGGTCTCCACCGCTGCCTGGTCGAGCAGCTTGTCGACCTCCGGGATCCGCACCGAGGTGTTCGACGAACCACCCGTGTCACGGATCACCCGGCTGTCGACGATCTGCGACAACATGCCGTAGCCGTCGTTCCAGTCGGCACCCCAGCTGTTGACGACCAGACCGAGGTTGTTCTTCTTCACGTACGGCGGGTTGCCGGCGTAGGTGCCGAAGTAGTCGGTCTTCGGGTAGCCCTTCGGGGTCAGCTTGATCCCGATCTTGGCCAGCTGCTGCTGGAAGGCCTCCGCGGTCGCCTTCTCGAGCGGACGCTCGATCCGGTAGGAGATGTTGGTGGAGAAGCCGGAGGGCTTGCCGCACTGCGCGAGCTCGTCCTTCGCCTTGGTGAGGTCACCCTTGTCACCGTCGGTCTTGTAGAGGTCGAACTTCTTGAAGCCCGGGATGACGGGGATGAGCATCGTGGTGGCCGGCTCGCCGCCGGCGAGCTTGCCGCCGTAGGCGTTGACGTAGGCCGTGCGGTCCATGCCGTACTCGATCGCCTTGCGGCAGTGGATGTTGTCGAACGGCGCCACCGTCGGGTTGATGCTCGTGTACTGCAGGCGAGCCGCGACCGGGTTGTCGAGGCGCTTGTGCAGCGTCGGGTCCGTCAGGGCGTGAGCACGCATCGCGGGGGCGACGCCGACGGTCGCGTAGGCGACGTCGAGGTCACCGGAGGCGATCCGGTTGTCGATGTCGTCGGCGTTGACGTTCAGCGACACGTCGTAGCCGTCGGGCAGCGCCTTGCGGTTGGGGTCGGTGCTGGCGTCCCAGTACTTGTTGCGGCGCAGGCTGAAGCTCTTGCCGTCCTGGTAGCTGGTGAACATGTACGGACCGCTGGAGACGACGTGCTGCTTGTACTTCTTGCCGGTGTCCTTGGCCTTCGGCACCGGGAAGGTCTGCGGCGTCGTGCCGAGGTAGTCCATGTCGGAGAACGGCGCCTTGAAGTGCAGCACGATGGTCTGCGTGTCAGGCGTGGTGATCGCCGAGTTGGTGTTCAGGTTCGGGGTCTTGTAGGGACCCTTCCAGCCCGCCGGCCAGTTCAGCAGGCTGTCGAAGTACGTCGGCCCGTCGGGGAAGACGTCCTTGTCGGTGGAGCGCTCGATGCCGTACTTGACGTCGGCGGAGGTCACGGGGGTGCCGTCCTCGAACTTCACGCCCTTGCGCAGCGTGTAGGTCCAGGTCTTGGCGTTGTCGGACGGCTTGCCCAGGCCATCAGCCAGGTCGCCGACCAGCTGGTTGCTGGCCTTGCCCGGGGCGGGGGTGAACATGGTCAGGGCCCGGCCGTAGAGACGGGAGAAGTTCCACGCGTAGCCGTAGTAGGTGTCGCCGGGGTCGACGCTGTCCTGCTGGCCCTCGTCGGCGAACTTGATGATGCCGCCCTTCTTGGTGGACGGATCGAAGACCTTTCCGACCGCCGCGTTGAAGGAGTCCGTGCTGCTCGAGCTGGACCCTCCTCCGCTGCCGCTGGAGCCGCATCCGGCGACCACGAGGCCTCCGACGACGGCAAGTACCGTCGCGCTCCACATCCGTGTCCGTCTCATGAGGGTTCCCTTTCAGGTGTTTGCATCAGTGGTGTGAATCAGAGGGGTGCTAACGGCTCCCGCGCGGGTCGAGCGCGTCGCGCAACCCGTCGCCGAAGAGGTTGAAGGCCAGGACGGTGCCGAAGATCGCCAGTCCGGGCCACAGCATGAAGCTGGGCAGCGTGTAGTACGAGACCGCGTCGGAGAGCATCCCGCCCCAGGACGGCGTCGGCGGGATCACGCCGACGCCGAGGAACGACAGCGCGGCCTCGAAGAGGATGTTGGTCGGGATCAGCAGGGTGGAGTACACCAGGATCGGCGCGAGCAGGTTCGGCAGCAGCTCGGTGCGCAGGATGTAGCCCCGCTTGGCGCCCAGGCTGCGAGCCGCCTCGACGTACTCGCGTTGTCGCAGGGAGATCGTCTGGCCGCGCACGATGCGACCGAGATAGGGCCAGTTGAAGAAGCCGATGACGAAGATCAGCATCGCGATCCGCAGCTGGTTGCCCACCAGGCCGAAGGCCTTGTCGGGGATCACCCCCACCAGCGCGATCGCGAAGACCAGCAGCGGGAAGGCCAGGAACAGGTCCATCAACCGGCTGATGAACGAGTCGAGCCAGCCGCCCGCGAAGCCGGCGATGATCCCCAGCGTGGTGCCGATGAGGACGGAGAGCAGGGTCGCGAAGAACGCGATCAGCAGGGAGATGCGCGCGCCGTAGACGATCCGGCTGAAGATGTCGCGGCCGTTGACCGGCTCGACGCCCATCAGGTGGTGCCAGCTCCACCCGCCGAAGGCGCCCTTGGGGATCAGGGTGCCGTTGGCCGTGTCGACGAGGTTCTGGTGGTACTCACCGGGTGGGTCACCCAGGACCCTGACGATGAACGGCGCGAAGATCGCGACACCGATCAGGAACACCAGGAACGCCCCACCGGCCATCGCCACCTTGTCGCGGCGCAGCCGACGCCAGGCGATCTGGTAGAGCGATCGACCCTCGATCTTCTCCTCGCCGACGAGGACCGCCTCGGGGTCGTCGGCGATCGCCGCGCTCGGGTCCTCCAGGGTGCTCAGCTGGCTCGCCTCCCCACAGTGCTCAGGTGTCTCCAAGGCCGCCATGGGTCGGCGGTTGCCCCACGCAACATCGTGTGGAGGTCACGGTCAAGCGGACTCGGACCCCGTTGCCGAATCGTGACGGAGGTCGAGCGCTGGAAGGCTTGCGCCGTCGGCGGAGATCGACCGGAAGAATTACCGGCGATACCGCTCAGCGCGGCGCGAGCACCACGACCGGGATCTCTCGGTCGGTCCACGACTGGTAGGAGTCGTAGTCGGCGTACAGGGCGACAAGGCGCGGCCAGAGCCTGGCCCGCTCCTCGGCGTCGGCGGTGCGGGCGCGCATCGGCCGGCGGTCGCGCCCGACCTGGACGGTGACGTCGGGGTCGGCCTGCAGGTTGCGGAACCACAGCGGGTGCTGGGGGCGACCGGCCTGGGAGGCCACCACCACGACGTCGGCGCCGTCGCGCAGGTAGACCAACGGCGTGGTCCGGGTCTTGCCGGTACGGCGACCGCGGTGCTCCAGCAGGCAGATCGGCACCGGGTGGCGCCAGCCGGCACCGATGCGCCAGGTGCCTCCGACGCGTCCGCCGGTGAGCCGGTAGACGCGCACGTTGACCTTGCTCATCACCTTGATGATGCGGCGGGTGAGCTCGCTGTCGAGGTTGGGCGGCTTCTTGTCCATCAGGAGTCCACGCGGCTACATCCCGCGCTTCCACACCAGCTGCTCGACCAGGCGGCGCGAGCGCCAGCCCTCGGAGGTCCGGACGAAGTCGTGGTGGTAGATCCCGCCGAACTCCACGAGGTGGTCGGGCCCGTCCTCCTGGGGCAGCCCCATCGGGTTGTGGAAGTACGCCGCGACGGTGGCCGTCTCGGGCGGCTGCCCGGCACCGTCGTCCCCGAAGGAGATGTCGAGCTGGCCGAGGGTGTGCATCCGGCGCGGGAACAACGGCAACATCTCGGCCAGCCAGGGCTTGACCTCCTCGAAGCGACCGGAGATGCCACCGGTGGAGGTGTAGTCGATCTCCGCGTCGGCCGTGAACACCGTGTCGAGGCGGTCCCACTCGCCGGTGTCGATCGCCCGGGTGTAGCGCACCAGGGTCGCCTCGATGTCGGCGCGATCACCCAGCTCCTGCAGGTCCATGCGCTCACCCTAGCGGCATTACTAGAACGTGTTCTAGTGTGGCCGCCATGCGGTTCACCTATGCCGAGGCGATGACGGACCCGTCGTACTACGCACCGCTCGCCCAGGCGGCGGAGCGGGCCGGCTACACCTCGATGACCGTCGCGGACTCCCTGATCTACCCCGAGGAGTCGGACTCGACGTACCCCTACACCGACACCGGCGAGCGGGAGTTCCTCGAGGGCAAGGCGTTCATCGAGACGATGATCCTGTGCGCCCACCTCTTCGCGGTCACCACCACGCTGCGGCTCACGCCGTTCGTGCTGAAGCTCCCCGTCCGCCCGCCCGTGCTCGTGGCCAAGCAGGTCGGCTCGGTCGCCTGGCTCTCCGGCAACCGGCTGGGCCTCGGCATCGGGCTCTCGCCCTGGCCGGAGGACTTCCAGGCGCTCGGGGTGCCCTGGGCCAGGCGCGGCAAGCGGATGGACGAGTGCATGGACGTCCTGCGCGGGCTCACCTCGGGTGACTACTTCGGCTACGAGGGGGAGTTCTACTCGTTCCCGCCGCTGAAGCAGACACCCGCGCCCACCGAGAAGGTCCCCCTCCTGGTGGGTGGCCATGCCGACGCCGCCCTGCGCCGTGCGGTGCTGAAGGGCGACGGCTGGATGCATGCGGGTGGCGACGGCGAGGAGCTCGACCGGCTGCTCGCCACGCTGGCCGAGATCCGCAAGGCCGAGGGCGACACCCGCGAGGACTTCGAGGTGCACGTCATCTCCTACGACGCCTACGACAAGGACGGCATCAAGCGCCTCGAGGACAAGGGCGTGACCGACTGCATCGTCGGCTTCCGGGTCCCCTACATCAAGGGCCCGGACACCGAGCCGCTCGAGGACAAGATCGCCCACCTCGAGAAGTACGCCGAGACGTTCATCCAGGGATCGCAGGATGGCTGAGGAACGAAGCCTCCTGCTCGCCCCGCTGCGCGAGGCGATCGCCGAGGCCGAGGAGCTGATCGCCCATCCGCCGTTCGAGGTCAACGAGCAGGAGCTGGCCGAGGGCTTCGACTACCTCGCCGGGTCGATCCGCAGCTCGGTCCAGATGGCCTTCGACTACGACCTCGAGCACCCGGTGCTGATCAACCCGACGCACCAGTACGCACGACAGGGTCTCGACAATCCCGACGCCGTCTACTTCAACGCCTACCTCGATGCCGGTGCGTCGTACGTCGTCAGCGGGACCCGTGGCACCACGGTCGACCTCTCCTTCCAGGTGATGGACGGGACCTACTCCGACACCGGGGCGCCGAACACCCTCGCCGCGTTCGACGACCGGGAGCTCGACGTGGCCGAGGACGGCAGCTGGGAGTGGCGCTTCGGCCCGGAGCTGGGCCTGAAGAAGGGCAGCACGCTGATCGTCCGCGAGGTCTACGACGACTGGAACGCCGAGCAGCGCGGCACCATCCGCATCCAGCGCCTCGACACCGCCGGGCAGCCCCGCGGTCCGCTGACCTCCGAGCGGGTGGCGAAGCGCTACGGCGTGGCCGCCAAGATGCTGACCGGCCGGATCAAGACGTGGTTCGCCTTCCCCGAGTGGTTCACCTACAAGGAGCCGGTCAACACCCTCACCGTGCCGGCCTCGACGCCCGGCGGGCTGGCCTCGCAGTTCTCCTCGATCGGGCACTACTCCCTGGCCGACGACGAGGCGATGATCGTGACGGTGCCGGTGGCGGAGTGCCCCTACCAGGCGATCCAGGTCGGCTCGAAGTGGTACGTCTCCACCGACTACGAGCACCACCAGACAGCACTGAACAAGTCGCAGTCGCAGGCCGACCCGGACGGGATGTTCCGCTACGTGATCAGCGAGCGCGACCCCGGCATCGCCAACTGGCTCGAGCTGACCGGCCACCCCCAGGGCGTGATGATGCTGCGCTGGCAGCGCCTCGCGCGCTCGCTGGACGCCTCGGACGGCCCCACCGTCGAGGTGGTGCCCTTCGAGTCGGTGCCCTCGAGGCTGCCCCACTACGCCGACAACCAGGTCACCCCCGAGGAGTACGCCGCTCGGATCGAGGCCCGCCAGGTCGGCATCGCCCGCAGGATGATCTCGTGACCCCGCCGACCGGGGCTTTTCTGCACGCCGAAACGGGCCGAGCGGGCGTTTTCTGCACGGCCGGCGTACACCAATCCCCCGGTCGAGACACCTCGGCGTACACCAATCCCCCTCTCGGCGAATTGAGGAGAAGCGTTGACTGACGTGCCGCTGCTGCAGGACAAGGTCGTGGTGCTGTCCGGGGTCGGGCCCGGGCTGGGCCGGTCGCTGGGCGAGGAGGCCGCGCGGATGGGCGCCGACCTGGTGCTGGCCTCGCGGACGCAGAAGCGGCTCGACAAGATGGCCGAGGTCGTGCGCTCGCACGGGCGGCGGGCGCTCGTCGTACCCACCGACATCAACGACCCCGCCGCGTGCCAGGCGCTCGTGGACGCCGCGCTCGCGGAGTACGGCAAGGTCGACTGCCTGATCAACAACGCCTTCGCGATCCCGCCGATGGACCCGCTGACCAAGCTGGACCACGACGCCATCCGGAGCTCGCTGGACACCAACGCCTTCGCGCCGCTGCGGCTCTCGACCCTGTTCGCGGACGCGCTGGCCGAGTCGCAGGGCTCGATCATCATGGTCAACTCCGCGGTGCTGCGGCAGTCGCAGCCGGAGTTCGCCGGCTACAAGCTGACCAAGGGCACGCTCGTGCACCTCTCGTCGTCGCTGGCCACCGAGCTCGGGGCCCGAGGCATCCGGGTGAACTCCGTCGCGCCGAGCTGGATCTACGAGGACGTCAACAAGGCCTACTTCGACTGGATGGCGCAGGAGCGCGGCGTCACCCACGAGGACATCTACCGCGAGACGGCCGACCTGACGGACCTGAAGCGGCTGGCGACCCCCGAGGAGGTGGCGAAGGCGGCGCTGTTCCTCGCCTCCGACCTCGCCTCCGCCGTCACGGGCATCACCCTCGACGTCAGCTGCGGTGAGTTCCATGGCTACTAGGACGCGCGAGAGCCTCGGCTCCTTCGAGGAGATCGCGGCCGCAGCCGTGCGCACGACCGGCCTCGAGGACTTCGGCGGCACCGAGCACGAGGAGGGCCTGCGGCTGCTGTGCGAGGACCTCGTCGAGCACGGTGGGCTCACCCCCGAGGGCAACTACATGCAGCGCACCTTCGTCAAGGGCGCGCTGGTCGGACGGCTGCTCTCCGAGAACGGCTTCCGCGAGCACCCGTCGTACGCCGAGGTGCCGATCGAGCGCCCGATCTTCGTCTGCGGCCTCCCGCGCACGGGGACGACCGCGCTGCACCGCCTGCTCAACGCCGACCCGACCCACCAGGGCCTCGAGCTGTGGCTGACCGAGGTGCCGCAACCCCGGCCCCCGCGCGAGACCTGGGAGCAGAACCCGATCTTCTCCGCGCTGAGCGGGGCGTTCTCCGAGCACCACGTCGACAACCCGGAGTTCATGGGGATCCACTTCATGGACGCCTCCAGCGTGGAGGAGTGCTGGCGCATCCTTCGCCAGTCCGGCAAGTCGATCGGCTACGAGTCGCTGGCCCACGTCCCGGCGTACTCCGTCCTGGCTGGAGAAGCAGGACTGGACCGACGCCTACGAGCGGCACAAGGCCAACCTGCAGCTGATCGGGCTGAACGACCAGGAGAAGCGATGGGTGCTGAAGAACCCCTCGCACCTGGTCGGGCTCGACGCGATCATGAAGGTCTACCCCGACGCGTTGATCGTGCAGACCCACCGCGACCCGGTCGTGGCGATCGCCTCGGCCTGCTCGCTGTCGGCCGAGGCCACGAAGGGGTGGTCGACCACGTTCGTGGGCGACACCATCGGCCGCACCCAGCTCGAGATGTTGAGCAAGGCGGTGGCCCGGTTCGAGCGCGAGCGCACGGCGTACGACCCGGCGCAGTTCGTCGACGTCGACTACCGCGCGTTCGTCTCCGACCCGGTGGCGACGACCAAGGACATCTACGAGAGGTTCGCCCTGGAGTGGACGCCCGAGGTCGACGCCGCAGTCAGCGCCCTCGACGCGGAGTCACGCCAGGGCGGCCGCAAGCCCCGGCACAGCTACGACCTCGCCGACTACGGCCTCACCGAGGACGAGGTCCGCGCCGCCTTCTGAGCCCGGGAACCGGCGTCAGAACGGGTACGTCGGGGGTTCGCCGCGGGCGGTGATCCAGCGGGTCTCGGTGAACGCCTCGATGTTGGCGGGCGCACCACCGAACCGCGACCCGGTGCCCGAGGCGGCCACCCCACCGAACGGCGCGTTCGCCTCGTCGTTCACGGTCTGGTCGTTGATGTGCACGATCCCGGTCGGGATCCGGTCGGCGAGGGCGAGGCCGCGCATGACGTCGCGCGTGATGATCCCCAGCGAGAGGCCGTACTCGCCCCGTGTCGCGAGCTCCACCGCCTCGTCGTCGCTGGAGACCCGCGTGACCGGGGCCACCGGCCCGAAGATCTCCTCGGCGAAGGCCGGGTGCTCCGGTGTCACCTCGGCGAGGACCGTGGGTCGGTAGAACAGCCCGTCGTACGACGCTCCGGCGGCTGCGCGGGCGCCGGCATCGGTGCTGTCGGTGACGAAGCCGTGGATCTTGTCGCGCTGCCCCTCGTCGATGACGGGACCGAGAGCCACCTCCTCGGTCGCCGGGTTGCCGACGGGCAGGTGGTCGGCCTTCTCGGCCAGTGCCTCGACGAAGTCGTCGTAGACCCGCTCGTGGACGAGGTGGCGCCCGGTGGTCATGCAGATCTGGCCCTGGTGGAAGAACGAGCCCCAGGCCGCGAGGTTGACCGCCTGCGCGACGTCGACGTCGTCGAGCACGAGCATCGCCGAGTTGCCGCCCAGCTCGAGGTGCGCCCGCTTGAGGTGGCGGCCGGCAGCCTCCCCGACCGCACGGCCCGCCTGCGTCGAGCCGGTGAAGGAGATGACCCGGACGGCTTCGTCGGCGATCATCGCCTGGCCCACGTCGCTGCCGCCCGGCACCAGCTGGAGCACGCCGGGTGGCAGCCCGGCCTCCTCGAACACCCGGACGATGTTGACGCCGCCGGTGACCACGGTGCGCGGGTCGGGCTTGAGCAGCACGGCGTTGCCGAGCGCGAGGGCGGGCGCGACGGAGCGGATGCTCAGGATCAGCGGCACGTTGAACGGCGAGATCACGGCGACGACGCCTACCGGCACGCGCTTGGCCATCGACAGCCGCGGCTGCTCGCTGGGGAGCAGCGAGCCGAGGCTGGCACCGGGAAGCCCGGCCGAGGCCCAGCACTCCTCGGAGGCGACGTGGAGGGCGAAGCCGGCCATGCCCGGGACCGCGCCGACCTCGCGCACGTTCCAGCCGGCGAGCTCCTCTGCGTGCTGACCGAACAGGTCGCCGGCGCGACGCAGCACCGCCGCCCGCTCGGTGTGCGGCAGCGCGGCCCACTCCACCTGGGCGCGGGCCGCGGACGCCGCCGCCTGCGCGACGTCGTCGGGTCCCGCTCGTCCGGTCCGGCCCAGCTCGGCGCCCGTGGCCGGCTCGATGATGGCGGCGTCACCGGCGGAACCAGCTCGCCACTCGCCGTCCACGAAGATGTTCCCGGCCCAGGGGGCCCCGTCCAGCAGAGCGCTCATGAGCCCGACTCTAGGCAGGGCTGTCAACGGCGTAGGGCAGGCTATGTGCGAGGTCCACCTCCGCGAGGGCCACCGCGCTAGTACGTTGGGCCCTGCCGATCCGGCAGGGGGATGAACGGAGCAGGTGCAGCTGGCCTCCTCAGCACAGGGAGCGGACGTGGCAACAACCGAGCGTGAGGCGCCGGCGACGCGCGTGGTCATCATCGACGACCACGACGTGCTGGCGTCCGGCCTGGCACACGTGATGGCCGACCAGCAGGACCTCGACTGTGTCGGTGTCGCGACCTCCCTCGAGGAGGGTCGCCGGCTGGTGGACGAGCAGGTGCCCGACGTGCTCCTGCTCGACCAGCGGCTGCCCGACGGTGACGGCGTCTCGGCGATCCCCGAGCTCCTCGGGGCGCATCCCGCGCTGCGGATCGTCGTGCTCACCGGCAACGCCACGGACGCTGTCCTGGTGCGTGCGATCGAGGGTGGCGCCGCGGGCTTCGTTGCCAAGAACCGCAGCCTGGGCGAGGTGCTCTCCGCCGTGCGCGCCACGGCCTCGGGCGAGGCAGTGATCTCCTCCGAGCTGCTGGCCCGGCTGTTGCCGCGGTTGACCGGTGAGACGACGACGCGGCACGAGGCGCTCACCGAACGCGAGCGGGAGGTCCTCGAGCTCCTCGCCGACGGCCTGACCAACGTGGCCATCGCCGAGCGGCTCGTGGTCAGCGTCCACACGGTGCGCAACCACGTGGCCAACCTCTCCAGCAAGCTCGGGGCGCACTCCAAGCTCGAGGCCCTCTCGATCGCCGTCCGCGAAGGCCTGCTGCCCGACCGGTGAGGCGCGCGGCGTCCTCGGTCTGGTGCCTAGGCACTAGCCGAAGATCGCCCCAGTGACTCAGGCCACACAGGGGGGCCACAGGGAGACTGGGAGGTGTCCCGCTGACCCGACCCCCGCGTCGGCGTGGATCGCAGTGGCTCGGCCTGGCGGGACACCTCAGACCACACCCCCGGGTCGTCTCCCGCCGGGCCGGCCACCTCACGCTGCCCGTTTCCGGTGCCCTGGCCCCCCGTGCCCGGGTGCCGGGGCAGGCAGACCTCAGCGCGGGCGGACCACGATCCGCGCACCGTGGCGCGGGACGCTGGTGATGTTGCGGACCTGGGGTGTCTCGGTCTCCCCGTCCGGCAGGGCCACGTCGTAGGCCGCGAGCACCTCGCGCAGCACCGCCACGCCCTCCATCAACGAGAAGCCGGCGCCGATGCACCGACGTACCCCGCCGCCGAAGGGGATCCAGGTGTTGATGGTGACCTCGCCGTCGAGGAAACGCTGCGGCCGGAACCGGTCAGCGTCACGATGGCTGGCCTCGGACTCGTGCGCCAGGATGATCGAGGCGGCCACGTTCGCGCCGCGCGGCAGATCGATGCCGCCGATGGTCGCGGGCGCCATCAGGTGGCGCACCACCATCGGGATCACCGGGTGCAGCCGCATCGACTCCTTGAGCACGGCCTCGAGGTAGTCGTCGTCGCCGCTGAGCGCGGCCTCGCGCGCCCGGGTCGCCTGCTCCGGGTCCCGGGCGAGCTCGTGCAGCGCCCACGCCAGCGCCGTCGCCGTGGTCTCGTGGCCGGCGAGCAGCAGGGTGACCAGCTGGTCGCGCAGCTCCTCGTCGCTGAGCCCACCGCCGTCCTCGTCGCGCACCAGCAGCAGCCGGGAGAGCACGTCGGACCGGTCCTCGAGGTCGGGGGCCGTACGGCGCTCACGGATCACGCCGAAGACGACCTCGTCGAGCGCCACCTGGTTCTCTGCCGTCGCACGCCACGGCCCGAACTTCTGCAGCCGGGGGAAGCCCCAGCCCAGGAAGACCAGGGGCGGGATGTTCACCGTCCTGTTCACCAGCGGCCGCAGCTGGGCGAGCCGGGCCTCGTCGGTGACGCCGAAGACCACCTGGAGGATCACCTCGAGGGTCAGGGCGTTCATCCGGTCGAGCGAGCGGAACGCCTCACCAGGAGTCCAGCCGTCGACCTCCGTCTTGGCCAGCCCGGAGACGAGGTCCTGGTATCCCCGCAGCGCGTGTCCGTTGAACGCCGGCATCAGCAGCCTGCGGGCCCGCTTGTGCTGGGCCGAGTCGACCAGGAGCAGGGAGTGCTCCCCCATCACCGGCCCCAGGATCGCGTTGCCCTTGCCGGCGTGGAACACCTCGGGGTCGCCGGCGAAGATCTCCTTGACGTGCTCGGGCCGGTTGAACACGACCAGGGTCCGGCTGTCGGGCAGCACCCGGATCGTGAACACCTCGCCGTAGCGCCGGTGCAGGGCCGGGATGAACTGGTGCCGGAACCGGAGCAGCCCGATGCTCTGGAGCAGCGACGGCCAGCGTGGTCCCGGAGGCAGCTCGGACGGAGGGACCCGGGGCGCGTCGGTCGCAGGCGCGGGCCGCATCCGCTGGAAGCGCCGCTCGGTCAGCTCTCGCGTCGACATACGCAGAGTATGCCGCCACCGGGGTGCCGCAGCGAGGGTGCGTTCAGCCTCCGAGCAGGCCGGACTGCCGGGCGAGGGCGACGGCCTCGGTGCGGCTGGAGGCGCCGAGCTTCGCCATCACGTTGGAGACGTGCACGCTCACGGTCTTGGCGGAGATGAACAGCTGCTTGCCGATGTCGCCGTTGCTGCGCCCGGTGGCCACGAGGGCGAGGATCTCGTGCTCGCGGGCGGTGAGCAGGTCGGTGTCGCTCTGGGCGCGCGAGGAGCCGATCTCCTCCAGCAGCGGCCGGGCGCCCAGCCGCACCGCGAGCTCGCGGGCGCGGTCGGCCTCCTCCCGCGCGCCCTCGGCGTCGCCGGTGGCACGCAGCACCGTGGCCAGCCGGGTGCGTCCCCGGGCCTCCTCGAGTCGGTGACCGAGCTCGGTGAAGAGGGTGACCGTGCTCCGCCAGCGCGCGACCAGCTCGTCGAGGTCGACGTCGGCGCCGAGCAGCCAGTCCAGGCGCAGCCGTTCGGCGCGCAGCCGGGCTTCCCAGGCCCGACCTTCGATCCCGAAGGGTCGCTGCTCCGCCTCCCGGTTGCGCAGGGCGCCCTCGGCGTCCGCGACCAGCCGGTCGGCGGTGGCCAGCACCTCCGCGCGCCCCTTGCTGGGGGTACGCGGGGCGTCGTCGGCCAGAGCGGCAAGCGCCTGCGTGGCCAGCCGCACGACCGCGTCGAACGCACGCCCCCACAGCGGCGCCAGGACGCAGACGACGTCGTCGTACGCCGCCACGGCCGCCGTCGCCCCGTCTCGCTGGCCGAAGAGCTCGATCGCCGCGCCGCCGGCGTTCACCGCGACCATCCCCTCGCGGTGCCAGCGCTCCCGGACCGCCGGGAGCCGGGAGAGGGCAGCGACCTCACCGGTGCCCGCAGCGACGAGCAGCACCACCGACTCGAGCATCGCCCGCGGGGTGGGGGGCGGGTCCTCGTCGAGGTGGTCGACGATCTCCAGCGCGCGGTCCCAGTCGCCGCGCATGAACGCCACGATGCCGGCCTGCGAGCGCCCGCTGATGCCCATGATCGTCCACGGGCGCCCCATCTCGACCGCGATCCGGGAGGCGGTCAGGAACGCCTCCTCGCTGCGGTGCAGGTCGCCGTACTCGAGCTCGAGACCGCCGGTGCGCAGGTACCCGCGCATCTCGCTGAGCAGGTCGCCGCGCTCGTGGGCGTCCTCGATGATCCGCTTGAGCTCGGCGCGGCTCTCCTCACCGAAGTCGAGGTGCTGGCGCAGCCAGGTCAGGGTCAGGCTCACGTCGGCCGAGAGCCGCGGCAGGTCGAGCTGCTCGGCGAGCTCGATCGCCTCGTCGGCCACGACCCGGGCGTCGTCGTACTGGTCGTCCCAGATCAGCGCCTGGGCGTGCAGCGCCAGGATCCGCGCGCGCAGGGTCGTGGGCTCCGGGCCGACCAGGCCGATCGCCTCGGTGGTCACCACGCTCGGCCGCAGCTCGGCCTCCGTGGCGCGCATCGCCTCGACCCGGGCGAGCAGCAACCGGGCCCGGGTCAGGTCCGGGGCATCGGCGGGCAGCCGGTCCAGGTGGGAGTCGACGAGGGCCATCGCGGTCTCCGGGCGGCCGGCGGCGCACAGGGCGTCGACGGTGCGCGCGACGAGCTCGGCCTCGTCGGGCGGCTCGGCCAGCTCCCGCGAGGCGCGCGGGTAGATCTCCAGCGCCTTGGTGAAGTGCCCGGCCGCCTCGTCCGGACCGCCGCTGGCCATCGCGAGGTCGCCCGCCTCGACGCTGGCCAGCAGCGCCGTCGGCAGGTCGTGGGAGGCCAGTGCGTGCCGGGCCAGGTCGGCTGCTCCCCGCGACCCGTGGAGCTCGCGCACCGCCTCGGCGTACGCCGTGTGCAGCCGCATCCGCTCTCCCGGCAGCAGGTCGTCGTAGACGGCCTCGCCGAGGAGCGCGTGCCGGAAGGCGTACGCCGACTCGCCGGTGCGCACCAGCACGTGGGCGTCGATCGCCGCCCGCAACGCTGCCTCGAGCTCGGTCTCGTCCATCCCGGCCACCCGCGCGAGGAGGTCGTGGGAGACGCGCTGCCCGGACGCCGAGGCCACCCGGACGACGCTGCGCGACCGCTCGTCGAGGCGCTCGAGGCGCACCAGCAGGAGGTCGGCGAGGTCCTCGGGCAGGCTCCAGCCGCCCCCGAGGAAGGCGGAGACGAGCTCCTCGACGTAGAAGGCGTTGCCCTGGGCGCGCTGGACGATCCGGCTCACGTCGTCGTCGTACCGATCCCCCAGGGACTCCTCGCTGGGGTCGATCAGGTGGCCGACCATCGTCCGCACGGCGCTCGCGGGCAGCGGCTCCAGCTGCACGCGCTCGACGCCGGCGACCCGGACCCACTCCGCGACCCGCTGGCGCAACGGGTGGCGGCGGTGCATCTCGTCGGAACGGAAGGTCATCAGTACCAGGCAGCGACCCGCGAAGCGTCGGGAGAGCAGGAAGCTGATCAGGTCGCGGGTGCTCGCGTCGGCCCAGTGGGCGTCCTCGATCACCAGCGTGACCGGTGCGCGGCTGCTGAGCTCGTCGAGCAGGGCATGCACGGCCTCGAAGACCTCGGCCCGCTCGAGGCTCTCGGCGGGTTCGTCGCTGCCGGACTGCCTCCCGAGACGGGCGAAGGCAGGATGGGAGGACGCCAGCCGCGCTGCCAGCTCGGGCTCGAGCTGCGTCACCTGCCCGAGCACCTCGGCGAAGGGCAGGTAGGGCATCGAGGCCTCACCGAAGTCGAGGCAGTGGCCGACCAGGCAGGTCCAGCCCTCGGTGGCGAGATTCTCGAGCGCCTCGCTCAGGATCCGGGTCTTGCCCACCCCGGCGTCGCCGGAGACCAGCACCATGCGGGTGCCGTCGTTCCCGGCGGCGCGGAGCAGGGCCGAGAGCTCGGCCTCACGGCCGACGAGGCTCTCGGTCCTGGCCCGCTCCATCCGCACGTCGATCATCATCGCGCACGTCGGCCCGCCCATCCGGGCTGCCGGTTGCGCTCACGGTGTGACCGGCGGCTCTCCTGCAGGAACACGAACCCGTTGACCATGCTGTTCATGGCCGGTCCTCAGCGAGCGAGCCGCTGCGCGGACCGACGCCACCAGCGGCGGGTCTCCCGGCCGTTGCTTCCGGCCCGGGCGGCGCGCATGGCGTCGACACGCTCGTGCATGTCCTGGAACATCAGGTCCTCGTCCATCGCGTTGTACATCGTCTTCATCTCCTCGGCTGGAACCCCGTATCTCGATGACTCGATTCCAGTCCTAAGGCGCCCCGCACACATCGGGCGATGCCTTAGATCTGCCGAGGAAGCGGCGCTCACGCCTCAGGTGCGGGGCGTACGACGCAGCAGTCGTGACGAGGACTCGGGCCGGAAGCCGGCCCCGAGGTAGAGCCTGGCGGCGGCGGTGTTCGAGGGATCGAAGCTGACCTTGAAGCGGGTGCATCCCGCCGCGGCCAGCCGCTCCAGACCCTCGGTCAGCAGCACACCGCCCAGGCCCCTCGCGGCGTGCTCGTCCTCGACGCGCATCGGCTCGACGAGACCGACGCCGGTGACGGTGTCGGCCCAGAACAGGGCGTAGCCGGCCACCTCGTCCCCCGCCACGACGGCCAGGTCCAGGTCGCGCCGGTACAGGCTGGTCTCCGCGAGGCGCTCGGCCACGTGCTCGCCGTTGCGGGCCACCATCCAGTGCGGCCCACCGGCGTAGGACCGGACGGCGTACCCCTCGGGCAGCGCACGCACCGCCGGGCGCTCCGCGGCCTGCATCCAGGCCGTGCGGAGCGGCAGCTCCGCGGGGGCGAAGCCCGCCTCGCGCGCGGCGGCCAGGACGTCGTCGTCGTCCGGGACGATCATGTCGACGACGTCGTGGCGATGACGACCCGCGACGTAGCCCCACATCGCCTCACCGTGCTCGGCCAGCGCGTCAGGACCGCCGATCAGGTCCGCGCCCCAGCGCTCGCCCCACCGGGTGAAGACCGCCGCCGCGACCGGCACGTCGTCGACGAACCAGACCAGGACGTCGTCAGGGTCGTCGTGGCGGTCCTCGCGCCACCACCACTGCAGGTCTGCCGCCTCCCACAACCCGCCCGTGGCGTGCGCGAGGCGTTGGTCCTGCAGGATGTGCGTCACCGCGTCGAGGTACTCCAGCCCACCGAGAACGCGCGCGTCGAGACTCATCGTGCGTCTCGCAGCTGCTCGATGGCGACGGCCTCGAACACGGGCACCCAGCCCCGCCTGGCCGCCGAGCAGGTCAGGGTCGCCTGCTCGCTGAGGGTCCTGGCCACCGTGACCCGCCACCGCTCGTCACCGTGGCTGAACTCGCAGCTGTCACCGTCGCGGCGGGTCAGGCGGACGGCGTCGGAGCGGTCCTCGTCGAGGTGACGGCGCAGCGCGATCTCGGCGTACTGGACGGGCATCGGGTAGGTCGTGCGCCCGCGGAGCCGGGCGAGGTCGAGGCGGCCGTCCTCCTGCCGGGCCACCAGTCCCGCGACCGACGCGGGCTCGACGCGGCCGTAGTACAGCCCCTCGGGCAGCACCAGGAGGTTGGCCGCGAACCGGTCCCCACCGATGTGCGAGACCTCCCAGGACTGCTCCGGCCGGAGGTCGCTCAGGGCCGCACACACGGGTCGGCCGCGCTCGGCACAGCACGCGTCGTGCCGGCCGTGGGTGCACACGCCGTAGAGCGGCCCCTCGACCCCGTCCCAGGCCTGGGCACCCAGCGCATCGGCCGGCGTCTCGCCGCGGCTGACGGCCGACAGGTCGAGGGCGAGCAGCTCTGCGGGCTCCTCGAAGGTCGTGCGGAGGAGGAGCCGACGGGCGGGGAAGCAGATCATGGCCTGGTACGACGAGCCGCGATGGGCGCGGTGGTGCCGCCGGGCCATCAGCACCTTGACCGCGTGGTGGCCGCCGAGGTGCTGCTTGACCTCGTCGGGCAGCCGGCTGTCCGCGGGGGCACTCACACCCCAGGGACCGTGGTGCTCGACCAGCACGAACGCGCGCACGTGCGTGGCGGTCCCGGCGAGGTCGTCGCCCCGTCGTTCCGAGGAGAGCGAGCAGCGGAAGTCGCCGCCGCCCGGCGGCCGTGGACTCAGTGCACTACCTCGAGCAGTCCCTCGCGGACCAACCGCCGGCACAGCACCAGGCTGGACTGCACATCGAGGGCGAGGTCTTGGGGAGCCAGCTCCCGCAGCTCCCGGACCTGCTCGACGGCGGCGGTGATCCGGGCCGGCACGGTGACCCTTCGGTCGCCGAGCAGCAGGTGCAGTCGGTCGCCGTCGGGCTGCAGCACGCACGGCTTCCCCGGGCGACGGCGCAGCCGGGTGTCGGCCGCGACGTCCGCGAGCGCCATCCGATCGACCATGGCTCCCCGCAAGGGGGTGTGGCGCGCCTGGAGGAAGGAGCTGACCTGAGCCTGGGCGAGCTCGGCTGGATCGAGGTCGCCCAGGGCCTGCGCGAGCGAGTCCAGGCGCTCGGTCAGTCCGTCGACGAGCAGGTCGGGGTGGTCGAGGTGACCCGCCGGCAGGTGGGCGTCGGCGTCGAGCCCGTCGAGGGCGCGGCGTACGGCCCGGTCGAGCAGGGTGCGCCAGGTCAGCTGGTTGATGCCGATGGTGACGTGCAGGGAGACCGTGTCGCGGGCCCGAGCCGCGTGCGGCGTGCCGGTGGGCAGGTACATGCTGAGCCCCGGCTCGAGCAGCACCTCGCGTACGTCCGCCGATCCTTGGCCCTCCTCGCCCGGGGCGGGGTGGACCTCCCAGAGCTTCGAGCCGTGGGTCTGGAAGACGAAGACGTCGTGGGTGTCGCTGTGCACCGCGAAGCCCTGCGACCCCGGCGGGGTCAGGTAGGCGTTGGCCTGGCACGGGTGACCCAGCGCGAGCTCGAGCTCGGCGACCAGCCGCGTAAGGGGTGGCCAGTAGCGGTGCAGCCCCTGCAGCACCACGGTCGCGCCGTCCTCGAACAGGTCGATGACCTTGCGGGCGTCGACCAGACCGGTCAGCGCCTGGCCCGCCAGGGTGGCGCCGGTGCGGGTGTACTGCGACTGCGGCAGCACCGAGCCGTCGCGGGCGAGGCGTACGGCGGGTGTGCGGATCGCCGTCGAGGTGAGCAGGCGGTCGACGTCGTCGAAGGACAACAGCCCGACGAGGTCTGCCGGCTCGGCCTGGTGCAGGTGCACGTGGGACGCCCAGACCTTCTCGACGAAGGTCTGGGCGTCACCGCTGAGGAGCTCGAGCGCCTCCATGCAGCGTCGTCTCAGCCGTCGGTGCCGTCCGCGTCGCCACCATCGGTGCCGTCCGCGTCACCACCGTCGGTGCCATCGCCGTCCGCGCCGTCACCGTCGGTGCCGTCGGCGTCGCCGCCGTCGGATCCGTCGCCGTCCACGGTGTCGGTCGAGTCGCCGTCGGTGCCGTCCGCGTCGCCGCCACCGGTGCCGTCGGTGCCGTCCGCGTCACCGGTGGTCCCGGCGCCGCCGGTGCCGGTGGTCTCGATCTCGTCGTCGCCCAGGGGCTCGTCGCTCATCTGCTCCTCCTGAAAGGAATCATCCGGCGCCGCGTTGCGCCGTGCTCTGCTGGAGTTCCCGATCCTGCCCAATGCAATCGCCCGCGTCGACCCCGGCCGGTCTCGCTCCCGCACCCATCCACCCACCAATTCCGGGTGGGCCGGGGGCCCAGGGATCAGGCGAGCACGTCGGCGACGAGGGGGACGCCGGGGCGATAGGCGAGGTGCAGGTACGACGGAGCCTCGAGCACGGTGAGGTGGGCACGCTTGCCGGGTGCGAGGACGCCGACGTCCTCGCGGGCCAGGGCCAGGGCGCCGCCCGCGGTGGCCGACCACAGCGCCTCGGCCGGTGTCATCCGCATCTCCCGCACTGCGAGGGCGACGCAGAGCGGCATCGAGGAGGTGTAGCAGGACCCCGGGTTGCAGTCGGTGGCCAGCGCGACGGTGACGCCCGCGTCGAGCAGCCCACGCGCGTCCGGGTACGGCGAGCGGGTGCTGAACTCGACCCCGGGGAGCAGCGTCGCCACGGTGCCCGAGCCGGCCAACGCCGCCACGTCGTCGTCGTCGAGGAACGTGCAGTGGTCGACCGCACGGAGGCCGAGCTCGCAGGCCAGCTGCACCCCCGGCCCGGGCCCGAGCTGGTTGGCGTGCATCCGCCCCTGCAGGCCACGGGCACTGCCCGCCGCCAGGATGGCCCGTGCCTGGTCGCCGTCGAAGGCCCCGCGCTCGCAGAAGACGTCGATCCAGCGTGCGTGCGGGGCAGCGGCCTCGAGCATCGGTCCGGTCACCAGCTCGACGTAGCCGGCCGCGTCGTCGGCGTACTCCTCGGGGACGACGTGCGCCCCGAGGAAGGTGACCTCCTCGGTGAGCTGGCCGGCCACGACCAGGCTGCGTGCCTCGTCGGCCACGGTCAGTCCGTAGCCGCTCTTGATCTCGACCGTGGTGGTGCCCTGCCGCCGCATCTCCGCCACGAGCCGCCCGGCGTTGGCGACGAGCAGCTCGTCGGGGGCGGCGCGGGTCGCGGCGACCGTCGTGCGGATGCCGCCCCCCGAGTAGCTCTCCCCGGCCATCCTCGCGGAGAACTCGGCCGCCCGGTCGCCTGCGAAGACGAGGTGGGAGTGGGAGTCGACGAAGCCGGGGATGACTGCGCGGCCGCCGAGGTCACGAAGGTCGTCGGTCTCGGGAGCCTCGGTGCGGCGGCCCACCCACGACACCGTGCGTCCCTCGAGGACCACGGCCGCGTCGTGCACGACGCCGAGCGGGGTGCCGTCGTGGACGGGGTCGTTGGTGACCAGCTCGGCGATGCCGGTCAGCAGCAGGCTGCTCATGATCCCTCCAGGACGTCGGCGCCGGTCGCGGCGAAGACCAGTGTCTCGGGCGTGGCGCCCGTCCCGCGCGTGCGGATGGTCCCGAGGTCGACGGTGACGAGGTCCGCACGCTGCCCGACCGCGATCCGGCCCGCGTCGTCGAAGCCCAGCGAGGCGTGCCCGTCGTAGGTCGCTGCCGCCAGGAGCTCCATCGCCGACCAGTGCCCGCGCTGCTGGGTGGCCAGGCGCTCGTGCATCTCCACCGCACGCATCTCCTCGAACAGGTCGATCACGGCGTGGCTGTCGGAGCCCAGCGTGAGGACCGCGCCGGCGTCGTGCAGGCCTCGCGCCGGACCGATGCCGTCGGCCAGGTCGCGCTCGGTCGTCGGGCAGAAGCAGACGCGGGTACGGCTCTGTCCGAGCAGGGCGATGTCGTCGTCGGTCAGGTGGGTCGCGTGCACGGCCGTGGTCATCGCTCCGAGCGCCCCCGCCTCCGCCAGCAGCTGGGTCGGGGTCAGGCCGGTCGCCGCCAGGCAGGCGTCGTTCTCGGCCACCTGCTCGGAGAGGTGCACGTGCAGCGGCCTGCCCGCGGCCGCCTCGACCACCACGGGCAGCTGCTCTCGCGGGACCGCCCGCACCGAGTGGATGGCCACGGCGACCCGTGGGTCGTCGAACGCCGCGACGCGGGCCGCCCAGGCCTCAGCGTCGCCGTCGGAGTAGCGCACCTGCACCCCCTCGGGTGCCCGGTCGAAGCCCGCAGCGAGGTAGCAGGTGTCGAGCAGGCGGATCCGGATCCCCGCCTCGTCCGCCGCCGCGAGCAGGGCCTTGCCCATCTCGTTCGGGTCGTCGTACGGCGTGCCGTCCGGCTGGTGGTGCAGGTAGTGGAACTCGCCGACGGCCGTGATGCCGGTGGCCCGCATCTCGGCGTAGGTCTCGCGGGCCAGCGCGAAGTAGGTGTCGGGCGTGAGGTCGGTGGCCACGGCGTACATCTGTTCGCGCCAGGTCCAGAACGACCCCCGCTCGCGCTGGGTGTGGCCACGCAGTGCCCGGTGGAAGGCGTGGCTGTGGCAGTTCGCGAGGCCCGGCAGGGTCAGCCCCGGCACCACCTCGGCAGGTCCGCTCCCGCCGAGCTCGGCGATGAGGCCGTCGACGACCTCGACGCGGACGTCGGTCGCGACCCCGTCGGGCAGCAACGCGTGCTGCAGCAGGTAGGAGCTCATCTCGCCCTCATCCGACGAGGTCCTCGAGCACGTCCGCCAGCGCCTCCACGCCCCGCAGGCAGTCGGCGGTCTCGGCGAACTCGTCCGGGGAGTGGGAGACGCCGGTCGGGTTGCGCACGAAGAGCATGGCCGTCGGCACCCCCGCGGCGGCCAGGACGCCGGCGTCGTGACCGGCCATCGTCGGGATCACCGGGAGCCCGCCGCCGAGGGCGTCGTCGAGGCGCGCGGTCAGGGCCGGGTCGAAGCTCACCGCCCCCGACACCGACTCCGGCGTGACCGCGAGGGCGGTGCCGTCGCGCTCGGCGCGCTCGGTGCCGAGACGCTCGATCTCCGCGACCAGGGTGGCCAGCGACTCCTCGGAGTCGCAGCGAGCGTCCAGCCACGCGGTCACGCGCGAGGGGATCGCGTTGGTGCCGTTCGGGGTGACCTCCATCCGGCCGAAGGTCGCGCGCTGCTCGGCCAGCCGGGCCTGCTTGGCCGCGGCCAGGGCGGTCATCGCATAGCTCAGCATCGGGTCGTGGCGGTCCTCCATCCGCGTCGTGCCCGCGTGGTTGGCCTCCCCGGTGAAGTCGAAGCGATACCGGCCGTGCGGCCAGATCCTGGTCGCCAGCCCGACGGGGGCGTCCCGGTCGACGAGGTCGCGCCCCTGCTCGACGTGCAGCTCCACGAAGCTGTCGATCCGGTCGACCCACTCGGTGCGTCCGAGCTCGGGCTCGAAGCCCGCCGCGGCCATGGCGTCGGGCAGGAAGGTACCGGTGGGGTCGCGCAGCTCGGCGGCCGCCTTGCGCCGTCGTCGCGCCGGTGGCCAACCGTGAACCCAGGCAGGCCAGCCCGAAGCGCGACCCCTCCTCGTCGGCGAAGGCGCCGACCACCACCGGCCTCGCGGGCGTCACCCCCCGCGCCCGCAGCACGTCGATCGCCGCCAGGCTCGAGACCACGCCCAGCGGGCCGTCGTAGGCCCCGCCGTCGAGGACCGAGTCGAGGTGGGAGCCGATCAGGACGGCATTGCCCGCGGCCCTTCGAGACGGGCCCTGACGGCCCTCCTCAGGGACCCGGGCTCCGGCCCACGTGGCCAGCAGGTTTCCGTTGCCGTCGGCCTCGACCGACAGCCCCCGCGCCTGGCACTGCTCGGTGAACCAGGCCCGCAGCTCGGCCTCGACCGTGGTCCAGGGCTGGCGGAAGTAGCCGCCGCTCGCCGAGGAGCGACCGAGGGGCGCGAGCGTGGCCCACATCTGCTCGAAGTCCTCAGGCATGGTGCGCCCGTCCCCGGGCCCGATAATGAGAGCCATGGAGTTCCAGGACGTCGTACGCCGGCGCAGGATGGTGCGCAACTACACCGACGAACCGGTCGACCCCGCGGTCGTGGACCGCGCGCTGGCCAACGCCACCCGGGCGCCGAGCGCCGGCTTCAGCCAGGGCTGGGGGTTCCTGGTGCTCGACACCGCCGAGGACGTGGGCCGCTTCTGGGCGGCCACCGCCGGGGAGGAGGACGAGGTCGACGGCTGGCTGCAGGGCATGAGCAAGGCGCCTGTCGTGGTGCTGCCGTGCTCCAGCAAGCAGGCCTACCTCGACCGGTACACCGAGCCCGACAAGGGGTCGACGCCCGCGGAGGAGCAGCAGTGGCCGGTGCCGTTCTGGCACATGGACGCCGCGATGGCCTCCCTGCTGATCCTGCAGACGGCGGTCGACGAGGGCCTCGGCGCCTGCTTCTTCGGGGTGCCCACCGAGGTGCTCGACGCGGTCCGGCAGGCCTTCGAGATCCCGCCCGCCTTCAAACCGGTCGGCGCGATCACGATCGGCCATCCCGCCCCCGGCGGAGCGGCCGGGTCGCCCACACGGCGCGGCCGCAAGCCGCAGGACGACGTCGTCCACCGCGGCCGCTGGTCCGCTCATCCAGGCAGAGGGTGACGCAGCTCCGGTCATGCCACCAGTCCACCGGTTCCGGGCTCCGGACGCCACACCGGTTCGCCTCACCACGTCTCGGATCCGAGACCGGTTGTCCGACCTCGTGATCCAGTAGCGTGCGCGCCATGGGAGCGGGGCCGTCGGACGACGAGGTGGTCGCGCACCTCCGCACCCTGGTCCGCATCCCCACGGTCTCCCGCGACGACCAGGACGACCTCGACCACGAACCCTTCGAGTCCTTCGGGAAGGCCCTCGCCGAGGCGTTCCCGCTGCTGCACGAGCAGCTCACGCTGCACCGGATCCACGAGCACTCGCTGCTGCTGCACTGGAAGGGCCGCAGCGCGCAGGACCCCGTCGTGCTGATGGCGCACCTCGACGTCGTCCCCGTCGACGAGTCGGCGCCGTGGCAGCACCCGGCGTTCTCCGCGGAGATCCACGACGGCGCGATCTGGGGGCGCGGGACGCTCGACGACAAGGGCTCCCTGGTCGGCATCTGTGGCGCGGTCGAGCGGCTGCTGGCCGAGGGGTTCGTACCGGAGCGCGACCTCTGGCTCTCCTTCGGCGCCAGCGAGGAGGTCTCCGGGCCGGACGCCCCGACAGCGGTCGAGGAGCTGCGCTCGCGCGGGGTCACCCCGTGGTTCGTGCTCGACGAGGGCGGCGCCATCGCCCACGAGGCCTTCCCCGGCATCGCGCCCCCGCTCGGCGTGGTCGGCGTCTCGGAGAAGGGCACCACCACGATCGAGCTGCGGGCCGAGGGCCGGGGTGGCCACTCCTCGACACCGGCGGCCAACGGCCCGACCGCGCGCATCGCCCGGGCCGTCGTACGCCTGGAGGAGCGGCCGTTCCCCGCCTCGTTGCCTGCGCCGACCGTCGAGATGTTCCAGCGGCTCGCGCCGCACGCCCCCCGCGCCCTGCGGCCGTTCTTCGCCCGGGCGCACGCACTGCAGCCGATCCTCAAGCGGGCGATCCCGGCTGCGGGTGCGGAGCCCGCAGCCCTGGTGCGCACGACGATGGCCGTGACCACGCTGCAGGGCTCGCCGGCGCACAACGTGATCGCCTCCAGCGCCACCGCCGCCGTCAACCTCCGGCTCCTGATCGGCGACACGGTGGCCTCGGCCACCGAGCACGTACGCCGGGCGATCGACGACGACTCGATCACCCTGACCCTGCTCGACGCCAACGAGCCCAGCCCGGTCTCCCCCACCGACGACCCCGCCTTCGAGCTGATCGCGAGCACGATCAGCGAGCTGTTCACCGACGCCGTGCCCACGCCGTACGTGATGCTGGCCGCCACCGACGCGCGTCACTTCACCGAGATCTGCACCCGCGTCTACCGGTTCACGCCGTTCCGGATGACCAAGGCCCAGCGGGAGAGCATCCACAGCTACGACGAGCACATCGGCGTGGAGGACTTCCTGGCCGGCGTGCGGTGGTACCGACGGCTGATCGAGAGGATCTGAATGGCCACCGTGGAGACGACGCAGGCGCCGGGCAGGGTGCCGGGCCTGGGCACCATCGTCGGCTTCCTCGTCTGCGTCGAGATCGCGAGCGGCATCCTGCAGGGCTACTACACGCCGATCTTCACCGACATCGCGCGGCACCTCGACATCAAGGACGCCGACGTCAACTGGTTCGAGGCGGCCCAGCTGGTGGTCTCGGCGCTCGTCGTGCCGGTGCTCGCCCGTCTCGGCGACCTGGTCGGGCACCGCAACGTGCTGCTGCTCTCGACGGCCGTGACCGCGGTCGCGTCCTGGGGCGTCGCGTTCGCGCCGTCGTTCGGCACGTTCCTGGTCGCCTGGGCGATCCAGGGGTTCTACGTCGTGTGGTTGCCCCTCGAGGTCTCGATCATCCACCGGCGCACCGCGGACACCGGCGCTCAGACGCAACTGACCCGGCGGGCGGCGTCCTTCCTGGTCGCGGCCCTCGAGCTCGGCGTGATCCTGGGCGCGGCCACCAGCGGTGCGCTGGTCACCTCGATGCGGATGACCCTGCTGCTCACCGTCCCGGCGATCGCGGTGACGATCTGCCTGGTCATCGTGTGGTTCGGGGTCGCGCCGACACCGCCCGTGCACACGGGCCGGCTCGACGTCCGCGGCTTCCTGCTCGTCACGCTTGCCATCGGCCTGGTGATGACCGCGTTGATCCTGGTCCGCGTCCAGGGTCCTGGCACTCCGCTGCCGTGGCTGGTGCTCGCGCTCGGCGTCCTGGCGTTCTGGCCCTTCGCCCGGTACGAGCTCGGCCTCGAGGAGCCGTTGATCGACGTACGGCTGCTGGGGACGTCGGGGCAGTGGCCGGTGCAGCTGACCGCCTTCCTGTTCGGGATGTCGGTGCTGGGGGCACAGATCCCGCTGTCCACCTTCGCGCGCACCGACCCGGAGGTGACGGGCTACGGCCTCGGCGCGAGCGCCGGCTTCGTCACCGTCCTGATCGTCGTCTACGTGCTCTCGCTCGTGGCCGGGGCGCTGCTGCTGCCGGTGGCCGGACGTCTCATCGGCACGCGCTCGGCCATGTTGGTCGGGGCGCTGCTCGTCGCGCTCGGCTACGGCCTGTTCATCCCGTTCCACGCCTCGACCGTCCAGGCACTGGTGAACATGGCGATCGCCGGTGTGGGCTCGGGCGCCCTCGTCGCGGCCCTCCCCGCGGCCGCTGCTGCCGCGGCTCCCGAGGACCGCACCGGGTTCGTGACCGGCATGACCAACACCACCAAGACGATCGGCGGCGCGATCGCTTCCAGCATCTTCGCGATCGCCCTGGCCTCGACCGGTTCGATCGCCGACGCCAAGGCCGGTCACGCACCGCTCTCGGGCTACCTCACCGTGTGGGCGGTCTGCTCGCTGACCGCCCTGGTCGCCGCGGTCAGCCTCTTCGTCGTACCCAAGGACGCGTTCGCGGACTGACGCCCCGTCTCGCCAGCGGGCCCGGACGCATGCAAGGCTGCCGGTCGTGAGCGCCCTCGCTGCCCCTGCAGTCAAGACCTCCTCCGCCACCGTCGTGCGCCGCCTGCTCCTCGGCAGCGCCGCGATGCTCTTCATCGAGCTGGCGCTGATCCGCTGGCTGGGCGCGAACATCGTGCACCTCAGCTACTTCTCGAACTTCGTGCTCCTCGGGTCGTTCCTGGGCATCGGCCTCGGGTTCCTGATCAGCCGCAAGACCTGGTCGGTGCTCCCGTACTGCGCCCCGCTGCTCGCGCTCACCGTCGTGCTCGTCCTGAAGTTCCCGGTCAACATCCAGCGCTCCGGGGCCGACGTCATCTACTTCACCGGGCTGCACACGACCGGGCCGCCGGCGTGGCTGGCCCTCCCGATCGTGTTCCTGCTCGTGGCCGCAGTGCTGGCCGGCCCGGCCGAGGTCGTCGGTCGCTGCTTCGGCGAGCTGCCGCCGCTCACGGCCTACCGCTACGACCTGCTCGGCTCGCTCATCGGCATCGGCCTGTTCACGCTGCTCTCGTTCCTCTGGGCGCCGTCCCTGGCCTGGGGCCTCATCGCCGGCGCGGCCCTGGTCGTCCTCGCGGTCGGGATCCCGCAGCGGCTCGTCGCGCTGCTCAGCGGTGTCGTGATCGTCGTGGCGCTGCTCACCGAGACGTTGACTCCCGGCGTCGGCTGGTCGCCGTACTACAAGGTCTCCACGCACCACTCGAACTTCGGCCCCGGCGCGCTGGCCATCTGGGTCAACGGCGTACCCCACCAGACGATGGCCGAGGCCAAGTGGCGGCTGGCGAACATGTCGCAGCAGTACGGCACGCCGTACGAACGGCTCCCGCATGCGAGCCTCGACAACGTGCTGGTGGTCGGCGCGGGCTCCGGGAGCGACGTCGCGATCGCCCTGAGCAAGGGCGCCAAGCACGTCGACGCCGTCGAGATCGACCCGAAGATCCTCAAGCTGGGCAAGGACCACAACCCCGACCACGCCTACCAGGACCCGCGGGTGACGGCGCACGTGAACGACGGGCGGGCCTTCCTGGAGCGGACCGACACGAAGTACGACCTGATCCTGTTCGCGCTGCCCGACTCGCTGGCGTTGGTCAACGGCGCCTCGCAGATCCGGCTCGAGTCGTTCTTGTTCACCAAGGAGGCGCTGCAGGCCGCGCACGACCACCTCAAGCCCGACGGTGGCTTCGCGATGTACAACTACTACCGCGAGAACTGGCTGATCGACCGGTTGGCCGGCACCGCCAAGGCGGCCTTCGGGCACGAACCCTGCGTCGACAGCTTCACCGAGCACCAGGCCGTGGTCACGGTGGCCCGCAACGTCGCCGACCAGTCCTGCGGCACGGCGTACCGCCCGACCACGCCGGTGGTCGCGCCGGCCACCGATGACGCGCCGTTCCTGTACTTCCACGGCGGCTCGGTGCCCTCGCTCTACCTGTGGACCCTGTTCGGGATCGTGCTGCTCTCCCTGATCCTGGTGCGGACGGTCGGCGGACCGTTCCGGGCGATGCGGCCCTACCTCGACCTGTTCTTCATGGGCGCGGCCTTCCTGCTCCTGGAGACCAAGAACGTCGCGACCTTCGCGCTGCTCTTCGGCACCACCTGGCTGGTCAACGCCCTCGTCTTCGCCGGCGTGCTCCTCACCGTGCTGGCCGCGGTGGAGACGACCAGACGGGTGAAGACACCGCCCTTGCCCGTCGTCTTCGGTGGCATCGCCGCCTCGCTCGCGCTGGCGTGGGTGGTCCGGCCCGACTGGCTCCTCGCGCTGCCCTTCGGGCCTCGCCTGCTGGCCGCGACGGTGCTCGCCTTCCTGCCGATCTTCCTGGCCAACGTCGCGTTCGCGAAACGGTTCGCCGAGACCTCCGACTCCCAGGAGGCCTTCGGGCTCAACCTGCTGGGCGCCATCGTCGGCGGCTGCCTGGAGTACGTCGCCCTGCTCACCGGCTACGCGAACCTGCTCATCATCGTGGCGCTGCTCTACCTCGTCGCGTTCCTGCTGCTTCCGCGCGCGGACCGCCTCCGGGTCTAGGACGCCTCCGGTCCTCGGCCCTGCTTGCTAGCGTCGGTGGCGCGAGAGGAGAGCACGATGGAGGACCCCGAGGACGCCAGCGCACCACCTCGGCGCGAACGAGAACGCGATCGACGTACGGGTCGAGACGCGGCAGCGGCCCGCATCCAGCACCAGGCGCGGTGGGTGGACCTGCAGATCCAGCAGGCGATGGAGCGCGGGGAGTTCGACAACCTCCCCGGCGCCGGCAAGCCGCTCGGGGATCTCGGGTCGCCGTACGACCGCGACTGGTGGCTGAAGAAGCTCATCGAGCGCGAGCAGATCACCGGGGTGCTGCCGGCGGCGCTGCAGCTGCGCAAGGACGACGCGGCCCTCGACACCGAGCTCGACCGCGAGACCGCCGAGTCCGTGGTGCGCAAGCTGGTCGAGGAGTTCAACCGTCGCATCATCGAGGCGCGACGCCAGCTCCAGGGAGGCCCTCCCGTGGTCACGAAGACCCGCGACGTGGAGACCGAGGTACGCCGCTGGCGCGAGCGACGCGCCGCGCGCCGACGTGGCGGCACTCCTCGCGCCTGACCGTCCAGGGATCCGGGGTTGGCCTGTCCCGGAGGTAGGGGTGTGCCTACCCTTGCGCCATGCGAGGTCGGCGGTGGGTGATGGTCGGGGTGGCTGCCCTGGCGGTCGTCATCGTCATCGTGGGCGTGGTCCTGGTGACCCGGCCCGGCGACGACTCCGCCACCGCCAAGCAGGGTTCGGGCTTCGTCGAGCCGACCAGCAGCCCCACGCCGACCCCCGCGCAGCTCCCGGCGAAGGCGAGCTCCTGCCCCGCCGAGGTGGACCACCCGTTCACGCCCGCGAGCATCAGCGTCCCGGGCGTGGCCCGCGGGGTCTCCGTGATCGCGCCACCACGTGACGCCAACGGCGTGCCCGGCGTACCCCCGCTGAGCGAGAGTGGCAAGCACGTCTTCGCCTTCGACCCCGACCAGCACGTCCGGCCCGGGGACCCCGAGGGCAACGTGCTGCTCAACGCGCACACCTGGCCCGACGGCAGCGCCCTGGGCAACCAGCTCCTGGGCGGCCTGCGCCACGACGGCCGGATCGTCGTCGTGGGGCACCGCCCCGCCCAGAAGCTCTGCTACCGCGTGACCAGGCGGGTCGAGGTGCTCGCGACCGCCCACGTCCCGGAGTACTACTCCCGCAACGGCGACCCCCAGCTCGCGATCGTGGTCTGCAGCGGCCGCCGCCTCGGCCCGGGCCAGTGGGAGAAGCGCACCATCTGGTACGCCACCCCCTCGACCTGAGCGCGGCTCGGGGGTCCTCCTCCTCCGTCGTCGGATAGTCCGGGGTCAGTGGCACCGATCCGGACGGCGAACTGGTGCCACTGACCCCGGACTATCGCCCCGTCAGAGACCCATCCGCGCGGCGTACGCCGGCCACCAGGGTGGTGGGTCCAGCGTCCACCTGCGTCGATCGGCTGGGAGGAACAGGGCGCGGTCACGGGCACCCTGCATCCGTCGTACGACGAGCGGCCGGTTCGCCAGGTCACCGGTGACGACCTCGAAGTACGAGAGCCCATGGGCGACGAGCCGATCCTCCCGGGCTCGGTCGTCGCTCCGCTTGTCGGTCTCGGTGTGGTCGAGGCCGCCGTACTCGCCCACGACTCCTGCGATCGGATCGAACAGGTCCGGGATGCCCAGCAGGTGGCCCTCGAGGTCGAAGAGCGGCTTGTTGCACACAGGTTCGGGGTAGCCGGCGTCGTACTTCCAGATGAGCCTCATCAGAGCCTCCGGCGGCGACCGCGTGTCACCCCCGGCCCAGCCGATGACCTCACGCACGAACGGGACACCGGTACGGGCGCTGCACCCGGGCTCGACGAAGTCGCGGAACGACTCGAAGCTGAGCAGGCGCGCCGCCACCGCCATCTCGAGGGTGACGACACCGGCCCGCCGATCACGAGTGCGCCGGATCTCGTCGAAGAGAGCGCGTTCCGGGATCGTGCACGGGACACCGTCGACGTGCTCGACCTCCTGGGGAGTCAACCGCTCGTGGCTCACCTCGACCCCTCTCCCGTGACCGATGTCGTGCAGACCGCCGAGCGCGACGGGTACCGGCAGCGGCGCGCCGGTGAACCGGTCCACGCCAGTGAAGTAGTTGCCTCCGCGCCACCGCAGGCAGGCCCAGCCCGTGACCCCAGCGCGAGCGGGGACACGGACCGACTGCTCGAGGATGCGCTGCTCGACTACTGTGCCGTCGACGTCGACCGGCACGTACCAGCCGTAGGACGAGCTTCTCCACTTCTTGCCACGCGCCTGGCCACGGGTCGGGCCGTGGGCTCCCGTCGGATCGCGCCGTACCGGGCGGACCAGTCCGTCGGGTCGCATACAGCGGGGCTGCCAATGTCGGTCGCGCACGCCGCACGATGGCCCGCAGGAGTGGCCAGTGGGCCACGGTCTTCGCACCCCTGTGGACGACCGTCGTCACGACGTCCGTTGTGGACACGTGGGGGTCACCCCGCCATGGCGATAGTCCGGGGTCAGTGGCACCGATCCGGACGACCATCTGGTGCCACTGACCCCGGACTATCGACAATGAGGAGTCGGTGGGGGCGGGTCAGCCCTCGGACATCGGGATCCGTACGCCGCGCTCGGTGGCGACCTCCTGGGCGCGCTCGTAGCCGGCGTCGACGTGGCGGATGACGCCCATCGCGGGGTCGTTGGTGAGCACCCGTTCGATCTTCTGGGCGGCGAGGTCGGTGCCGTCGGCGACGCAGACCTGGCCGGCGTGGATCGAGCGGCCCATGCCGACGCCTCCCCCGTGGTGGATCGAGACCCAGGAGGCACCCGACGCCGTGTTGACCAGGGCGTTGAGCAGGGGCCAGTCGGCGATCGCGTCGGAGCCGTCGAGCATCGACTCGGTCTCGCGGTACGGCGAGGCGACGGAGCCGGCGTCGAGGTGGTCGCGGCCGATCACGATCGGGGCCTTCAGCTCGCCCGAGGCGACCATCTCGTTGAACTTGAGCCCGGCGAGGTGGCGCTCGCCGTACCCCAGCCAGCAGATGCGCGCGGGCAGGCCCTGGAAGGCGACCCGTTCGCCGGCCATGGTGATCCACTTGTGCAGCCGCTCGTTGTCCGGGAACAGCTCGAGGATCGCGCGGTCGGTCGCCGCGATGTCGGCGGGGTCACCGGAGAGCGCGGCCCACCGGAACGGGCCCTTGCCCTCGCAGAACAGCGGCCGGATGTACGCCGGCACGAAGCCCGGGAACTCGAAGGCACGGTCGTAGCCGCCCTTGCGGGCCTCGTCGCGGATGGAGTTGCCGTAGTCGAAGACCTCGGCGCCCTTGTCCTGGAACTCCACCATCGCGCGCACGTGCGCGGCCATCGAGGCCTGGGCCTCCTTGGTGAAGCCCTCGGGGTCACGCCGGGCGGCGTCGTGCCACTCCTCGAAGGAGACACCGACCGGCAGGTAGGACAACGGGTCGTGCGCCGAGGTCTGGTCGGTGACGATGTCGATCGGCGCACCGCTCTCCAACAATTGCGGGAAGACGAGCGCCGCGTTGCCCAGCAGCCCGATCGAGAGCGGACGCCGCTCGTCGCGCGCTGACACGGCCAGCTCGACCGCCTCCTGCATGGATGAGGCCTGCACGTCGAGGTAACGGTGCTCGATGCGCCGGGTGATCCTGGACTGGTCGACGTCGACGCAGATCGCGACGCCGTCGTTCATCGTGACCGCGAGGGGCTGGGCGCCGCCCATGCCGCCGAGCCCCGCCGTGAGGGTGATCGTGCCGGCCAGGGTCCCGTCGAAGCGCTTGTCGGCCACCGACGCGAAGGTCTCGAAGGTGCCCTGCAGGATGCCTTGGGTGCCGATGTAGATCCAGGACCCGGCGGTCATCTGCCCGTACATCGTGAGACCGAGGTCCTCCAGGCGCCGGAACTCCTCCCAGTTGGCCCAGTCGCCGACCAGGTTGGAGTTCGCGATCAGCACTCGCGGAGCCCACTCGTGCGTGCGCATCACGCCGACCGGCTTGCCGCTCTGCACCAGCATCGTCTCGTCGTCCTTGAGGGTCCGCAGCGTCCGCACGAGTGCGTCGTAGGCCTCCCAGCTGCGGGCAGCCTTGCCGGTGCCGCCGTAGACCACGAGGTCCTCGGGGCGCTCGGCGTTCTCCGGGTCGAGGTTGTTCATCAGCATCCGCAGCGGCGCCTCGGTCTGCCACGACAGGGCGGACAGCTCGGTGCCGTGCGGGGCGTGGATGGGCAGGCGGGGGTTGCCCCCCGGAGTTGGCTGGGTCACGAGAGTTCTCCGATCACTGACTGGACGGCTTGCAGGACGGCGCCCGAGCGGACGAGCTCGACGGTGGCCTCGATCTCGGGCGAGAGGTGTCGGTCCGGGCCGGGGCCCTGGATGCCCGACGCACGCAGCAGCGACACCACGGCTTCGGTCGCCGGGGCGGGTGACAGCGGCCGGCGGAAGTCGAGCGCGCGGGCCGCGGTGAGCACCTCGACCGCGAGCACCCGCGTGAGGCCGTCGACGCTGCGGCGCAGCTTCCGGGCCGCGGCCCAGCCCATCGAGACGTGGTCCTCCTGCATCGCGCTGGAGGGGATCGAGTCGACGCTCGCCGGGTTGGCTAGCCGCTTGAGCTCACTGACGATCGCCGCCTGCGTGTACTGCGCGATCATGTGCCCGCTGTCGACCCCCGGATCGTCGGCGAGGAACGGCGGGAGTCCGTGGTTGCGGGAGCGGTCCAGGAAGCGGTCGGTACGGCGCTCGCTGATCGAGGCGACGTCGGCGGCCACGATGGCGGCGAAGTCCAGGACGTAGGCGACCGGAGCGCCGTGGAAGTTGCCGTTGGACTCGACCCGTCCACCGGGGCCGGCCTCGACGACGACCGGGTTGTCCACGGCACTGGCCAGCTCACGGCCGGCGACGACCGCACAGTGGGCGAGGGTGTCGCGCGCGGCGCCGTGGACCTGCGGCGAGCAGCGCAGCGAGTACGCGTCCTGCACGCGGTTGCAGTCGGGGCCACGGTGCGAGGCCACGACCCCGCTGTCCTGCAGGATCGCCACCAGGTTGGCCGCGCTGTCGGCCTGACCCGGGTGCGGGCGCAGCGCCTGCAGGTCGGCCGCGAAGACCCGGTCGGTGGCCAGCTGGGCCTCCACCGACATGGCGGCGGCGATGTCCGCGGTGCGCATCAGCACGGCGAGGTCCTCCAGCGCCAGGACCAGCATCCCGAGCATGCCGTCGGTGCCGTTGATCAGCGCCAGGCCCTCCTTGGCGACCAGCTCCACCGGCTCCAGACCAGCGGCCGCCAGCGCCTCGGCGGCGGGCACGAGCGCCCCGCCGGCGTCGCGCACCGACCCCTCCCCCATCAGGGCCAGCGCGCAGTGCGCCAGGGGGGCGAGGTCGCCCGAGCAGCCCAGGGAGCCGTACTCGTGCACGACCGGCGTGATGCCGGCGTTCAGCATGGAGGCGATCAGCCCCGCTGTCTCCCGGCGTACGCCGGTCCGGCCGGTCGCCAACGTCGAGAGGCGCAGCAGCATCAGCGCGCGGACGACCTCGCGCTCCACCTCGGGACCGGAGCCCGCGGCGTGCGAGCGCACCAGCGAGCGCTGCAGCTGTGCGCGCATCTCGGTCGGGATGTGCCGGGTGGCCAGGGCGCCGAAGCCGGTGGAGATCCCATAGGCGGGCGTGGCCGCGGCGGCGAGCTCCTCGACGGTCTCGCGGGCGAGATCGATGGCGGCCAGCGCGTCGTCGGTGAGCTGCACGGGTGCCTCCGCGCGGGCGACCGCGACCACCTCGGCGAACGACAGCGCGCCGACGCCGACCCCGATCGCTTCCCGGTCGGTGGAGGGGGTGGTGGAAGTCATGCGACGATCCAACCTCCATCCGGACGACCGCGACCAGCCCGGGCAGCCGTCGTTCGTCTCGGATCCGAGACTCGACAGCGGGAGACGTCAGTGCGCGTGGGAGCCAGGCTCGTCGTGCCGGCTGTGCTCGCCCTGCTCGTGCTCGTCAGCGGGTGCGCGGCGCCACTGGCGCCGAAGTCGAAGCAGAAGGACGCTGCTGCGCACGCCACCACGAGCGCCTCTCCGAGCGACGCCGCCAGCCCGACCGCGCCACCGGCGAGCCCCAGCCCCGATCCCCTCGCCACCGTGTCGCCACCGCCGAAGGTGACGATCCCCCCGGTCTCGCCGCTGGCCAAGGTCAGTGGCCCGCTCCACGGACAGGACGTGAGCTGGCCCCAGTGCCCACCCGGCATGGGCATCCCCGAGAAGCGCTCGGCCGGCCTGCCGATGCCGGAGACCTCCGCCCAGTTCATCGTCATCGGACTGACCAACGGGCCCGGGTTCGTGGCCAACCCCTGCATCGCCGACCAGGTGGCCTTCGCCCGTGACCGCAAGCTGCTCACCGCGGCGTACTCGGTGATCAGCGGGCCGACGCGGTTCTCACCCCGCGGCCTCACCGGCGAGCGGCTCGGCTACCAGCAGGCGCGGTACAACATCGCGACCATGAAGCGCGTCGGGCTGGTGACTCCCATCGTCTGGCTCGACGTCGAGAGCGTGCCGCACTTCGACTGGGGCGGTGACAAACAGGCCAATGCCGCCGTCATCCGAGGGGCCGCACAGGGCTACACCGACGCGGGCTACGCCGTGGGCGTCTACTCCACACCGTTCCTCTACGCCGGCGTCGCGGGCGGCCTGCGCCTGAACGTCCCCGAGTGGCGGGCGGCCGGGCAGACCTCGGAGGCAGAGGCCAGGAGCCGCTGTGGTTCCACCTGGGTGATCCAGGGTGGCCGCGGCGTGCTCGGCCAGTGGGTCGACAGCGGACGCGACCGCAACGTCACCTGTCCGGGGGCGACAGCGCAGCTGGCGCGCTGGTTCCACCAGTACTGAGAGGCCCTCAGGGCAGCCTGTTGTGGTAGCTCGGCAGCCGGAAGGCGCGCTCGTAGTTCCCGCCGGTGAAGTCGGTGCTGTGGTTGCCGACGTTGGCGATGATCGTGTAGCCCTCGGCGACGAACTGGCTGCGGCAACGCTGCTTGCTGTGCACCACGGCCTCACCGTCCTGCCGGACGCAGAGGCCGTCGACGGGATAGCCCGCGGCGCGCAGCTGCTTGGTGGTGGCGGAGAGCTGGCTGGTCAGCCGACCGGTGTTGAAGAGGATCGCGACGCCGTGGGCGTCGGCGTACCTCACGAAGCGCAGGACGACCTTCACCGCCTTGCCATGTCCGTACGTCGTGGCGAGCGCGGTGTTGTCGATGTCGAGGTTGACCGCGAGCCGGCCGTCGGTCGGCTTCGGCGACGCGGTGCGGGTGGCGATCCAGGCGCGCGAGCCGTGCATCGCCTTGCGGGTGTCCTTGACCCAGTGCCGCTTGCTGGGCAGATGGGCCGCCTCGGCCGGGACCACGCTGCCCAGCACCAGGCAGGAGCCGACCAGCAGGGTCAGGAAGGGGACGAGGACGGCGGGGAAGTGTCGTCGGTTCACCGGACCATGGTGGCCCATCGAGCACCAAAAATCCGCAGAGCGGGAAAACGATAGTTTTCAGGACATGAGCCAGGTCCCCGCTGCCACCAGGGCGCTGCAGGTGCTCGGCTTCCTGGCCTCGCAGCCGGACCCTGTCCCCCTCGAGCGGGTGGCCGCCGCCCTCGACCTGCCGCGCTCCACGGCGTACCACCTGGTGAACGCCATGATGGAGCAGGGTTTCGTCACCCACATCGCCGAGGAGCGGCGCTACTGCCTGGGGGTGGCTGCCTTCGAGGTCGGCATCGGCTACGCACGCCAGGCGCCGCTGCAGCGGATCGCGCACCAGCCGCTCGCTCGTCTCGTCGACCGCACGGGGCACTCGGCGCATCTCGCCGTCCCCCACGGGCGCGACGTGCTCTACGTCCTCGAGGAGCGTGCCCGCGGGCGGGCGCCGCTCGTCACCGACGTCGGCGTCCGGCTGCCCGCACACCTGACCGCCAGCGGTCGGGCCATCCTGGCCGCGATGTCGCAGGGTCAGGTCAGAGCGCTCTACCCCGACAAGGACACCTTCGTCGACCGGCACGGTCGGGGTCCGCAGAGCCCCAGCGCCCTGCGTGCACTGCTCGGCGAGACCCGCCGGCGGGGGTACGCCGTGGAGGACGGCGAGGTCACTCCGGGGTTCGCCTCGGTCGCCGTCGCGGTGCTCGACCACAACGGGACGCCGCTGGGGGGTGTGGCGCTCACCTACGAGAGCCGCGAGGCGGTCGACCTGCACGCGCTGGTCGAGGCGGTGGGCTCGACCGCCGGAGCGCTGACCCGGCGGATGGGTGGGGCCCGAGCGCCACTAGCGTGACCCGGTGACCAGCGTCGGGGGCCACCCGTGACCAGCACCGTCGACGCCAGCGCCGTGGGCAACGCCCGCCGCTGGTCGATGCTGGGTGCCAGCGTCGGTGCGCAGGCGTCGTCATCGGTGGCGATCAACGGGCCGGCGTTCCTGATCCCCGCACTGGTGCGCGACCGTGGCCTCAGCCTGGCGCAGGCGGGCACGCTCGCCGCGATGACGTTGGTCGGGGTGATGGTCGCCCTGATCGGCTGGGGCATCCTCGTCGACCGGATCGGCGAGCGCGCGGTACTGCTGACCGGCCTGGGCGGCACCGTGGCCGTCGGGGTGCTCGCCACGATGACGAACAGCTCGGTCGCCCTGGGGGCACTGCTCTTCGTCGTCGGTGTCTTCGCGGCCAGCTCCAGCTCCGCGAGCGGTCGCGTCGTCGTCGGCTGGTTCCCGCCGCAGCGGCGTGGCCTGGCCATGGGCATCCGGCAGATGGCGCAACCGCTCGGGGTGGCCGTGGCCGCGGCCACGATGGCGGTCACCGCCGACCGGGCCGGCATCTCCGCAGCCCTCTGGATCCCGGTGGGTGCCGGCGTGGTGGCGCTGGTGCTCACGGCCCTGCTCGTCCTCGACCCGCCCCGGCCGGAGGCCACGCAGGCGCTGACCGCCAACCCGTACCGGCAGGACGCCTTCCTCTGGCGCATCCACGGCGTCTCGGTGCTGCTGGTCGTCCCGCAGTTCCTGGTGTGGACCTACTCGCTGGTGTGGCTGGTGCAGGAGCGGCACTGGTCGGCGGCCTCGGCCGGCGCACTGGTCGCGGTCACCCACCTCCTCGGCGCCCTCGGCCGGATCGCCGTCGGCGCACTCTCCGACGTGGTCGGCTCACGTGTTCGGCCGCTCCGATGGGTCGCCGTCGCGGCGGCGCTGACGATGCTCCTGCTCGGCCTGACCGAGACGCTCCCGGTCGCCGTGGTCCTCCTCGTGCTGGCCTCGACCATCACGGTTGCCGACAACGGCCTGGCGTTCACCAGCGTCGCCGAACGTGCCGGCGCCTTCTGGTCGGGCCGCGCACTCGGAGTGCAGAACACCGCGCAGTACCTCACCGCCGCCGCCGTCGCCCCGGTGGCCGCCGTCGCCATCACCGAGTGGGGGTACGCCGCGACCTTCGTCATCACCGCGGCCTTCCCGGTGGTGGCGAGCCCGCTGGTGCCGCGCACCGACGCCCCCACCGGAGCGTGACCGTTGCCGGTGCCCGTCGTTGTGCGCGACAGCGTCGGAAGGATCTGTCATGCCCAGCTCACCCCCCTCGCCGGACCCGCAGCGCCCGGCCCGTTCGGGTCGTCGCCTGGCCCTGGCCGTGGCCATCTCCCTCGGCGTGCTCGTCGCCGCGATCGTCGCGCCCTCCGGCGCGTTCGCCGGGCTGGTCTCCGGCCCCGGCGCCGGGTTCCTGAAGACCTACGACACCAGGGCGCTCAACGTGCGCTCGAGCCAGCAGGGTGGTGACAAGACGGTCTTCCTCCCCGACGGCACCCACCTGCACCCGGGTGCGGCCGGCTCCGAGGGCGTGCCCCACAACGACAACGACCCGACGACCAAGAACGCCGTCTCCCGCGCGGCCCTGGTGACCGACAAGGACACCGCGGACCCCACCACGCCGACGCAGGCTCAGCTCCACGAGCGCAACGCCGCCGCCCAGCGCGACGAGATCGAGCCGACCCTGGGCCACGTGCCGGTCACCAGCGTCACGCACGCAACCAGCCCGACCGACCGCTACAACATGTTCAACGCCTGCTACGGCCTGCAGTCGACGCGCACGAACCGCTGGCTCTCCGGTAGCTCGTTCTCGGCGCCGTCACTCAGCGCCGCCAGCCCGCTGTACTTCAAGCCCTCGAAGCTGGGCAGCTACCTCCTCTACAGCGCGGACAGACGCTTCTTGGGCGGCACCGGTCTCACCGGCGGCACCATCGGCTACCTCGCCGCGCCCGGGGCGGACGGCGACTGGACAGCCACCATGCCGAAGACGGGCCAGTTCCTGCTGACCCTGCCCGGCAAGGGGTCACTGACCGACTCGGCGTCCGGCGCCGCCACGACCAGCAGCACCGGGACGCCCCTGCGCCTGCGCATGCGCAGCGGGTGCGCGGACTTCCCCGAGGTCACCACGAACGTCCGCGGCAACCCCTTCTCCGGGGTCAGCTCCGAGCAGGAAGTCCGCGGGTTCGTCGACGCGCACACCCACGGCATGGCCTTCGAGTTCCTCGGCGGCGACGTGCACTGCGGTCGCCCCTGGTCGCCGTACGGCGTGACGGTGGCCCTCAAGGACTGCCCCGACCACTACCTGACCAACGGCAAGGGCGCGGTGATGGAGGCCTTCCTCTCCGGCAAGCCCACCCACGACCCGGTCGGCTGGCCCACGTTCAAGGACTGGCCGGCTCCGGACTCGCTGACCCACGAGGGCACCTACTACAAGTGGATCGAGCGCTCCTGGCGCGCCGGCCAGCGGATCCTGGTCAACCTGCTGGTGGAGAACAACAAGCTCTGCGAGCTCTACCCGCTCAAGCGCAACTCCTGCGACGACATGGACTCCATCCGGCTGCAGGCCAAGGACATGTACCTGCTGCAGGACTACATCGACGCGCAGAACGGCGGCCCGGGCAAGGGCTGGTACCGGATCGTGAAGAACCCCGCCCAGGCCCGCACAGTCATCAACGCCGGCAAGCTCGCCGTCGTGATGGGCATCGAGACCTCGGTGCCCTTCGGCTGCACCGAGAAGCTCGGCGTACCCGACCTGAAGTGCACCGACGCCTCCATCGACCGCCAGCTCGACGAGGTGCAGAAGCTCGGCGTGAGCCAGATGGAGCTGGTCAACAAGTTCGACAACGCGCTCGCCGGCGTCGCCGGCGACAGCGGGGCCACGGGCTACCTCGTCAACACGGCCAACACCCTGGAGACCGGGTCGCCCTGGCGGATGCAGACCTGCAAGCCCAACGATCCCGAGGTGCACGACCGCGACCAGGACAACTCCGTGCCCGTCGACAGCAACCAGATCCCCGCTCAGGACGCGCTCTTCGGCGCGGTGCTGAAGTTCTCGGGCGTCGCGCTCCCCGCGGTGCCCGTCTACCCGGCCCAGCACCACTGCAACGAGATGGGCCTGACGAACCTCGGGGCCCACGTCATCCGCGGGATGGCCCAGCGGCACATGCTCTTCGACCCCGACCACATGAGCGTCAAGGCGCGGAAGGCCTCCCTCGACCTGGTCGACCAGCTGAAGTACCCCGGCGTGATCTCCAGCCACTCGTGGTCGACCCCGGACGCGTACCCGCGCATCTACCAGGAGAAGGGCTTCATCACGCCGTACGCCGGTGACAGCACCGGGTTCGTGGCGAAGTGGAAGCGGCACCTGACCTGGGCGAACCCGCAGACCTACTGGGGCTTCGGCTTCGGTGCCGACATCAACGGGCTCGGCGCCCAGGGCGACCCGCGACCCGACGCCGCGACGAACCACCCCGTGACCTACCCCTTCACCACGCTCGGCGGAGTGACGGTGGACCGGCAGGTCAGCGGGCAGCGGACCTACGACATCAACAAGGACGGCGTCGCGCACTACGGGCTCTACCCCGACTGGATCCAGGACCTGAAGATGCTCGCCGGGCAGGACATCGTCGACGACATGGCCCGGGGCCCGGAGGCGTACCTGCAGATGTGGGAGCGGGCGTACGGCGTGCAGCCGAACGCGTGCACCAACCCCTCGGCGAAGCTGTCCCCGGCGACTCTCCGGTCCCGGGTGAAGACCGGATTCACCTCCTGGCAGACCCTGACGGCGGTCGGCCAGCCCGACCGGCGGCTCGGCTCGACGTTCACCTACTGCACCACCACCGGCAGGGCCACCGTGACCTTCTCCGGCGCGGGCAGGGTGACCGGGGTCAAGGCCTCGTGACGCGGTCACGTTACCGATAGGTAGCCTTTGTCACAGCTCGTCGGGCTGCCGCCGGCCTGCGCTTCCCCGTAGTCTTCCTGCGCGCCGTCAGGCGCGTGTTGCTGCCCACCGGTCCAACAGATGTGGAGTGACAAGTGCTCGTGGTGCTCTTCGTCGGTCTGATCATGACCGCGGTCGTCTTGTCGCTCGCGGCCCTCCGGGTGCACTTCCTGTACCGGGTGATCAGCAACGGCCAGCCCGCCCCCGACCGGATCAACGGCGTCACCCGTCGCGTGGGGGCTGCCGGCAAGCGCCAGGTGGTCGAGGTCTTCGGCCAGAAGAAGCTGCTGAAGTGGACGGTGCCCGGCGCCGCGCACTTCTTCGTGTTCTGGGCCTTCCTGATCCTGGGCACGGTCTACCTCGAGGCCTACGCGATCCTGATCGCGCGCGATCCCGACTGGAGCTGGTTCGTCTTCGGCAACTGGGCCGCCCTGGGCTTCCTGCAGGACTTCATCGCCGTGATGTGCCTGGTCGGCATCGGCACCTTCTGGTGGATCCGGATCGTCAACAACCCCAAGAACAAGGGCCGCGGGTCCCGCTTCTTCGGCTCGCACCTCGGTCCGGCGTACTTCACGCTGTTCATGATCTTCAACGTCCTCTGGACGCTGTTCCTGTTCCGCGGCGCCGTCGAGGCCCATGACGTGGGGACCGACAACGGCTACGGCGGCGCAGCCTTCGTCTCCCACGGCCTCGGGCAGGTGCTGCCCGACAGCACTGCCCTGATCGGGATCAGCCTGCTGCTGCACATCGGCGTGATGCTGGTGTTCCTGATGTTCGTGCTGAACTCCAAGCACCTGCACATCTTCGTGGCGCCGCTGAACGTGATGTTCGGCCGCTCACCGGTCGCCCTCGGCGCTGCCAAGCCGATGATGAGCGCCGGCAAGGCGTTGACCCTCGAGGACCTCGAGGACCTCGACGAGGACGCCAAGCTCGGGGTCGGTGCAGCCGAGGACTTCAGCTGGAAGGGCGTCCTGGACTTCAACACCTGCACCGAGTGCGGCCGGTGCCAGGACCAGTGCCCGGCGTGGAACACCGAGAAGCCGCTCTCGCCGAAGCTGATGATCATGGCGCTGCGCGACCACACGCTCGCCAAGGCGCCGTACCTCCTGGCCGACGAGGACAAGCGCGACGCGCTGGTCGAGGGCGACGCGGAGCTGGCCAAGGAGGTCGAGCGGCCGCTGGTCGGCGACACCGGCGACGACTGGTTCTACATGCCCGACAGCGGCGCCTCGGTGATCGACCCCGACGTGCTCTGGTCCTGCGTCACCTGCGGCGCGTGCGTGCAGCAGTGCCCGGTCGACATCGAGCACGTCGACCACATCGTCGACATGCGCCGCTACCAGGTGCTGGTCGAGTCGAACTTCCCCGCCGAGCTCAACGGCCTCTTCAAGGGCCTGGAGAACAAGGGCAACCCGTGGAACATGTCGTCCACGGCACGCCTGGACTGGGCCAAGGACCTGCCCTTCGAGGTCAAGGTCGTCGGCGAGGACATCGAGTCGCTGGACGAGGTGGACTGGCTGTTCTGGGTCGGCTGCGCCGGTGCCTACGAGGACCGCGCAAAGAAGACCACCCGCGCCGTGGCCGAGCTGCTCGACATGGCCGGCGTCTCCTTCGGCGTCCTCGGCAACGGCGAGACCTGCACGGGTGACTCCGCGCGCCGTGCCGGCAACGAGTTCGTCTTCCAGGGCCTCGCCGCGCAGAACATCGAGACCTTCAAGGAGTACAAGGTCAAGAAGGCCGTCACGACCTGTGCCCACTGCTTCAACACCCTGAAGAACGAGTACAAGCAGCTCGGCATCGAGCTCGAGGTCGTGCACCACACCCAGCTGCTGAACAAGCTGGTCCGGGAAAAGAAGCTGACGCCGGTCGCCTCGAACGCCGGCACCAGCAAGCGCTCGATCACCTACCACGACCCGTGCTACATCGGCCGGCACAACCAGGTCTACTCGCCCCCGCGCGAGCTGCTCACCGTGCTGCCCGACGCCACCTTCACCGAGATGCCGCGCAACTCCGAGCGGTCGTTCTGCTGCGGCGCCGGCGGCGCGCGGATGTGGATGGAGGAGACAATCGGCACGCGGATCAACGAGACCCGCACCAAGGAGGCCGT
>CAWCDX010000004.1:0-39643 GCA_963794435.1 uncultured Actinomycetota bacterium
CGGCATCGGCAGGAACGCAAGGCTGTGGTGCCGCGGGTTCACGCCCAGGAAGCGCAGCCACACCTTGGAGCCCGGCTCCTTGCCGACGAACTCCCCCGGCATGCTCATCGAGTCGCGCAGGCGGAAGCCGAGCACGTCGCGGTAGAAGTGCAGGGCCTCGACGTCGTCGCTGACCGGGATCACCACGTGGCCCATCCCCTGGTCGCCCGTCACGAACGTGGCGGCGTACGGCGTGACAACGGGTCGCGACTCGTAGGTGATGCCGTGGAAGAGCTCGAAGACGTTGTCGAAGGGGTCGCGGAAGCGGATCAGCTCCTGCACGCGCCGCTCGGCCAGCTCCTCGGGCGTGCCCTCCTCGAACTCCACCCCTGCCTTGGCGAGGTGCTCGCGCGCGTCCTGCAGCGCGGGGTGGTCGGCCAGCTCCCAGCCGACGCAGGACAGCTCGTCCTTGTCGCTGGGGAAGACGATCAACCGGGCCGAGACCTCGTCGATGCGGAAGTACAGGTTGTCGGCCGACGGACCACGACCCTCGCCGAGACCCAGCACCTTCGAGCCGAACGTCTTCCACGCCTCGAGGTCGGTGCTCGCGACGCGGGCGTAGCCCATGGACCTGATGTCGATGGTCATGCGCGCTCCCGGTGGCGGGCGAGGAAGTTGGTGGTGATCTCGCGGAACTCCTCGGCCGCCTCGATCTGCGCCCAGTGCCCGCAGTTGGGGAAGACGTGCAGCTGCGCCTTGCGGATCGTCTTCAACGCGACGAAGGCGCCGTCGAGCGGGTTGACGCGGTCCTCCCGTCCCCAGGTGAGCAACGTGTGCTGGCGCAGCTGGTGCGCTTCGCGCCAGAGGAGCCCGTCCTCGTAGGTGTCGGGGTTCCAGAACGACATCCCCATCGAGGCCATCGCCGCCTGGGCCCCGTGGGCGGTCGCGTCGGCGAAGCGCTCCTCGACGAGCTCGTCGGTGACGAGGTCCTGGTTGACCACCATGCAGGAGATGAAGGCGCGCAGCCGCTCCCGCGTCGGGTCGCCGGCGAAGTCCATCAGCCGCTGCACCCCCTCGGTCGGGTCGGCGTGGAACAGGTTGAGCGAGGCACCCCCGGGACCCATCAACACGAGCCGGCCGACCCGTTTGGGATAGGTCAGGGCGAAGCGCATGGCCGTGCCGCCGCCGAGGCTGTTGCCGAGCAGGTGGATCCGCTCGATCCCGAGCTCGTCGAGCAGGGCGACCACGTGGTCGGCCGCGAAGCGGTAGTAGTTGCCCTCGACCGGAGGCTTGTCGGAGCCGCCGAAGCCGGGTTGGTCGACGAGCAGCGTGCGGAAGTGCTCCGCGAAGCCCGGCAGTGCCGAGCCGAAGTTGCTCCAGGCGGAGGCACCCGGACCGCCGCCGTGCAGCATCACCAGCGGCAGGCCTCCCCCGACCTCCGATCCGGATCCGGCCTCGTAGTAGTTCAGGGTGAGTCCGCCCGCCTTCGCGGACTTCTGCGCGTCCGCCTTGAGCATCAGTACATCCCTGGGTCGATCTTGTGGCCGAACTCGTGGGCGCCGAACATCTGTAGAGCGCGCTCGGGGTCGTTGGCGGCGTGCACCCGGCCGGCGTGCGCGTCGCGCCAGGCGCGCTGCAGGTAGGTGCCGGTGGTCAGCGCGCGCCCGCCCGAGGCCTCGAAGAGCGAGTCGATCGCGTCGATCGCCCGCTGCGAGCCGAGCACCTGGTCGCGGCGCACCTTCAGGCGCGTCTTCAGCGGGATCTTCTCGCCCTTGGCGACGAAGTCCTGCTCCTCGCGGATGTTGTTGACCAGCAGGGCCCAGGCGGCGTCGATCTCGCTGGAGGCCCGCGCGATCCGCACCGCGGCGTACGGGTCGAGCGAGGCCTTCTCCCCGGCGTACGCCGCCCGCACGCGCTTCTGCTGCATCTCCACGTGCTCCTCGTAGGCGCCGCTGGCCATCCCGATGATCGGGGTGGTGATGGTGCCGGTGAAGATCGAGTGGAAGGGCAGCTTGTAGAGGTCGGAGGTGTTCTGCTCCTGCCCCGGTCCGTAGCAGCGACCGGTGTCGCCCATCGACAGCGTGAACGCCTCGGGCACGAAGACCTCGTTGACCACGATGTCGTTGGAGCCGGTGCCGCGCAGGCCGACCATGTCCCAGACGTCGATGATCTCGTAGTTCTCCCGCGGCACCATGAAGGTGCGGAAGTCGACGACCTGGCCCTCGGCGTTGAACACGAGCCCGCCCAGGAGCACCCACGTGCAGTGGTCGCACCCGCTGGAGAAGCTCCACTTGCCCGAGAGCGTGAAGCCGCCGTCGGCCTGCACGGCCTTGCCAGTGGGGGCGTACGACGAGCTGAGTCGGGTGCTGGTGTCGGTGCCCCACACGGCCTGCTGCGCCTCGTCTGCGAAGAGCGCCACCTGCCAGGGGTGCACACCGACGACGCTGGAGACCCAGCCCGTCGAGCCGCAGGCACTGGCGATGTCACGCACCGCCTTGTAGAAGTCGATCGGGTCGGACTCGAGGCCGTCGAACCGCTTGGGCTGCAGGAGCCGGAAGAAGCCGGTCTCCTCGAGCTCCTTGATCGAGGCCTCGGGCACCACGCGCAGGCGCTCCGCCTCGTCCGCGCGCTCGCGGAACGTCGGCAGGAGGTCGCGGACGGCGTCGAGAACAGCCTGGCTCATCGAGGGCACTCCAATCCCTGGGTCTCTCCCGCACCAATACTAGAACACGTTCTAGGTTTCCGTCCACGAGGACCGGCCGCAGACTCTTGTGTTTCCCGTGAAAAGTGATATCAATTTAGTATCACTCATCCTCGAGGAGGCACCCATGGACAACAACCTCGCCACGGCCGAGCCCGTCGGGCACGAAGGCGTCCGCGTGGAGATCGGCGAGCGGCCCGCCCTCGCCGTCACGGGTTGGCTCGGTGTCCTCGTGGTGGCTCTCAGCATCTGGGCGGCGTACCTGTGCGGCAAGAACGCCCCGGGATGGACCTGGCTGCCGATCGTGGTGGCGGTCGTCGTCGTGACCTCGCTGGCGATCGTCCCACCGGGGCAGACGAGCGTGGTGCAGTTCTTCGGCAGCTACGTCGGGACCGTGCGCCGGTCGGGCTTCTGGTGGGTACTGCCGCTGACCCTGCGGCGCCGGGTGAGCGTCCGCGTGCGCAACTTCGAGACCGGCCGGCTCAAGGTCAACGACCTCGACGGCAACCCGCTGGAGATCGCTGCCATCGTCGTCTGGCAGGTCGCGGACACCGCGCGGGCGGTGTACGCCGTCGACGACTACTCGGCCTTCGTCGCGACCCAGGCCGAGTCGGCGCTGCGCCACGTCGCCACCAGCCACCCCTACGACGACGCCACGGGCGCCGTACCGTCACTGCGCGAGTCGACCGACGAGGTCTCCGACGAGCTGGCCCACGAGGTCGCCGAGCGGATCGTCGTGGCCGGTGTGGAGATCGTCGAGGTGCGGATCTCGCACCTGGCCTACGCCCAGGAGATCGCCCAGGCGATGCTGCGGCGCCAGCAGGCCAGCGCCGTGGTGGCGGCCCGGAGCCGGATCGTCGAGGGAGCCGTCGGCATGGTCGAGATGGCCCTGAACCGGATCGCCGACCAGGGCATCGTCGAGCTCGACGAGGAGCGCAAGGCCAGCATGGTCAGCAACCTGTTGGTCGTGCTGTGCGGTGACCAGCCGCCCTCCCCTGTCGTGAACGCCGGCTCGCTCTACACGTGAGCGAGCGGAAGCAGGTCCTGCTGCGGATCGACCCGGCCGTGCACGACGCGCTGATGCGCTGGGCGGGCGATGAGTTCCGCAGCCTGAACGCCCAGGTCGAGGTGCTGCTGCGCCGCGCGCTGATGGAGGCCGACCGGATGCCGAGCAAGGCCAAGCCGATGCCGCGCCGGGGCCGGCCGCGCGCCGAGTGAGGCCGCCGCGGATGTCTGGGACCGATCTCCGCCGTCCACTGTGTGACCGGAACTTGGTCGTGCGCGCGAAGTAACGCGCGCTTCGGCCAGTTTCACCGGCCAACCAGTGAAACCGGAAACCGGCAGCTCCCTCAGCCGTCGGCGTCCTGCTTGGCCCGCAGCTCCAGGGCGATGTCGATGAGCTGGTCCTCCTGGCCGCCGATCAGCTTGCGCTCGCCGGCCACCTGGAGGATCTGGGCGCCGGAGACGCCGTAGCGCTCGGCGGCGTTGCCGGCGTGCTTGAGGAAGCTGGAGTAGACGCCGGCGTACCCCATCATCATCGTCATCCGGTCCAGGCGGCACTCCTCCGGCATCGCGGGGCGTACGACGTCCTCACTCGCGTCGATGATCTTCATGAAGTCCACGCCCGTGCGCCAGCCGAGCTTGTCGCAGACGCCGACGAAGGCGTCGAGCGGGGTGTTGCCGGCCCCGGCGCCGAAGCGGCGTACCGACCCGTCGATCTGGGTGGCGCCTGCCCGCACGGCCATCACGGTGTTGGCGCAGCCGAGGTCGAGGTTCTCGTGGCCGTGAAAACCAACAGAAGCCGACGACCCGATCTCGGAGACCAGGGCCGACACCCGGTCGGCCACGCCCTCCATGATCAGGGCGCCGGCGGAGTCGACGACGTAGACGCACTGGCAGCCGGCGTCGACCATGATCCGCGCCTGCTTGGCCAGCACCTCCGGCGGCTGGGTGTGGCTCATCATCAGGAAGCCGACGGTCTCCAGGCCCAGCTCGCGGGCGAGGGTGAAGTGCTGCTCGGAGACGTCGGCCTCGGTGCAGTGCGTCGCGATCCGGCAGATCACACCGCCGTTGTCCTGCGCCTCGCGGATGTCGTCCTTGGTGCCCACGCCCGGGAGCATCAGGAAGGCGATCTTCGCGTTCTTCGCCGTCTGGGCGGCGATCTTGATCAGCTCCTGCTCGGGGGTGTGCGAGAACCCGTAGTTGAAGCTCGACCCGCCCAGCCCGTCGCCGTGGGTCACCTCGAGCACCGGCACCCCGGCCTCGTCGAGCGCCGCGATGATCGAGCGCACCTCCTCACCGGTGAACTGGTGGCGCTTGTGGTGCGAGCCGTCGCGCAGGCAGGTGTCGGTCAGCCGGATGTCGAGGGTCTCGGACCACGTGCGGCCGAGCTGGTTGAGGGCGGGATCGCCGAAGACGGTCACTGTCGCGCCATCCCTTCTCCTGCGCGGGTCGCGGCCGCGGTCATGATGTCGAGATTGCCGGAGTACGGCGGCAGGAAGTCACCGGCCCCCTCGACCTCGATGAAGACGCTGACCTTGGTCTGGCCGCGGGTGTGGTCGGTGGGTGGGTCGAACTGCGGGTCCTGCAGCAGGCGGTAGCCCGGGACGTACTCCTGCACGGCGGCGACCATCGCGTGCACCGACTCGGCGACGGCGTCCTGGTCGTCGTACACCTCCGGCCCGACGGCGCAGAAGATGGTGTCGCGCATGATCATCGGCGGCTCGGCGGGGTTCAGGATGATGATCGCCTTGCCGCTCTCGGCACCGCCGATCGTCTCGACGCCGCGCGAGGTGGTGCGGGTGAACTCGTCGATGTTCTGCCGGGTGCCCGGTCCGGCGGAGAGCGAGGCCACCGAGGCGACGATCTCGGCGTAGGACACCGGCGTCGCGCGGGAGACCGCCGCCACCATCGGGATGGTGGCCTGGCCGCCGCAAGTGATCATGTTGACGTTGTCGGCCCCGGCGTGCTCGTCGCCGTTGACCGCCGGGATCACGGCCGGACCCACCGCGGCGGGGGTCAGGTCGACGGCGCGGATGCCGGCCTCGGCGTACCGGGGGGCGTACTCGCGATGGATGTAGGCGCTGGTCGCCTCGAAGATGAGGTCGGGCAGCTCGTCCTGCTTCAGCAGCCAGTCGACGCCCTCGTGGCTGGCCTCGAGGCCCTTCTCGCGGGCACGCCCGAGGCCGGGGCTGTCCGGGTCGACGCCGATCATCCAGCGCGGCTCGATGCTCCCCCCGTTCTCGGCGGAGCGCAGCAGCTTGTACATCAGGTCGGTGCCGATGTTGCCGGGGCCGACGATGGCGGCGGTCTTGGTCATGGAGCTCCTCACGAAAAGGTCAGCTGGACCGAGCCCAGCCCGTCGAACTCGGCGGTGAACGCATCTCCGGGGCGTACGTCGATCGCGCGGTGCACCGAGCCGGGCAGGATCACCTGGCCCGCCTCGAGCGTGACGCCGAAGGACCCCACCTTCTCGGCCAGCCAGGCGACGGCCGTCACGGGGTTGCCGAGCACGGCGTCGCTGCGGCCCTCGGCGACCTGCGAGCCGTTGCGCAACAACCGCGCGTTGATCGCGGTGAGGTCCAGGTCCTGGGGACGCACTCGCTCAGCGCCCAGGACGTAGCCGGCCGAGGACGCGTTGTCGGCGATGGTGTCGGCGATCTTGATGTCCCAGTCGGCGATGCGGCTGTCGATGAGCTCGATCGCGGGGGCGACGTACTCCGTGGCGGCGATGACGTCGTCCTCCGTGCAGCCCTCGAGCGGCAGGGCCTTGCCGAGGACGAACCCGACCTCGACCTCGACGCGGGGGAAGCAGTAGCGCGCGGCCTCGACGGGCTGGTCCGAGGGGACCTCCATGTCGGAGAGCAGGTGGCCGTAGTCCGGCTCGTCGACGCCCATCATGTCCTGCATCGCCTTCGACGAGAGCCCGACCTTGTGGCCGTTGACCCGGGCACCCGCGTCCAGGCGGCGGCGGATGTTCGAGAGCTGGATCTGGTAGGCGTCGACCACGTCGATCTCAGGCCAGGTCTCGCGCAGGGGCGGGACCGGCCGGCGGTCGGCCTCGGCGTCCCGGAGGGTGTCGGCGACGGTGCGTCGTACGTCCTCGGTGAGCATGGACCAACAATAGAACCTGTTACAGTTTTGCGCCATGAAGGCCGAGTGCGACGTCCTCGTCGTGGGCGCCGGTGGTGCCGGCATGGCGGCCGCGCTCGCCGCCGCCCACCGAGGGCTGGACACGGTGCTCGTCGAGAAGAGCCACTACTTCGGCGGGTCCACCGCCCGGTCGGGTGGTGGCGTCTGGATCCCCGGCAACTACGCGCTGCGCGAGGCCGGCCAGGTCGACCCCGACGACGCGACCGAGGCCAAGCGCTACCTCGGCGCGATCGTCGGCGACGTCGTGCCCCCGGAGCGCCGCGACACCTTCATCGACCGCGGCCCCGAGGTGATGGACTTCCTCCGCGAGCACACCCCGGTGCGCTTCGCCTGGGTCCCGGAGTACGCCGACTACCTGCCCGAGCGCCCTGGTGGCCGCCTGCGCGGGCGCAGCGTGGAGCCGGTGCCGATGGACGCTCGCTTCCTCGGCGAGGAGCTCTCCCACCTGCACCCGCCGTACACCAAGGCGCCGGCCAACCTGATCGTCACGCAGGCCGACTTCCGCAAGATCAGCCTGGGGATGCGCACGATCCGCGGGCCGATCACGATGCTCCGGGTCATCGTGAGCCGGATCGTGAACAGCCTGCGCGGACGGAAGATGTACGCGATGGGCAACGCCCTGGCCATCGGTCTGCGGCAGGGGCTGGTCGAGGCCGGGGTGCCGGTCGAGTACGACACCGAGCTGCGCGACCTCCTCGTCGAGGACGGCCGCGTGGTGGGCGCGACCGTGCTGCGCGACGGGGTCGAGCACATCATCCGGGCCCGCCGCGGGGTGATCCTCGGCAGCGGCGGGTTCGAGAAGAACCTCGAGCTGCGAGAGCGGTTCCAGCCGAAGCCGACCAGCACCGAGTGGACGACCGGCGCTCCCTCCAACACCGGTCTCGGGCACCTCGCCGGCATGGCGATCGGCGCCGACACCGCCCTGATGGACGACGCCTGGTGGGGTCCCACGATCCCGCTCCCCCGCGGCCCGTGGTTCGCGCTGGCCGAGCGCAACCTGCCCGGCTCGATCATCGTCAACGGCGCCGGGCAGCGGTTCATGAACGAGGCGCTGCCCTACGTCGAGGCCACCCACGCCATCTACGCCGGCGAGGCGACCGGCGTGCCGCACGTGCCGTCGTGGCTGATCGCGGACCAGCGCTACCGCAACCGCTACCTCTTCGCGGGTCTCTCGCCGCGGCAGCCCTTCCCCGGCCGCTGGTACAAGCACGGCACGGTGAAGAAGGCCGAGTCGCTGGAGAAGCTCGCCGCCGAGATCGGCGTACCTCCCGAGGCGCTGCGTGCCACCGTCGACAGGTTCAACGGCTTCGCCCGCTCCGGCGTCGACCAGGACTTCCACCGCGGCGACAGCGGCTACGACAAGTACTACTCCGACCCGACCGTGAAGCCGAACCCGTCGTTGCACGTCATCGACCAGGGCCCGTTCTACGCCGTCAAGATCGTCCCGGGCGACCTCGGCACCAAGGGCGGCCTGGTCACCGACGAGCGTGCGCGGGTGCTGCGCGCCGACGGCTCGGTGATCGAGGGGCTCTACGCCGCGGGCAACGTCTCCTCGGCGGTGATGGGCCACACCTACGCCGGCCCCGGGGCCACGATCGGCCCGGCACTCGTCTTCGGCTACCTCGCCGCGGAAGACATCTCGAAGGGAACTGCCTGATGCCCATCGACCCGGATGTGGCGATCGGCGCCCAGCTCCCCGACCGCACCTTCTCGTGGGAGAGCTCGGACGTGCTGCTCTACCACCTGGGCATCGGTGCGGGGGCGCGGCCGGGCTCGCAGGTGGATCCCGTCGCGCTGCGCTACACCCTCGACAACGACGAGCTCCAGGTGCTGCCGAGCTTCGGGGTCGTGGTGCCGAGCTTCCACGAGACCGACCCACCACCCCTCGACCTGCCCGGCTGCACGATCGACCTCGCGCAGGTGGTGCACGGCAGCCAGTCGATCGAGGTCCACGAGCCCATCCCCACCTTCGGCTCGGCCACGCTGCACACTCGGATCACCGACGTCTGGGACAAGGGCAAGGCGGCGGTCATCTGGCAGGAGGGGCGGGCAGTCGCCGCCGACGGTGAACCGCTGTGGACGGTGCGCTCCTCGATCTTCGTGCGCGGCGAGGGAGGTTGGGGCGGCGATCGCGGCAGCTCCGAGAGCGTCGAGATCCCCGACCAGGCGCCGGAATGCGACGCGACGTACGACGTGACGCCGCAGCAGGCCCTGCTCTACCGGCTCTGCGGCGACCGCAACCCGCTGCACGCCGACCCGGGGTTCGCCGCGAGGGCAGGGTTCCCGGCGCCGATCCTGCACGGGCTGTGCTCGTGGGGCATCGTGCTGCGCACCCTGACCGAAGAGCTCCTCGACAGCGACGCCGCGGCGGTGCGCGGGTTCACCGCCCGGTTCGCCGGCGTCGTCTTCCCCGGGGAGACGATCCGGGTGCGTGGTTGGCGCACCGATCAGGGCGTCGTGGCCTCCGCCACGATCGCCGGTGACGGCGACCGCCACGGTGCCGCCGTGCTCGCCGACTGCCTGCTCACGCCTGCCTGACCCGGGTCGTCGACGCCACGAAGTCGAGCTTGTCCCGGACCGGGGCCGGGATGACGAACGGGTAGAGGTCGTCATGGCCCATGCTCCGGTTGATCATGTTCAGCGCCACGCTCAGCGGGATCCAGATCCCGGCGACGACGTCGCCGAAGTGCTGGAAGGAGTCGATCGCCCCGACGGTCGTGAGGCCGTACTCCGAGGCGGTCTCGATGGTGTCGCAGATGTGCAGGTAGTGCGCCCACGTCTCCGCGAAGTCCTCGAACGGGTGCATCGTGGCGTACGCCGAGATGTAGGACGCCTCCCAGCCCGCCGGTGGACCCTGGTCGTAGTGCCGCGAGAGCGCGTCCTGGTAGCTCGCCGTCTCGTCGCCGAACAGCTCGCGGTAGGCCGTGCGACGCTCGTTCTCCACCAGCTGCCAGTCGTAGTAGTGGCCCGACTCGTGACGGAAGTGGCCCAGCATGGTGCGATAGGGCTCGCCCAGCTCCTCACGCAGACGTTCCCGGTGCGAGGCCCGGCTCTCGGCCAGGTCGATGGTGATCACCCCGTTGGCGTGCCCGATCACGACGTTCTCGTCAGCGCTGCTGAGCAGGTCGAAGGCCAGACCGTTCTCCTCGTCGACCCACTTCGGCACGACCGGGAGACCCAGTCCTTCGAGCTCGTGGACGAGGTGCCGCTTGGCCCGCTCGGCCACCGGGAAGGCCGCCAGGCCCTCGGCGTCGGCGTCGTTGGGCCGGGTGCGGGTCAGGTCGCAGGCCAGGCACTGGCCGCCCTCGCTCGCGGTCAGCCAGGTGCATCCCGAGAGCTTCAGGTTGCGGCAGACGTGCCAGTCCTGGCCCTCGGCGTCGACGTAGCGGCCGGCCTCGACCGGCACGATGGCCCGCTCCTGCCTCGAGTAGCCCAGCCTGCTCCCGCACGAGACGCACTGGGAGTTCTCGAAGTACAGGGCGTTCTGGCACACACGACAGCGAAAGGCTTTCACCGCCGCAGCCTTCCACGCCCGTCCTCACCGGTTGCTGGCAGGATCCCCCTATGAGCGAGGCGACACTGGAGACCTGGACCGCGGGCGAGCACGCCTTCGAAGGCACGACCCGCCCGACGTACCGCAAGGGCTCGGGGCCGGGCGTGGTGATCATCCACGAGATCCCTGGGATGACCCCGGAGGTGATCGCCTTCTCCGAGGAGGTCGTCGCGGCGGGCTTCACCGTGGTGATGCCCCACCTGTTCGGTACGCCGGCGCGGAAGATGACCCTGCCCTACGTCGCGGAGACCTTCGCCCGGGTCTGCGTGAGCAGGGAGTTCACCAAGCTCGCGACCGGCGTGACCACCCCGGTCGCCGGATGGCTGCGCAGCCTGGCCCGCGAGCTGCACGCAGAGCTGGGCGGACCCGGTGTCGGCGCGCTCGGGATGTGCTTCACCGGAGGGTTCGCGCTGGCGATGATGGTCGACACCGCCGTGGCGGCTCCCGTGCTCGCACAGCCCTCGGCGCCGTTCGCGGTCAGCCCGAAGCGGTCGCGCGACCTCAACCTCAGCCCGGCTGATCTCGCGACGGTCAAGGAGCGCGCCGCGGGCGGGTGCGCCGTGCTCGGCCTGCGCTACGCGGGCGACCCCGCCGTCGGGAAGAGGTTCGAGACCTTGACCACGGAGCTCGGGGACGCGTTCATCAAGGTGGAGTTCCCGGGCAAGAAGCACGGCACCCTGACCGAGCACCGCCAGCAGGAGGGCGTCGACGAGGTGCTGGCCTTCTTCCGCCGGACCCTGGTCACCTAGGGGTCACCACCAGGCCCACACCTCGGGCGTGCTCGCCGCGACCAGCGCGGTCGCGCCCAGCCTGGCCTGGTCGCGCTCGGCGTGGTGCTGGCGGAGGTACACCTGGAGATCCGCGACGCGGCGGGCGTGTGCCTCTTCGGTGGTGAGCGGGGCGGGGCCGAGGGCGCGACCGACGCGGTCGAGGACCTCGTGAGCCGTGTCGGCGACCACCTGGCGCACCCGTTGACAGGTCAGGTCGGCCTGCGCCGGGTCGACTCCATGGTCGGCCAGGCGAGCAGCCTCGAGCAGCAGCGCCCGCGCACGAGCGAGTGCCGCGTCGACGGCGCCCAGGTGGGCCAGCGCCACCTGGTCGGGAGGCCGGGCCTGCGTGGCGTCGTACAAGCGCCGGCCCAGTGCCACCGCGGCGCCGAACCAGATGGCCGCGACCCCGCCACCACCCCAGGCGAAGCCGGGACGGCGGAGGTACCAGTCCACGTCCCCGACCGGCTCCGCCGGCACCTCCGAGAAGCGCAGACCGGTGCTGGTCACCGCCGCGAGCCCGCGAGAGACCCAGTCCTCGTCGGCGTGCACGACCACCCCCGGCTGGCGCAGGGCCACGGCGAACAGGCGCCGACCGTCCTCCACCCAGGCAGTGACCAGGGCGTGGCTGACCTCACCAGCCAGCGAGCACCACGGCTTGGGACCGTCGAGGCGCCACCCACCGGCCGGGTCACGACGCCCCTGCAGACGTCCGGCGCCGCCCTCGGCGGCGTAGACGCCCCAGGTGGCGTCGTCGGGCCAGAACTGGTCGGGGGCCACCCCGAGCCGCCACGCCTCGTGCAGGATCGTGAGGGCGTCGAGGTGCGGCTCCAGGACGCGCGCGACCGTCAGGTCGGCCGCGCCCAGGCTGGCCAGGAGCCCCCACAGGGCGGCGGTGTGACCCTCCGCCGGCCGCGGGGCGCGCTGACCGAGCTCGACGGCCAGGTCGAGTGCGGCGCCCGGGCTGGGAGCTCCGCGCTCGACGAGCTCGCGGACCCGCTCGGTGGCCTCGCGGGCGAGGGGGTTCGCCGTCGCGTCCAGGAGCACGCCTTCTCGCACCGAGACCACGTACCCGATGGCCGACGCTTCGATCAGGACGACGGAGGCAGCACGTTGTCGGGCTGCGCCTGGTGGCGCGCCAGGAACTCGGTCAGCGGGCCCGGCAGCTGGGCGGTGCGCGCTCCCCAGTCGTAGACCACGCAGGTGTGGGCGGCCTGGTCGTGCCACCCCCGGTGCTCGCGCCCGAAGACGATCCCGACCAGCCCGAGGCCGAAGCACAGGATGCTCACCGGGAGCACCAGCGTGCGCACGAACGCGGCCCGACCACCGAGGGTCGCCCCCTCCCTGGTCACGACCCGCAGACCCACCAGGCCCTTGCCCACCGTCCGGCCGGCCACGACGAGCGAGGTGTAGGTGTAGGCGAAGGCCCACAACGCGAGCGCCACCGCCCCCAGGACACCGGCATGGTCGGCGTTGATCCGGTCACCGAAGAAGGTCTTGCTCAGGAACTGCAGCCCCGACAGCGTGAGGGTGTAGGCCACCAGGATCACGCCCACGTCGAGGATGGCCGACGCCAACCGGGTGAGCGGACCGGCGTAGTGCCCGGTGACGGTGAGGCGGCCGAGAGTGCTCACGGCATCGGCTCTCGCAGCAGCGGCGGTGCACTGGGCCGCGACCCGGCCGGGCGGCGCATCAGCCGGTCGACGAACCGGTCGACGACGGTGTCGAGCCCGGCGAGCTGGCGCCTGGCCACGTCGAGCACCGAGCCCGCCATCCGTCCGGTGCTCTCGGCGACGATGTCGGGGACCCCGGAGCGGCGTACCAGTGCCTCGAGGTCGACCTCGGCGAGCAGAGCGTTCATGTCGACCCGCGCGAGCACCTTCTCGAGGTCGATGCGGTCGAGGAGGCGGTTCATGTCGATCCGATCGAGCAGCCGGTCGGGGTCGATCCGGTCGAGCAGCGCCTCGATGTCGACGTGGTCGAGCACCACCTGGACGTCGACGACGTCGAGCGCGCGGTCGGTCAGCCGACCGGCCACCCGCCCGAGGACGCTCCTCTGGTTGTCGCTCATCGCCCTGTCACGGTCCCAGTCCCCCGGCCCCGTGTCCTCACCCGGAACGGACGACGGTTCAGCTGGCCCCCGCCAGGAACTCCAGTGCCTGGCGGTATCCGTCGATCCCGTGCCCGACTATCTCGCGAGCGGCGTGCGGCGTGATCACCGAGTGGTGCCGGAACTCCTCGGGACGCGCGGCCGGGTCGCTGATGTGCAGCTCGACCAGGGGTGCCGTGAGCTGGGCGCAGGCGTCGAAGAGGGCGTAGGAGTAGTGCGACCACGCCCCTGCGTTGAGCACCACCGGGGTCTCCTCGTCGGCGGCCTGGTTCAGCCAGTCGAGCAGCTCGCCCTCGTGGTTGGTCTGGCGCACCTCGACCTCGAGGCCGTAACCGCGACCCCAGTCGACGCACATCGCGGCCAGCTCGTCGTGGGTGGTGGTGCCGTAGACCTCGGGCTGGCGGCGGCCGAGCCGCCCCAGGTTGGGCCCGTTGAGGACCAGGACCCTTCCAGACGGGCCCTGCCGGCCCTCCTCAGGGACCGCCTTCATCTGGTGCCTCCGCTCAGGTGGTCGTACGCCGCCCGCAGGAGCTCCTCGTCGGGCGCCTCGAGGATCCCAGGGAGGGCGAGCCCGTCCAGGACGAGGAAGCGGAGCCGGTCCCCGCGCGACTTCTTGTCCACGCGCATCGTCACCAGCAGGTCCTCGAACGACGCACCGTCCCAGTGCGTCGGAAGGCCCACGCCGGCGAGCGCCTCCGCGTGGAGGGCAGCGGTCTCCTCGTCGAGACGACCCGCCAGCCTGGCGAGCTCGGCGACGTAGACCATCCCGAGGGCGACCGCTTCACCGTGGCGCATCGAGTAGTCGGTCGCCCGCTCGATCGCGTGACCCATGGTGTGCCCGTAGTTGAGCACCTCGCGACCGGGGTGGCCGCCCACGCCGCCGGTCTCCCTGAGGTCACCCGCCACGACCTCGGCCTTGACGCGGATCGCACGCTCCACGAGCTCTCGCAGCACCGGCCCGCTCGGGTCGAGAGCGCCGGTGGGGTCGGACCGCACGAGGCTCAGGATCTCCGGGTCGGCGACGAAGCCGCACTTGATCACCTCGCCGAGACCACCGACCATCTCCTCGCGCGGGAGCGTCCTCAGCAGGTCCAGGTCGCAGATCACGCCGGCGGGCTCGTGGAAGGCCCCGACGAGGTTCTTCCCGGCGCTGGTGTTGATCCCGGTCTTCCCCCCGACCGCGGCGTCGACCATGCCCAGCAAGGTGGTCGGGACGTGCACCACCCGGACGCCGCGCAGCCACGTCGCCGCCACGAAGCCACCGACGTCGGTGGTGGCCCCTCCGCCGAGGGTGATGATCGCGTCGGAGCGGGTGAATCCCGCGGCTCCCAGCTTTTCCCAGCACTCCGCGACCACCGTGGCCGTCTTGGCCGCCTCACCCACCGGCACGACCAGCTCGAGTCCGGGTGTCTCGAAGCCGAGGTCGAGGTTCTCGGGACGCACGAGGGCGACCCGGCGTACGCCGTCGCCGAGCATGCCGGGCAGCGCGTCCAGCACGCCGTGCCCCACCACGACGTCGTACGGCGCCGCCGTGGCCACCCGGATGGTGGTCGGTCCGCTCACTCCAGCACCTCCTGGACTGCCTTGACGACCTCGTCGACGTCGAGGCTGTCGGTGTCCACGACATGGGTGGCGACCGACTCGTAGACCGGGGTGCGCTCGTCGATCAGCTGCTTGATCCGGCCGCGCACGTTGCCGAGGAGCAGCGGGCGCGAGACCCCCAGGCCGACGCGGTCGGCGGCCTGGGCGAGTCCCACCCGCAGGAACACCACGCAGTGACCCTCGAGGAGCTCCTGGGTGCGCGGATCGAGCACCGCGCCTCCGCCCACCGCGAGGACCCCTTCATGGGTGCCGAGCGCCTCGGCCACCGCCGCCCGCTCGAGAGCCCGGAAGTGCGCCTCGCCGGAGTCGACGAAGATGTCGGGCACCGTCCGCCCCTCGGCTGCCTCGATGTCGGCATCGGTGTCACGGAACCCGATCCCCCAGCTCCGAGCCAGGCGCCGCCCGACGGTCGTCTTGCCGGCTCCCATCGTGCCGACGAGCACCACCCGAGGGCGGTTCGTCGTCGGAGCGGTCATCGAAACCTCAGGGTGTCCAGGTACCCCTCGACGTTGCGGCGCGTCTCGGTCACCGAGTCGCCGCCGAACTTCTCCAGCACCGCGTCGGCCAGCACCAGCGCCACCATCGCCTCCGCGACGATCCCGGCGGCCGGGACCGCACACACGTCCGAGCGCTGATGGTGGGCCACGGCCTCTTCGCCGGTGGCGACATCGACGGTGCGCAGGGCACGCGGCACGGTGGCGATCGGCTTCATCGCCGCCCGTACGCGCAGCACCTCGCCGGTCGACATCCCGCCCTCGGTACCGCCCGACCGTCCCGACGTACGACGAAAGGCGCCGTCCTCCGAGACGATCTCGTCATGGGCCAGCGAGCCGGGCGTGGCCGCGAGCTCGAAGCCGTCGCCGACCTCGACGCCCTTGATCGCCTGGATGCCCATGAGAGCACCGGCGAGCCGGGCGTCGAGCCGGCGGTCCCAGTGCACGTGGGAGCCGAGTCCCGGCGGCAGGCCGTGGACGACGACCTCGACCACCCCGCCGAGGGTGTCGCCGTCGCGGTGGGCCTGGTCGATGCGCTCGACCATCAGCTTCGCGGTGTCGGGGTCCAGGCAGCGCACCGGGTCGTCGTCGAGCCGGCCCACGTCGTCGGGCTCCGGCACCGACCCCGCGGGAGCGCGGACGCCGCCGAGCTCGATGACGTGCGAGACCAGCCGCGCGCCGGTCGCCTGCTCCAGGAACGCGGTGGCCACCCGCCCCAGGGCGACGCGGGCAGCCGTCTCGCGGGCGGACGCACGCTCCAGGACGGGTCGGGCCTCGTCGAAGCCGTACTTCTGCATGCCGACCAGGTCGGCGTGCCCGGGCCGCGGCCGGGTGAGCGCCTCGTTGCGGGCCAGCCCCTCGAGCTCTGCGGGGTCGACGGGATCGGCGCTCATCACCTTCTCCCACTTGGGCCACTCGGTGTTGCCGATCTCGATCGCCACCGGGCCGCCCTGCGTCTCACCGTGGCGGACCCCGCCGGTCAGGCGCACCTCGTCCTGCTCGAACTTCATCCTGGCCCCGCGGCCGTAGCCGAGGCGGCGCCGGGCCAGGGCGTCGGCGACGTCGCCAGAGGTCACCCGCACGTGGGCGGGCATGCCCTCGAGGATCGCAGTGAGCAGCGGGCCGTGGGACTCCCCCGCCGTGAGCCAGCGCAGCATGCGCCACAGTCTTCCATGCAGGGCTCGGGACGCTTCTTACTGGTAACCCAGTCCGGTGGCCAAGGAGGGGGCGAGCACGATCCCCAACCAGGCGCCCACCAGCATGTAGGGCCCGTAGGGCAACCGGGCTCGCATCGAACGCCGCGTCACCGCGACGATCACGGCACCGGCGGCGCCGCACAGGAAGATCAGGAGCAGCCCGCCGATCGTCTCGGCCCAGCCCAGGTAGCCCAGCGCGAGGCCGAGCAGGCCGGAGAGGCGTACGTCGCCGTAGCCCCACCCGCCACCACGGGTGATCAGCCAGAAGACCAGGAACCAGCCGCCGATGATCAGCCATCCCCACACGGCGCGCTCGAGGGAGGACAGGTCGCGGTCGAGCAGGGCCGCCACCAGGATCAGGACCACGAGCGCGGGATAGGCCGGCTTGATGATCCAGTTGGGCAGCAGCGTCGTGCGCCAGTCCACCACGAACAAGGCCACGCCCACCGGGACGAACGGCACCAGGTAGACCAGCGCCCCGGACCAGCCCACTGCGGCTCCGATCCCGCCCCCGGCCAGCAGGCCCGCGAGCGCCGACCAGAGCGCCAACCGCGGACGCGTGGCGATGTCGGCGTAGAGCTCCTTGGGCGGTGCGGGCGGCAGCTCGGTGGAGAACAGCGCCCGCTCCCCCTCGGGCTCCTGCGGCGTCTGCTCGGGCCCCGGATCGGACTCAGGTTCGGAGTCTGGCTCGGGCTCAGGTTCCGGGATCCGGGCGATCAACGCCGGCACGCCCCAGCCCAGCGCGCCGCACAGCACCGCACACAGCCCGGCCGCGATCAGCTGTGAGGAGTCCACGCCCGCAGGTTAGGGGGCCTGGAGCCCGCGCGGGCCGTTCTCCACAACGCGGCGCTCCAGCTCCTCGGTGGCGGCGGCGATCAGCACGCCTGCGTCGACCGGGCGTCCCGTCATGATCTGCACCTGCAGCTCGGCCTGGTAGCCCAGCAGCTCGATCCCGGAGATGAACGTCCGCCGGGAGTCCCGGGCCGCCTGCGCGAGCGGTGTGGGCCACGGGTCGTAGACGACGTCGAAGACCGCAGGGACCGCGGCGCACGCCGCCACCACCTGCGACGTCTGGGCGGCCGGGGGGATCGTCGAGACGACGAGGTCGCAGTCGACCGACCCCAGCTGCTCGAAGGCGACGACCTCCAGGTCCGGCGGCGTCGGGTGCGCGCTGACCGTCGCGACCGTCTCCGCTGCACGAGCCGGGTCCCGGACGACGATCCGCGCCTCCTTGCACCCGCGGTCGGCCAGGGCCAGCAGCACGGAGGTCGCCGTGGCTCCGCCGCCCAGCACCACGACCGAGTCGACCGGGTCGTGGAGATGGGCCGCCAGGGCGGTCGCGGCCCCGGGCACGTCGGTGTTGAAACCGAGCCGTCGCTCACCCGTCAGCAGCACGGTGTTCGCCGCGCGCGAGCGCCGCGCGTGCTCGTCCAGGCCGTCCAGCAGGGGTACGACGGTCCGCTTCAACGGCATCGTCAGGGACAGGCCCCGCCAGCTCTCGTCGAGGTCGTCGAGGAACGCGCGAAGTCCCTCCGGCACGACTTCGATGGCCTCGTAGGTCCACTCCAGGCCGAGCTGGCGGTACGCCGCGCGGTGCATGGTCGGCGACAGCGAGTGCTGCACCGGCGTACCGAGGACGGCGCAGCGGGTCACCACACCCGGCTCGATCTCAGCACTTCTGCGTCTTCACGCAGTAGTCCTTGATCCGCTGCAGGTCGGCCTGCCGCTGGGGACCGTCCTTGTCGTAGAAGAGCGTGGTGTGCTTCTCGAAGTCGGGCAGGAAGTACAGCCAGTTCCCCTGGGCGGGGTGCAGGGCCGCCTTGACCGTCTCCTCCCCTGGCGATCCGATGGGCCCGGGCGGGAGGCCGGTGTGCTTGTAGGTGTTGTACTCCGAGCTGTTGCCCCGCTCGGCGGGGGTCGTCCAGACGTCTCCGGAGCGGCCGCTGACGTAGGCCACCGTCGAGTCGAGCTGCAGCGGCAGGCCCCGGTCGAGGCGGTTGTAGAGCACCCGCGCCACCTTCGGGTAGTCCTCGGTGCGGTTGGCCTCGTACTCCAGGATGCTGGCCACGGTGAGGATCTGCTCGGGCGTGTAGCCGAGCTTCGCGGACGCCGCCGCGAGCCCCTGCAGCTTCTCGGACTCGAGCCTCTTGTCGACCATCTGGCGCAGCAGGCCGACCGCTGTCTGGTTCGGCGGCACCGAGTAGGTCGCGGGGTAGAGATATCCCTCGGGGTTCCCCTTCGCCTCCGCCGGCAGCCCGATCGAGGCGGGGTTGGCCAGGGCCTTGGTGAGGTCGCGCCGCGGGATGTCGGTCTTCGCCGCGATGGTCGCCACGATGTTGCGCACGCGCGCCCCCTCGGGCACCACCACGATGTTCTGCATCAGGTTGGCGGGGTCGACGAGCACGTCGAGGGCCTCGGAGGCCTTCATCTGCTTCTTGAGCCGGTAGAAGCCGACCTGGATGTTGCGCGCCTTGTCGTTGGAGCGGGCGGCGTCGTTGAACGCATCGACGCTCTTGACCACCCCGTGCGCCTTCAGCTCACGACCGATGATGGTCGACGTGGCGCCCGTCTTCACCTCGACCACCACCGAGCCGGTCCCGGGACCCGGGTAGTCCGGTGCGGAGCCCAGGCGCGAGCCGACCTGCCCGACCACCCAGCGGCCACCGAAGAAGACGGCGGCCGCGATCACCACCAGCGCCACCAGCACCGGCAGGCAGCCGCGCAGCGGCCGGGACCGGTGGTGCTCGTGGTGCTCCTCGTCTGTCTCGTCAGGCACGTAGGCCCTGTCGTCGTCCAGATCGGTCACGCGTCGTTCCGTCCCTGGCTCGTGCTCCCGGGCGCTACCGGCTCGCCGGCACGGCGGCCGGTCTGCCGCTCACGCTCGAGGGCTCCCTGCAGGATCACGACCGCGGCGGCCTGGTCGACCACCGCTCGGCGCTTCCTGCCCTTGCGGCCCTGCGCCCGCAGCTGCCCCTCGGCGGTCACGGTGCTCAGGCGTTCGTCGCACAGGCTGACCGGCACCGGCCGGATCCGGGTCGCCAGCTCACGCGCGAACGCTCGCACCTTACCGGCCGCCGGTCCCTCGCCCCCGGACATCGAGCGAGGAAATCCCACGTAGACCCACGCCGCGGCCGTCTCCGAGGCGAGGGCCGCCAGCCGCTCGAGGTCGCCCGCGCCGCGAGTGACGGTCTCCACCGGGGTCGCCAGGATGCCGTCCGGGTCGCTGGCCGCGACCCCGATGCGGACGTCGCCGGGATCGATCCCGAGGCGTACGCCGCGCAGCTCGTCGGGCATCGACCTACGAGCCTGCGAGCGCCTGGCGGATGGCGGCCAGCGCCTCCTGCGCGCGACCCGCGTCCGCTCCGCCGCCCTGGGCCACGTCGTCCTTGCCGCCGCCCTTGCCGCCGAGCACCTCCGAGGCGGCCCGCACCAGGGTGTTGGCGGAGATCCCCGCGGCCCGGCCGGCGTCGTTGACCGCGACGACGACCGAGGGCTTGCCGTTGGACGAACCCACGATCGCCGCGACGCCGGGACGCTCGGCCGGCAGCTTGCCCCGGATGTCCAGCGCGAGCCGACGCACGTCACCGCCGCCCGCACCAGTCGCCTCGTGCCCGACGAAGGAGGTGCCGTGGACGTCCTGGGCGGACGCCGCCAGCTGCCCGGCGCCGGCCAGCAGCTGCTGGAGCCTGACCTGCTCGATCTCCTTCTCCGCGACCCGCAGCCGCTCGACGAGGTCCTCGACCCGTTCGGGCAGCTCCTCGGGCCGCACCTTCAGCGCCTCGGTCAGCTGGGCGACCAGGAGGTGCTCCCGGGCCAGGAAGCGGTAGGCGTCACCGCCCACCAGGGCCTCGACGCGGCGTACGCCGGAGCCGATGGAGCTCTCGCCGAGGAGCTTGACGACACCGAGCTGACCGGAGCTGTGGGCGTGCGTGCCGCCGCAGAGCTCGCGCGCCCAGTCGCCGACGGAGACGACACGCACCTCGTCGCCGTACTTCTCGCCGAACAGGGCCATCGCACCGGACCTGACCGCCTCGTCCTGGGTCATCGTCTCGGCGTAGACCTGCAGGTCGGCCATGACCAGGTCGTTGACCCGCGCCTCGACGTCGTGCATCGAGGACTGCGGGATCGCTCCGGTGGCAGAGAAGTCGAAGCGGAAGCGCCCCGGTGAGTTCTCCGACCCGGCCTGGGTGGCAGTCTCGCCGAGGGCCTCGCGGAACGCCTTGTGGACCATGTGGGTGGCGGTGTGGGAGCGGCTGATGGAGGCGCGCCGCTCGATGTCGACCAGCCCCTGGGCGCGGTCTCCGACCGTGACCTCGCCGGCGAGCACCCGCACCTTGTGCACGATCAGCCCGGAGATCGGCGACTGGACGTCGTAGACCTCCAGCCGGGCACCGTTCTCGAGCTCGATGACTCCCTGGTCGGCGAGCTGCCCGCCGCCCTCGGCGTAGAACGCGGTCCGGTCGAGGACCAGCTCGACGTCGTCGCCCTGGCTCGCCGACTCCACCGCACCCGTGTCGCCGACCAGGCCACGAACCTCGCCCTCGCTGACGATCTCGTCGTACCCCGTGAACTCCACGCGACGGCCGAGGCTGTCGGCGATGTCGCGGTAGAAGCCCGCGTTGGTGTGCTGGCCCTTCTTCGACTTCGCGTCGGCGCGGGCACGCTCCCGCTGCTCGTTCATCAGCCGGCGGAAGCCCTCCTCGTCGACCGAGAGGCCCTTCTCCTGGGCCATCTCCAGGGTCAGGTCGATCGGGAAGCCGTAGGTGTCGTGGAGGGCGAACGCCTGGTCACCCGGCAGCTGCGTGCCGCCCGAGGACTGCACCTGCGAAGCGGCGGTGTCGAAGATGGTGGTGCCGGTGCGCAGCGTCTGCCGGAACGCGTCCTCCTCGGCGAAGGCGACCGTGGAGATCCGGTCCCAGTCGCGGTGCAGCTCGGTGTAGGTCTCGCCCATCTTGTCGCGGCTCACCGGGAGCAGCTCCGGAAGTGAACGGTCCTCGTAGCCGAGCAGCCGCATCGAGCGCACCGCCCGACGCAGCAGCCGGCGCAGCACGTAGCCACGTCCTTCGTTGCCGGGCGTGACGCCGTCACCGATCAGCATCATCGAGCTGCGGACGTGGTCGGCCACCACCCGGAACCGGACGTCGTCGTCATGGCTCGCGCCGTACTTGCGCCCGGTGAGCTCCTCGGCCTTCTGGATGACCGGGAACATCACGTCGACCTCGTACATGTTCTCCACGCCCTGCAGGAGGAACGCGACGCGTTCGAGGCCCATGCCGGTGTCGATGTTCTTCTTCGGAAGCGCGCCAGCGATGTCGAAGTCGGCCTTGGAGCGTACGGCGGAGAGCTCGTCCTGCATGAAGACGAGGTTCCAGATCTCCAGGTAGCGGTCCTCGAGCTCGGGCGCCATGTCGGTGCCCATCGCGGCCCAGTCGGCCTCGGGGCCGTGCTCGGGACCGCGGTCGTAGAGGATCTCCGAGCACGGGCCGCCGGGCCCCGGCACGCCCATCGACCAGTAGTTCTCCTTGCGGCCCAGCTTGACGACGCGGTCCTCGGGGAGGCCGGTGACCTTGGTCCACAGGTGCAGCGCCTCGTCGTCACCCTGCAGCACCGAGGGCCACAGCCGGCTCTCCTCGAGGCCCCAGCCGCCGTCGGCGAGCGGCTTGGTGACCAGGTCCCAGGCCAGCTCGATGGCCCGCTCCTTGAAGTAGTCGCCGAAGCTGAAGTTGCCGCACATCTCGAAGAACGTGCCGTGCCGGGTGGTCTTGCCGACGTCCTCGATGTCGGGGGTCCGGATGCACTTCTGCACGCTGGTGGCGCGCGGCCAGGGCGGCGTCTCCTCGCCCAGGAAGTAGGGCTTGAACGGCACCATGCCCGCGTTGACGAACAGCAGCGTCGGGTCCGGCACCAGGAGGGACGCAGAGGGCACAGCCTGGTGACCGGCGGCTTCGAAGTGCGCGACGAAGCGGCGTCGGATCTCGGCGGTGTCCACGGTCAGTCAACCTCCAGCTCGTACGGTGCGCTGGGCTCCAGCGCCTTGGGTCCATCAAGCGTGAGCCCCAGGCGCTCGCGCAACTCGGTTTCCTTCTCGGTGCTGCCGGCACGCACCTCCTCGGCGAAGAGGTGGGCGCCCACGGACAGGGCGGCGAACCGGTCCTGCAGGCCCTCTGGCGTGAAGGCCTCGGCAGCACGGCGGACCTTGAGCACGGCGTAGACCCCGACCCCGGCCCCGGCTGCGAACCAGAAGCCCCTCACGTCCGGGGTCCCCGCGGAAGCGGGGTCGAGGCGAGCGCAGCGAGTCCCTCCCGCGGTTTCGTGGGGTGGTTGATCATGCTGCCTTACGCTCCTCGGCCCTCATGGCTCGCCAGGCTTCCTTGGTCTCCCGGCGGCGCTGCTTGCGGGCACGTCGCACCTCGCGCCGCATCTCGAACCAGATCCGGTTGCGCGTCTCGGGCGACAGTGCGCGGGCCAGGCCGTGCCCGAAGGAGACGACCTTGACCAGCGGCTCCCCGAAGGTCGCGCTGAGGACCACCCGGTCCGGGACGTTGGGCTCCGACCGCTCGCTGCCGGCGTCGGTGATCAGGTAGGAGGCGTGATCCTCAGCAAACGTCTTCGCAATTGCGGCTGAGTTCCGCTCCAGGCTCTCCGCCCGTTCCTCGAGCATCTCGAGGCGCTGGCGCAGCAGCTCGGTCTCCGCGCGAGACGCGGCCAGTGCACGGCGCGACGCCGCGCGGCTGCGCAGCACCGCCACGAGCACGACGGCGACGAGCAGCAGCACGACCGCTGCCGCCGCGACCTGGAGGGGCGATCCCATGGGGCCCGACCCTACCTGCCCCGGATCAACCGACGGACCCGCTCCCAGCGCTCGCGCAGCGCGGCCTCCGCGCCGAGGTTGGTGGGCTGGTAGTACGTCGCGTCGAGCACCTCGTCCGGTGCGTACTGCTGCTCGGAGATCCCGAAGGGCGCGTCGTGGGAGTACTGGTAGCCCTTGCCGTGCCCGATCTTCTTCGACCCGGCGTAGTGGGCGTCGCGCAGGTGCGCCGGCACCGCACCGATCTTGCCGGCTCGTACGTCGGCGCTCGCGGCGTCGATGGCCTTGATGACGGCGTTCGACTTCGGTGCCAGGGCGAGGTGGATCACCGCCTGCGCCAGGTTGAGGCGGGCCTCGGGCATCCCGATCAGCTGGACCGCCTGGGCGGCCGCCACCGCGGTGGTCAGTGCGGTCGGGTCGGCGAGCCCGACGTCCTCGCTGGCCAGGATCACCAGGCGCCGCGCGATGAACCGCGGATCCTCACCGGCCTCGACCATCCTGGCCAGGTAGTGCAGCGCGGCATCCGCGTCAGATCCTCTGATCGACTTGATGAAGGCGCTGACGACGTCGTAGTGCTGGTCGCCCTGACGGTCGTAGCGCACCGCCGCCCGGTCCACTGCGGTCTCGGTGGTGGCGACGTCCACGACGGTCTCGCCCTTGGACAGCGTCGCGCCCGCCGCGGCCTCCAGGTAGGTGAGAGCCCGCCGGGCGTCGCCTCCCGCCAGCCGCACCAGGTGCTCCAGCGCGTCGTTCTCGAGCTCGACCTGGCCGTCGAGGCCGCGCTCGTCCTTCAGCGCCCCCTGCAGCACTCCCCGGACGTCGTCGTCGGTGAGCGGCTCCAAGGTCAGCAGCAGGGAGCGGGAGAGCAACGGTGAGATGACCGAGAAGAAGGGATTCTCGGTGGTGGCGGCGACCAGGGTGACCCAGCGGTTCTCCACACCGGGCAGCAGGGCGTCCTGCTGGGCCTTGCTGAAGCGGTGCACCTCGTCGACGAAGAGCACCGTCTCGTTCCCGGAGCGCGCGAGCCTGGTGCGGGCGCTGTCGATCGCCGCCCGGACCTCCTTGACGCCGGCCGAGACCGCGGAGACCTCGACGAAGTGACGGTCGGTCTGGTGCGACACGATGGCAGCGATCGTGGTCTTGCCGGTGCCGGGAGGCCCCCACAGCAGCAGCGACATCGGCTGGTCACCCTCGATCAGCCGGCGCAGCGGAGCCCCCTGCGCGAGCAGGTGCTGCTGCCCGACCAGCTCGTCGAGGGTCCGGGGGCGCATCCGCACCGCCAGCGGCGCCGACTCGTGGGTGTTGCCGGACAGGGTCCCCCCCGATCCGGTCGCAGCATGCTGGACCGGCTCGGGACCGTCGTACGCGAAGAGCCCGTCCACGTGATCGACCCTAGTTCGCCGACCGGGGTATCCGTGCACGCGGTACGACGCCGAGCGGGGAATTGCCGCACGTCGTACGCCGCCGAGCGGGGCCGTCACGCCCGGTCAGCGCAGGTGTCAGGAGACCCCGGCCTGCTCGATCAGGGCGTCGCGTGCCTCGCGCCGACGGCGCTGCTCGGCCGGGTCCGGCACGGGCACCGCGGAGACGAGCCGGCGGGTGTAGGGGTCCGCCGGGTTCTGGACGACCTGCTTGGCCGGCCCCAGCTCCACGATCTTGCCGTAGTGCATCACCGCGATCCGGTCGGCCAGCATCTCCACGACGCCCAGGTCGTGGCTGATGAACAGGCAGGCGAACCCCTGCTCGCGCTGCAGCTCCTGGAAGAGGTCCAGCACCCTGGCCTGCACCGAGACGTCGAGCGCAGATGTCGGCTCGTCGGCCACGAGCAGCCGTGGCTCGAGGGCGAGGGCGCGGGCGATGCCCACGCGCTGCCGCTGGCCGCCGGAGAGCTCGTGCGGGTAGCGGTTCCGGAAGCCCCGCTGCAGGTGCACGCTGTCGAGCAGTCGCTCGATCTCGGCGTTGAGTGCCTTGCCCTTGAGCTTGCGGTGGAGGAACAGCGGCTCGCCGATGGACTCACCGATCGGGAAGCGGGGGTTGAGCGAGGAGCCGGGATCCTGGAAGACGATGCCCACCTGGTCGCGGAGCGGTCGGAGGTCCTTGGCGCTGGCGCCCTCCATGTTGACGCCGGCCACCTCGAGGCTTCCGCCGGCAACGGGCAGCAGTCCCACGACGGCCCGACCGATGGTCGTCTTGCCCGAACCGCTCTCCCCCACCAGACCGAGGACCTCGCCCGCGTCCAGCGTCAGCGAGACCTCGTCGACCGCCCTGAACACCGGCTGGTTGCCCCGCTTGGGGTACTCGATCACGAGGTTCTCGGCCGTCATCACCCGCTGCGGCGGAGTGGCGTCAGCCGCGGCGGGCTCGGTGCGCTCCACGGTCGTGAAGGTGCCGAAGTGCGGCACCGCGGACAGCAGCTGCTGGGTGTAGGGATGTTCCGGCGAGTTGAAGATCTTGTCCGCCGTGCCGGTCTCCACGATCTGGCCGTTCTGCATCACCACGATGCGGTCGGCCATGTCGGCGACCACGCCCATGTCGTGGGTGATCAGGACGATGCCGGCGTTGACCCGCTCGCGCAGGTCGCGCATCAGCTTGAGGATCTCCGCCTGGACCGTGACGTCGAGCGCGGTGGTCGGCTCGTCGGCGATCAGCAGCTTGGGCTCGCACGCGAGGGCCTGGGCGATCATCGCCCGCTGCCGCTGGCCGCCCGAGAGCTGGTGGGGGAAGGCGTCGAAGCGACGCTCGGGCTCGGGGATCTCGACCAGGGTGAGGAGCTCGATGGCACGCGCCTTGGCGTCCTTCGGCGACATGATGAAGTGCGAGCGCAGCGTCTCGACGATCTGGAAACCGATCGTGTAGACGGGGTTCATCGCGGTCATGGGCTCCTGGAAGATGACCGCGATCTCCTTGCCGCGCACCCGCCGCAGCGCCGCCCCCTTGAGGCCGATCAGCTGCTCGCCGTTCAGCTTGGCGCTGCCGGTGGCGCGGCCGTTGGGTGGCAGCAGCCCGATCAGGGACATCGACGACTGGGTCTTGCCCGAGCCGGACTCACCGACGATGGCGAGGACCTCGCCGGCGTCCACGTAGTAGCTCACTTCCCGGGCGGCCGGGAACCACTCGCCGTCGACCCAGAACGACACGTTGAGGTCCTCGACCTCGAGGACCGGACCGTTGTCCTCGACGGGGCGCGAGTGCCGCCCCGGACTTGTCGGGGGATTGCCGTTGGCGATGCTCACCGGAGACCTTTCGCGAGGAGGGCCGAGTGGGCCGCACGGGTTGGTCGTTGTGTCAGGGTGTGCGCATGGTGGAGCCGTACGGCGAGACGGTGGTGCTGCGCTCGCGCTCCATGCAGGTCGTCGGCGCGGCCATCGTGGCCATGGCCGTCGTCGGTCTGGCTTCGGCCGTGACCGGTGGTCTCGATCCGCTGGCGCGCTACGGCGCCGCGCTCGTGCTCTTCGGCCTGATGGGCTGGGCGGTGTTCTGGGTGCCGCGGGTAGAGGTCTCCGACGGGGGCCTGGTGATGGTGAACATCCTTCGCACCATCCACATCCCCTGGCCGGCCGTCGAGACGGTCGACGGCCGCTACGGACTCCAGCTGAGGACGGCGTACGGCGCGTACACGGCCTGGGCCGTCACCGCGCCCACCGGTGCCGACCGCCGCGCGGGACGCGACAGCGCTGCCGCCGTCGCGGTGCAGCAACGGCTCGAGACCCTGCGCGGAGCGGGCTGGCTCGACGATCCGCGGCTGGAGCAGCCCCGCGCCCGTACCGAGTGGCACCGGCCGCTGATCGGTGCCGCGGGGCTGCTGGCCCTGGCCAGCCTGGCGCTGCCGCTGCTCACCTGAGGTGTACGTCGGGGTCCTCATGGTTGTCCCGGTCCGGCGTGCGGCTCGTGGCGCTCGCGATCTGCCGAGACGGCGTCGCGGAGACGCTCCTGCCGCTCCGCTGCCCGGTCCATCTGCCGGGGCGAGGGGACCCGCTTCTGCCGCGGGTCGAAGGCGTCGCGCAGGCCGTCGCCGATGAAGTTGACCGACAGGGCGATCAGGATGATGAAGATGCCGGGCCACCAGAACAGCCAGGGGCGGGTGGCGAAGGCCGTCTGGTAGTCGTCGATCATCTTGCCGAGCGAGACGTTCGGGGCCTGGACCCCGAAGCCGAGGTAGCTCAGCGAGGTCTCGAGCAGCACCGCGGTCGACATCAGCAGTGTGGTGTTGACGATGATGACGCCCATCGAGTTGGGCAGCATGTGCTTGCGCATGATCCGGAAGTCGCTCGCCCCTGCGACCTTTGCTGCGTCGACGAATTCACGCTCCCGGAGGGAGAGGAACTCGCCACGCACCAGTCGTGCCAGGGTCGTCCACGTGATCGCCCCGAGGCAGAGCGCCAGCAACAGCGGGCTGCTGTGGCTCACCGCCTTCCCGAGGACCGCTCCGATGACGATGATCGGGAAGGTGATGACCAGGTCGGTCATCCGCATGAGGAGCTGGTCGAGCCAGCCGCGGTAGTACCCGGCCAGGGCTCCCACCACCATGCCCAGGACGCCGGCCACGAAGCCGATCACGAACATCACGTCCAGGGAGGTCTGGGTCCCGCGCATGGTCCGCGCGAAGGTGTCCTGGCCCAGCTCGTCCTGGCCGAAGGGGTGCGAGCCGATGGCGAAGCCGTCACCGCCGAGCCAGGTCGGGAGGCTCAGCGTCGGCTTGCCACCCGCGTTGGTCAGCGACGGTTGGTCGTTGGGGTGCCACTTCCACCACCCGTGGATGCCCCAGATGCCGATCGAGGAGTAGGCGAGCAGGACGATCAGCAGCAGTACGACGAGGCCGACGATCGCTCCGCGGTGGCGGAAGAACCTGCGCCGGACGATCTGCGACTGCGAGAGTCCCTCGACCTCACGCAGCTCGATGGCGTTCTCGTTGGTCTCGGTCGTGCTGAGGGTCTGCAGGTCTCCAGGAGGCCCGACGGGAGGAGTACTCATCGGGGCCCCCGCGGAAGTGTGAGCTCCATCGACGCGCAGTGTCCGCTCGCGAGCAGTTTCGTGGGGTCGTTCATGCTGCGACTCGAATCCGTGGGTCGAGGACGGCATAGATCAGGTCCGCCACGAAGTTCGCGACCACCGCCAGGATGGCGACGATGAGGATGTAGGCCATCACGGGATCCTGTTGGTTGCGGGTCAGGGAGTCGACGAACAGATGCCCCATTCCCGACCAGTTGAACACCGTCTCGGTGATGATCGCGCCACCGATCAGGGTGATGATGTCGACCGGCACGATGGAGGCGAGCGGCATCAGCGCGTTGCGGAAGGCGTGCCGCATGATCACGGTGCGCTCGGTCAGTCCCTTGGACCGGGCCGTGCGGATGTAGTCCTGGTTCATCACCTCCAGCATCGAGGCCCGCGTGTAGCGGGTGTAGGAGGCGAAGGAGATGAGGATCAGGGAGATCGTGGGCAGCAGCAGGTGGCCGAAGAGGTCGAGGGTGTGGATCCAGAAGCTGCCCTCGAGGTTGGGCGTCGAGGAGTCCGTCGTGGCGAAGGGTCGACCACCCACCGCCGGGTTGTTCACGTAGGCCCCCCAGCTCTGCAGCGCCCGGTCCACGAACAGCATCGTCGAGACCGGGATGGCCGTCAGCGCAGCTGTCCGTGACGAGGCGCGCCAGTCCGGCCCGCCCCAGAGACGTCCGACCACGACGCCCACCACGATGGAGAGCAGCCCGAGGCCCAGCACGAGCAGCCAGTTGGTGTGGTCGAAGACCGCGTCCCAGAAGGACAGCATCGGGAAGTAGAGCACCGCCCCGAGCGCCGCCACGGTCAGCGCGGCTCCCAGGGCGCGCCGGTTGCGCAGCCCGGTGCTGAGCATCGTGATCGCGTAGGCCCACCCGACCGAGCTCACGGCGATGAGCAGGAGGTTGACGATGTTGCCGCGGCTGGGGGTGGTGAACCAGTCGGAGACGTTGATGTAGATCGCCAGCAGCACCGTGATGCCGGCCACCAGGCCGAAGGCGCGCAGGCGTCGTTGTCTGTCGCCCCCGAGCGCGAGGGCCGAGAGCAGCCCGAGGACTATCGCGATCGCCGCGATCATCGCTGGTGAGAGGTGTGGAGCGGCCAGGAAGTTGTTCAGGTCGATGGCCAGGAAGGTCTTGGCGAGGACCGCCACCCAGAAGACCGGCAGCGAGTAGAGCAGGAACGACATGAAGGTGATCGAGTAGTCGAACCCGGTGTACTGGCGCAGGGCGCTGATCAGGCCGACCGCGATGCCGAGGACGATCGCCAGGAGCGTGGCCACCGTGACCAGCTCGAGGGTGGTGACGATCGCGCCCTTGAGCTCATGGGTGACCGTCTGGTTGATCCCCCAGTCGCGGCCCATGTCGCAGTTCCCGACGGCGCATCCCGACACCCCCTTGAGCCAGCTGAGGTACCGGTCCACGACCGGTTGGTCGAGGTTGAGCTCCGCGATCCGGTTCTGGATCAGCTGCGCCTTGTTCGGCGAGCGGCTGGTCTCGAGGTCCTGCAGCGGATCGATCGACGCGGCGACCAGGATGTACATCACGAACGTGGAGATCAGGACGACGAGCAGCGACGTCAAGAACCGCCGGACGAAGAAGGTGACCATCTACAGAATTTCCCGACCTCGGTTGCAGGGATCCCAACACGCTACACCGGGAATGGGGTGCCCCGACCTTGAGTCGTGGCACCCCATCCGGTGGACTGCTACCAGACGGAGCTGGTGGCTGCGAAGGTCACTTCGCGGCGGGCTTCCAGTCGTAGTAGGCGTAGAACATCGTGGGCGACAAGACGATGGGCTTCACGTTGGTGAGCTTGGTCTTGTCCCACATGACCGCGGCCGGGAACTGGAAGATCGGGATGCCGATGGCGTCCTTGAACATCTCCTTCTCGATGTTGGTCACGATCGGGAGCTGCTTGGTCGTGTCGGTCGTGGCGTTCAGCGTGTTGTAGAGGCTGTCGACCGTCGGGTTGGAGTACCCGACGAAGTTGCTGCCGCCACCGGTGGTGTACTCCGCGACGTCACCGGTCACGGCCGTGGTGGTGGCCTGCCAGCCGAAGAACACCGCGTCGTAGGTGCCGTCGCCCAGCTTGGAGCTCCAGTCGGCGTTGCCGTTGTCGATGATGTTGAAGCCGGCCTTGGCGAGCGCGGGCTTGTCGAGCTGGAACTCGGCCACGCGGCGGGGGTTGGTCTTGTCGTACATCAGCCGCACGTCGACCGGAGTCTTGACACCGGCCTGCTTGAGCAGCTTCAGGGACTCGGCCGGGTCGGTCGTCTTGTAGTTGGCCGAACCGTTGTCCGCGACCACCTGGTCGTAGCCCGGCGTACCCGGCACTCGGAGGAAGGAGTCACGGACCGTGGCGTCGGGAACGATCGGCTTGATCAGCTTGTCGACGATCTCGGTGCGCGGGACACCGTGCAGGTAGGCCTCACGGACGAGGAGCGCCTTCTTGGGGTCGCCGCCGTAGCTCTTCGGGTCGAACGGCCCGCCGTTGTTCTGCACGAGGTCCATGTGCTCGAAGGTGCTCTCGTAGCCCTTGTGGATCTCGACGCCGGAGAGCTTCTCGCCCGCCTTGACCAGGTCGGTGGTGACCTGCGGGTCCATCAGCGAGATCTCCTTGTTGCCGAGCTGCTGCAGCTGGGAGTTCGCGTCGGGGTTGAAGCGGACCGTCACGGTGTCGTAGACCGGCTTGCGCTCACCCTTGTAGTACGGGTTCTTCTTCATCGTGACGTAGCTGTTGTTCTTGATCGCGCTGATCACGTAGGGGCCGAAGGAGAGGTACTGGCCCTTGTCGGTGGGCAGCGAGGTGTAGTCGAAGCCGGTGTTCCAGACGTTGGCGATCTTCGACAGCGCGGTGGCGTCCTTGGTCTGGATCGCCTTGACGACGGCTGCGTCGCCCTGCGTGGCGTCCTTGATCCCGAGCGCCTTCTGCGCGATGTAGTGCGCCGGCAGGTCCGGTGCCACCGGGCCCATGTCGAACTGCCAGTCGGCGAACGGCTTGCTGTAGACGAGGGTCAGCGTCTTGTTGTTGTCGCTGATCTGCGGGGTGGCCTTGACCAGGTTGAGGCTCGAGCCCGTGGCCAGACCGGCGTAGTCGAAGTAGACCTGGTTGCCCGTCGGCTTTGCGGCACCGGTGGCCTTGTCGTGCTTGACCTTGTCACCGCTGACGGTGTTGACGTTGCCGCTGAGTGCGGCCCAGCCGAGCAGCAGGTCCGCAGCGGTGTACGGCGTGCCGTCGGACCACTTGGCGTCCGAGGTCAGGGTGTACTTGACCGTGAGCGGGTTGTCGCTGGTCTTCTCGTAGGTGCCGAAGGTCTTGTCCGTCTTGACCTCGGAGTTCTCGTCCTCGTAGTAGAACTGGCTGCCCGTCATGAACCTGATGTTGGAGTTCGTGACGTTGTTGCCGGTCGAAGAGTTGTCGTTGTAGGAGTAGAACGGCTGGTTCCATCCCACGTTCAGCGACGTGGCCGCACTCTTCGATTGCTGTTCGTCCTTGTTGCTGGACGTGCCACCACAAGCCGCCAGCACGACGCTGAGGCCCGCGACCACCGACGTTGCGGCGACCACTCGACTTCTTCTCACGAGATTCCTCCTTGGTGCGCCCAGAGCGCTACCGGACGGTGCCGAGGTCATTCTCGAGCCTCGACGGACAGCCAGACACTAGGCATCGGAGGCCCGGAAGACACGCCTCGTGCGCAAAATCACGCGGATCGTTACCAAGGTGCGATCAAACGCGAGGTCATTCGGCGTCTGGGGCGCCTTGCGCGGAATCCTTCTCCGGCGGGGCGTCCACACCGGCATCTTTGCGTTGCTCGGCGGAAATGGGGGCAGGAGCGCCGGTGAGCGGGTCGTATCCGCCACCGCTCTTCGGGAAGGCGATCACCTCACGGATCGAGTCCGCCCCGCTCAGCAGCGCGCAGATCCGGTCCCAGCCCAGGGCGATGCCGCCGTGGGGCGGCGGCCCGTAGGCGAAGGCATCGAGCAGGAAGCCGAACTTCTGCTGGGCCGCCTCCTCGTCGATGCCCATCAGGGCGAAGACCCGTTTCTGGACCTCCTGGGAGTGGATCCGGATGGAGCCGCCACCGATCTCGTTGCCGTTGCAGACGACGTCGTAGGCCCAGGCCAGCGCGTTGCCGGGGTCCTGGTCGAAGGTCGCGGGATCCTGGGGGCTGGTGAACGCGTGGTGCACCGCGGTCCACTGGCCACCGCCGACCGCCACGTCGCCGGCGGCGGTCGCCTCCGCGGCAGGCTCCAGCAGCGGCGCGTCGAGCACCCACAGCAGGCTCCACGCCTCCTCGTCGATCAGCCCGCCGCGCCGGCCGATCTCCAGCCGGGCAGCCCCGAGCAGCGCGCGGCTGCTCTTGACCGGGCCGGCGCCGAAGAAGATGCAGTCGCCGGGCTCGGCACCGACGTGACCGGCGATGGCCGCGCGCTCCTCGTCGCTGATGTTCTTGGCCACCGGACCGGCGAGCTCGCCGTCCTCCTTCACCAGGAGGTACGCCAGGCCGCGGGCACCCCGCTGCTTGGCCCACTCCTGCCAGGCGTCGAGCTGCTTGCGCGGCTGTGCAGCACCTCCCGGCATCACCACCGCGCCGACGTACGGCGCCTGGAAGACGCGGAACGGCGTCTGGGCGAAGAAGCCGGTGCAGTCGACGAGCTCCAGGCCCATCCGGAGATCGGGCTTGTCCGTGCCGAAGCGGGCCATGGACTCGGCGTAGGTGAGTCGCGGGAACGGCACCGGCAGCTCGACGTCGATCAGCCGCCACAGGGCGACCAGGATCTCCTCGGTCAGCGCGATCACGTCGTCCTGCTCGACGAAGCTCATCTCGACGTCGAGCTGGGTGAACTCCGGCTGCCGGTCGGCGCGGAAGTCCTCGTCGCGGTAGCAGCGGGCGATCTGGTAGTAGCGCTCGAGCCCGGCGACCATCAGCAGCTGCTTGAACAGCTGGGGACTCTGCGGGAGGGCGTACCAGCTGCCGGGCTGCAGGCGCGCCGGCACCAGGAAGTCGCGGGCGCCCTCGGGTGTGGAGCGGGTCAGGGTGGGCGTCTCGACCTCCACGAAGTCGTGCGCGTCGAGCACGTCGCGGGCGGCCTTGCTCACCTTGCTTCGCAGGCGCAGGGCGGCGTTGGGGCCGCTGCGTCGCAGGTCGAGGTAGCGGTGCCGGAGCCGCGCCTCCTCGCCGACGTCCACGTGGTCGTCGATGGGGAACGGGAGCGGGGCGGCCGCGCTCAGCACCTCGACGTCGGAGGCGATCACCTCCACGGCACCGGTCGGCAGCAGGGAGTTCTGGTTGCCCTCGGGGCGCAGGGACACCGTGCCGGTGACCTTGAGGCAGTACTCGCTGCGCAGCTGGTGCGCCACGGCCTCGTCGCGGATCACCACCTGGACGACGCCGCTGGCCTCGCGCAGGTCGATGAAGGCCACTCCCCCGTGGTCGCGCCGTCGGGCCACCCAGCCGGCGAGGACGACCTCGGTGTCGACGTCCTCGGGTCGCAGGCTGCCGGCGTCATGGGTGCGGATCACGGTCGGGTGCTTCCTTCGGGGGTCGGGGTGGGGGCTTCGTCGAGATGGATCCGCGCTCGCAGGTCCTCCACGGGAGGCGTCCAGCTGGCGAGGTCGACCGAGGTCTGGTCACCGCTGCGGATGTCCTTGACCTCGCACAGGTCGGGCTGCGAGTCGTCGGAGCCGGGGAAGAGAACGTACGGGATGCCGCGGCGCTCCGCATACCGGATTTGGCGGCCGAACTTCTGGGCCGACGCCGCCACCTCGCAGGGGACACCGTTGCCGCGGAGCCGCTCGGCCAGCGCGTCACTGGCCGCGCGGCTCTCCTCGGCGACCACGGCCACGAGCACGGCGCTCGGGACGCCACGGTCGGCCCCCAGCGCACCGCGGTTCAGCAACGGCACCAGGGTCCTGCTGACGCCGAAGGAGATGCCGACGCCGGGGTAGGTCGTACGCCCGTCGCTGGCCAGCGCGTCGTAGCGCCCTCCCGAGCAGATCGAGCCCAGGCTGTCGTGGCCGTGCAGGCGGGTCTCGAAGACGGTGCCGGTGTAGTAGTCGAGGCCGCGGGCGATCCGCAGGTCGGCGGTGACGCGGACGCGGTCGGAGACCAGCGGTGCACACCCCTCGAGGACGGCCGCGAGCTCGGCCAACCCCTCCGCAAGGAGCTCGTGCTCGACGCCGAGGTCGCGCACCCGCTGGACGAACGAGGCGTCCTCGGCGCTGATCCGGGCCAGGGCGACGCACGCGTCGGCCTGCTCCGGGGACAGACCCGCGTCGCTCACCAGCAGTGCGTGCACCTCGGTCTCCGGAAGGCGGTCGAGCTTGTCCACCGTGCGCATCACGGCCGGGAGGTCCTGGGCACCGAGGCCGGCGTAGAAGCCCTGGATCAGCTTGCGGTTGTTGACCTGCAGCGTGAAGCCGGGGAGGAAGTCCAGGCCGCGCAGCGCGTCGACCATCACCCGGGCCACCTCGACGTCGTGGTGGAAGGCCAACGTGTCGCGGCCGATCACGTCGATGTCGGCCTGGGTGAACTCGCGGAAGCGCCCCTCCTGCGGCCGCTCACCGCGCCAGACCTTCTGGATCTGGTAGCGCCGGAACGGGAACTCCAGCTTGCCGGCGTTCTCCAGCACGTAGCGGGCGAAGGGAACGGTGAGGTCGAAGTGCAGGCCCAGGGTCGCGGCGCGGGCGGCGTCGCCGTCCTCGTCGTGGATCCTGCGCACGACGTAGACCTCCTTGGAGGTCTCACCGGCGTGCAGGAGCCGCTCCAGCGGCTCGACCGCCCGGGTCTCGACGCTGGCGAAGCCGTGCAGCTCGAAGGTGCGCGCGAGCCGCTCGATCACCTGCTGCTCGACCTGCCGCTGCGCGGGCAGCAGCTCGGGGAACCCGCTGAGCGGGGTGGGGCGCTCCATCTACAGCCCCCGGGTGACCGGTTCGACCGGCTCGTCGCGCTGCAGGTCGAGCAGGAACGGGTTGGTGGCGCGCTCCTGCGCGATGCTGGTCTGCTCGCCGTGACCGGGCAGCACCACGATGTCGTCGGGCAGGGTCAGCACCTTCTCGCGCAGGCTGCGCAGCATGGTCGGGTGGTCGCCCCCGGGCAGGTCGGTGCGGCCGATCGAGCCGGCGAAGAGGAGGTCGCCGCTGAACATCAGCTCCGAGACCTCGGCGGCGTCGTCGTACGGGGTCCGGAAGGTGACCGAGCCCTCCGTGTGTCCGGGGGTGTGGTCCACGACGAAGCTGCAGCCCGGCGAGCTCGAGGGTCTGCGCGTCGGTGAGCTCCTCGACCCGGTCGGGCTCCGCGAACTGGTAGTTCCCGCCCAGCAGCATCGAGGTCGTCTCGGCGCTCATCCCCGCCAGCGGGTCCGCCAGCAGGTGCCGGTCCGAGGGGTGGATCCAGGCGGTGGCGTCGTAGGTCCCGGCGACCGGGGCCACGCACCACATGTGGTCGATGTGGCCGTGCGTCACCAGGACGGCGACCGGCTTGAGCCGGTGCTCGCGCACGGCTTGCGCAACCCCCTCCGCGGCGTCCTTCCCCGGGTCGATCACGACACACTCCGTGCCCGGACCGGTGGCTGCGACGTAGCAGTTGGTTCCCCAGGGTCCGGCCGGGAAGCCTGCGATCAGCACGAGTGAGTCACCTGCTCGGGGGTCTCGGGGGTGGGGCGGCCAGCGAACAAGGAGCCAGCCTACTGGCCCCCGAGCGGCTGCTCCTGCCGTGCGTACGATGACCTCGTGGTCAGCAGCGAATGGGGGCGGGTAGCCCCCGACGGGACCGTCTACGTGCGCACGACCGAGGGCGAGCGGGCGGTGGGTCAGTACCCCGAGGGCTCGCCGGAGGAGGCGCTGGCGTTCTTCACCAGGCGCTACGACGCGCTCGCCTTCGAGGTGCAGCTGCTCGAGCAGCGAGTGCACGCCGGGGCGCTGTCCCCGGACGAGGCCACCGAGTCGATCAAGAAGGTCGCTGCCCAGCTCGTCGAGCCCAACGCCGTCGGCGACATCGTCGGGCTCTCGGCCCGGCTGGACGCCCTCGGCCCGATCATCGGGATGCAGCGTGGTCAGCGCCGCGACGAGAAGGCCAAGCGCGTCGAGGACTCCCGCACCCGCAAGCTCGCGATCGCCGCCGAGGCCGAGAAGATCGCGCAGGGCAAGGACTGGCGCAACGGCGTCAACCGCTTGCGCGAGCTCCTCGAGGAGTGGAAGACGCTCCCCCGGCTGGAGAAGAAGGGCGACGACGAGCTCTGGCACCGGTTCTCCAGTGCGCGGACGACGTACACCCGGCACCGCAAGGCCCACTTCGCCGAGCTGAACGAGAAGCGCGAGGAGTCCCGGGTCGTCAAGCAGCGCCTGCTCAAGGAGGCCGAGTCGCTCAGCGGCTCCACGGACTGGGGTCCGACCTCGACGCGCTACCGCACCCTGATGCAGGAGTGGAAGGCGGCCGGAGCCGCGCCGCGCGACGTCGAGGAAGACCTCTGGCAGCGCTTCCGGGCGGCCCAGGACGCCTTCTTCGGCGCCCGCGACGCCGCGAACGCCGAGCAGGAGAAGGAGTTCGTGGCCAACGCCGAGACGAAGAAGGCGCTGCTCGTCGAGGCGGAGGCGCTGGTGCCGGTCACCGACCTGGAGTCGGCCAAGCGCACCTTCCGGGGCATCGCCGAGCGCTGGGACGCCGCCGGGAAGGTGCCGCGCGACCAGATCAAGCCGCTCGAGGCGCGCATCCGCAAGGTCGAGCAGGCGATCCGCTCGGTCGAGGATGACAAGTGGCGGCGCAGCGACCCGGAGAAGTCGGCGCGCGCCGACGACATGCTCGGACAGCTCGAGCGCGCCATCGCCGGCATCGAGGCCGACCTCGACCAGGCCCGCGCCGCCAGCGACCAGCGCAAGATCAAGGAGCTCGAGGAGAACCTCGCCTCCCGACGCCAGTTCCTCGAGATGGCCCAGAAGGCGGCGTCGGAGTTCAGCTGAGGCTGCCGGCTGCCGGTTGCCGGTTTCACCGGCCAACCAGTGAAACTGGCCAGAGCGCGCGTTACTTCGCGCGCATCGCGAAGAAACGGTCACACAGTGGCGTACGTCGGGCCGCCTACTGCGTGACCCGGTAGGCGTCGAAGACGCCGTCGACCTGGCGTACCGACTTGAGGATGGCGCCGAGGTGCTTCGGGTCGCCCATCTCGAAGGCGAACCTGCTGCGGGCGACGCGGTCGCGGTTGGTGGTCAGGCTGGCCGAGAGGATGTTCACGTGCTGGTCGGAGAGGACCAGCGTGATGTCGGAGAGCAGGCGAGCGCGGTCGAGGGCCTCGACCATGATCTGCACCAGGAAGGTCGACTGTGCGGTCGGGGCCCACTCGACCTCGGCGAGCCGTTCGGGCTGGCTCAACAGGTGCTGGGCGTTGGTGCAGTCGCGGCGATGCACCGAGATGCCGTCGCCGCGCGTGACGAAGCCGAGGATCTCGTCTCCGGGCACGGGGGTGCAGCAGCGGGCGAGCTTGACCAGCACGTCGGTCGCGCCTTTCACCACGACCCCGGAGTCGGAGGCGGCCGGGTGCCGGCGCCGGGGGCGGGTGATGGTGACCGCCTCGGCGAGGTCCTCCGCCGCGCCGTCCTGGCCACCGGAGACCTCGACGACCTTGCGGACGACGGTCTGGGCCGCGAGGTTGCCCTCGCCGACCGCCGCATAGAGCGCCGTGACGTCGCTGACGCGCAGCTCGTTGGCCACCTGCGTCAACGACTCGTGGGTCATCACCCGCTTGAGCGGCAGCCCCTCCTTGCGCAGCAGGCGGCCGATCTGCTCCTTGCCCTGCTCGATCGCCTCCTCACGCCGCTCCTTGGTGAACCAGTGCCGGATCTTGCTGCGTGCCCGTGGTGACTTGACGAAGGTCAGCCAGTCGCGGGAGGGCCCCGCATTGGGGGACTTGGAGGTGAACACCTCGACCACGTCACCGTGCTCCAGCGTCGACTCCAGCGGCACCAGCCGGCCGTTGACCCGGGCGCCGATCGTGTGGTGCCCGACCTCGGTGTGCACGGAGTAGGCGAAGTCGACCGGGGTCGAGCCCATCGGCAGACCCATGACGTCGCCGCGGGGGGTGAAGACGAACACCTCGGCGGAGTTGATCTCGAAGCGCAGCGAGTCCAGGAACTCTCCGGGGTCCTCGACCTCGTTCTGCCAGTCGAGGAGCTGACGCAGCCACTGCATGTCGGAGTCCGTCGGCGGCTTCTCGGCGGCCGTCTTGTCCGAGCCGTTGCGAGTGGCCTCCTTGTACTTCCAGTGGGCCGCGACGCCGTACTCCGCGCGACGGTGCATCGACACCGTCCGGATCTGCATCTCCACCGGCTTGCCGTGCGGGCCGATCACGGTGGTGTGCAGCGACTGGTACATGTTGAACTTCGGCATCGCGACGTAGTCCTTGAACCGCCCGGGAAGCGGGTTCCAGCGGTTGTGCAGGACGCCCAGCACGCCGTAGCAGTCAGGATCGTCGTCGACCAGGATCCGGATGCCGACCAGGTCGTAGATGTCGGAGAACTCACGGCCGCCGTGGATCATCTTCTGGTAGATCGAGTAGTAGTGCTTCGGTCGCCCGGTCACCCGCGCCGTGATCTTCGAGGCCCGCAGGTCCTTCTCCACCTGGCTGATCACCTCGGCGAGGAACTGGTCGCGAGAGGGCGCCCGCTCGGCGACCAGGCGGACGATCTCGTCGTAGATCCGCGGGTGCGTGGTCGCGAACGCGAGGTCCTCGAGCTCCCACTTCAGGGTGTTCATGCCCAGCCGGTGGGCCAGCGGCGCGTAGATCTCGAGCGTCTCGCGGCTCTTGCGCTCCTGCGTCTCGGCCTTGACGTAGCGCAGCGTGCGCATGTTGTGCAGCCGGTCGGCGAGCTTGATGACCAGGACTCTGATGTCCTTGCTCATCGCGACGATCATCTTGCGGATCGTCTCGGCCTGCGCGGTCTCGCCGTACTTGACCTTGTCGAGCTTGGTGACGCCGTCCACCAGCAGCGCGACCTCGTCACCGAAGTCGGTGCGCAGCTGGTCCAGTGTGTACGACGTGTCCTCGACCGTGTCGTGCAGCAGGGCCGCGACCAGGGTCGGCTCGGTCATGCCGATGTCGGCCAGGATCGTGGTGACGGCCAGCGGATGGGTGATGTAGGGGTCGCCGCTCTTGCGCATCTGACCGCGATGGTGCTTCTCGGCGGTGTCGTAGGCGCGCTCGATCAGGGCGAGGTCGGCCTTCGGGTGGTTGGCCCGGACGGTGCGGAACAGCGGGTCGAGGACGGGGTTGCCGACCTGCTTGCTGGTGCCGA
>CAWCDX010000005.1:0-25857 GCA_963794435.1 uncultured Actinomycetota bacterium
CCTGCGTGCGGGGATGCGGGAGAGCCACGGGACCTCAGCGGGGTCGAGGAACCCGCGCTGCGCGCAGTCGGTCAACGCCTCGGTCAGGACACGTCCCTCCCGGCGACGCGACCAGACGGCGAAGCCGAGCAGCAGCAGGAACGCCGGGACCATCAAGAAGACGTACGTCGCGACGGCGTTGCGGCCGCCGTCGAGCATCAGCGAGGCGTTCCACGACGCGTGCGCCGCGACGGCGAGGAGGTAGCCACCCAGGGGAGCCAGGACCCGCACCGCCCGGTTGCGGCTGCTCACCGCGATGCCGATGCCGATGCCGGTGAAGGCGGTGAAGAAGGGGTGGGCGAAGGGCCCGAACACGCAGCGCACCACGAACAGGCCGGCTGCTCCGCCCAGTCCCCCGGCCTGCCCGTCGGAGCCCATGTAGGCGGAGGTCAGGTAGAGGATGTTCTCGGTGAAGGCGAACCCGATGCCGACCATGCCGGCATAGACGATGCCGTCGAGGATGCCGTCGAGCTCCTGGCGCCGGTAGAACAGCAGCAGCAGGATGAACAGCCCCTTGCACCCCTCCTCGGTGACGGGCGCGACCACGGTGGCCATGAACGCGTCGGTGGTGCGGAAGATCACCGGCTCGAACAGCTGCAGCAGCAGGGCAGCGGCCGTGGCGACGAACGCACCCCATCCCAGGCCGAGTGCCAGCAGGGACCGTGGTTCAGGCTCGTAGCGGTCGAGCCACAGGTAGCACGCGATCAGCGGCGCCAGGGGCAGCGAGGCCAGGATCATGCCGGTCACCAGGGCCGTCGGGGCCCCGGAGAGCAGCAGCAGGAAGCCCATCCCGAGTGCGCACAGCAGCATGACGACGGCCACCACGATGGTGAACACGGCCGAGCTGCGACGTGCCGACATGCGCGTAGCGTAACGAGACACCGGACGTAGAGTTGGCCGTGTGACCGACGCCAACGAGGAGCTGCACACCGAGAGCCACGACCCGGGCGTGAGCGACGCCTACTCCGCGTTCATGCGCACCGGATGGGGGGATCGCGAGCTCGATCTGCCCCCGCACCCGATCACTCCGTGGGCCACGGCCAGACGCGAACGACTGGGTGAGCAGTTCCCCGGGGAGCGCCTCGTCATCCCCGCGGGCGGCTTCAAGGTCCGGTCGAACGACACCGACTACCGGTTCCGTGCCGAGACCGCGCACACCTACCTCTGCGGGAACCAGACCAGCGACGCCGTCCTGGTGCTCGAGGGAGGCGAGGCGGTGCTCTACGCGCGGCCGCGCAGCCCACGCGAGACCGACGAGTTCTTCCGTGACCGGCAGTACGGCGAGCTGTGGGTCGGGCGTCGACCGTCCCTCCGCGAGATCTCCGACTCCCTCGGCGTGGAGACGCGCCACCTCGACGACCTCCCTGCCCGGCTCGGCGCCGCGTCCAAGACACGCGTGCTCCGCGGTGCCGACCGCCGCGTGGACGAGCTCGTCGCGGGCGACGACGCCCGCGACAGTGAGTTCGCCCGTGTCCTCTCCGAGCTGCGCCTGGTCAAGGACGAGTGGGAAGTGGCCGAGCTCCAGGCCGCGTGCGACATCACCACGCTCGGCTTCGAGGACTCCGTGCGGGAGTGGGACCGGGTGCTCGAGCACGGTGAGCGCTGGCTGGAGGGCACCTTCTTCCGCCGCGCCCGCACGATGGGCAACGAGATCGGCTACGACTCGATCGTGGGCGGTGGCCGGCACGCCACCACGCTGCACTGGACCGAGAACTCCGGCCCGGTGAACCCCGGCGACCTGCTGCTGCTGGACATGGGGGCGGAGGCCACCTCCCTCTACACCGCCGACGTCACCCGCACGCTGCCGGTCGACGGCACCTTCACCCCGCTTCAGCGGGACCTCTACTCGCTGGTGCTCACCGCGCAGCAGGCCGGCCTGGACGCCGTACGTCCCGGGGCGGCGTTCCGCGCGGCGCACGAGGCTGCCATGTCGGTGCTCGCCCACGGCCTCGAGGACATGGGCCTGCTGCCCGTCTCCGCCGAGGAGGCGTTGGCTCCCGACAGCGGCATCTACCGGCGCTGGACCCTGCACGGCACCAGTCACATGCTCGGCATGGACGTGCACGACTGTGCGGCCGCGGACGCCAGCATCTACCCGGCTGGCGACCTCGAGGAGGGGATGGTGCTCACGGTCGAGCCCGGGCTGTACTTCCAGGAGGACGACCTGCTGGTCCCGGAGGAGCTCCGCGGCATCGGCATCCGCATCGAGGACGACGTGGTGGTCACCGCCGAGGGCGCCACGAACCTCTCCGCCGCACTTCCGCGGGAGCCCGACGAGGTCGAGTCCTGGATGGGCTCTCTCAGGGGTTGAGACGATCCGGGGGTGACCGCGGTCACTCGCCTGTGCCATCCGGACCTGGCTGTCATCATGACCCAATGTCGACGCCGTGGACGCCTGCTTGGGCCGCCGAGCTCGAGCATCTCCACGCGCTGAACGAGCCCGCGCTCGCGACCGACACGACCGGCCGCGTGGTCTTCGGCAACACCGCCGCGGCCTGGCGTCATGGCGCCATGGGCGAGGAGGGCTGGGCCAGCCTGAGCAGCGTGATCCTCCCCGAGGGCGACGAGGGCGTGCTCTCTGAGGTGATCGACCAGGCGCTGCACGGCGTCAGCTGGCAGGGGCGGCTCAACGTGCGCCACGTCGACGGCTCCGTCCAGCCCGCCGAGGTGAGCTGCACGCCGTTGCGTCGCGGTGAGGACATCGTCGGCTCGCTGTGGATCGTCGACTACGCGGTCGGCGAGTGGGAGCAGGTGCGGGAGATCCGCCGGCTCGGCGACCGGTTGCGGCGGCTGTCCAGGGTCGCCGCGGGCCTGAACACCGCCGACAGCATCGACGCGGTGACCGAGATCGTCATCGACCAGGCCGCCGACGCGGTGGGGGCCACCGTGGCGTCGCTCTCCTTGAAGCACGACGACGACACCTTGGTGCTCGCCGGCCTGCGCGGCGGTCTCGACGGTGCCACGAAGCGCTGGTCGAAGTTCCCGGTGGCCGATCCGACCCCGGCCGGCGAGGTCGTGCGCAGCGGGCGGCTGCTCGTGATGCGCGGCGTCGAGGAGATCGAGGAGCGCTTTCCCTACCTCGAGCACGCCAGCGACGGTCCGCGCACGATGGTCGGCCTGCCGATCAACGCACTCGGACGCACCCTCGGCGTGGTCACGCTGACCTTCCCGGGCGTGCGCGAGCTCGATGCCGCCGAGCTGGAGTTCTTCGCGATCCTGGCCGACTCCTGCGCGCAGGCGATCGTGCGCCTGGACTCCCAGCGCGACGCAGCCGAGCAGGCCGCACGCGTGCGCTTCCTGGCCGACTCCGCGACCGAGCTCTCGCGCAGCCTCGACTACGGCCAGACGCTGAAGCGCGTGGCCCGCCTGGCCGTTCCCGACTTCGCGGACTTCTGCGCCATCGACCTGCTGGAGGACGGCCGGCTGCGCCGCCTGGCCGTCGAGCACGTCGACCCGGCCAAGGTGGAGCTCGCCCTGGAGCTCGAACGCCGCTACCCCGCCGACCCGGATGCGGCCGGCGGCGCGTGGGAGGTGGTGCTGACCGGTCAGCGCAGCCTGCTCCAGGAGATCACCGACGAGATGCTGGTGGCCGCTGCCCACGACGAGGAGCACCTGCGGATGGCCCGTGCCCTCGAGCTGCACAGCGCGATCGTCGTCCCCCTCGTCGCGCACGGGCGTGCCCTGGGGGCGATCACCTGGGTCAAGGCGGAGTCGAGGCGCCCCTACACCGAGTCCGACGCCCTGTTCGCCGAGGACCTCGCGCAGCGTTGTGCCATCGCGATCGACAACGCCGAGCTGCACAGCCAGACCCACGAGACGGCCGTGCAGCTGCAGCACGCCGTGTTGCCCGACCTGACCGCGGCGATCCCGGGCTGGACCCTGGCGCGGCACTACAGCCCGGCGAGCCGCACCGGTGTCGGCGGTGACTTCTTCGACGCCATCGGGCTGCCGGACGGCCGGCTGGTGCTCTTCGTCGGTGACGTCATGGGCCGCGGTGTCCCGGCCGCGGCCGCGATGGCGCAGATGCGGTCCGCGATCCGGGCCCACGTCGTGGTGGATCCCGAGCCCGGGGACGTGAGCGAGAAGCTCGACCTGCTGATGCAGACCTACGAGATCCCTCAGCTGGTGACGCTGGTCTACCTGGTGATCGACCCGGCCACTGACACCCTTCGGCTGGTCAGCGCCGGCCATCCGCCGCCGGTCGTGCTGCGCGCCGACGGCATCGCCGAGCAGCTCGTCGTCTCCCCCGGCCCACCGCTGGGTGTCGACACGGGAGCCCGCGACGTCTGCGTGGTGCCGTTCCGGGTCGGTGACACGGTCCTCGCCTTCACCGACGGCCTGGTCGAGCGTCGCGACGAGGACATCGACATCGGCCAGAAGCGCATCCTCGATGCCGCTCCCCGACTCGCCAAGGGCTCCCTGCAACGCGAGCTCGACAAGCTGGTCGACGCCGCCCGTGACCGCACCCACGAGGACGACGTCGCCGCGCTCGCCGTACGCCGCACGGACTGACGCTCAGCCCGCTCGACCCGTCCAGCTCACGCGCCGACGGCCCTCCGGACCTGGTCGATCATCGCCTGCTCGCGGTCGCTGACCTGCTGGGCGCCGAACCCCATGAAGCCGCCGTCCTTCGCCGCGTCGGCTGCCGCCTGGGACGTGGCGACCAGCCACTGCGCGAAGGCGGCCGTCTCCTCGGGCGTCGCGCGGGCGGCGACGATGCCCTGCACCTCGGTGAGCTCGGCCAGGATCTGCTCGCCCGGCGACGTGGTGCCACCGGTGGGCCGGTAGCCCTTGAGCGGGTTGTGCCTGGCCTGCGTCTGGGCCTGGATGTCGAGGGCCACCTCGGTCAGGAGCTGCTCGCGACTGGGCGGGTTGGTGGCCGTCCTGATCGTCGCCATCGTCTCCTTGGCGCTCTCGATCGGGCCGCCGGGATCGGCCAGGGAGATCGCCAGCCCCGCCACGAACGGCGCCCGCACGACGCGCACCCACTCGTCCTCTGGGAAGTCGTCCTTCACCGTCACGTCGATTCCTCCTTCGCCGGCGGCGGATCCGCCGTGAGACGAGTCTCCACCGTGCACCAGGCACCCCTCACCTCGCCCTGTCCCACCGACGCACACGGCCCGTCGAGCCCGCACGGTCAGGCCCACCGGCATAATCGGGGGCGGTGGAGATCCGATCCACGCCCCTGTAGCTCAGCTGGATAGAGCAAGAGCCTTCTAATCTCTAGGTCGCAGGTTCGACTCCTGCCAGGGGCGCTCGCCACGAGAAGACTGCTCCGCCATCCCCCCGGACGGCAGAGCAGCCTCGCCAGGCACAACGAGCAGGCGGCCTGGAGGTAACTCCCGACTGTGGCACCGAGTAGACCACTGGTCAGGTGTTGTCCACAGGCGCCTGTGGACCAAGGACCGGGACCACGTTTGCGCACGCTCCACCAGCGAGGCGACCATGGTCGTGGAGGGGCTCTCGGGAACCCCCAAGTCTGCTTTCCCGATGGTCTCGAAGCCGCCCGCGGCCTCCCTCCCCTTGTGCCGCGGGCGGCCCTCCGTCGTGGTGTGAGGTACGCCGGGGTCAGGCAGGCGTGACCGCCGCGGCCGGCAACCATCGCTCCACGACGGCCCAGCCGACGGCGTCGACCCACACCATGGAGAGGACCCTGCCCTCCCAGCCGCTGCTGCCCTGTCGCCACTCGACGAGCAGCGAGGGCTCACCCTCGACGAAGCAATGACGCGCCGGGCTCATGGGAGCGGGCGGCGCGTCCTGCCTGACGATGCGTTCGGCCAGCGTCCGTCCGTGGTGAGTGGTGCCGTGTCCCCCGCGCAAGGTCGCCTCCTGTGGTTGCGACCCCGACACATGGTGACATGGCCAGTCGTCGACGCGGCCGCGAAGCGCTGCTCCGCGGCCGCCACCGACTGGCAGCGGTGCCTCAGGTGAAGATGCTGACCCCGCCGGGGCCCACGAGCAGGCCGACGACGATGAGCAGGATGCCGAACAGCAGGCTGCCTCGGACGATGGTGACGATGCCGCTGATCACGAGAATCACGGCGATGATCCACAAGATGAATGCCATGTGAGTGTGTCCCTCCCTGGACGAGTACCTCGTGTGTACCCCAGTCCAGGCACGTTCCAAACCCGCCGTGCCACAGCCGAGGGCAACGAAATCCGTCGTCGGACCCAGCTGCCCCGCCGCGGCACCCGAGCGGCGGGGCAGCTACCCGATGACGATTCAACGATTCACCCGCGCGCTGGTCACTGCCCGAGGCACCCGTGATCACTCGCCGGTGAGCTCGGCGGCCATCTGCTCCATCAGCGTGGTCAGGCCCTTGAAGGGCCGCACCATCACGGTGAACTCGACGAGCCGACCGTCCGGACCCCAGCGCAGCATGTCGATACCGTGCACGGAACGGCCGTCGAGATCGGCGGTGAACTCCAGGACGGCGCTGGAGTCGTCGTACCACTCGTGGTGGTAGCGCAGCGTCGGGCCCAGGACGACCAACGCCGCCGAGAGGTACGCCGTGGTCAGGGCCTTGCCCTCCTGCGGGGTGTGCACGGCCGGAGACCGGAAGACGCAGTCCTGGTCGAGGAGGCCGTCGAGCAGTCCGGGGTCACGGGTCTCGACGATCCGGTGCCACGCGGAGAGGGGGGCCGGTCGATTGTTCACCTGCGGAAACCTACGTGATCTCCTTCACGACGTGAGCGTGTCGCTGCGGAGTGCTGTGATTCCGCTGTCGTACAAAGGTGGTGGCCCTGCCGAGTATGAGACGGCAGGGCCTCATGCATGCCCGGCCAGGACGGCGTCGATCTCCCCCAGCACCCGGTGCTTGAGGTCGTCGGGGGCGAACGAGACGCGCACCGCGGTCTGGGCGAGGACCGCGACACCGGCCGCATCGAGTCCCAGGAGGCCGGCTGCGATCGCGTACTCGCGGTTCAGGGTCGTGCCGAACATGGGTGGATCGTCGCTGTTGATCGTGACCACGACCCCCGCGTCGACGAACGCCGGCAGCGGATGCTCCTCCAGGGTGGCCACCGCCCGGGTCGCCAGGTTCGAGGACGGGCAGACCTCCAGCGGGATCCCGTGCTGGGCCAGGTGGGCCAGCAGGTCCGGGTCCTGCGCCGACGAGGTCCCGTGCCCGATGCGTTCGGCACCGAGATCGTGGATGGCGTCCCACACTGTCTGCGGTCCGGTCGTCTCCCCGGCGTGCGGCACGCTGTGCAACCCGGCCGCGCGCGCCGCGTCGAAGTACGGCTTGAACTGCGGGCGCGGCACGCCGATCTCCGGGCCCCCGAGCCCGAACCCGATCAGGCTCGACGGGCCGTGGTCGAGCGCGTAGCCGAGGGTTGCTTCTCCGGCCGGCAGCCCGAACTCGCCGGGCACGTCGTAGATCCAGCGGAGCACGATGCCGTGGTCGCGCTCGGCCGCGATGCGCGCGTCCTCGATCGCCTCGGTGAAAGCCTCGATCGGCACGCCGGAGAGGACCGAGGTGTGCGGCGTGCAGGTGAGCTCGGCGTACCGGACCTGCTGCTCGCTCGCCAGCTCCCTGGCCACCTCGTAGGTCAGCAGGCGCACGTCCTCCGGCGTCCGGATCAGGTCGACGACGGCCAGGTAGACCTCGATGAAGTGGGCGAAGTCGCGGAAGGCGAAGAACTCGCGGAGCGCCTCGGGGTCGCTGGGCACGGTCCCCGGGTGGCGCTCGGCCAGCTCCGCGACGATGCGTGGCGACGCGGAGCCGACGTGGTGCACGTGCAGCTCGGCCTTGGGCAACCTGGCGATGAAGTCGGCCAGCTCGGGCGCCGGCTCAGTCCTCGGGTCCGTCATGGCGGACCAGCATGTCATCAGCCGCCGGCGACGGTGCGCTCGAGGTTGTCGACGATGGCCGAGACCGAGTTTCCGGTCAGCTGCTTGCCGTTGACGAACACCGTCGGGGTTCCGCTCACTCCTGCCTTGTCGGCCGCGGCGTTCGCGGCGCTCACGAAGGCGTCGTCGGGCTGCCCGGTGGCCGCGAGGACGGTCTTGTTCGTCACCCCCGCCTTCTTGGCCCAGGACGCGAGCTTGGCTGCGTCGGGCTTGTTCGGGTCCTGCTCGTAGGGCTGGTTGTCGTAGAGCAGGTCGTGGAACTTCAGCGCCTGCTGGGGCGTGCCCTGCTGGAGCACCGCCGCCCACGCCGACAGGGCACGCGTGGAGTAGTCGTCCTGGAGCAGGTGGAAGGGGCGGTACTCGACCTGCACAGTGCCCTTCTTGGCATCCGTGCGCAGGAAGTCCCGTGAGCTCGTCTCGAACTGGCGGCAGAAGGGGCACAGGAAGTCCTCGTAGACGACCACCTTGTACTTCGCCTTGTCGTTGCTGCCGACCACGAGTGTCTGACCCGACGCCGTGGCCGGAGCCGAGGTCGTCGCCGCCGTCGTCGTGTCACCGCCACCGGAGAAGATGACGAAACCGGCCACCACCGCGGAGAGCACGACGACGATCGCCAGGGTGATCAGGAGTCGTCGGTTGCGTTCCTTCGCGGCGGCTTCCTTCTGCACCGCCGCCGCTCTCTCGCGGCGGTTCACTTCACGCTGCTGCTTCGACATCCAGCCTCTCCTTGGTGCTCGGGAAGAGCACGTTGTCCAGTGCGAGTGCGGTACCTGGCAACCAGGCGACGAACAACGACAGTGCCAGGAGGCACACGTCGCGGGCGATCTCCCAGGGGTAGTGGCTCGCGGCGTGCGGGTCGTACCCGCCGTTGCCGAAGCACCCGCAGTTGATCGAGATGCCCCGCGCCCAGACCGAGGCGATCCCGATGATGAAAGCGGCCTGCAACAGTGCTGAGACGACACCGCTGACGCGCGTCAGCAGCCCCAGCACGAGGCAGGCGCCGACGATCACCTCCACCATCGGCAGTGCGCGTCCGACGACCTCAGCGGTCGACGGGGGCAGCAGCTGGTAGGCGCGGACCGCGGTCACGCTGCTCGCGGGGTCGCCGACCTTGAGGAGCCCCGCCCATATCCAGACGAGGCCGACGACGAGCCGGGCGGCCAGCCCGGCCCAGCGCAGTCCCGCCGAGCGCAGCACTCCGCCACTGTAGGTGGCGGCCATGACGCCCGGATGAGAAAACGCCATGAGTAGGCTGAACCGCTGTGACCGAGCGACTCGTCTGGATCGACTGTGAGATGACCGGCCTCGACCTCGAGGCAGACGCCTTGATCGAGGTCGCCGCCCTGGTGACGGACTTCGACCTGCAGGTCCTCGGTGAGGGTGTCGACATCGTCGTCAAGCCGCCCGCCGCGGCGCTCGACCAGATGATCCCGTTCGTGCGCGAGATGCACATCAGCTCCGGGCTGATCGAGGAGCTCGACGGCGGCGTCACGCTCGCCGAGGCGCAGGACGCCGTGCTGGCCTACGTCCGCGAGCACTGCCCCGACGACAGCCGCCCCCCACTGGCCGGCAACACCGTCGCCACCGATCGCGCGTTCCTGGCACGCGACATGCCCGACCTCGAGCAGTTCCTGCACTACCGCATCGTCGACGTCTCCTCGATCAAGGAGCTCTCGCGGCGCTGGTTCCCCCGGGCCTACTACAACGCCCCCGCCAAGGGTGGCAACCACCGCGCGCTGGCCGACATCCGCGAGAGCATCGAGGAGCTGCGGTACTACCGCGACGCTGTCTTCGTCCCCTCGCCCGGCCCGGACAGCAGCACCGCCAAGCGGATCGCCGCCCTCCACCAGGGCTCCCTCACCCCCGCCGAACCCGGTTCGAAGCATCCCTCCTGAGCCGTTAGACTCTGCTCCGGTCTCCGCGCCGGGTGGGGTTTCGACCATGCCCGCCGGAGACCATGGTGGGCGTAGCTCAGCTGGTAGAGCATCGCGTTGTGGTCGCGAGGGTCGCGGGTTCAAGCCCCGTCGCTCACCCCAAGTTTTGATTTGATCGGCCAGAAACCCCTCGGGCCGAGGCTCCGCCGAACGTGGTCGCCAGGGACGCGGGTTCAAGCCCCGTCGCTCACCCCAAGTTTTGATTTGATCGGCCAGAAACCCCTCGGGCCGAGGCTCCGCCGAACATGGTCGCCAGGGACGCGGGTTCAAGCCCCGTCGCTCACCCCACGTTTTGATTTGATCGGCCAGAAACCCCTCGGGCCGAGGCTCCGCCGAACATGGTCGCCAGGGACGCGGGTTCAAGCCCCGTCGCTCACCCCAAGTTTTGATTGATCGGCCAGAATCCCTTCGGGCCGAGGCTCCGCCGAACGTGGTCGCCAGGGATGTCGCGAGTGCTGTAGGACCAGGGCCCTAGCGACAGCGGCTCACTGCCGAGGACACGATCCGTGCCCAGGCGCCGGCTCCGGGGAACGTCTGGTGCACCCCGTCGTGCACCACCGAGGGATACCGCTGGGCGAAGCCGCGCCAGTCCGCGATGCAGGTGTGCGGTCGCAGCTGGGCGATCCGCTTCTCCCAGCTCGCGTAGACGCCGCCCACGGAGGCACGGGCGCGGAACGGGCCTGTCTCCGGCCACAGGGTGGGGTTCCGGTAGGGAGTCACGAACACCACGACCGTGGAGGAAGGCAGCCGGTTCGTCGCCGCGCGGAGGTCGCCGTACGTCCAGCCCTGCGTGGCGTTCGTGCCCAGCGCGATCACCGCCTGCCGCACCGGGTAGCGGAACCGCTGCACCGCGCGGTAGTGCCGGTGGCGGCGCTTCCACCGCTTGGAGTGCTTCACAGGCGGCAGCGGCTGCTGGGCGGCCACCCGGTCGCTGAGGTAGTAGGGCAGCGTCGAGACGTCCCGACCGGAGACCGACGAGACCTCCCACCCGACGCCGAGGTGGAGCTCACGCAACCCCTGGACCAGTCCGACGCGAGTCACGGAGTCACCCACCACGAAGGTGCTCGAGCGCCATCCCCTGGTGCCGACGTACCCGTCGGTGTCCACCTGGCTCAGCGACTCCCCCGCGTGCGCGCGCGGGTCGGTGAGACGGTTCGCGTAGGTGCTGCTTCGTGCCGAGGCCGGGAGCGCCGCGGCGAGCGGCAGCAGCACCGCGCTGAGCACGGCGGCCAGGACGACGGTCCGAGATTTCACGACAATGTTGTACCGGACAACGACCCCGGTCGTGGAACGAACGCCAGATCTGGTCCAGCCCGGCCGGCGTCGAACCAGCGGGTGTCTCAGCTGGTCTGGAGGTCCGTCGGGGCGTTGTGCACGCTCGGGATCGTGCCGAGCTTTCCCTTCTGGAAGTCCTCGAAGGCCTGGAGCACCTCGGCCTTGGTGTTCATCACGAACGGACCCGCCCACGCCACCGGCTCCCGGATCGGCTTGCCGCCGATCACCAGGACGTCCAGGGCTGGGGTGGGGCTGTCCTGCTTGCCAGCCGCGTGCACGGTCACGAAGTCGCCGGCTCCGAGCACCGCGAGGTTGCCTGTGCGCACCGGCACCTGCTCGTCGCCCACGGTCCCGTGACCGGAGAGCACGTAGACCAGGGCGTTGTAGGTGTTGTCCCAGGGCAGGTCGAGCCGAGCGCCCGCCTCCACGGTGGCGTGCACCATCGTCATCGGGGTGTACGTCGACCCGGGACCGTGCGTCGTACCGACCTCACCGGCGATCACACGGACGAGCGCACCGGCATCGCCGGAGGTGGCCAGCCCGACCTGCGCACTCCGGATGTCCTGGTAGGCGGGCGGGTTCCACTTGGCGTCGCGCGGCAGGTTGACCCAGAGCTGGATCCCGTGGAAGAGGCCACCGCTCTGGACGAGCCACTCCGGCGGCGTCTCGATGTGCAGCAGGCCAGAACCGGCGGTCATCCACTGGGTGTCGCCGTCGGTGATCGACCCACCGCCACCGTGGCTGTCGTGGTGGTCGAAGACGCCGTCGATGATGTAGGTGACCGTCTCGAACCCCCGGTGGGGGTGCCACGGCGTGCCCTTGGGCTCTCCCGGCGCATAGTCGACCTCGCCCATCTGGTCCATGTGGACGAACGGGTCGAGGTCCGCGAGGTCGACGCCGGCGAACGCGCGGCGGACGGGGAAGCCCTCGCCCTCGTAGCCCGACGGGGCGTCGATCAGCTGCTTGACGGGACGGACGGTGTCGCCCAACCCGGGTGCCCTCAGGCGCTCCAGGACGGTCAGGTCGTCAATGGTCACAGCAGGCATCGCGCACCTCCGAGGTCACGAGTGGTGCCTGTCCCAACCATAGTTGAACCTTCAATATTTCGCCAGTGCCAAGCGCCTACTCTCGACGTACCCACCCACCGGAGGTCACATGAGCTTCAACGTCGTCGCCGTCATCATCGCCAAGCCGGGATCGGAGGACGACGTGCGTGCGGCCATGCGCGGCCTCGTCGCCCCGACACGTGCCGAGGCGGGCTGCCTGTCCTACGACCTCTCGGAGTCCTCGGTGGCGCCGGGGACCTTCGTCACCGTCGAGGAGTGGCTCGAGCCGTCCGACCTCGACGCGCACATGGAGACCGAGCACATCCAGGCCGCGCTGGGCGCGCTCGGCGATGCCCTCGCCACGCCTCCCGCGATCCATCCCCTGACTCCCCTCGACGCGGGCTGAGGGCAGCGAGCCGGGCTCGACCCCATCGATTTCATGACGGGGCCGCCCCGCTGCTAAGGTTTCGTCGCTCTCGCGCCATTAGCTCAATTGGCAGAGCAGCTGACTCTTAATCAGCGGGTTCGGGGTTCGAGTCCCTGATGGCGCACCATGCAGTACCGCGTTGATCGGCGCCAACAGACCAACACCCCGAGGTTTGCCGGCTCGGGGATGTTGTCCTCTCACGGGTCTCTCACGAACCGCACCGCCGAAGGCGTCCCAGCGGTGCCGATGGGTTGACTCTGGCACGGGTGAATCTTGGGAGCGAGCTTGCACCTGCGAAACGGCTGAGACCCGTTGCTCTGACGCCGTTGCGGTGGTGATCCGCCCCACCTCTTCCGGCCGCAGCACCCACCCAGGGTCAGGGTCTTCTGCTTGTTGGTCATGGCGGGGATCCCTCGCTCATGGAGCCGGTGTGTGCCTCAGCCGCAATCAACCTTCAGTCCTGCTCGACGGTTGTCGATGAGCGAGGGTGTTCACGCAGCACCACGGGCAGGTCCTCCCCCCGGAGGGACCTGCCCGTTCGCTCGGCATCGTGGGCCGTGCTGTGGTTCAGAGGCCGGCCTTGTTCACGCCGTAGACCGCCTGCGCGTGGGTGAAGCCCCCTCCGGACTTCGAGGACAACTGCTCAATCAGGCCTTGGCGGCTGAACGCCGAGGTCTTCAGGTACTCCTTGGCGCTGGCTGCCGCCTGCTCGTTCCAGTCCACGGTGATGTGGTTCACGGCGAACTGCGCGTCGCGGAGGGCGAAGCCCTCACCGGCCTTCGAGGACAACTGCTCAATCAGCCCGGCCTTGGAGAACGCGCTGTACGACAAGTAGTCCGTCGCGCTGGCGATCGCCTGCTTCTGGGGCATCGTGTACGACGGCTTCGGGGCGGCCTTGGGCTTCGACTGCTTGTCGGCCTTCGTTGGGGCGGCGGCGGCCTCCTGCGCCTTCACAACCTTGTCCGCGTGGGTGGCCCCGGTGTCTGTGGAGCCGCCGTTTCCAGATGCCTGCGAGATCGCGCCGATGGCGAAAATGGCGACCAGCCCGATTGCCCACCAGCGCTTGTAAATCGGCTTCTTGGCCTTGGTCACCGTGGTGGTCTCGACCGGCTTGACCTGGGTCATCGTGTCCATCTGGGTTGCTCCTTTTGAGTACCCCTGGGTCAGTGAGCCGAACGGCTTGGTAAGTGTGGGATACATCCAGTTACCGGTTGTGTTGATGAAGAGAACTCTATCATGTCTCTATCGACTCTCTATCCAACTTCTATGAGGTCTAGATCACACGAGAGAGGCATCTCGTCTGCTACGGTTGCTCTCATGCCGCGTCCCTATGCAGACCCAGTTGAGATCAAGACCGCGCCGATCCCTGCGCACTCCCCCTTCATCCCGACCGACGCGAAGATCGTGGTGGGAGAGGTTGGCCCCGCGTCCCCTGACCCGATCCCGATCGTGTTGCTGCCTGGTTTTGAGTACCGGATGCGCGAGTGGCGGCACCCGACCACCGGCGAAATCCACTGGCGGCTGGAGCGGAGAAAATCGACGCTGCAGGACGAATCGGACGACTAACCCGGACGTGCATCTGGGACGTAGTACGTTCCCGGCCACAGCCAACCCTGCGCGGGGGTGAACCCGAGGCGAAGCTGAAGCCCGTCCAAGGGGCGACCAGGACTCTTACGAAGTGCCGCGCCCTCCGGGCGGATCACTACGGTCGGCGTGTGAGTGGACAGGGTGGGCCATCGTGGGTGTCATCGTGGGCGCGATCCTCGGGGGTGGCGCGCAGATCGATGGACGGCTCCCATCTCTCCCCCACGGACGAGACGTTCTACGCCCAGCGGATCGCCGAGCAACTGCACGCCGACGGGATCCTGCCCAGCAGTCCGGCGATCTACCACGGCCAGACCCAGCCCCGCAGCACAGCGGGTCGTGGGCGCTCACCACGGCCCCTGGAACGGCGTAGGCCGCGCCGAGGAGGGCAAGCCGCCGCGACCACGACGGGATGCGGGAAGGTTCCCGTCAAGGACGCGCCAGCTCGAGGTCGAGCCAGCGGGCGAGGTCGTCTATCTCGGCCTCGACCGCGGCACGGGTGGGGCGGTCCCACGCCTCGTCCTCGTGCACCGCGTTGAGCCGCAGCTCACCCGCGGCGCGGTCAGCCGTGGCGTCGAGCTTCCCCACCAGGCGGTCGCCGTAGAGGATCGGCAGCGCGTAGTAGCCCCAGCGGCGCTTGTCGGCCGGCTTGTACATCTCCAGGGTGTAGTCGAACTCGAAGATCTCAGCCAGCCGCTTGCGGTCCATCACCAACCGGTCCAGCGGTGACAGCAGGGCGGCGCGTCCGGAGAACTCCGCATCCAGCTGGCTCGGGTCGACGCGCCACTCGCCAGGGACACCGTCGACGACCGCGGGCTCACCGGCCGCACCCACGATCAGCGGCTCACCGGGGACGATCGTGCCCGTGGCGCGGGCGAGCCCGAGCGAGCCCAACCGGCGTTCGTCGCGCAGGCGCTGGGCCTGCTCGAGGTCGGGAAAGGGCTCGTCGGGGTAGACCCGGGACGCAAGGTCGTAGAGCTTCTGCCGCCCCTCACGCCCGGCCACGGCGACCTCACCGCGCAGCACCAGGCAGTCGAGCAGCATCGGGAGATTCTTGTTGTTGTTCCACCCCGAGGAGCGCCACGGCCGGACCGTGGTGTCGGGCAGCTCCTTGAGCCGCAGCGGTCCGTCGGCGCGCAGCCGCTCGAGGACGTCGAGCCGGCAGGCCTCGTTGTCCTGCACCCACTGGTCCTGGGCGGTCCGGAAGCTCGGCTCCTCGCCGGGCCACGCCTCCATCTCCGCCCGGTACAGCGCGATGTCCTCAGCCGGCCGGAGCGCGCCGAGCAGCTCGATGACCCGCTGCTCGGCGAGGGCGTCCTGGAGCTCGTAGGAGCCGTACGACGAACCCAGCCGGCTCCACAGCACCAGGTCGGCACTCGGCGCGACCGCGCTGACCGGGTCGTGCTGGAGCATCGTGAGCCCGCGCACCACTTCGAGCAGGTCGGTCGGCCGTGGCTGGTCGAGGAGCTGCGCACGCACGCAGATCCGGCGCGCGTCGGCACGCGAGAGCTGATGGGTCGCCGCCACGCGACGACCTTAGGCGTTAGCTGGGACCCTGGACTGTCGGCAGGTCGATGTCGGCGAAGATCAGGTTGTGGTCGGAGGGCACCACGCCGCCGTAGGACCAGTCGACCACGTTGCGGTAGAGCCAGCTGCCGGTGATGCCCTTCATCAGGATGTGGTCCGAGCGGGGTCCGGCCCCCGAGGGGTTCGGGGTCTGGTGGGCCGTCGGCACGCCACCCTGCGCATTCACGATCGAGTAGTTCTGGCCCCCCATCGACTGCGACGCCATGGCGTCGTAGTAGCCGCCGCGCACGAAGACCGGCTGGGCGGGGACGTAGCCCGCGCGCTCGCCCCATGGCTCGCGGCCGTAGCGCAGGTCACCGGCCACGATCGTCGGTGCACCGTTGGTCAGGCCGCCCAGGTAGTTCATCACCAGCTGTGCGGCGGCCCCGGTCGCGGCGTTCTGCTCCCACGACGCCGACGCCGTGCCGGCGAAGTGCACAGAGCTCACGAAGAAGGGCTCGGCCCCTCCGGTGGTCGGGTCCAGCTCGATGAGCTTGGCCCACGGCCCGACCACGCGGTTGTTCGCGTCCTTGGGGTTGGCCATGTCGAAGACGCCCGAGTCCTGCACCGAGAACAGGTCGCTGCGGTAGAGGATCTGCTGACCGGGAGTGGACACGGTAGCCCCGTTGGCGTGGACGTAGGCCCAGGGCCCACCGCCGTAGGAGCTGCCGTTGAGGGTGGACACGACGTCGGCAGCGGTCGTCTGCCGGGCCTCCTGGAGCGCCACCAGCGTGACGTCGTGGTTGCCGATGTTGTTCGCGATGCCGCGCACCCGCGCCGCACCGTTGGAGTTGCTCGTGCCGTTGGCCAGTGTCGGGTAGAGCATCACGTTGTAGCTGCCAAAACGGATCCGGTCACCGGCCGACGGAGCCGGCGCTGCAGGCCACCTGGCGACCCAGGTCGAGCGGTGCGTGGCCGTGGCGTGGGTGTTGGCGCCGTTGTTGACCTCCATCTGGGCAAAGACGGGGTTCGCGTAAGGCACGGCGAGCATGCCGTCACCCGTGCGTGGGGTCGTGGGGACCTGGTAGCCCACGCTGCGCGCCGTCGACGAGGTCCAGGGCGTGTACCAGGGGGTGCCCGGCCACTCGCCGTACCAGGCAGGCGAGACGTGCACGCGGTAGCGGGTGGCGCACGAGGTCCCCGCCCACTGGAACTGCACCCCACCCGTGGTCGGGGTTCCGGACAGGCTGGGGACGCCCGGCCAGCAGTAGGTCCACGGGCTGGCCGGCTTGCGGGCCGCGTGCTTCCTCTTCTTCCGCTTCTTGTGGTGCTTGGCCTTGTGGTGCTTGGCCTTGTGGGCGCTCGTGCGGGCGCCGGAGTCGCTGGCCTGCGACGGGGCGGTGCCCGTGGTGGCCAGCAGGAGTCCGCTCAGGAGTGTCAGTACGACCAGCTGGGCGATGCGTCGCACGGGAACTCCTCAGATACACAAAACCGGACAAATCGATAGTAACCGATTTGTCCGATTTTGTGGCCTGATTCAGCGACCCGGCCCCGCGCTCAGCGGCTCAGTACGGGATCGCGATGTCGCTGTAGATCAGGTTGTGATCCGAGGGCACCATCCGGTTGAACGACCAGTTGATGACGTTGACGTACTGCTTGGCGCCGGTGAAGCCACGCAGCAGGATGTGGTCGGACCGCGCCCCGAGCCCCGACGGGTTCGGCCGCTGCCGGGCGCTGGGCTTGCCGCCGACTGCGTTCACGATCGAGTAGTTCGGAGCATGCATCGACTGGGCCGCCATGGCGTCGTAGTAACCGTTGCGGACGAAGGTCGGCTGGGCCGGCACGTACCCGGCGCGCTCCCCCCACGGCTCGCGGCCGTAGCGAAGGTCACCGGCCACGATCACTGGCCCGCTGGTCAGGTTCTTCATGTACTTGACCACCAGGGCGGCCGCCTGGCCGGTGATTCCGTTCTGCTGCAACGACGAGTGCGCCATGCCCGAGAAGTGCTGGGAGGTCACGTAGAACGTCTTGCCGTAGGAGCCGCCGCGGTTGGCCCGGAAGGCCGCCCAGGGGGCGATCACCCGGTGAGCCTTGTCCTTGTAGTTCCACAGGTTCATCACGCCGGACCTGGACAAGGAGAACTTGTCCTTGCGGTAGACGATCTGCTGGCCCGGCGTGGAGACGTTCGCACCGCTGGCACGCACGTAGTCCCACGTTCCGGGGTACAGCTTGTTGAGGTAGGAGGCGACCGTCGAGGCCGTCGTCTGCCGGGCCTCCTGCAGCGCCACCATCGTGAGGCCGTGACCGCCGATGTTGCGCGCCACCACCCCGGCACGCGTCCCGGTCGGGTAGAGCATCACGTTGTAGCTGCCGAACCGGATCGGGTCCCCGGCCTTGGGAGCCGGCGGGATGGCCCACTGCGGGACCCAGCGAGACACGTGCGTGGCCGCGCTGCCGGCGTGCGCGCCGTTGTTGGCCTCGAGCCGACCGAAGATGGGGTTGGCGTAGGCCACGGCCATCATCGCGTCGTGTGCGTGGGGGTAGGTCGGCACCCTCCAGGTCTGGCTGCGCGCCGTGGAACCGGTCCACGAGGTGTACCAGGGCGCCCCGGGCCACTCGCCGTACCAGGCCGGCGAGAGGTGCAGGCGGTAGCGCGTCGTGCAGGAGGTGGCCGGCCAGCGGAACTGCACGGCCCCGGGCAGGCGGGCGGCGCCGAGCGACGGGATCCCGGGCCAGCAGTTGCTGGCACTGCGGACCGCGACGTGGCGGCGACGCTTCTTGTGGTGCTTCTTCTTGTGGTGCCGCTTCTTGTGGTGGCGGGCGACTCTCGCGCCGTCCTGCGCCTGGGAGACCTGATGTGTGCCGGCCTCGCTCTTGACGCTGCCGGCATCCGACGGCGCACCCGCCAGGCCGAGCATCCCCACTGCACCCACTGCGACGAACAGGACGCAACGTGTCATTCTGTGCATGACAACCCCTCAAACCTTTATCCCCGCGAAACTACTGTAAACGGACTTTTGCCCCGTTGTCCCCTAGATCAGCCAATTAGGCCGATGCACCCCATCGCGGGCGACGGCCACCCTGACATGGGTCTCCTGCGTGGGACGATGCGGGGGTGTCCGAACCCGCGGCCCCGACGACCCCGCTCCCCCGACGTGGACGGCCCGGGTACGACGCAGACACCGTGCTGCGACGGGCCGTCGAGCTGTTCATCCGGCAGGGCTACGACGCGACCAGCATGGGTGACCTGGCCGGCGAGCTCGGATTGACCAAGTCGGCGATCTACCACCATGTCCCGAGTAAGCAAGCCCTGCTCTCAGCTGCCCTCGACGAAGCCCTCGACGGCTTGGCGACGGCGATCGACGGCGCCGCCTCCGAGATGGCTGACAACGCCTACGAGCGGCTGCGCACCGCAGTCCGCAGATCTGTGGAGACCTTGGTCTCCCACCTTCCGACGGTAACACTGCTGCTCCGCGTGCGGGGCAACAGCGAGGTGGAGGTGGCCGCCCTGGCGCGACGCCGGGAGCTCGACGAGACGTTGGCCGGCCTCGTGCGCGAGGCCGTCGAGGAGGGGTCGCTGCGGGCCGACCTGGACCCCGAGCTGATCAGCCGGCTGCTCTTCGGCATGGTCAACTCGTTGGTCGAGTGGTACCGCCCGGACGGGCCGCTCGGCGTCGACCAGCTCTCCGCCTCGATCGTCGAGCTCGCCTTCGAGGGGCTGCACCGGCAGGGCGACTGATCGTCAGGGGATGGGCTTCCCGGTCGAGCGGGAGCGACCGCGGAACTCGGCGATCACCACGCCGTCGGCGGCGCGGGTCACCGTGACGTCGTACAACCCGGAGCGGCCGCGCAGCGCACGTTCGTGAGCCTTCGCGACCAGGGTGTCGCCGAGGCGGGCCGACTCGAGCAGGGTGATGTCGAAGCCGGCGGCCACCGTCACGGTGCCGCGCGAGTTGCAGGCCACCGCGAAGGCGCTGTCGGCCAGCGCCGCCACCAGGCCGCCGTGGCACAGCTGCCAGCCGTTGATCATGTCGGGGCGCACCGTCATCTCCAGGGTGGCCTCCCCCGGACCGACGGCAGCGACGGTCATGCCCAGCATCTTGCTGGCCTCGTCGTCGCGCCACATCACCTCCGTGGAGCGCTGGGCCACCTCCTGCGGGGTCGTCATGCGTCGTAGTCCACGATGACCTCGTCGGAGACCGGGTAGGTCTGGCAGGTCAGCACGAAGCCGCGGGCCACCTCGTCGTCGTCGAGCGCGTAGTTGCGCCGCATCTCGGCCTCCCCCGAGGCGAGGTGGGCACGACAGGTGCCGCACACCCCGCCCTTGCAGGCGAACGGCAGGTCGGCGCGCGTGCGCTGCGCGGCGTCGAGGATCGACTGGTCGCGAGGTTGCGGGTTGGTGCTCGAGCTCCCGTCGAGCACGACGGTGACGGAGCTGGTCAGGCCACTCGGCGCGGCCTCGACCCGGAGCAGCTCGGGTGGCGGCTCGTCGACGAAGAACAGCTCGGCGTGCACGCGGTCGCCGGGCACCCCGAGCTCCGCCAGGACCTCGCGAGCCTCGCCGATCATCGCGAAGGGGCCGCACAGCCACACGTGGTCGACCGCGTCGAGCGGCACCAGCAGCGTCAGCAGGCGGCGCAGCCGGTCCGCCGTGAGCCGACCCGAGAAGAGCTCCACGTCGCGCGGCTCGCGCGACAGGACGTGCACGATCTCGAAGCGGGCGCCGTAGCGGTTCTTCAGGTCGGCGAGCTCCTCGGCGAACATCACCGACGAGGTGGTGCGGTTGCCGTAGAGCAGGGTCACCCGCGAGTTCGGGTGGGTCAGCACCGTCGAGGCGATCGAGAGCATCGGCGTGATCCCCGATCCGGCCGCGACCAGCAGGTGCCGACCCCCGTCGGGTCGTGCCCGGAAGCTGCCGCGCGGGGTCTGCACCTCGATCTCGTCCCCGGACCGCACCTCGTTGACCAGCCACTCCGAGAACCGGCCGCCGGGGATCAGGCGCACGCCCACGCGGGGCCGCTCCCCCACGCGCGCGCAGATCGAGTAGTCCCGCCGGTGGTCCTCCCCGTCGATCATCCGACGCAGGGTGAGCGACTGCCCCGCCTCGAAGTCGTAGTCCTCGCTCAGGGCGTCGGGGACGTCGAAGGTCACGGCGACGGCGTCGTCGCAGAGCCGCTCGACCGAAGCCACGGTCAGCGTGTGGAACTCTCCCCGTGTGCGCGGACGGTGGGGCGCAACCGTCATCAGATCTCCTTGACGTGCTCGAAGGGCTCGAGGCACGACCGACAGCGGTACAGCGCCGTGCAGGCCGTCGGCCCGAACTCCGAGGTGAGCTCGACGTCGGCGTTCTCGCACCGCGGGCAGGTCAGGTCCCGTCTGGTCGGCAGCAACGACAGACCGACCGGTCCACCGCTGGGCGCGGGTCCGGGCGCCGAGAGGCCGTGCTCGCGCAGGGCCCGGCGTCCTCGGTCGGTGATCCAGTCGCTCGACCAGGCCGGGGAGAGGGAGACGCGCACCTCGGCGTCGACACCGGCGGCCGCGAGCTCCCTCACCAGGTCGTCGCGCATCGAGGCCATCGCCGGGCAGCCGGAGTACGTCGGCGTGATCGTCACGACGGCACGAGGACCCTCGAGGTCCACCGAGCGAAGCACCCCGAGGTCCTCCAACGTGAGCATCGGCATCTCCGGGTCGGTGACGGAGGCAGCGACCTGCCAGACGGTGGTCGAGCTTGTCGCCACCACGTTCACCACTGCCCCAACGGATGGGCCCGCGCGACTGACTGCATCTCGGCCAGCAGGTGCGACAGCTCCTCGGTGTGCCGGCCGTCGCGGCCACGACCTCCGGCCACGGGACCGACCTGGGGCACCTCCGGGCGGTCGATCCCACTGGCGGAGAGCACCTGGTCGATCACCGCGCCGACCTCGGCGGCGACGTCGGTGGGGTCCACCCCCGCCCCGACGGCCGCCAGCTCGCTCTCGACCGGATGCGGGGTGAGCAGCTCGTCGTGGAAGGCCCACACGACCGGCAGTGCGGCCAGCAGCCGTGAGCGGGACTCATCCGTGCCCTGCGCGAGCGTCAGGAACCACCGGCCGGCGTAGTCGCGGTGGTAGGTGACCTCCTTGACGCCCTTCTCGGCGATCGCGGCGAGCACCGGATCACGCGAGCGCCGGAGCCGTTCGAGCAGCGCCAGCCGCCAGGTCGAGAAGAGCAGCAGCCGCGCGATCGTCACCGCGAAGTCACCGTTCGCACCCTCGACGAGACGAGTGCTGCGCAGCTGCTGGTCGGTGCGGAAGAAGGCGAGGGCGTCCTCCGGCGGCACGGGCGATCCCTCGGGCAGCACCGGGACCACCGCTGGGTCGGCAGCGGCCGCACGCGCCAGGAGCAGCCGCGCCTGACCCAGCAGGTCCAGCGCGATGTTGGCCAGCGCGATGTCCTCTTCGAGGTCGGGTGCGCGACTGCACCACTCCGAGAGGCGGTGGGAGTAGACGAGCGCGTCGTCGCCCAGCATCAGGCAGTACGTCGCGAGCGCCGACGCGTCGACGTCGTCGGGCACGGTCGTGTCGACGCCGGCGAGAGGATCCTCGAACGACGTGCCGAACGCCCAGTGCGCCGAGTCGCCGCCGAGGAGCTCCTCGTCGTACACGCTGTCGTGGAAGTGGTCGTCAGCCATCACATGTGGGGTACGTCGTCGGGGATGTCGTAGAACGTCGGGTGCCGGTAGACCTTGTCGCCAGCGGGGGCGAACAGCGGGTCCTTCTCGTCGGGACTCGACGCGGCGATGGCGTCGGAGCGCACCGCCCAGATGCTCACTCCCTCGTTGCGGCGGGTGTAGACGTCTCGCGCGTGCCGCAGCGCCATCTCGTCGTCGGCGGCGTGCAGCGACCCGACGTGCACGTGGTTGAGACCGCGCTTGCCGCGCACGAAGACCTCGTACAGCGGCCACTCGTCCTGGATCTCACTCATGCTCGCTCCTCCGGCTGACGGGCCGCGAACGCAACAGCGGCCTCGCGGACCCAGGCGCCGTCGTCGTGTGCCTTGCGGCGGTGCGCGATCCGCTGCGCGTTGCAGGGTCCGTTGCCCTTGAGCACAGCGGCGAACTCCTCCCAGTCGGGCTGGCCGAAGTCGTGGGCCTGCCGCTCCTCGTTCCAGCGCAGGTCCGGATCGGGCAGCGTCACCCCGAGCGCCTCGGCCTGAGGGACCGTCATGTCGACGAACTTCTGGCGCAGCTCGTCGTTGGTGTCGCGCTTGATGCCCCACGCCATCGACTGCGCGGTGTTGGGCGAGTCGGCGTCCGGCGGCCCGAACATCATCAGCGCCGGCCACCAGAAGCGGTCGACCGACTCCTGGACCATCGCGCGCTGCTCGTCGGTGCCGCGCATCATCGTCGCCAGCAGCTCGAAGCCCTGGCGCTGGTGGAAGGACTCCTCCTTGCAGATCCGGATCATCGCCCGCCCGTAGGGCCCGTAGGACGTCCGGCACAACGGGACCTGGTTGCAGATCGCGGCGCCGTCGACCAGCCAGCCGATCGTCCCGACATCGGCGTAGGAGAGAGTCGGATAGTTGAAGATCGAGGAGTACTTCTGGCGCCCGGACAGGAGCATCTCCGTCAGCTCACGGCGCGAGGTGCCGAGCGTCTCGCACGCGGAGTAGAGGTAGAGACCGTGGCCGGCCTCGTCCTGCACCTTGGCGAGCAGGATCGCCTTGCGGCGCAGCGAGGGCGCCCGGGTGATCCAGTTGCCCTCGGGCTGCATCCCGATGATCTCGGAGTGGGCGTGCTGGGCGACCTGCCGCACCAGGGTCTTGCGGTACTTCTCGGGCATCCAGTCGCGCGGCTCGATCCGGTCGTGCCGGGCGACGGTGCGCTCGAATCCGGGCAGCAGGCTCTGCTCGGACTCCGTCTGCTCGGAGACGGTCATGGCGGCTCCACGGGGCTACGTCGGCGAATAACAGACCGATCGGTCAGTAATGCGCCTAGTTTGGCACGCCCGCCCTCGGGTACGCCAGAGGGAGGTCCGGGCACGCGTGCAAGAGCGGGTGCCACGAACGAGGGAGCAACACATGTCGTGGATCGTCGTCGTCCTGATCGTGGTGGCGGTGCTGCTGGTCGTGGCGCTCGCCTGGAGTGCCACCCAGCGCAAGCGTGACCAGCTCGGCCGGCAGCGCGCCGACGAGCTGCGCTCCGAGGCGGCAGCCACCGCCGCCGAGCACCCCGTGCAGGAGGCCAGGGCTCGCGAGGCCGAGGCCGAGGCCGAGCAGGCCCGCGCCAGGGCCGACCAGCTCGCGGCGCGCGCGCAAGACCACCGCACGTCCGCCGAGATGACCCAGGCACAGCACGAGGAGCACCTGCGCGAGGCCGACCGGGTCGACCCCGATGTCGACCACGAGTCCCCGGACTACGCGCCGGGCGTGGAGGGATCACGCCGCGAGCCCGGTGTCGACGGGCCGCCCAGCGCCGTCTGAATAATCCATTTCATCCCGTCGGGACGCGCAGCGTCCTAGGCTCGTGACAGCACGACTGCACGGGTTTCCCGCGGTCGTGTTCTCAGTCACGGACGACGGGGGTTCCCAGCGGTGCACGGCTCACGCGGAAGAGGCCTGCTTGCAGCAGGGCTGACCGCCTGCGCGCTGCTGTCGGGCTACCGCGCCCTGCACGCCGCACCCGACCCCGAGCTGGTCGCCCGGTGGTGGCCGGCGACGACGCTGGTCACGGTGCTCTTCCTGCTCCTTCCCCGGCGCGACGCCCGCGGCTTCATGTTCCTGGCCACCACGGGGTTCTTCGCCGTCGGTCTCCTGGCCGGACGCAGCGTGGCGTTCTCCCTGGGCTTCGCGATCGCCAACACCGTCGAGGTGCTGGTGGTCGTGTGGTGGCTGACCCGCTTCGAGGAGGGCGTGCCCCGGCTGCACTCGTGGGGCGACTACCGGCGCTGGCTGGTCGGCATCTGCCTGGGTGCCGCCGCGGCCGGCCTGATCACCGCCGCGACCCTGTGGCTCGCCGACGGCTCCCCCGGTGATGCTCCGTGGCGCACGCTGCTGTGGATCACGGTGACGCACGGTGGAGCACAGGCGCTCGTGCTCCCGCTCGTGATGCAGCAGCAGCAGCACCGCATCCGCGTCTCCCCGGTGGAGATCTCCCTGCACGTCGTCCTGATGCTGGCGGGCCTGGCCGCGTGCATCGCTGCCACACCGCAACAGCCCGTCGCCTTCCTGCTGCTGCCCGTGCTGATGTGGGGAGCTGCACGGTTCCCGCACCTGTGGTCCGACCTCGAGCTGGTCGGCGTGGCCGTGGCCTTCGCCGTGCTCTCGGCCTTCGACCGCGGGCCGTTCCCCGACGTGACGGGCAACGCGCCGCTGCTCACCATCGCGGCGAGCGCGCAGGTCTTCGTCCTGATCAGCGCGATCACGGCGGTGGCCTTCTCCGTGGCGACCAGCCACCTGCGCGACTCCCTGCGCCGGCTGCGCGAGCACGAGCTGCAGCTGGGTCAGCTCCTCGACTCCGCCAGCGGTACGGCGTTCATCGCCACCGACCTCGACGGCGTGATCACCTGGTTCTCCCCCGGCGCCGAACAGCTGCTGTCCTACCGCGCCGACGAGCTCGTCGGGCAGGCCACCCCCATCCGCTTCCACGAGCCGCATGAGCTGGTCAGCCGGGCGCACGAGCTGGGCATCCCCGCGACCACCTACGACGTCGTCACCGGCCCACTCGCGCGCGGCGAGGAGCAGGACACCCGCGACTGGACCTACGTGCGTCCCGACGGCAGCCGGCTGACGGTCTCCCTCAGCGTCACTGCCGTCCGCGACGAGGCGGGCCGGCCCCAGAGCTACCTCAGCGTCGTCCGGGACGTGACCGACCGCCGTGCCGCCGAGCAGGCCCTGCTGGCGGCCCTGGACAAGGAGCGCGAGGCCAACCGGCGGATGCACGAGGTCGACCGGGCGAAGGACGACTTCGTCTCCTCGGTGAGCCACGAGCTGCGGACGCCCCTGACCAGCATCGTCGGGTACACCGAGCTGCTCACCGAGGGGCTCACCGGGCCGATGTCGGCCATGCAGCAGGACCTCGTCGAGAAGATCGACCGCAACGGCGAACGGCTGCTCAACCTCGTCGAGGACCTGCTCACCCTCTCGCGCGTCGAGAACGGCAGCTTCCGGCTCGAGCGCGCCCCCACCGACCTGCGGGAGGCCGTGCGCGCGGCCGCT
>CAWCDX010000006.1:0-153372 GCA_963794435.1 uncultured Actinomycetota bacterium
GCGGCGGCCCGGCCCGCCGTACGGCCGGAGAAGAGGCAGCCGCCGAGGAAGGTGCCCTCGAGCGCGTTGTAGCCGTGCACGCCTCCGCCGCCGAAGCCGGCCACCTCGCCCGCGGCGTACACGCCGGGCAGCGGCTCGCCCGACGGCTGCAGGACGCGGGCGTCGAGGTCGGTGTGCAGGCCGCCCAGGGTCTTGCGCGAGAGGATGTTGAGCCGGACCGCGATCAGCGGACCGTTGCGCCGGGTCGAGGAACTTGTGCGGGGTGGCGACCCGGATCAGCTTGTCGCCGCGGTAGCTGCGGTGCTGGCGGATGAAGGTGACCTGGGTGTCCTTGCTGTAGGGGTTGTCCAGCTGCCGGTCGCGCTCGACGATCGTGCGGCGCAGCGACTCCTCGGTGATCAGGTCGCTCCCCGCGACCTTGTTCATCCCCGTCACCAGCTCGCCGAGGTCGTCGGCGACCACGAAGTCCTCGCCGTGCTGCTTGAACGCCTCCACCGGCCCCGGGGCGCCGGGCCGCACGCGCGACAGCAGCAGCTTGATGTCCTTGCCGGTGAGGTCGGGGTTCTGCTCGGAGCCCGAGAGCGCGAACTCCTTCTCGATCACCTTCTGGGTCAGCACGAACCACGAGTAGTCGTAGCCGGTGCGCATGATCGCGCCCAGCGTGCCGAGGGTGTCGAAGCCGGGCAGGTACGGCGCCGGGAACCGCTCCCCGTGGCCGAGAGCCACAGCGACGACGGGCCGGGGAGGATGCGGATGCCGTGGTTCTCCCAGATCGGGTCCCAGTTGCGGATGCCCTCGGTGTAGTGCCACATCCGGTCGGGGTTGATGATCTCGGCGCCCGCGGACTCGGTGATCCCCTGCATCCGGCCGTCGACGTGGGCCGGAACGCCGGCGACCATCGTGCGCGGCGGCTCGCCCAGCCGGTCGACCGGCCACTGGCGGCGGACCTTCTCGTGGTCGCCGCCGATGCCGCCCGAGGTCACGATCACGGCCTGGGACGTGTACTCGAACCCGCCGGTGACCTCACGGTTCGACGCTGCCCCGCGGACCATGTCGTCGGGGGCGAGCACGGCGCCGCGGACGCCGGTGACGGTGCCGCCCTGCTTGACCAGCTCGTCGACGCGGTGCCGGAAGCCGAAGGTGACCAGGCCGCGGTCGACCGCCTCGCGCACACGTCGCTCGAAGGGCGCGACGACGCCCGGGCCGGTGCCCCAGGTGAGGTGGAAGCGGGGCACCGAGTTGCCGTGCCCGCCCGCGCGGCCGTCGCCGCGCTCGGCCCAGCCGACGACCGGGAAGATCCGCAGCCCCTGGTCGTGCAGCCACTGCCGCTTCTCGCCGGCGGCGAAGGCGACGTAGGCCTCGGCCCAACGGCGCGGCCAGTAGTCGCTCTCGCGGTCGAACTGGGCGCTGCCCATCCAGTCCTGCAGGGCGAGCTCGTAGGAGTCCTTGACGCCCATCCGCCGCTGCTCGGGGGTGTCCACGAGGAAGAGGCCGCCCAGGGACCAGAACGCCTGGCCACCGAGGCTCTGCTCGGGCTCCTGGTCGAGCAGCAGCACCTTCTTGCCGGCATCGGCGAGCTCGGCGGTGGCGGCGAGGCCGGCGAGGCCGGCTCCCACGACGATGACGTCTGCATCCATGCCCGGATCCTGACACGCCAGGTGGCAGGGTGGTGCCGTGGCCGCCGAAACCTCCCCCGCCCTGCGCGACCCGGCCAACCGGGTCTCCTCCAAGGCACCGGTGCTCTGGGCCGCGGGCGCGTGCATCCCGGTCGTCTCGCTGCTGGCGCTGCTGATCGCCGCGCGCGTGTTCGACTGGTTCACCGTGCCGCTGTGGGTCTTCCCCCTGTACGCCGTCGCGGCGATCGCCTACATCGTGGGGATGCCGTGGGTGCGCTACCAGGTGCACCGCTGGGAGAGCACCGAGGACGCCGTCTACACGCAGACCGGCTGGCTCTCGCGCGAGCGGCGGATCGCGCCGATGTCGCGCGTGCAGACCGTCGACTACGAGCAGTCGGCGGTCGGACGGGTGCTGGGCCTGGCCTCGGTCACGGTGACCACCGCGTCCGCGGCCGGCCCGTTGACGATCAGCGCGATCGACAAGGACGTCGCCGACCGGCTCGTCGCCGACCTGACCCGTCGTACCGAGGCAGAGGCCGGCGACGCCACGTGAGAAGACCCAGTACCCATTCCGAGGAAGTCGTTGCGGCGCTCCCGATTCCCCGGGACGCCGAGTGGCGACGTCTCGACGCCCGGATGCTGCTGGTGCACCCGGTCAACGAGCTGATCAAGTTCCTGCCCGTGCTGATCGGCATCTTCGTGCTGGGCAGCTCCGGCAACGGTGAGCTGTGGCAGCTGATCGGTGTCGCGATCCCGATCGGCCTGGGCGTCCTGCGCTTCCTGACGACCCGGTTCCGGATCACGGCCACGCAGATCGAGCTCCAGCGCGGGTCTGCTCAGCCGCAGCGTCCTCACCGCCCAGCTGGACCGGGTCCGGGCCGTCGAGCTGACGTCGTCGCCGATCCACCAGCTCCTCGGCCTGGCGAAGGTCGAGATCGGGACGGCCAGCGCGGCGAAGGACAAGGACGAGAGCTTCGCGCTCGACGGGCTGCCGCTCGCCGAGGCCCGCGACCTCCGGGTGGCCCTGCTGCACCGTGCCGAGCCGGCGCAGGGCGAGGACGACGACGGCGTGGCCGGGCACCACCGAGGACGAGCTGCTGCTCCGCTTCGACCCGCGGTGGGTGCGGTTCGCGCCGTTGACGACGTCCGGGTCGGTGATCGCCGCGGCCGTGCTGGCCGCGCTCGGGCAGTTCACCAACGGCATCGTCGCCCGGCTCTCCGAGGACTCGTGGCCGGTCCGCTACGTCGAGGACCACCCCCTCGCCACGGTGCGTGATCGCGCTCGGTCGCCTTCCTCGTCCTCGGCGCGGTGTTCTCGGTGCTGGGCTACCTCGTGCAGAACTGGGGCTTCACGCTCGCGCGCGACGTACGCGGTCGCACCTACCACGTGCGCCGGGGACTGCTGACCACGCGGGAGACCTCGCTCGAGGTCGAGCGCGTCCGCGGTCTCGAGGTCGGCGAGCCGCTCGGGCTGCGGCTGGCGGGCGCTGCCCGACTGAGCGCCGTGGTCACCGGCGTCTCGAAGAAGGAGTCCGGCACGACGCAGCTCGTGCCGGCGGCGCCGCGCGGGATCATCGACTCCACCGGCTCGAGCACGATCGGCGACTCCGACCCTCTCCACCTCGCCCTGCTGCAGCACGGCCCCCGAGCGCGCCGGCGGCGCTACACGCGGGCGCTGGCAGTGGCGGCACTGCTGCCGGTGCTCGTGCTGGTGCTGGTGCTGGCCGCCTCGTGGCCGGCCTGGACGCTCCTGCCGGCCCTCTCGGCCCTGCCGTTCGCCGTCGCCCTGGCGGCCGACCGGTACGCGCGGCTCGGGCACCTCCTCACCGACGGCTACCTCGTCGTGCGCTCCGGCACCTTCCGCGGTCGCCGCGACGTCCTGCAGCGCAGCGGCATCATCGGCTGGAACGTGCACCAGTCGTGGTTCCAGCGCCGCGCCGGGCTGGCCACCCTGGTCGCCACCACGGCAGCGGGGCACCAGGCCTACGCGGCGCTCGACATCCCGGTCGAGCGGGCCGTGGCCCTCGCCGACGAGGCCGTGCCGGGGCTGCTCACGCCGTTCCTCGCCTGAGCTCCACCCATCGGAGAGGACCCACCATGCACCTCGGCGTCGACAGCTTCGTCTCCACGGTCACCGACCCGCGGACCGGCCACGTGGTCGGGCCGGCGGAGCGGATGGCAGCACCTCCTGGAGGAGATCGCGCTGGCCGACCGGGTCGGGCTGCACTCCTTCGGCATCGGTGAGCACCACCGCAGCGAGTACTACGACTCCGCTCCCTCGATCATCCTCGCGGCGGCGGCGGCGCGCACCGAGCGATCCGGCTCCGCAGCGCCGTGAAGGTGCTCAGCGCCGACGACCCGGTGCGGGTCTTCCAGCAGTTCGCGACCCTCGACCTGATCTCCCAGGGGCGCATCGACCTGGTGGTCGGCCGCGGCTCCTTCACCGAGGCCTTCCCGCTCTTCGGCCTCGACCTCGCGGACTACGACGAGCTGTTCACCGAGAAGCTCGAGCTGCTGCTGCAGATCCGGGACCACACCGAGGTGACCTGGTCGGGCAGGCACCGGGCGCCGCTGGTGCGGCAGAGCGTCTACCCGCGGCCGCTGCAGGACCCGCTGCCGATCTGGGTCGGGGTCGGGGGTACGCCGGAGTCCTTCGCCCGCGCGGGCTTCCTCGGCCTGCCGCTGATGGTCGCGATCATCGGCGGCGAGCCCCGCCAGTTCGCGCCGCTCGTCGACCTCTACCGCCGCGCCGGCGCCCAGGCCGGGCACTCCCCCGAGCAGCTCAAGGTCGGCCTGCACGTCTTCGGCTTCGTGGCCGAGAGCACCCAGGTCGCGGCCGACACGATCTACCCGGGCTGGGAGGAGATGTTCACCACGGTCTCCCGCGAGCGCGGCTTCCCGCCGCCCACCCGGGAGCAGTTCGACGCGACCTCCGGACCGGACGGCGCCTTCTTCATGGGCGACCCGCAGACCGTCGCCGACAAGATCCGGCGGGTCTCCGAGCAGCTCGGCGGCGTGGACCGGCTCTCGCTGCAGATGACGAACACCGCGGCTGGCCCACGAGGACCTGCTGCGCGGGATCGAGCTGCTCGGGACCGACGTCGCTCCGCTGGTGACGGACGTCTAGCAGCTACATCACGCGCTTGAGCACGGGCAGCGGCGCGTGCTTCATCACCAGGCTCATCGGGCCCCACGGGAGCGACGGCACGCAGGCGGAGTCCTTCTCCTTCTCGATGACGTCGACCATCGCGCGCACGCCCTTCTCGGTGGAGACCATCCCCTTGGCCTTCGCCGGGTCGACCCGCTCGTTCATCTCCGAGGAGATGTAGCCCGGGTAGAGCACCGTCACCTTGAGGGGCTTGCCGTAGAACTCGTTGCGCAGGCCCTCGGCCAGGTGGGCCACACCCGCCTTGGTGGCGGCGTACGTCGTCATGGTCTTGGGCAGCCCGCGCATCGCCGACATCGAGCTGATCATCACGAAGTGACCCTCGTTGCCCTGCTCGCGGAAGATCTCCATCGCCGCCTCGGACTGCGCGAGCGCCGCGACGAAGTTGGTCATCGCGGTCTCCTTGTTGGCGTCGTACCTCCCGGTGCCGAGCGGCGCGCCCTTGCCGAGCCCGGCGTTGATCACGACCCGGTCGATGGTGCCGAAGTCCTTCTTGAAGCCGCGGAAGACCTCGAAGACCTGCTCGTCGTCGTTGACGTCGAGGGCCCGCACCTCCACCCGTCGCTCGGGGTGCGCGGCGGCGATCTCGGCCTTCAGCGAGTCGAGCTTCTCGATCCGGCGCGCGCACAGCGCGAGGTCGTGCCCCAGCGCCGCGAACTGCCGCGCCATCTCCGCCCCCAGCCCGCTGCTCGCCCCGGTGATCAGGATGGTCTTCCGCTTCGGCTGCTTCGCTCAGGCATGCGGGCGATCCTCCCAGACCGATAGTCCAGGACGCGTGGCACCTCGACGCGCCGTACGCCGGTGCCGCGACGACCTGGACTATCCGGCTCCTAGCGGTAGGTCAGCAGGGCGGGGTGGGGGTCGAGGTGGCTGTGCTCGTTGAGGGTGACCAGGGTGAGGCCGCGGCGGCCGGAGACGAGGCGGGTGACGCTGGAGTTGACGCAGACCGGGTTGAGGCGGTGCCACAGCGCGGCCCGGACGGCCGCGTCGTCGGCGGAGCAACGTGGCCACGGCCCAGGCGATCGGACCACCGCTGGTCACGACGAGCGTCGTCCCCTCGCCGGTCGGCCGTACGGCGCAACGCCGGCGGAGACCCGCTCAGCGAAGGACGCGAACGACTCCCCGTAGTCGGCGTCGTGCTCGCCCCGGTCCAGCGGTGGGTGGCCTCCTCGAACCATGCCTGGAACTCCTCCTTCGAGGGCGCGCGGCCCTCGAACGGCGCGGGGAGGGTGGCCAGCACGGAGAGGTGGTCGAACTCGTCCCACCCCTGATCGACCTCGGCCTCGCCGGCGAAGCCGAGCTCCGACAGGCACGCCTCGGCGGTCTCCCGGTGCCGGCGCATGCCACCGCGCACGACCGCGTCGACGCTGATGCCCCGCGCGACGAGGGACCGGCCCAGCACGCGCGACTGCTCCCACCCGGTCTCCGACAGCACGTCGTAGTCCTCGGCGTCCCAGGACGCCTGGCCGTGCCGCACCAGCAGGATCTGACCCATCGGCCGATCAGGCCCTGTCGATCGAGGGCAGGCAGCGCTGCTCGAGGAACCGCGCCGCCGGGCCGAAGATCGCGTAGGCCTCGTTGGTGGTCTGGCCGTGGAAGTAGCGGTAGTAGATCTGCTGGGCGATCACCCCGAGCCGGAACAGCCCGAACACCTCGTAGAAGAGCCACCGCTGCGCGTCCATCGAGAAGTCCATCGCTCGCAGTAGCGCTCGACCATCTCCTCGCGGGAGTACATGCCCGGCAGGTTCGAGGGCTGGCGCCGGAACTCCCGGAAGAACTCGTCGTCCTGGTCGGTCACCCAGTAGGCCATCGTCCCGCCGAGGTCCATCAGCGGGTCGCCGACGGTGGCCATCTCCCAGTCCAGCAGGCCGATCGGGGTCGTCGGGTCCTCGCGCGAGAGCACCATGTTGTCGAAGCGGAAGTCGTTGTGGATCAGGCAGTGGCCGACGTCCTTCGGCTGCCGCTCGTCGAGCCAGGCCATCAGCCGTCTCGTAGTCGCCGGCGTCGTCGGTGCGGGCGTCGCGGTAGCGCCTCGACCAGCCCGAGACCTGCCGCTCGACGTACCCGTCGCCCTTGTTCATCGACGCCAGCGAGGTGCTGTCGACGTCGACCTGGTGCAGGTCGACGAGCACGTCGAGGGCGTGGGTGCACAGCGCGCGCGCCTGCTCCTCGTCGAGGGTGACGCCCTCGGGGAAGTCGCGGCGCGGGATGATCCCGTCGATGCGCTGCATCACGTAGAACGGCAGCCCGATCACCGACTCGTCCTCGCACAGCGCCACCATCTCGGGCACCAGCGGGAAGACCCCCGCGAGGCCGTCCTGGATGCGGTACTCGCGGCCCATGTCGTGCGCGCCCTTGGCCTTCTTGCCGCTCGGGCGGTCGCCGCAGGATCAGGTCGTGCGAGCCGTCGCGCAGCGAGTAGGTCAGGTTCGAGGCACCGCCGCCGAACTGGCGCACCTCCACGTCGTCGCCGAGGTCGGTCCCCTGCTCCGACAGCCACGCGCGCACCGCGTCGACGTCGAAGCTGTCCTCCTCGCGGACCTCGTCCGCGCCCTCGATGCTCACTCGTCTCCCCGACGGCGTTCATCCGCGCCGCCTGCTTGCGCATCAGCTGGTCGTACGCCGCCCGGTCGTCGAGCTTGAGCCGGTACGCCGCCCTCGCCGCCTCGTCGGGCAGGATCAGCTCCTCGCCCCGGTCGAGGCCCTCGAGCACGGCCGCCGCGATGTCGTCGGGCCCGAGCGGGGCGGCGGCGACCAGCCCGCTGATCACCTTGCCGACAGCGGTGTCCGAGCCCTGCATCTTCTCCACCAGCCCGGTGCGGAAGTACGACGGGCACACGGCCGCGCAGCGCACGCCGTACTCCGCGAGCTCGTGCCCGGCCGTCTCGGTCAGCGCCACCACGCCGGCCTTGACCGCGTTGTAGGAGCCCATCCCCGCCGGGTGCACCAGGCCCGCCAGCGAGGCGATGTTGACGATCTGGCCGGAGCGCTGCTGCTTGAACATCGGCGTGAACGTGCGGATCCCGCGGACCACCCCGAACAGGTTGATCTCGGTGATCCACTGCCACTCGTCGAGCCCGGCCACGTCGAGCCGGCCGCCACCGGCGACGCCGGCGTTGTTGACCAGCACGTCGAGGCCGCCCCACTCGCGCTCGACCCAGTCGCGCGCGGCGGCCCAGTCGTCGTCGGAGCGGACGTCGAGGTGGACGAACGGTCGACTCCGCTCGACCGTCGGCGACGGCTCGGTGATGTCGGCGACCAGCACCTGGTCACCTCGCGCCTCGAAGGCGTCGGCCAGCGAGGAGCCGAGACCGCCGGCGCCGCCGGTGATCAGTACTCGCGTCACTGGTGCTTGCCGATCTCCAGGCGGGCGACGACGCCGCGATGGACCTCGTCGGGGCCGTCGGCCAGCCGCAGGGCCCGGGCGTTGGTCCACATCCCGGCCAGCGGGAAGTCGGAGGACAGGCCGCCGCCGCCGTGCAGCTGCATGGCCATGTCGATGACCTGCTGCGCCATGTTCGGGCACCACCACCTTGATCTGGCTGACCTCGCTGAGCGCGTTCAGCGGGCCGCCGGTGTCGAGCTTCCAGGCGGCGTGGAGCACCAGCAGCCGGGCCTGGTCGATGGCCATCCGGGCGTCGGCGATGCGCTCGCGGTTGCCGCCGAGGTTGATGATCGGCTTGCCGAACGCCTCGCGGGACAGGCCGCGGCGGATCGCCAGCTCGAGGGCCACCTCGGCCTGGCCGATCAGCCGCATGCAGTGGTGCACGCGCCCCGGCCCGAGCCGGCCCTGCGCGATCTCGAAGGCCCGGCCCTCGCCGAGCAGGATGTTCTCCCGCGGCACCCGCACGTCGTCGAAGCTGATCTCGCCGTGGCCGATCGGCTCGTCGTAGGTCTGCATCGTGGTGAGCAGGCGCTCGACCTTCACCCCGGGGGTGTCCCGCGGGACCAGCACCATCGTGTGCCGCCGGTGCCGGTCGCCTCCGGGATCGGAGAGCCCCATGAAGACCAGCACCCGGCAGTCGGGGTGGCCGATCCCGCTCGACCACCACTTGCGGCCGTTGATGACCACCTCGTCGCCGTCGACGACCGCCGTGGCGGCCATGTTGGTGGCGTCGGAGGAGGCGACGCCGGGCTCGGTCATCGTGAACGCCGAGCGGATCCGCCCGTCGAGCAGCGGCTCGAGCCACTCCTCGCGCTGGGCGGCGGTGCCGTAGCGCAGCAGCACCTCCATGTTGCCGGTGTCGGGCGCGTGGCAGTTGAAGACGTACGGCGCCAGGTGGGTCACCCGGCCCATCTGCTCGGCCAGCGGCGCGTAGTCGAGGTTGCTCAGCCCGGTACCGCCGCGGGTGCCGTACCTGCTCGGCGTACTCGTCGCCGTGCTCGGCCGGCAGGAAGAGGTTCCACAGCCCCTGGGCCCGCGCCTTGCCGCGCAGCTCCTCCAGGATCGGCGACTCGGCCCAGGTGCCCGTCGCGGCGGCCTCGGTCACCGACCGGTGGTACTCCGCGGCGACCGGCTCGATCTCGTCGCGCACGAACGACGGCGACCGACGAGACCAGCTCCGCGGCCCGCGAGGAGGGCGAGAAGTCCATGAGGGGACCCTACTCAGGCCGCCGGAGCGCCGCTCAGCCGCAGGTGGAGGGCGCGGTGACGCTCGTTGGTCCCTGGTGCATCCCGGGGGTCCAGCTGAACGTCGGGTCCGCGCGGTGGCCCGGCGCCGTCTCGAACCGCGCCGTCACGGTCGATCCTCTGCTGCGGCCTTCAGCACGAGGTTCAGGAAGGCCACCGGACGGCCGGCGTCGTGCAGCAGGAAGACGGGCGTCGTTGGCCGTTGGCGACGATGCTCGTGATCCGGCCACCGGCCGGCCCGTAGATGAGAGCCGCTCCAGCATGGACCCCTTCGCCACGTGGTTGCCGGTCCGGTGATGTACGGGGCAGGCCGGAGACGTCGCGCGGAGCGTTGGACTTCAGCCTCAGCCGCGCCTCGAACTGCTGCACTCCCTGGTCGGTGCAGCGAGACCGAGCGTACGCCGCCGACGTAGTCGAGGTAGTACTCCATCTTGGCCGAGGTCGCGCCGTTGAGGTACATCCCGGCGTGCGTGGCCGCCGCGCTCCGCGCGGGAGCCCGCCGGCCAGCGGGGTGCCCGCCAGAGCGGCCTGCTCCTGCGGGATGACGGCTCCATACCAGGAACCGTCGTTGCTCCGCCATCGGCGCCAGCGCGCGCACCACCGCGGTCGGGCTGACCGGGCGCGAGGAGAGCACGTCGAAGATCCCCTTGGCGGCGGAGGCGAAGTAGGCGTCCTGCCGCGCGGGCTGTCGGGGAAGCGGAGGTAGGCGGTGTTGAGCAGCTTGCGCACGACGTCGTCGGAGTGGAAGGTCTCGCCGCCCACCGTGACCGGGCCGGTGGCCTGCAGCAGCACGGAGAGCACGATCGGGTCGAGGAAGACCACGCCGTCGAGATGCCGGCCGAACTGCTTGGCGTACATCGCCTCGATGATCTGCGCCGCGCGCGGGAAGTTCGGGGTGGCGTTGTGTCGCGGACGTCCGCACCATCTGGTCGGTGTAGAGGGCGCGTCTCCTCTCGGGTGCGGCAGGATCCCGACGTGAGCCCGGGAGGAAGTCCCGGTCGTGAGCTGTCGCCCGAGCCGGATGCTGCCGTCCCGGGCGGTGACCAGCGAGAAGGCGACCCGGCAGGCCACCGGTGGCCCGGACCTCGGCGTTGTTCTGCTCGACCAGCAGGTAGGTGCGCGGCCCGTTCGCCCCCAGCATGGCCGGCATCACCTGGGTGGCGATCCCCCCGGCGTGGCGAGCGTCGCAAGGGAGTCCAGCCGGGTCTTGAAGGCGCGCGTGGCGTCGCGGACCGGCGGCAGCTTCAGGGAGTCGACGTCGACGTCGTCGATCTCGCCGACGGCGGGCGACGCCGGCCTGCAGAGTCTCGAACCGCGGCGTGAGCCGCGCGATCGCCGCGGTGTTGAAGGTGCCGTCCTGCGAACGCAGCGTGCTGCTGCTGGACGGTCTCGTAGATGCCCAGCGCGTCCGGCAGCGCGTTGCGGGAGGTCGAGTCGAGCGCGCTCGCCGCCACGCGGACGGCGTGGACGTCGCCGCCGATCCAGGGCACGTGCGGGCGGCCGACCACAGCAGGTTGTCCGAGTGGCCGTGGGCCACGCGGCCTGGTGCGAGAGGTCCTGCAGCGTGGCGCGGGCCCCGGTGACGTCGTCGCGGGAGCACCTGCCCCGACAGCACGCGGACGTCGTCTTGGCGCGGTGCAGCGCCAGCGCCGTGCGGGTCGCCTGGTAGGCGAAGACCAGGACGAGCAGGACGAGAGGCCGACGAGCACCCGGCGGCGGACGTGCTGCGGCGTGATCGTGCCAGGCGTCCGGAAGACCGGGGGTCGGCGTCGCCGACTCCCCGGTCGTTCGTTCAGGCACTCAGTGTCGAGTCAGATGGTCTGACGGCGACGGGCGACGACGACCGTCGCGCCACCAGCGGCCACCAGAGCAAGCGCGCCACCGAGGAGCATGGCGTTGGGGCCACCGGTGTTCGGCAGGACGCGTTCGCGGCGGCGACCTGGTTGTCGCTGACGTCGTTGGACTGCACCGTGGTGCTCTGCGGCGGCGTGACCTCGGCTGCGAGACACTCGGCCGGAGCGCCGACGAGCTGTCCACGGCGTGCGCCGCGCCCATCATGCCCACCGAAGCGAGCACAACACCAGCGAGCACGGAGCCCGCAGCAGTGGTCTTCTTCATCGTTTTCCCCCGTGTGTTGGAGATTCAACTGAGTGTGACGACGTCATCGTGACATAGCCCTTTCGCGTTTCCACCTGAGCCCATTCCCCGGTGGACAGGGTGTTGGCGGTCTAGATCACATAACGACCGCATTTGTCAGCAGTTACGTCCCCATCAACTACCCGCGGGCAACCCGAGCGCAAACCGGACATCTCACATGCTGATTCGAAGTGTCCTACATGACTCACTCGGCCAGATTGACAGGCGCAGGTCAGCCGGCGACCACGGCGACGACCCGGGACCGGGTCACCGGGTCGCTCCAGCGGCGGGCCGCCCGGAACAGGCGCAGCGCCGAGACACGCGAGCAGCACGACGGTGACCGACACGGCGATCCGGACGTCGCCGAGCTCGGCCAGGCCCGAGTAGATCAGCCCGGTGAACGTGGTCACCATCGCGAGCCGGGCGCTGTAGCCCGCCATCACCACCGGCGGTGCCGGGGGTGGCCCGGGCGCTGCGCAGGTCGGCGGCGAAGGGCCGGGCGATGCTCCACCGCATGCTCGCGGAGACCACCTGGGTGGCCACGACGAGCGTCGAGCAGACCAGCGCCACGAGCTCGGCGAGCGTGGGCCGCCGGCCCGCAGGGCGGCCAGCAGCAGCGTGACGGCGGCCGCGGCGAGCAGCACCTCGAACAGCACGATCACCCGGGAGGCGAAGGCCACCCAGGACGGCACCGGCAGGCTGTCGCGCCACAGGGCGCCCCGGCCGTCGAGGCACCAGGTGTTCACCCCGAACAGCAGGGCCGCTCCCGAGGCGACCAGACCCGGCAGCACCGTCAGCATCCGCCACTCCAGGTGGCCGGCCAGGGCGACCGCGCCGGGCATCAGGGCCAGGACGGTCAGGCCGCGGCGCAGCGGCACCGAGCGCCAGATCGCGGTGCGGTCGATGCGCAGCATCATCGCGAGGTCCGAGCCGGGCAGGCGGCGCACCCGGTGGTGCCCGGACTCCAGCCGGAGCTCCTCGCGCATCGGCCGGCCCAGCGCCCAGGCGCGCGGGCAGCGCGCCGACGACGACGGCGCCGAGGCCGGCCAGCGACGAGGCAGAGCGACGCCGACGAGCCAGGTCGTCCAGTGACCCGAGCCGCCCGTCGACGAGCACGTCGATGATGAAGCGGGTGGGGCTGCGGTCCAGCAGCGGCGCCATCCGGCCGGTGACCACCAGGGCGACGGCGGCGCCGACGAGCACCACCACGAGCACCCGGAAGACGGCGATGCCGTGCGGCCCGCGGCGTACCCCCTCCGCGCACCAGCCGACGACCTGGGCCAGCGCGGTCGCCGCGACCACCCAGAGCAGGACCGGGAGCTCGTAGGCCGCCAGGCGGGTCGGGCCGAAGACGTAGGCGGCGCGCCGAGCAGGGCCCAGGTCTGCACCAGCCAGGCGATGTTCAGCGGGGCGAGCAGCAGCGCGCCGAGGTGGTCGGTCATCGACGAGACCGGGAAGGCCACCGCCTGCTCGCGCGGGATCACCTCGCGGCCACCGGCCGAGGCGATCGCGGAGATGCAGGCCAGCAGCAGGAAGCCCAGGCACATCGACGGGAACAGCGCCAGGATCGAGCCGCTGTGCGCGCGCGGGTGCGGGCCGCCGAGGTAGGCCGGGCCCCACGGCGGCCGCCAGGGTGACAGCACGATCACGAGGCCGCCGATGCGCAGCCGGCGCCGCGCCGTCGGGTCGAGCCCGCTGCGCCGGAAGTGCAGCAGCGCGGCCAGGTCGCTCCGGCTGCTGCGCAGCTCAGTCCAGGAGAGCGCGGTAGACACGTGCGCCCTCCTCGCCACGGAGCTCGTCGGCCGAGAGCGGCGGCGACGGTGCTGCCACCGCGCAGCACCAGGGCGTTCTCGCAGGCCTGCATGGCCAGGTCGCGCAGGTGCGTGGAGACCAGCACCGCGGCACCCCGGGCCTGGGCGTCGGCGATGACCTCGAGGGTGGCCTCCACGCCGAGCGGGTCGACGCCGTCGAAGGGCTCGTCGAGCAGCAGCACCGAGGGCTCGTGGAACGCCGCCAGCACCACCGAGAGCCGGCGGCCCATGCCGTGGCTGAAGCCGGAGGTGACCCGGTGCGCGGCGTCGCCGAGCTCGAAGCGCTCGAGCAGGTCGCGGGCCCGTGCTCCCAGTCCTCCATCCGGCGCAGCCGGGCGGCGAGCTGGAGGTGCTCCCACGGGGTCGCCCGCGGGACCAGGCCGCCGACGTCGGGGCAGTAGCCGACCAGGCGCTTGACCCGCAGCGGGTCCTCGCGCACGTCGGTGCCGTCGACGACGACCTCGCCCTCGGTCGGCGGGATCACCCCGGCCAGGACGCGCATCGTGGTCGACTTGCCGGCGCCGTTGCGCCCGAGCAGGGCGGTGGCACGTCCGGCGTGGGCGCTCAGGTCGATCCCCTGCACCGCGGCCACGGATCCGAAGCGGACCCAGAGCCCGCGGATGTGGACGCGGGCGGTGACGTCGGAGTCGGGCGAGTCGGACGCGGCGACGTCGGCGCCCGGCGAGGTCAGGTCGGTCACCGACTCATTCTCGCCCGGCGGCGCGCCCGTGTGTCCGGTTTGCGGTTTTCTGTCCCGCGGCGCTCAGGCCGGGAAGGACTCGCCCTTCTCCGCCATCTCGCGCAGCCGCTCGGTGGGCTCGAACCGGTCGCCGAAGAGCTTGGCGAGCTGCTCGGCCCGGGCGACGAAGCCGGGGAGGCCCCGGCCGGTCGGGCCGTCGTAGCCCTGCATGAACTGGACGGTGCCGCCGGTGAGGGCGCGGGTAGCCGATCCCCATGATCGAGCCGATGTTGGCCGCGGCCGCCGACTCGATGACGCCCTCCTCGAAGCACTTCGCGGTCTCGAGCGCCTCGATGAACAGGTAGCGGTCCTTGAGGTCGTCGATGTCGGCGGGCTCGTCGTTCGGCGGGAAGAGCTCCTTCAGGCCGGGCCAGAGGTGGGTACGACGGCCGTTCTCGTCGTACTCGTAGAAGCCGGCGCCGCGCAGCTTGCCGGGGCGGCCCTCGGCGATCATCTTCGCGACGACCTCCTCGGCCGGGTGCGGGACGTAGCCGTCGCCGGCGGCGTCCTTGGCGGCCTTGGCGATCTTGGCCATCAGCTCGAGGTTCAGCTCGTCGGAGAGCTGCAGGGTGCCGACCGGGTAGCCCGCCTGCGTGGCGGCGCGCTCCACCGACATCGGGTGCACGCCCTCGCCCAGCATCGCGAGGCCCTCGTTGACCATCGTCCCGATCACGCGGCTGGTGTAGAAGCCGCGGCTGTCGTTGACCACGATCGGCGTCTTGCGGATCTGCATCACCACGTCGAGCGCGCGGGCCACCGACTCGTCGGAGGTCTGCTCGCCGCGGATGATCTCGACCAGCGGCATCTTGTCGACGGGCGAGAAGAAGTGCAGGCCCGACGAAGTCGGCGGGGCGGTTCACGCCGTGCGCGAGCTCGGTGATCGGCAGCGTCGAGGTGTTCGAGCACAGCAGGGCGTCGGCGTTGACGACGTCCTGGATCTCGCCGAAGACCTTCGCCTTGAGCGAGGGGTCCTCGAAGACGGCCTCGATCACCAGGTCGCAGCCGGCGAGGTCGCCGGGCTCGGTGGTCGGCGGTGATCCGGCCGAGGATCTCGGCCTTCTTCTGCCTCGTCCAGCTTGCCGCGCTCGACGGCCTTGGCCAGGATCTTCTCGCTGTAGGCCTTGCCCTTGTCGGCCGAGGCCTGCTCGACGTCCTTGAGCACGACCTCCATGCCCGCGCGGGCGCAGGAGTAGGCGATGCCGGCGCCCATCATCCCGGCGCCGAGCACGCCGACCTTGGTGGCCGTGAACTTCTCCACGCCCTCGGGGCGCAGCAGGCCGGAGTTGATCGCCTGCAGGTCGAAGAAGAACGCCTGGATCATGTTCTTGCTGTTGGAGCCGACGATCAGCTCGGCGAGGTAGCGCGACTCGATCCGGCTGGCGGTCTCGAAGTCGACCTGCGCGCCCTCGATGGCCGCGGCCATGATCGCGCGCTGGGCCGGGTAGTCGGCGCCCTTGGTCTGCTTGCGCAGCATCGCCGGGAACGCCGGCAGGAAGGCGGCGAGCGCCGGGCTCGACGGGCTGCCGCCGGGGATCTTGTAGCCGTCGCGGTCCCACGGGTTCGACGCCGCGGCCGGGTCGTCCTTGACCGACTCGATCCACTTCTTGGCGGCGGGGACCAGGTCCTCGCGGCTGGCGACCAGCTCGTCGACCAGGCCCTTCTCCTTCGCGGCGGCCGGCTTGAAGCGCGGGCCCTGCAGCAGCACGTCCATCAGCGCGGACTGGATGCCGAACATCCGCACCGTGCGGGTGACGCCGCCGCCGCCGGGCAGCAGGCCGAGCGTCGCCTCGGGCAGGCCGAGCTCGGCCTTGGGGTCGTCGACCACGATCCGGTGGTGGCAGGCGAGCGTGATCTCGAGGCCGCCACCGAGGGCGGCGCCGTTGATCGCGGCCACGACCGGCTTGCCGAGCTTCTCCAGCCGGCGCAGGTCGGCCTTGATGTCCTGGCCCATCGCGAAGACGGCCTGGGCGTCGTCCGGGCCGGCGGCCAGCATCCCCTTGAGGTTGCCGCCGGCGAAGAAGGTCTTCTTGGCCGAGGTGACCACGACGCCGGTGATCGTCGTCGCGCTCGGCGTAGAGCCGGTCGACCGCCGCGTGCATCGAGTCGCGGTAGAGGTCGTTCATCGTGTTGGCGCTGGCGGTGGGGTCGTCGAGGGTGAGGACGACGATCCCGTCGTCGCCGCGCTCGTACTTCACTGCGGAGTCGGTCATGTGCATCCTTCGGAGATGGTGGGGCCCTTCGAGGCGGTCGCTGCTCGACCACCTCAGCGACCTGAGGGTCAGACGAGCTCGACGATGGTGGCGATGCCCATGCCGCCGCCGACGCACAGCGTGGCGAGGCCGCGCTTGAGGTCGCGGCGCTCGAGCTCGTCGATCAGGGTGCCGAGGATCATCGCGCCGGTGGCGCCGAGCGGGTGGCCCATGGCGATCGAGCCGCCGTTGACGTTGGTGATCTCGTGGCTGATGCCCAGGTCGCGCATGAAGCGCATCGCCACCGCCGCGAAGGCCTCGTTGATCTCGAACAGGTCGATGTCCTCGACCTCGAGACCGGCCTTGGCCAGCGCCTTGCGGCTCGCCGGCGCGGGGCCGGTGAGCATGATCGTCGGGTCGGCGCCGGAGACGGCGGCGGAGACGATGCGGGCGCGCGGGGTCAGCCCGAGGTCGGAGCCGACCTGCTCGTTGCCGATGGCCACGAGCGCGGCCCCGTCGACGATGCCGGAGCTGTTGCCGGCGTGGTGGACGTGGTCGATCTGCTCGATCCAGTGGTACTTCTCCAGCGCCACCGAGTCGAACCCGGCCTGGTCGCCGATGCCGGCGAAGGAGGGCTTGAGCCGCGCGAGGCCCTCGACGCTCGACTCGGGCTTGATGAACTCGTCGACGTCCAGGACGGTCACGCCGTTGCGGTCCTTGACGGGTACGACGGAGCGCGCGAAGCGGCCGTCGGCCCAGGCCTTCGCCGCGCGGTGGTTGGACTCGACGGCGAAGGTGTCGACGTCCTCGCGCGAGAAGCCCTCGATGGTGGCGATCAGGTCGGCGCCGATGCCCTGCGGGACGAACGCCGTGGCGAACGCGGTCGACGGGTCGGAGGCCCAGGCACCGCCGTCGGAGCCCATGGCCACGCGGCTCATCGACTCCACGCCACCGGCGAGCAGGAGGTCCTCGAACCCGCCGCGCACCCGCGAGGCGGCCTGGTTCACGGCCTCGAGGCCCGAGGCGCAGAAGCGGTTGAGCTGCACGCCGGCGACGGTGTCGGGGTACCCGGCGGCCAGCGCCGCGGTCTTCGCGATGTCGCCGCCCTGGTCGCCGACCGGCGAGACCACGCCGAGCACGACGTCGTCGACGCGGTTCACGTCCAGCGAGGGGTTGCGCTCCTTGATCTCGTCGAGGAGGCCGACGACGAGGTCGACGGGCTTCACCTCGTGGAGCGATCCGTCCTTCTTCCCCTTGCCGCGGGGCGTGCGGATCGCGTCGTAGACAAACGCTTCTGTAGCCATGAGCCATCCCAACTCGTCTGAGGTGACACAGGTGGGCACGCGGGCGAGGCCGCGCTCATTGTGACAGTACTACTGTCATCGTCAACGTCGGCCAGGGATGTGGGGGAGGTCACCCCGGCCGGCTCAGCCCTCCTGCTCGGTCGGGCGGACCAGCACCTCGTTGACGGCCACGGCGCGGCGGCGGGTGACGATGAACTCGATGACCTCGGCGATGTCCTCGGCCTCCAGCCGCTCCATGTTCCCGAAGCGCTCGCTGCAGCGCCGGCAGGATCTCCTCGCGGTTGTGGGAGGCGAGCTCGGTCGCGACGGCACCGGGCTCGACCAGCGAGACGCGGACGTGGCGTCCGGTGACCTCCTGGCGCAGCGACTCGCTGAAGGCGCCGACGGCGTGCTTGGTGGCGTTGTAGACGCCGCTGCCGTTGCGGGCGACCCGGCCGGCGACCGAGGAGATGTTGACCAGGTCGGCCACCTGGCGCGGGCTGTCCTCGGCGGCCTTCAGCAGGTGCGGCAGCGCGGCGTGGGCGACGTAGAGCAGGCCCTTGACGTTGAGGTCGACCATCCGGTCCCACTCCTCGGTGGGCGCGTCGACGATCGGGCCGAGCAGCATCACGCCGGCGTTGTTGATCACCGTGTCGAGGCGGCCGAGCTCCTCGACGGTCTGCGCGACGGCGCGCTTCGCCTCCTCCTGGTCGGTGACGTCGGCGGTGATCGTGAGCGCGGTGCCGCCGGCGTCGCGGATCGTGCCGGCCAGCTCCTCGAGCCGGTCGGTACGCCGGGCGGCGAGCGCGACCGATGCGCCGCGTCGGGCCAGGCTCGCCGCCGCGGCCTCACCGATGCCGCTGGAGGCGCCGGTCACCAGCGCCACAGTTTCTTGAAGGGTGGAGGCGTCGAGCGATTCGGTCATGCGTCGACGCTAGCGAGCAGCCCAACCCGGCAACAGGGTGGTCTCGTCGGTCCGCATCGCCGCCACCTGCAGCCGGGTGAGGAACAGCGCCTGCGACAGGTCCGCGCCACGAAGATCCGCAGCCCGCACGTCCGCACCGAGCAGGTCGGCGTCGCCGAGGTCCACGTCGCGCAGGTCCGCGCCGATCAGCAGGGAGCCGCGCAGGTTGGCGGCCACCAGGTCGCGCTCCCTCAGGTCGTCGCCGGCCAGGTCGTGGCCGCGCAGGTCCGGCCCCGCGGGTCGTCGTACCACCGCGCTGGCCTCGCCGAGCAGGACGTCGGCGCGTGCCTGGAACCGCACCACGTCGACGTCGGCGGGCTCCGCTGCCGCGCGGTCCACCGCGTCGCGCAGCCCTTCGAGCTCGTCGCGCAGCGGGGCCGCGGCCGGGCGCTCGAGGACGTCGGCGAGGTACCAGAGCAGCTCGTGCAGCCGCTCCACCACCTCGAACGTCGCGAACATCGCCGCGCGCTCCTCCGGCGAGCCCACCCAGTCGCGGCCGCCGAAGTGGTCCGCGACGACCCGCTGCCCGGCGCCGAAGCAGTCGTAGACGGTGCAGCCGCGGAAACCGCGCTCGCGCAGGTCGGCGTGGATGGAGCAGCGGAAGTCCCAGCGGCCGGCGCCGCCAGGTTCGGGCAGGCCACACCGCTCGGCTTGTCGATGGCGAAGTCGGCGGACGCCGTGAACGCGGGTACGACGCAGCACAGGCCGGCGCAGCGCGAGCAGTCCGCGCGCAGCTCGACCCGCGAGAGGCTCACGTCTGGACCGCCACGCCCTTCTCGATCAACGCGTCCACGTCGGCGATGCCCCAGGCCGCGAGCGCCTCGCGCGTGTGGGTGCCCGTCGTCGGCGCGGGCGGCAGCCCCAGGGAGCTGGTCGTCCGCGAGAAGCGCGGGGCCGGCGCCGGCTGGCGGATCCCCTCGTGCTCGACGAAGACCTCGCGCGCGCTGATGTGCGGGTGCTCCATCGCCTCGGACAGCGGGAGCACTCCGGCGACGCAGGCGTCGGAGCCCTCGAAGACCGCCACCCACTCCTCCTGCGTGCGGGTGGCGAACACCTCGGCGATCCGGCGACGCAGGTCCTCGGTGCGGTCGAAGTCGTAGCGGTCGGGTGCGTCCTCGATGCCGAGGAGCCGCACGAACTCCTCGTAGAACTGCGGCTCGAGCGGTCCGACCGACATGTGCCGGCCGTCGGCGGTCTCGTAGAGGTCGTAGAAGGGCATGCCGCCGTCGAGCAGGTTCGCGGCCCGCTCCTCGCGCAGGTTGCCGGCGGCCAGGAACGCCGCGCTCATCGCGTTCAGGTGGGCGGTGCCGTCGACGATGGCCGCGTCGACGACCTGGCCCCGGCCGCTGAGCCGGGACTCCAGCAGGGCGGCCAGCACGCCGATCACGAGGTACGTCGAGCCGCCACCGAAGTCGCCGACCAGGTTCGCCGGGAAGTGCGGCCGGCGCCTTGTCCTGCCCCATCCCGAAGAGGGCGCCGGTGATCGCGATGTAGTTCATGTCGTGCCCGGCGGCTGGAGGCCAGCGGCCCGTCCTGGCCCCATCCGGTCATCCGTCCGTAGACCAGCCGCGGGTTGCGCTCGAGGCACACGTCGGGGCCCAGGCCCAGCCGCTCCGTCGTACCCGGGCGCATCCCCTCGACCAGGACGTCGGCGCCCTCGACGAGGTCGAGCACGGTGGCGATGGCCTCGGGCCGCTTGAGGTCGAGCGCGACGTTGGGACGGCCCCGGGTCAGCAGGTCGGTGGGGCCGCCGGTCAGCGTCTGGCCGCCGGGCCGCTCCACCCGGATCACGTCCGCACCGAGGTCGGCCAGGATCATGCAGGCGTGCGGCCCGGGGCCGATGCTCGCGATCTCCACGACCTTGACCCCCGCCAGCGGTCCGGTGCCCTGTCCGAGTGCGTACGCCATGGCGCAGATCATGGCAGCCGTCCCCGACCCGTGGGCGGGCCGCTCAGGCGACCGCTCGGCGCGGAGCCGGTAGCCGGCGAACGAGGCGACCAGCAGGGTCACCCCGGTGACGAGGACCCCGCCCACGACGCCCAGCGAGCCCTCGGTCCAGTCCGAGATCGCCTCGGGCACCACGAGCGTCACCCCGACGACCGCGAGCGCGAGGTAGGGCCAGGACTGCCGCGCGAGGTAGATCGCCACCCCGACGACCACCGCGGCCGACGTCAGCAGGTACCCCAGCCACCCGTGGGTGCCGTCGATGACCGGCACCTGGCGCCCACGAGCACCACCCCGACCCCGAGCACCCGGGCGGTCAGCCTCCCGGAACCAGCCGAGCTCGGTCACCACCAGCCAGACCACCCCGGTGGCCACGAGGAGCAGAGCCGACACGTCGCCGTCGGAGCGCCCGGCGACAGGTCGTCGACCCGGTCGGAGACGGTCAGGACGATGGCGAGCAGGGCGCCATCGTGAGCACGCCGACGGCGGTCGGCGCCCGCAGGTAGCCGACCGCGGCCACGGCGAGCACACGGCGCCGGGTCAGCGTCTGCCAGTCGAAGGAGGTCGCCCGAGGCCTGGTCCACCACGAGACCGGCCAGGGAAGCCGCGGTCACGGCCGCGCCGGAGAGCAGCGAGCCGGCCAGCCGGCGGCGCACGTCGTACGCCGGGTCGAGCAGTCGGCCCCGGCAGGCACGTCGCGCTGACCAGCCCGGCCACGACGAGCACGGCGGTCGCGCACCGAGCACGCCACCTGGGAGCCGAAGCCCGAGGGAGTCCCACTCCTGGGCCAGGAACAGGATGATCGCGGCCAGGACCAGGGCACCGCCGAGGTAGGCGACGACCTCGACCAGCTTCGGCAGCCCCACGGGGTGCGACGGCCTGCGACGTCGACGGGACGCCCGATGGCGGAGCCGACGACCTCGAGGGCACGCGAGCGGGAGGCCGGATCGAGCAGGGCTCCGCGAGGAGGGCGTCGACGACGCGATCAGCGGTCTCGTTCATGGGTCGATCGTGGCGCAGCGCGGCACCGCGAGCGCGTGAGCGCGCGTACTCAATCCTGCCGTCAGGCGTGTGACTCGCCGGGCTCGTGCTCCTGGTGCCTCTCCGGCTCGATCTGGAAGGTCGCGTGCTCGATCCCGAAGTGGCGTGGACGCAGTCGCCGAGCTCGTCGAGGATCTGGCCGACACCGCGGGTGGCCAGGGCCTCGTCGCTGACGGTGACGTGCGCCGAGAGCGCAGGCATCCCGCTGGTGATCGACCAGGCGTGCAGGTCGTGCACGTCGCTGACGCCGTCGGCGCGACCAGGTGCTCGCGGACCACGTCGACGTCCAGCCCGGGCGGCGCCGACTCGAGCAGCACCCGGACGCAGTCGCGCAGCAGGGTCCACGCGCGCGGCAGGATCAGCGCCGCGATCAACAGGCTCGCGATCGGGTCGGCCCGGGTGAAGCCGGTGGTCGCGATCACCAGCCCGGCGACGATCGCGGCCGCCGAACCGAAGGTGTCGCCGAGCGACTCGAGGTAGGCGCCGCGCATGTTCAGCGACTCCCGCCGCGGGAGGCGAGCAGCCCGATGGACACCAGGTTGGCCAGCAGCCCTACCGCGGCGAAGGCCAGCAGCTGCGCGACGTCGACGTCGGTCGGGTCCGCGAGGCGTCGTACGCCCACGACGAGGAGGTAGCCGCAGACGCCGAGCAGCACGACCGCGTTGACCAGCGCGGCCAGGATCTCGGCGCGGTGGTAGCCGAACGTGCGGCGCGGGGTGGCCGGCAGCGTGGCGACGTACGACGCGGAGAGCGCCAGCACGACCGCCGTGGCATCGGTGAACATGTGGCCGGCGTCGGCGAGGAGGGCCAGGGAGCCCGAGAGGGCGGCGCCGACGAGCTCGAGGACGGCCACCGCGACCGTGAGGAGCAGGACCAGCCGCAACCGGGAGCGGTCGTGTGGCACGCCGTGCTGCGTGATCGTGACCGGCGCCCATGCCTCACAGGTTAGGGAATCGGTCGTCGTCGCATGCCCCGACTGGGGTCCGCCCGAGGCGGGCGGGCACTAGCGTGTGGTCGCGTGAGTGAGCGGCACACCCGGTTGGTGCTACCGGTCCCCGAGCTCGAGGCGACGGTGCCCGGGGCGCACATCGTGCTGCTGTCGCCCTTCCTCGACGGTCGATGCGGTCGAGCCGGGTGTGGTGGCCGAGCTGCGCGAGTTCTTCGCCGACCTGACGCCGTTCGCCTACGTGCTCACCGACGTGGCCGAGTTCCCCGGCGGGCAGCGCTACCTCCCGCCGCAGCCGGTCGGCGTCTTCCGGCGGATCACCCACTCGCTGCGACGTACCTTCCCCGAGGTGGTGGGCCCGGCCACCTCCCTCGACACGGTCGTGCCGCACCTGTCCCTGCCCGACGGCGTCGAGGTGCCGACTCCGCTCGAGGTGCATGCCCGGGAGGCCCTGCTCCTCCGAGGCGGCCCGGGCACCCCTCCCCTCGCCACCTTCGGCTTCGGCACCTCCGCGGCCTGAATAGTAGAGTTGAATAGGTAATTTGGTATAAAAAAACTTACGGGTCCTGAACGGCGGGGTCAGGCAAGGGAGCGGATGTTGCGGACCAGGACGGAGCCGGCGACGCTGACGGCGGCCGCGACGACGTACAGGGCGGAGTAGCCGAGGCCGAGGCCGAGGACGCCGGCCGCGGCGACGGGGGCGAGCACCTGCGGCAGGGCGTTGGCGATGTTGATGACGCCGAGGTCCTTGGCGCGGTCGTCGGCCGAGGGCAGCACCTCGGTGATCATCGCGAAGTCGACGGCGGTGTAGATGCCGAACCCGACACCCGAGCACCACCGCGCCGACGAAGGCGCCGAGCCAGGTCGTGACGAAGGCGAGCAGCAGGAGCGCGCCCGCGACGACCAGGCCGGAGGCGATCACGAAGATCTTGCGGCGGCCGAGCCGGTCGGACCAGATGCCGCCGAGCACCGCGGTCAGCACCACGCAGAGCGCCGTAGACGGCGGTCAGCAGCGCGACCCCGCGCTCGGCCTCCTTGTCGGTGAGGTCGACGGCGTCCTTGAGGTAGTAGAGGAGGTAGAGGATCACCAGCGCGTTGCCGAGGTTCATCAGGAACCGGGTGATCCACGCCCAGGCGAAGTCGGGGTGGGCCCGCGGCGAGACCCAGAACGAGCGCACGAACGGGCCGATCTCGAACGGCTCGCGCAGGGCGGGGTCCAGGGCGATGTCGCGGCTGTCGAGGCAGTACGGCAGCGACAGGACCACCAGCACCCCGGCGATGGTCAGGTAGCCGGCCGCGATGCTGCCGGTGACCGCCGCGATGGCGGACCCGGCCACCACGCCGACGGTCTGGGCGATGGCCAGCCAGCCACCGACGGCACCGCGCTGGCGCGAGGGCACCTGGTCGGGGACGGTCGCGGTGAGCGCCGCCAGCATCGCGTTCAGGGTGCCCTGGGCCATCGCCCAGCCGAGCACCATCACCGCGACGGACTGGGCCGTCGGAGAGCACCACCATCGACACCACCGCGCCGACCAGGCCGCCGATCACCCACGGCAGCCGGCGACCGATGCGCAGGACGGTGCGGTCGGAGAAGGCGCCCCAGATCGGGTTGAGCACGGTCGAGACCGCCGCTCCGACCCCGAGGACGAGCGAGAGCGTCGCCTCCTTGTGCTCGGGGCTGATCGCCTCCGCCTGCTGCGCCAGCAGCACCTGGATCGGGCCGAAGAACCCCGAGCAGACCGCGATCGAGGCGAGCGAGAGCCAGGCCACCCACAGCTTGCTGACCGAGCGGGTCGGCTCGGCCAGCGCGGTCGTCACCTCAGCCCTGCTGGGCCGCGATGGTCTCGGCGAACCAGTGGTAGGAGCGCTTCGGCGTGCGCACGAGGGTGTCGTAGTCGACGTGCACCAGGCCGAACCTCATCGTGTAGCCCTCGCCCCACTCGAAGTTGTCCATCAGCGACCAGGCGTAGTAGCCGGTCACGTCGCACCCGTCGGCGATGGCGTCGGCGACCGCGCGCAGGTGGCCGTCGTAGTAGTCGATGCGCGGCTGGTCGTCGACGACACCGTCGGCGTCGGGACCCATGCCGTAGGAGCAGCCGTTCTCGGTGATGTACATCGGCGGGATGTCCGGGTAGCGCTCGTCGAGCTGGTTGATCACCTGCCGCAGGCCTTCCGGTACGACGGGCCAGTCGAACTCCGTGCGCGGGTAGCCGGTGACCGCGGTCATCCGGAACGGGATCTCGTCGCCCTCCTTCGGCGCACCGATGCCCATCGGGTTGTAGTAGTTGAACCCGTAGAAGTCGATCGGCTGGTGGATGGTCTCGAGGTCGCCGTCCTGCACCGGGAGGGCGTCGACCCACGAGGCGGGGTACTCGCCGAGCAGCATCGGGCTCGCGAAGAGCCGGTTCCACAGGTCGTCGAAGACGTCCGCGGCCGCGGTGTCCTCGGCACTCTCGGAGTCCGGCCAGATCGGCGCGTGGTTGTTCGCCGTACCGACCTGGGTGGCGCCGTTGGCCCGCAGCGCCTGGACCGCGAGCCCGTGGCCGAGGTTGAGGTGGTGGGCGACGGGCAGGGCGCCGACGCCGAGCTTCAGGCCGGGCGCGTGCCGGCCCTCGGCGTGGCCGATCATCGTGACCACGTTGGGCTCGTTGACCGGCGCCCACTTGACGACCCGGTCGCCGAGCCGCTCGGCGCAGAGGGCGGCGTACTCGGCGAAGCGCTCGGCGGTGGACCGCTCCAGCCAGCCGCCACCGTCCTGCAGGGTCTGCGGCAGGTCCCAGTGGAACAGCGTGGCCATCGGCTCGATGCCGGCACCGACGAGCTCGTCGACGAGCCGGTCGTAGAAGTCGAGGCCCTTCGCGTTGGCCGGCCCGCTGCCGTCGGGCTGGATGCGCGGCCAGGCGATCGAGAACCGGTAGGCGCTGACGCCGAGGTCCTTCATCAGGCCGACGTCCTCGACGTAGCGGTGGTAGTGGTCGCAGGCGACCTCCCCGGAGCTCCCGTCGATGATCTTCCCGGGCTCCGCGCAGAAGGTGTCCCAGACGCTGACCCCCCTGCCGTCCTCGTGGATGGCTCCCTCGATCTGGTACGACGCCGTGCTCGTCCCGAACACGAAACCTGCTGGCATTGTCGGATAGCTGTCTCCCATGAGGAAGCATTCAACCGCGACCATGGGTCCGTGATCGAGTACCGGGAGTCAGACGGCCGCTTCGTCACGCGCGCCGAGGGGCGGACGACGCACCACTCGTTCTCCTTCGGCGCCCACTACGACCCGGCCAACACGGGGTTCGCCGCGCTCGTCGCGCACAACGACGAGCGGCTGCCGCCCGGGCACGGGGTACGACGAGCACCGCCACGAGGACCTCGAGATCGTCACCTGGGTGCTGAGCGGGGCGTTGCGGCACACCTCGACGGTCGGCTCGGGCGTGATCGGTCCCGGGCAGGTGCAGCGGCTCTCGGCGGGCAGCGGCGTCGTGCACTCCGAGGTGAGTGACAGCGAGTCGCGGTCGAGGTCGAGACCCGGTTCCTGCAGGCGTGGGTGCGACCCGACCGGAGCGGCACCTCGCCGGACTATCGCTCGGCGAGGGTGGAGCCCGGTCCCGGACTGGACGGTCGTCGCCGGGGCCGACGGCGCGGTGCCTCTCGGTGTGGCCGGGCGCACCCTGCTCGTGGCGCAGCCGCCGGCGGGCCAGCGGCTGGTGCTGCCCTCCGCGCCCCGCCTGCACGTGTTCGTCGCCTCGGGCGCGGTGATGCTCGGGGAGCGACGGCTCGAGCCCGGCGACGCCGCCCGGCTCGTCGACGAGGGCGGCCGCGTGATCACTGCCGAGGTCGAGGGCCAGGTGCTGGTCTGGGCGTTCGCGGGCAGCCGGCCGCCGCGTACGCATGTAACGCGGTGTTATTGACGCTGCAGCGCGCGGCGTACCGCGTGTTCAGCGGCAATAACTCCGCGTTACATGGGCAATTGCGGGGTGCGTCAGGGGATCAGGACGCCGGGGTTGAGCACGCCGGTGGGGTCGAGCTCGTGCTTGAGGGCGCGGAGGATGCCGACGCCGACGGGGCCGATCTCGCGGGCGAGCCAGGGCTTGTGGTCCTGGCCGACGGCGTGGTGGTGGGTGATCGAGGCGCCGTTGTCGACCATCGCGTCGGAGGCGGCGGCCTTCGCGGCGAGCCACTGCGCCAGGGGGTCGTCGGCCTGCTTGGTGGCGACGGTGAAGTACAGCGAGGCACCGGTCTCGTAGACGTGCGAGATGTGGCACAGCACGAGCGTCGCCTCGCCCAGCGACTCGGTCAGCGCCGACTTCACGGCGTCGTACACCTGGTGCAGGTGGGACCAGAACGTCACCGTCTCGAGGGTCTCGACCAGCACGCCGACGTCGAGCAGCGAGTCGCGCAGGTACGGCCCGTGGAAACGGCCCGAGGACCAGCCGTCGTCGACGCCCAGCGACGATCCACCGACCGAGGTGAGCAGCTCCGTGCAGGCGGCGCGGCGTACGTCGACCGACTGCTGGGTGCCCTCGTAGCCGGTGATCATCAGGCACCCGCCGCTGCTCTCGCCACCGACCTCGTCGGGCTTGGCGAGGTTGATCGAGGTCTCGTTCTCGTCGGAGAGCCGCAGCACGGTCGGCAGCACGCCGCTCTGCGCGACGGCCCGCATGGCGGCCGCACCGGCGACGAACGAGTCGAAGCGCCAGGTCTCGTAGAGCTTCACGGCCGGCACGTGGCGCACCCGCACGGTGACGGCGGTGACCACGCCGAAGGCGCCCTCGGAGCCCATCACCACCTCGCGCAGGTCGGGTCCGGCGGCGTTGGCCGGGGAGCTGCCGAGCACGAGCTCGCCCTGCGGGGTGGCGACGCGCATGCCGACCACCAGCGAGTCGAAGCGCCCGTAGCCGGCCGAGGACTGGCCGCTGGAGCGGGTGACCGCGAAGCCGCCGATGGTGGCGTACTCGAAGGACTGCGGGAAGTGGCCGATGGTGAGGCCGTGCTCGGCCAGCAGCGCCTCTGCCTGGGGGCCGCGCAGGCCGGGCTCGAGGGTCGCGGTCATCGAGTCCAGGTCGACGGCGAGCAGCTTGTCGAAGCGGATCAGGTCGAGGGAGACCACGCCGGCGAAGCCGTCGCGGCGCGCGGCGAGGCCACCGACGACGGAGGTGCCGCCACCGAAGGGCACCATCGCGACGTGCCGCTCCACGGCCCAGGCGATCAGCGCGGCCACCTCGTCGTGCGTGCCCGGGCGGACGACGGCGTCCGGTGAGTCCGACCCGTCGCCGGCACGGAGCCGGAGCAGGTCGGGGGTGGACTTGCCCCGCGTGCGGTGCAGCCGCGTCTCGTGGTCGGTGAGCACGTGCTCGTCGCCGACGATGCCGCGCAGCTCGGCGAGCAGGTCCTCGGCGAGCGGCTCGCTCAGCCGGACCTCCGCCGGGTCGACGGCCGGGGTGTCCGTCGTACCGAGGAAGGCGTCGACGAGCGCGTGCGCACTCTCGGGCAGCGGACCGGCCTCGGCGGGGTCGCCCCAGCGCGACCAGTGCATCTCGCCAGGACTTTCGAGTGCTCATGTGTTACAGTGTGACACATGACGTCTATTCGTCACAACCCTCGTCGACCTCGCCCGGGTGACGACGCCTACCTCGACGCCGCCCGGGCAGGCCATCCTCGCCGTCGGCTGGAGCCGTACGACGCTCACCGACATCGCCCGCCGGGCCGGCGTGAGCCGGATGACGCTGTACCGCCGGTGGCCCGACACCCAGACCCTGCTCGCCGACCTGATGACGCGCGAGTGGCAGAGCGTCGTCGGCGTCGCGGCCACGGGGGCCGAGGGCACGGCACGAGAGCGGATCGCCGACACGATCGTGGCCACCGTCCGGGCGCTGCGCACCAACGAGCTGGTCCAGCGGATCGTCGACGTCGACCCCGAGGTGCTGCTGCCGTACCTGCTCGACCGTCGCGGTCGCAGCCAGCAGTACGTCGCCGAGGCCACCGCCGCGCTCGATCGAGGAGGGACAGCGCGACGGCTCGGTCCGGGGCGGTGACCCCACCACCATGGCCCGCTCGCTGCTGCTGGCCACCCACGGCTTCGTGCTCTCCGCCCACACGATGGTCGACGACGGCGACCGTGGCTCCGACGTCTCCCACCTCGACACCGAGCTGCGCCTCCTCGTCGAGAGGTACCTCGCGCCATGAGCACGGCTGCAGAGTCGGCCTGGAGGGCATCCCGGAGACCACCGACGTCCTCGTCATCGGCCTCGGCATCACCGGCGCCGGCGTGGCGCTCGACGCCGCGAGCCGCGGCCTGTCCGTCGTGGCGGTCGACGCCCACGACGTCGCCCACGGCACCAGCCGGTGGAGCTCGAAGCTCGTCCACGGCGGCCTGCGCTACCTGGCGAAGGGCCAGCTCGACGTGGCCCACGAGAGCGCCGTCGAGCGCGGGATCCTGATGCAGACGACGGCACCGCACCTCGTGCGCGCGCTGCCGATGCTGCTCCCGCTGACGCCGTCGATCAGCCGCACCCAGGCCGCCCTGGCCCGCGCCGGGATCCGGGCCGGCGACCTCCTGCGGCTGTCCGCGCGCACCGAGCGCGAGACGCTGCCGCGGCCGCGCCGGATCGGCGTGACCGAGACGCTCACCCTGGCCCCCGTCGTACGACGCGAGGGGCTGCGTGGCTCGATCCTGTCGTGGGACGGCCAGCTCGAGGACGATGCCCGGCTGGTGCTCGCCGTCGCCCGCACCGCCGTGGCGCACGGAGCCCGGGTGCACACGCGCGTGCGGGTGAGCGAGCCGACCGGCGAGCGGAGCCGTGCTGACCGACGCGCGCACCGGTGAGTCGCGGACGATCCGCGCGCGCGCGGTGATCAACGCGACCGGCGTGTGGGCCGGCGAGCTGGTGCCCGACATCCGGCTGCGCCCCAGCCGGGGGACCCACCTGGTGCTGCGCAAGGACACGCTGCCCGGCGTGCGCTGCGCCATCATGGCGCCGGTGCCGGGCTCCTCGAACCGGTTCGTCTTCGCGCTGCCGCAGCCCGACCTGACCTTCTACGTCGGGCTCACCGACGAGCCGGTCGAGGGTGCGATCCCCGACGTGCCCGAGCCGCCGGAGGAGGACATCGCGTTCCTGCTCGACGTGATCAACCGGGCGCTGCAGCAGCAGCTCTCCCGCGACGACGTCGTCGGGGCCTACGCAGGGCTGCGACCGCTGCTGGACTCCGGCGCCACGACCGCCGACATCTCGCGCAAGCACGCGGTGCTGGTCTCGGAGTCGGGCATGGTGACCGTCGTCGGCGGCAAGCTGACGACGTACCGCCGGATGGCACAGGACGCCGTCGACCGGGCGCTGTCGGTCCGCGACCTGCAGGCCGGACCGTGCCGGACCAAGGCGCTGCCCCTCCTCGGCGCGGGGTCGGCGCGAGGAGCTCGCCGCGATCGACGCCCCGGAGCGGCTGGTGCGCCGGTTCGGGACCGAGGCTCCTGCGGTCCTCGCCGACGCCGTGGCCGTCACCGGCCTGCCCGAGGACGCCCTGCTCGCGCCGGTCTCACCCGCCGTGCCGGCCACCCTGGCCGAGCTGGTCTTCGGCATCACCCACGAGGGCGCCACCTGCGTGGAGGACCTCCTCGACCGGCGTACCCGGATCGGGCTGGTGCCGGCGGACCGCGCCCTCGCCGTCCCGATGGCCGAGCGGGCCCTCGGAGCTGGCCGCCGGCTCCGCGCCGCTGACTCGCGTCAGCAGCTCGGCGGACTGCCCGAGGAGCTGCGGACGGCGCGCGCGGCACGCTGACCGGAGCGGATGGCCCCGGCGATGCCGGGGCGGTCGCGGTGGTCGCCGGCGACGAAGACTCCGTCACCGAGGTCGACATCGCGGCCGTTGAGCATCGGCGGGCGCGCCACCGGCCAGGAGGCCGGCGAGACCTGACGGGCGACCAGCGTCCAGGAGGTGGTGGAGGTGCGGAAGATGTTCCCGAGCTGGGTGCGCACCTCGTCCTCGGTCTCCGCACCGACCTCCCTGCCCGGCACCGGGACCGAGCAGGCCGCGACGAGGTGCTGGGAGCTCGGTGCGTAGCGCGGCGCGACGTTGGAGACCACCATCGCGTGCGAGATCGGGCCACCGGCGGGGCCGAGCGGGTTGACGAACGCGGTCTTCAGGCTGGTCGGGGAGACCGGCGTGGCGAACCACCAGCACGACTGGGCACGCATCGCGGGAGCGCCGATGCCCAGCAGCGAGGAGGCCGTCATCGGGTCGGTGGCCACGACCGCCGCACGCGCCGTGATCTGGCCGCCCTCGGTCTGCAGGCGGACACCGTCGCCGCCGGTGCGTTGGACGCGCGAGCACGTCGACGCCGTGCTCGACCGGCTTCTCGAGCCCGAGGGCCAGCTGGTTGGGCACCGCCTGCATCCCCAGGGCGGGCAGCGCGGGCGACCGTTGCGCAGCTGCTGCATCGTCAGCATCGCGAACTGGTAGGAGGTCTGCAGGTCCTCGTCGCCGAAGACGAGCCGGAAGAACGGCCGCAGCACCTCCTCACGGATCCGCCCGGAGATGCCGTTGCGGTCCAGCGACTCCTGCAGCGACATGTCCGCACCGGTGGCCACCCGCTCCGGGGGTCGGCGCAGCGGGTCGCTCCAGCGGATCAGCCGGGCGATGTCCTGCGGCTGGCCCAGGCCGGAACGGATCGCCGCGATCATCGAGGCCTGGGAGCCCTGCAGGATCCGGTACCCCTCGGGGTGGGCCAGCACCATCCCCCGCTCGATGGGCCGCGGGTTCAGCGCGGCCACGTCCAGCGCCCCACGTACGTCGGGGTGGCCACCGTCGAGCCACATGAAGCCCCGGTCGCAGCGGAAGCCGTCCACGACATCGGTGCCGATGCGCCCACCGACGCGCGAGGACTTCTCCAGCACCCGGACCTCGAAGCCGGCGTCGTCCAGCGCCCGCGCGCAGGTGAGCCCAGCGACACCCGCGCCGATGACGGCCACGTCGGCGGGTTGGTCGGTGGGGTCCATGGCCCGTGAAGTATCCCCAACGACTTCCACCCACGCATTGGCGTTGTCCCTTGGTATGGACCACGGCCACACGTTTGTGGGAAATCCAGACCGCAGCCGATGAATTCGTTGCAGGGGGGCAGTGGCACCGACGAATCAGTGGAACCGCGCGAAATCGACGATGGATTCCGCCGCCGTCCTGGCCTCGGGGATCGGCAGCAGCGGGTAGACGTGCACCAGGCCGGGCGCCACGACGTACTCCAGGTCCCAGCCGGCCTCGTCCGCGCGCTCGAACAGGGCGTCGCAGCCGGGCCGGAGCAGGTCGCGGGTGCCGCAGAGCATCAGGCACGGGCGGCAGCCCGGTCAGGTCGCCGCGCAGGGGGCTGACCCGCGGGTCCGCGAGCTGCTCGGGGTCCTCGCTGCCGGCCCAGAAGGACGCATAGACGGCGAGGTGCGGATAGGAGAGCCACGGGTCGTCGAGGGATGCCTCGAAGGTGCCGGGGATGGTGCCGGTGAGGTCGACCCAGGGAGCGATCAGCACCAGCCGCCGTGGCTGGGCGCAGGTCCGGGTCCGGCCCCGGTCACGGAGCTCCTGGGCCAGGGCGAGCGCGAGGCCGCCACCGGCCGAGTCGCCGACGAGCACGACGCCGTCGGGACACTCGGCGGCCACCTCCTCGAAGACGTCGGCGAGGTGGTCGAGCGAGTCGTGGACGGTGAACTCCGGGGCGAGCGGGTAGAGCGGGAGCACGGCACGCGCGCCCAGCGCGTCCGCGAGCTTCGTGGCGAACCTCCAGTGACGGGGGTCCGCCGGCTTCACGAAGGAGCCGCCGTGGACGTAGACCAGGGCGCGCGCCGGGGCGGCTCTCGTCGGCGTCGGGCCGCCAGAGCGAGATCACGGGGAACCCGTGGTCGTTGCCGATCTGCTCCTCGCGGCCCGGACCGCACCCCGCGCGGAGGCCCTTCGTCGACGGCGCGGTTGGCCGCCACGAGCCGGGCGCGCAACGCCTCGACGTCGGCAAGGGAGGGGCTGGGCCGCAGGCGCCCGACCAGCCGGCTCACCACCGCGTGCTGCAGGCTCGGCATGGCGACAACCTAGTGGTGCGTGTCACCCGCGGCCTCGCTCGGGTCCGCGGGCATCCGGGTGGACAGCAGCACCAGGCCCACGGCCGTGACCACGGGCACCAGCATCGCCCGCTGGAGGCTGGACTGGGAGGCCACGAAGCCGATGATCGCCGGGCCCACCAGGAACGCGGCGTACCCGAAGCTGACCACCACCGCGAGGCCGCGCCCGCCCCCGACGTGTCCGGCCAGCCCGTAGATCTGCGGGGCGATCAGGCCCACCCCGAGCCCGACCAGGCACCACCCGAGCAGGATGGCCGCGAGGCCACTGGTGAAGGCCGTGAAGCAGGTAGCCGAGCAGCGCCACGGCGGCCCCGCCCCGCACGACCAGCGCGCGACCGAGGCGCTCCACCACCGCGTCGCCCAGCAGGCGGATCAGCACCATGAAGCCGCTGACGCAGGCCAGCCCCCACGCCCCCGAGCTCGGGCTGACGTGCCCGACCTCGCTGACGTGCAGGGAGGACCAGTCGACCCCGGTGCCCTCGGTGAGGCCGAAGCAGACGGCCATCGCGGCCAGCAGCCAGGCGGCCGAGGGGATCCGGCCGCCGCCACCACCGGCCGTCTCGGCGCGCGGCGGCGACTGCGGTGTCACCGGGCGTACGGCGAGGAGCAGCGCCACGAGCAGCACCGCCCCGAGCCAGAGCGACCACTGGGTGGCCGGACCGGTCGCCAGCAGGCGCCCGACCACGACCACGATCAGGGCGCCGGCGAAGTTGCCGATCGAGAAGCAGGCGTGCAGCCGGCTCATCACCGGCCGTCGCCGGGCCGACTCGACACTGACCCCGAGCGCGTTCATGCACACGTCCATGGCGCCGTTGCCGAGGCCGAAGACGGCGGCACCGAGCACCAGGACGACGTACGACGGCGCCGCGCCCATGAGCACGGAGGCGACCAGCATGATCACGCCGCCGACCAGGGTGGGGGTGCGGGCACCCACGCGGTCGGCCACCGGACCGGAGAGGTTCATCGACAGCACCGCGAACAGCGCCGCGGTCACGAGCAGGCCGGAGATCTCGACCCGGTCGAGGTCGAGCCGTGCCTGCTGCCCGGGCAGCGTGCCGCCCAGGGTCCCGACCATCAGCCCGTTGCCGGCGAAGAGGACCGCGACCGCGAGGAAGTCGCGGGTCGAGCCGGTCGTGTCAGCCGACTGCTTCACTGCCTGTCGGTCGGCTCTCCCCGGCGCCGTCGGGGAAGGTGCCCAGGTCGTCGATCTCGTAGCCCGCCGGGTAGGTGCGGAAGTAGCCGAACTGGTCGACCCACTTCGGCTCGCGCCGGGCGGGGAAGAGGCGCAGCAGCCAGGGCCCGGAGCTTCATCGCCGCCACGGAAGAGCACCCGTTCCGGGGCCGTGACGCCCCGGTAGCGGAAGGCCCGCAGCAGCGGCTCGTCCATCAGCGAGAACGCGAACCGCTTCGCCAGCCACGTGGGCAGCAGGTTGTTCGGCGGGAAGGTGGTCATCAGCTGCAGCGTCGAGTCGGCCACCCGCCGCCCTCCGGCGTCGAAGGCGAAGTGCTCGGCCTCGTAGTCGTCGAGCAGCCGCTCGAAGCCGGCGTAGTCGGCGGGGAGGTCCTTGATGTTCATGTGCCGGCCGAGCTCGAGGTAGTAGTTCGTGGTCGCGACGACCTCGTTCGGGGTGAGCGAGCGGAAGCCCCAGTCGTCCATCCACCGCTTCGGCACCACCACGAACGTGGCCAGCACGTAGCGGAGGTCCTCGTTGCTGATGTCGTACCTGCCGTGCATCTGGTTGATCCGGCGCACGGCCGACCGGCCACGCGTGCTCCCGAAGCCGTGCTTCTGCACCTCCTCGAGGAGGATCCCGGTGTCGTCGTACCGCTTCTGCACCCGCTGGGTGAACTCCCCGGTCTCGTCGAGCAGCCGGCCGATCGAGGGCACGGCGTAGGTCCGGAAGAGGGCGAAGGAGAGCGCCTGCACGTTGTCCCACGGGAAGTCGTACGCCGAGACGTGCAGGCTGATCTCGTGGCTGTCACGGACCGGGTCGAGCTGCTCGCTGCGGCGGGCCCAGTGGTATCTCGGGAGCACCCTCGGCAGCCTAGTGTTCCGGGTCAGCGGCGGCCAACGGGGACCGTCGACTCCTCCTGCGTCCCGAGGTCGAGCTCGGGTGCCCCGGAGACACCACCGCGCTCGAAGTGGTCCCAGAGGTCGAGCAGCGCTGCCGGCCACACCTCCTCGGTGGTGGCCGCCAGCTCGCGCGGGTCCACCAGCGGTGCCGAGTCATGGTGAGTCGCTCCTCCTCGGTGTGCCCGGAGACGTCGATCTCGAAGGGCGGCCACGACGAGCGCGAAGAACACCTCGTCCTGCTCGACGACCACGTCGGTGTAGCCGTGCAGGACCGTACGCCGGGCCAGCGGGCCGGCCAGCGCACGCGCGACCGGTGACCAGCCCGGTCTCCTCGCGGAGCTCGCGGACGGCACCCTCGAGGTCGGACTCCTCGCCTTCGACGCCGCCGCCCGGCGTGATCCACCAGTGCCGCCCCGGGCAGACCCGGGTCGGAGTCCTGGAAGAGCAGGATCCGGCCGGTCTCGTCGAGAGCAGCACCCGCGCGGCGCGGCGGTGACGGACCGGTCGCTCCTGCGGATCGACCGGCCGGAAGGTGCGGTAGTCGCTCACCGGGCCCGCTCGAAGAACGCTTGCAGGATCGGCCCGGCGGTCTGCGAGCCCGACTGGCCCCGGTCGACGAAGACCGCCACGGCGAGGTCACCTCGCCCGGCGACCATCCAGGCGTGCGTGGGCAGCGGCGGCTTGTCGCCGAACTCGGCCGTGCCGGTCTTGGCGATCACCGTGGCCCGGCAGCGCGGCCAGCCGCAGCGCCGCTGCCGCGTTCGACGACCGCGCGCATCATCGTGCGCAGCTCGCTGGGCCTCCTGCCGCGGTCAGCGGCGTGCCCGGCTGCTGCTGGTCGGCCTTCACCTGCGGCAGCAGCCGCGGCACCACGGCGGCACCCTTGAGCACGGAGGCCACGATGGTGGCCATCGCCATCGGGGAGGCCAGGACGGTGCCCTGCCCGATCATGCTGGCCGCCGCCTGCGTCTCGCTGCCGGGGGCACCCGACCGCCGCCGAAGAACGACGGGAAGCCGGTGTCGTGGTCGGTGCCGAAGCCGAGCGCGGCCGCCGCCTGGGTCAGCGACGTGGCGCCGAGCTTGGCGTGCTGGGAGACGAACGCGGTGTTGCACGAGTTGGCCAGCGCCGTCTCGAGCGTGATCCGCCCGAGCTGCGAGCTCGGGTAGTCGGAGTAGTTCTTGAACTGCTTCCCGTCGACCACCGTCGTGGGCGTGCACGGCACCGTGGTGGACGGCGACTCCCCGGCCCGCATCAGGGCCAGGGCGCTGACGATCTTGAACGTCGAGCCCGGGGCGTAGCGGCCGTAGGTCGCGGTGTTGTAGCCCTTGGAGCCCGGTCCGCTCGCGACGGCGACGAGGTCGCCCGTGGAGGGCCGGATGGCCACGAGGGCGCTGGCCGGACCCACGCCGGCGAGCAGCCGCTGGGCCAGCGACTGCAGGCCGGGCTCGATCGTCGTGCGCAGCGGTCGGCCGGCCACCGGGTCGGCGGTGAACAGGGTGCGGCGGTTGCCCTGGTCGTCGACGGCGACGATCTTCTCGCCGCGGGTGCCGGCCAGCTGGTCGTCGTAGCGCTTCTGCAGGCCGGAGAGGCCGACGTCGTCCCCGGCCCGGATGCGACCCTTGGAGTCCTTGACGATCTCGGCAGTGGCCGGGCCCGACGGTCCCGAGGAGCGCGGAGGCGAAGTCCTTGCTGGGCGCGAGTGGCAGCTTGTCGGAGATCGCCCGTGCGCCCGGGATGGCCGAGAGTCCCGCCAGCACGTGGCCGGGGACCTCGCTGCGTCGGTAGACCAGGGCCTGGACGAACGCACGCGCGCCGGTGCCGGCGACCTGCTTGGTGAAGGCCGCGGCGTCGACGCCCACGAGCTGGGCCAGTCGGCGCGCGGAGCCGGGCACCTGCCCGGCAGGGACCTTCTCCTTGTCGAGCCCGACCCGCAGCACGGGTCTCAGGGTCACCAGGGTCGCGCTCTTGGCCCCGAGGATGTCGCCGCGCTGCGGACTTCAGGGTCGTCTCGCTCAGCTGCTCGCCGGGCTTCAGCGAGGGCTCGACGAGCGTCGGCGACCACCGCACCAGCCAGCGCTTGCCGTCGGAGGTCTGGGACTTCTGCAGCCGCGCGTCGGGTGTCGTAGCTCCAGGTCTTGGCGCCCACCGGCCAGCGCCAGTGCAGCGTCGCGGTCGCCGCGTCACCGTGGGTGGAGACATCGCCGACACTCACCTTGGCGCCGTGCACCCCCTTGCTCACGGCGGCGTACGACGAGCGGGCGGTCGCGTCGTCCCCGGTGAACGACGACGCCGTCGAGGGAGCCCTTGCTGAGCCCGGCGGCCAGCTTGTCAGCGGCATCACCGGCGTCGGGCCCGGAGCCCGGGAGGCTGCATCCGGCGACCAGGAGGGCCGTGACGAGCGGCCCGCCGCGACGGCTCGCGGGCGAGTGTGAAGCATGGTCACGATCCGACCATGCGGGCCCGATGCCGGTCGAACCGGGTCGGGCTAGTCTGTGCCGCGCCGAGCGGCCGACGGCGGAATGAGGCCGTCGACGCGGCACAGGTCTAGGACCCGAGATGTGGTGCGGGGTCAGTCCTTCTTGAACGCGTCCTTGACCTTCTCGCCGGCGTCCTTCAGCGAGGCCTTGCGCTGGTCGCGGTCGCCCTGACCCTCGAGGGCCTCGTCGCCGGTGGCCTTGCCGACGGCCTCCTTGGCCTTGCCGCCCAAGTCCTCGGCCTTGTTGCTGATCTTGTCGTCGGTGCCCATGGCGCACTCTCCTGAATCGATGAAGCCGAATCGGTCGTGCGACGAACCCTGAGCATCGCGGGAGGTCCCGTGAACAGACCCAGGCGAACGCCGCACTGTCGCGGGGCCGTTTGCTCGACCGCCGGACCCCTGATGTACCCCGATCACCTGGCGATTCACACCGGCCCGCCACGAACTGGACGGACCGCGCGGCTCAGGCTCCCTCGGCCTGGCCCTCGCGGCGGTGGTGCTGGATCACCTGGTTGGCGACCTCGGCCACCTTGATGTTCATCTCCTGGGAGACCTTGGCCAGCATCTCGAAGGCCCGCTGGTCGTCGATCTTGTGCATCGCCATCAGCAGCCCGACCGCCTTGCCGATCTCGCGGTTGCTCTCCAGCCCGCGGCGCAGCGTGGTCGCCTCCTCGCCGCGGTCGAGCGCGGCCAGGGTGACCGAGGCGAAGGCGGCCAGCATCAGCGCCTGGTCCAGGGAGTGGCCGGTGAGGGCGCCCGGCCGCGTCGCTGAAGACGTTGAGGGCGCCCACCTTCTGCCCCTCCTGGCGGATCCGGAAGCCCGCCATGCCCCTGACCTGGGTCCCGGCCATGATGCGTTCGGCCAGGACCGGCCACTTGCAGCCGGTCGTCAGGTCCGCGCAGATGTGCTCGTCGGGCTCGTCGTCGTCGATCGCGTCGATGCACGGACCCTCGCCGAGCTCGGCCTCCAGGGCGTCGATGTCCTTCGCGGTCTGGTCGGAGGCCGCAGCGGTGAAGGTCCGGCCGTTGCGGCGGAGCATCAGCGAGGCGTGGTCGCATCCGTCGACGAGGTCCACGGCGGCGGCGCACAGGGAACCGTGGACGGAGTCGTAGGACTCCCCGGCGTAGATGACCTGGGCCATCGCCTGGAATGTGGCGAGCAACTCGGGTGGGAACGGCGTGGGCATGGGTACTTCCTCGTGCAAGGACCGGGGGCGAGGTGAGCAGATCGTTCCCGTTGCTTGAGTCCGACTGGCTTCACATAGTAGAGCCGAGCCCGCCCGGCCCCGTTATTCGGGGCCGAGGGACGAAACCGGGGTCCGGCGGGGCGGGATAGGCGCTGGTGTCCGTGGCCTTCGCCGCCAGCCAGACCTCGCGACCCACATCGAGCCGCAGCTCGGCCACCGCGGCAGCCGTGACGTCGACCAGCGCCGCCGGTGCGGCCTCGACCTGCAGTCGCACCCGGTCGGCCAACGGCTCGAGCGCGACCACCCGCCCCTTCCAGACGTTGCGCGTGCTGACCCCCTCGGGGTGGTCGGTGTGCACCGTGATCGCGCTGGGTCGCAGCGCCACCAGCACCTGGCCGCGGGGCGTCTCCGGGCTCACGTCGACCTCGCCGCCGTCGGTGAGGACGACGTGCCCCTCGCCGTGGTGCGTGCCGGACCAGAGGTTCAGTCCCACGAGCTTGGCGACGTACGTCGAGGTGGGGTGGCTGGCGACGTCGGCGGGGGTGCCGTCCTGGACGGCCCTCCCGCCCTCGACGACGAGCAGGCGGTCGGCCAGCACCATCGCCTCCAGCGGGTCGTGGGTGACCAGCACCACCGGACCCGGCGAAGTCGGCGAGGTGGCGGCGCAGGAAGCCGCGGACCTCGATCCGTGCCAGGGCGTCGAGCGCGGCCATCGGCTCGTCGAGCAGCAGCACCTGCGGCTCGGTGGCCAGGGCCCGGGCCAGCGCCACCCGTTGCGCCTGGCCGCCCGAGAGCTGGGCGGGACGCCGCCGGGCGAGCGACTCGAGGTCGAGCCGCTCGAGCCACGCCTCGGCTCGTGCGCGCGCCCGTGCCCGACCGGTGCCCGCTGCCCGCGCGGCGAAGGCGATGTTGTCGCGGACGTCGAGGTGCGGGAAGAGGCGATAGTCCTGGAAGACGACCCCGGCCGCCCGCTCCTCCGGTGGCAGGTCGGTCTCCTGGTCCTGCCAGACCCGTCCCCCCACCGCGATCGAGCCGTGCTCCAGCCGCTCGAGACCAGCGACGGCACGCAGCAACGTGGTCTTGCCCGCCCCGTTGGGACCCAGCACGCCGAGCACCTCCCCGGGGGCGACCTCGACGGCGACGTCGAGCACGAAGTCGCCGCGGCGAGCGGTTCCGTCGAACCGCAGGCCACCGGGTTCAGCGGCGCGCTCGGTCATGCGGACGTCACCGGCAGCTCACTGGGCGACGGTACCGACGAGCCGGCCACGCAGGGTGAACAGCACCGTCACCGAGACCAGGAGCAGCACGAGGGAGAGCGCGATCGCCGAGTCGATGTCGGTCTGCAGGGCGAGGTAGACCGCCGAGGGCATCGTGCGCGTGGTGCCCTGCAGGCTGCCCGCGAAGGTGATGGTGGCGCCGAACTCACCCAGCGCACGGGCCCAGCAGAGCACCGCGCCCGCGACCACCGACGGGCGGATCAGGGGCATCGTCACGCGGCGGAAGACGAACCAGCGCCGGGCACCCAGGGTGGCCGCCGCCTCGTCGTACCCGACGTTGCTCGAGCGCAGGGCACCCTCCACGGTGACCACGAGGAACGGCATCGCCACGAACGTCTCGGCCAGCACCACCGCCACGGTGGTGAAGGGGATGGTCACGCCGAAGGCCTCGTCGAGCCATTTGCCGACGATCCCGTAGCGACCGAACGCCAGGAGCAGCGCCACCCCGCCCACGACGGGGGGCAGCACGAGCGGCAGGGTGACCAGGGACCTCAGCAGCCGGATCCCGGGAGCGGTGGACCTGGCCAGCACCCAGGCCAGCGGGACCCCGAGCACCAGCGAGATGGCGGTGGCGCTCGTGCTGGTCACCAGGGAGAGCACCAACGCGTCGAGCACCTCCTGGGTGCCGAGGATCTCGGGCAGGCGCGACCAGGGCGCGCGGACGAGCAGCGCGAGCAGGGGTACGACGAGCAGCAGCGCGCCCACCAGCGCCGGGATGCCCAGCGGCCAAGGAGTGCGCTGGTTCCTCACGGAGACTTGAAGCCGGCCTTCTCGAGCACGGCCGCTCCGTCGGCGGAGAGCACCAGGTCGACGAACTGCTTGGCCTGCTTCTTGTGCTTGGACTTGGTCGTCGTCGCGATCGGGTAGGTGGTGGAGGCGTTCTGGTCAGCGGGGATCACGATCCCCTTGACCTTGTCGCCGGCCGCCTGGACGTCGGTCACGTAGACCATGCCGGCGTCCGCCTCGCCCGTGGTCACCTTGGCCAGGGTCGACTTCACGTCGACCTCCTCGGAGACCGGCTTGACGGTCAGGTTCGCCTTGGTGAACACCTCCTGCGCGACCTTGCCGCACGGCACCTGGGGCTGGCAGAGGACCACCTTCACGCCGGGCTTGGCGAGGTCGGAGAGCTGGGTGATCGTGGCCGGGTTGCTCGGCGGCACGGCGATCTCGGCGGAGTTCTTGGCGAAGTCCTGCGGGTCGGAGGCGTCACCGGCCTGCACGGCCGTGTCCATGTTGGTGGGGCTCGCGGAGGCGAAGACGTCGGCGGGCGCGCCCTGGCCGATCTCCTCGGCGAGGCCGGAGCTCGGTCCGAACTCGAAGACCACCGTGGTGTCCGGGTGGTCCTTCTCGAACTCCTTGCCCAGGGCGGTGAACGACTCGGTGAGCGAGGCCGCGGCGAAGACGTGCAGCGTGACCTTCGAGGAGCCGCCGCTCTTGTCGTCACTACCGCAGGCGGCGAGCGTGGTCAGCGACAGGACCCCCGCAAGGGTCAGGCAGGCAAGGCGTCTCATGAGTGCTCCGGTAGCTCGACGACGACATTGGTGGACTTCACGGTGGCGACGGCCATCACGCCCGGCTCGAGCTCGAGCTCGTCGGCCGCCTCACGGCTCAGCAGGGACACGACCCGGTGCGGTCCGGCCTGGATCTCGACCTGCGCCATCACCGTGTCGCGCACGACCCGGGTGACCAGGCCGACGAACCGGTTGCGGGCCGAGGCCGAGACGATCGGACCGGGCTCGGCCCGTTCCCCGTTCTCGGCGAGCTCCTGGGCCAGGTGGGCCAGCTGCGCGCCGTCGACGACCTGGCGGGAGTTCTCGGTGGTCGTGCTCAGGCGGCCGCTGTCGGCCCACCGTCGGACCGTGTCGTCGCTGACCCCCAGGAGCTCGGCCGCCTGCTTGATCCGGTACGTCGACACGCTCGGGACCTTAGCCGCAGATGCGGACCCCTGTCACGGAGGGTTCTCCGCACCTGCGGTGACTCACCCGTCCCAACCGTCGGGCCGGTGCTTCTTGGGCAGCTTGGCGACGACCAGCGCGTAGGAGTCGTCGACGGCCTCGAGCAGCTCCTCGTCGGCGATCGCGCCACCGAAGTCGAGGTTGTTCCACCCCGAGCGCCCGATGTAGCGCATCACGCTGGCCTCCTCCGGGTAGCGGGCCAGCCACTCGTCGGCCAGCTCCCGGGTCGCCCCGCCCTTCACCCCGACCTGCCCGGCGCCGATGAAGGCGAAGATCTTGTCGTGCACCTTGACCACGGGGTGCTCGTGGTCCCAGGGGTTGTCGGCCCACGCACCTGGCTTGGACAGGCAGTGCCGCAGCATCTCCTCCGGGGTCACGGTGACATCATCGATCATCGTGCGCTCCGTCCTCGCCGACACCCGGCCCCTGCGGAACGCCGACTTCCGGCGGCTGTGGACCGCCAACATCGTCACCGTCGTCGGCGCCCAGCTCACCGTGGTCGCCGTACCGGCGCAGATCTACACGCTCACCGGCTCCTCGGCGTACGTCGGCCTGACCGGTGTCTTCGGCCTGGTGCCGCTGATCGTCTTCGGGCTGTGGGGCGGGGCGCTGGCCGACGTGATCGACCGTCGGACGCTGCTGGTCGTCACCACGCTGGGGCTGATCGGGACGAGCGCACTGTTCTGGCTGCAGGCGTGGTCGGGGATGGCGAACGTGTGGGTCCTGCTCGGGCTGTTCTCGGTGCAGCAGGCGTTCTTCGCCGTCAACCAGCCCACGCGCAGCGCCATCCTCCCCCGCCTGCTCCCGGCGGGCCTGCTGCCGGCCGCCAACTCGCTGAACATGACCGTGATGCAGGCGGGCGCGATCGCCGGGCCGCTGGTGGCCGGCGCGCTGATCCCGGTGTTCGGCTTCCGCTGGCTCTACCTGATCGACACCGTGACGCTGCTGCCGACGCTCGGTGCGGTGCTGGGGCTGCCGCCCCTGCCCATCGAGGGGACGACCGGGACGCTCGGCATCTGCGCGGTGATCGACGGGTTCCGCTACCTCGCCGGTCACTCGGTCCTGCTGATGTCCTTCCTCGTCGACATCATCGCGATGGTCTTCGGAATGCCGCGGGCGCTGTTCCCGGAGATCGCGCACGTCGACTTCGGCGGCCCCGAAGGCGGCGGGCTCGCGTTCGCCCTGCTCTTCGCCGGCATCCCGATCGGCGCCGTGCTCGGTGGCATCTTCTCCGGCTGGGTCTCCCGGGTGGAGCGACAGGGGCTCGCGGTGATCGTGTGCGTGATCGTCTGGGGCCTGGCGATGCTCGGCTTCGGCGTGGCGGTCGGGCTGGCCGACCTCGCCCGGTGGTTCTTCCTGCTGGTGGCCACGTTGATGCTCGTCGTGGGCGGCGCCGCCGACATGGCCTCGGCCGCGTTCCGCAGCAGCATGCTGCAGAGCGCGGCCTCCGACGACGTCCGCGGCCGCCTCCAGGGCGTCTTCACCGTCGTGGTGGTCGGTGGCCCCCGCATCGCCGACGTCGTGCACGGCACGGTGGCCGTGGCCATCGGCGCCGCCGCGACCGCCGCCGGCGGCGGCCTGCTCGTCGTGGTCCTGACCGTCCTCGCCGCCGTCGCCTTCCCCGCCTTCATCCGCTACCGGGTGGTGGCTGCTGCGGTTCGGGTCGAGAGCGAGGACGGTTTCCCAGGGTAGGAACCTTTTCTGCCTCGTCTCACAGGAAACTTCCTATGGGGAGAGGCAATTTCCCTTCACCCCATGGGAAACCGGCGGGGCTTACCGAGCCCCCGTCACCGTCACCTGCGAGAGCCGCTGGGCCTGGACCTGGGCGGCGGTGAAGGGGAAGCTGACCCACTGCTTCTGGCCGAACATCCGGGTCTGGTCGCTGGACCAGGGCGAGGTCGGGTCCTCGGACTGGCCGTAGGTGAGGATCGTCTTGGCGTCCACGGCGCCGCCGTTCAGGAACGAGATCGCCTGGATGTGCGAGGAGCCGTAGGTGATCGCCTTGTAGCGGTTGGCGTTGGTGACCGGGTTGCGCGAGGCGAGGGCGTTCGCGTTGCCCGCCTCGTCGCCGAGTCCGCCACCGAGCGGGATCGGCGGGGCACCGGTGTCGCCGGCCACCTGCAACGAGCCCCACGTCGCGTCCATCGGGACGTGCTTGGCGCGCAGCGCCGCGATCGCGTCCTTCATCGCCTGGATCACCTGCGGGTCGTTCTCGTTCAGGTCGCGCGGGGTGTTCACCGGGTCGTTCGGGTCGAACGGGACCTGCCAGTAGTCCTCGGTGCCGGCCAGCGGCACGGTCGGCAGCCGGGTCACGAACTCCTCGAAGATCTGGTTGCCGCGGCTGTTCACGTTCGAGGTCTCGTCCCACTTCTGCAGCACCGGGCAGGCGTCCCCGCCGTCGGCGGCCTCACAGACCTTGACGAGGTCACCGCCCTGGTTCATCACCTCGGCACCGAGGACCCGGTTCTGGTGCTCGAACCCCCGGAACTCGGTCGGGCTGATCTTCCCGGTCTTCAACGCGTCGATCACGTAGTGGTCGACCATCCGCGTGCGCAGCGTGCGCTGGCACTTCTCGCAGCCGATGATCCGCGCGAAGCCCTCGAGCTTCTGCGCCGGGTTGGGCAGCCAGTAGGAGTCGTTGGAGTTCATCACCCAGTCACGTCGTACGGCGACGGGCAGGTTCTTCGGCCCGAAGATCCCCGGTCGCTGGGCGTCCGCGTCGGTGCCCCAGGCGCAGTCGCTCTCCGCGCGGGTGCCGTCGAGGGCCGGCAGCCCGGCCACCTGGAACAGCACCCGGCCGATCGGGGTCATGCACTTCTGGGCGAGGGCGTTGGAGACGTTGGGCACCACCGAGTGGTCGGCGTAGAGCACGTCGCCGTTGCGGTCGGCCGCCGTGGTGTTCACCCACGGCATCCCGCCGGCCTTGTCCTGGCGCGCCAGGAGGTCGCGCACGCTCGTGCCCTTGCCCATGTCGAGGAACGTGTCGACGGTGCGCAGCTGCTCACCGTTGGCGTCGCGGATCGCGAAGAAGCTGGTGGGGGTCCAGTTCATCAACGTGTCCGGGTCGTCGAGCGACGTAGCCCTGGTCGGTGCGGTAGAGGTTCTTCGTCACCGTCGAGAGGCCGCCGGAGGAGTTCTTCACCGTCACCTTCACCGAGCGCTTCTCCAGCTGCTTGGGGCCGCTGCTGGTCAGGTACGTCGTGGTGCCGGTCAGCGACGTCCCGAGCGACTGGTACTCGTACGGCGTGAACCGGTAGGCCGTCGAGACGGTGTGGCTCCAGGCGACGTCCTTGTTCCAGCCGATGTTCACCACCGGCGAGCCGATCAGGCTGGCGCCGGCGACGTCGTAGGAGCCCGGGATGGTCAGCTGCTGCTCGGTGAAGCGGTAGCGGCCGCGCCAGGGGAAGTGCGGGTTGCCGAGCAGCATGCCGCGCCCGGTCGTCGAGTCCGCGCCCCCGATCGCCGTGGCGTTGGAGCCGAACGGGGAGTGCGGGTCCTTGCCCAGCGCGGCCATCAGCTTCGCCTTCGACGGCAGCTGCTTCGGCGGTTGCTGGAAGGACGCGTTCACCGGGAGCTGGGGGACCCCGGGATCGGTCGGGCTGGGCGGGGTCGCCTCGGTGATCTGGGGCAGGAAGTGGCCGGTGGAGGCGATCAGGTTGGCCAGGTAGACGCCGTACCAGATGTCCTCGGCGGTCGCGTTCGGGGCGATGTACGCCGCGCCCTTGCAGGTCGGGTCCGTGATCCCCTTCGCGCCGCCGACGCTGCGCAGCCAGGCGTTCACGCCCGCGGCGTACCCGGCCACCATGTCGCGGGCCTGTTGCCCCGGGCCGGCCTGGGAGGCCAGCAGCTTCTCCACGACGCGACGGTCGTGCAGGTCACCGACGAGGGTGTCGACCTGGAGGTTGGTGCCGACCATCGAGACCTGGTCGTCGTACTTCCCGTCGGGCCCGAGGTAGCGCGAGCGCTGGCCGCGCGCGGTGAGGACCGTGTCGGCGAGCGTGCAGATCGAGGTGCCCGCCGCGGCGTACCCGGCGCCGAAGCCCAGCGAGCCGAAGTCCTTGGCCACGATGTGCGGGATCCCGTGCGTGGTGCGGGTGATCGTGGCGGAGTACGGCGCGGGCGGGGTCGCCGCTGCGTGGGCGACCTGGCCGGAGCCGACGGTCAGCAGGGCGGGGACGAGGCCGAGTGCGGCGAGTCCGGCGGTGAGGACGCGGTTGAGGGGCACGCGCACTCAACGGTGCAGTGCCCCCTCGGGTTACTGAGCGGTCACCTGCTGGGGCGCCCGGCGGAACGCCAGTGACTTCTCCAGGTCGCGCCGCAGCGTGAGCAACGAGTCGACCGGATAGTTCTGCCGGACCCGCCAGACCCCGCGATCTCCCTGGCGGGGCAGGTCGGGCAGCGCGCGCTGGATGTAGCCGGAGCTGAGGTCGAGCAGTGGCCGGTCCCGGACCTCTCCCTCGAGCCGGGGCTCCGCCACGGCGTACCCGCGGCTGGACATGTGGTGGAGCAGCTTGCAGACCAGCCGGTGGGTGAGGTCGGCACGCAGCGTCCAGGAGGCGTTGGTGTAGCCGACGCACAGGGCGAGGTTGGGCAGCCCGGTGATCATCGAGCCCTGCCAGACGTACTGGTCGTGCAGCGCCACCTCCTGGCCGTCGACGCGCGGCCGCACCCCGCCGAACAGCTGCAGCTTCAGGCCGGTGGCCGTGACGATCAGGTCGGCCTCGAGCAGCCGGCCGCTGCGCAGCCGGATCCCCTCGGGGACCACGTGGTCGATCTGGTCGGTGACGATCTCCGCACCGCCCTTGCGGATGGCCCGGAAGAAGTCGCCGTCGGGCGCGGCGCAGAAGCGCTGGTCCCAGGGCTTGTACGACGGGGAGAAGTGCTCGGCGACCAGCTCCTCCCCGCCGAGCTCCTTGGCCGCGCCGGCGTTGAGCAGCTTGCGGGCCCGGTCGGGGAAGCGCTGGCAGAAGGTGAAGAAGCCGAGGGTGAAGCCGATGTTCTTGGTCCGGATCAGCTTGTGGGCGAGGCCGGGCGGGAGCTTCTCACGCAGGACGTCGGCGATCTTGTCGTTGCCGGGGACGCGGCCGATCCAGCTGGGCGTGCGCTGCAGCATGGTCACGTGGGCGGCGTCCTCGACCATGGCGGGGACCAGCGTGATGGCCGTCGCGCCGCTGCCGATGACCACGACACGCTTGCCCGTCCACGACAGGTCCTCGGGCCAGAACTGCGGGTGCACGACCTCGCCGGCGAAGTCGTCGAGCCCGGGGAGCACCGGCGCGTGCCCGGTGGAGTAGTCGTAGTAGCCGGAGCAGGAGTAGAGGAACCCGCAGGTCATCGTGCGGGGACCCTCGGGTGTCTCCAGCGCGAGCGTCCACTGCGCGTCCGCGCTCGACCAGTCCGCCCCCACCACCCGGGTGCGGTAGCGGATGTACTGGTCGAGGTCGAAGGTGTCGGCCGTGTCGTGGATGTAGGACAGGATCGACTCGCCGTCCGCGATCGCCTTCGGGTCGCGCCACGGGTGGAACTCGTAGCCGAGGGTGAACATGTCGGAGTCCGAGCGCACGCCCGGGTAGCGGAACAGGTCCCAGGTGCCACCCATCGCCTCGCGAGCCTCGAGCACCACGAAGCTGCGGTCGGGACACTCGGTGGAGAGCCGGTAGGCCGCCCCGACGCCGGAGAGCCCGGCCCCCACGACGACGACGTCGACGTGGTCCGGGATCGTCGTGCTCATGCCGCGACCAGCAGGTCGGCGTAGTCGGGGTGCCGCTCGATCCACTCCTTGACGAAGGGGCACGACGCGATCACCTGACGGGTCCCGTCGCGCCGGATCTCGTCGAGGACCTCGCGCACGAACACCGACCCGACGCCCTTGCCCTCGAAGGCGTCGTCGATCTCGGTGTGGACGAGCTCGATCGTCCCCTCAGCGAGGCGGTAGGTCATGAAGCCGGCGAGCTCGCCGTCGAGCAGGGCCTCGTAGCGGTGTCGGCGCTCGTTGAGAGTGATCGTGATCTCGGACATGCGCCCATCGTGCCAACAGGTGCCCAGCCGGCGTCCGGCACACCCGGTAGATCAGTACCCGCCGGACTTCCGGAGCGGCTTCGGGCGCCCGTCGGGGTCGTGCACGGTGAGGTACGGCACCAGGGCGGCCAGGCGCTCGAGGCGGTTCAGGTCGGGGGGCTGCAGGCGGCGAAGGCGGCCGGGGGGTCGCTCACCCACACAGCCTCCCTCGTGCCAGGCGTCGAGTCGGGCGGCGGTCTCGGCGTACGTCGTGAACATGCCGGGCCCGTCGAGGCAGTCCTCCATCGCCTCGAGCAGCGAGTCGTCGTCGACGTCGCGGTCGAGGTGCTCGGCGGCGAGGGTGAGCCGCAGCCGCCGCGCGTAGGGGCTGTGGTCCTCGGCCGAGTCGTCGACCACGACGCAGGAGAGCTCGGAGTCGTGGGTCCAGGAGCGCCGGTTGAAGTTGTCGGAGCCGATCGAGGCCCACACGTCGTCCATCACGCACACCTTGGCGTGCACGTAGACCGGGGTGCCCTGGTGGTTCTCCACGCCGTACACCGCCACCCGGCCCGGCGCCGCCGCCAGCATCTCGCGCATGGCGCGCGACCGGCCCACCTTCTGCGGCACCCGCGCCATGAACCCGTCCTGGTCGGTGAACAGCGGCACCACGGCGATGACGTGCAGGTCTTGATGCCGGCGCAGCGCCTCGGTGAAGACGTCCCCGACCTGGTTGCCCCAGACGTACTGGTCCTCGACGTAGACGAGGTCCCGGGCCTGGAGCAACGCCTTGCTGTAGCCGCGGGCCACGCTGCGCTCGCCGCCACGGGCGAAGGGGTAGTCACGGCCGCGGCGCAGGTTCGGGTAGGTCCGCAGCAGCTGGACCGTCTGCGTCGCGCCCTCCGGCGAGGGCGGCGGCGGCCACTGCTCGGGCAGCGGGTCCGGGGTCATGTCGAGGCGCCGGACCTTGTCCTGGGCCCAGTAGACCGGGTGCCGGGTCAACCGCGTCGGGTCCTCCCACCGCTCCCGGAACACCGTCTCCACGTCGTACACGGCGGGGCCGGTGATCGCGGCCATCACGTCGTGCCACGGCGGGGTGTCGCCGTACTCCGGCGCCATCGCGAAGGGCTGCGGGTCGCCGAGGTGCTCTGCGTCGTCGCGGCGGGAGTGGCACAGGTCGATGCCACCGACGAAGGCGATGTCGCGCGTGGGGTCGTCGCGGTGCCGGATCACGACCATCTTCTGGTGGTGGGAGCCTCCGGTGCGCACCCGCATGTCGAGCAGGGCCTCGGCACCGCGTTCCTGCAGCTCCTCGCCCAGGGTGCGGTTCTGCTCCGCGGAGAAGTTCAGCTTGTCCATGTGGGAGCGCCAGATCAGCCCGCGTACGTCGACCCCGCGCTCGTCGGCCTGGGCGAGCACCTCGACGACCTCGCTGCCCGGCTCTCCGGTCAGGCGCTCGTCGGCGTCACCGGCCCAGTCGGTGAAGAAGACCAGGTCGCCCTCCTGGGTGGCCTGCACGCACTCGTAGAGCTCGGCGAAGTACGTCGCCCCGTGGATGAGCGGCCGCACCAGGTTGCCCTCGGACCAGGCGACCTCCCCGCCGTGCCGGTCGTCGATGATCGTCTGCTCGTTGGCCCGCTCGGACTTGGTCAGCAGCCAGTCGGTGTGTCGCAGCGTCACGGCGCCGATCCCACCTGGTGCTGCGCTGCGGTACGGCGTAGCAGGCCGAGTGGGAGGGCCACCCACGCCAGGGCGTAGAGGACGAACACCAGAGAACCCGCGACGATGCCGGCCCCGTTGCCGACGACGACACCGAAGATCAGCACCACGACGGCGACGAGGGTCAGCCCCATGGCCGCGATGCCGGTCTTGGCGAACAGGTCACCGATGCGCACCAGCACGTCCTTCTCGTGGCGCCCGAACAGGAACCGGTGCAGCGCCACCGGGGCGATCATCAACCCGACCGTGATCACGGCACACGAGAACGCCACCAGGTAGACCACCTGATGAGCATGGTCGATGCCACCGAAACGCGCGCTGAACGGCAGGGTCACCAGGAAACCGGCGAGCACCTGGATACCGGTCTGGGCGACGCGCAGCTCCTGGATCAGCTCCAGCCAGTTCCGGTCGAGCTGCTCGGCCCGGCTCTCGTCGCGGTCGTTCTCCTGCATCCCCCGACCCTAGTGGTGCGAGGCGATGCCGATCGCGTCGCTGACCCAGTCCCACATCCGGTCACGCTCGGCGGCTCCGGTCCGGGTGCGGGGCAGCAGGTGCGTCGAGCGGGCCCGGCGGTCGTGCCAGAGCTGCCCGGAGCGGGGTTGCGGCTGTGCCGCGGAGATCCACACGGTCGTGTCCGCGCCGCCCTCGGCGTCGCGCAGCAGCGGACCCATCACCTTGTTGAACCCCGGCAACGACTCGGTGACGCCAGGGGTCGCAGCCCACCCGGGGTGGGTGGCGTGCACCCCGATCTGCGAGGAGGCCCAGCGGCCGGCCAGCACCGGCAGCAGCTCGACCTGGGCGCGCTTGCTCCGCGCGTACGCCGTGGTGCCGGAGTACTCGCCGACGACGTACTCCGGGTCGTCGGGCCGCAGCCGTTGGCCGTACATGCCGCCGGAGGTCACGAGCACCACCCGGGCGTCCTGACCGGCCAGGCGCTCGCGCAGCAGCTCGGTCATCAGCACCGGGCCCAGCACGTGCACGGCCATGGTCAGCTCGTGGCCCTGGGGTGACTCGGTCCGCTCGGCGGGGAGGGCGCCGGCGTTGTGGACGAGCACGTCGAGCCGGTCCAGCTCGAGATCGGCCACGAAACGGCGTACGTCGTCGAGGTCGGCGACGTCGCACCGCTCGACCTTCGCGTCGAGACCCGGCACCCGCTGGCGCAGCTCGGCGAGCACCCTCTCGCCCTTGGGCACGTCGCGCACGACCAGGCGCAGGCTGGCTCCCAGCCGGCCGAGCCCCTCGGCGGTGGCCAGTCCGAGGCCGGAGGTGGCGCCGGTGACGGCGGCGGTCCGCCCGGCCAGCGACCCCGGCTCGGGGTCATCGGGCCATCCGGGCAGCCGGGACCTCACGGCCGGTCCGATGCGGGTGAACCCTGGCACCACGGTGCGGTCCATCAGGGTGTCGAGGCCGTGGGCGAGGGTCACCGACAGCGAGCTCACGGGGCGGGTCACAGCTTCGCGAGCGCCTCACGCAGCCCGGTCTCGGCTTCGTCGCCGAGCTTCTTCAGCGCCGGCTTGAGCAGGGGTGCGAGGTACTTCGTGATGCCCTGGAAGGCGAAGTCGGCGGTGTAGGTGACCCGGGAGCCCGCCCCCAGCGGCGCGATCTCCATGCTGTCGTGCGCGGTCACCGTGTCGTTCTCCCCGCGCAGCGCGAACAGCCGGTCGGGCTGGTGGGTCTGCACGACGTAGGTCAGCTCGGTCTCGCGACCCATGAAGGACGAGGTGTTGTGGTAGGTCGTGCCGACCCCGCCGTCGCCGGAGACCAGCTCGGTGCGCACCGTGCCGGGGTCCCACTCGTTGGTGGTGGTGAAGTCGCTGAGGTAGGCGAAGACCTGCGCCGGGGTGGCGGTGGTCTCGACGGAGCGTTGCAGCTTCATGCCTGCCTTCCCTGCGGCCCGTCGTCGTCGGGGACCGCCTCGTGGTCTCGAACCTCGACACTACGGCGCCCCGGTGACGGCCTGAGGTCCGGTGGCAGGCCGCCGGGCACGCGGTAGCGCGGTCGGCGACGCGTGGTGGGACCGGTGCGGTCGCTCCACTCGGTGACCTCGGCCAGGGCCTGGGCGACGTTGCGGAGGTTGACCAGGAGGCCGCCGTACTCCTGCCAGGCCGAGCGCACCAGGGTGTCGTCGGAGAGCCGCGAGACCAGCCGCGAGATCTGCGCCGGCAGCTCGCGCAGCCGCACTGCGTCGTGGTCGCGCACCGCGGCCGAGGTCTCGGTGACCAACCGGCCCCAGTCCGTGCGGAACGCCGGGTCCCAGAGCGTCTTGTTCTCCGCACTGGTCTCGATGGTGCGAGCCATGCTCAGGACGTCGGCGACCGCCTGCTCGAGCAGGTGGAGCACGCCGTCCATCTCCCCGAGTCCGGCCGGCCGGCTGCGCCGTGGGTTGAGCCGGCTGCTCTCCTGAGCCTGCCGGACCAGGCCCCAGGCCTCGTCCACGCGGGTGTCGACGTCGCGGAGCCGCACCACCCACTTCTCCGCCTCCTCCGGAGTGAGCTCGGAGTCCAGGCCCTCGCCGAGCTCGTCGAGGACCTCGGCGAGGTCGAGCGGGAGCTGGTCGAGGCGCGACCACGCAGCCCGGTCACGGAACGGTGGCCACACGACGAGGTTGACCACGAGCCCGACCACGACGCCGATGCTGGTGTCGAGCAGGCGCCCGGCGAGCAGGTTGGTCTCGCCGACGGCGGGGGTCGCCAGCACCACGATCCCGGTGGTGCCGATCGTCATCCCCTCCTCGCGCCACCAGCGCACCCGGCCGACGGCGAAGGCCACCAGCAGCATGGCGCCCATGGCCAGGGCTCCCCGCCCGAAGAGCTCACCGGCCGACCAGGCCAGGAAGACCCCCAGGAACGTCGCCGAGACCTGCTGGGCACCGCGGGAGAGGGTGCGGTAGATGGTCGCGTGCACCACCAGGACGGCCGCCCACGGCGCCAGGAACGGCTGGTCGAGGTGCAGCACCTCGGTGGCCACCACCCACGCCAGCATGCCCGCGAGCGCGGTCTTGACCGTCTGCAGCACGTCGGCCACGTGCACCGGGTCGGGCGGCCACACTCGCTGCCGCACGGGAGCGAGCCGCTCTCGCAGGGGGCTCAGGCCTGCGTTGCGGCGACGTTGACCATCCATGGCGTGCCGAACCGGTCGGTGAGCATGCCGAACTCGTCGCCCCACATCTGCTTCTCCAGCGGCATCGTCACCTCGCCACCCTCGGCCAGCTTCGCGAACCAGCTCCGCAGCGTGTCGTCGTCGCCACTGAGGCTGACGGTGATGCCGGCCGGTGCGGAGTACTCCATGCCGGGCGGGGTGTCGGCACCCATGATCTGCAGGCCGTCCGGCCCGGTGAGGCGGGCGTGCATGATCAGGTCCGCCTCGGGAGCGTCCTTGTCGCCGAACTCCCCGAAGGTGCTCAGGGTCAGGTCACCACCGAAGACCTCCTGGTAGAAGGTCATCGCCTCGCGGGCGTTGTCGCGGAAGGACAGGTAGGGATTCAGTACTGCGCTCATGGTTCGACACTAGACCGACGCGCTGACGGTGCATCCTTGCTCCATGGCCAAGAAGAAGCACGCCGGCAACGGTCTCGGCTCGATCATCGACGAGTCGCGCGCCGTCCCGATCGGCGAGTACGGGTTCCTCAGCGACGGTGAGGTCTCCGCGCTGGTCTCACCCGCCGGGTCGATCGACTGGATGTGCGTCCCGCGCTTCGACGCCCCCAGCGTCTTCGGCTCGATCCTGGGCCGTCGCGCCGGCACCTTCCGGGTGGCGCCGATCGACGTGCGCGTGCCCGCCGACGTGCGCTACCTGCCGGGCACGATGATCCTGGAGACCAGCTGGGGCACGGCGACGGGCTGGGTGATCGTGCGCGACGTCCTGCTGATGGGTCCCTGGCACCACGAGGAGGACCGCTCGGCGACGTGGCGACGCACGCCCAACGACTACGAGGCCGAGCACATCTTGCTGCGCAGCATCCGCTGCGTCTCCGGCGAGGTGCAGATCGTGATGGACTGCGAGCCGGTGCTCGACTACGGCCGCTCCCCGGTGACGTGGGAGTACACCGGCGAGGGCTACCACGAGGGACGCGCCACGGCCGAGGGCGTGGACGACGTGGCCCTGACCCTGACCACCGACATGCAGCTGGGCTTCGAGGGCGGTCAGGCGAGCACGCGCACGCTGCTCAAGCAGGGCGAGACCCGGTTCGTCGCGCTCTCCTGGGGTGGCGCGGTGGCCCCCACGACGTACGCCGAGGCCTACTCGAAGCTGGTGTGGACGGCTCACCACTGGCAGCACTGGCTGGCGCGCGGCAGCTTCCCCGACCACCCGTGGCGTGGCCACCTGCAGCGCAGCGCGCTCACCCTGAAGGGCCTGACCTACTCGCCGACCGGGGCCGTGACCGCCGCCGGCAGCACCTCGCTGCCCGAGACGCCCGGGGGCAACCGCAACTACGACTACCGGTACAGCTGGATCCGCGACTCGACGTTCGCGCTCTGGGCGATGTTCAGCCTGGGGTTCGACTGGGAGGCGCTGGACTTCTTCAACTTCATCGCCGACGTCGCCGCGCAGGCCGATGACGACCTGCAGATCATGTACGGCATCGGCGGCGAGCGCGACCTCGAGGAGCTCGAGCTCGACCACCTGCCCGGCTACGCCGACTCCCGGCCGGTGCGCATCGGCAACGCGGCCTACGCCCAGAAGCAGCACGACGTGTGGGGCGCCCTGCTCGACTCGCTCTACCTGCACTCGCGCGCGGTCGACCACCTCGACAACCGGATCTGGCCCATCCTCGACAAGCAGGTCGGCGAGGCGTTGAAGCACTGGCGCGAGCCCGACGCAGGAATCTGGGAGGTGCGCGGCGAGCTGCGGCACTTCACCTCCTCGAAGATCATGTGCTGGGTGGCGCTCGACCGCGGCGCCCGTCTCGCCCGGATGAGCGGGCAGCACGGCAAGGCCGCCGAGTGGGAGCACGAGGCCGACGAGATCAAGGCCGACGTGCTCGCGAACGGCGTCGACGAGCGCGGGGTGCTGACCCAGTACTACGGCAGCACCGCGCTCGACGCCTCGCTGCTGCTCGCACCTCTGCTGCGCTTCCTGCCGCCGGAGGACCCGCGGATCCGCGCGACGGTGATGGCGATCCGCAAGGAGCTGACCGTCGACGGGCTGGTGCTGCGCTACAAGGTCGAGGAGACCGACGACGGCTTCTCCGGCGAGGAGGGCACCTTCACCATCTGCTCGTTCTGGCTGGTCTCCGCCCTCTGCGAGATCGGGGAGTTCGACAAGGCCCGCAAGCTCTGCGCCAAGCTGCTCTCCTTCGCCGGACCCCTGCAGCTCTACGGCGAGGAGATCGACGCCCACTCCGGGCAGCACCTCGGCAACTTCCCCCAGGCGTTCACCCACCTGGCCCTGATCAACGCCGTCCAGCACGTCATCCGGATCGAGGAGCAACGTGCCGCCGCGGTCGAGGCCACCGCCCCCGCCGATGAGTCGACACAGCCGCTGGGGTCTGCCTCGATGACGGAAGGGAAGAACGATGACCAGTCAGGAGAAAGGTCCGCTGGACCATGACTTCACCGCCGAGCTGCAGAAGGGCGATGCGAAGGGTGCCCACACCTTCGTGGTGATGCCGGGGTCGAAGGAGTTCTTCGGCACCGGCGGCCTGGTCAAGGTGCGTGGCACCGTCGACGGCGCCCCTTTCCAGAGCTCGTTCATGGCACTCGGCGACGGCCGGCACAAGCTCCCCGTCAAGGCCGACATCCGGAGGCAGATCGGCAAGGAGGCCGGCGACGAGGTCGCCGTCCACCTCGAGGAGCGCCTCGGCTGAGAGGCGCGTGAAGTCCGCGCGCCGGGGTACCGCGACCTCATGAGTGACGAGCTAGCCCAGGACAAGGTCATCGACATCATGCGGGGAGACCGCTTCTGCATGCTCACCTCCGTGGGCGACGAGGGACGGTTGGAGTCCCATCCGATGACGCCCCAGCAGGTCACCGACGAGGGCAACGTCTGGTTCTTCATCGACACCGGCAGCGACCACGCCGCCCACATCCGGGCCGAGAAGCGGGTCAACCTCGCCTTCGCCGACTCCTCCACCTGGCTCTCGGTGGCCGGCCACGGCAGCGTGCAGACCAACCGCGAGAAGATCGACGAGCTCTGGAACTCCGGCGTCGAGGCCTGGTTCCCCGAGGGCAAGGACGCCCCGAACGTGGGGCTGCTGTTCGTCGAGTCCGACAGCGCGGAGTACTGGGACTCCCCCGGCGGACGAGTCGCCTCGGTGCTGGCCTACGCCAAGGCCAAGGTCACCGGTGAGCGCCCCGACGTGGGCGAGAGCGAGAGCACCGACCTCTGACCTCGCGGTTCACCTCAGCCGCTCGCGCAGCCCCGCCGCCATGCCGGCGATGGTGAGGGCGTCGAACGCCTCACCCACGCTGGTGGCCAGCCACTTCCGCTTCACCGGGTGCAGCCGGAGACGCAGCTGGACGCGCGTGCCACCCACGCCGTACGGCGTCAGGACGATCGCCCATGTCACATCGGTGTGCCCGCGCCGCGAGGTGTAGACGAGGTGGTGCGGTCCCTCGATCTCCGCGACGGTGAAGGTCTCGTCCTTCCCGCCGTAGTCGGGCACCGACTCGCCCACCGAGAGCCCGAGCCAGCGCGGGTCGAGGTGCCGGATGGCGCGGTGCGACGCAGGGACGAACCGCTCCACCCCACGCGGCAGGTACCACCCGGCGCGCCACTTGCCGAGCTGCACCAGCCACGGCCAGACCGCGTCGGGCGTCGCGGCCACCGTGAACCCGCGGTCCATCACGACATCGGCCCTCGGCAGGAGGTCGTCCCCGGGCAGCACGTCGGCCGACTCCGCCGATGTCGCCGCCACGCCGTCGAGGAGTCCCATCTCCCCATCTTCGCGCGCCTACGATCCCGACATGACCACTCAGGACCTCGGTCGCGTCGACGGCGACCTCGGGCAGCTCTTCGACCGGTCACCGGCCGACCCGTCGCACACCGCCCCGGCAGCGGAGGTGTCCTTCGTCCTGGGCCTCCTCGCCCTGGCCATCGCGCCGTTCACCCTGACCTTCGGGCTGTGCGTGATGCTCGCCGGGCTGTGCGTGATCACCTCCGTGGTCGGCCTGGCGCAGGCCAGCCGGCCAGGCGCCGCCGGCAGCACGCTCGCGGCCATGGGCCTGGTCCTCTCCCTGGCGGCGCTCGCGCTGGTGGGCCTGCGCTTCGCCGACGTCGACACCGCGTTCGGCGACACCTTGGTCCCGCACCTGCACTCGGCGTTGCAGTCGCTCGACGACCTCGTCCCCTCTCCCTGAGCTGGTGCGGCATGTCTGCTGACGCCCTCCAGGCTGCCGCGTCGACGCTGCGCGAGTGGGAGGGCGGCCGCGACCTCTCCGCCGCGGTGCTGCTCACCTCGGCCGGAGAGACCCTGCTGCAGGTGTGTCTCGGCGACGCCGACCGTGCGAACCGGGTGCCGATCACCCCAGCCACCCGCTTCGGGCTCGCCTCGGTGACCAAGATGTTCACGGCGGTGGCGACGGTCGACCTGGTGGCACAGGGCCGCCTCGACTTCGGCACCCGCGTCGTCGACGTGCTCCCGGAGGGCCGTCGTCCCTCGACCCTGCTGCCGGAAGTCACCGTCCACCACCTGCTCTGCCACACCTCCGGCATCGCGGACTACTTCGAGGAGGAACCACCCGACGGCTCGGAGGAGGGCGACTACGCCGCGCTCTGGACCGGGCGGCCCACGTACTCGATGGAGCGGCCGGCCGACTTCCTGCCGCTGTTCGGCGACCTGGCGCCGTACTGGCCTCCCGGTGAGAGGTACTGGTACTCCAACGCCGCGTACATCCTGCTCGGACTGGTGCTCGAGGAGGTCGCCGGCGCCCCCTACGCCGAGGTGGTCCAGGACCGCGTCTTCGACCGCGCCGGGATGGCGGCGAGCGGCTTCCTGCGGCTCGACGACGTGCTGCCGGACGTCGCCACCGGCTACGTCCGCGGCCCCGACGGGGGCTGGCGGACCAACCACTTCAGCACTCCGGTCGTCGGCGGGGCCGACGGCGGTGCGTACAGCACCTGCGCCGACCTGGACCGCTTCCTGACGGCCTACGACGACGGCACGCTCCTCGGCGACCTGCGAGACGTCGTGCTGCACCCGCATGCGGACGCGGGAGACGGCTACTTCGAGGGGTACGGCGTGCACCTGCTCCCGAACGGCGCCTTCGGACACGGCGGTGGGGACCCGGGAGTCGACGTGCGCGTCCAGCGGTGGCCCGACCAACGGGTCAACCTCGTCGTGCTGGCGAACACCGAGGGGCTGGCGGGAGAGGTGCGCGACCTCGTCGAGCGGGCCTGGCGCGGCTAGCCCCCGGCAGTAACCAGGCGCTCGTTACCGTGGTGGCAGCACCAGCCAGACCTGCGGGAGGCACCATGATCGGCTTCATCGTCTTCGGACTCTTCGTCGGGGCTGTCGCGCGCCTCCTCAAGCCGGGGAGGCAGAACCTGAGCATCCTGGCCACCCTCGGCCTCGGCCTGGTCGGCTCGGTCATCGGCGGCGTGATCGCCAACATCCTCGGCACCGGCAGCATCTTCGAGCTGAACATCCTGGGAGCGACCGTCGCCATCATCGCCAGCGTGCTGCTCGTCGGCACCGCCGAGGCGATCACCGGCAAGCCGCGCAGCTGAGGCACGCGGCGGCCGATGCCTGACTACGGGCACGACCTGCAATTCGGGATCTTCCCCAGCCCTGACGCCGCGCGAGCCGAGCAGACTCTCGAGCTCGCTGCGCTCGCCGAGGTCTCCGGCCTCGACCTGGTCTCCGTCCAGGACCACCCGTACCAGGCCAGGCACCTCGACACCTGGACCTTGCTCGCCGTGATCGCCGCGCGCACCACGGCCGTGCGGGTGGCACCCAACGTCGCCAACCTGCCGTTGCGGAACCCGGTCGTGCTGGCGCGGTCGGCGGCGACCCTCGACCGGCTCAGCAACGGCCGGGTCGAGCTGGGCCTGGGCGCGGGAGCCTTCTGGGAGGCCATCGCCGCCGCCGGCGGACCGAGGCGCTCCCCGGGGCAGGCCGTCGACGCGCTCGTCGAGGCGGTCGCGGTGATCCGCGCTGTGTGGGGCACCGGCACCGTCCGGCTCGACGGTGAGCACTACCCGGTGCGCGGCCTGCACGGGGGTCCGCAGCCGGCCCACGAGGTGCCGATCTGGCTGGGCGCCTACAAGCCCCGGATGCTGCGCGCCACCGCTGACCTCGCGGACGCGTGGATCCCGTCGATGGGCTACGCCGACCCCGCGGAGCTGGGCGCGCTCAACGCCGTCATCGACGAGCGGGCCGAGGCCAACGGCCGCGGGGTCCAGGCGGTGCGGCGCATGTACAACGTCTCGGGTCGCTTCGGCTCCGGTCCGGGGTTCCTGCAGGGCTCGGTCACCGACTGGGCCGAGCAGCTGGCCGGCCTCGCGATCGACGAGGGGATCAGCTGCTTCATCCTGGGCACCGACGACACCGACGACGTACGCCGCTTCGCCCTCGAGGTCGCGCCGGCCGTCCGTGACCAGGTCGAGGCCGAACGCGCGCTGCAGGGAGCCCGCGGCGAGACCCTGTCCCCGAGGCCGGACGACGTCCTGACCCGACCCGAACCGGAGTCACGCCCGATCACGGTCACCCCGACCCCGGCGCCCGAGCGGCTCACCGACGCGCTGCCCTGGGAGGAGTCGACGCGGCCGACGTACCCGGTGCCGGCCGGGGCGACCTACACCGAGGCCGAGCAGGCGTGGCCGCAGCACCTCGTCGACATCCACGATGCGCTCCGCGCCGAGCTGGCCCAGCTGCGCGACGTGGTCGACCAGGTCCGCCAGGGGCTGCTGCAGGTCGCCCAGGCCCGCTCGGTGATCAACACGATGACCATGCGGCAGAACAACTGGACGCTCGGCACCTACTGCGAGACCTACTGCCGGATCCTCACCGGGCACCACTCGCTCGAGGACCACAGCATGTTCCCGCGGTTGCGGGCGCACGACCCCGAGGCGGCCCCGGTGATCGACCGGCTGGCCGAGGAGCACGTCGTCATCCACGACGTCCTCGAGGAGGTCGATCGCCGCCTGGTGGCCCTGGTCGCTGCAGAGCCGCGAGACGCCGGCGCTGCCCTGGAGGCGCTCGCGCAGCAGGTCGACGTCCTCACCGACACGCTGCTCTCCCACCTGTCCTACGAGGAGCGCGAGCTGCTCCATCCGCTCGCCAGCTTCGGGATGGTCTGACGGAGGAGCGACCGCATCCTGCTCCGGCCGGCGGCAGTAGGGCAGGCTGAGCGCGTGTTCCACATCGGCGTCGACCTGGCCTGGGGACTGCGGCAGCCCACGGGCGTCGCGGTGCTCGACGGCGACGGTCGGCTCGTGCACGTCTCGGCGGTGCGCACCGACGACGAGATCCGCCTCGCCCTCGCGCCGTACGTCGACGGGGCGTGCCTGGTCGCCTTCGACGCCCCGCTGGTGGTCCGCAACGCGACCGGCATCCGGCCGGCCGAGGCGTTGCTGAACAAGGACTTCGCCCGCTTCGACGCCGGCGCTCACCCGGCCAACACGGGCAAGCCCGAGCTGGACCCCCCTCGCGGTGCGGGCCTGTGCGGAGCCCTGGGCCTTGACCTGAACCCTCGCTCGGGTCGCGACCGTCGCGCCATCGAGGTCTACCCGCACCCGGCGACCGTCGCCCTGTTCCGGCTCGGTCGGAGCCTGAAGTACAAGAACAAGCCCGGCCGCGACCTGGACCAGCTGCGCGCAGAGCTGCTGCTGCTGATGGGGCTTCTCGAGGGGCTGCGGTCGGCCGAGCCGGCGCTGGACCTCGGCGAGCAGCAGTGGCCGGCGCTGCGGGTGGCGGTCGAGACCGCCACCCGCAAGAGCGAGCTGCGCGTCGTCGAGGACCAGGTCGACGCCGTCGTGTGTGCCTACGTGGCCCGCTTCGCCGACGCGCGCCCCGAGGACACCACCACCTACGGTGACCTCAGGGACGGCTACATCGTCACCCCGACCCTCCCGCCCGACCTCGTGCCGACCCCTCGTGCAGCGCGCGGTCGACCCGTCGTGCCGGACCCACCGATCGACCCGGTGCGCGAGTACGCCCTGCTCCACCCCGTGCTCGTCGAGGTCGGCCGGGCCGCCGTGGACCTGGTCACCGGCATCCTCGACGACGCCGGCATCAACTACCTGAGCGTCACGGGTCGCACCAAGTCGGTCACCTCGTTCGCCGAGAAGGCCCGGCGCACCGCCGACGGTGCCCGCCTCTACGTCGACCCGCTGAGCGACATCGGCGACCAGATCGGCGTCCGGGTGATCACCTACGTGCACAGCGACGTCACCGCCGTGGCCGACCTGCTCCGCGACCAGGTCGTCGTGCTCGACGACCGCGACCTGGGCCAGGAGACCGCGAAGGAGGGCCGGTTCGGCTACGCCAGCCGCCACCTGCAGATCGAGATCGAGGGTCGTGTCGTGCAGGTGCAGATCCGCACCGTCCTCCAGCACGCGTGGGCGGAGTTCGAGCACGACATCCGCTACAAGGGCACGATGCCCGACGAGCACGCGCGCGACTTCGACCGGCGCTTCACGCTGGCGGCCGGGCTGCTGGAGCTGGCCGACCGCGAGTTCTCCACCATCCGCGACCGGCTGCGCAACGAACCCGGCTCGGAGGTCCCGACGGCCGCTGCTCCTGCCGGCGACGACCCCCGGCTCGAGCCACGCGAGCTCGCCGCCTTCCTGGCGGGGCAGTACGCCGACGCCGGCTGGTCGCGCACCGACCACTACGCCTGGATCTCCGGGTTGCTGCTCGAGCTCGGCATCACCAGCCTCGACGAGCTCGGTGAGGTGCTGCGTGCCGGCGACCCCGGAGCCATCCTCGAGCGGATGGACTACCGCTACCCGCCCGGCGCGGTGCGGCGGCTCGACGATGCCCTGCTCGCGACGTACGGCGCGAGGTACGTCGGGCTCAGCGGCAACGCCCACCGCAGGGCCGCCCTGACCGCGCGCCTGGAGAAGCTCGTCGGCTGATCCGGGCCTCGGCGGGGGTTGAATGGACCCGTGCTGCTCGAACGCGACGACGTCCTGCAGCGGCTGGACGGGTTGCTGGACCTCGCGATCGCCTCGCGAGGACGGCTCGTGCTGCTCGGCGGGGAGGCGGGCGTCGGGAAGTCCACGGTGGTGCGGGCAGCGGCGGACTCCGCCGCCCATCGCGTCGTGGTGCGGGTGGGCCACTGCGACAACATGGCGGCACCCGCTGCCCTGGGCCCTCTCGTCGACGCCGACCCCGAGCTCGCCGCCCTGGTCGACGCCGACCACGAGCGGGTGGCGCTCTTCCGGAGACTGCTGCGCCGGCTGGAGGCGGAGCCCACGCTGGTGGTCCTCGAGGACGTGCACTGGGCGGACGAGGCCACCCTGGACTTCCTGCGCTTCCTCGGCCGGCGGGTCGAGACGCTGCCGACGCTCGTCCTGGCCACCTATCGCGACGACGAGGTCGGCACAGGCCACCCGCTCTCGGTGCTGCTCGGCGACCTCTCCTCCGCGGCAGGCGTGGAGCGCCTGGGCGTCGTACCCCTGAGTGTCGACGGCGTGCGACGGCTGGTGGCGGAGGCTGGATCGTCGCTCGACCCGCTGCTGCTGCACGAGCGCACCGCCGGCAACGCGTTCTACGTGACCGAGGTGCTCGCGGCCGCCGACAGCGTCGTCCCGAGCAGCGTGCGGGACGCGGTCCTGGCCCGCACCTCGCGGCTGAGCGGCGACGCGCGCGAGGTGCTGGCGGCGGCAGCGGTCCTCGGTCAGCCCTCGGAGCTCTGGCTGCTGGCAGCCGTCTCGGGTCGTCCTCCGGCGGCGGTCGACGAGTGCGTGGCCGCCGGGCTGCTGGTCGGCGACGGTCGTCAGTGGGACTTCCGCCACGACCTGTCCCGGTTGAGCGTCGAGGGGACACTGCGCCCGACGCAGCGTTCGGCCCTCCACGCCGCAGCGCTCGAGGCGCTGGAGACCAAGGGCGGCGCGGACGGGCACCGGCTCGCCTTCCACGCCGACGCCTGTGACGACAGCGCCGCCGCCCTGCGGTACGCCGTCCCTGCCGCGGAACGCTCCGCCCGGCTCGGCGCCCACCGCGACGCCGTCGAGCTGTACCGGCTGGCCCTGCGCCACCACGGCGCCCGCGACGCGGAGCGGGCCCGGCTGTGCGCGGCGCTCTCCTACGAGTGCTACCTCACCGACCTGCTCCAGGAGTCCTTCGACGCCCGTCTGGAGTCCATGGAGCTGGCCGAGGACCCCCGGCTGGTCGGCGACGCCGAGCGTTGGCTCTCGCGGATCACCTGGTACATGGGGCTCGGTGACGACACCCACCTGTGGATGGAGCGGGCCGTGCGCACGCTGGAGCAGATCGGCACGGGACCCGAGCTCGCGATGGCCTACAGCAACCGGGCCCAGCTGTGCATGCTTGCCCACGACCGTGCCGGAGCCGTCTCGTGGGGCACCCGAGCCCTGGAGCTCGCCCGGCAGGTCGGTGACCGGGACACCGAGATCCACGCCCTCAACAACGTGGGGACGGCCCTGGCGACCGGGGACGACTACCGGGTCGGGGTCACGATGCTCGAGCAGAGCCGCGACCTCGCCCTCGCGGCCGACGCGCACGAGCACGTGGCGCGGGCCTACACCAACCTTGCCTCGACCGCGGTCGCCACCAGGCACCTGGAGCACGGGGGGCGTTATCTCCAGGCCGGCATCGCCTACTGCGTCGAGCGTGACCTGGACTCCTGGGTCCACTACATGCGTGCGTGGGAGCCACGACTGGCGCTGGAGCTCGGGCAGGCCGAGCAGGCGCGCACCCGAGCCGCGGCCGTGCTGTCGCTGCCGGGCCTGCCGCCCCACGTGCGGATCCCCGCGGCGGTCGCGGCGGCCCAGGAGGCCCACCGACGCGGGCAGGACGGTCGCCCCTGGCTCGAGGAGGCCACCGAGCTGGCCCAGGTCACCCACGAGGCCCAGCGCCTGGTGCCGGTCGCCCTCGGCTGGGCCGAGCTCGCCTGGCTCGAGGGCCGCACGGCCGCCATCGAGACGGCGATCGACCTGGCGTGGCCGACCGCCGTGGACCACCCCGACTCCTGGGACCTGGGCGAGATGTCGTGGTGGCTCAGCCTGGCCGGCGTACGACGGGAGGCCCCGGTGCCCGCGCCCCGAGCGTTCCAGCTGATGCTCGAGGGCGCCTGGCAGGACGCCGCGCAGGCCTGGCGGGAGCTCGGCATCCCCTACTGGGAGGCACTCTCGCTCGCGCAGGGCCCCGACCTGGAGACGGCCCGTCGGGCCCTGGAGATCTTCGGCCGGCTCGGCGCGACGGCGGTCTGCGAGGCGGTCGTGCGCGATCGCCACGCCGCCGGGATGCCGGTCCCCCGTGGCCCGCGGGACGCAGGGAGCCGCGACCGCGCAGGCCTGACTCCCCGCGAGCTCGAGGTGCTGGCGCTGCTCACCGACGGGCTCTCCGACGCCGCGATCGCCGAGGCCCTGGTGCTCTCCCCCAAGACGGTGGGGCACCACGTGTCCTCGGTGCTGCGCAAGCTCGACGCCCCCAGCCGCTCGCGCGCCGTGGCGGTCGCCCGTCGCAGGGGCATCCTCGCTGCGCCCGACCCGGGGACCTGAGCCCCAACCTGGGGAATCCTCCCGATGTGGCGCCCGCGCGTCCCGACTTCACTGGTCGGTGCGGGCAACCCGGCCCGCGGACACGAAGGAGGACGGACATGGCGCTGTTCATGGACGTACATCGCCTCGGCGAGCCGGTCGCTCTCGAAGACGTGGAAAAGGCGCACGCCGCCGACCTGGCCACCCAGGGCGAGTACGGGGTGCACTACCTGCGCTACTGGGTCGACGAGGGCAAGGGCGAGATCTTCTGCCTGGTCGACGCCCCGGACGCGGAGTCGGCCGCCACCGTGCACAAGCAGGCGCACGGGCTCGTCGCCGACGAGATCCACGAGGTCGCCGAGGGCAAGTAGCCGACGGCACGCCGGCAGCGCGGCTCGGGCGCGCCGGCCGGTGCTCAGGCGTCCCGGCTCTCCTGGCCCACGGTCCACGCCGCGCGCACCTTCTCGAGGACCTCGGCGGCCTGACGCAGACCCGACCGAGCGGCGTCGGCGCGCTTGGCGGGGTCGAGGACGTTCTTGCCGATGTCGGCGAGCGCCTGCTCGTCGGGCGTCACCACGGCCGTGTGCGTGGCCCCGGTGCGCCCGAGCTGGGCCCGGATCGAGGTCGCCTTGCTGAACGCCTGCGGCAGCGGGGCGAGCACGACCACGGTGTCGGCGCCCTCGGCGAGGTCGACGTTGGCGGTGGAACGCACCCCGCCGTCGATGAAGTGCTTCCCGCCGATCGTCACCGCGGGCCACACCAGCGGCACCGCGCAGCTCGCGGCCACCGCGTGGGTCAGGTCGACCCCCGAGTCACGGTCGAAGACCGTGAGCTCGCCGGTCTCGGCCGCGATGGCCGTGACCTTGAGCTCCCGCGCGGGCCACTCCGAGACGCCGAGGCGTGACTCGATCACGGCGATCCGCTGCTCGCCGCCCGCCGGGTGCGCCTTGAGCGCCATCTTCCCGATCCGGGCGCGCTTGTCGCGCGAGCTGCCGGGGAACAGCAGCGGCGGCACCATCCGCAGCAGCGTGAGCCGCGACAGCTTCGCGCCGATCTCCTTGTCCGCGGGGAGCAGCTGCCCGTCGTAGAGCGCGTCGAGCGACTGCCCGCTGGTCAGCTGCGCGCCGACGACCGACCCCGCGCTGGTGCCGATCACCAGGTCCGCCGTGGTCAGGTCGACGCCCGCGTCGGCCAGGCCCTTGAGGATGCCCAGCTCCCAGGCGATGCCGGTGACTCCCCCGCCCCCGAGGACCAGTGCCGTGCGTGTCATGGGCACAACCTACGGGCCGCCAACAGCGTCAGTGCGCCATGTCCACGAAGCGGGAGTAGTGACCCTGGAAGCTGACCACGACGTCGCGGGTGGGGCCGTTGCGGTGCTTGGCGACGATGATGTCGGCCTCGCCGGCGCGGGGCGACTCCTTCTCGTAGACGTCCTCGCGGTGCAGGAGCATCACGATGTCGGCGTCCTGCTCGATCGAGCCGGACTCGCGCAGGTCGCTCATCATCGGCCGCTTGTCCGAGCGCTGCTCGGGGCCACGGTTGAGCTGCGAGAGGGCCACGATCGGGACGTCGAGCTCCTTGGCGAGCAGCTTGATCTGCCGGGAGAACTCCGAGACCTCGACCTGGCGCGACTCCACCTTCTTGCCGCTGGTCATCAGCTGCAGGTAGTCGATCACGATCAGGCGGAGGTCGTGGCGCTGCTTGAGGCGCCGCGCCTTGGCCCGGATCTCCATCATCGTCATGTTGGGGCTGTCGTCGATGAACATCGGGGCGCTGGAGACCTGGCCCATCTTCGGGACCAGCTTGTTCCAGTCGTCCTCGGTCATCTCGCCCTTGCGCATGTGGTTCAGCGGGACCCTCGCCTCGGCGGAGAGCAGCCGCATGGTGATCTCGTTCTTCGACATCTCCAGGCTGAAGATCACGCTGGTCAGGTTGTTGTGCACCGAGGCCGCCCGGCAGAAGTCCAGCGCCAGGGTCGACTTGCCGACCGCGGGGCGGGCCGCGACGATCACCATCTGGCCTCCGGTGAAGCCGTTGGTGAGCTCGTCGAGGTCGGCGAATCCGGTGGGAACGCCACCGGAGGAGCCGTCGCGGTTGGAGATGGCCTCGATCTCGTCGAGGGTCGACTCCATGATCGAGGAGAGTGGCGCGTAGTCCTCCTGGGCCCGCTTCTCCCCGATCGCGTAGATCTCCTGCTGCGCGACGTCGACGGTCGCGTCGACGTCGCCCTGGCCGGCGTACCCGAGCTGGGCGATCTTGGTGCCGGCGTCGACGAGGCGGCGCAGGATCGCCTTCTCGCGCACGATGCTCGCGTAGTACCCGGCGTTGGCGGCGATCGGGACGCTGGCCGAGAGGGTGTGCAGGTACGGCGCCCCGCCGACCCGCTGCAGCTCGCCGCGACGCTGCAGCTCGGCGGCCACGGTCACCGGGTCGGCGGGCTCGCCGCGGCCGTAGAGGTCGACGACGGCGTCGTAGATCGTCTCGTGCGCCGGGCGGTAGAAGTCGGCGCCGCCGATCACCTCGTTGACGTCGGCGATGGCGTCCTTGGAGATCAGCATCGAGCCGAGCACCGACTGCTCGGCGTCGGAGTCCTGCGGCGGCATCCGCCCCGACCAGGTCTCCTGGTTGACCGCGTCACCACCGAACGGGTCCCCGAAGGCGGTGGCGCCACCTTGGGAACCGAGGTCCCACGACTCGGTCATGCTCATTCCCACTGACCCCTTCCGTCCCGCACGTACCACAACCTAGAGGCCACCACCGACAACGGTGACCCGCCCCGACCCGCGGGCCCGGTGACCATAGGCTCCCCGGACGGGACACACCAAGGGCGCTATCCACAGGAACCTGTGGATAACCCTGTTGATCGTGTGGAACACGCCGCCCAACGTGTGCACAGCCTGGGGGTGACCTTGTGGAGTCAAAAATAGTTCTCGGCTCAATATGGCCTCTGACCTGCCCAAAGACCCGATCCCCAAGGTGTGGAGAGATTTTTTTGGCCGCCCCTTGTTCACCGTTTCGCCATCTGGGCGCACATGTTCGTTTGTCGACAAAACCGCTGACCGACAGGGATACCCACAGCTTGACCCGGGTTTTGCACAGGTTTCGGTAGCGCCTACGCTCACGCCGTGGTAGTGGGCCCGGACACTCGCCGCGGCCGTCGGGGCGGCCCGCACGCCGCGCAGGACCGGGAGATCCTGCGACTCGCCGTACCGGCCTTCCTCGCGCTGGTCTCCGAGCCCCTCTTCCTGCTCGCGGACTCGGCGATCGTCGGCCACCTCGGCACCCCGCAGCTCGCCGCGCTGGGCATCGCCTCGGCGGTGCTCGGCACGCTGGTCAGCCTGTGCGTCTTCCTGGCCTACGGCACCACCGCCGCGGTGGCCCGCCAGCTGGGCGCCGGCCACGTGGGGGTGGCTCTGGGCCAGGGCGTCTCCGGGCTCTGGCTGGCCACGGTGGTCGGTGGGTTCGTCTCGGTGCTCTCCTGGCCGCTGGCCGGAGCGCTGGTCGGCCTCTTCGACCCCTCCGCGGTCGTGGCCGGGCTGGCCCTGACCTACCTGCGGATCGCGCTGCTCGGCGCGATCCCGATGCTGCTGATGCTGGCCGCCACGGGGGTGCTCCGCGGGCTCCAGGACACCCGGACCCCGCTCCTGGTCGCCGTCGCCGGCAACCTCGCGAACATCGCGCTCAACCTCCTGCTGGTCTACGGCGTCGGGTCCTGGCCCGGCCTGGGCATCGCCGGGTCCGCGACCGGCACCCTGATCGCCCAGGTCGCCTCGGCGACGGCCCTGGTGTGGGTGGTGGTGCGCGCGGCCGGGCGCGCTCAGGCGCGGCTGCGTCCCCACCCCCGGGCGATCCTCCAGTCGGCCCGCTCCGGCGTACCCCTGATCATCCGGACCCTGCTGCTGCGCACCTCCCTGCTGGTGATGACCTACGCGGCTGCCCGGCTCGGCGACGACGAGCTGGCCACCATGCAGCTCGCCCTGACGATCTGGACGTTCCTGGCCTTCGCCCTCGACGCCGTCGCGATCGCGGCGCAGGCGATCACCGGGCGCTACCTCGGTGCCGGGGACGCGGCCGGCACGCGCAGCGTCACCCGCCGGATGGAGCAGTGGGGCTGGCTCTCGGGCATCGTCACCGGTCTCCTCCTCGCCGCCGTCTCGCCGGTGGCCGGAGCCCTGTTCACCGCCGATGCCGACGTACGGCGACTCCTGGTGCCGGTGCTCCTCGTGGCAGCGCTCGCCCAGCCGCTCGCCGGGATCGTGTTCGTCCTGGACGGGGTGCTGATCGGTGCCGGCGACGCGGTCTTCCTCGCCTGGGCGCAGCTGGCCTCCCTGGCGCTGTTCGCTCCTGCGGCGGCGGTGATCCTCGCCGTCGGGGCCGAGCCGGGCCTGGTCTGGCTGTGGCTGGCCTTCGGCGCGCTGTTCATGGGCACCCGGGCGACGACCCTGCTCGTGCGCGCGCACGGCCAGCGGTGGATGCGTCTCGGGGCCTGAAGGTCGGCGCCGCGACGGACGCCTACGCTGACGGGCATGTCGGATCAGCGGTCGCGGTCAGAGGCGCTCGGCACGCCGCTGCAGAAGATCGCGATGGGCCTGGTGATCGTGCTGCTGCAGGCGCCGTTCCCGCCGCACCCGTCCCCGTCGTGGGAGCGCTACGACATCCTGCCGAACCCGATCGGCTGGGCCCTGGTCATCGCCGGCACGCTGGCCCTGGCGCGGGCCAACCCGGCCTTCGAGGCGCACCGCTGGCTCGCGGTCACCGCCGGCGTGGTCAGCGTGCCGCTGTGGTTCCCGCAGCTGCAGCACCGGCTCGACGCGTCCGGGCAGTGGTTCACCTCGCTGCCGCAGATCGCCTACTGCCTCTGGCTGGCCCGCGAGATCGGCATCCAGGGTGCCCACCAGGACCCGCCCGACGACTACGCCCCGAAGCGGTTCGGCCTGATGGTCTGGGGGTTCGGCGCGGTCGCCGTGCTCCCGGTGTTCGCGCTGGGCGGCGGGCTCGACCGACTGGTGGCCACGACCCTGCTCGTCTCGGCGCTGGTCAACATCTGCTTCGCCTACTACCTGTTCCGGGTGCACCGCCGCGTGTGGCTGGGCGGTCCGGGCCCGTTGGAGATCGGCCCGGACAGGAGCGTCAGGCCGAGACGACGTTGAGGTTGACCCGCGCCTCGACGTCGTCGAGCACCTTGACGGTGACCGTGTGGGCGCCGAGCGACTTGATCGGGTTGGCGAGCACGATGGTGCGCTTGTCGACCTCGGCGCCGCCCTCGGTGATGGCGGAGGCGATGTCGGCGACCGTGACGGCCCCGAAGAGGCGGCCGCCCTCACCGGCGCGGACCCGGACGTTGAAGGTCGAGCCCTCGAGCCGGGCCTTGACCTCCGCCGCGTGGTCGGCGTCGCGGACCGCGCGCGACGTGCGGGCCTTCTTGATCGACTCGATGGTCTTCTCGCCACCGCGCGTCCAGCGGATGCCGAAACCACGGGGGATCAGGTAGTTGCGGCCGTAGCCGTCCTTGACCTCGACCACGTCACCCGCGGCGCCGAGACCGGCGACCTCCTGGGTCAGGATGAGCTTCATCGACGTGCCTTCTCTCAGCGAGCGGTGGAGGTGTAGGGCAGCAACGCGACCTCGCGGGCGTTCTTCACCGCGATGGCGACGTCGCGCTGGTGCTGCACGCAGTTGCCGGTCACCCGACGGGCGCGGATCTTGCCGCGGTCGGAGATGAACTTGCGCAGGAGGTTGACGTCCTTGTAGTCGACGCCGGTCGCCTTCTCCTTGCAGAACTGACAGACCTTCTTCTTCGGCTTCCGCAAAACTGCCTTGGCCATTGTGGTGCTCCTCTCGAGAGCCCGGCGTACGCCGGAATGGTGCGTGTGTGTGGACTAGGGGGTGTGGATCAGAACGGGGGCTCGTCGCCGCTGCTCGCCCACGGGTCGTTGGCGGGCTGGCCCTGCGGGGCGCCGCCCTGCTGGCCGCCCCAGCTGCCGCCCTGCTGACCGGCGGGTGCAGCGGCCTGGCCGCCGGCGTTGCCGCCCTGGGCCGGGCTGGAGGCCCACGGGTCGTCCCCGCCCTGACCGCCCTGGCCGCCCTGGCCGCCCTGACCACCGCTGTAGCCGCCGCCACCGCCGCTGCGCTGGACGCGCGCGACCTTGGCGGTGGCGTACTTCAGGCTGGGCCCGACCTCTTCGACGTCGAGCTCGACCACGGTGCGCTTCTCGCCCTCACGGGTCTCGTAGGAGCGCTGCTTGAGCCGGCCCTGGGCGACGACGCGCATGCCCTTCTGGAGCGACTCGGCGACGTTCTCCGCCGCCTGGCGCCAGATCGAGCAGCTCAGGAACAGCGTGTCGCCGTCCTTCCACTCGTTGGTCTGCTTGTCGAAGTTGCGCGGGGTGGACGCGATGGTGAAGTTGGCGACCGCGGCGCCCGAGGGCGTGAACCGCAGCTCGGGGTCACCGGTCAGGTTGCCCACGACGGTGATGACTGTCTCGCCTGCCATGTCAGAACTCCTCGGTCTCTTCCTCGGTGGTCAGCTGGGGTCCGCGGCAGCGTGCGCATCGGGCCGGATGACCTTGGTGCGCAGCACCGACTCGTTCAGCGTGAGCTGGCGGTCGAGCTCCTTGACCGTGGCGGGCTCGGCCTGCAGCGTGACGACGGCGTAGATGCCCTCGGCGTTCTTGTCGATCTCGTAGGCGAGCCGGCGGCGGCCCCACACGTCGACGTTGTCGACGGTGCCGCCGTCCTTGCGCACGACGTTGAGGTAGGTCTCGAGCGACGGCTGGACGGTCCGCTCCTCGAGGTTCGGGTCGAGGATGACCATGAGTTCGTAGGCACGCACGGCGTGACTACCTCCTTCGGACTAGGACGGCCGCGACGGCTGACGCGGCAGGAGGGCTGTTGGCGTAGCTCCCAGCGGGAGCGACGCGCAAGGTTAACAAGCAGGTGCATCGGGACGCGAATCGTCGTCCACAGGCAGCCTAGGCTGGTGGCATGAGCAGCACGATCGCCATCGGGGCCCATGTCGAGCAGACCGACCCCGTCGCGGAGGCCCAGGCACGCGAGACCACCCTGGTGCAGTTCTTCCTCGGCGACCCGCAGGGCTACAAGGGGCCGGAGATCCGCTTCGAGGGGGGCGCCGCCGGCCTGAAGGCTGCTGCCGAGGCGGCGGGGGTCGCGCTCTACGTGCACGCGCCGTACATCGTCAACGTGGCCACCACCAACAACCGCATCCGGATCCCCAGCCGCAAGCTGCTCCAGCAGCACATGGACGCTGCAGCCGAGATCGGGGCACGAGGCCTGATCGTCCACGGCGGTCACGTGAACAAGGACGACGATCCCGCCAAGGGCTTCGACAACTGGCGCAAGGCCGTCGAGGCCACCGACATCAAGATCCCGCTGCTCATCGAGAACACCGCCGGCGGCGACAACGCGATGGCCCGCCACCTCGACCGCATCGCCGGCGTCTGGGACGCGATCTCGCGGGCGGAGGGATCCGAGGACGTCGGGTTCTGCCTCGACACCTGCCACGCCTGGGCCGGCGGCATCGAGCTGCCCACCGCCGTGGAGAAGGTGCGCGCGATCACCGGTCGCATCGACCTCCTGCACGCCAACGACAGCCGCGACGACTTCGACTCCGGCGCCGACCGGCACGCCAACTTCGGCGCCGGGAAGCTCGACGCCGACGACTTCGCGGCCGTGGTCCGCGAGGCCGGGGCGCCGGTCATCTGCGAGACCCCCGGCGGTGCCGCCGAGCACCGGGCCGACTTCGCCTGGCTCCGCGAGCACGGCGTCTGACGCGGGTGGTCCTCAGTCGGCGCGGCCTGCTCACCGGACTGGCGGGGGTGGCCCTCCTCACCGGGTGCTCCCGCGACCACCCCGCGGTCACCTCCGGGCGACGCCGCTACGGCCACGACCCGCAGCAGCACGCCGACCTGCGACTGCCGAGCGGCACCCCGCTCGCCACCGTCGTGCTGATCCACGGTGGCTACTGGCAGGCCGAGTACGGCTCCGATCAGATGGACCCGCTGGCCAGGAAGCTCGTCGAGCTCGGCTACGCGACCTGGAACGTGGAGTACCGACGGGTCGGCACCGGGGGCGGCTACCCGAACACCCTCGAGGACGTCGCGCGGGCGGTCGACGCCGTGCCCGAGCATCTCGCCCACAAGGTCGTGGTGCTCGGGCACTCGGCGGGCGGCCACCTCGCCGGCTGGGCGGCGGGGCGCACCGACCGCACGCCCGGCGGGCCGGCCCGCGTGCCACTGACGTCAGTCATCTCGCTCTCGGGACTGCTCGACCTCAGCGACGCCGCACTGGAACCGGTCTCCCAGTACCCGGTCAGGCACTTCATGGGCGGGGCGCCGACCCAGGTGCCGGATCGCTACGCGGTGGCCGACCCGGCACTGCTCGTCCCGGCGTCGTGCCCGGTCGTTGCGTGCCAGGCCGAGGACGAGCGGGTGATCCCGACCGACCAGGCCAGCCGCTACCTCGCCGCGTCCCGGGCCGCGGGTGGCGAGGCGTCCTACGTCGCACTCCCCGGCAACCACTTCGACCTCATCAATCCCGACGCGGCGGCCTTCCCGGTCGTGCGACGCCTGGTCGACGAGGCCGTCGAGCACTGACCGATACGCTCGGGCCCGTGAACTCCGCCGTCCGCAGTGCCCCGACGGTGCGTCCGATCACGGCCGAGGAGCACCGGGCGTTCATCCGCGACCGCACCTCCGCCGGTGGTGCCGCGAGCTTCCTGCAGACCCCGGGCTGGGCCGCGGTGAAGCCCGAGTGGACCGCGGAGTCGATCGGCTGGGAGGCCGGCGGCGAGCTCGTGGGCGCCGCCCTGGTGCTCTACCGCCAGCTGCCCCGGCTGCGGCGCTTCCTGGCCTACCTGCCCGAGGGTCCGGTCATCGACTGGGACACCGACGACCTCGGCGCCTGGCTGGACCCGATGCGGGAGCACCTGCAGTCGCGGCGCGCCTTCGGCATCCGGATCGGGCCGCCGGTGGTCACCAGCCGGTGGAGCGCGGCCCAGGTGAAGGAGGGGATCGCCGACGAGACGGTCACCTCGCTGACCGAGCTGCCACCGACCGAGCGCAGCCAGAGCGGCGCCCGGGTGCTCTCCCAGCTGCACGAGCTCGGGTGGCGACAGCAGGCTGCCGAGGGCGGGTTCAGCGCCGGGCAGCCGCAGTACAACTTCCAGATCCCGCTCGTCGACGGCGACGGTGTCCGCCGCAGCGAGGAGGACCTGCTGGCAGGCATGAACCAGCAGTGGCGGCGCAACATCAAGAAGGCCGCGAAGGCCGGGGTCGAGGTCGAGACCGGCACGACCGCGGACCTCAAGGCCTTCCACGAGCTCTACGTCCACACCGCCGGCCGCGACCACTTCACGCCGCGACCGCTGGGCTACTTCGAGACCATGTTCGAGGCGCTCGGCGACGAGGACCCCGACCGGATCCGGCTCTACCTGGGCCGCCACGAGGGCGACCTGGTGGCCAGCACGATCGGGATCCGCGTCGGACCCCACGCCTGGTACTCCTACGGGGCGTCGTCCACCGAGAAGCGCGACGTCCGGGGCTCCAACGCCGTCCAGTGGCAGATGATCCGTGACGCCTCGGCGGCCGGCGCGCACGTCTACGACCTGCGCGGCATCACCGACACCCTCGACGCGAACGACGGCCACGTCGGCCTCGTGCAGTTCAAGGTCGGCACCGGCGGCGAGGCCGTGCAGTACGCCGGTGAGTGGGACCTCCCGCTCAACCGGGTGCTCTACGCCGCCTTCGACTTCTACATGAGCCGCCGGTGAGGGCCCGATGAGCCTGGTCCTCCACGTCGACGGCGACCGCTGGCGAGGGCACCTGCGGACCACCGTGGCCAGCCACCCGGGGCTGGTCCCGGTGGCGAAGGGCAACGGCTACGGCCTGGGCCTGGGTCGCCTGGCCCGCAAGGCCCAGTGGCTGGGCGTGGACACCCTCGCCGTCGGCACCTACGAGGAGCTCCCCGAGGTCGAGCGCCGCTTCGACGGGTCGTTGCTCGTGCTCACACCCTGGCGCCCGGACAACCCGATGCCCGATGACCCCCGGGTGGTGCACACCGTGGGGCGGCTCGAGGACCTCGCGGCCCTGGCGGCGCACGGCCGGGCCACCGGCCACCAGCCCCGCATCGTCGTGGAGCGGCTGACCTCGATGCTGCGGCACGGCTTCACCGGACGCGGGCTGCGCGAGGCGGCCACGCTCGTGGCTGACGAGGGCGGGGTCGGTGTCGAGGGCGTGGCGCTGCACCTGCCCCTGGCACGCAAGCAGGCGGCCGACACCGAGCGCGGCGAGGTCGAGCGGTTGATGATCGACGTGGTGGGCTCGGCCCTGGAGACCCGCACCGTCTTCGTCTCGCACATCTCCGAGGAGGAGCTCACCGCGCTGGGCAGCCGCTACCCCGAGTTCACCTTCCGGCCGCGCGTCGGCACCTCGCTGTGGCTGGGCGACCGCGGCGCGCTGCAGGTGAAGGCGACCGTCCTGGACTCCCACGCCGTCGAGCGGGGCGACACCTACGGCTACCGCGGGCGCTCGGCACCACGCAGCGGCACCATCCTGGTCGTCTCGGGCGGTACGGCGCACGGCATCGGCCTCGAGGCGCCGACCGGCGAGCACTCGTTGAAGGCACGAGCAGCGTCGATCGCACGCGGGGGGCTCGACGCGGCCGGGCTGGTCCGCTCGCCCTACACCGTGGACGGGAAGCAGCGTCTCTTCGCCGAACCCCCGCACATGCAGGCCTCGATGCTGTTCCTGCCGCAGGGCTCAGCGGTGCCGGAGATCGGCGAGGAGATCGACGTCCGTGTCAGGTTCACCGCGACCGACGTCGACCGGGTCGTGTTCAGCTAGGAGCACGTCGCGCACGATGACCGCGGCCAGGTAGACCTCGGCCGCCATCCGCGCCACGATCGCCCAGCCGTAGGTGGAGCTGGTCTCGCCGATGGCCCCGTCGAGCCACCCGCCGAAGTTCAGCCAGATCGCGGCGTAGTACAGCATCTCGCCGAACTGCCAGATCAGCAGGTCGCGCCACCGGGGGCGGGCCATCACGGCCAGCGGGAGCAGCCAGAGCACGTACTGCGGCGAGTAGACCTTGTTGACCAGCAGGAAGCCGGCCACCACGAGGTAGCCGAGCTGCGCCAGCCGCGGCGCGCGCTCGGCCTTGAGCCCCAGCACGAGCACGCCCACGCAGACCGCGCCGAAGAGGATCCAGGACCACTGGTTGATGGTGCCCACCGTGGCCGGATGTCCGTGCTGGGAGAGCCACAACCACAGCGAGCCCCAGTCCGCGCCCCGCTGCTGGTTGAACCGCCAGAAGACCTCCCACTGCTTCGGCCCGGTCAGCCAGGCCGGCAGGTTCGCCAGCACCCAGGCCGCCCCCGCGCCGCCCATGGCCCAGGCGGCCTCGACCAGCCCCCCTTCGCGTCGCCGCCGCCAGGCGAGGATCAGCACCGGGCCCAGCAGGAACAGCGGGTAGAGCTTGGTGGCGGCGCCCAGGCCGATCATCACCCCGGTCAGGCCGGGGCGCCCGCGTGACCAGGCCCACAGGGCCCCGCTGACGAACAGCACCGCCAGCAGGTCCCAGTTGACCAGGGCGGTGGAGAGCAGGACCGGCGAGAGCACGAACGGCAACGCGTCCCAGGGGCGGCGCCGATGGGTGCCGGCGAGGAACCACGTCGCACCCAGCAGGCAGGCCGCCAGCAGCACCGCGGTCACCAGGAAGTAGTTGTTGACCTCGGTCACGATGCCCGGCAGCCCGTAGACCATGGCCGAGGGAGTGTCCCGTCGCTCGCTGACCGACGGTCCGGCGCGCGTCAGCGGCGTGGCCTGGGTGATCTCCGCAGCCGCCCAGGCGAAGTAGGCGATGCCGACCGGGTACTCCATCACCTGGTAGCGACGATGCGGCGCGGCGTAGGGCCAACGCGCCTCCACCAGACCCCGGTCGGCGTAGAGGTAGGGGATGTCGGAGTAGCACATCTTGCCGTAGCGGGCCTCGTCGTTGGCCCAGTGCGTCTTCAGGCACGGCTGGCTGTGCACGATGGAGAGCCCGAGGACGACCGCCGCCAGCACGAGCAGCACCCGTACCGGGGTCCACCAGCGGTGCGGCAGGGCATGTCGGCCAAGAGGTCCCCCGATCGCCTCGCTGAACGAGGTGGCCACCGGGTCGGTGCGCGTCGGCGCGACCACCGGCACGGCCCCTTGTCCCTCGATGTCGCTCACCCCGCGCAGGTGGGGTCCACGGGGTCACAGGTGGTGGCGGGCGGGCTCGGTGGCGCGGGCTTGCTCGGCGACGGGGCCGGCGGGCTGGGTGGGGCCTGGCTCGGGGCGGTGGTCGGCGACTTCGTCGGCGTCGCCTTCTTGGTCTTCTTGGGCGCCGGCGGCGGCGGGGTGTACGGCGCGTGGCCCGAGACCGGCGCCTGGCCGTCGACGTTGGCCGGCGGCGGGAAGTTCTCCGGCGGCACCCCCTCGAGCACGGCGGACATGATGGCGCGCCAGGTGTAGGTCGGGTAGTTCGCGCCGAAGTACGTCGGCAGGAAGCCGTTGAGGGCCTCGTTGCCCTTGCCGCGCACGTACATCACCGCGGTCGCGACCTGCGGGGTGTAGCCGACGAACCAGGAGGAGGAGACGTCTCCGTTGGCGTTGGTCGCCGTGCCGGTCTTGCCCGCTGCCGGACGCCCGAGCGCCTGGGCGTTCTGCCCGGTGCCCGACTTCACGACCTGCTGCAGGGCGTAGCTGACGTCACGGGAGATGTCCTCCGGGAGCGCCCGATCGGTCTTCCTGGGCGCCTTGTAGAGCACCTTGTTGTCCGAGGCGCGGGTGACCTTCTTGATCACGAACCAGTCGTGGTGGCGCCCACCGTCGGCGATGGTCGCGTAGGCGTTGGCCATGGTGATCGGGCTGATGGTCGCGGAGCCGAGCGCGATCGCGCGGTTGGGCTCGAGGCCTGCGGTGTCGCGGGGGATGCCCATCGCCACGGCCATGTTCAGGATCTTGGCGGGACCGTCGGGGATCGAGTCGGTCAGGTTGGCGTAGGCGGTGTTGATCGAGTCCTCGGTCGCCTTGGTCAGGCTGACGTGGGCGCCGTAGCTGGTGCCGTTGCCGCCGCCCTCGTTGACGACCTGTCCGCCGCCCTCCTGGTAGTGGTAGGGCGAGTTGCCGTCGAAGGTGTCCTTGAGGCTGAAGCCGGCCTTGAGGCCGGCCGCGAGCGCGAACGGCTTGAAGGCCGAGCCGGGGGATCCGCCCAGGCGGGCCCAGTTGAGCTGGCTGTCGAGGTAGTTCTGCCCGCCGTAGAAGCCCAGCAGGGCTCCGGTCTTCACGTCCACGGTCGCGCTGGCCACGTGCAGCCGCTTCAACCCCGGTGGACGCTGCGCGAGCACTCCCGCCTCGGCCGCCTTCATGGCCTTGCGGGTGAAGGTGGTCTCCACACGCAGGCCGCCGGTGTCGATCGCGGTGTCGTCGAAGCCCTTCGTGCGCAGCTCCGCCTTGACCATCGAGAGCATGAAGCCGCGCTGTCCGCCGTACTGGTTGGGGTTCTTCTGCTTGGCGACCGCGGGCAGCTTCGCGTAGTAGCGGTCGGCCTCGGTGGAGTCCAGCTTGCCCATCGAGACCATGCCGCGCAGGACGTAGTCGTAGCGATCCAGGAGCGCCTGGTGACCGGCGGCGTGGGGATCCGGGGAGAGGTAGTTCGGCGAGTTCAGCACCGCTGCGAGCATCGCGGCCTCGGGCACGGTCAGCTGCTTGGCGGGCTTGTCGAAGTAGGCGTTGGCGGCCGCCTGCACGCCGTAGGCGCCGCGCCCGAAGTAGATGGTGTTGAGGTAACCCTCGAGGATGGCGTCCTTGGACTTCTCCTGCTGCACCTTCAGGGAGAGGAGCGCCTCCTTGATCTTGCGCGAGAGGGTCCGCTCCTGGCTCAGGTAGAGGATCTTCACGTACTGCTGGGTGATCGTGGAGGCCCCCTGGGTCGCGTTGCCCTGGGCGTTGGAGAAGGCCGCGCGGATGATCCCCTTGGGGTCGATGCCGCTGTTGGTGTAGAAGGTGCGGTCCTCGGCGGCGATCGCGGCGTTCTGCATCGACTGCGGGATGTCGGCCAGCGGGATGGACTCACGGTTCTGGTCGGCGAACTGCCCGATCTTGGAGTGACCACCGGAGTAGTAGACGTAGGTCGACTGCGCCTGGTAGGCGGAATTGGGGTCGGGGATCTGGGTCTTCTTGTAGGTGAAGTAGAAGATCCCCATCAGCGCCAGGACCATGGCGAGACCGACGACCACGAACCAGCCGAGCACGCGCTTCCAGCGGCCCGGCCGACGGGTCTTCTGGCTCTTGGCCTTGGAGGTTGCTTCCTTGCCGCTCACGACACGCTCTCTGTGAACACTGTCTCGTCGGACAGTGGGATGACACTGCTGCTACCCGGGAGCTACACCGGTCTGCAGGGAGGATACGGGGACATTCCACGGCCCGAAGCCGCTCTCCGCATGCGGAGTGGCGAGCGACACGCCCACGACCCGCTCCACGAGGACACGCCCCGCCGGGGCGGCGATGGATTCGCTCACGATATATCGATGCGATAGATTGCATTGATAGGCGGATCGACCGACGACCGCCCGGAGACCGAGTGGGGGCGTACGGCAGTGGCGAGCAAGGGCGCGACGCTCGAGCTGGCAGTTCTCGGGTTGCTGCAGGATTCACCCCTGCACGGCTACGAGCTGCGCAAGCGCCTCAACCTGCTCCTGGGCTGGACCCGCCTGCTCAGCTACGGCTCGCTGTACCCGGCCCTGAAGCGGATGCTCCGAGCCGGCCTGGTCACCGAGGTCGCCACCGCCCCGCTCGGGGTGTCCCGGAGGCAGCGGATCGTCTACCAGATCACGCCGGCGGGGCAGGAGTACTTCGGCCGCGAGATGACCGACGTGGGCCCCTCGGCCTGGGAGGACGAGGACTTCAACATGAGGTTCGCGTTCTTCTCCCGCACCGACACCGAGGTCCGGATGCGCATCCTGGAGGGCCGCCGCACGCGCCTGCAGGAGCGGCTGGACCGGGCCCGTCGCAGCCGGGGTCCGGCCGGTGCCGACCGGTACGTCACCGAGCTGCAACGCCACTCCATCGAGTCGGTCGAGCGTGAGCTGCGCTGGCTGACCGACCTGATCACGGCCGAGCGCAACGGCACCCCGGGGCACTCCCTCGGGACCGCTGCCCCGACCCGCACGACACCACCAGCACGCAAGCCCGTGAGCAAGAGCACGCCCGGGCCCAAGAAGAAGAGCACCGGTCACCCCGCGTGACCCGGAACAACGGAAACGACGAAGGAGAAGCCATGGGATCGGTTCGCGTAGCGATCGTGGGAGTGGGCAACTGTGCCAGCTCCCTCGTCCAGGGCGTGGAGTACTACAAGGACGCCGACCAGAACGAGGCAGTGCCCGGTCTGATGCACGTCGCCTTCGGCGAGTACCACGTCTCCGACGTCGAGTTCGTCCTCGCCTTCGACGTCGACGACAAGAAGGTCGGCAAGGACCTCTCCGAGGCCATCAACGCCTCGGAGAACAACACCATCAAGATCGCCGAGGTGCCCACGCTCGGTATCGAGGTCCAGCGGGGCCCGACCCTCGACGGGCTCGGCAAGTACTACCGCCAGACCATCGAGGAGTCCGGCGCGGACCCCGTCGACGTGGTGCGGGCGTTGCGCGAGGCCGAGGCCGACGTGCTGGTCTCCTACCTGCCGGTGGGTTCGGAGGAGGCCGACAAGTTCTACGCCCAGTGCGCGATCGACGCCGGCGTGGCCTTCGTCAACGCGCTGCCCGTCTTCATCGCCTCCGACCCCGTGTGGGCCAAGAAGTTCGAGGACGCCGGAGTGCCGATCGTCGGCGACGACATCAAGTCCCAGGTGGGCGCCACCATCACCCACCGGGTGATGGCCAAGCTCTTCGAGGACCGCGGCGTGGTGCTCGACCGCACCTACCAGCTCAACGTCGGCGGCAACATGGACTTCAAGAACATGCTCGAGCGCGAGCGCCTGGAGTCCAAGAAGATCTCCAAGACCCAGGCGGTCACCTCGAACATGACCGGCACGCTCTCTGACCGCAACGTGCACATCGGGCCGTCGGACTACGTGCAGTGGCTCGACGACCGCAAGTGGGCCTACGTGCGGCTCGAGGGTCGCGCGTTCGGCGACGTGCCGCTGAACCTGGAGTACAAGCTCGAGGTCTGGGACTCCCCCAACTCCGCCGGGATCATCATCGACGCCATCCGCGCGGCCAAGATCGCCAAGGACCGCGGCATCGGTGGCCCGCTGCTCTCCGCCTCGTCGTACCTGATGAAGAGCCCGCCCGTGCAGCGCCCGGACGACGAGGGCCGCGCGTCGGTCGAGGCGTTCATCAAGGGCGACGTCGAGCGCTAGTCACCCTCCACGAGCGGCTCTCCGACCCTTCGGAGGGCCGCTTGTGCGTTTGCGACACGGTTGAAGTAGGCCTGCTTGGGTCATCGACACGGCCCTCAGGTGTTTCTAAGGTTCGACCATGAGCGATGGCACACCACCCCCGGAGAACCCGCCTGGCGCAGACCCCGGAGGCACCCCGCCACCTCCACCGCCCCCTTCGTCCGCACCCCCGCCGCCCCCACCGCCTCCGACCGGTGGGTACGGCGCCGCGCCGCCTCCGCCTCCGGTGGCACCACCCGGGGCCGGCGGTGCCTACAGCGCCCCCGACTCCATCGGCTACGGGTGGAACAAGTTCAAGAACAAGCCCGGCGAGATCCTGGTGCCGGTGCTGGTGGTGTGGGTCGCCCTGATCGTCGTCGGGGTCATCGTCTACCTGCTGCTGAGGGCCACCCTGCTCAGCACCCACGACTGCACCCAGACGATCTTCGGGCAGACGGTCACGGCCCAGTGCGGGCCGGGCCTCTTGGTGCGCGAGGTCGGCAACGGGATCCTCTCCCTGGTCTTCGGCACCATCGAGCTCGCGCTCGGGGCGGGACTGATCAAGAGCGCGCTCAACGTGGCCGACGGCAAACCGGTCTCCGTGGGCGACATCGCCACCTACGCGACCAAGGGACCGGTCATCGTGACCGCCCTGCTGGTCTCCCTCGCCGTCGCGATCGGCACGGCGCTGTGCGTCCTGCCCGGCATCATCGTCGGGTTCCTGTTCAACTGGGCGCTGTTCTACGTCGTCGACCAGGACATGGGCCCCACGGAGGCGATCAAGGCGAGCGTCAGCTTCGTCACCTCGCACCTCGGCGACACGATCGTGTTCTACCTGCTCGGCCTCGTGGTGCTCTTCATCGGCGCGTTGCTGTGTGGCATCGGGCTGCTCGTGGCGGTGCCGATCGTGCTCATCGCGGCGGCGTTCACCTTCCGCGTGCTCAACGGTCAGCAGGTCACGCAGCCGGAGGCCTGAGCCGGTGCCATGAGCCTGCACTGCCCGGCCACCCTGGTGCTGGCCAGGCACGCACGAGCCGCCTTCGTCGAGGACTGGTTCTCCGACGAGGGCGGCTCGCTCACGCGGGTCGGGCGTGACCAGGCAGATGCGCTCGGCAAGGCCCTGGCCGACCGCCGGATCGCCGCCGTGCACACCAGCGACATCTCCCGCGCAGTGCAGACCGGGGAGATCGCCGCAGCCCTGCTGGACGTCTCGGTCACGGCCCACAAGTCGCTGCGGGAGGTCTTCATCGGCGACCTGCTCGGCCAGCCCTTCGACGTACGCCGGATCCGCGCGGTGAGCGACCGGTGGCACGAGGGCGACCTGGACGCCCGCTTCCCCGGCGGCGAGTCCGGGACCGAGGTGGTGGCCCGGCACCGCGCCGTGCTCGAGGAGGTCGCCGACCAGCACAACGGGGAGACCGTGCTCGTGGTCGGCCACCAGACCGCCCTGGGGATCGTGGTCCCCACCCTGGTCGGCCTCCGCGGCCCCGGCTGGGGTGATCCGCACGGGCCGGGCGACGTCGGCCGGATCGAGCTGCTCCGGGGAGCCGACGGGTGGGCTCAGGCGTAGCCGACGGCGCGGCTCAGCCGCGTGCGGCCGCCCACGCGCGGAGAGCCTGCGTCGCCTCCTCCTCGGTCATCGGCCCGTGGTCGAGACGCAGCTCCAGCAGGTGCCGATAAGCCTCGCCGACCTCGCGCCCCGCAGGAATCCCGAGGATCTCCATGATCTGGTTCCCGTCGAGGTCGGGTCGGATCGCGGCCAGCTCCTCCTGGGCGGAGAGCCGCTCGATCCGGGCCTCGAGGTCGTCGTAGCTGCGCCGCAACCGGTCGGCCTTGCGCTGGTTGCGCGTCGTGCAGTCCGCGCGGGTCAGCACGTGCAACCGCTGGAGCTGGTCGCCGGCATCGCGGACGTAGCGCCGCACCGCCGAGTCGGTCCACTCGCCCGTGCCGTAACCGTGGAAGCGCAGGTGCTGGTCGACCAGCTGCGAGACCGCCTCGATCTGCTCCTTGGGGAACCGCAGGGCCTGCATCCGCTTGCGGGTCAGCTTCGCGCCCACCACGTCGTGGTGGTGGAAGGTCACTCCCCCGCCGGCGACGAAGCGCCGGGTCATCGGCTTGCCGACGTCGTGCATCAGCGCGGCGAAACGCGACACGAAGTCGGGGCCTCCCAACCGGTCCTCGAGGTCGATCGACTGCAGCAGCACCGTGAGGGTGTGCTCGTAGACGTCCTTGTGCCGGTGGTGCTCGTCCCGCTCGAGGGCCAGCGCCGGGAGCTCGGGCAGGACGTGGCTGGCCAGGCCGGTCTCGACGAGCAGCCGCAGCCCCGGCACCGGGTCGGGGGCCATCAACAGCTTGACCAGCTCGTCGCGGACCCGCTCGGCGGAGACGATCGTGATCCGCTCGGCCATGTCGGTCATCGCGGAGACCACCTCGGGAGCGACCTCGAAGCCGAGCTGTGCGGCGAACCGCGCGGCCCGCATCATCCGCAGCGGGTCGTCGGAGAAGGAGTCCTCGGGCCGCCCCGGCGTGCGAAGGAGTCGATGGGCGAGGTCGACCACGCCGTGGAAGGGGTCCTCGAGGCGCTGCTCGGGCAGCACCAGGGCCATCGCGTTGACCGTGAAGTCACGCCGGGTCAGGTCGCCCTGCAGCGTGTCGCCGTACACCACCGCGGGCTTGCGGCTCTCCGGGTCGTAGGCCTCGGAGCGGTACGTCGTGATCTCCACCTGCCACTCCCCGCGGCGGGCACCGATGGTGCCGAACGCGCGGCCGATGTCCCAGATCGCCTCGGCCCAGCCCTTGAGCAGCCCCTCGGTCACCTCCGGGCGCGCCGAGGTGGTGAAGTCGAGGTCCTGGTGCAGCCGCCCGAGCATCGCGTCCCGCACCGGTCCACCGACCAGCGCGAGCTCCTCGCCGGCGGCGGCGAACCGGGCTCCGAGCTCCTCGGTCACCGGCGCGATCCTGGACAGCTCGGCCACCACCCGCGCCTGGACGTCGCTGATCAGCAGGGGCTCCTCGGACACGAGGGACCACTCTAGGTCCCGGGCGGCCTCCCGGCTTGCACGATGTCCCGCGACTAGCCTGACGGCGTGCCACGGTCCCGTCTGCTTCCGCGCGCGCTGGCACTGGCGGTGCTGGTGGTCGCGTCAGTGACGGGACCGCTGCTCGCGGGCGCCGGTGCGAGTCCGGCGCAGGCGCGGGCCCACGTCGCCGAAGCGCCCTCGCCGGCGACCCCTCTCGCCGTCCAGCTGACCGGGATGACCCCCGCCGTGCTGCCCGCCAAGGGGGCCCTGCTCCTCCGGGGCGTGGTCAGCAACGTCTCGCAGGAGGAGTGGACCGACATCAACGTCGCGCCGTTCCTCTCCACCGAGCCGATCACCACGCGCGACGGCCTCCTCGAGGCCGACGCCACCGACGCCGCGGCCACCGTGGGCACCCGGCTCAGCGACCCGTCCACCTACGTCAAGATCGGCGACCTGGCGCCCGGTAGGTCCACCACCTTCGCGATCCGGGTGCCGCGCGGGTCGATGGGCATCACCGGCGACCCGGGCGTCTACTGGATCGGGGTGCACGCGCTCGGCAGCAGCCCCGAGGGCCGCGACCTCAACGCGGACGGGCGCGCGCGCACCTTCATCCCGCTGGTGACCAAGGAGCAGGCCCGCCACCACGTGGACGTCTCGCTGCTGCTGCCGCTGCGTGAGCGCGCCCGGCGCGCCGACGACGGCAGCCTGAACGGGCCGAGCCGCTGGGCCGCGCTCACCGGCCCGGAGGGCCGCCTGACCCGGCTCGCCGATTTCGCCGCCTCCGCCGGGGCAAGCCCGGTGACCTGGGAGGTGGATCCCGCCGTGCTCGACGCCCTCGAGGACTTCGGCCGAGGCAACCCGCCGCTGTCCCTCGGCCCGAGGCGACGCGTCGAGCAGCCGGGCAAGACCCCGTCGCCCAGTCCCTCGCCCAGCCCCTCACCCAGTCCCTCGCCCAGTCCCTCGCCGAGCCCGGCGGTCACCACCGCACCCGCCGACTCCACCAGCAGCGCGAGTCCCGAGGACCCCGGCACCGTCCCGGACCAGCAGGAGCGGACCAACGCCGCGCAGGTCCTGCAGACCTTCCTCACCGCGGTGCACGGCCAGACGCTGTTCGCGATGCCCTACGCCGACCCGGACGTCCCGGCGGTGGTGCGCTACCGCCCGAGCATCCTCGCCCGCGCCCAGTCGCTCTCGGCCCGCCGGATCAAGGCGCGCGGACTGGACGCGCTGGCTGCGATCGCCCCGCCCGACGGGCTGTTCGACCCGACTCTGCTCGGAGCGGTCGACGCCGGGAGCCTGTTCGTCCTCGGCGACCGTGGCAACACCACCACCCCGCCGTACGCCCGGCTGCCCACCGGCCAGCCGGTGGTGCTCACCGACGAGCGTGCCTCCGCCGGTGGTCCGCTCCCCTCCCCGCCGACCGACCCGCTGGCCATGCGGCAACGGATCCTGTCGGAGGCCGCCCTCGACCTCGACCAGCGACGCCCGATCGTGGTCGGCTTCCCGATGCGGTGGAACCCGGGGGCTCACTGGCGCGAGTCCGAGTTCTTCGCCGGGCTCACCCAGAAGTGGCTGCGTCTGGTGCCCGTCGAGCACGGAGGACCGCTCCCCTACACCGGCAAGCTCGGCTACGGCCGGGCACAGCGCGCCGCGGAGCTGGGTCCCCTCAACATCGCGACGACACGCACCCTCGTGCGCACCGGTGACGCCCTGGGCGACCTGCTCGCCAACGTCAACAGCGTGCGCGACCAGCTGACCGGTGCCGCCCTGCAGGGCTCGGCGTACAGCGCCCGGCCGACGCCCCGCCTCGCCGCCGACCAGGTGCGCGCACTCGACACCGACGTGCGATCCCGGATGAACCGGGTGCAGGTCACCGGCACCGACTTCGTCACGCTGTCGGGCGGCTCCGGCTCGCTCACCGTCACTCTCGTCAACGGCCTCGCCCAGCCCATCGACGTCGGGCTCCAGACGCGGACCGACAGCCCCGACGTCAAGGTCGAGTCTGCCGACCCCGTCGCGCTGGGGCCGGGCCAGCGGACCACGTTGCGCCTCTCGGTGCACAGCGGCGCCGGACTGCACGAGGTCTCGATGTTCCCGGTCACCGAGGGCGGTCAGGTGGCCGGCCAGTCGTTCACCTTCAGCCTGCGCACGAGCCAGGTGGGCCAGGTGCTCTGGTACGTGATCGCCGCCGGCTGCCTGCTGCTGGCCGTGATGGTCGTACGCCGGATCGTGCTGCGCTTCCGCAACCGGCGCTGGCGCCTGGAGGAGCAGGCATGACCACACCCGAGGAGAAGGCACAGGACGCCGCGGCCTCCCGGTCGTTGCTGACCTCCAGCGCGGTGATGGCGTCCGGGACGGTCGTCTCTCGCCTGAGCGGCTTCGTGCGCACGATCCTGCTCGCTGCGGCGTTGGGCGTGGGGCTGCACGCCGACGTGTTCAACATCGCGAACACCGTGCCCAACATGCTCTACATCCTGCTGGCCGGAGGCGTGGTCAACGCCGTGCTCGTGCCGCAGCTGGTCCGGGCCGGCCGCAACGACCCGGACGGCGGAGTGGCCTACACCTCGCGCATCATCACGCTGGCAGGGCTCTTCCTGGTCATCGTCACGATCCTGCTCGTCGCCCTGGCTCCGTGGCTGATGGCACTGTTCCTCGACAAGCAGTTCTTCGATCCAGCGCGCGCCGAGCAGCTGCAGTCGGTGATCACCTTCGCCCGCTACTGCCTGCCGCAGGTGTTCTTCTACGGGATGTTCGTGCTGGTGGGCCAGGTGCTCAACGCGCGTGGCCGCTTCGGCCCGATGATGTGGGCGCCGATCGCGAACAACGTGATCGCGGTGATCACCCTCGTGGTCTACCTCGTCGTCTACGGGACGGCCGAGGGATCGGCGAAGCAGGGCGGGTTCGGCCCGGGGCAGGAGCTGTTGCTGGGCCTGGGCTCCACGGTCGGCATCGTGGTGCAGTTCCTGGTGCTCCTGCCCTACCTGCGCGCCACCGGGTACCACTACCGGCCTCGCTTCGACTTCCGTGGCAGCGGCCTCGGGCACACCCTGCGACTCGGCGTCTGGACCGTGCTGTTCGTGGTGGTCAACCAGATCGCCTACACCGTGGTGGTGCGCCTGGCCAGCCACGGCACCGTGGGCGGCCACTCGGGCGGCGCCGGCTACACCGTCTACTCCAACGCGTTCCTGCTCACGCAGGTGCCGCACGCGATCATCACCGTCTCCCTGGCCACGGCGATGCTGCCGCTCCTCTCGTCGTACGCCGCGCGGGGGGACCTGACTGCCGTGGGTCGGGCGGTGTCCTCGACGCTGCGCTCGGCCTACGCCCTGATCGTCCCCGCGGCTGCCTTCCTCGCCGTGATGGCGCTGGACACGGCCCACGTCGTCTGGGGCTACGGCAGTGCCCAGGCCGACTTCGGCACCTTCGCACCCTCGCTCGCCCTGTTCGGGATGGGCCTGGTGCTGTTCACGATGCACTACCTGCTGCTGCGCGGGTTCTACGCCCTGGAGCAGAACCGGCTGGTGTTCTTCATCCAGTGCGGCATCGCGGTCACCAACATCGTGGCCGCGGTGGCGCTCACCCACGGAGCCGCGGTCTCGCAGGTCGCCCCACGCCTGGTCGTGTCCTACGCCTGCTCCTACGCCGTGGGGGCCGCGCTCTCCTACGCACTGCTCTCGCGACGGGTCGGGGGGCTGCACGGACGGGTCCTGGTGCGCTTCCTCGTCCGGCTCGGCCATCGCCGTGGCCATCGCCGCCGCGCTGGCCTGGGTGGCCCGGACACTTCTCGTCGACGACGTCCCCGGATCGGGTCGGCTGCACGCCCTCCTCGACCTGGTGGTGGTGGGGGTGATCTTCAGCGCGGCGTACCTGGGACTGGCCCGCGTGCTGCGCCTCACCGAGGTGACCGACGTCATGGCCCTCGTCGCGCGGCGTCTCCCAGGTAGGCACTGACCGACCTGCCCGACGCATGCGCGGGCCCTACCATGGGCACGGGGTGCCCACCTGCAAGAGGAGTTTCGTGACGAGCTCGATCGGACCCGGCACAGTGCTGGCCGACCGCTACCGGCTCGAGGACCTGCTCACCGAGAATGAGGGGGCCCGGTTCTGGCGGGCGACCGACACCGTGCTCGCGCGCAGCGTGGCCATCCACGCGGTGAGCAGCGAGGACCCGCGGTCGGCGGCGCTTCTCGAGGCCGCCCGCGTCTCGGCCACGGTGACCGACGCGCACCTGCTGCGGGTGCTGGACTGTGACGCCTCCGAGGGCATCACCTGGGTGGTCAACGAGTGGGGCGACGGCGTCTCGCTCGACCTGATGCTCCAGCAGGGCACCCTGCCGCCGTCCCGGGCGGCCTGGCTGGCGCGCGAGGTCGCCGACGCGATCGCCGTGGGGCACGCCCAGGGGGTCGCCCACGGCCGCCTCAATCCCGAGGCCGTGCTGGTGACCCACTCCGGAGCGGTGAAGCTGATCGGGTACGTCGTGGACGCCAGCCTCGAGCCGGCCCGCGTCCCCAACCCGCTCTACGGCGAGATCGACGACCGTGAGGCCGATGTCATCGACGTGGCCGGCATCCTCTACGCGGCCCTCACGGGCAAGTGGCCCGGCGTGTCCCGGTCCGCCGTGCCCCGCGCCCCGCACGAGGGGCGTCGGCCCCTGCGCCCCCGCCAGGTCCGTGCCGGAGTGCCGCGCACCCTGGACGTGATCTGCGAGCGGGTGCTGCACAAGGAGGCTTCCCAGCACGCGCTGCCCATCGAGACGGCTCAGGAGATCGCCGCCGCCCTCGCCGACTACATCGGCGACCCCACCCTGGCAGCGCCCCTGGATCCCGAGGCGATGCACGCGGAGCCCACCGTCTCGATCCCGCGCGGCGACCTGAGCACCCCTGCCGTCGCCGCCGCGCTGCACCCCGCCGAGGACCCCGCCGAGGACCCCGCCGAGGACTCCGCCGGCGTCCCCGATGCCGAGCCCGAGGAGGTCGACGACCTCGACGACGACGGCCTGGAGTCCACCCAGCTCCAGGCCGCCGTACCGGCAGCACCGGAGGTGCCCGCGCCGCCCCCGCCGTTCGAGGACCCTCCGGAGAGACCCCTCTTCGCCGGCACCGAGCGGCGAACCCCCCGCGACCGCCCGGTGTCCGCGACCGCCATGGCCGGTGTCGGTGGCAGCTCCCCCGGGCTCCGGGGCGAGGCCGCGACCGGGGTCTCCGAGCTCGGTCCCGGACCCGACGGCGAACCGGGCACCAGGGACACCGGGGGTTTCTGGCCCTTCGTCGACGAGAGCGACGACCACTTCGAGGTCCACACCGGCAAGGAGGGCCGGGGCTGGCTGCGGATCGCGGTGATCATCGCGCTCCTGCTGGCCGTGGTGGTGACGCTGGTCTTCGCCTTCAACCGGGGTCGGCACGACGCCGGGGGCACCAGCGCCGGCACCAGCCCCTCCGCGGGCTCGACTCCGGCAGCCGCCGGCGCCAAGCTCCACGTCGCGCGAGCCTCGGACTTCGACCCCTTGGGTGACGACTCCGAGAACCCCGGCGAGGTCGGCAACGTGATCGACGGCGACCCGACGACGACGTGGACCACCAGCACCTACTACAACAACCCGGCGCTCGGCGGCCTCAAGGCAGGAGTCGGGGTGCTGCTCGACCTCGGGCGCGACCGCACGGCGAGGTCGGTCTCGATCCAGCTCAAGGGGCAGCCCACCGACCTGGAGATCTACGCCGCGCCGACCGGCGTGACCCAGGCACCCGACACGCTCAGCCAGCTCGACAAGGTGGGAGCGCAGTCCGCGGCGCCGACGAAGACCACCATCCGTCTCGATGCGGGCACGCACACGCGCTACCTGCTCGTGTGGCTGACCAAGCTGCCTCCCGTCCCGGGCGGCTTCCGCGGGGAGATCGCCGACGTCACAGTCCGGTCGTGACCGGGGAGCCCGGCGCGAGCACCGACCGCGACCTGCTCGATGCCCATCTGGCCGGTGATCCCGACGCGTTCGGGGAGCTGTTCCTCCGTCACCGCGCGCGGCTGTGGGCCGTGGCGTTGCGCACGACCGGCAACACCGAGGAGGCCGCCGATGCGCTGCAGGACGCGATGATCTCGGCGTTCCGGCGGGCCGAGACCTTCCGCGGCGACGCTGCCGTGACGACCTGGCTGCACCGGATCGTGGTCAACGCCTGCCTCGACCGGCTGCGCCGACGACGCGTGCGCGCGGCCGAACCGCTCCCCGACGACCTCGAGGAGCAGGCCGCGCGGGGTGACGTCCTGGCGACCCCGGCCGCTGCGGACCCCGCCACCGAGGTGCTCGCCGGTGAGCGACGGCGGATGGTGCTCGCGGCGCTCGAGGAGCTGCCGCCCGACCAGAAGGCAGCCCTGGTGCTGGTGGACATGGAGGGTTACCCGGTGGCCGAGGCGGCGGCGATCCTCGACACCTCGCCCGGCACGGTGAAGAGCCGCTGCTCGCGAGGACGGTCCCGGCTCGCGGCCCTGCTGTCCGGCCTGCTGGAGGAGCCCGCCGGAACCGCGGACGCCCCGGATGCGTCCCACCGGGGTCCCCCGCCGCACGGGCAGCACGACGGTGCCCACGACCACTCGGAGCTTGGAGGTGAGCAGGCATGAGCGACCAGGACCCCCTCGAGCCGGGGCAGGAGCAACGACTCCAGGCGCTGCTGGCCGGCTTGGGCTCCGGTGCCGGCCACGAGGCCGACCCGCTGCCTGCCGAGGTCGCGGCGCGGCTCGACGAGACACTGGCCGGGCTGGTCGCCGAGCGCGAGGCCGCGAAGACGACCGAGGAGCACCGTGCCACCGGCACGGTGGTCCCGCTGCGGCCGCGGTGGATGCCACGTCTCGCGGCGGCGGTCGCGGCGGTCATCGTGCTCGGCCTCGGGGCCCTCACCTGGGCCACCCTGGGCCACCCCGACGGCAACAGCACGGCGACCTCCTCCGACGCGGGGGCCGGCTCGACGCAGAAGGAGCAGGCGCCCTCGACCTCGGCGCTCGGGGCCGTCCCCGACCTGCACGCCGACACGTTCGCGCGCGACGTCCGGGCGTTCCTCCTGACCACCCCCGCGCTCCGGGTCCCGGCGCCCCCGAAGCAACAGAGTCCGGGTGCGCACAGCAGCTCCTCGTCCGGCGCCGCGCCGACCTCACCCCCGGCCGCGTGTGCCGGACCGGTGGTCACCGACGGCGCGAGCCGCACGGTGGTCACGGTGGACGGCACGCCGGCCGCGCTCGTCGTGCATCCGGTCAGGCACGGCGCACGGCTCGTCGAGGCGTGGACCTGCGACGGGCGCCGTCGATTGGCCAGCACCACCGTCGCTCCGTGAGACTGGGGCGATGACCACGACCCGACGCGTGCGCGCCGAGATCGAGCTCGACGTACGCGAGCCGGCCGACCTGGTCTGGTCGGTGGCGGTCGCCGACGGCCCGTCCCTGGCCTCGGAGTCCCTGACGGTCACCGTGGACGGCGCCCCGGTGGCCACCGAGGAGCTCCGTGTCGACGACGGCGGTCGGCTGCACGTGTGTCGCTCCGGGGTCGGCCGCCTCCGGCTGGAGTACGCCGCCGAGGTCACCGGGACGGCGACCGCTGCGAAGGTGAACCCCGTCGACGAGATCGTCTACCGCCGGCCGAGCCGCTACGCGGAGTCCGACGAGCTCGGCCCGACGGCCTGGGCTGAGTTCTCGACGCTGGAGGGCAAGGCGCTGCTCGACGCGGTCAGCTCCTGGGTCGGGACGCAGCTGTACTACGTCAGTGGCTCCAGCCGGCACACCGATGGAGCCACCCAGACGCTGCTGGCTCGTCAGGGGGTGTGCCGCGACTACGCGCACCTGGTGATCGCCCTGCTGCGCGCCCGCAACGTCTCGGCCCGGCTGGTCTCGGTCTACGCGCCGGGGCTGAGCCCGATGGACTTCCATGCCGTGGTCGAGGCCGCGATCGACGGTGAGTGGCGCGTCGTGGACGCGACCGCCCTGGCGCCCCGCTCCTCCCTGGTGCGGATCGCGACCGGGCGCGACGCCTCGGACACCGCCTTCCTGACCGTCCAGTCCGGGCGCGCCGACCTGGTGTCCATGTCGGTCGACGCCAGCGCCTCCCCGGCGCTCCCGCACGACGACCTCACCAGCCTCGTCTCCCTCAGCTGACCCACCCGTCACCGACCTACGCGCCGCGCCGCACGCCGGAACAAGGCGTGCCTAGGATCGGTTGACTCGGTGACCAACCAAGGAGAAGCAGTGACTGCAGACACCACGTCTGAACCGACCGGCGAGATCCGCGACGTGATCATCGTCGGATCCGGACCCGCGGGCTACACGGCCGCGGTGTACGCCGCCCGGGCCAGCCTGAACCCCCTCGTCTTCGAGGGCTCGGTGACCGCCGGTGGCGCGTTGATGAACACCACCGAGGTGGAGAACTTCCCGGGCTTCCGCGACGGCATCCAGGGTCCCGCCCTGATGGACGAGATGCGGGCCCAGGCCGAGCGCTTCGGCGCCGAGATCGTCTCCGACGACGTCACCGCGGTGGACCTGACCGGCGAGACCAAGACCGTGACCACCGCCGAGGGCAGCTTCAGTGCGCGCTCGGTGATCCTGGCGACGGGCTCGGGCTACCGCAAGCTCGGCCTGCCCGACGAGGACCGGCTCTCCGGCCACGGCGTCAGCTGGTGTGCGACCTGCGACGGCTTCTTCTTCCGCGAGCAGCACATCGCGGTCGTGGGCGGTGGCGACTCCGCGATCGAGGAGGCCACGTTCCTCTCCCGCTTCGGCACCAAGGTGACCCTGATCCACCGTCGCGGGGAGCTGCGCGCGTCCAAGATCATGCAGGAGCGCGCCTTCGCCGACCCCAAGATCGACTTCGCGTGGAACTCCGAGGTCGTCGGGATCCACGGCGAGGACAGGCTCACCGGGCTGACCCTGCGCGACACCGAGACCGGCGAGGAGCGGGAGCTCGACGCGACCGGACTGTTCATCGCGATCGGCCACGACCCGCGCTCGGAGCTGCTCCACGGGCAGGTGCGCCTCGACGAGGAGGGCTACGTGCTGGTCGACGCCCCCTCCACACGCACCAACGTGACCGGGGTCTTCGCCTGCGGCGACCTCGTCGACCACCACTACCGTCAGGCCATCACCGCCGCCGGCACCGGGTGTGCGGCCGCGCTGGACGCCGAGCGCTACCTGGCCGACCTCGACTTCTCGCTGACCACCTCGGCGGGCGCAGCCACCGTGGGAGCCGGCGCCTGAGCCGAGGTCCGAGCAGCGCCTCCCGGGCGGGAACAAGCCCAGGTGGCAGGCTGTTGACCAGATACATCCGAGGTCAGTCCTTGTGATCAACCCCAGAGGAGAACAGATGTCCAACCTGCAGGCAGTCACCGATGACACCTTCGAGGCCGACGTACTCAAGTCCGAGAAGCCCGTTCTCGTCGACTTCTGGGCCGAGTGGTGTGGCCCGTGCCGCCAGGTCGGTCCGATCCTCGACGAGCTCAGCGCCGAGCACGGCGACAAGGTCACCTTCGTCAAGCTCAACGTCGACGAGAACCCGGTGACCCCGTCGACGTACCGCGTCAACGGCATCCCGACGCTCAACCTGTACAAGGACGGCGAGGTCGTCAAGCAGATCGTGGGCGCCCGGCCGAAGGCCGCGCTGCTCAAGGAGCTCGCCGACTACATCGGCTGACACGTGCACCGCGGCGACTACAGTCGCGTGCGTGTCCAGCACTGAGTCAGGGATCGTCCGGCACGGGGACTCGGGTCCCGCCGTCGCCCAGATCACCGGTCTGCTGGAGCGGATCGGTCTTCTGGGCGATGCTGCGTTCGAGGGTGAGCCGCCGCTCGGCGCCTTCTTCGACGACCGGGTCGAGCTGGCGGTACGCACCTTCCAGCAGCAGCGTGGCCTGACCGTCGACGGCGTCGTGGGTCCGTTGACCTTCCGCCGCCTCGACGAGGCCCGCTGGCGGCTGGGCGACCGCATCCTCACCCACCTGCCGGGCAACCTGGTCGCCGGCGACGACGTCTACGCGCTGCAGCGCCGGCTGCTCGACCTCGGCTTCACCGTCGGCCGCGTCGACGGGTACTTCGGGCCCGAGACCGAGGCCGGCCTGCGCGAGTTCCAGCGCAACTTCGGGGTGCCGCCCGACGGCACCTGCGGCCCCGCGACGTTCAAGGCGCTACGCCGCCTCTCCCCCATGGTCAAGGGCGGTGCTCCCAACACCCTGCGCGCCGAGGAGCACATCCGCGACGCCGGCCCCCACCTCGGCGGCAAGATCGTGGTGATCGACGTCGGCCGGGGCCACCACCTGCCGGAGGTGTACGCCGAGGCCTCCGACGCGATCCTGCACGACCTCGCCGGGCGGGTGGAGGGACGCCTGGTCGCGACCGGTGTGCAGGCCTTCCTGGCCACGCCGCGCTGGGCAGCCGCACCGGGCGAGGAGCACGAGCGCGCCGACTTCGCCAACCGCACGGGGGCCGACCTGTTCGTCTCGCTCGCGCTCGACGCCTCGAGCAACCCGGATGCCTCCGGTGTCTCGTCGTACTTCTTCGGCGACGCCGACCCGGCGACCTGGTCCTCCGCCGGCGAGCGCTTCGCCGGGCTGGTGCAGCGCGAGATCGTCGCCCGCACCGACCTCGTCGACCTGCGCACCCATCCGAAGACCTGGGAGCTGCTCCGCAACACCCGGATGCCCGCACTGCGACTCGATGCGGGCTACCTGAGCAACGCCGCCGATGCCCGCCGGCTCGAGGAACCGGCGTTCCGCGACCTGCTCGCCGAGGCGATCGTGGTCGCGGTGCAGCGCTACTACCTCTCCCCCGACCTCGACGCCCACACCGGCGTGCTCCGCTTCGACGAGATCCGCGCGGGCTTCCGGCGCTGACTCCTCAGCTGTGGTGCGGGTGGATCCGCCGGCTGACCCGGGGAGTGACCCGGTGGGGCACCGGCGGGGCCGCGCGCTTGCCCACGGGGGCCAGCAGGCGCTCGAGGCCCTTCTCGAGCTCCTCGCGCAGCGAGAGCGTGGTGCGCAGGTCCATCCGCATCCGCGGGTTGATCGCGTGTGCGCGCACGGTGGAGAAGCCCACCGACAGCAGGAAGTCTGCGGGTACGACGCACCGGCCCGCCAGGTTGCGGGTGTCGCCGAAGGCCTCGACGGCCTTGACCCCGCCGCGCTTGACGAGGTCCTTGGCCATGCCCTGCAGCAGCATCCGGCCCAGTCCCCCGCCGCGGTGCGCCGGGTCGACGTGCGCCGTCGTGAGCAGCACGGCGTCACTGGCCACGGGCGCGGTCGCGAAGCCTGTCGCCGAGGGGACCAGCACGGGCGGCGCCCAGATCATGTGGCCCACGACCTGACCGTCGACGACGGCCACCCGGCCGCACGGATCCCCACTCGCGCAGCACCATCGAGACCCAGGCGGCCTTCTCCTCGGCCTCGTGGCCGCGCGCCGCGTCACGCCGTACGGGATCGAGCTCCCAGAACACGCACGTCGCGCACTGCCCCAGCTGCGGCAGGTGATCGACCGTCAGCCTCTCGGTGCCTCGTCCCACGACCTCATCGTAGGCCTCATCGCAGCGTGGCGAGGAACTCCTCGATGCGACCGATGGCCTCGGTCAGCACGTCGAGGTCGGGCAGGGTGACCAGGCGGAAGTGATCGGGCTCGAACCAGTTGAAGCCGGTGCCGTGGGTGACCAGGATCTTCTTCGCGCGCAGCAGGTCGAGGACGAACTGCTCGTCGTCCTTGATCTCGTAGACGTCGGGATCCAGCCGCGGGAAGCAGTAGAGGGCACCGCGGGGCTCGACGCAGCTCACGCCCTCGATCTCGTTGAGCTGGCGCCAGGCACTCTTGCTCTGCTCGTAGAACCGGCCGCCGGGATGGATGTACTCCTCGATCGACTGGTAGCCCCCGAGCGCGGTCTGGATCGCGTGCTGCGCGGGGACGTTGGGACACATCCGCATGTTCGCCAGCAGGGTCAGCCCCTCGAGGAAGTCCTCGGCGAGGTGCCGGGGCCCCGAGACCATCACCCAGCCCGCTCGGTAGCCGCAGACGCGGTAGGCCTTCGAGAGCCCACTGAAGGTCAGGCACAGCACGTCGTCGTGGGCGTAGGTCGCGGTGTGGTGGTGCACCGCGTTGTCGAAGAGGATCTTCTCGTAGATCTCGTCGCTGAAGACGACCAGCTCGTGCCGGCGGGCGATGTCGACCAGCGCGCGCACGGTGTCCTCGCTGTAGACCGCGCCCGTCGGGTTGTTGGGGTTGATGATCACCAGCCCCTGGGTCTGCGGCGTGATCTTGCGCTCGATGTCCTCCAGGTCCGGGCTCCACCCGTTGGCCTCGTCGCAGCGGTAGTGCACCGGCGTACCACCCGAGAGCGAGACGGCGCCGGTCCACAGCGGGTAGTCGGGCGCGGGGACCAGGATCTCGTTGCCGTCGTCGAGGAACGCCTGCAGCACCATCGTGATCAGCTCGGAGACCCCGTTGCCGATGAAGACGTCGTCGTTGTTGGTCTCGGTGAGCCCGTGGGACTGGTAGTACTGCGCCACCGCGGTCCGCGCGGAGTAGATCCCGCGCGAGTCGGAGTAGCCCTGGGCGTCGGGAAGGTTGTGCACCATGTCGGCGACGATGGCCTCGGGGGCCTCGAAGCCGAACGGCGCCGGGTTGCCGATGTTGAGCTTGAGGATCTTGTGCCCCTCGGCCTCCAGGCGCTGGGCCTCGACCAGGATCGGCCCACGGACGTCGTAGCGGACGTGCTGCAGCTTCTGGCTCTGGACGATCGGGCGCATGTGGCCAGTCTCCCAGAGTGGCCTCCGAGACGGCATGCGAGTATCAGCCGATGCGCGACGTCACGTACCCACCGGTCATCGTCACCGCGAAGGCCCTGTTCCGCGTGCTGGGTCTGCGCTTCCAGATGCACGGCACCGAGCACGTGCCGCGCGAGGGCGGTGCACTGCTGGCCTTCAACCACGTCTCCTACATCGACTTCATCCTCGGCGGCCTCGCGGCGCAGCCCTCCAAGCGGCTGGTCCGGTTCATGGCCAAGCGCGAGGTCTTCGACCACACCGTCGCCGGTCCGGTGATGCGCTCGATGCACCACATCTCCGTCGACCGCGACGACGGCGGCGCGTCGCTGGAGGAGGCCCTGCGCTACCTCCAGGCCGGCGAGGTGGTCGGGATCTTCCCCGAGGCCACGATCTCGCGGTCCTTCGAGGTCAAGGAGCTGAAGTCCGGGGCCACCCGGATCGCCGCCCAGGCCGGCGTACCGCTCGTGCCGGTGGTGCTGTGGGGCACCCAGCGGATGATGACCAAGGACCACCCGCGCGACTTCTCCCGGGGCAAGACCATCGGGATCCGGGTCGGTGAGCCGATGTGGCCGACCGGGCAGGACCCCGTCAAGGAGACCCTCGAGCTGCACGACCGCCTCGCCGGCCTCCTCGACCAGGCCATCGCCGACTACCCGGCCCGGGAGCAGCCACCGGGCTCGTGGTGGCTCCCGGCGTCGCGGGGCGGGTCGGCGCCCACCCCCGAGCGCGCCGCGCAGCTCGACGCCGAGGAGAAGGCCGCCCGCGCCGCCCGGAAGGCGAACCGAGAAGTCGACAAACCGACAGATCGCTAGATCGAGGAGTCGCTAGATCGGCCTGTCGTCACGGTTGCGGGGATCGATGATCGACACGATCCGCTCCAGGTCGCTCAACGAGGCGAACTCGATGGAGACCTTGCCCTTGCTACGTCCCAGGTCGACCCGCACCCGGGTGTCGAGCCGGTCGCTGAGCCGGTCGCCGATCTCCTGCAGCCCGGGGGCCGAGGGCCGGGGCGCGCGCACCTTCGGTCCGGCATCGTCCCCGACCTCCCCGACGGCCACGAGCTCCTCCAGGGCGCGCACGGAGATGCCCTCGGCCACCACCCGACCGGCGAGGCGGTCCTGGGCCGCGGAGTCGGTGACGCCCAGCAGGGCCCGGGCGTGCCCGGCGCTGAGCACCCCGGAGGCGACCCGCCGCTGCACGGCGGGGGAGAGGTTGAGCAGCCGCAGGGTGTTGCTGATCTGCGGCCGGCTGCGACCGATCCGGCCGGCCAGGTCGTCGTGGGTGCAGCCGAAGTCGTCGAGGAGCTGCCGGTAGGCCGCCGCCTCCTCCAGCGGGTTGAGCTGGGAGCGGTGCAGGTTCTCCAGCAGCGCGTCGCGCAGCATGTCGTCGTCGTCGGTCTGCCGCACGATCGCCGGGATCGTGTCCAGCCCCGCCTCGCGGGTGGCCCGCCAGCGACGCTCGCCCATGACCAGCTCGTAGGACGCGTCACCGGTGCGGCGTACGACGATCGGCTGCAGCAGCCCGACCTCCTTGACCGAGTGCACCAGCTCGGCCATGGCGTCGGCGTCGAAGACCTCCCGCGGCTGCCGCGCGTTGGGCGAGACCTCGTCGACCAAGATCTCCGCGAAGTAGGCGCCGGCCACCGGCGCCGCCGTGGGAGTCGACGGGGCCGCAGGGGTCTCCGGCGCTCCAGCGAGGTGCCGACCCGGTCCCGAGCCCTCTGCGGGCGGAGCGGTCGGCTGGGCCGGTGCCGTGGGGATCAGTGAGCCCAGACCGCGGCCCAGGCCTCTGCGCGTGGCGGGGGTGGCGTCGGTGGTCATGCGTTTCCTCCCGGTTTGATGCGAAGTGCGAGTTCTCTGGCCGCCTCGAGGTAGCACAGTGCCCCGGGTGAGCCCGGGTCGTAGGTGATCACGCTCTGCCCGTAGCTGGGCGCCTCGGAGACCCGGACAGAGCGCGGGATGGCCGTGCGCAGCACCTGGTCGCTGAAGTGCGCGCGCACCTCGCCGGCCACGCCGGCGGCCAGGTTGGTCCGGGAGTCGTACATCGTGAGCAGGATGGTGCTCACCACGAGCTCGCCGTTGAGGTGCGCCCGGACCATCTCCACGGTCTCCAGCAGCTGGCCGAGCCCCTCCAGGGCGTAGTACTCCGCCTGGATCGGGATCAGCATCTCCGCGCCGGCCACCAGCGCGTTGAGCGTGAGCAGACCCAGGGACGGCGGGCAGTCCAGGAAGACGTAGTCGAAGCGGTCCTCGACCTCATCGGTGATCAGCGGATGGGCCGCGATCGCCCTGCGCAGCCGGTTCTCCCGGGCCACCACGCTGACCAGCTCGATCTCGGCTCCGGCGAGGTCGATCGTGGCGGGGACGACGACCAGGTTCTCGATCTGCGGGTGCGGCTGGCTCACCTCGGTCAGCGGTACGCCGTCGACCAGCACGTCATAGGAGGAGGGGGTGCCACGGGGGTGCTCGATGGCGAGCGCGGTCGAGGCGTTGCCCTGGGGGTCCAGGTCGATGACCAGAGTCCGCAGGCCTTCCAGCGCGAGCGCGGTCGCGATGTTGACGGTGGTGGTGGTCTTCCCCACGCCGCCCTTCTGGTTCGCCACCACCATCACCCGGGTCCGGGCCGGACGGGGCAGTGGTTCGCCCCGGCGTTGCGGCGCGATCAGCTCCTGCACCGGCTCCGCGACGGGTGGGGGAGCGACCGCGACGGGTGGGGGAGCGACGCACTGCGGTGACCGGCGCAGTTTCACGTGAAACATTCAGGTTCTGTGGATAACCCACCGGTGTCTGTGGATCGACACGCTCAGTCGGCCACCCGAGGCCGGTGGATAACCGTCGCAGCCGATTCATCGGCCAGCCCAGCTTCCGGTCGGTCACGGTTGTCATCTGCCCCACCCACAACTCTCTGTCACATGGATCACTTGCGTATGGCCACGACGGTCACCGGAGGATTCACCCAGGCTCCACCGACCGACTCGATCAGCACCTCGCCGCCGCCGTGGTCGCGGATCACGGTGGCGGCGCGCTCGACCTCCTCGCTCGCCGAGGAGCCCTTCATCGCCAGCACCTGCCCACCGGGGCGGACCAGGGGCAGGGACCACGCCGCCAGTCGCTCCATCGGAGCCACCGCTCGGGAGGTCACCACGTCGAACCCGCTCTCGTCATGCGCTGTGCCGGACACGTCCTCGGCGCGTCCGCGAAGGACGGCCACGTTGGACAACCCCATTCTGGACACAGCAAGCTCCAGAAACGTGGTGCGACGCAGCAAAGGCTCCACCAAAGTCACGACAAGGTCCGGACGACGGATCGCGAGCACGATCCCGGGCAGGCCGGCACCGCTGCCGATGTCGCACACGGTGCTCCCCGGCGCGATCAGGTCGGTGACCACCGCACAGTTGAGCAGGTGCCGCTCCCACAGCCGAGGGACCTCCCGGGGGCCGATCAGGCCGCGCAGCGTCGCCTCGCCGGCGAGCAGGTCGGCGTACGCGACCGCCCGGGGGAGGGCAGCGCCAAACACCCCCCGCGCCGAGTCCGGCGCGGGGGGTGCTGTTTCACGTGAAACCTCAGCCACGGTCGGTGGCTCGCGAGCGGCGTCTCACCCGGGCAGCACGACCACGTGGCGACGGGGTTCGGTGCCCTCGGACTCCGAGACCAGCCCAGCGGCGGCGACGACGTCGTGCACCACCTTGCGCTCGAACGGCGACATCGGCTCGAGGTCGGCACGCTCACCGCTGGTGCGCACCTGCTCCACGATCCCGGCAGCGAGCTCCTCCAGGGCGACGCGGCGGCCGGCGCGGTGGCCGCTCACATCGAGCATCAGCCGGGAGCGTTCCCCGGTCTGGCGGTAGACGGCCAGGCGGGTGAGCTCCTGCAGCGCCTCGAGCACCTCTCCGTCGTCGCCGATCAGCTGGGGGAGGTCGGCGCCCACGATGGAGACGGTCGCCCGGTCACCCTCCACGTCCATGTCGAGGTCGCCGTCGAGATCGGCGATCTCGAGCAGCTCCTCGAGGTAGTCCGCGGCGATCTCGCCCTCGGACTCCAGCCGCTCACGCCGGCTGGGGCGGCCGTCGCCCTCCGCCTCGGTGCTCTCCTGGACGCCGTCGTCGACCGGGTCCTCGACCCCGTCTTGCACTGCGTCCTCGTCCGGGGTCTCCACCTGGGTCTCGATGGGGGTCTCCTCCACGGGCTGCTCGCTCATGATGCCTGCTCTCCCTCGTCGGTCGGGGGCTCGCGCCGCTGACGCTGCTGCTGGTTCGGCTGGGGGCGGGGTCCCTGCTTCTTGCGCTGGGACCGCGACTGCTTCTTGGGTTGTTGCCGCGTGGGCGGCGGGGGCTCCGGCTCGCTCACCTCGGGCGCCGTGGCGGAGGTCCCGAGCTCGGGAAGACCCTTGCGGCGGCGCTTCGCGGTGTCGCGCTCGAGCTTGGCCCGGAAGGCCTCGGTGTTGGGAGCCGGATTGTTGCGAATCACGTAGAACTGCTGCCCCATCGTCCACAGGTTGGACGTGGTCCAGTACATGATCACGCCGATCGGGAAGAACGGGCCGGAGAGCACGAAGGTGAACGGCAGGATGTAGAGCAGCATCTTCTGCTGCTGCGCGTAGGGACCCGTGAGCGCGTCCTTCGGCATGTTCTTGCTCATCAGCTGGCGCTGGGTGAGGAACGTGGTGGAGACCATGATCACGACGAGGACCGCCGCCACCACCTTGATGCTGGTGCTGCCACCGTCGTGGACGAAGCTCGAGGAGAGCTTGCCGCCGAAGATCGGGGCGTTGGCGAAGCTGGTGGCCAGCTCATCGGTCAGGACCCCGTGACCCTTGCCCTGCTTGGCCGCGGTGTCGAGCAGGCGGAACAGGGCGATGAAGATCGGGATCTGGATGACCAACGGCAGGCACGAGGCGAACGGGTTGGTCTTGGTCTCCCGGTAGAGGTTCATCGTCTCGCGCGAGAGACGCTCCCGGTCGTGGCCGTACTTCTTCTGCAGCTCCTTGACCCGCGGCTGCAGCAGCTGCATGTTGCGGCTGGACTTGATCTGCTTGACGAACAGCGGGATCAGCGCGGCCCGGACCACGAGGGTCAGGCCGATGATCGACAGTGCCCAGGTCACCCCGTTGTCGGGGCCGAAGACCGGGCTGAGCACCGAGTGCCACGCCACCAGCACGACGCTGATCAGGTAGTACAGCGGTTCCATGATGAAGGAAAAGAGGTTTCCCACGCTGTCTCAGGCTCCTCGGGTCATCTTCGATTGCGGAGGTACTGGGTCATACCCGCCCAAAGCCCACGGGTGGCACCGCCCGATCCGTCGTACGGCGAGCCATGACCCCTTCACACTGCCATGCACGGTGATGGCCTCGAGGGCATAGGCCGAGCAGGTGGGGTGGTAACGGCACACCTGGCCGTACAGCGGACTGATCAGGAACCGGTAGCCGCGCAGCAGCGCGATCAGGACGTACTTCACCGTCCGCCCACGCTTTCCGCCGCCGCGACACGCGCCAGGCACCGGTCCAGCTCGCTCGCCAGGTCGGCGTAGGTGGCCTCGGCCGCCGGCGGCAGCGCGCGCAGCACGAGCAAGGATCCCGCAGGAAGCGAGTCGACGCGTTCGCGGCACAGGTGGCGCAGGCGTCGCTTGACCAGGTTGCGGGTCACGGCAGGACCCACCGCCTTGGAGACCACGAACCCGATCCGCGCGCTCGAGCCCGGCAGCGGTGCCGGTGACCGGAGCAGGTGCGCCACGAGCAGCGGGCCACCGCTGCGGCGTCCACGACGGACGACCTCACGGAACGCGGCAGGTGAGGTCAGGCGTTGGGGGGCGGGGAGCACGCCTGGGCGGCCGTCTAGGAGAAGGATCGTCGCAGGTCAGGCGGCGAGGCGGTCGCGGCCCTTGCGGCGCCGCGACGAGAGGATCGCGCGGCCGGCGCGGGTGCGCATGCGCAGGCGGAAGCCGTGCGTCTTGTGACGTCGCCGATTGTTCGGCTGGAAGGTGCGCTTGCTCAACGTGCTCACTCCACTCAGGGGGTTCTCGAAGTCTGGTCGTTCACCGGGGCGTGCTGGGACGCGGTCGTCCTGACACCGCCCACCCACGTCGCGACCGGCCCTGCGACGCCCGATGAGCACGCAGCACCCGTCGACCCGGTTCGACCTGCCAACGGTACGCGGTGCGGTGGAGCAGGGTCAATTTCACCGCCCCCTGCCGGAGCTTGCGACGCTCGAAACGGCGCGTCGGACGCGACACGCCGACAGCCTGTGGATGGTGCGCGAAGACCTGTGGACAACGTGTTGATCCACAGGCGCGAGGGTTGTTAGCGTCGTTATTTCCGGGTAGCCGTCGACGCGAGGGAGCGAGACGAGGGGTCGGGCCGGGCGCGAGGCCACGACGTCCTGCGCGAGCTGGTGGGTACCCAGGAGCACAAAGTCCGCAGAACGGGACATGCCTCTGCACATCTGTCTGCATTGCACAACCTGTGGACAAAGGTGTGGAGTGCCGTAGGTTTCGCCGTTCCGGGCCAGTAGGTCGCAGGATCAGGGACGGTCGGCACACCAGCCGGCGCTGGGAGCAAGACGGAGGCGCACACCGCGTGGATGCTGGACTCGAGCGAGCCGGACAGGATCGGAAGACCGACGAGAGTCCCACCCAGGAGGGGAGCGCACAGCAGCTGGAGAAGCTGTGGCGCGGGATCGTCGACAACCTCCCGCCCAACCAGCGCATCTGGTTGACCTCGAGCCGGCCGCTGATGCTGGCCGAGAGCACCGCCGTGGTGGCGGTGCCCAACGAGTTCACCCGCACCCAGCTCGAGGGCCGGCTGCGCACCCGCATCGAGGACACCCTCAGCGATCGGCTCGGCAAGCCGATCCGGCTGGCGGTCAGCGTGGACCCTGCGCTCGAGGAGGAGCTCGACGAGCTCGTCCAGGACTCGGCCCAGGACCCGACGGAGGCCGGCTGGGCCGGGGTCGACGCCCCGGCCACCTATTCACCGACTCATCGACATGACTCCATGTCGACAAAGCCGTTCTCCGCACCCTCGACGAGTGCCTCGCTGGCCACCGGCATCCCGGACAGCCCGCTGAACCCCCGCTACTCCTTCGAGACCTTCGTGATCGGTTCGAGCAACCGCTTCGCCCACGCGGCAGCGGTCGCAGTGGCCGAGGCACCGGGCAAGGCCTACAACCCGCTGCTCGTGTACGGCGACTCCGGACTCGGCAAGACCCACCTGCTGCACGCGATCGGGCACTACGTGCGCAACCTCTGGACCGGCGCGAAGATCCGCTACGTCTCCTCCGAGGCGTTCACCAACGACGTGATCAACGCGATCAAGGACGCCAACACCGCCGCGCTGCAACGCCGCTACCGCGACGTCGACGTGCTCCTGGTCGACGACATCCAGTTCCTCGAGGGCAAGCAGCAGACCCAGGAGGAGTTCTTCCACACCTTCAACACGCTGCACAACGCCAACAAGCAGATCGTGATCAGCTCCGACCGGCCGCCCAAGCGGCTGACCCAGCTCGAGGACCGGCTGCGGAACCGCTTCGAGTGGGGCCTGCTCACCGACGTACAGCCGCCCGACCTGGAGACGCGGATCGCGATCCTGCGCAAGAAGGCGGCCGCCGACCGGCTCTCGGCTCCGGCCGACGTGCTGGAGTTCATCGCCTCGCGCATCCAGACCAACATCCGCGAGCTCGAGGGCGCGCTGATCCGGGTGACGGCCTTCGCCAGCATCAACCAGCAGGACGTCGACATGACCCTGGCCGAGATCGTCCTGAAGGACCTGATCCCCGAGGGCGGCGAACCCGAGGTCACCGCGGGCCTGATCATCGCCCAGACCGCGTCCTACTTCGGCTTCTCGATCGAGGACCTCTGCGGCCCGAGCCGCACCCGTGCCCTGGTCACCGCCCGGCAGATCGCGATGTACCTGTGCCGCGAGCTGACCGAGCTCTCCCTGCCCAAGATCGGCCAGCAGTTCGGCGGGCGCGACCACACCACGGTGATGAACGCCGACCGGCGCATCCGCAAGGACCTCGCCGAGCGCCGCAACGTCTTCCACCAGGTGACCGAGCTGACGACCCGGATCAAGCAGCACGCCAAGCAGGGCTGATCCCAGCCCGCGAACACACGACCCCCGAACTACAGCCACGCAACATGTGCGCCACCACCCCTGAACCGGGGGAAGCACACGGGGAGGATTTGTGGACAACCCGACCCCGCGGTGCACACGCAGCCGGCGAGAGCACAGGAACATGTCGTTCGCAGCCGCACGATCCACACCCGGGTCCACCGGCGCTCGCCCCGACTGACCTGCGGGAACGGCCGTTGTCCACAGAATCCACCGCACCTACTACTACGACGGATCTTCCAATTGGTTCCTCGTCGTCCCACACCAGGTGCGCTGCCTGAGGTGTGGAGAACCCGAACCGTGACAGGATGCCCTTCCCCGATGGGCCCAGACCCCAAGCCGCTCGAGAGGTAGCAAGAAGTGAAGTTCCACGTCGAACGTGACGTCCTCGCCGATGCCGTGGCCTGGACGGCACGCGCCCTCCCGATCCGCCCCAGCGCACCCGTGCTCGCGGGCCTGCTGATCGAGGCCGGCTCGTTCCCCGACGGCGACGGCGCCCCGGCAAGCGAGGGCCTGCGGCTCTCCACCTTCGACTACGAGACCTCTGCCCGGGCCACCCTGAACGCCGACGTCACCGAGGAGGGCCGGGCGCTGGTGTCGGGTCGCCTGCTCGCCGACATCTGCCGCAGCCTGCCCAACAAGCCGGTGGAGGTCAGCATCGAGGGCGTGAAGGTGACCCTGACCTGCGGGTCGGCGCGGTTCAGCCTGCAGACGATGCCCGTCGAGGACTACCCGACCCTGCCGCAGATGCCCGAGGCGCGCGGCACCGTCTCCAGCGCGGCGTTCGCGGCCGCCGTGGCCCAGGCCGTGACCGCGGCCGGACGCGACGACATGCTGCCCGTGCTGACCGGCGTGCGCCTGGAGCTCGACGGCGACTCGATCACCATGCTCGCCACCGACCGGTTCCGGCTCTCCCAGCGTGGCCTGACCTGGAACCCGGGCGCTCCGGACATCGACTCGGCCGCCCTGGTGCCGGCCCGGGTCCTGGCCGACACCGCCAAGGCGCTCACCGGCGGCAGCGAGATCTCGATCGCCCTCTCCTCCCCGGGTTCGACCACGGGGGCGGGCGAGGGGATCATCGGCTTCGAGGGCTCCGCCGGCGGCGGCGTCCGTCGTACGACGACCAGGCTCCTGGACGGTGAGTTCCCCAAGGTGCGCTCGCTGTTCCCCAGCGAGCACCTGACCGTGGCCCGGGTCGACAAGGCGTCCCTGGTCGACTCGGTCAAGCGGGTCGCGCTGGTGGCCGAGCGCAACACGGCGGTGCAGCTCGCCTTCAGCGACGGCGTCCTCACCCTCGACGCCGGGTCCGGCGAGGAGGCGATGGCCAGCGAGTCGTTGGAGGCCAACATCACCGGCGACGACATCACCACCGGCTTCAACCCGGCGTACCTGCTCGACGGCCTGACCGCCATCGAGTCACCCGTCGTGGAGCTGGCCTTCACCCAGCCCAGCAAGCCCGTCGTCCTCTCCGGCGTGGACTCCCTCGACGGCGAGGCGGCGACCGACTTCCGCTACCTGTTGATGCCCCGCCGACTTCTTTCCTGAGCTGGCAACCGGACCCGGGGGTTACGCCGGGGGCAGTCTCGCGGGAGGATCGCTGCATGGATATCGGACTCATCGGGTTGGGCAAGATGGGCGGCAACATGCGCGAGCGCCTGCGCAACGCCGACCACACCGTCGTGGGCTATGACCGCAACGCCGAGGTGAGCGACGTGACGTCGCTCCAGGACCTGGTCGACGCGCTGCCCACGCCGAAGGTGGTGTGGGTGATGGTGCCGGCCGGAGACCCGACCCGCGAGACGATCAAGGAGCTCGGCGAGCTGCTCTCGGAGGGCGACCTCGTCGTCGACGGCGGGAACTCCAAGTGGACCGACGACCAGGCCAACTCCGCGATGCTCGGCGAGAAGGGCATCGGCTTCGTCGACTGCGGTGTCTCCGGCGGTGTCTGGGGGCTGAAGAACGGCTACGCGCTGATGTACGGCGGTCCCGACGAGCAGGTCGCCAAGGTGCTGCCGGCCTTCGAGGCGCTCAAGCCACCGGGCGAGTCGGGCATGGTCCACGCGGGCAAGTCCCCTGGTGCCGGCCACTTCGCCAAGATGGTCCACAACGGCATCGAGTACGCCATGATGCAGGCCTACGCCGAGGGCTGGGAGCTGCTCGAGAAGGTCGACCTGGTCGACAACGTCACCGAGGTCTTCGACTCCTGGCGCGAGGGCACCGTGATCCGGTCCTGGCTGCTCGATCTCCTCGTGGCCGCTCTCGAGGAGGACGCCCATCTGGACAAGATCCGCGGCTACGCCGAAGACTCCGGCGAGGGGCGCTGGACGGTCCAGGCCGCCATCGACAACGCCGTGCCCATGCACGTGATCGCGGCCTCGCTGTTCGCCCGGTTCAGCTCCCGCCAGGACGACAGCCCGGCCATGAAGGCGGTCTCGGCGATGCGCAAGGGCTTCGGCGGTCACGCCACGAGGGGTGAGACGCCGCCGACGACCTCCGACGTGGACTCACCCGCCGACAAGTAACCGTTGTACGTCGCCCACCTCTCCCTGCACGACTTCCGCTCGTACGACGACCTGGAGGTCGAGCTCGAGCCCGGCGTGACCTCCTTCGTGGGGCGCAACGGGCAGGGCAAGACCAACATCGTCGAGGCCATCGACTACCTCTCCCGGCTGACCTCCCACCGGGTCGCCTCCGACCAGCCGTTGGTGCGCCAGGGAGCGACCCAGGCGGTGGTGCGTGCGGCGGTGGTCCGCGACGAGCGCCGCGCCGTCCTCGAGGTCGAGATCAACCCGGGCAAGTCCAACCGGGCGCGCATCAACCGCGCCGACCTGCCCCGTTCGCGCGAGCTGCTGGGGCTGGTGCGCACGGTGCTGTTCGCTCCCGACGACCTCGCACTGGTCAAGGGTGACCCCAGCGAGCGGCGGCGCTTCACCGACGACCTGCTCGTGCTCCAGGGCGCGCGGTACGCCGGCACGCGCGCCGACTACGACCGCGTGCTCAAGCAGCGCAACTCGCTGCTCAAGACCGCCCGGGTGCGCGGCGCCGCCGTGGACTCGATGCTCTCCACGCTGGAGGTCTGGGACGAGCGCCTCGCCCGCCTGGGGGCAGAGATCATGAGCGCCCGTGCGCGGCTCGTCGAGGAGCTCGGCCCGCTGCTGGGCAAGGCCTACGAGGCGGTCGCCCGGGGCGCCGGCCGCGACGACGCCACCGTGTCCTACAAGCCGAGCTTCGACGTGGTGGGTGACTACGAGGCAGCGCTGCTGGCCGAGATCGGGCGGCGACGCCAGGACGAGCTCGACCGCGGCCTCTCCCTGGTCGGGCCGCACCGCGACGACCTGGTGTGCTCGCTGGGCGACCTGCCGGTGAAGGGTTATGCCAGTCACGGGGAAGGCTGGTCCTTCGCGCTGGCGCTGCGGCTGGCCTCCTACGAGCTGCTGCGGACCACGGGCGACGATCCCGTGCTGATCCTCGACGACGTCTTCGCCGAGCTCGACACCGGCCGGCGGTCGCAGCTGGCCGAGCTGGTCGCCGGCGCCGAGCAGGTGCTCGTCACGGCGGCCGTGCCCGAGGACATCCCCGACAGCCTGCGCGGTCGTCGCTTCGACGTGGCGGAGGGCCGGGTGACCCTCGTTGGCTGAGCCGGAGGAGGAGCCGCACGACGAGTCGGGTCTCGACCTGGCGAAGTCGATCGCGCGGGGGCTGGCGGGCCGGACGCGGAAGGAGGAGCCGGCCGCACGGGAGCGGGCCCTGCGGCGAGCACGCCGCCGGCCCCGGGAGACCACGAGCAGCGGCGCCCGGCCCGACGAGCGCGACCCGCAGACCCTCGACGTGACGCTGGAGAAGTTCGTGGGCCAGCAGGGCTGGGAGACCGAGCTGCGGGTGCACGGGGTGTTCGCGCGCTGGTCGGCGCTGGTCGGCCGCGAGGTCGCCGAGCACGCCCAGCCCGAGTCGTTCGCCGACGGCCGGCTCGTCGTACGCACCGACTCCACGGCGTGGGCGACCCAGATGACGCTGCTCGCCGCGGACCTCGTCCGGCGTCTCAACGAGGTGCTCGGGGACGGGACCGTGACCGTGATCGACGTCGCCGGGCCCCGTGGTCCGTCGTGGTCGCGAGGCCGGCTGCGGGTCAAGGGCCGCGGTCCGCGCGACACCTACGGCTGAGGGCCGCATTCGGCCGCTGAACGCCCCGGCGAGCGTATGGGGACTCAGCCGGACCCCCAGAACGGGCTGATCGGGCCGTTTCCGCGCGTCTGAGGGGCATTTTTCGCGCCGAGTCCCCACATTCCCTGGACGCCAGACGTGATTGTGCGCCTGTGACGGGTAGACTGGGCCTTGGTCGCCGACCTTTCGTGAGGCGACCATTGCGTTGCCCCCAGCAGTCCTCGCGAGCGCGAGGCCCCCAGACGAACAGGACGCGTGCGTGGCCGACGAGATCGAGACCGCCCCAGCTTCGACCGACACGACCGCCCCGCAGATCCCCGACGACCATCCCGAGGCACCCGAGGTGGTCCCGGCGAGCATCGTCGGCAGCACCGTGGCGAGCCACAGCGTCGAGGCCGGCTCCTACGACGCCAGCGCGATCCAGGTCCTCGAAGGGCTGGAGGCGGTGCGCAAGCGCCCGGGCATGTACATCGGCTCCACCGGTGAGCGCGGCCTGCACCACCTGGTCCAGGAGGTGGTCGACAACTCCGTCGACGAGGCGCTGGCCGGGTTCTGCGACCAGGTCGACGTCACGATCATGGCCGACGGCGCCATCCAGGTCGTCGACAACGGCCGCGGGATCCCCGTCGACGTGCCTCCGGGCCAGGAGCTCCCGGCCATCACGGTCGTGCTCACCGTGCTCCACGCCGGCGGCAAGTTCGGCGGCTCGGGCTACAAGGTCTCCGGTGGCCTGCACGGCGTGGGTGTCTCCGTGGTCAACGCGCTCTCGCGCAGGCTCGAGGTGGAGGTGCGTCGCGACGGCCACGTCTGGACCCAGGCCTTCCACATGGGCGTGCCCGAGGGCCCGCTGGTCAAGGGCGAGCCCACCGAGGAGACCGGCACGACGACCCGCTTCTGGGCCAACCCCGACATCTTCGAGACCACCGACTACTCCTTCGAGACCCTCGCCAACCGGTTCCGCGAGATGGCCTTCCTCAACAAGGGCCTGGAGATCGTCGTGCGCGACGAACGGCCGAAGGCCGCGGAGATCGCCGAGGTCGTCCGCGAGGACAACATCGCCAGCGAGATCGAGGTCACCGACGGCGACGCCCTGCACGGCACCGCGACCGGCGGGATGGAGCGCCGGTTCAGGTACGACCGCGGCCTGGTCGACTTCGTGGAGCACCTGAACAAGAGCAAGCAGGTCGCCAACCCCACGATCATCAACTTCGAGGCCGAGACCCCGGAGAGCGCCGAGAGCCACATGAGCCTGGAGCTCGCGATGCAGTGGAACCTCACCTACAGCGAGTCGGTGCACACCTTCGCCAACACCATCAACACCCACGAGGGCGGCACCCACGAGGAGGGCTTCCGGGCCTCCCTGACCACCCTGGTCAACAGCTGGGGCGAGGAGTGGGGCCTGATCAAGAAGCCCGAGGACCGGGTCAAGGGCGACGACATCCGCGAGGGCCTGACCGCGATCATCTCGATCAAGCTCGCCGAGCCCCAGTTCGAGGGCCAGACCAAGACCAAGCTCGGCAACACCGAGGCCAAGGGCTTCGTCCAGCGCCTGGTCAACGACCAGCTCGGCGACTGGTTCGAGAAGAACCCCGCCGAGGGCCGCGACATCGTCCGCAAGGCGCAGGCCGCGGCGCAGGCTCGGGTGGCGGCTCGCAAGGCCCGTGACCTGGCCCGCTCGCGCAAGGGCCTGCTCGGTGGCGGCGGACTCCCGGGCAAGCTGAGCGACTGCCAGTCGACCAACCCCGAGGAGTGCGAGGTCTTCATCGTCGAGGGTGACTCGGCCGGCGGCTCGGCCCGCCAGGGACGGGACCCGCGGATCCAGGCGATCCTGCCGATCCGCGGCAAGATCCTCAACGTCGAGAAGGCCCGCCTCGACAAGGTGCTCGCCAACACCGAGGTGCAGGCGATCATCTCCGCGCTCGGGACCGGCGTGCACGACGAGTTCACGCTGGACAAGCTGCGCTACCACAAGATCGTGCTGATGGCCGACGCCGACGTCGACGGACACCACATCAACACGCTGCTGCTGACGCTGCTCTTCCGGTTCATGAAGCCGCTGATCGAGAACGGCTACGTCTACATGGCCCAGCCGCCGCTGTACCGGCTGCGCTGGAACAAGCCGGCCGACCACGAGTTCGTCTACTCCGACAGCGAGCGCGACGCGCTGATGCGCGACGGCATCGCCCAGGGCAAGAAGCTGCCCAAGGAGAACCCCGTGCAGCGCTACAAGGGGCTGGGCGAGATGAACGCCGAGGAGCTGTGGGAGACGACCATGGACCCCAGCCAGCGGCTGATGCTGCAGGTGAGCATCGAGGACGCCGCCCAGGCAGACGAGATGTTCTCCGTGCTGATGGGCGAGGACGTCGAGCAGCGCCGGTCCTTCATCCAACGCAATGCCAAAGACGTTCGCTTCCTCGACATCTGACAGGACTGATCCATGACTGACCTGCCCCCGGAGCTCCCCGAGGACAACCCGCGCGTGCGCGTGGTCGAGCTGCGTGACGAGATGCAGCAGTCCTACATCGACTACGCCATGGCCGTCATCGTGGGCCGGGCGCTGCCCGACGTACGTGACGGGCTGAAGCCGGTCCACCGCCGAGTGCTCTACGCGATGTACGACGGCGGCTACCGCCCCGACCGCGGCTTCTCGAAGTGCTCGCGCGTGGTCGGCGACGTGATGGGTCAGTACCACCCGCACGGGGACTCCGCGATCTACGACACCTTGGTCCGCCTCGCCCAGCCGTGGGTGATGCGCGCGCCGCTGATCCACGGGCAGGGCAACTTCGGCTCGCCCGGCAACGACGCGGCCGCAGCGATGCGGTACACCGAGTGCCGGATGGCGCCGCTGGCGTTGGAGATGGTGCGCGACATCGAGCAGGAGACCGTCGACTTCCAGCCGAACTACGACGGGCGCTCCGAGGAGCCGACGGTGCTCCCGGCGCGTTACCCGAACCTGCTGGTCAACGGCTCGGCCGGGATCGCCGTCGGCATGGCCACCAACATCCCGCCGCACAACCTGCGCGAGGTGGCCGAGGGTGCCCGCTGGGCGCTCGAGCACCCCGACGCCACCCGCGAGGAGCTCCAGGACGCCCTGATCGAGCGGATCAAGGGCCCCGACTTCCCCAACGGCGCGCTGATCGTCGGTCGCGACGGCATCGAGCAGGCCTACCGCACGGGCAGGGGTTCGATCACCCAGCGCGCGGTCCTGGAGATCGACGAGGACAACAAGGGCCGCACCTGCATCTCGATCACCGAGCTGCCCTACATGGTCAACCCCGACAACCTCGCGCTGAAGATCGCCGAGCTCGCCGACGCCGGCCGGGTGCAGGGCATCGCCGACGTCCGCGACGACTCCTCGGGCCGCACCGGCCAGCGGCTGGTGGTCGTGCTCAAGCGCGACGCCGTCGCCCGCGTGGTGCTGAACAACCTGCTCAAGCACACCGAGCTGCAGACCAACTTCAGCGCCAACATGCTGGCCCTGGTCGACGGCGTGCCGCGCACGCTGACCATCGACCAGTTCATCAGCAGCTGGGTCGACCACCAGATCGAGGTCATCCAGCGGCGCACCCGCTTCCGCCTGCGCGAGGCCGAGGAGCGCGCCCACATCCTGCGTGGCCTGGTCAAGGCGCTGGACATGCTCGACGAGGTGATCGCCCTGATCCGGCGCTCCCCCGAGGTCGACGACGCCCGCCAGGGCCTGATCGAGCTCCTCGAGATCGACGAGCTCCAGGCCAACGCCATCCTCGACATGCAGCTGCGTCGGCTGGCCGCCCTCGAGCGCCAGAAGATCATCGACAACCTCGCCGAGATCGAGCTGCTGATCGCCGACCTCGAAGACATCCTGGCCAACGAGGCGAGGCAGCGCGAGATCGTCGGCGAGGAGCTGTCGGCGATCGTGGACAAGTACGGCAACGACCGCCGTACCCAGATCATCGCCGCCGACGGGGACCTCTCGATGGAGGACCTGATCCCCGACGAGGAGCTCGTCGTCACGATCACCCGCGGCGGCTACGCCAAGCGCACCCTGGCGAACAACTACCGCACCCAGCGACGGGGCGGGAAGGGTGTGCGCGGCGCCACCTTGCGGGGCGACGACGTCGTCGAGCACTTCATGGCCACCTCCAACCACCACTGGTTGCTGTTCTTCACCACGGCCGGGCGGGTCTACCGGACCAAGGCCTACAACCTTCCGGAGGCCTCGCGCGACGCCAAGGGCGGCCACGTGGCCGGGCTGCTCTCCTTCCAGCCCGACGAGCAGATCGCGCAGGTGCTGGCGATCCGTGACTACGAGCAGGCGCCGTACCTGGTCCTGGCCACCCGCGCCGGCCTGGTGAAGAAGACCCGGCTGGGCGAGTACAACTCCCCGCGTCAGGCCGGTGTGATCGCGATCAACTTCCGCGAGGACGACGACGAGCTGATCGGTGCCGAGCTGGTCGACAGCGACGACGACATCCTGCTGGTCTCCCGCAAGGGGCAGGCGATCCGGTTCACCGCCGACGACACCCAGCTGCGGCCGATGGGCCGGGCGACGTCCGGCGTGCAGGGGATGAAGTTCCGCGGTGGCGACTCGCTGCTGTCGATGTCGGTGATCCGAGCCGCCCAGGTGGCGGCCGAGGAGGGCGGCGAGACCGAGGACGTCCGTCCCCAGTTCGTCTTCACCATCACCGACGGTGGCTATGCCAAGCGCACCCGGATCGCCGACTACCGGACCCAGTCGCGCGGTGGGCTCGGGATCAAGGCGATGTCGCTGGCCAACGAGGACCGTGGCGGCATCGTCGGGGCCTTCATTGTCGTCGAGGGCGACGAGATCCTCTCGATCACCTCCGGTGGCCAGGTCGTGCGCAGCCCGATCGACGAGCAGTTCCGGGCGACCGGGCGCTCCACCATGGGGGTGAAGTTCGTGACGCCGAAGAACGGCGACAGCGTGGCCGTCGTGGCGCGCAGCGTGGAGAAGGACCCCGAGATCGAGGACGCGGTCGACGAGGCGGTCGAGGACGTCATCGGGGGTTCAGCGCCGGATGACACAATCGAGGCCGAGGAGACCGTGGCCGGCGACCAGGACGCCGGCGATGCGGAGACGGTCGTGGAGGATGAGGGCTGATGGCCGATGACGAGGGTGACCGCCCACTCGCGCCTCGCCGCAGCCTGAAGGGGCCGGTGCTGCCACCGCCTCCGCCCGAGCTCGCCGAGCAGGCCCGGAAGCGCGAGGACGCCGAGCGCGCGGCCCACGAGGCTCGCGAGCGCAAGGAGGCCGAGCGCGAGGCACGCAAGCAGGCGCAGGCGAAGGCACGCCAGGACCGGGCGGCCGCGAAGGCGGCCGCCGAGCAGAAGAAGGCCGAGGAGAAGGCCGAGGCGCTGCGCCGGGCCGAGCTCGACCGGAAGGTGCGCGAGGAGGCTGCGCGCGAGCAGGCCGCCTCCGAGAAGGCGGCTGCGGAGAAGGCAGCTGCGGAGAAGGCGGCCGTGGACAAGGCAGCGGCGGAGAAGGCGGCCGTGGACAAGGCAGCGGCGGACAAGACAGCGGCAGAGTCGGCGGCTGCGGCTGCGGCTCGGGCCGCGTCGCAGCGGGAGAACCGGACCCAGACGACAGCCCCGGCGGTGACGGCGCCCGTCGTGGCCGCGCCCACCCGCTCGGCGCCCAAGCGAGCGCGCCGTGCCCAGCTGCGGCTGGTCCAGATCGACGCCTGGTCGGTGATGAAGACCTCGTTCCTGCTCTCGATCGCCCTGGGCATCGTGCTGGTGGTCGCGGTCGCGATCATCCTGGCCGTGCTCGGCGCGGCCGGCGTGTGGGACTCGATCAACTCGATCGTCCAGCAGGCGGTGGGTAGCGACAACGGCTCCAAGTTCGACATCCAGCAGTACGTCGGTGCCTCCCGCGTGCTCGGCTTCACGATGATCGTGGCCGTTGTCGACGTCATCCTGATCACCGCGATCGCCACCCTCGGCGCCTTCCTCTACAACCTGGCCGCCGCCCTCCTCGGGGGCATCGAGGTGACCCTGGCCGAGGACGGCTGAGCGGTCGCCGGAGGCACCCTCGGCGTTTTGTCGGCCCGCGCGCGGGTGGGGTAGCCTTCCCTCTCGGTCCGTCGGCAGACCCCCCGCTGCGACCGACCACCCGGGCCTATAGCTCAGACGGTTAGAGCGCTTCCCTGATAAGGAAGAGGTCAGAGGTTCAAGTCCTCTTAGGCCCACCCCACCGATGTGCCGGACGAGGCGTCTGGAGGAACACATGGGCAAGCTGGTGGTGGTCGAGAACCTCTCGCTCGACGGCGTGATGCAGTCGCCGGCGCGGCCCGACGAGGACACCCGCGACGGCTTCGACCTCGGTGGCTGGGCCGTCCCCCTCCTCGCCGATGACCCCGAGGCGGTGCAGGCCTCGATGTCCGGGCGAAGGCCCGGCGGGGCCATGCTCTTCGGCCGGCGTACCTACCTCGATCTCGTCGGTTATTGGCTCGCGACCACCGAGCCGAACCCGTTCACCGCGATCCTGCGCGAGACCCCGAAGTACGTCGCTTCGCGGACCCTGACCGAGCCGCTGCCGCACCCGAGCTCGATCCTGCTCGCGGATGATCTCGCGGCATCGGTGGCCCGGGTGAAGTCGGAGCTCGAGGGCGACCTCGTGGTGCTCGGCAGCGGAGTGCTCGTCCGCGAACTGGCCGCCCACGGGCTGGTCGACGAGTACGTGCTCACCACGCTGCCGGTCGTGCTCGGTCGTGGCACCCGCCTGTTCGGCGAGACCTACGCGGCGCTCGACGTCCTCGAGAGCACCGTGACGTCCAAGGGCGCGGTGGTCGCCAAGCTCGCGGTGCGTACCAGCTGAAGCACTTGGATACCCTAGGGGGGTATGGTAGACAGGGCTCATGAGCGAGAGCCACGAGCACCCCGGCTACATGAGCCGCAAGGACGACTACCTCAAGCGGATGCGGCGCATCGAGGGGCAGGTCAAGGGGATCGAGCGGATGATCTCCCAGGAGCAGTACTGCATCGACATCCTCACCCAGGTCTCCGCCGTCACCAAGGCGTTGCAGGCCGTCTCCCTGGGGCTGCTCGACGAGCACATGGCCCACTGCGTCCAGGACGCAGTGCGTACCGGGGGCCCCGAGGCCGAGGAAAAGCTGCGGGAGGCCTCCGACGCGATCGCGCGGCTGGTGCGCTCGTGAGCACTGCCCGGGCCGCGGCGGTCCAGGAGAGCACCGACCTCGACATCGGCGGGATGACCTGCGCCTCCTGCGCCGCCAGGGTCGAGCGCCAGCTCAACGAGCTCCCCGGCGTGGTCGCGACGGTCAACCTGGCGACCGAGCGGGCGCACGTCGTGCACCCCGCTGCGGTCTCGACGGCGGACCTCGTGGCGGCGGTCGACGCCACCGGGTACGTCGCGAGCCTGCCCTCGAGGGCGCCGGCGACTGACGACGGCGCCCGGTCACTGACCAGGAGGGTGGTCCTGAGCGCACTGCTCACCGTGCCCGTCGTTCTCCTCGCGATGGTGCCTGCGCTGCAGTTCGACGGGTGGCAGTGGGTCTCGCTGGTGCTCTCGGCCCCGGTGGTCGCCTGGGGTGCGTGGCCGTTCCACCGGGCCGCCTGGACCAACCTGCGCCACGGCGCGACGACGATGGACACCCTGGTCTCGATGGGCGTGCTGGCCGCCTTCGGGTGGTCGCTGTTCGTGGTGGTCTCCGGCGCGGACGAGCACGTCTACCTCGAGACCGCCGCCGGGGTGACCACCTTCATCCTGCTCGGCCGGCTGCTCGAGACCCGATCGCGGCGTCAGGCCGGAGCGGCACTCCGGTCGCTGCTCGAGCTCGGCGCGCACGAGGTCGCGGTGCTGCGCGACGGAGCCGAGTCGATGGTCCGCGTCGGCGACCTGGTGGTCGGCGACCGGTTCGTCGTACGCCCGGGGGAGCGGGTCGCGACCGACGGGGTCGTCGAGGACGGCTCCTCCGCGATCGACACAGCAGTGATCACCGGTGAGCCGGTGCCTGTCGAGGTGAGCGTCGGGGACACCGTCGTGGGCGGCACCGTGAACGTCGGCGGCCGCCTGGTCGTGCGCGCGACCGGCGTCGGCGCGGACACCCAGGTGGCGCAGATGGCCCGGCTGGTGGAGGAGGCCCAGAACGGCAAGGCACAGGCCCAGCGGCTGGCCGACCGGGTCTCGGCCGTGTTCGTGCCGGCCGTCCTCGTGGTCGCTGCTCTCACGCTCGCCGGGTGGCTCCTGGCCGGCGGTGGCTGGGCGTCCGGGTTGACCGCGGCGGTGGCGGTGCTGGTCGTGGCCTGCCCCTGCGCCCTCGGCCTGGCCACCCCGACCGCGTTGATGGTCGGCACCGGCCGCGGCGCGCAGCTGGGCATCCTGATCACCGGCCCCGAGGTGCTCGAGCAGACCCGCCGCGTGGACACCGTCGTGCTCGACAAGACCGGCACCGTCACCACCGGGGCGATGGCCCTGACCGAGGTCGTCGCAGCGGAGGGGGAGGACGCCGCGCAGGTGCTGCGCCTGGCGGCCGCTCTCGAAGGCGCCTCGGAGCACCCGATCGCGCGGGCGATCGCCGCGGGGTCTTCGGCGCGACCGGAGGTGTCGGACTTCGCCGCACTCCCGGGTCTGGGCGTCCGCGGGACGGTCGAGGGCCACGCGGTCGTCGTCGGGCGGCCGTCGCTGCTCGCCGAGCAGGAGATGCCGCTGCCGGCCCCGCTGGACCTGGATCGTCCCGGCACCGTGGTGGCGATCGGCTGGGACGCCTCCGCGAGGGGCCTGCTCGTGGTCGAGGACACGGTCAAGGAGTCTTCCCCTGCGGCCGTCGCCCGGCTGCGTGACCTCGGGCTGCGACCGATGCTGCTCACCGGCGACCGAGAAGCGGTTGCCCTCGACGTCGCCGCCCGCGTCGGCATCCCCGCCACCGACGTGGTCGCCGGGGTGCTGCCGGCAGCCAAGGCGGAGGCTGTCGAGCGATGGCAGTCCGAGGGACGGGTCGTGGCCATGGTCGGCGACGGCGTGAACGACGCGGCTGCGCTGGCCCAGGCCGACCTCGGCATCGCGATGGGCACCGGCACCGACATCGCCATCGAGGCCAGTGACCTCACCCTCGTGCGCGGCGACCTCCGGGCCGCGGCGGATGCGATCCGGTTGTCCCGTCGTACGCTCGCCACGATCAAGGGCAACCTGGTCTGGGCCTTCGGCTACAACGTGGCCGCGATCCCGCTCGCCGCTGCCGGCCTGCTCGACCCGATGATCGCGGGCGCCGCGATGGCGTTCTCGTCGGTCTTCGTGGTGATGAACAGCCTGCGGCTGCGGGGGTTCCGCCCACTCGCCGACTGACCCGGCTCGTCTAGAGTGTGCCCTCGGATCGACACACGAGGAGGCACGGATGAAGAAGATCCTGTTCATCGCGCTCGCCGCTGCCGGTGCCGTCTTCGCCAAGCGGAAGATGGACGAGAGCCGGCACGAGCAGGACCTGTGGCAGCAGGCCACCGACCCGGTCGAGCGCGCCTGAGCCGGTTCCACAGCTCCACCAGGGGCCTTGGCGCAATTGGTAGCGCACCTGCTTTGCAAGCAGGGGGTTAGGGGTTCGAGTCCCCTAGGCTCCACCGGTCCGTACGGCCTTGGCGCAATTGGTAGCGGCTCTGCCATTTCTGGGCTGTGCAAGCAGGGGGTTAGGGGTTCGAGTCCCCTAGGCTCCACCGGTCGTAGGGTTCGAGCCCCTAGGCTCCACCGGTCACTGCATAGCGCAGCAGCACGACGCCGTTCCCGAAGCGGCGCTCGTCGAGGAGCTCGAGGTCGATGCGCATGTCGGTCGGCAGTGCCGGCTTGCCCCGACCGACGGCTGCGGGCCAGACGAGCAGCTGGCACTCGTCGACCAAGCCGGCCCGGAAGGCCTGCGCCGCGAGGTTCGCCCCTCCCAGCATGAGATCGCGGCTGACCGAGGCCTTCAGCTCCTGGACTCCCGCCGGGTCGAAGCGAGGCTCGAGCCTGGTCCTCGCGGTCGACGCCTCGGCCAGGGTCGAGGAGTAGACGACCTTGTCCGCGGCCCGCCACGCGGTCGCGAAGTCGGCCATCGGAGCGGACTGCGCGGCCAGCGCGGGGTCGGTCTCCCAGACAGACATCGCCTCGTACAGGCGACGCCCGTAGACGAACGTGCCCACGGACCGCACCAGGTCGGTGGTGAACGCGAACACCTCGTCGTCGGGCGGGAACCAGTCGAAGGCACCGCGCTCGTCCTCGATGTAGCCGTCGAGGGAGGTGTTCGTCACGTAGATCAGCGTGGCCATGGCGCTCATCCTGCTACGAGACGCGCCCGTTTTCTCCCGTGGCCGTGCGCCGCAACCGCGAGTAGCGTCCCAAGCGGCCCGCCCACCGGTGGGCTCTGGAGACAGGAACGCATCATGCCCAAGCTGATCGCCACCCACGAAGTCGACGACGTCGCCCACTGGCTCGCCTCACCCAAGCGCGAAGAGGTCTTCGCCTCCGTCGCGAGCGACATCCGCACCTTCGTCGATCCGTCGAGGGCCAACCACGTCGGACTGAGCATGGACGTGGCCGACATGGACGCCTTCCAGAAGGTGATGGAGAGCTCGGAGGGTGCGGAGGCGATGAAGTACGACGGCGTGCACGCCGACACCCTCGCCGTGTACGTCGAGAGCTAGCCGCTCAGAGACAGCGTGGGTTCTCAACCTGGGAAACCGGCTCCAGCACCCGCCCGTACCCTTGCCGGGTGCGTGCGCTGCTGGCTCCTCGGTACTGGGGGGCGCACCTGGTGATGGTGGTGGCGCTGGCTGCGGCGGTGGCGCTCGGGATCTGGCAGCTGCACGTGTGGCGGGCCGGGCGCGAGGCGGCGACCACGGACCTCACGACGGCCGCGCCGAAGGCGCTCAGCGCGGTGATGGGCGGTGACGAGGCGTTTCCGGGCCGGTACCTCGGGCAGCCGGTGCGGTTCACGGGGCGGTGGATGCCGCAGAGCACGCTGTACGTGCGCGACCGCGAGCTGGACGGGAAGCGCGGGTACTGGGTGGTCACGCCGGTGCTGGTCGGGCGCAGCGCGATGCCCGTCGTGCGCGGCTGGGCGCCCCGGCCCCAGGCGTCGCCGGCCACCGGGAAGGTCCAGGTGACCGGGTGGCTGCAGCCCTCGGAGGGCTCCGGAGCCACCGATGCCAACCCCGACGACGACATCATCCCGGAGATGCGGGTCGCCAGCCTCGTGCAGCGCGTCGACGCCGATCTCTACAGCGGCTTCGTCGTCCAGAAGGACGCGTCGACCGGCTCGAGCGGCGACGCCGGGCTGCGCCAGGTCACCCCGGAGTCGATCCCCGAGGTCTCCAGCACCGACCACCTGCGCAACCTGCTCTACGCCTTCCAGTGGTGGATCTTCGGCGGCTTCGCGGTCTACGTGTGGGTGCGCTGGTGCCGTGACCAGCTCGAGGTCGCGGCCGAGGAGGCTGTCAGGGAGGAGCAACCTGCCGCCGGTTAGGTTGGCTGCCGTGAAGCCTCTGCTGACGGCCTACAAGGTGCTGGCCACCGTGGTCGGCCTGTCCATCATCACCCTGCTGATCATCGGCGTGCCGCTGGAGCACGTGCACAACCTGTTCCCGAGCGTGCTGCCGGTCGGCTCGAGGCTGCAGGTCCTCGGCGCGAACATCAACATGGTGCTCGGCACCGCCCACGGCTTCATCTACATGGCGTTCCTGCTGGTCGCCTTCATGCTGTCGCTGCGCGCCAAGTGGCCGATGACGTTCACCGTGGTGACGCTGCTGTGCGGCACCGTGCCGTTCCTCAGCTTCTGGGCCGAGGCGCGGGCCATCCGCCGGGTCGAGAGCGAGTACCCGGAGCTGGTCTCGGCCTAGGCCTCAGGCCTTCTTCTTGGCACTCGGAGGCGCGGCGTCTCCCTCGGCGGCAGCGCCGTCGACCTCGACCTCCTCGGCGGGGGCGTCGGGCGTGGTCACCGGGTGCGGCTCCTCGATCGAGTCGGCGATCGACTCACCGGGGTTGGCGCCGGCGGCGTCGTCGGCGCCGGCGAGGTGGGCTCCACCAGCCGGGGCGGACGGGCTCGGGGGCGCCGGGGGCGTGGCCGGGCTGGGCGCCGGGCTGGGCGCGGGGGTGTACGACGACTGCCAGTTGGCCGACTCCTTGCTGCCACCGCCGAGCTTCTTGGCGGCGAAGGCAGCCCCACCGGCCAGCGCGGCGAGCAGGAACCACTTCTTCTTGCCGCCCTTCTTCTTCGGCTCCCCGGCCAGGGCGTCGGCGGCGTTGGCTCCGCGCCGCTTGGCCTCCTCGACGACCGGCGCGGCCTGCTCGGCGACATCTGCGGCGGCCTGCTTCACGGCCGGCACCACGTCCTTGACCAGCACGTCACGTGCGGACTCGACGTACGGCGCTGCCTGGCCGCGGGCCTCGGAGAGCTTCGGCCCGATCGCGTCCCTGGCGTCGGACAACCGTGGTCCGAGCTCCTTCTGCGCGCGCTCGACATGGGGAGCGATCGCCTCGGAGATGTCGCTGGCAAGGCCCTGGGCCTGCTCCACGAGGGTGTCCTTGCTGCTCTTCTTGAACATCTTTTTTCTGGTCCCTCTCGTCGATGGCCCGATGGCCTGTCCACCCATCCTGCCCGGACGCGCGCGGGAAATAAACCCGTGTCAGCACGTGGGCGATGGGTAGGCGGGCCGGTCAGGGGGACCATGGCAGGATCGGGTGCGTATCTCACGAGACACCTGCGGAAAGGCACCCATGTCGGACCTGACGGCCACGCTGAAGACCAACCGTGGCGACATCCTGATCACCCTGCTCCCGAACCACGCGCCGACGACGGTCGAGAACTTCGTCGGCCTGGCCGAGGGCACCAAGGAGTACCACGACGATGCCGGCCGCAGCGGCGAGCGGTACTACGACGGTCTGGGCTTCCACCGCGTCATCGACGGATTCATGATCCAGGGCGGCTGCCCCCTCGGGACCGGCACGGGCGGCCCGGGCTACACCTTCAAGGACGAGTTCCATCCCGAGCTGCAGTTCGACCGCCCCTACCTGTTGGCGATGGCCAACGCGGGTCCGGGCACCAACGGCTCGCAGTTCTTCATCACGGTGGGCCCGACCCCGCACCTGAATCGGCGGCACACCATCTTCGGCGAGGTCGCCGACCAGCCGAGTCGCGACGTCGTCGACGCCATCGCCACGACGCCGACCGGTGCCGGCGACCGCCCGGTCGAGCCCGTGGTGATCGAGTCCGTGGAGATCGCGCGCGGGTGACCAGCCCGCCCACCGCGCCCACCTGCTACCGGCACACCGACCGGGAGACGTGGATCCGCTGCCAGCGCTGCGACCGGCCGATCTGCCCGGACTGCATGCGCTCGGCCGCGGTGGGGTTCCAGTGCCCGAGCTGCGTCGAGGAGGGCACCCGCACGACCCGCCAGGCCCGCGCGCCGTACGGCGGGACGCGGGTGGCCGACCCGCGCCTGACGACGTATGCGCTGATCGCGGCCAACGCGGTGGTCTGGCTGGCGATCCAGGCGACGGGAGGGGCGCGCAGCCGGCTCCTCGACGTCCTCGCCCTGCTGCCGCAGTCGGCGCGCGACGGCCGCACGGGGCAGGTCATCACCGGCGTCAGCGACGGCGCGTACTGGCAGGTGATGACCTCGGTGTTCACCCATGTCGAGGTGCTGCACATCGGGTTCAACATGCTGGCGCTGTACTTCCTCGGCCCCATCCTCGAGCAGGTGCTGGGCCGCGCCCGCTTCCTCGCGGTCTACCTGGTCTCCGGCCTGGTCGGGTCGGCTGCCGTGATGTGGTTCTCGGCACCGAACGTCCAGACCCTCGGAGCCTCCGGGGCGATCTTCGGTCTGATGGGCGCCCTCGCCGTGCTCGCGCTCAAGGTGGGTGGGCAGGCCCGATCGGTGTTCGGCTGGATCGGGATCAACCTGGTGCTCACCTTCACCCTCGGCGGGATCAGCTGGCAGGGGCACCTCGGCGGTCTCCTGGGCGGCGTGGTGCTCGGCGCGGCGATGATCTACGCCCCCCGCTCGCACCGCTCGCTGGTCCAGTGGTCGGTGACCGGAGCCGTGGCGCTGCTGGCGGTCGTCGCGATCCTGGCCCGCGCCCAGGCGCTGAGCTGAGCCTGGCGAGCACGGGGCGGTTGTCCACAGCTGTGTACAACCCTGTGGAGAACTACATCCGTGTGATTCGGGGCGTCACTCCCACTTGACGGCGTAGGCGAAGCCGGTCGCCATGAAGCCGATGCCGATGATCAGGTTGTACTGCCCGAGGTCCTTCATCACCGGGATCGGGCTGTCGGAGCCGGTGAAGTAGTACAGGACGATCCACACCAGGCCGAACAGGAAGCAGCCCAGCATCCCGACCACCACGCCACGACCCCGGCCCAGGGGAGTCTTCTTGTTCGCCGCGGCCACCAGGCCGGCGAAGATCAGGCCGAAGCCGATCGCGTAGTTCCACTTGTCCAGGTCGGCCATGAACGGCAGCGGGTTGCTGGGCTTCTTGCCGACCCCGGCGAAGACCGCCGCGTCCTTGGCGACGTTGACGTAGAGGGCGATCCAGATGATCCCCACCACCACGAGGCCCGCGGCGATGACCGTGCGCACCATCGAGGTCTCGTAACCGCTGGCGATCACGACCGGATTGTGCGCGGACCGCTTGGACACGTGCTTCTCCTCCAAAGGGGGGACTGCTGGGGTGAGCATGCCAAACTCGCAGCGCAAGCGTAGTCAACGACGACCCACGAGGAGGCAGGCGCCCCGTGAAGACCAGGTCCGGCTCGGGGCGTTGGCGGCTGCCCGCGCGCTGGCGGATCGGCGCGGTCGTGGTCTTCGTGGTGGCCGGCGCCCTGTTCGTGGCGAGCAGCCTCGACTCCCACGGCCTGGACCTGCGCGGAGCGAGCGTGACCGACCTCGACACCGTCGTCCGGCAGGAACGGCAGCGCACCGACGACCTGCAGCGCCAGGTCGCCAGCCTCAACCGCCAGGTCGACCGCCTCGGCAAGAACGTGGAGGACCAGCAGGTCTCGCAGGTACAGCAGCAGGTGGATGCGCTGAAGGGGCCGGCCGGGCTCGACCCCGTGCACGGTCCGGCGCTCACCGTCACCCTGCGCGACGCCCCGAAGCAGGACGTCGACCGGGCGGTCAAGGACGGGGAGACCACGGCCGACCAGCTCGTGGTGCACCAGCAGGACATCCAGGCGGTGGTCAACGCCCTGTGGAGCGGTGGGGCGGAGGCGATGACCCTGCAGAACCAGCGGGTGGTCAGCACGACCGGCATCAAGTGCGTCGGCAACACCGTGGTCCTGCACGGCGTGCCCTACGCCCCGCCGTACGTCATCAGGGCGGTCGGGGACGTGGGCGCGATGAAGGACGCCCTGGACTCCAGCGACTACATCGCCGGCTACCTGACCTACGTGCGTGCCTACGACCTCGGCTACAGCGTCTCCCGCTCCCCGGACGAGAAGCTCCCCGGGTACGACGCCCCGGAGATGCTGCGTTACGCCAAGCCCGCGCCGCCGCCCGGCCAGCCGCCCCGGTCGACCGGCTAGCTAGGGGCTCGGCAGGGTCGGGGTCGCGGTCGGCGTCGGCGTCGGAGTGGGCGTCGGGGTCGGTGTCGGCGGGGTGTAGGTGGAGACCACGATCGTGACCGTGCTGCCCTTGTCGAGGGTCTGACCTGACGGCGGGCTCTGCTGCAGCACCGTGCCCTTCTCGGCCTTGGTCGTCGCGTCGGTCACCGTGCTCACCTTGAACCCGGCGTCCTGGATGAGCTGGCGCGCCTGGTCCTCGGTCTTGCCGACCACCGAGGGCACCTGTTCTGGTCCGTCGGACCAGAACAGGGTGACCTTCGAGCCGTCGGCCACCTTGGTGCCGGCCGTCGGCTGCATGGCCACGACCTGGTCCTTGGGGTCGTCGACGTCGCGCTGGGTGAGCACCACGCGCAGGCCGGAGGCCCGCAGCTGGTCGGCGGCGTCGTTCTTGTCCTGGCCCACCACGTCGGGCAGGGTCACCTGCGGCTTGCCGTTGGAGACCACGAAGTCGACACCGCTGCCGGTGTCCGCCCCGTCGCCCGCCTGCGGGTCCTGCGAGATCACCCGCCCGCTCGCCACGCTCTCGCTGGAGGCCTCGGTGACGGTGCCGACCTCGAGCCCGGCGTTGCGCAGGGCCGTCTCGGCATCGGTGCGGGTCATCCCGGTGACCGTGGGCACCTGCACCTGGTTGGGGGAGGACTCGAAGAGCTTGGGTCCGAAGATCAGGGCGGCCGCGATCAGGGCGACCAGCAGGATGATCAGCAGGGCGAGCGGACCGCGTCGCTTGCGCTCCTCGGGCTCCTCCGCGACGTCGGTGACCGCGCCCACGACCTGGGTCGGTGAGTCGGTCGGGGGGTAGGGAGAGGCCGCGACGGCCGCCACCGGGGGCGCCTGGACCGGCTTGCCCTCGAGGTACCGGTCGATGTCGGCCCGCATGGCCGCCGCGCTCGGGTACCGGTCGCCGACGTTCTTGGCCAGCGACTTCATCACGATCGCGTCGATCTCGGGGGTGAGCTCCTCGTCGTGGCTCGACGGCGGCAGCGCCTGCTCCCGGACGTGCTGGTAGGCCACCGAGACGGGGCTGTCGCCCACGAACGGCGGCCGGCCGGTGAGCAGCTCGTAGAGCAGGCACCCGGTCGAGTAGACGTCGGAGCGGGAGTCGACGTTCTCCCCCCGGGCCTGCTCGGGGGAGAGGTACTGCGCGGTGCCGACCACCGCGGCGGTCTGCGTCATCGTGCTCGAGGCGTCGGAGACGGCGCGGGCGATGCCGAAGTCCATCACCTTGACGTCGCCGGCGGGGGTGAGCATCACGTTGCCGGGCTTGATGTCGCGGTGGATGATGCCCGCGCGGTGGCTGTAGTCGAGCGCCTCGAGCACCTGGGAGGTGATCTCCAGGGCCCGCTCGGGAAGGATCTTGCGGCCCTCGCGCAGGATGTCGCGCAGCGTCCGGCCGGCGACGTACTCCATCACGATGTAGGGCTGGGCGACGTTGCTGCCGTCGGTGGAGGTCTCCTCGCCGGTGTCGTAGACCGAGACGATCCGGGTGTTGTTCAGCGAGGCCGCCGACTGCGCCTCGCGCCGGAACCGGGCCTGGAAGGTGGCGTCGCTGGCGAGGTCGGTGCGCAGCCGCTTGATGGCGACCGTGCGCCCCAGGCGTACGTCGGTGCCCTTGCGGACCTCGGCCATGCCGCCGCGGCCCAGCAGCTCGCCGAGCTCGTAGCGTCCGCCGATGCGGTGCGGTTCAGCCATCGCGCCTCACCCTCCTCCTCCGCCGTTCCCGCCGCCGTTGCCGTTCCCGCCGCCGTTCCCGCCGCCGTTCCCTGGGCCCTTCCCTGGGCCGTTCCCTGGGCCTGGCGAGGTGGTCCCGGCGCTCGGCTCCGGACCGTAGACCTGCAGCGTGATGGTGGAGCCCTTGTCGACCTGGCCGGTCGGGCTGACCCCGGCGACGGTCCCCTCGTCCTGGCCACCGGGGTTGTCGACCGTCTGCGTGGTGGTCTGCATGCCCATGGCGCGCAGCTGGCTACGTGCCTGGTCGACAGGCTTGCCGATGTAGGAGTCGGGGTTGATCTCGACCTGCGGGGTGGCCGACGCGGTGGGGCTCGACGACTCGGTGGGCGTCTGGCTCGGCGAGGGCGTGGGCGTGGGGGTGGTGGGCGACGCCGAGGGGGTGGTGGGCCCCGGGTCCGGGGGGGTGGTGCTCGAGTCCTCCCACGGACGGAACAGGAGCAGCAGCACGACGGCCAGCACGGCGAGGCCCACGAGGGCGTAGAGCCACCACCGCGACCCCGACTCCTCGCTCTCGGCCGCCGCGACCGGGGCGGTCACGACCGGTGCTGCGGCGACGCCGGTCATCACCCGGGTGGCGTCGGCGGGCGGCGCCACCGGCGGGACGCGTGTCGCCGGCTTCTTCCCGCGCAGTGCCGCGGCGAGCTCGGCCCCGTCGGCGTACCGCGCGGCAGGGTCCTTGGCCATCGCCTTGTTCACGATGGTCACGAGGTCGGCCGGCACGCTGGCCGGCAGCTCGGGAACGTCCTGGTGGAGGTGGGCCAGGGCGGTGGAGACCGGGGAGTCGGCGCTGAAGGGGCGGTGCCCGGCCAGGCACTCGAAGAGCACGACCCCGAGGGCGTAGACGTCGCTGGCCGCGGTGGCCTGCTCGCCCCGGGCCTGCTCGGGGGCGAGGTAGTGCGGGGTCCCCATGACCTGCCCGGTCATCGTGATCGGCACCGAGTCGACGGCGCGCGCGATGCCGAAGTCGGTGACCTTCACGGTGCCGTCGGGGGTGACGATCAGGTTGGCCGGCTTCACGTCGCGGTGCACGACACCGGCGGCGTGGGCGACGGCCAGTGCCTCGGCCACCTGCGCGATCAGCTCCCGGGCCCGCTCGGGATCGAAGGACCTGCCGCCGGCGAGCAGCTCCGACATCGGCTTGCCCTCGACCAGCTCCATCACCAGGTACGGCGTGTGCCCCTCCTCCAGGAGGCCGTAGTCGTAGACCGACGCGATGCCCGGGTGATGCAGCCCCGCGGCGTGCCGGGCCTCGGCCTCGAACCGGGCGCGGAAGGTGGCGTCGTCGGAGTACTCCGGCTTGAGGATCTTCAGCGCCACCTCGCGACCCAGCACGGCGTCGCGGGCGCGCCACACCTCACCCATGCCGCCGGTGGCGATCCGGGACTCGCGGACGTAGCGGCCCTCGGAGCTCTGGGACGTCACTTGCCGATCACCGCCTCCATCACCGACTTGGCGATCGGACCCGCCAGGCCGCTTCCGGAGATCTGGTCGCGGGCCACGCCGGCGTCCTGCACCAGCACGGCCACCGCGACCGAGGGGTTGTCGTTGGCCGGAGCGAACGAGACGAACCAGGCGTACGGCGGCCGGTCGGGCGCGCTCTGCGCCGTGCCGGTCTTGCCGGCGACCTCGACGCCCGGGATCTGCGCGGTGGTGCCGGTGCCGTTGTCGACGACCGAGACCATCATCTGGGTCAGGTCGCGCGCGGTGGAGGGTTTGATCGCCGGCTGGTCGGGCATCGGCTCCGGCTCGGTCTTGCTGATCGAGTCGAGCTTGGGCGACTTGATGTCGTCGACGAGGTAGGGCTTCATCACGGTGCCGTTGTTGGCGATGCCGGCGGCGACCATCGCCATCTGCAGCGGGGTGGCGGCGACGTCGAACTGGCCGATGGCCGAGAGCGCGGTCTGCGGCTTGTCGGGGTTCGCGGGGAAGCGGCTGATCGCCTGGCGGGTCAGGGAGTCGTCGAGGTCGTGGAAGGTGCGGGTTCCCCAGCCGAACTTCTCGGCGGTGGCCCGGATCGCGTCGTCGCCCAGGTCGAGCCCGACCGCGCCGAAGGAGACGTTGCAGGAGACCTCGAGGGCACGGGTGAGGGTGATCTTGTCGCCACCGCACCCGCCGCGGTTCTCGTTGACCAGGTTCTTGCTGGTCTGCGGCAGGTCGAGGCTGGCGCCGCCGGGCACCTTGGTGTCCGGCGTGTACTTCCCGGAGTCCAGGGCGGCTGCCGCCGTGACCAGCTTGAACGTCGAGCCCGGCGGCAGGACCTCCTCGATCGCGCGGTTGTCCAGCGGTCTCAGCTTGCTGTTCTCCAGCCGTGCCTTGGTCTTCCCCACCTGGACGAAGTCGTGGCTGGCCAGCCGGTTCGGGTCGTAGGCCGGGCTGGAGACCATCGCCAGGATCTTGCCGGTGCTGGGTTCGAGGGCCACCACGGCGCCCTGCACGGTCTGGCCGAGGTTCTTCAGGCCCTGGTAGGCCGCCTGCTGGGCCTTGGGGTTGATCGTGAGCGAGACGCTCCCGCCCTGCGGCGACTGGTTGTCGACGAGGTCGATGACCCGGTTGACGAACAAGGCGGAGTCGCTCCCGGAGAGGATCGAGTTCTGGCTCGACTCGATCCCGCCGAGGCCCCAGTCACGGGAGAAGAAGCCGGTGAGGTGGGCGTACTCGAGCCCGCTGGGATAGGTGCGCTGGTACTTGTACTCGTCGTGGGTCTTGTTCGACTCCGCGACCGCCTTGCCGCGCACCAGGATCGCGCCCCGCTCGCGGGCGAACTCCGCGTCGCGGACACGTTTGTTGTCGGGGTGAGCGCTGAGCGAGCTCAGGCTGTCGGCCTGCCAGTACTGCACGAAGGTGGCGTTGACCAGCAGCGCGAGGAACAGCACCATGCACGCCACGGACAGGTTGCGGATCGGTCGGTTCATCGCAGCCGCACCACCTGGGTGGCGTCCGCGTCGTAGTCCTCGTCGGGCTCGACCAGCTCCGGAGGTGGCCGGCGGGCCTGGTCGGAGATGCGCAGCAGCAACGCGACCAGGACCCAGTTGGCCACCAGGCTGCTGCCGCCGTAGGAGAGGAACGGCGTGGTCAGACCGGTCAACGGGATCAGCTTGGTGACGCCGCCGACGACCACGAACACCTGCAGCGCGACCACGATCGCGAGGCCGGAGGCCATCAGCTTGCCGAAGTCGTCACGGCAGATCAGCGCCGTGCGCAGACCCCGCTCCACCAGGATCCCGTAGAGCAGGATCACCGCCATCACCCCGGTGAGCCCCAGCTCCTCGCCGAGCGAGGGCACGATGAAGTCGGAGTAGGAGTACGGCGTGATCTGCGGGTTGCCCTGTCCCAGGCCGCGGCCGACCAGGCCGCCGTACGCCATCCCGTAGAGGCCCTGCACGATCTGGAAGGAGTTCACGCCGGGCCGGAAGGTGTGCAGCCACGCGTCGACCCGCGCCTGGACGTGGCCCAGGGCCAGGTAGCTGCCGTAGGCGCCGACGGCGAACATGATGCCGCCCACCACGAGCCAGCCCGGCCGCTCGGTGGCGGTGTAGAGCATCACCAGGAAGAGCCCGAAGAACAGCAGCGAGGAGCCGAGGTCGCGCTGGAAGACCAGGATGCCGAGCGAGAGCAGCCACATCGCCAGGATCGGCCCGAGGTCGCGACCTCGGGGCAGGTCGACGAACAGGAACCGCCGCCCGGCGAGTGCCAGGGCGTCGCGGTGCACCACGAGGTAGCCGGCGAAGGCCACCACGAGCAGGATCTTGGCGACCTCGCCCGGCTGGAAGCTCATCGGGCCGACGTGGATCCAGATCCGGGCGCCGTTGATGCGCCGGCCGATGCCCGGTGCGAGCGGCAGCAGGAGCAGCACGATCGCAGCGAGCCCAGCGGTGTAGGTGAACGCCTGCAGGCGCCGGTGGTCGCGCAGCACCACGATCACGGTGATGAAGCCGACGACGCCGATCGTCATCCAGACCAGCTGGGTGCCGGCGAAGGTCTTCGCGTCCGCGTGGCTGCTCTGGTCGGCGAGGTCGATGCGGTGGATCATCGCCAGGCCGATCCCGTTCAGGGCGGAGACGATCGGCAGCATGATCGGGTCGGCGTACTCGGCGAAGATCCGGATCACGATGTGGCAGGCGATCACCAGGCCGGCCAGCCAGGCGCCGTAGGTGTAGAGGTCGACCGGGGTCTGGCCGTCGACACCGAGGCCGACCGCAGCGTAGCCGCCGATCCCGACCACCAGGCTCATCAAGAGCAGCACCAGCTCCGCGCCGCGGCGTCGCCGGTGCACGAAGCCCATCAGGCCGGTGGGAGCAGCTTGGCGGGCACTCATGGCGTCTCGAGGCACACCGCAGGGGTGTGGGTCGCTGCGGGTGACGGTGAGGTCGTCGCGGTGGCGGTCGGGGTGGGCGAGGGCTTGGGGGTGGCCGAGGGACGCGCCGTGGCCTTCTTCCCCGGGCGCGCGGTCGCCTTCTTGGTGGGGGTGGGGGTGGGGGTCGGCGTCGGCGTCGGCGAGGGCGGGCAGGTGACGTCGGTGCGCAGGCTCCGGATCACCGCGCGGGCGTCGGTGAGGCTGTCGGCGCTGATGCCGTCTCGCACCTGGCGGGCGCGGTACGGCGGCAGGTCGGCCAGCACGTAGGGGCTGTCCTCCTTGACGTGGTGCATGGTGATGCCGGGGAGGTCCGCCTCCACGCCCTGGTAGACGACGACGTGGTCGCCGTCGTTGGCGACGAAGTACTGGTTCTGGGTCCACTTGTACCCGGCGACGGCGACGAGGGCGGCGAGGACGAGGACCAGCGCGAGGATCGCGAGCCGGCGGGCCCACCCGTGCCGGCTCGGCGCCCGCGGGGCGTAGCGCGCCTCCTCGGAGTCCACGTCGTCGGTGATGGCCGGCAGCTCTCCGGTGTCGGCGTTGCGGGCAGCGCGCCCGCCCATCGGCCGCCGCTTGGGCGTCTCGGCCGCGGCGCCGACGACCACGGGGGCGCTCGGCGCAGCCTCCTCGTCGTCCTCGACCACGTCGGCCACCACCACGGTGACGTTGTCGGTGCTGCCCGCAGCCAGTGAGGAGCGCACCAGCTCGGCAGCTGCCTCCTCCGGGGTGCCCTCGGCCAGCAGCCCGCGCAGGGCCTCGTCGTCCAGGGAGCCGGAGCAGCCGTCGGAGCACAGCAGCAGCCGGTCACCCGGCGCCGCCTCGAGGGCGAAGACGTCGGGCTCGGGCTCGTGGACCCCGTCGACCGCGCGGAGGATCAGGTTGCGGTGCGGGTGGACCCGCGCCTCCTCCTCGGTGATCCGCCCCTCGTCGATCAGGCTCTGCACGAAGGTGTGGTCGGTGGTCAGCTGGGAGAGCGCTCCGTCGCGCAGCAGGTAGCCGCGGCTGTCGCCGACGTGACCGACCCCGAGCTGGGTGCCGTCGAAGATCGCGGCCGTGACGGTGCTGCTGGTGCCCTCGATCTCGGGGAACTCCCGCACCAGCTGGGCGATCCGGTCGTGGCTGCGGTGGATGGCTCCGGCGAGGGCGCCGAGGATCTCGTCCGGACCGCCCTCCTGCGGCGCTGCGTCGAGCTTGCGGAGCATCTCCACGGTGGCGGTGCTGGCGATGTCGCCGCGCGCGGACCCACCGACGCCGTCGGCGATCACGAGCAGGTGCGGGCCGGCGTACCCGGAGTCCTGGTTGTCCTTGCGGACCCGGCCGACGTCGGAGAGGGCGGCGTACCGGAGCCTCACTTGCGCAGCTCCAGGATCGTCTTGCCGATGCGGACCTTGGTGCCGAGGTTGATGGTGGTGGCCTGGGAGATCCGCGAGGTGCCGACGTAGGTGCCGTTGGTGGAGCCGAGGTCCTCGACGAACCACTGCTCGCCGGAGGAGGCGATCCGGGCGTGCCGGGTGGAGACGTAGTCGTCGTCGAGCCGGATCGCGGCGTCGCTGCCGCGGCCGATCAGCAGCGGGGCCTCGTCGAGGGAGACCGTCTCGCCCTTGTTGCCGCCTTCGACGATGACGACCTGCGTGGGCGCGCCCTTGCGGGGCTTCGCGGGCCTGGAACGCTTGCGGGCGCGCCGCTCGGTGCGCGTCTGGCCGTCCGGCTGGCGGGCCACGCGGGCACCGAACATGTCCGAGCGGATCACCGAGATGCACGAGAGCACGAAGATCCACAGGATCGCCAGGTAGGCGAACCTGATCAGCACGAGCGTCAGCGCGGACAAACGCTCAACCGCCTTTGATCCGCAGGGACATGGTGGTGTTGCCGATCCTGATCGTGGCACCGTCGGCGAGCACTGCGTGGTCGACGCGCTTGCCGTTGACCGAGACGCCGTTGGTCGAGCCCAGGTCGTGCACGCTGATCCGGGGGCCGGTCTGGGCGTCCTGCGGCTCCTCCACCCGGATCTCGATGTGCCTGCGGGAGACCCCGGGGTCCTCGATGCGCAGGTCGGCGTCGTTGCCCCGGCCGATCACGATGCCGGGCGGCGCCAGGGGCAGGTTCTCGCCGTTGATCAGGAGCGTCGCGGTGGCCCGGCGTACCTGGGTGTCGGTGGGGTCGCCCTGGGCGAGGTTGGAGCTCGCGATCGCCTGGCTGCGCACCCGGAAGCGACCCGTGGTCAGGTCGTCGCTGGACTCCAGGGAGATGCTCACCGGGCCGGTGAACACGTAGGACTGCTGGGCGGCGTGCGCGCGCAGCATCTCGGTCAGCTCGCGGGGGAGCTGGGGTCCGAGGCCCTCGAGCTTCTCGTGATCGGTGGCCGAGAGCTCGACGTGGAAGTTGTTCGGCACCAGCCTGCGGTCGCGGCTGAGGATCTGGGCGGAGTTGTCGACCTCGCGGTTGAGCGCGGAGGCGATCTCCACCGGTTGCACGGCGGAGCGGAAGGTGCGGGCGAAGACACCGGAGATCATCTGCTCGAGCCGGTTCTCGAATCGTTGCAGGCCGCTCACGGTGCCTCCCCTCGGGTTAGGTGCAGGTCTGGCTCCCTGGACGTGACGCGATGGTATCGGGCGGGCGTGGACGGGCCTGCGCCCGGTTTGGGCGGGTGAGACGGGCTGGGATAGCCTGTCGTTCGCTTCACGCGCGAGTGGCGGAATAGGCAGACGCGCACGGTTCAGGTCCGTGTGCCCGAAAGGGCGTGGGGGTTCAACTCCCCCCTCGCGCACCAGCGTCGAGCTCCCGGTCAGCAGTTCATGACCGGGAGCTCTCGGCTACCCGGCACGACCGATGAGGTGCTCGAGCTCGTGCGGCGGCAAGGATCGCGTGTGACTTTGTATGGTCGGACGGTGCGCCGGGAGATCCAGGGGCTTCGCGCGGTCGCCGTGCTGCTGGTCGTCCTGTTCCACCTGTGGCCCGGGCGGCTCTCGGGCGGCTACATCGGGGTCGACGTCTTCTTCGTCATCTCCGGGTTCCTGATCACCTCGCTGCTGCTGCGCGAGGTCGACCGGTCCGGCTCGGTCAGCCTGAGCCGTTTCTGGGCCCGGCGGATGCGCCGGCTGCTGCCGGCGTCGTACCTCGTGCTGGCGGTGTCGGCGCTGGGCGTGCTCCTGCTGGAGCCGAAGCTGCTGTGGCACCAGTTCTTCGGGGAGATCCTCGCGGCCGGGCTCTACGTCGAGAACTGGGCGCTGGCGCTCAACTCGGTGAACTACCTCGCGGCTCAGAACACGCCCTCGCCGGCCCAGCACTACTGGACGCTCTCGGCGGAGGAGCAGTTCTACCTCGTCTGGCCGCTGCTGGTCCTGCTCGCCCTCTGGCTGGCGGCCCGGTGGTCGCGAGGCCGGTTGCCGACCGTCTTCGCGGTGCTGGCCCTGGGGACCGTCGCCAGCCTCGGCTACTCGCTCTGGATCACCGTCCACAACCCCGCCTGGGCCTACTTCGCCACCACCGCGCGAGCCTGGGAGTTCGGCGCGGGGGCACTGCTTGCCTTCGCGCCTGCCGCCGCCGGCCGACTCGCGCTGCGCAGCGCCGTGGGCTGGACGGCCCTGGTCGCCTTGCTGGCCTGCTCCTTCGTCTTCGACGCGAAGACCCCGATGCCGGGCACCGCGGCGATCGTCGTGGTGGTGGCCTCGGCCGCGGTGATCTGGGTGGGCGACCCGGTGCTGTCGTGGTCGCACTCGCGCCTGCTGGGGCTGCGACCCGCGCAGTGGATCGGTGACATCTCCTACTCGATCTACCTGTGGCACTGGCCGCTGATCATCCTGCTGCCGGCGGCCACCGGCCACCCGCTCACCCGGCTCGACCGCGGGTCGATCCTGCTGGCCACGCTCGCTCTGGCCGCGCTGACCAAGAAGTACGTCGAGGACCCGGTCCGGGAGGCACGCCACTTCGGGCTGGCCAGGTCGAGCACCACCTTCGTCTACGCCGGCGCGGCCGCCGTCCTGCTCACCGCCGCCTGCGTGGTGCCGCGCACGGTCGTCGAGCGCGACGCCGAGCACGCCGTCGAGGTGGCCCAGCAGATCGCGCACCACGAACCGCCGTGCTTCGGTGCGGCCGCCATGGCTCCGCAGGCCAAGGGCTGCCCGAACAGCGAGCTCGACGGCGTGATGGTGCCGGCCCCCGACGCCGCGGCGAAGGACGACCCTCCGTGGGCCGCCTGCTACTGGCGGGCCTTCAAGGACCCGCTCGTGCCCTGCCGGTTCGGCAAGCCCGGCGCTGGCCTGCCGCACGTGGCAGTCATCGGCGACTCGCACGCCCGCGTGCTGATGGCCACCGTCGACCGTCTCGTCGAGGAGGGCCGGATCACCGCGGACATGTACGTGATGGGCGAGTGCGCCTGGTCGACCGCCCCGGTCGACATGAGCCGCGAGATCGGCCGGACCTGCGCCCACTGGCGCTCGAACCTGTTCCCGCTCCTGGACCGGAAGGCCAAGGACTACGACCTGGTCCTCACCACGGCCCGGTTGGTCACCCTCTACGGGAGCCACGAGACCCAGGTGCGCGGCCTGTCCGAGGCCTGGCGCCGGGTCACCTCACGCGGGGTGCCGGTCGCGGTCGTGCGCGACAACCCGGAGGTCCGCTCTCCCACGCAGAACCCCAACCTCTGCCTGGCGAAGGTCTCGGTCTCCGAGGCGAACGCCCGCTGCGCGATGACCCGGGCGGCCAACCTCGACCGGTGGTACGACGCGCTCAGCGAGGCCCAGCGCCGTACCCCCGGCACCGCGCTCATCGACCTCACCGACCGCCTGTGCACGTCCACGACTTGCCCCGTGCTGATCGGCGGGGTCAACGTCTACGCCGACGGCAACCACCTCACCGTCACCTACGCGCGCACGCTGGCGCCGTACCTCTACCGCGCGCTCGTCGCCGACCACCTGCTGAAGGCCAAGCCTCAGAAGTCGTAGGTGACGCCGGTCTGCTGCTCGGACTTCGTCCACAGCCGGCCTGCCAGGTCGTCGTTGCGCGCGTGTCGGGAGAGCTTGGCGTTGCCCAGCCGCCCGCGGCTCTCCTGCAGCCGCGTGGGTCCGACGTAGCCGCCGTCCTCGCCGTACGTCGCTGCCCACAGCGACGGGTTCGCCCCGGCGGCGCTGGACTGGAGGATGATCGGCAGCACGTAGGGCATCACCCGGTGCACGAGCGGGTTGGCGCCCATGCCGTCGGTGGAGGTGACCAGGTTGGTGGCCGAGACCCCCGGATGGGCGGCGGAGACGACCAGCTTCGAGCCGGCCTCGGTGGCCCGCCGGTGCAGCTCCCGGGCGAAGAGCAGGTTGGCGAGCTTGGTGTTGCCGTAGTCGCGCTGCGGGCTGTACGACGACTCGGGGTTGCCCTCGAGCACCGACTCGTCGCCGCGGTGGTGGGCGATCGAGGCGACCGGCACGACCCGCGGCGCGTCGGCCTGCAGCAGGTGCGGGAGCAGCAGCCCGGTGAGCGCGAAGTGGCCGAGGTGGTTGGTGCCGTACTGGAGCTCGAAGCCGTCCTCGGTCTCGCGGTACTTCGGCGGGGTCATCACGCCGGCGTTGTTGATCAGGAGGTCCAGCGGGCCCTCGAAGCGATCGGCGAACACGTGCACCGACTTCTGGGAGGCCAGGTCGAGCTCCTCGACGCTGGTCAACCCGGGGAGCTTCACGGCAGCTGCGCGCGCGGAGTCGAGGTTGCGGCACGCGAGGACCACCTCGGCGCCGTGCTCGGCCAGCGCCTTGGCGGTGTGGAAGCCGATCCCGGAGTTGGCACCGGTGACCACCGCCCGGGTGCCGGACAGGTCGGGAAGGTCGTCCGGGCCGAAGTGGGCGAGGGTGGCGGTCATGGCGTCTCCAGGGGATCGGTGTACAGCGTGCCAGTGTTGCTCTTACCCAAGGACCGACTGATCACCAACCTCTGGATCTGGTTGGTCCCCTCGAAGATCTGTGTGACCTTGGCCTCACGCAGGTAGCGCTCGACGGGGAAGTCCCGGGTGTAGCCGTAGCCGCCGAGCACCTGGACCGCGTCGGTCGTCACCTTCATGGCGGCGTCGCTCGCGGTGAGCTTGGCGATCGAGGCCTCGCGCGAGAAGGGCAGCCCGCGGTCCTTGAGCCGTGCTGCGTGCAGGTACGTCGCCCGGGAGGTCTGCACCGCCGCCTCCATGTCGGCCAGCAGGAACCCGAGGCCCTGGAACTCGATGATCGGCTTCCCGAACTGCTCGCGCGAGCGGGCCCACGCCACCGCGTGGTCCAGGGCACCCTGGGCCAGGCCGACCGCGACGGCGGCGATCCCGAGCCGGCCGGAGTCCAGGCCGGCGAGCGCGATCTTCAGGCCGTCGCCCTCCTGGCCGAGCAGCCGCTCTGCGGGCACGCGGGCGTCCTCGAAGCGCATCGTGGCCGTGGCCGAGCCGGTCAGGCCCATCTTGCGCTCGGGCGGGTCGGCGGAGAGGCCCTGCGTGTCGGCAGGCACCAGGAAGCAGGAGATGCCGTTCCTCTCCTCCGACGTGCGCGCCATCAGCTTGTAGAAGTCGGCCTGGCCCCCGTGGGTGGTCCATGCCTTGGCCCCGTTGACGACGTACTCGTCGCCATCACGGACGGCCTTGGTCGTCATCGCCGCGGGGTCGGAGCCGGCGTGCGCCTCGGAGAGGCAGTAGGCGCCCAGCAGCTCGCCGCCGAGCATCTCCGGCAGCCACTTCTCGCGCTGCTCGTCGGTGCCGGCCGTGGCCAGTCCGAAGCACGAGAGCGCGTGCACCGAGACGCCGACACCGACGCTGGCCCACACCGAGGCGATCTCCTCGACCACCTGCAGGTAGACCTCGTAGGGCTGGGCGCCCCCGCCGTACTCCTCCGGGTAGGGCAGGCCGAGCAGTCCGGCACGCCCCAGGGTGCGGAAGACCTCGCGCGGGAAGGTCTCGGTCGCCTCCGCCTGGGCAACCAGCGGCAGCAGCTCGCGCTGCGCGATCTCGCGGGTCAGCTCGAGGAGCGCGGTGGCCTCCTCGGTCGGGAGGACTCGGGTCGCCGGCATGGGTTCGACGGTATGTGGTTTCGACAAGCTCAACCACCGTGGGGAGGATAGGCGGCATGAGTGACTGGACGCCTGCCGAGGACCGCTACGACTCCATGCAGTACCGCTACACCGGGAAGAGCGGCCTGAAGCTGCCGGCGCTCTCCCTCGGCCTGTGGCAGAACTTCGGTACCGACCGGCCCGAGGAGACCCAGCGGGCGATCCTGCGGCGGGCCTTCGACCGCGGCGTGACCCACTTCGACCTGGCCAACAACTACGGACCTCCCTACGGCCGCGCCGAGGAGAACTTCGGGGTCTACCTGCGCGAGGACTTCGCGAACCTCCGCGACGAGCTGGTCATCTCCACCAAGGCCGGGTACGACATGTGGCCGGGCCCCTACGGCCAGGGCGGTGGCTCACGCAAGTACGTCCTGGCCTCCCTCGACCAGTCGCTGGCCCGGATGGGGCTGGACTACGTCGACATCTTCTACAGCCACCGCTTCGACGCCGAGACGCCGGTCGAGGAGACGATGATGGCGCTGGACACCGCGGTCCGCTCCGGCCGCGCGCTGTACGTCGGCATCTCCTCCTACAACGCGGCGAGGACGCGCGAGGCCGCGGCGATCGCCCGTGAGCTCGGCACCCCGCTCCTCATCCACCAGCCGTCGTACTCGATGCTGAACCGCTGGATCGAGGCGCCTGCCCCGGACCACAGCCTGCTCGACGAGCTCGAGGAGCAGGGGATGGGCTGCATCGTCTTCACCGCGCTCGCCCAGGGTCTGCTGACCGACAAGTACCTCGACGGGATCCCGGAGGACTCCCGCGCGGCGCGCGCCGACAGCACCATCGAGAGCGACCACCTCGACGAGAAGACCCTCGAGCACGTGCGCAGCCTCAACAAGATCGCCGAGGACCGTGGTCAGAAGCTCGCGCAGCTGGCGCTGCAGTGGGCGCTGCGCGACGAGCGGGTGACCTCCGCGGTCATCGGGGCGTCGTCGGTCGCGCAGCTCGACACCAACCTCGACGCGCTGGACGGACCCCCGCTGAGCGACGACGAGCTCGCCACCATCGACCAGCACGCGCGCGACTCCGGCGTGAACCTGTGGGCGGCCTCGACCGAGGAGTGAGCTCAGCCGTCGCGGTCGGAGGCCAGGGCTGCCGCGCCGACGATGCCGGCCGTGTTGCGCAGGGTCGCCGAGACGATCTCGGTGGAGATGTCGAGGAGCGGGATGAAGTCCGCGCCGTTCTTGCTCACGCCGCCCCCGACGACGAACAGGTCGGGGGAGAACAGCTTCTCCAGCGCCTGGTAGTACGTCGAGAGCCGCTTGGCCCACTTCTCCCAGGAGAGCTCCTCGCGCTTGCGGGCGGAGTTGGCGGCGCGGCTCTCGGCGTCGTGGCCGTCGATCTCGAGGTGGCCGAGCTCGGTGTTGGGCACGAGGACGCCGTCGTAGAGCAGCGCCGAGCCGATGCCGGTGCCGAGCGTGGTGACGATGACCAACCCCTCGCGGCCGGTGGCCACGCCGTAGCGCGCCTCGGCGAGGCCGGCGGCGTCGGCGTCGTTGATGACCCGCACGCTGCGTCCGAGGGTCTTGCCGAGCAGGTCGTCGGCGTCGGTGCCGATCCACGACTTGTCGATGTTGGCGGCCGAGGTCACCACGCCGTTCTTGCGCACGACGCCGGGGATGGTCACGCCGACCGGCGAGTCCTGGGCCTCGAAGCGCTCGAGCAGCTCGGCCATCACCTTGGCCACCGCCTGGGGGGTCGACTCCTCGGGGGTGTCGATGCGCTCGCGCTCCGCGGAGAACTCGCCGCTGGTGAGGTCGACCGGGGCTGCCTTGATCCCCGAGCCGCCGAAGTCGATGCCGATCGGATCAGCCATGCAGACCAACCTAGGGGCAAAGCCGCTCGCCTACCATCCGGAGGTGCGTCGCCTCGTCCTTCTCCTCTTCGTGCTGTTCCTCGTGAACTTCCCGTTGGTGAACCAGACGCTGACCGATCGGAAGCTGGAGCACTCGGGTCGTGACGTCGAGGCGGTGGTGCTGCGTGCGCAGCGGGCGGAGGGCCACAACTACGTCGACTACCGGCTGCCCGAGGCGATCGACCCGAAGAACACGCGCTACTCGGCGCAGGTCGACGACCCCACCTACGAGGAGGCGCAGGCCACCCACGTGCTCGCCGTCCGGGTGCTGCCCGACGAGCCCGGGACCAACAGGCCGGCCGGCACCTCCAGGAACGCGACCTTCCTCGTCGTCGCACTCCTCGGCGACGTGGTGCTGGTGATCATCGCGTTGCTGTGGTGGCGCAGGCGGCGGCGCTGGCACCGCTTCGAGGTGCTCGAGGTCCACGACGGCTCGGTGACCCTGCGGGTCGCCGGTCGCACGGTCACCGCCGCGGCGCCACCGGAGTGGACCGGCCGGGCCGCAGTGGGCCGGACCGTCGGTGGCTCGCTGCACCTCGTCGCGGAGGGCGACCTGGTCCCCGGCCCGCCGTTGAGCGGGATCGAGTCGTCGGGCGGCGGGAGCTGTGTGGTCCACGGCAGGGTCGTCGACACCCGGGCGGGTTGGGCACTGCTCGAGCTCGACGACGGGTTCCGGATCCGGGCCGAGACCGGCCCGCACCGGATCCGCGCCGACATCCGCGACTCCACCGAGGCCAGCGGAGTGCTCTGCTTCACTCCCTGACTTTACATTCGACACCCACTTGTCAAACGACGTCCAGGCACGCTACGGTCGGGATCGCTTTACATCTGAGCCTCAGATGTCAAGTGAGAGGAGATGTCGATGACGAGCGCGACCGTCCCCGCGGGCTCCACCGAGCGGTGGCACGACCACAAGCGGTACCTCTGGATGATCGGGCTGGTGGTGCCCTCGCTGGCGTTCATCGCCTTCGGGATGCACGCGGCCACCGGGTGGGACGTCTGGCTGTGGATCGGCCCGATCATCATCCTGGTCGTCGTCCCCACCATCGACCTGATCGCCGGGCTCGACCGCTCCAACCCTCCCGACGACGTGATCGAGCAGCTGGAGCACGACAGGTACTACCGCTGGATCACCTACGCCTTCCTGCCGATCCAGTACGTCGGCTTCCTCGGCGCCTTCGTCTGGATCGCGCGCCCGGACCTGCTCGGTGCGGACGAGCTGTCGCTGGTCGGCAAGGTCGGGATCGCGGTCTCGATCGGGTGCATCGGCGGCATCGGCATCAACACGGCGCACGAGCTCGGCCACAAGAAGGAGAGCCACGAGCGGTGGCTGTCCAAGATCGCGCTGGCCCAGAGCTTCTACGGCCACTTCTACATCGAGCACAACCGCGGCCACCACGTTCGCGTCGCCACCCCCGAGGACCCGGCGTCCTCACGGCTGGGCGAGAACTTCTACCAGTTCTGGCCGCGCACGGTGATCGGCTCGCTGAAGAGCGCCTGGCGCCTGGAGAAGCGGCGCTACGCGCGGAAGGACAAGCACCCGTTCCGCCTCGGCAACGACGTGCTCAACGCCTGGCTGATGTCGGCCGTGCTGTGGAGCGTGATGATCGCCCTCTTGGGGTGGGCGATCCTCCCGTTCCTGGTGATCCAGGCCGTCGTCGGCTTCTCCCTGCTGGAGGTCGTCAACTACATGGAGCACTACGGGATGCTGCGCCAGAAGGTCGGCGTCGGTGACCGGCAGCGCTACGAGCGGGTCGACCCCTCGCACAGCTGGAACTCCAACAACATCGCCACCAACGTGCTGCTCTACCACCTGCAGCGGCACAGCGACCACCACGCCAACCCGACCCGGCGCTACCAGGCGCTGCGCGACTACCAGGAGTCGCCGGTGCTGCCCACGGGGTACGCCGGGATGATCGTGCTCGCGATCGTGCCGGCGGTCTGGCGCCGGGTGATGGACCCCCGCGTGCACGCCCACTTCGGCGGTGACCTGACCCGGGCGAACATCAGCCCCCGGAAGCGGGAGCGGATCCTCGCGACCGCGGCGAGGTCGACCCCCGTCGTGGCAGATGCCGGCCCGGCGGAGGAGATCGTGACGATCGACGGCGAGGTCCTGGCCGCTCGCTGCCCCGGGTGCGGCTACACCTACGAGGTGGCCAGGGGTGAGGAGCACGAAGGATTCGCGGCAGGCACCGCCTGGGCCGACGTACCCGACTCCTGGTGCTGTCCTGACTGTGGAGTCCGCGAGAAGGTCGACTTCGTGCCGGTCGAGAGCCAACGCGTCTGAGTGCCGTGCCTACGCTGGTGCGCATGAGTCCCGTCGCCGCGCCGGCCGGCCACCGCGAACGGCTGCTGGCCGCGGCCGCCCGCCACACCGCCGAGCACGGGTGGGGCAGCCTGACGATGGGCAAGCTGGCCGACCTCGTCGGGGTCAGCCGGCAGACGGTCTACAACGAGGTCGGCGGCAAGCCGCAGCTCGCCGAGGCGATGGTGATGCGCGAGCTGTCGCTGTTCCTCGACGTCGTCGACGCCGCGTTCGAGGACAACCCGACCGACCTGGTGGCAGCGATCGAGGCGGCCGCCTTCCAGGTGCTCGAGATGGCCGGCACCGACCCGCTGCTGCACGCTGTGCTCTCCAGCAGCCAGGGTGCCGACAGCGAGCTGCTGCCGCTGCTGACGACCAACTCCGCCGGACTCCTCGGGGCGGCCGGGCAGATGATCCGGGCCCACGTCTCCACCTACGACGTACCCCTCTCCGAGCAGCGTCTCGAGGTGCTCATCGACATGGTGGTGCGCCTGGTGCTCAGCCACGTGATGCAGCCCTCCGGCGAGCCGCGCGAGACCGCGGCGTCGGTGGCCTGGATCGCGCGACGGGTGCTGCGGGACTGAGGCCGGGCGGCCCATCCGGTACACGCGTACTCTTGCGGCACCGGTCGCGGGGAGAGCGACCGGTCCTGGGGACTGCAGAAGGACGTCGATGCACGAGCTGAGCAGGCGCGACCTGATCGCGTTGACCGGCTTCGGCCTGCTCGCAGCCGGGTGCAGGAACACCGCCGACGACACCCGCCGTACGGCCTCCGGCGTCGGTGGCGGATCCGGGAGCACCAAGGCAGCCACGCCGCAGGCAGCCGACATGGCGGTGAGCGGCCCCGACAAGCTGACCGCGCCCCTGCTCTCCTCCGACGTCCTCGTCTTCAGCAAGGACAGCCTGCCGAAGAGCACCATCGAGAAGATCAAGGCGATCACCGGCAAGGACGGCAAGCAGGCGATCGTGGCGGTCGAGCCGATGGCGGTGGGGCAGTTCTACGTCGACGAGGCACAGGTGACCTACGCCGCCGTCGACCCCAAGACGTTCTGGCGCTTCACCGTCCCCGGCACGGCACACACCGCCGGCGTGTGGCAGCGGGTGGCGGGGGGTGAGATCGCCGTGCAGCCCCAGATCGGCAAGGAGCTGCAGACCAAGGACGGCTACCTCAAGCTCGGCAACGGCTCGGACGCCCCGAGCGCCCATGTCGGCGCCTACGCCCAGCTGCTCGACCCGGGCTACGCGCGCCAGATCGACGCGGTCGTCAACTCGAAGTGGGCCAAGCCGCTCGGGATGACGCCCGGCAACGCGGCGCTGATCTCGATGGGCGCCACGTCGCCGCAGTCGATCATGAAGAAGCTGCAGGCCGCCGCCGGCTCGGGCGCCTCCATCCAGATCCTCGGCACCAACGTCGACCTCAGCGTCGCGCAGACCGCGGTGCTCACCGGAGGCTCGGTCGCCAAGGCGATCCCGCCCTTCAACTACACCGCGAACGGCAACGGCACCGTCAACCCCGACCCGTCGTGGGTGGCCAACTACATCCGCACCGAGCAGATGCCCATCATCGGGCCGGTCAGGGGCAACCGGATCATGCTGCCCCAGCTGCGCGGCGCGCTCGACGAGGTGGTGGCACAGGGCTTGTCGAAGCTGATCTACCAGTACGGCGGCTGCTACGTGCCGCGCTTCATCGCCGGCACCAACACCCTGTCCTTCCACAGCTTCGGCACCGCGATCGACCTCAACGTGCCGGACAACCAGCGCGGCACCCGCGGGAAGATGGATCCCCGGATCGTCCAGATCTTCAAGCAGTGGGGCTTCGCCTGGGGCGGGACCTGGCACTACACGGATCCGATGCACTTCGAGCTCGCGACACTGGCCAAGAAGACCTGACCCGCACGGGCTAACGTCTGCGCATGCGCGCAGTCCAGGTGACCCGGCTCGGCGGACCCTCTGCTGTCTCGGTCGAGGAGGTGCCCGAGCCCGGTGCGGAGGGCGACTTCGGTCCCCAGGTCCTCGTGGAGGTCCACGCGGTCGGCATCTCCTTCCCCGACCTCCTGCTGAGCAAGGGCGAGTACCAGCTCAAGCCCGAGCTGCCCTTCACCCTCGGCGTGGACTTCGCCGGCGTCGTGCGCAGCGCCCCCGACGGCACCGGCCTCACGACGGGAGACCGGGTGGCGGCCTGCCTGGGCCACGGAGGGGCCTCCGACGTCGTGGGCCTCGGCGCCGACAGCGTCTTCCCGCTCCCGGACTCGGTGAGCTTCGAGCAGGGCGCCGCCATCCCGATGAACTACCTGACCGCCCACTTCGCCCTCGTCGAGCGCGGCGACCTGCGCGAGGGCGAGACCGTGCTGGTCCACGGCGCTGCGGGCGGCGTCGGGACCGCGACGATCCAGGTCGCCAAGGGGTACGGCGCCCGCACCATCGCGGTCGTGTCCACCGAGGAGAAGGCCGAGGTCGCTCGCCGGGCGGGCGCCGACGAGGCAGTCCTGGTGGAGGGCTTCCGCGAGGCCGTCAAGGAGCTCACCGACGGCAAGGGCGTCGACGTGGTGATGGACGTCGTCGGCGGTGAGCTGATGACCGACTCGCTGCGCTCGCTGGCCACCCAGGGACGGCTGCTCGTCGTCGGGTTCACTGCCGGCGCCATCCCGGAGGTCAAGGTCAACCGGCTCCTGCTCAACAACGTCGACGTGCGCGGGGTCGGCTGGGGTGCCTATGCGATGGTGCGCCCCGGCTACATGCGGCAGCAGTGGGAGGAGCTGCTTCCGCTGATGGAGTCGGGGGTGATCGCACCACCGATCGGCCAGACCTACCCGATCGAGGAGTTCGGCCGCGCCCTGCAGGACATGGAGGAGCGCCGTACCCTCGGCAAGTCGGTCGTCACCCTGCGCTCCAGCGGGTAGTGGTCGTCATGGCGCGTGCGGTCGTGGTCGGTAGCGGCCCCAACGGACTGGCGGCTGGTGTCACCCTGGCCTCGGCCGGGGTCAGGGTCACGGTGCTCGAGGCGGCCGACACCCTCGGCGGCGGTCTCCGCTCCGGCGAGGCGACGCTGCCGGGCCTGCTGCACGACGAGTGCTCCGGCTTCCACCCCTTCGCCACCGAGTCGGTCTTCGCCAAGGCCTTCGACCTGCGCCAGGAGGGCCTGGAGTGGGCGTGGCCCGAGATCCAGTTCGCGCACCCGCTCGACAACGGCCGGGGGGCGCACGTGGTGCGGTCGGTGGCCGACACGGCCTGCGGGCTGGGGCCGGACCGCCGTGCCTACGAGCGGATGTACGACGGCCTGACCCGCCACTTCGAGGCGGCCTCGCTGGAGTTCCTGCAGCCGCTCGCCCACGTCCCGCGGCACCCGTTCGGCCTGGCCCGGATGGGTCGCACGGCACCGCTGTCGGCCCATGCGGTGGCCAGGCGGTTCGACACCGACGCCGCGCGAGGACTCTGGGCCGGGGTGGCGGCTCACGCGTTCCGACCGCTGGAGGCGCCGTTCTCCGCGGCGGCCGGGCTGGCGCTCGCCGCGGCGGCGCACCGCTTCGGCTGGCCGGTGGCGGTCGGTGGCTCCCGGTCGATCGCCACCGCGATGATCGCGATCCTCCAGCGTCACGGCGGCGACCTGCGAACCGGAGTACGGGTGACCTCGGCGGAGGACCTCGCCGCCGAGTTCGGGGCCGACCTGGTCATGCTCGACACCGCGCCGCCGGGCGCGGCGCGGATCCTCGGCGACCGGCTCTCCGAGCGCACCCGCCGCGGCTACCAGCAGTGGAGCTTCGGACCGGGCGCCTTCCAGCTCGCGCTCGCGGTCGAGGGCGGCCTGCCGTGGGAGTACGAGCCGGCCCGGCGCTCCGGCGTGGTGCACCTCGGTGGCAGCTTCGAGGAGATCGCCGCTGCTGAGCGGACCGTGAACTCCGGGAGGATGCCGGAGCACCCGTTCGTCCTGCTCGGGCAGCAGTACCTCGCCGATCCCTCCCGCTCCTCCGGCGACCTGCACCCGGTCGACGTCTATGCCCACGTGCCGAACGGCTACGAGGGCGACGCCACCGAGGCGATCCTGCGGCAGGTGGAGCGGTTCGCGCCGGGTGCGCGGGACCGGATCCGTGCGGTCACCAAGCGCTCGACGAGCATGATCGCGGCGGCGAACGAGAACTTCGTCGGCGGCGACATCGCGACGGGGGAGAAGTCGCCGGTCCAGCTGCTCGTCGGCCCGCGGAAGGCCACGAACCCCTACCGCACCGGAGCCCATGGCGCCTATCTCTGCTCGGCCGCGCTGCCGCCCGGCCCTGGCGCGCACGGCATCGTCGGTCACCTCGCCGCCCTGACCGCCCTGGACGACCTCGGGCTCTAGGTCGTCGGCCGCTACGAGACGTCGGCGAACGAGTGGTGCTCGTGGGTGACCACCCAGCGCCCCTCGTGGCGGCGCAGCCCGATGGTCAGTCGCAGGCGTTGCTCGGGATGCTCGGCCAGCGCCTCGGGGGTGTTGCACCGCAGCAGTGCCCAGGCGAACGCGACGTCCTCGCCCTCGGTGACGTCGAGCTCGACGATCTCGAAGCAGCCCCCGGAGGCCTGCCAGTCGAAGAAGCCGGGCCAGGTGTCGCGGTAGGCGGCCAGCCCGCGGACACCGTCGTGCGGGGGCGGTACGTCGAACATCACGATGTCCTCGGCGTGGTCGGACAGGACGGTCTCGAGGTCACCCGCGTGCACGGCCGCTGCCCAGCCGCGGACCAGCTCAGCTATCTCCATGCTCGTGCTGACCCCGCTCACCCGGGATCCTCATCGGCGCGGTGGACCGCGACGCCGTCCACCCACGTGGACACGACCCGGGTGGCGCCGATCTCGGCGGGATCTCCGGCGAAGGGGTCGCGGTCGAGCACCACGAGGTCGGCCGCCTGCCCGGGCGCGATGGTCCCGGCCTCGTCGCGGTGGTTCACCCAGGCCGAGCCCGAGGTGTAGGCCGCGAAGGCGGCCTCCAGGTCGAGGGCCTGCTGGGGCAGGAACGGCTCGGAGCCGGCCCGACCCTCCTCGCCGTAGGCCCACCGGTTGACCGCGACGTGGATCGCCTCCAGGGGGTTGGGCGTGCTCACCGGCCAGTCGCTGCCGGCGACCAGCCGGGCACCGGTGCGCCACAGGGCCCCGAACGGGTACTGCCACGACGCCCGCTCCTCGCCGAGGTGCGGCAGCGTCAGGTCGACCATCTGGTCGTCGAGACAGGCCCAGAGCGCCTGCATGTTGGCCGCCACCCCGAGCTCGGCGAAGCGCGCGACGTCGTCGGGATGGACCAGCTGCAGGTGGGCGATGTGGTGCCGGCGGTCGGGGCTGGTGCCCTCGAACGCGTCGAGCGCCTCGCGCACCGCCCGGTCGCCGATGCCGTGCACGTGCACCTGGAAGCCCTCGGCATCGAGCCGGGCGACGTGCTCGCGCAGGAGCATGGGGTCGACGAAGGAGTGCCCGCTCTCACCCGTGCTCCGGCCCTCGCGGTCGAGGTACGGCGAGGTCAACGCGGCCGTGAAGTTCTCGGCCACGCCGTCCTGCATCACCTTGACGCTGGTGGCGCGGAACCGGCCATGGGTGAGGGCACGCCGGCGCTCGACCAGGGTCTCCACCTGCTCCGCGCCGACGTCGCGCTCCCACCACAGGGCGCCGACGACGTGGGCGGTGAGGTCACCGCGGCGCGCGGCCTCGACGTAGCTCGGGCCCACGTCGTCCATGCCGCCGTACCCCCCGACGATCGCGTCCTGCCACCCGGTGACCCCGAAGGAGTGCAGGTAGGACTGCCCGGCGAGCAGCCCGGCGTAGTACTGCTCATCGGTGGTCGGGGGCAGGTGCGGTACCACCACGTCCATCGCACCCTCGTGCAGCGTGCCCGTCGGCACACCGTCGGCGTCACGTTCGTAGCGGCCGTGCGGCGGCTCCGGGCTGTGGCGGTGGATGCCGGCGATCTCCATGGCTCGGGTGTTGACCCACGCGCCGTGGTGGTCACGGTTGGGCAGGAAGACCGGCCGGTCGGGCACGACCGCGTCGAGGTCGGCAGCGGTCGGCGTACCGCCCGGGAACGCCGACATCGCCCATCCGCCACCGAGGATCCACGGCTCCTCGGGATGGTCTCGGGCGTACGCCGCGATGGTGGCCAGGTACTCCTCACGCGTGCCGGCCTCGGCGAGGTGGCAACGGGTCAGCTCCATCCCGCCCTGCACCGTGTGCACGTGGGCGTCCACGAAGCCCGGCGCGAGCAGACCGCCGCCGACGTCGACCACGGCAGCCCCCGCCGGCGGTTCGCCGACACCGGTGATCCGGCCGGCCTCGACGACCACCGCCCCCTCGACGCGCCCGCGGTAGCGGTGCCCGTCGAAGAGTGCTGCATCGACGAAGGCGGTCCTCGGCAGGTCGTCCACCCGGCGATTCTCACACCCGTGAGAGGGTCGGGACCGTGTCGGAGCCGAGTCCCGCTGCCTCGCGCCGAGGCACCCTGCTCGTGGGCGGCGTGGCGGCCGCGGTGCTCGTGGTGATCGCCATCGTCATCCTGCGCTCGTCCGGGCCCGAGGACAGTGTGGAGTCACGCACGGCGTCGAGCCCGGGCACGCGGCTCGCCAACTCCTCGCGCCTGGTCGACGAGGCCGTCAACTCCTTCCACGACCACCACGCCCAGGCCTGGCCGGCGAGCGTCTGGACCGAGGACAGCGAGCTGAAGCTGACCGGCCCGGGCGCCTCGGAGGCGTACTCCCCGGGCGTGGGGAAGCACGTGCGGGTGGCCTGGTACCGCAGCAAGGGCGACCGGTTCGCCTACTGCCTCACCGAACGCCTGCGCCACCTGGTGGTGGTCACCACCAGCACGGAGGTGCACAAGCGCGAGTCCGCCGGGGCGTGCCCGGCCCCGTCGTTGCAGCCGGACCTCGACCCCCAGAGCTAGTCGCGGCTCCCGGAACGGGGTCCAGTCCGGGACCGAGTCCCGCACGTCGATGTTCAACGCGGGCCTTGGACTGCTTCGCCACTGTGGGTGACGTGCGGATCACAGCGAAGTGGGCCATGATCCCCGCGTGGGCTCGAGGAAGGCAGTGGTCGTCGATGACGACCTGCTGCGGGCCCTGGGCGACGAGGTGCTGCGCCTGCACGGGCGCCGGTACACCTCGCTGTCAGGCGCGGTGCTCGAGAGCTCGGCGTTCCGGATCCTGTGGCGGCTCGACGAGCGGGGTCCGCTGACCCAGCGCGAGCTCGCCGACGAGCTGCACCTGGAGCAGTCGACGATCAACCGACAGGTCAACTCCGCGATCCGACAGGGGCTCGTCGAGCGCGAGGCCACTCCCGGGCGTGGCGCCAGCCCGGTGCGGCCGACCGAGGCGGGCCTGGCCGCCTACCTCCACGACGGCCGGTTACGCGCCGACGTGATCGCTCGGGCGATCGAGGACCTCGGGACGCAACGCGCTCGGGACATGGTCGCCAGCCTGCGCGCCTTCAACGACGCCGTCGACCGGGTCCACGGCCAGGCCTGAGCCGGTGGCCCGCCGCGGGATGGCCGCGGTGATCGCCACCCCGACGAAGGCGGCGGCCGCCCCGATCAGGAAGCAGACGTGGAAGGCGCCCTCACTCGGGATCGCGTGACCCGCGACGGTGGTGCTCGAGCCGGAGAGCACGGTGCCCATGGCAGCGGCCGCGAGCGTCGTCCCCATCGAGCGCATCAGCGCGTTCACGCCCACCGCCGACGCGGCCTCTCGCGGCGGCACCGCGTCCAGCACCAGGGTCGGCATCGCGGCGTACCCGATACCCACGCCGGCCGAGGCGACGCACGAGGCGACCAGCAGCTGCCAGGGCGCGTCCATGAGCACCAGCGCGACGAGGTAACCGATGCCCAGCACGGCGGCGCCGAGCATCAGCGTGAGCTTCGCGCCGACCTGGCGCATCAGACGGCTGGAGACGGGAGCGAACAACATCATCATCAGTCCGCCGGGTGCCATCCAGAGGCCGGCAGCCAGGATCGACTGGCCCAGGCCGTAGCCGGTCGCCTCGGGGAGCTGGAGCAGCTGGGGCACCACGATCGCCTGGGCCATCATCCCGAACCCGATGGCCACGGCCGCGATGTTGGTCAGCAGCACCGGCAGCTGGGCCGTGGTGCGCAGGTCGACCAGGGGCTCGGCCTGACGGACCTCGAAGAGGCCCCAGAGGAGGAGCACCACGAGGCCGCCGGCGATGGCTCCGAGCGTGCGGGCATCACCCCAGCCCCAGGTGGTCCCCTTCGAGACCCCGACGAGGAAGGCGACCAGCCCGATCGCCAGCCCGGCGATCCCGACGAGGTCGAGGCGACCCGGGTTGGCGTCGCTGACGTGGGGGACGAACACGAGCGTCGCCAGCAGGACCACCCCAGCGAGCACGGCGGAGAGCCAGAAGAGGGCGTGCCAGTTGTGGTCCTGGGCGATCCAGGCCGAGAGCGGCAGGCCGATGGCCCCGCCGACGCCGAGGGTCGCGCTCATCGCGGCGATCGCCGTACCGGTGAGCCGCGGCGGGGTGATCTCGCGCATCAGCGAGATGCCGACCGGGATGAAGCCCATCGCCACGCCCTGCAGGGCGCGGCCCGCGAGCATCGGCACGAGCGAGTCGGCCAGGGCGCACACGACCGAGCCCACGAGCAGGATGGCGGCGCTGCCCAGCAGCACCCGCTGCTTGCCGAACAGGTCGGCCACCCGGCCCGCCACCGGCATCGACACGGCCGCCGCGAGCAGGGTGATGGTGACCACCCACGAGGTGTTCGCCGATGAGGTGTGCAGCAGCCCGGGCAGCTCGCTCTGGATCGGGATGACGAGCGTCTGCGTCAGCGCGGCGGCGAGACCACCGAAGCAGAGCACGACGACGGCGAGCATCGGGTTCGCCGACCGCTCGCGGGACAGGAAAGACAAGGGAGCTCCCTCAACAGAGATGTGTACGGTACATATGTTGCACACATCAACCAGTTTGCGCCAGTCAATGAGAGGGACGGCACACCCGTCGCCGTCGCTGGGGCCATCGACACCGGTCCCGGTCAGGACACCAGCGCGTAGTCGCCACTGACCATCGTCGTGAACGTCGTCACCCCGGGGTGGACCTCTACCCGGTGGGTGCCTCGGGCGTCGGTGATGAAGATCCGGCCGTGCGGGGTGATCCAGGTGAACGTCCCGTGCTGTTGCCAGACCCGCCAACCGCCGTGGGTCTTGATCCGGTGGTGGTGTCGGGTCAGGTGACCGAGGTTGCCGAGCCGTGTCTGACCCGGTGGGCCGTTCGACTGGTAGCGGATGGTGTGGTCCTGGTCCTGCCTGCGGCTCAGTGACTGACCGAAGGGAAAGCAGTCGGCGGGTCTGGCCAGGTGGAGTCGGTCGCTGATCTCTGCCGGGACCTCGTAGCAGTCGGCCGCGACGTCCTCGTTGAGGTCGATGACCGGCTTGAGCGAGATGTGCTCATGGCCCACCAGGTCGATCAGCTGCTGACGAGTCAGCACGCCGAGCTCTTCGGCCCTCGCCACTCCCTGCCCTGCCAGAGCATCGGGCGCGAGATGGACGTAGCAGGTGGTGCGCGGGCGGTACTTCGTCGGGCTGGTCTGGCGGATGGCCTCTGCCACGACCTCGGGGAGGTCGTGCTCACCCGCGCCGATCATGAGCTTCAGGGCGGCCATCGGGCTGGCGAGCAGTCCGAGCGCCCGGGCACGGAGCTGGTCGATCGACTCCTCTGCCAGATCCGGGCAGTGGTCGCGGAGGAGGTGTGCCATGTGGTCGAGCGTCCCGTGGACTCGAGCCACCTGGGCGGCGTCGCCGTAGGCGAACAGGCCACGCGTGCCGTGCTGGTTCTCCCGCCCCAGCCAGACACCCCGCCTTGTTGCTGCCGCCGCGGCCTTCCGGTCGGCCAGGTCCTGATCTGCCTCGACGACCCGGGCCTCGACCAGGGCGAGCAGCCGACCCGGGGAGAGGGTGCCGACCACCTCGGCGATCTGGGCATCGACCCACGCCGCCTTCTCGGCCGACAGCTCGGTGGTGGCGTCGGCGAGCTTGCGCGCCACCCATGCCTCGAGCCGGCCTGTTGCGGCCGCCTCCCAGGTCGCGGGGTGCCTGGCTTCGAGGTCGACGGCATTCTCCATCAGGCGGCGCGCAGCCAGGGGCTGGATCTCCAGCTCCGCGGCGAGCTCGGCGGGGGCGAACTCCTCGATGAGCAGCCGCGTCGCTCCGAGATGAGTGGCCCGCATCGGATTGCGTGCGAAGCTCCTCAGCGTCGACCTGGTTGGCCAGTGCCCACTCGCGGGCGATCTGCAGCCGCTCGAATCCGAGCCGGCGGGTCGCTACCCGGTTGGCGGCTGCGCGCGCCAGCAACACCTCCGTGGCGTCGGTGGTGTCGGGCGACATGCTTCATTCTACTTCGAACATACGCTCGATTCAAGGGGTAGCGGCGATGGTTCCTGGCTAACCTCGCGGCTGGCCGGCCTACGTCGCACGGCGACCAGCACGCCGAGGACGAGCAGCAGGCCACCGGCAAGCTCGCCTGGAGGCGGTTGCTCGTCCAGGAGTGGCCAGGCCGAGCCCATCGCCACGACCGGGGCGAGCAGGACCCACGGCACCACCGCCGACGAGGGGTTCCGGTTGAGCAGCCCGTTGAAGATGCCGTAGCCCAGCAGCGAGGCCAGTCCTACGGTGTACGCCGTCGACACCACGGCCTCCGAGGAGAAGGAGCTGAGGGCCGCGCCGACCGCTGCGGGGCCGTCGAGGAGCAACGAGAGAGCGAGCAGCGGAACCGGCACCACCGCAGCCGACCAGACCGTCAACCCGAAGCCGCCCGCCACTCCTGCGGCGCGCGAGACCACGTTCCCGATCCCCCACGAGAGGGCCGCCAGGAGACACAGGACGAGGGCCGTGAGGCTCCCGTGTCCGCCCCGCCCCACGGCCACGACCACCAGCCCAGCCGCGCCGAGGGTGATCCCCAGGACCTGTGTCCGCGACGGTCGCTCGCGCAGCACCCCGGCCGCGATCACCACGGTGAACACCACCTGCGCCTGGAGCACGAGGGCGGCCAAGCCGGGGGGCATGCCCACGGCGATCGAGACGTACAGCAGGCCGAACTGCCCCAGGGACATGAACGCCCCGACAGCGGCCACCGTGCGCCATGGCGCTGCGGGACGGCGCACGAAGAGTGCTGCGGGGAAGAACACGAGGGTGAACCGCACCGCGGCGAACAACAGTGGCGGGACGCCGTGCATCCCCCAGTCGATGACCACGAAGTTGAAGCCCCAGATCGTGGCCACGACGGCGGCGAGGAGGGAGTCGCGGGTGGTCACCAGATCAGGCTGACAGGCGGAAGCATGAAGCAACAGCGAATGATTGTGGCGCATTCGATGTAGCATCGCTACATGATTGACCTCGGTGCCCTGGCCGCCCTGCGGGCGGTCGACGCGCACGGGACCGTGGTCGCGGCGGCCGACGCCCTCGGCTACACCCCGAGCGCCGTGTCCCAGCAGGTCAAGCGCCTCGAGCGACAGACCAACGTGATCCTGCTCGAGCGCGTGGGTCGTGGGGTGATGCTCACGCGCGAAGGGCGACACCTCGTCGACGCGGCCGGCGGGCTGCTCGCCGACCTGGAGAGCATCGAGTCACGCCTGCACCAGCAGGCCGAGACGGTGGCAGGTCACCTGCGCCTCGTCGCCTTCTCCACCGCGATGCGTGGCCTCGTCGCGCCGATCGTGCGCGACCTGGGGACGCGGCATCCAGGGCTGTCCCTGAGCCTGTCCGAGCGGGAGCCCTGGGACACCGTCGACATCGTCGGCTCCGGTCGAGCCGACATCGGGGTGGCGCACAGCTGGGGCGACGTCCCGCTGGTGATCCCGGACCATCTCGTGACCACCCACCTGGTCGACGACGTCGCCGACGTCGTGGTCCACGCCGACCACCCGCTCGCCGGGCGTGTCCGGGTCTCTCCCCACGACCTGGTGGAGGAGCACTGGATCGCCACCCCCGCGGGCACCATCTGTCGCGAGTGGCTCGGCCGGATGTACCAGGGCACGGGACACCCCCCTCGCATCGCCCACGTCTCGATCGAGTTCCAGTCGCACCTCGCCCTGGTGCGCGCCGGGCTCGGCATTGCCTTGATCCCTCGGCTCGGCCGGGAACCGCTCACCGACGACCTCGTCGCCCTCGACGTCCACGACCCGGTGCCGACCCGCGACATCGTCGCGGTGCACCGGCGCAGCATGTCCGACTCGCCGGCCCTGGTGGCGGTGGTGGACGCGTTGCG
>CAWCDX010000007.1:0-158720 GCA_963794435.1 uncultured Actinomycetota bacterium
CGCCAGGTCTCGGCGATGGCCTCGGCGAGGTGCGAGGCACCCGGCGACCGCGTCGGCGTCCTTGTGCACGTTCGCGGTGACCAGCGTCCGGTGCAGGTGGTCGTAGATCGCCCCGAGCTGCTCACCCCCGGGAACAGCTCGGGGCGCAGGCTCGTGCGCAGCTCCAGGACGATCGCCTGGGCGTGCACGAGCTGGTCGTGGGCGGCGGGGAGGTCGCGGGCCTCGAGGGCCTGGCCTCCGCGGCGCAGGTCGAGCACGAGGCGGTCGCACAGCATCACCAGCAGGGCGGCCGGGTCGGCGGTGCTGACGGAGGCGTCGATGTAGGTGGCGCGCACGTTCACGAGAGTCATCTCAGCCTCCGCTCGAGAGGGAGCCGATCTGGCTCGACAACCACGACGACTGGCTGTTCATCTGGCTCAGCGCGGTCTCGAGGGCGGTGAACTGCTGGGTGAGGGTGTCCTTGCGCAGCGCCAGCCGGGTGTCCCAGTCGCTGATGCTGTCCTGGAGGTCCTTGATGGTGCTGTTCTGGCCGGCGATGGCCGAGGTCAGCGTGCCGATCGTGCTGTCGCTGGCGCGGTTGGCGACGGCGTACACCCGCTCGACGAAGCCGGGGACGCTCGAGGAGCCCGACGCCGTCGCCTTGCTGCTGAACGCGGCCGCGACCTTGCTCGGGTCGTCGGTGTAGGCAGTGGTGAAGGCGTCCGGGTCGAAGACGAGCTTGCCGTTGCGGTCGGTCTGGATGCCCATGGAGGCCATCGAGGTGCCGTCGGTCGGGTAGACCGCGTTGAGCAGCGAGGTCCGCAGCGAGGTGAGCATCACGTCGCCGGCGAAGGCACCGGCCGAGCCGCTCGGTGGGGTCGGACGAGGTCAGGGTGTCGATGCTGCTGATGGCGGCGTTGACCGCGTCGACGAGGCTCTTGACCTTGGACTTGACCGTGTCGGGGTCGGCCGCGACGTCGACCTGGACGGTCGTGCCCACGGCTGCCGCGCTGATGGTCAGGTCGAGCCCGGGCAGCTGCCCGGTGAAGGTGTTGGTCGAGGAGTGCAGGGTGTCGGCGCCGACGGTGATCGCCGCGTCGGAGCCCTGGCGCACGGTGGCACCGCCGAGGAGGTCGTTGCCGCCGGAGTCGGTGAGGGTGAACGCCCCGGAGGCGCCGGTGCGTCGCGGCCTGCACGATGAGCCGCTTGCTTCCGTCGTCGAGGCTGATGGTGCTGGCCTTGACGCCGGTCCCGGCCGCGTTCAGCGCGTTGACGAGGCCGGTGAGCGTGCCGTCGGAGGTGATGGTCCTGGGGGTGCCGCCGACGGTGAGCGTCACGTCGTTGCTGGCGCCGGTGACGTGGTCGCCCGGCTTCGCGGTGCCCGAGAAGGTGAGCTGGTGGGCGACGGCGGTCGCGACGACGGTGATGTCGAAGGAGCCGGCCGCGGTGCCGGTGGTGGCGGTGGCGGCGACGGCGGTGCTGGAGCTGGTGGCCTTGAGCGGGCGCCAGGTCGTCGCGTTGTTGAGGTCGGAGGCCTGCGCGGCCAGGGCGGCGATCTTGGAGTTGAGGTCCTGGAGCGCCTTGACCTGGGTCTGGTGGTCGCTCAGCCGCGTCTTCAGGTCGGTCTGCGGCTGCGCCTCGATCGTCATCAGCTGGCTGATGATCGAATCGGTGTCGAGGCCACTGACCAGACCGCTGATGCTGGTGGTGCCTGCCATCGCTGGTGGTCCTCGGGTCGGTGGTGGTCGGGGGAGTCAGGGCTGCGTCACCGTGACGACGACATCGGGGGCAAGGCCGCTAGGGCCTTGCCCCCGACGCGTCGACCGGTGCGCTGGTCAGGCTCAGCGCAGGAGCTGCAGGACGGTCTGCGGCACCTGGTTGGCCTGGGCGAGCATCGCCGTGCCCGCCTGCGACAGGACCTGCGACCGAGTGAAGTTCATCATCTCGGAGGCCATGTCGGTGTCGCGGATGCGGCTCTCGGAGGCCGAGAGGTTCTCCACGGCCACGTTGAGGTTGTTGATGGTGTGCTCGAACCGGTTCTCGTAGGCACCCAGGCTGGCGCGGGTCGTGCTCACCGTCTTGACGGCAGCGTCGATCTTCGCCAGGGCCGCGGAGGCGTTGGCCGTGGTGGTCAGGTCCGTGGTCATCGTCCCCTGTGCCGAGGCCAGACCCAGGCCCACCGTGTCCAGACCCTTGCCCGCGGTGCCGTTGTTCACCGCGACGGTGATCGTCTCGCCGGCGTTGGCGCCCACCTGGAAGGTGCCGTTGTAGTTGCCGTCGAGCAGCTTCTGGGAACCGAAGGTGGTGGTGTTGGAGATCCGGTCCAGCTCGGCGCCGAGCTGCTGGTACTCGGTGTCGGCCGCCTTCTGGGCGTCGGTGTCCTGCGACCCGCCGTTCGAGGCCTGCACCGCGAGGTCACGCATGCGCTGCAGGATCGAGTGGGTCTCGGTCAGGGCGCCTTCAGCGGTCTGCACGACCGAGATGCCGTCCTGGGCGTTGCGGACCGCGACCTTGAGGCCACCGACCTGCGAGCGCAGGCCCTCGGAGATGGCCAGACCGGCGGCGTCGTCGGAGGCCCGGTTGATGCGGAAGCCGCTGGACAGCTTCTCGAGCGACTTCGACATGTCGTTCTGGGTGACCGACAGGTTCCGGTAGGTGTTGAGTGCGTCGATGTTCTGGTTGATGCGAAGACCCATGATGGTTTCCTTCCTGGATTGGGTTCTTGCTACGGATCCCGTCCGTGGGTTCCGTGCCCCTCTCATCGGCGGCCGCGGCCACCGGTTGAGAAGTTCTCGCGGGTTTTTCCCGCGACGTCTCAGGCGATCTCGTCGAGGCGGCGGTGCCCGTGCGCCCGCCCCCCGAGCGACGCGGCGTGGCGGGCGGCCACGGCGGAGTAGTAGGCCTCGCGGCGGCGTACGGCGCAGCCGACCGGCTGGTCCGCGGCCGGGAGCGGCTCGAGCTCGGGGTCGAGCTCGCGGTTGAGGGCGCCGCGGAGCAGGACCAGGGCCTCGGCGCGGATCTGCGAGACGCGCGACTCGGTGACGCCGAGCTCGGCGGCGATCTCGGCCATCGGGCGCTCGGCCAGGAAGTACTGCTCGACGACGGTGCGCAGGCGGTGCGGCAGCTCCGCGACGGCCTCGACCATGTAGGTCAGCAGCTCCTGGTGCTCGGCGAGCTGCTCGGGGGTCGGGCCGGCCGAGGGCAGCATCCCCTCGAGGTCGAGGTCCTCGGCCGCCTGCAGCGAGAGGACCGCGGCGCGCACCGTCTGCTCCTCGTTGCGCGCGATCTCGTCGGGGTCGACGCCCAGGGCCGAGGCGATCTCCTCGGTCGAGGGCACGCGCCCGAGGATCGAGGCCATCTCCGACCGGGTCTGCTCGATGCTGCGCGCGGTGCGTCGTACCGAGCGGGAGGCCCAGTCGACCCGGCGCAGCTCGTCGAGGACGGCGCCGCGCACCCGGGGCGCGGCGTAGCCGGCGAACGGGATCCCGCGGCCGGCGTCGAAGGACTGCGAGGCCTGGACGAGCGCCATCAGCCCGGCCGAGGTGAGGTCGTCGCGGCTGACGTGCCCGGGGACCCGGCCCATGGTCTCGCGCACCACGTGGCTGACGAGCGGGAGGTGCGCCCGGATCAGCTCCTCGCGAGCGGCCTCGGAGGTGGCGAGCGTCGCGGGGGCCGGAGGCCGTGGCGGGGTGCGTGCTGGCGCTGGTCACGGAGAGAACCTCAGCGGAGGGCATGTCCGATTTGAGGTCTTTTCGCGAAATTGGTTGCGCGACGACCACGGAATGGTGACTTCTGTCCCTAGTCCAATGATCCGTCGGTGCTAGTCCAGCACTGGACCAGACCAGCCCGATTCGAGTCGGCCCCGGATCCGGCGTTCTCCTCAGGTCGGCCTGCGCGGCCGCCGATGGAGGAGGTTGTCCGACGACCCCACCCAGGAGCGATCGATGGAGAAGCTGTCACAGATCCTGTGGCGCGAGCGCGGGCTGCTCGAGTCCCTGCTCCACAAGCTGGAGATGGAGCAGCTGGTGCTCGGGTCCGGGCGCACCCGGTGGCTGGCCAGGTCGGCGAGCGAGGTCGAGCAGCTGCTCGAGGTGCTCCGGGAGACCGAGATCGTCCGCGCCGTCGCCGCCGACGAGGTCGCCGCGTCCATCGGCCTCGCGCACAACCCCAGCCTGCGCGCGCTGGCCGAGGCGGTCGAGGAGCCGTGGCGCACGATCATGTACGACCACCGCGACGCCTTCCTCAGCCTCACCGGCGAGATCTCGGCGCTGGCCGAGACCAACCGCGGCCTGCTCGCGACCGGCCTGCGCTCGACCCGCGAGGCCCTGCTCAGCATCGCGGAGGAGTCGCACGGCTACAGCCCGGACGGCGAGGTGGTGACCTCGCGCAGCGCGCGTCCCCTGGTGGACCGGAGCCTCTGAGATGTCGGGCACCTTCGGCACCTTCGGCACCGCGCTGTCGGCGCTGCGCTACAACCGCGTCGCGATGGACGTCGCGAGCGGCAACATCGCCAACGTCGGCACCGACGGCTACACCCGCCAGAAGGTGGACGCCGCCTCGGTGGACGGCCCGGTCGTGCCCGCCTCGTGGTCGCGGTACGAGGGCGCCGGGAACGGTGTCCAGGTCTCCGGGGTCAGCCGGATGTCCGACGAGCTGCTCGACGTGCGCTCGCGCCGCGAGCACGGCAACCAGAGCTACCTCGACGTCCGGCAGGCCTCCCTGGAGCGGCTTCGAGAACGGCATCGGCGAGCCGGGCGACTCCGGGCTCTCCGCCACCCTGCAGAAGCTGCGCTCCTCCTTCCACGACCTGGCCAACAACCCCACCAGCAGCGCCGCGCGGGCCCAGGTGCTGGCCTCCGCCGGCTCCGTGGTCGACGCCGTGAAGGCCCAGGCGCGCAACATCGACGGCGAGATGTCGGACCAGGGGGCAGCCCTGGTCGGCGACGTCGCCGAGGCCAACGACGTGGCCCAGAGCCTCGCCCAGACCAACGCCGCCATCGCGAGCGGCACCCTCAACGGGGACAACGTCAACACGCTGCTCGACAAGCGCGACCAGCTGACCCTGCGGATCTCCGAGCTCACCGGCGCGAGCGCGACCCTGCGTCCCGACGGCGGCGCCGACGTCACCCTGGGCGGGGTGAGCCTGGTCTCCGGCAACAAGGCCGGCACCCTCGCCGTCGCCTCGGGCGTCGGCTCCGACGGCACCGTGGACGGCCAGCCGGTCACCTTCGCCGTCACCGATCCCACCGGGACCACCGCGACGCTCGCCGCCGCCCCGGGCGGCGAGATCGGCGGCATCACCGACCTGGTCGGCACCACCCTGCCGACGTACCGCAACTCGCTGGCCGGTGTCGCGAAGTCGCTGGCCGACCTGGTCAACACCCAGCAGCAGGCGGGGTACGACGCCTCCGGCAACCCGGGGACGCCGCTGTTCTCCTACAGCTCCTCCGACGTGCTGGGCAGCCTCTCGGTGGCGATCAACGACCCCGCCCTCCTGGCCGCGTCGTCGGTGGCGGGCAACGGGGTCGACGGTGGCAACGCCGACACGCTCGCCACGATGCCGGGGGTCGAGGGTGACTACCAGCGGCTGGTCACCGGGCTCGGCGCCCAGGTGACCGAGGCCCAGCGCCGCTCCTCCACCCAGCAGGTGCTCACCGACCAGGTCGACAGCGCCCGCGACCAGCTCGCCGGCGTCGACACCGACGAGGAGATGGTCAACCTGCTGGCGGCCCAGCGCGGCTACGAGGCCGCCTCGCGGGTGATCACCACCCTCGACTCGGTGCTCGACACGCTCATCAACCGGACAGGACTGACGCACTGATGGCCATCACCCGCGTGACCCAGCACATGATCAGCCAGCGCTCGCTGTCCTCGCTGCAGACGAACCTGTCGCGGATGGCCACGCTGCAGGAGCAGCTGTCCTCGGGCCGCACCCTGAACCGGCCCTCGGACTCGGTGAGCGGCACCGCGAGTGCGATGCGGCTGCGCGACAAGCTGGCGGCCGTCCAGCAGTACCAGAGCAACGCCCAGGACGGGTTGTCGTGGCTGGGCACCACCGACACCGCGCTGACGACCATCACCGACGCCGTCCGCGAGGCCCGTGACGTCGGCCTGCAGGGCGCCAACGGCGGCTCGCTGGACCAGGCGGCCCGGGACGCCTGGCCTCCCAGATCGACGGGCTGCGCGAGCAGCTGGTCTCGGAGGCCAACACCAGCTACCTCGGCCGGCCGGTCTTCGGCGGCATCACCAGCGGGTCGGTGGCCTACGACGCCTCGGGGACCTACGTCGGCCAGGCCGGCACGGTGCAGCGCACCGTCGGCGAGGGCGTCAAGGTGCGCGTCGACACCGACGCGAGCTCGGTCTTCGGCGCCACCGGCAGCTCGGTGTTCGACCACCTCTCGGCCCTCTCGAGCGCGCTGCGCTCCGGTGACATCTCCGCGGTCGCCTCGGCGACCGCGTCGATCGGCGGCGACGCCGACCGGATCGCGGTCGCGCACGCCGACGTGGGCATCCGGTACTCCCGCATCGAGCAGGCCCAGACCGGCGCCAGCGACGCGGAGCTGACCACGAAGACGGCGCTCTCCGACGTGGAGAACGTCGACCTGCCGCAGGTGACGGTGGACCTGCAGATGCAGCAGGTGGCCTACCAGGCGTCGCTCGCCGCGACCGCCCGTGTCGTGCAGCCGAGCCTGCTGGACTTCCTGCAATGATCACCACGACCGAGGTGCGTGCTGTGCGCGACACGAGGAGCGAGATGGCCGACGACGACGCGAGCCGGCTGACGGGTGCCTGCCAGGGAACGACCTGCCGGTGATCGAGCTGGTGGCCCCGATGCCCGGCTTCCCGGGCCTGACCCGATTCGCGCTGGTGCAGGTCGACGACGAGGGCGTGCTGAGCATGTTCAGCTCCCTCGAGGAGCCGGACGTCCGCTTCCTCGTGCTGCCACCCGGACCGTTCTTCCCCGACTACGCGCCGGTGATCGACGACGAGACCGCCGCGGCGCTCGAGCTGACCGCCCCCGAGGACGCGCTCCTGCTCGCGGTCGTGAACACGAGTGCGGACCTCGCCTCGCCGACGGTCAACCTCGTGGCTCCCATCGTGGTCAACATCGCCACTCGGCGCGCCGCGCAGGTCATCCTCGACGACCCCGGGCTCTCGCTCTCGGTCCCGCTGCTCGCCGCGTAGCTCGACCCGCCGAGCCGCGCTCACGCCTCCCGGCCTCGGCAGGGAGCGACCGGTAGCGTGGCGGCATGCTGGTCCTGAGTCGTCGTGCGGGCGAGAGCATCGCCATCGGCGACGACGTCGTCGTCACCGTGCTCGAGGTGCGTGGTGACGTGATCCGGGTGGGCATCGACGCCCCGCGCTCGGTGACCGTGCACCGTGCCGAGGTCGTGGCCCAGCTCCAGGACACCAACCGCGAGGCCGCCTCACCCACCGACGACGCGGTGCGATCGGTGCGCCAGGCCCTGCGCGGGAGAGAAGGCGGCGCAGACGATCGCGGCGAGGACGCCCAGGCCTGAAGGCCTAGGAGTCACCGCCGTCGTGGTCGGCGGTCAGCCCGTGCCGTACGGCGACCAGGGCCGCCTGGGTCCGGCGTGAGACCTTCAGCTTGGCCAGGATGCGGGTCAGGTGGTTGCGCACGGTCTTCTCGACGAGGAAGAGCTCCTCGGCGATCTGGCGGTTGGTCATCCCGGCCCCGACGAGGGCGAGGATGCGCCGCTCCTGCTTGGTGAGCTTCGCCAACGGGTCCTCGACGCTGCGGTGCTGGCTGCGGCGGTGGATGGCCTGGACGACGCGACCGTGGTCCAGGAGGTTCTGGCCCGCGGCGATGGCGTCGATGGAGGAGGTCAGGTGGGCGGCGCTGATCTCGCGCGAGAGGTAGGCCCGGGCACCGATCTCGACCGCGGCCATCAGGGTGTCGTCGTCGTCGTGCCGGGTCAGCACCATCACCGCGGTCTGCGGACGCTCGGCGCTCAGCGGCCGCAGGTGACCGAGGTCGGCGTGCTCGCCGGGGCGGATGCCCACCACGACGACGTCGGGGTCGGCACTGACGATCGGCGCCACCGAGCCGGCGATGCTGTCGCTCTCACCGACCACGCTCAGGTGGTCGCGCGACTGCGAGGACTGCGCAGATGCCGACGCGGTAGATCTGGTGGGAGTCGACGACGAAGATCCGTCCGTTCTCGCGCGCGCGTTCCTGCACCAGTCGTGGTCCCATCCGTGTGTCGGGTACTCGCCCTCCGCGGAGACGTCGACGCGGCCGGGTGGGGCCAGGTTCGTTGATCTCCCCCGCGGGGACAGTTGTATCAATGCCGAGTCGGAAATGTCGCGAAACACCCCGGGCTCATGGCATGAACGACGCGCCACCCGAGTCCGGGATCGTGGCCGGGCCCTGTGTCCGGTATAGGACAAATGACCCGAAATAAAGGATAACGGCTTCGGCCGGCGCGGGGGGCTCTTACGGTCATCACCGTGTGGGAGAAGTGGGTGCTGACCGTGGGCACGTTGACGCTGGTCACGACCCTCGGCGGCACCTACGCCTGGGCCCAGGGCGCGTTCAGCAGCGCGCGGCCCGAGCTCTCCGCGGTGGCCCAGAAGCAGGCGACCTCCCGCCCGAGCGGGCCGAGCGGGTACGGCAACGCGACCCCGATCGCGGAGCCGTCGGCGTCGGCCGCTCCGGCCTCCGACGTCCCTGTGCCGAGGCCCAAGCGGGTGCGCCGCACCGTGGTGCCCGCGCCGCGCGCGGTGGCCCCCGCCGCCGTCGTCGGCGACCCGTCACCGGCTGCCCGCGTCGCGACCCCCGCGACGCCGAGCCCGACCTCCGCGGCCGCCACCTTCCGGGTGGCCACCTTCAACATGCTGGGCAGCTCGCACACCGTCGGCGGCGGGCGAGGCCGGGCCTCGGGCGTGGCCAGGATGGACGGGGCGGTGCAGCTGCTCGCCCAGCACGAGGTGACCATCGCCGGCTTGCAGGAGTTCCAGCCCGACCAGGTGCGGGCGTTCGCCACCAAGGCGCCGGGGTGGTCGGCGTGGCCCGCGTCCTCGGTGGGTCACGGTGCCGGGGAGAACTCGGTGGCCTGGCGCAGCGACACCTGGACGCTGGCCGACAAGGGCCTGATCCCGATCCCGTACTTCCACGGCAAGATCCGGCAGATGCCGTGGGTGCTGCTGCAGAACCGAGGCACCGGCGCGAGGGTGTACGTCGCGAACTACCACAACCCCGCCGACGTCCACGGGCCCGCGCAGCGGTGGCGGGTCGAGGCGACCACCCGCGAGGCGGTGCTGTTCAACCGGCTCGCCGCGACCGGGACCGCCGTCCTGGTGACCGGTGACATGAACGAGCGGGCCAGCTACTTCTGCCGGATCACCGGCGCCGTGCCCGGCCTGCACGCGGCCGCCGGTGGCAGCACGCGGTGGCGGCTGCGCCGCCGCCCAGGCACGCCGGCATCGACTGGATCCTGGGCACCACCTCGGTCACCTTCAGCGACTACGACGAGGACCGCTCGGCGCTGGTCAAGCGCACCACCGACCACCCGGTCGTGACCACCACCGTCTCCCTGGGCTGACCCTGGGACGTCATACGAGCCGGTCGCCAGGGCGGCGGCTTCGTACGACGTCGTGGGCGGCCCCGGACGTGGGTTTGCGACGATGAGGGCGTGAGCGGGAGACAGGTCGAGACCGACGACGAGGGGCTGGTGCGGCTGCAGAAGCTGCTCGCCCAGTCGGGAGTCGCCAGCCGGCGCAAGTGCGAGGAGCTGATGCTGGCCGGGGTGGTCGAGGTGGACGGCGAGGTCGTCACGCGGCTGGGCACCAAGGTCGATCCGACCACCGCCGTCGTCCGCGTGCAGGGCCGACGACTCCCGCCGGTCAGCGCGCACGTCTACCTGGTGCTGAACAAGCCGCGTGGCGTGGTCTCCACCATGTCCGACCCGCAGGGCCGCCGTACCCTCTCCGACTTCGTGTCCGACCGGCCCGAGCGGCTCTTCCACGTAGGCCGTCTCGACACCGACACCGACGGGCTCATCCTGCTGACCAACGACGGTGACTTCGCCCAGCGGCTGGCGCACCCGTCGTACGAGGTGGACAAGACCTACGTCGCCGAGGTGGAGGGCGTCGTACGCCGGCACACGATCCACCAATTGCTGGAGGGCGTGACGCTCGACGACGGCCCGGTGACCGTCACCGGGGCGAAGGTCACCTCGACCCACGGTGAGCGTTCGATCGTCGAGCTGGTGATCCACGAGGGGCGCAACCGGATCGTCCGGAGGCTGCTCGACCACGTCGGCCATCCCGTGCGCCGACTCACCCGCACGGCGATCGGGCCGGTGCGGCTGAGCGGGCTCAGGCAGGGGGAGCTGCGCGAGCTCGACGAGCGCGAACTCGGCACCTTGCTCGACGCAGCCGGGCTGTAGGTTCGTCGCCGTGACCGTGCGCGCTGTCAGGGGAGCGACCCAGCTCGAGAGCGACACCCGCGACCACATGCTCGACCGGGTCGCCGAGATGGTGCGCGAGGTGATGACCAGCAACGACCTCGGCCTCGACGACTTCATCAGCATCATCTTCACCGCCACCTCCGACCTGCACTCGGAGTTCCCGGCGTACGCCGCGCGGCAGCTGGGCTTCAGCGACGTCCCCCTGATCTGCGCGCGCGAGCTGGAGATCGAGGGCTCGATGCCGCGCGTGGTGCGGATGATGGCCCACGTCGAGACCGACCTCTCCCGCCAGGACGTCACCCACGTCTACCTGCACGGCGCCGCCGCACTGCGCCGCGACCTCAGCCGCGTCAGGGCCGTCCCCGATGAATGAGCTGGTCGGCCCTGTCCACGTGGTCGGCGCCGGCCTGCTGGGTACGTCGGTCGGGCTGGCCGCACGACGCCAGGGTCTCGAGGTGTGGCTCTCCGACCACAACCACGAGCACGTGCGCACCGCGAGCGGACTCGGAGCCGGCGTCCCCGCTCCTGCGGAGGGTGCCGCCCAGCTGACCGTGATCGCCGTACCGCCCGACCACATCGCCGAGCTCGTCGTCGAGGCGCTGGAGCGCGGGGGAGTCGTCACCGACGTCGGGAGCGTCAAGGGGCTGCCGCTGGACATGGTCACCGACATGGTCGGCGAGGCGGAGCTCGCGCGCTACGTCGGCAGCCACCCCCTGGCCGGCAGCGAGCGATCAGGTCCGTTGGCGGCCACCGCGGCGCTCTTCGACGGCCGGCCGTGGGCGATCACGCCGCACGTGCACTCCGCCCCCGAGGCCCTGGCGCTCGTGGAATCGCTGGCCAGGTTGTGCGGAGCGGAGCCGGTGCTGCTCTCGCCCGTCGAGCACGACCGCGCGGTGGCTCGCACCTCGCACCTGCCGCACCTGCTGGCCGTGCTCACGGCGAGCCAGCTCGCCGAGGCCCAGCCCGAACATCTCTCGCTGTCGGGGCAGGGCGTGCGCGACGTCACCCGGATCGCTGCGGGCGACCCGGACATGTGGGGGCAGATCATCCGGGCCAACCGGGCCGCGGTGACCGAGATCCTGCGCGACGTCGAGGACGACCTCGCCCGGCTGCTCGCCGTCCTCGACGCGGTCGACGAGGACTCGCTCGGCGAGATCCTGCTCCGCGGCGTCAGCGGCACCCAGGCCATCCCCGGCAAGCACGGCGGGCCGCCCCTGGCCACGGCCAGCGTCTTCGTCTCCGTGCCCGACCACCCCGGTGAGCTGGCCCGTCTGTTCGGCGACATCGGCGAGATCGCGGTGAACATCGAGGACCTGCACATCGACCACGATCCCGGCCGGCCCGTGGGGCTGGTCGAGCTGGTGGTCGCCGACACGGTCGCGGAGTCGCTGCGCGGTTCCCTCGAGGCCAGGAAGTGGGCCACCCACCGGTAGCATTGCCCTTTTGTAACGCGGCGTTATCGCCGCAGAACCGCCGTCCGGCGGGGCCCTCTGCGGCAGTAACGCCGCGTTACATGAATCAGCGGTCAGGAGGAGCACAGTGGGCAGCGTCGTCGTCGCGATGGACGGGCCGTCGGGATCGGGCAAGTCGAGCACCTCGCGCGGTGTCGCGATGCGCCTCGGACTGCGCTACCTCGACACCGGCGCCCAGTTCCGCGCGATGACCGCCTGGATGCTCGACCACGGCGTCGACCTGGCCGATCCCGACGCGATCGCGGCGCACGCGCTGGAGCCACGGCTGGAGTCCGGCACCGACCCGGCCGCACCGACGATCGCCCTCGACGGCGTCGACGTCTCGGCGCGGGTCCGCTCGCAGGAGGTCACCGACCACGTCAGCGCGGTCGCGTCGGCGCCGGCGATCCGCCAGCGGCTCCTCGAGGTGCAGCGGGCCATCATCTCCTCGGCCGCGGACGCCGGCGGCATCGTGGTCGAGGGACGCGACATCGGCTCGGTCGTGTGGCCGCAGGCGACCGTGAAGGTCTACCTGACCGCCGACCCCTCGGCCCGCGCTGCCCGGCGTACGGCGGAGAACGGCGCGGGCACGGTCGAGGCGACCCAGGCCGACCTGCTCCGCCGCGACGCCATCGACTCCGGCCGCGCGGTCGCTCCCGCCGTGGCCCCGGACGGAGCCGTGCACCTCGACACGACGCCGTACTCGCTGGAGCAGGTGGTCGACCAGGTCGTCGCCCTGGTCGGCGCGGTCCTCCCGCAGGGCGGTGGCTCGTGAGCGGCGGCCTGCGCGTCGACGGCGCCGAGCTGCCCTCGACCGACGGCGTCTCCGTGCCACCCACCGCGCTCCTCTACCGCGGCCGATTCGCCCTGGACCGGGTCGTGCGCGCCTGGTGGGGCCTGGAGATCTACGGCGAGGAGCGGGTCCCGACCACCGGCGGCGTGGTGATGGCCGCGAACCACGTGGGCTGGCTGGATGGTCCTTTGCTGGCGATCTGCTCGCCGCGACCGGTGCACGCGCTGACCAAGGACGAGATGTTCGAGGGACCGCTCGGCGCCTTCCTGCGCGCCTCCGGGCAGATCCCGCTCGACCGGTTCCACGTCGACCTGCGCGCCATCCGCACCGCGGTGCGCACCCTGGAGGCGGGAGCCGCCGTGGGCGTCTTCCCCGAGGGAGCCCGCGGGCCGGGGGAGATGACCTCACCTCGCTCCGGCGCGGCCTACCTCGCCCTGGTGACCGGCGCGCCCGTGGTGCCGGTCTCCTTCCTCGGCACCCGCCTGCCCGGCGGCCACGACGGCTCGATCCCGCCCAAGGGCAGCCGACTCGTGATGACCTTCGGGCACCCTGTCCACCTCGCCCGCCAGCCCTGGCCGCGGACGCAGAAGCTCGTGGCGGACGCTGCCGCGGAGGTCACCGCCGGTCTCCTGGCGACGATGCGCGAGGCCGAGGAGAAGACCGGGATGAGCCTGCCCGGCCCCCTCGGACCCAAGCCCGAGAAGAGAGCCGCATGACGACCCCCACCAGCGAGCAGACGACCGAGGCACGGGTGCCGATCCTGGCCGTGGTCGGGCGCCCCAACGTCGGCAAGTCCACCCTGGTCAACCGGATCCTCGGGCGGCGCGAAGCCGTCGTCGAGGACGTGCCCGGAGTGACCCGCGACCGCGTCTACTACGACGCGGTCTGGAACGGCCGCGCGTTCACCGTCGTCGACACCGGTGGCTGGGACCCCGACGCGCGCGGTCTGGCCGAGAGCATCCGGGCCCAGGCGGAGATCGCGGTCAACGTCGCCGACGCCGTGCTGTTCGTGGTCGACGCCGGCGTGGGGATCACCGATGCCGACGAGGCCGTGGTGCGGATCCTGCGCAAGTCCGGCAAGCCCGTCGTCCTGGCGGCGAACAAGGTCGACGACCAGCGCGCCGAGGCGGAGGCCTACGGCCTGTGGAACCTCGGGCTCGGGGAGCCGCAGGTGGTCTCCGCGCTGCACGGGCGGGGTTCCGGCGACCTGCTCGACGCCATCCTGGAGGCGCTGCCCGAGACGCCGGCGGAGTCCTTCGACGAGGTCGGCGGGCCGCGCCGGGTGGCGATCATCGGCCGCCCCAACGTCGGCAAGTCCTCGCTGCTCAACAAGCTCGCGCGGGAGGACCGGGTCGTCGTCGACGACGCGTCCGGCACGACGGTCGACCCCGTCGACGAGCTGGTCGAGCTGGGGGGCAAGACCTGGCGGTTCATCGACACGGCCGGCATCCGCAAGCGGGTGAAGACCGCCTCGGGCCACGAGTACTACGCCTCGCTGCGCACCGAGACCGCGATCGAGCGGGCCGAGGTGGCCGTGCTGATCGTCGACGGGTCGCAGTCGATCTCCGAGCAGGACCTGCGCATCGTCCAGACCGTGCGCGACTCCGGCCGCGCGCTGGTGATCGCCTTCAACAAGTGGGACCTGGTCGACGACGAACGTCGCTACTACCTCGACCGCGAGGTCGAGCGCGACCTGGTGCAGGTGCAGTGGGCTCCACGCATCAACGTCACGGCCCGCACCGGCTGGCACGTCGACCGCCTGGTCCCGGCACTGGAGAAGGCCCTGGCCGGGTGGGAGACGCGGGTCACCACCGGGCAGCTGAACGCCTTCCTCGGCCGGCTGGTGGCCGAGCACCCGCACCCGGTGCGTGGCGGCAAGCAGCCGAGGATCCTGTTCGGCACCCAGCCCACCACCGCGCCGCCGACGTTCGTGCTGTTCACCTCCGGCAAGCTCGACGCCGGGTACGAGCGCTTCATCGAGCGCCGCCTGCGCGAGGAGTTCGGATTCGTCGGCACCCCGATCGACCTGCAGCAACGCCCCCGGGAGAAGCGGCGTCGTTGACCGGTTGCGCTGACGGAGCCTGACCGCTGTCGTACGGTTTCCGGTATGTCCCGTTTCCGGAGGGTCGCGCTCGCGAGCCTGCTCGCGCTGGCGGTGACCTCCGCCGGCACGCTGGTGCCCGACTCGGCCTCGGCGGCGCACCGGCACGGGCACCACCACAAGAAGCGGCACCACCACCACAAGAAGCACCACAGGCGGCACCGCACGGTCGCCGTCAAGCCGACTCCGGCCAAGCCCGCCGCGGCCGCCGCCTGTCCGGCCTTCCCGGCCGACAACTGGTGGAACCGCGACGTCAGCTCCCTGCCCGTGCACCCGGACAGCGCCCAGTGGCTGAGCCACATGTCCACCTCCCGCTCGCTGCACCCCGACTTCGGCGGCCCCTACGGCATCCCGGTCACCTCCGTCACCTCGGCGCACCCGAAGGTGTCGGTGAGCTTCGACTACGCCGAGGAGAGCGACCGCCTGGGGTACCCCTTCGGCACCGACACCCGCATCGAGGGCGGCCGCGGCTCCGGTGGCGACATGCACGCGGTCGTGGTCGACCGCACAGCCTGCCGCCTCTACGAGACCTGGGACACCACCGAGAGCGGCGGGCGCTGGCGGGCCGGCTCCGGGGCAAGCTGGTCGTTGCGCTCCGACGCGCTGCGTCCGGACGGCTGGACCTCCGCCGACGCCGCGGGCCTGCCGATCTACCCCGGCCTGCTGCGCTACGACGAGGTGGCGGCCGGCCACGTCAACCACGCGATCCGGTTCACCACCGACCTCACCAGCAGCCACCACCTGTGGCCGGCACGTCACGACGCGGGATCGACGAGCAGCTGGGCCTACCCGCCGATGGGGGCCCGGTTCCGGCTGCGCTCGTCGTACGACACCAGCGGGTACGACGCCCAGGCCCGGACCGTGCTGACGGCCATGAAGAAGTACGGCCTGGTGCTCGCCGACAACGGCTCCCCGTGGTACTTCCAGGGCGCCCAGGACTCCCGCTGGTCCGACACCCTGCTCGACGAGCTCAAGCGCATCCCCGCCTCGGCCTTCGAGGCCGTGGACACCTCCTCGCTGATGCTCAGCAGCGGCTCGGCGGCCACCCGCTAGCCGATTCGGAGGCACCCGGACCGCTGCGATAGGGTCGCTGACGCCTCGACGCTCCACGGAACGTCCGGGCTTCGGGCTGTGGCGCAGCTTGGTAGCGCACTTGACTGGGGGTCAAGGGGTCGCAGGTTCAAATCCTGTCAGCCCGACCGAAGATCGCCTCTGACCTGCGGCAACGCAGGCTGGAGGCGATGCGTGCCTCCGGAGGCAGCACCTGTGGCGCCGACGAATCACCCACCGGGTCACATCACCTGGTGAGGTGCGCTCCCCACATCGGTTCCTACCTTCAGGGGCATCGCCGGGACCTCACCCCCCGGGAAGCCCGAGGAGCCTGCCATGACCGTCACCACCCGCACCCTGACCCAGGCGGCAGCCGTCTGTGCCGTCGCCGCAGGGGCCATCTACGTGGGCGTCCAGATCAACCACCCGGCCCCGGACGCCTACCTGACCCACACCGACGAGTGGGTGTTCCGCTCCGCCGCCAAGGCCGTCATGGGCGCGCTCGCCCTGGCCGGGATCACCGGCATCTACCTCCGCCAGGTCCGTCAGATGCGCCTGCTCGGGCTGGTGGGGTTCGTCCTCTTCGCCATCGGCTACCTGCTCCTGTTCGCGACCGAGGTCATCGGCGCCCTCGTGCTCCCCGCGTTCACCGGGAAGGCCGGCGCCGTCGTCAGCGACCTGGTCGTCGCCGCGAACGGCGGTCAGGCCACCGGAGACATCGGGCACGCGCAGATCCTGTTCGACCTCACCGGTTTCGGCTACGTCGTCGGCGGCCTGCTCTTCGGCATCGCCCTGTTCCGCGCCGGGATCCTCGCCCGGTGGGCAGCCCTGCTGCTCGCTGCCAGCACCACGGCCACCGTCGCGCTCGCCGTGCTGCCGGAGTCGTTCAACCGGCCCATGGCCGTCCCCGAGGGTGTGGCGCTCGTCGCACTGGGCATCTCGCTGTGGCGCGACCAGCGGAGCACCACCGGGTCGCCGACCGCCGGGACCGACGCTGTCGACCAGCTCGCGGTCCGATGAGCACCGAGCACGGGACCCCCTCGACCCGCCCCACCGACTCGCACGAGGAGCCGGTGGCGCGGGTGAGCAGCCGCGGCCGACGACCGCGCAGCTGGCCGGTCCCGGTCGCACTGGTCGCGCTGTCGGCCGTCCCGCTGACCGCCGGCATCCTGCGGCTTGTCCAGCTCTCGGGCGGACCCGCCCTCATCCCGGCAGACCACCGGTTCGCCGGCTTCCCGGTGCCCTTGGTGGTCCACATCATCGGCGCCACCGTGTTCGCCCTGGTCGGCGCGTTCCAGTTCGTTCCCCGCTTCCGCCGCCGGCACCGGGGCTGGCACCGTCGCGCGGGGCGGGTGCTGATCGTCGCCGGGCTGATGGTGGCCGGGTCGGCCCTGTGGATGACGCTCTTCTACGTGCCACAACCCGGCACCGGTCACCTGCTGTACGTCTTGCGATTGGGTTTCGGCTCTGCCATGGCCGGTTGCCTCGTCCTCGGGTTCACCGCCATCCGCCGCCGGGACATCGCCGCCCACCGGGCCTGGATGATCCGGGCCTACGCCCTCGCGCTGGCCGCAGGCACCCAGGCGTTCACGATCGGTGTCGGAGCCGCCGTCCTGGGCCACGGGGTGCTCCAGACCGACCTCGCCACGGGAGCAGGCTGGGTGATCAACCTCGCCGTGGCGCACTGGGTGATCCGCCGTCCGGCCCGGGCCCGTTCTCGGCGGGTGCGCGGCGCTGTGCCCAGGAGCGTCAGCCCACCCCCTGCCGTGGCAGCGCCATGACCGTCGGTTCCAGCGGCACAGGGGCGACCGACCGGCCCCTCACCTACGAGCTCCGGGTCGCCGGCCACCTCGATGACCGCTGGGCGGAGTCGCTCGAGGCTCGCAGCCTCGTCCGCGACGACGAAGCCTGCACCACCCTGACCGTCGACATCGCCGACCAGGCCCAGCTCCACGGACTGCTCAGCCGGATCCGCGACATGGGGGTGACCTTGCTGTCCCTCACCCGGAGTGACGCCTGACTCGACTCACGACGGCTTCCGGCACCGGACGGGCGGCGCAGCGGAGATCACCACCCGGTTCACCTCACCTGGGGAGGCGCGCTCACCACGGCCGTCCCTAGGTTCCAGACATCGCCCCGCATCACGCGGGGCCCGACAGGAGTCCGACATGAAGCTCACCAGTGAACACCTCATCCGTGCGGCAGGGCTGTCCGCCCTGGTGGCGGGCATCTGCTACGTGCTCGTCGGGATCTTCCATCCGGCCAACATCCCGTCGTCGGTGACCACGACCCGCTGGGAGGTCGTCCACGTCCTCGCCTGTGCCATGTGCTTCTTCGGGGTCCTCGGCGTGACGGGGCTCTACGCGAGGCAGGCGGCGAGGACCGGATGGCTGGGGCTGATCGGCTATCTCATGCTCGAGCTCTGGCTGGTGCTCATCATGGGTTTCAGCTTCGTCGAAGCCTTCGTCCTGCCGCACGTGGCGAGCACGACTCCCGCGTTCGTGCGGGCCTGGATGGGGATGTTCAACGGCCCAGCCGGCACGTTCGACCTCGGGATGCTCCCCACTGTCTGGACGCTCACGGCACCCCTGTACATCCTCGGTGGCCTGCTCTTCGGTATCGCGACGTTCCGCGCAGGGATCCTGCCGCGCTGGGCCGGCGCCCTGCTGGCGCTCTCGACGCTGCTGGCCCCCGTGGCCGCCGTCCTCCCCAACGCAGCCCAGCCGAAGATGGCGATCCCCCTGGGGATCGCGCTGGCCTGGCTCGGCCACGCGCTGTGGACCGAACGGGGCACGGAGGCGCCGACCGCAGCGCGTTCCGGACAGCGGTCACTGCAGCCCGACGTCACCCGCGCCGGGTGATTCGCGATCGGTGCTTCGTCCCTAGGGTCGACAGAGCATCAACCTAGGGAGCCGTTCATGACCAAACCGTTCGCAGGCGTTGTCGGTGTCGACATCAGGGACTCAGTCGAGGACTGGTCGCCGTTCGAGCCGCCGACCGCGCCGGAGGGCGCGCCGAGCGTCGTGTACGTCGTGCTGGACGACGTGGGTTTCTCCGCGATGAGCTGCTACGGCGGTCCGATCTCGACGCCCAACATCGACAAGATCGCCGACGACGGCGTGCGCTACACGCAGTGGCACACGACCGCCCTGTGCTCGCCGACGCGCTCGTGCCTGCTGACCGGCCGCAACCACACGCGCAACAGCATGGCCTGCATCACCGAGGGCGCCAGCGGGTTCCGCAACGCCAGCGGCACGATTCCCCCGGAGAACGGGATGCTGCCCGAGATCCTGGGCGAGCGCGGCTGGAACACCTACATGGTGGGCAAGTGGCACCTCTGCCCGACCGTCGAGATGAACCTCGCGTCCACGCGCCGCAACTGGCCGACGGGACGCGGTTTCGAACGGTGGTACGGGTTCCTCGGCGCGGAGACGAGCCAGTGGTACCCCGAGCTCACCTACGACAACCACCCCGTGGACCAGCCGGCGAGCCCCGAGGAGGGCTACCACTTCGGTGAGGACATCACCGACAAGGCCATCGAGTTCATCATGGACGCGAAGGCCGTCGCACCCGACAAGCCCTTCTTGCTCTACTACGCCCCGGGCGCCTGTCACGCGCCCCACCACGCCCCCAAGGAGTGGATCGAGCGCTACAAGGGCCAGTTCGACATGGGCTACGAGGCCATGCGCGAGGAGACCCTGGCGCGCCAGAAGCAGATGGGGATCGTGCCCGCGGACACCGAGCTGCCTCCGCTGAACCCCCTCGGCACCCCGGACACCCGCAGCGGTCCCGACGGCCAACCCTTCCCGCCCTTGGACGTGACCCGGCCGTGGGACTCGCTGTCGGACGACGAGAAGCGACTCTTCTCGCGGATGGCCGAGGTGTACGCCGGCTTCCTGTCCCATGCCGACGCCCAGATCGGACGCCTCCTGGACTACCTCGAGGAGACCGGCCAGCGCGAGAACACCATGGTCATCGTGGTGTCGGACAACGGCGCCAGCGGCGAGGGCGGTCCCGACGGTTCCGTCAACGAGATGAAGTTCATGAACGGGATCCCCGACGACATCAACGCCAACCTCGCGATGCTCGACGAGCTGGGCGGCCCGGCGACGTACCCCCACTACTCCAACGGGTGGGCGATGGCGTTCAACACGCCCTTCAAGATGTGGAAGCGCTACGAGTTCAACGGAGGAACCTCCGACCCGTGCGTGATCTCCTGGCCCGCCGGCACCAAGGCGCGGGGTGAGATCCGGGAGCAGTACCACCACGCGATCGACCTGACCCCCACCGTCCTCGACGTCCTGGGGGTGACCCCTCCCGAGAGCATCAAGGGGTTCACCCAGAGCCGGTTCGACGGCGTGAGCATGCGGTACAGCTTCGACGAGGCCACGGCACCCGGGGCCCGCCACACCCAGTTCTTCTCGATGCTGGGCTCGCGCGGCATCTGGCACGACGGCTGGAAGGCCGTCACGACGCACCCGACGCTGAGTGGCTGGTCGCACTTCAACGACGACGAGTGGGAGCTCTACCACGTCGAGGTCGACCGGTCCGAGCTCCACAACCTCGCCGACGAGCATCCCGAGAAGGTCCGCGAGCTGGTCAACCTCTGGTACGCGGAGGCAGGCGCGAACGAAGGGTTCCCCCTCGACGACAGGTCAGCCCTCGAGATCTTCATCGCGAAGCGGCCCCAGCTCAGCGCACCGCGGAGCAGGTACGTCTACTTCCCCAACCATGCCGAGGTGCCCGAAGCCCAGGCGGTCGTCATCCGGGGCCGTTCCTTCGTGATCGGGGCTCAGGTCGACATCCCCGAGCCCGGGGCCGAGGGCGTGCTGTTCTCGCAGGGATCGCGATTCGGAGGTCACAGTCTCTACGTCAAGGACAACCGGCTCCACTACGTCAACAGCTTCGTGGGAATGTTCGAACAGGCGGTCACCGCCACGGAGGACCTGCCGACAGGCACGAACCTGATCCTCTCCGCCTCGTTCGAGAAGGACGGAGAGGACCCACCCGGGGTGGCCACCGGCATCCTCTCGCTCTACCACGGCGAGGTGAAGGTCGGCGAGGGGCGCATCAGGACCCAACCGGGCGGCTACATGCTCGCGGGCGAAGGTCTCGCGATCGGCCGCGACGTGGGCGACCCGGTGACCCAGGACTACCCCGGGGAACGCCCCTTCCGCTTCACCGGCGGCACGATCCACCGCGTTGCCGTGGACGTCAGCGGAGAGCCCTACATCGACCTCGAGCGCGAGGCCCAGGGCATGCTCATGCGGGAGTAGGTTTCGGGGATGAGTCGTGCACCCCACCAGGAAGGTTCCCGATGCCGACCACCATCCACGTCGCTCCAGCAGGCTCTGATGTCGCCGACGGCACCCAGGACGCGCCGCTGAGGACCATCAACCGCGCCGCTCGGCTCGCCGGTCCCGGTGACACGGTGGTGGTGCACGCCGGTGAGTACCGCGAGTGGGTCAAGCCGGCGCGGGGCGGTCTGAGCGACCAGCGACGCATCACCTACACCGCTGCGCCGGGCGAGCGCGTCGTCATCAAGGGCTCCGAGCGGGTGACCGGATGGGAGCCCGAGGGCGATGACGTCTGGAGGGTCGAGGTGCCGAACACGGTGTTCGGCGACTTCAACCCCTTCGCCGAGCTGCTCGACGGCGACTGGTCGATCTACGAGCAAGGGGACTTCACCAGGCACCTGGGGGACGTCTACCTGGAGGGGCGTTCGTTCTACGAGGTGGGCTCCCGGGACGAGGTCGCAGGCGTGTCGCCCCGCGAGCAGCACGTCGACGTCTGGACGCGCCGGGTCGTGGCCACCCACGAGCCGGACCAGACGGTGTTCGTCTGGTTCGCGGAGGTGGGTGAGCACACCACGACCCTCTGGGCGAACTTCCAGGGTGCGGACCCCAACGCCGAGCTGGTCGAGATCAACGTACGGCGCTCGGTGTTCTACCCGGAGAAGCACCACCTGGACTGGATCACGGTCCGCGGCTTCGAGATGGCGCAGGCCGCGACGCCGTGGGCGCCGCCGACCGCAGACCAACCCGGGCTGGTCGGGCCGAACTGGGCCAAGGGCTGGATCATCGAGGACAACGTCGTCCACGACTCCAAGTGCTCGGGCATCTCCCTGGGCAAGGAGGCGTCGACCGGAGACAACTACTCCACGCGGCGGGGCGACAAGCCCGGTTACCAGTACCAGATCGAGTCGGTGTTCACCGCTCGGCGGATCGGGTGGGACAAGGAGCACATCGGGTCCCACGTGGTCCGTCGCAACACGATCTTCGACTGTGGCCAGACCGGGATCGTCGGTCACCTGGGCTGTGCCTTCTCGACCATCGAGGACAACCACATCCATCGCATCGGGCTCAAGCGCGAGTTCTTCGGTCACGAGATCGGCGGCATCAAGCTGCACGCCCCGGTCGACACCCAGATCCGCCACAACCGCATCCACGACTGCTCGCTGGGCATCTGGCTGGACTGGCAGACGCAGGGCACCCGGATCTCGCGCAACCTGCTGTACCGCAACAACCGCGACCTGTTCGTCGAGGTGTCGCACGGTCCGTACGTGGTCGACCACAACGTCTTCGGTTCGGCCGCGTCGCTGGAGGTGGTCAGCCAGGGCGGCGCCTACGTCAACAACCTCGTGGCCGGCACCGTGCGACTGGAACCGGTGATGGACCGGGCGACGCCGTACCACCTTCCGCACAGCACGCAGGTCGCCGGATTCTCGGTCATCGCCGGTGGCGACGACCGCTGGGTCGCCAACCTGTTCCTGGGCGGGAACGTCGACGACGCCTACCTCCCGGGCGGACCGCACCACGAGACGTCGGGGTACGGCACGTCGGCGTACGACGAGTTCCCAGGCTCGGACGAGGAGTTCCGGGCGAGGCTGGGTCCGCCCACCATGGACCACCGGCGCTTCCACGGGGTCAAGCAGCCCGCCTACGTGCACGGCAATGCCTACGCCGGCGGTGCCGCGCCTCGATCAGGCGAGGTCGACGCCGTGGTCGCGAAGGCGACGGAGGGGGCGCGGCTCGAGATCCAGGACGAGGGCGAGCAGGTGTACGTCGCGCTCGACCTGCCCGCGGACGTCCTGACAGCACGCGTCGGCGTGACGAGCGGACGTGACCTGCCACCGGTGCGGCTGGTGTCGGCGGAGTTCGAGGAGCCCGACGGCACGCCGGTGGCGATCGACGTCGACCTCCTGGGGCAGCGCAAGGAGGAGGGCGGCGACTACCCGGTCGGCCCGTTCGCCGAGGTCCCTGACGCGTCAGGACGCCTACGCGTCTGGTGACCCTCTTGCGGTCTCGAAGAGGCAGTGTCATTGTTCGTTAGGAAAGTTTCCTAACGATCTGGAGACGTCGATGGAAGCAGTGCCGGGAACCCCGCGGCTGCTGCGTGGCATGAACGACCGTGCCGCCCTCGACGTGCTGCTGGCGCACGGTCCGCTCTCTCGCACCCGGCTCGGTGAGCTCACCGGGCTCTCCAAGCCGACCGCCTCGCAGCTCCTGGCTCGGCTCGAGCGTGCCGGCCTGGTCGTCGCGACCGGCGTCCGGGAAGGGGGACCCGGCCGCAACGCGCAGCTCTACGAGATCAACCCCGTGAGCGCGTACGTCGGGGCGCTCGACGTGACGCCGACGCGCATCGTGGCGGCCGTGGCCGACGTCAGCGGCCGCGTCGTCGGGAGGTCCGAGCTCCGCACCCGGCGTGGTTCGGGGATGCGGGCCGCGCAGCAGGTCGGGCGCGTCCTGGACCTCGCGCTGGAGGAGCCCGGCATCGACCGTGCCGGCCTGGACCGCGTCGTCATCGGCACACCCGGTGCGTTCGACCCGACGACCGGCCGACTCCGCTACGCCCGGCACCTGCCGGGCTGGCACGAGCCCGACATGCTCGCCCGGATCGCGGACGCGGTCGGCGTGCCCGTCGAGGGCGAGAACGACGTGAACCTCGCTGCGGTCGCCGAGCGTGAGGTCGGCCGGGCGGTGGGTGTCGACGACTTCGTGCTGCTCTGGGCGGAGGAGGGGATCGGCGCCGCCATCGTGATCGACGCCCGCCTGCACCGGGGCGTCACCGGCGGCGCCGGGGAGGTGGGCTTCCTGCCGCTGCCCGGAACGCCGCTCGTGCGGCACGTGGGTCGCAGCAACGAGGGCGGTTTCCAGCAGCTCGCCGGTGGCAACGAGGTGCTGGCCCTGGCACGGTCGATGGGGCTGCGGGCACGCACCCCCGAGTCCGCGGTCGCCCTCGCCCTCGCCACACCCGGCTCCGGGGACCAGCTCCTCCAGCTGCTCGGCGAGCGGGTCGCCCTCGGGCTCGCGTCCATCGTCGCCGTCCTGGACCCCGCTCTCGTCGTGCTGGGGGGCGGGGTCCTGACCACGGGCGGCGAGCGGCTCGCCGACATCGTGCGCTCCGAGCTGAGCGACCTGACCGTCGTACGTCCCGACGTGGAGCTGTCCGGGGTCTCCGACCCGCCCGTGCTGACCGGCGCGCTGCACACGGCGCTGGCAGCCACCCGCGAGCACGTCTTCGACACCTTGTCGGCACCGCCCACCCGCTCGATCACCACCTGAGCACCGCACCGTAGGAGGAGTTCCATGCCCGCACCACGACACCCACGCCGCTTCGCGGCGGTGGCGACCACCGCCCTCCTCGTCTTCGCCGCGGCGGCATGCGGGGGCTCAGGCGGCGCGAACGACGACCCGAACGCGAAGACGACCATCACCTTCTGGCACGGCTGGAGCGCTCCCAACGAGGTGAAGGGGATCAAGGACAACATCGCTGCCTTCGAGAAGGTCCACCCCAACATCACCGTCAAGGCGGTCAGCAACATCACCGACGACAAGATCAACCAGGCCCTGCGTGCGGGCGGGCCCAAGGCACCGGACGTGGTGTCGTCGTTCACGACCGACAACGTCGGCGAGTTCTGCAGCTCGCACGCCTTCATCGACCTCACGCCGTTCCTCAAGAAGTCCGGCATCGACCCGGCGGCGACGTTCCCCCAGGCGCAGCTCGACTACACGCAGTACCAGGGGGATCAGTGCGCGCTGCCGCTCCTCAGCGACGCCTACGGCCTCTACTACAACAAGACGATGTTCGCGAAGGCCGGCATCACCTCACCGCCGAAGACCCTCTCGGAGTTCGACGCCGATGCCGTCAAGCTGACCAAGAGCAACGGGGACTCCTACTCCCAGCTCGGGTTCATGCCGAACTACCACTTCTACGAGTCCACGATCACCCACTTCGCGGCGCAGTTCGACCCGACGTACTTCTCCGCCGGCGGCAAGTCCACGGTGGCCAGCGACGCGGGCCTGAAGGCGGCCTACGAGTGGCAGAAGAAGCTCGTCGACTCCCTGGGCGGCTTCCAGAAGCTCGAGAAGTACCGCGCCACGTTCGGCGACGAGTTCGGGGCGAAGAACGCCTTCATGGCCGGCCAGGTCGCGATGCTCATCGACGGCGAGTGGCGGGGCGGCATGATCGATGACGCCAAGTCCGGCATCGACTACGGGACCGCGCCGTTCCCGGTGCCCGACAACCTCGCCGACGAGTACGGCAAGGGCTACACCACGGGCACGATCATCGGCATCGCGAACACCAGCCAGAAGAAGAACGCCGCCTGGCAGTTCGTGAAGTTCCTGACCACCGACACCGACGCCGTCGTCAGCTTCGCCAACGCGATCCACAACGTGCCCTCGACGAAGGCCGCGCTGGCCTCCGACAAGGTCGACAAGAACCCGAGCTTCCAGGTCTTCCTGAAGATCGCGCAGAACCCGCACAGCACCACCACTCCGTCCAGCCCCAACGGCGGCGCGTACCAGCTCACCCTGCAGAACGTCGGCTATGGCTACGAGTCCGGCAAGAACACCGATCTCCAGGGCGCGCTGGACAAGGCAGCCAAGCAGATCGACACCGACGTCGCCCAGGCGAAATGAGCCGTCCCGCGCGAACCTCGAGACACACGCTGCGCAACCTGGCGTTCCTGTCGCCCTGGTTGGTGGGGACCGGCCTGTTCTTCCTCTATCCGCTCGTCGCGACCGCCTACCTCTCGTTCACCCACTACGACGGCTTCACCACACCCGTGTGGACGGGACTGCGCAACTGGACCTACGTCGTCCACGACTATCCGTTCTTCTGGCCGGCCATGCGCAACACCGTCTGGTTCGTGATCGTGATCGTCACCCTCCGGATGGTGTTCGGCCTCGCGATCGCCCTGCTCGTCATCCGGTTGAAGCGTGGCGGGGGGCTCTTCCGGACGCTCTACTACGCGCCCTACCTCGCTCCACCGGTGGCCGGCACGATCGCCTTCGTCTTCCTGCTCAACCCGGGGACAGGGGCGGTCAACGTCGTCCTCGGCCGGTTGGGGCTGCCGCAGCCGGGATGGTTCAACGATCCTGCGTGGTCCAAGCCGTCGCTGACCCTGCTCGCGCTGTGGTGCGTCGGTGACCTGATGGTGATCTTCATGGCCTCCCTGCTCGACGTGCCCAGGGATCTCTACGAAGCCGCCGAGCTGGACGGTGCCGGCGTCTTCGCGCGCTTCCGGTTCGTGACGCTGCCCTTCATCCGGCCGATCCTCGTCTTCGCGGCGGTGACCGGCGTCATCGCGATGTCGCAGTACTACACCGAGCCGCAGGTCGCCGGGCAGGTCGCCAGTGGGCAGATCGTCGGATCGGGGACGCAGACCGAACCGGGCTACCCGGACGGCTCGACGTTGACCCTGCCGCAGCTGGTCTACAACCTCGGCTTCCAGCGGTTCGACGTCGGTGCGGCCTGTGTCATCGCGCTCGTCCTGTTCGCGTTCAGCATGGTCTTCGCGGCGATACTGATGCGACGCGGTTCGGGCTTCCTGGCGGAGGACTGAGATGGCGACCGTGGGCCTGGCCAGGCCGGCGACCTACCGCCCGCGCCCCGTGCTGTCGTGGATCGCCGTGCACGCGGTGGGTGTCGCGCTGGCCCTGCTGTTCCTGCTGCCGTTCGTCTTCGTGTTCCTGACCTCGGTGATGTCCGACCAGCAGACGCTGACCACGGACCTGTGGCCGCAGACCTGGCAGTGGCACAACTACGTCGACGTCTGGCACACGGGCGGCTTCTCGACCTGGTGGCGCAACACCATTGTCTACGCGACAGTGGGGACCGCGCTCACGCTGGTCTCCAGCATCCCGGTCGCCTACGCGCTCGCTCACTTCCGCTTCCGCGGCCGCAACCTGGCGATGATGGTCGTCGTGGCCACGATGATGCTGCCGCCGCAGGTCGTGATCGTCCCGATGTACCTCTTCTGGGCCAAGGAGCTGCACCTCTCGGGCACCTTGTGGCCGCTGATCATCCCGCTGGCCTTCGGCGACGCGTTCTCCATCTTCCTGCTGCGGCAGTTCTTGCTCACCGTGCCGCGGGAGTACATCGAAGCCGCCCGGATCGACGGCTGCAGCGACTTCGGCGCGATGATGCGGATCGTGCTGCCGCTGTCGCGACCGGCGATCGTGGCCGTGAGCCTGTTCCAGTTCTTCTGCCTCTGGAACGACTACTTCGGGCCGCAGATCTACACCAGCGAGAACCCGGGGGCGTGGACGCTGAGCTACGGTCTCGCGTCGTTCAAGAGCGCACACCACACGGACTGGAACCTGACCATGGCTGCCACCCTGTTGGTCATGGCTCCGGTGATCGCGGTGTTCTTCCTCGCACAGAAGGCGTTCATCGAAGGAGTCACACTCACGGGGGTGAAGGGATGAAGATCGCGGTCGTCGGCGGCGGGTCGACGTACACACCGGAGCTGGTCGACGGCATCGGACGGATGCAGGACGCCCTCCCGGTCGACGAGCTGGTCCTGATCGATCCTGCCGAGGACCGGCTCGCGCTCGTCGGGGCGCTCGGCCGACGGATGCTGCAGCGACATGACCATCCCGGCGTCCTGACCACCACCTCGGACCTCGACGCCGGGGTCGACGGTGCCGATGCGGTGCTCCTCCAGCTCCGTGTCGGTGGACAGGCTGCCCGCGGCCAGGACGAGACCTGGCCGCTGGAGTGCGGGTGCGTCGGGCAGGAGACCACGGGTGCGGGCGGGCTCGCGAAGGCGCTGCGGACGGTTCCGGTGGTCCTGGACATCGCCTCCCGTGTCCAGAAGGCCAGCCCGGACGCCTGGATCGTCGACTTCACCAACCCGGTCGGCATCGTGACCCGCGCCCTCCTCGAGGCCGGGCACCGGGCGGTGGGGCTGTGCAACGTGGCCATCGGCTTCCAGCGCCGGTTCGCCGACATGCTCGGGGTCGAGCCGGCGCGGGTGCGGCTCGACCACGTGGGGCTCAACCACCTGACGTGGGAACGACGGGTGCTCGTCGACGGCCGCGACCGGCTGCCGGAGCTGCTCGGCGGGCACGTGGAGGAGATCGCCGAGGCGCTCGAGCTCCCGCCGTGGCTGCTGCGCCAGCTCGGCGTCGTGCCGTCGTACTACCTGCGCTACTTCTACGCCCACGACGAGGTGGTGCGCGAGCTGAGGGCCTCACCGTCGCGCGCCGCCCGTGTGGCCGAGATCGAGCAGGAGCTGCTGCAGCTGTACGCCGACGAGCGGCTGGACACCAAGCCCGAGCTGCTCACCCAGCGCGGCGGTGCGTTCTACTCCGAGGCCGCCGTCGACCTGTGCGCCCACCTGCTCGGGAGCTCGACCCACGCGGAGGAGCAGGTGGTCAACATGCGCAACGGCGAGCACGCTCCCCTTCCTGCCGGAGGACGCGGTCGTGGAGGTCCCGGCTCGGGTCGCCGGCGGTGCCGTGACGTCGCTGCCGGTCGAGCCCCTCGAACCGCTCTACGCGGGGCTGGTGGCTGCGGTCACCGCCTACGAGGACCTGGCTCTCGAGGCGGCCCTGCGGGGCGGCCGCGAGCGGGTGTTCAAGGCGCTGCTCGCCCATCCGCTCGTGGGGCAGGTCGACCTCGCCGAGGGGCTGACCGACCGGTTGATCGCGCACAACGCGGAGTACCTGCCATGGGCGTGAACGCCGCCGTGCTGGCGGTGGACGCCGGCAACTCGAAGACCGACGTCGCGGTCGTCTCCGACGAGGGCGAGGTCCTCGGCTCCGCCCGCGGCCCCGGCTTCCTGCCGCACATCGTCCAGGCCGAGACCGCCGTGGGGAGCCTGCACGTCCTGGTCGAGCAGGCGGCCGCCGACGCCGGCATCGTCGACCCGACCGGCATGGTGCGCCACGTCTCCGCCTGCCTCGCCAACGTGGACCTCCCGGTGGAGCAACAGGTCCTGGAGGAGGCGGTCGAGGCGCGCGCCTGGGGTGCCACGAGCGCGGTCTTCAACGACACCTACGCGCTGCTGCGGGCCGGGCTCGACGAGCCGCACGGCATCGCGGTGATCTGCGGGGCCGGGATCAACTGCACCGGGCGCCGGCGCGATGGCCAGGAGGTGCGGTTCGCTGCCGTCGGGCACATCTCCGGCGACTGGGGCGGGGGCGGGTTCCTCTGGTCCGAGGCGATGTGGTGGGCGGCCCGTGCCGCGGACGGACGCGGCCCGGGCACGGCGCTGGCCGACGCCCTGCCGGCTCACTTCGGTCTCCCCTCGATGGAAGCCCTGATCGAGGCGGTGCACCTCGGTCACCTGACGCGAGAGCGCTGCGTGGAGATGACGCCGCTGCTGTTCGACGTCGCCGCCGGCGGCGACCGCATCGCCACGGACGTCGTACGACGCCAGGCGGCCGAGGTGGCCGCCCTCGCGGTCGCCTCGCTGACCCGACTCGAGCTGCTCGACCAGCCGACACCCGTCGTGCTCGGGGGAGGCGTGCTCACGGCCGGGCACCGGATGCTCCTCGACGGCATCGACGAGGAGCTCGCTTCCTCCGCACCGAAGGCCTTCACCCGTGTCGTCACCACCCCCTTGGTCGTGGGGGCCGGGCTGCTCGGCCTGGACCACGTCTCGGCGCCGGACAGCGCGAAGGAGCGCCTGCGCGCGAGAATGGCGCCGGCGGGGGAGCGCTGATGGAGGTCGTGGTCTGTCCCGACCCCGGCGCCGCCGCGGTCCTGGTGGCGGACGCCATCGAGCGACTGCTGCGCGGCAACCCCGGGGCCGTCCTCGGGCTGGCGACGGGCTCCAGCCCGCTCGGGGTGTACGACGAGCTGGCCCGGCGGGTCCGGGAAGGCACTCTCACCCTGCGCCGTGCGCGCGCCTTCCTGCTCGACGAGTACGTCGGTCTCCCCAGTGGGCACGAGCAGAGCTACCGCTCGGTGATCCACCGCGACCTGGTCGACCGGGTCGACCTCGATCCTGCCTACGTCCTCGGTCCCGACGGCAACGCCGCCGACCTGGTCCGGGCGTGCGCGGCCTACGAGGAGGCGATCGCGCACGCCGGCGGGGTGGACCTCCAGCTGCTCGGCGTCGGCACCGACGGCCACCTCGCCTTCAACGAACCAGGGTCCTCGCTCGCGTCGCGGACCCGCCTCAAGACCCTCACGACGCAGACCCGGCAGGACAACGCGCGGTTCTTCGGCGGCGATCCCGACGCGGTGCCCCGGCACTGCCTGACTCAGGGGATCGGCACCATCCTGGAGGCGCGGCACCTGGTGCTGATCGCGACAGGTGGCGCCAAGGCCGAGGCGGTGCGACAGCTCGTGGAGGGCCCGGTGTCGGCGAGCTGGCCCGCGACGGCGCTGCAGCTGCACCGCCACGCGACGGTGCTGGTCGACCCCGATGCCGCCTCGAGGCTGGAGCGCCGCGACCACTACGTCGAGACCTACGAGTCCAAGCCGGAGTGGCAGGGCCTGTAGCTGCACCGGATCAGCGCACGGCCGCCAGTGAGGTCGCCAACCGCTCGAACGCGGCCGCGTCGACGCGGCTCCCGGCACGTCGGAGGGCCAGGACACAGACCCCGAGCACGCCGTCAGCCACGACGCGGACCTCGGCCGCGTCCCGGGTGGCGACGAGCCGATCGACGAGCTGCCCGCCGCGTCCCAGGATGCCCCCGCCGAGCACCACCGGACCGGAGACGGTGGGGGAGCGGACCGCGTCGAGGGTCCGCTCGAGCGCGGCGGCCGCGTCGTCGAGGATGTGTCCCGCGGTCGCGTCCTGATCGGCCTCGAAGACCAGCCGCGCGTGGTCGGCCAACCGCACCGGCGGGCCGGCGTACAGCGTCCGGACGAGCGCGACGACCGGCTCCCGGTCGCCGGCACTCGTGGGCGCGGCCACGCCGAGCCGGGCGAGCAGGAGCGGGGTGAGCGAGGTGGCCGGGCCGCGGCCGTCGAGGTCGGCGAGCACGGCGCGTGCGACGCGCTGCCCGATCCAGAAGCCCGAGCCGTCGTCGCCCAGCAACCACCCCAGCCCGTCCGCGACCGCGACCTGATGCCCGTCCTCCACGCGGATCGCGCCCGCGCCGGTGCCGGAGATGAGGGCGTACCCGTCCAGCTGGTGGGTGCCCGAGAAGAACGTCGCCAGCAGGTCGGACTCGAAGACCAGCGGGGCGTCGAGGCCGAGGTCCGTGAGCCGCACGCGCACCTCGGCCGCGACCGGGGCGCTGCCGGCGCCGGCCATCGCAAGCACGACCGACCCGATCCGCGTGCCCGGGATCCCCGCCCGCCCGAGCGCCTCCGTGACGCTCTCCGCCACGGACGCCGCGGCGGCGTCCGGCCCGACGGCGGTCGGGTTGGCGCTGCCGGCGACGGCATGGCCGAGGCAGCGGCCGGCCGGATCGAGGACCGTGGTCCTGGTGCTGGTCCCGCCGGCGTCGACGGCGACCAGCGCGGTGTGCTGCTCGGTCATTCGTTACCTATTCGTGACGATTCGGTGCTGGTGATCTGGCTCACGATATGGAAATAGTTTTCCTCTAACCAGTGACATCGTTGATACGGATTTTCACATGGATGGTTCGGAGAGGCCCGCGGCCCGGATGCCGGCAGGCTACGGCGCGAGCAGCAGGATCCGCGCCGCCCTGCCGCAGATGCCCCAGGCCATGGTCAAGATCGGCACCCTCCTGCTCGAGGACCCCTCCCTGCCGCTGCAGCTCTCGATCACCGAGCTGGCCGCGCGTGCGGGCGCCTCGCCGGCGACCGTCACCCGCTTCTGCCGCGCGATCGACTACACCGGCTATCCCGCCCTGCGCGTCGGTGCCGCGGCCGAGCAGGGCCGGCTGAGCGCCGACGAGACGTGGAACGTCGACATCGGTCGCGCCTTCCACCCGGGCGACTCCGCCACCGAGGTGATGCACACGCTGGTGAACGCGCACACCGTGGCACTCACCTCCACCGCGGACCGGCTGGACCCCGCGCTGGTCGACCGGGTCGCGGACGCCGTCGCCCACAGCTCGCACGTCGACATCTACGGCATCGGCGGCAGCGCCGGCATGGCGGTCGAGCTGCAGGCGCGGCTCTACCGGATCGGGATCAACGCGCACGCGTGGAACGAGGTGCACATCGGCCTGACCAGCGCCGCCCGCCTGGGGGACTCGAGCGTCGCGATCGCCTTCTCCAACACCGGTCGCACCGAGGAGACCATCGAGATGCTGGCCCTGGCGAAGTCCTCAGGCGCCTACGCGGTCGCCGTGACCAGCGATCCGTCCTCCCCGATGGCCCAGGTCGCCGACGCCCACCTGACCAGCTACGCGCCGGGGGAGTACCTCCAGCCCGACGACCTGTCGGCCAAGCACGCCCAGCTCTTCGTGATCGACCTCCTCTACCTGCTCGCGGCGCAGCGGGACTTCTCACGCACGACGAGCCTGCTGGCGGCCTCAGCGGCAGCCGTCGCCCCGCACCGCCGGGCGCTTCGTTCGCCGTCCAGGCCACGGACGTCGCCCTCCTCGAAAGGAACCGCACCCGCATGAGTGCACCACTCGTCGACTTCTCCCGTGAGGTCCGTGACCGGCTCGACGCCCTCGACCAGGAGGTCCGCGCCGGAGGCCTCGATCCGGCCATCGACCTGATCGCGTCGTCGTTGCGACGTGGGGGAGTCGTCCAGGTGTTCGGCACCGGCCACTCCCAGGCCTTCGCGATGGAGGTCGCAGGCCGAGCTGGTGGGCTCATCCCGACGCACGCGATCGTGCTGCGCGACGTCGTGCTGCGCGGAAGCCGGGACGTCTCGGTGCTCGCAGGCAGCACCCTCGAGCGCGACGAGTCGGTCGCCGACGAGCTGTACGGGCTCTACCCGCTCGACCCGGCCGACGTCTTCGTGATCGCGTCGAACTCCGGCGTCAACGGGTCGATCGTGGGACTGGCCCTGCGCGCCAAGGCAGACGGCCACCCCGTCATCGCGGTGACGAGCCTGGAGCACACCCGAGCCGTCACCCCCAAGCACAGCAGCGGCAAGCGGCTCTCGGAGGTCGCCGACGTCGTGATCGACAACCGGGCGCCGTACGGCGACGCGACGATCGACCTCGGCGACGGGCTCTCGGCCGGCGCGGTCTCCTCGATCACGGCCGCCTACATCGCCCAGATCCTGACTCTCGGCACGGCTCAGCGACTCCGAGACGCGGGCGAGGTTCCGCCGCTGTACCTCTCGGCCAACATCCCGGGAGGTGACGAGCACAACGACGCACTCAAGGCGCGGTACGGCGAGCGCATCGCCGGCCTCACCTGAACCGACGTAGGCAGCGCGGATCTGAGACCCGTGAGACCAGGCACCAGGTAGCAGAGATCATCACGAAAGGCACCCACGATGACCCAACACAACGCACGACTCGACCGCCGGAGCTTCCTTCGTGGCTCGCTCGCGGCTGCGGCCCTCGTGCCGCTCGCCGGCACCCTCAGCTCCTGCTCGGGATCCTCCCCGAGCAGCGGAGGCAGCAGCAGCGGCAGCGCCGCGAAGTCGGACACCAATCCGTTCGGGCTCGCGAAGAACTCGAACGTGGACGCCGTGATCTTCAACGGCGGCTACGGCTACGACTACGTCAAGTACGCCGCCGACCAGGTCAAGAAGCAGAAGGACTTCTCGGGAGTCTCGATCAAGGTGTCTCCGTCGACCCAGATCGCCCAGCAGCTGCAGCCGCGCTTCGTGGGCGGTACGCCGCCCGACCTGATCGACAACTCGGGTGCGAACGCCATCGGCTTCAACGTGATCGCGAAGCAGTGCGAGACGCTCGACGACGTGTTCGAGGCCAACAACTACGAGGGCACCAAGATCGCCGACACCCTCTACCCGAACGTGAAGGTCCCGGGCACCTTCAACGGCAAGTTCATCGCGTTGAACTACGTGATGACGGTCTACGGCGTCTGGTACTCCGCCTCTCTGTTCAAGCAGAACGGCTGGACCGCACCGGCAACGTGGGACGACGCCATGGATCTCGGCTCCAAGGCGAAGGCCAAGGGCAAGTACCTCTTCGTCTGGGGCAAGGAGGCGGCGACGTACTACCAGACGATGGCCGTCAACTCCGCCATCAAGGAGGGCGGCGACGAGGTCCGCCTCGCGCTGGAGAACCTCAAGCCGAAGTGCTGGTCGATGCCGCAGCTCCAGGCCGTCTTCAAGACCCTCGGCGAGATGGTGCAGAAGGGCTACTTCGTCCCCGGGGGTGCCGGCACCCAGTTCACCGCCGCCCAGGCGAAGTGGAGCAACAACGAGCAGGCGGTCCTCTACCCGTCCGGTGGCTGGATCGAGAACGAGATGAAGTCGGCGACGAAGTCGGGCTTCGACATGACCGGTGCTCCGGAGCCGACCGTCACCTCCAGCCCAGCCCTGCCGGCAGCGGGGCTCCGTGCTGCGGCGGGCGAGCCGTACGTCGTGCCGTCCCAGTCGAAGAACAGTGCCGGTGGCAAGGAGATCCTGCGCGCGATGCTGTCGAAGGAGGCCGCGACCAACTTCTCCAAGACACGGCTCGCGCCGACGATCGTCAAGGGGCTGGTGCCCGCGGACGGGTTCGGGTCGACCGCGCTCGTGTCGCAGACGAAGATGCTGGGCGCCGCCGGCAGCAACATCTTCAACTACCAGTTCGTCGACTACTACGGCATGAACACCGACCAGCTGGTGGTGTGGAACTCGTTCCTGTCCGGTCAGACCGACGTCGCCGGCCTCACCAAGGGCCTGCAGCAGATCACCGACAAGATCGCCAACGACTCGTCGGTGAAGAAGCTCACGATCACGTGAGCGTGTCCACGCGCAGCACCGGCGGCCGGCTCCGGCCGGCCGCCGGGCCGCGGCGGATGCCCAGCTTCGACCGGCTGAGCTTCATGGTGGTCTTCCTCGGGCTGCCGCTGGCGATCTTCCTCGTCTTCGTCATCTACCCGTTCGGCCAGGCGCTCTACTTCGCGATGACCGACTGGAACGGCTTCTCCCCGACCTACAACTTCGTCGGGCTGGACAATTTCACCAAGCTCTTCCACGACGACACCTTCATGAAGTCGATGGGCAACAACATCGAGCTCGCGATCGTGGTCCCGCTCGTGACCATCGTGCTCGGACTCACCATCGCGACGGTCGTCACCGTGGGTGGGCCCAGCAAGGGCAACATCCGCGGAATCCACGGCTCCGGGTTCTACCGGATCGTGTCGTTCTTCCCCTACACCGTCCCGGCCATCGTCATCGGCCTCATCTGGGCCCAGGTGTTCGACCCGTCGGCCGGTCTCCTCAACGCCACCCTCGTCAAGCTGGGCTTCACCGGGTTCGAGAACTTCGCCTGGCTCGGGGACCCGCGCACGGCGATGCCCGCTTCGATGTTCGTGATCATCTGGAGCTTCGTCGGGTTCTACACCGTGCTGTTCGTCGCCGCCATCAAGGGCATCCCGGCGGAGATCTACGAGGCCGCGCGCATGGACGGTGCCGGCCGCTTCCGCACGGCCATCTCGGTGACCCTCCCGCTCGTCAGGGACAACGTGCAGACGGCGTACATCTATCTCGGCATCACAGCCCTCGACGCGTTCGTGTACATGCAGGCGCTGAACCCGAACGGCGGACCCGACAACACCACTCGGACGATGAGCCAGGAGCTGTTCAACACGGCGTTCCGGAAGGGCCAGTTCGGCTATGCGACCGCGATGGGTGTCGTGCTCGCGGTCGTGACGCTGCTCTTCGCCGCCATCGTGTTCACGGTCAACCGGCTCACCGGAGGCAACGAGAGGAGGCTGCGCCGATGACTGCCGTCGCGACCGACCAGAGCGTCGTCACCCGCAAGCGCAGCGACCGGTCCGCCGGCGACATGGCCGTCGAGGTCGGCTCGCACGGCCTGCTGGCCCTGTGGACGGTGATCGTCATCGTCCCCTTCCTGTGGGTCCTGCTGTCCTCCTTCAAGACGACCAAGGAGATCCTGGCCTCGCCGTTCTCGCTGCCGGCGCACTGGAGCTTCGACAACTACGTCCACGCGTGGACCGACGCCGGGATCCGTCAATTCTTCCTGAACACGGTGATCGTGGTGGGCGCCTCGCTCGTGCTCGTCATGCTCCTGGGTGCGATGTGCGCCTACGTGCTCGCGCGGTTCGAGTTCCCCGGCGCACGGCTCATCTACTACCTGATGCTCGCCGGCCTCACCTTCCCGGTCTTCCTCGCGATCGTGCCGCTCTTCTTCATCCTGAAGAACGCCGGGCTGCTCAACACCCTGCCCGGGCTGATCATGGTGTACGTCGCGTTCGCCCTCCCCTTCACGGTGTTCTTCCTCTATGCGTTCTTCAAGTCGCTGCCGGACGACGTGTACGAGGCGGCGCTGATGGACGGCGCGGGGGACTGGCGGACCTTCTTCCAGATCATGCTGCCGATGGCGCGGCCCGGCATGGCCACGGTCGCGATCTTCAACTTCCTCGGGCTGTGGAACCAGTTCCTGCTGCCGGTGGCCCTGAACACCGACCTGAGCAAGTACGTGCTCACCCAGGGGATGGCGGAGTTCGCCTCGCAGGCGGGCTACGCGGTCGACTTCGGTGCGCTCTTCGCCGCCGTCGTCATCACGGTCGTGCCGGTGTTGATCGTCTACCTGATCTTCCAGCGCCGCCTGGAGGGGTCGGTGTCCCAGGGAACCTTCCGGTGAGCCCCGTGGCCACCAGGCTGGTCCCGTGACGCCGGACGAGGGGCTCGCCCTCGGTGTCGACGTCGGCGGCACGACCATCAAGGCGGAGCTGGTCGACCGTTCGGGGACGGTGGTCGCTGCTGAGCAACGCCCCACACCAGCCGGAGACCTGACCCTCGACGCGGTGGCACAGGTCGGTCGCGCCCTGCTGGCCCAGCACTCCGACGCGCGCGTGGTCGGTGCCGGAGTCGTGGTCCCGGGCCTCGTCGACCGTGCGGCGGGCATCGCGACGTACAGCGCCAACATCGGGTGGCGCGACCTCGAGCTCGTCCGCGCGCTCGGTGACATCTGGCGGGTGCCGGTGCGGATCGCGAACGACGTCGCCGCGGGCGGTGTCGCCGAGCACAGGCTGGGCGCGGGTGCGGGCACCCGCGACCTCGCGTTCGTGCCGATCGGCACCGGGATCGCCGCGTCCGTCGTCTCCGGCGGGCACCTGGTGACCGGGCACCGCGGCGAGACGGCCGAGATCGGACACGTGGCCGTCCGGCCGGGCATCCGGTGCGCGTGCGGGCGGGACGGCTGCCTCGAGGCCGTCGCCTCCGCCGCGGCGATCGCCCGCCGCTACACGAGCCTGAGCGGGAAAGCGGTCACCGGTGCGCGCGAGGTCGCCGAGCGGCTCAGCACGGACGATGTCGCGCGACTGGTCTGGCACGACGCGGTCGACGCGCTCGCGGACGCGCTGGACATCCTCTCGCTGGTCCTCAGCCCGGAGCTGGTGGTGATCGGCGGCGGCCTCAGCCGGGCCGGCGAGGCACTGCTCGCCCCGCTACGGGTGGCGCTGCGTCGGCGGGTCGCCATCGTCCACCCCGCGGAGGTGACCGTGTCGGTCCTCGGCGACCGTGGTGGCGTGATCGGTGCCGCGCTCCTCGCTCGCGACGGATGGGAGGCTGAGGCATGACCGCATCGGCCCTGACCGGACGGCTCGTGACGCCGTCCGGGATCCTGGACGAAGGCGTGCTCGAGGTCCGCGAGGACGGCACGATCGGGTACGTCGGCCCGGCGTCCGGCTGGTCGGGCCCGGCCCCCGAGCCGGTCGACACCGTCACGCCCGGGTACGTCGACATCCACTGTCACGGCGGCGGCAGCCACACCGTCACCTCGGGTGATCCGGCCGAGGTCGCGGCGGTCGCGGCGCACCACCTCTCCCGCGGCACCACGACGATGCTCGCCAGTCTCGTCAGCGCGCCGGAGCCCGAGCTGGTCGCGGCCATCACGGCGATCGCCTCGGTCGCGGCGACGGGATCATCGGTCGTCGGGTGCCACGTCGAGGGCCCCTTCCTGGACCCCGCGCACCGGGGCGCCCACGACGGCGCCCACCTGCGCATTCCCGGGGCCGATGAGCTCGCGGCCTGGCTGGCCGCGGGGACCGACGAGGTCGGGCGTCCGACCGTCCGGATGGTCACGCTGGCCCCCGAGCTCCCTGGGGCCGCGGCGGCTGCCGAGCTGCTCGAGCGCGCCGGTGTCGTCGTGGGGCTCGGCCACACCGGCGCCGACGCAGGTGGCTTCGCCGAGGCCCTGCGCTGCCTGCGCACCCCCCTGGTCACCCATCTGTTCAACGGCATGGAGCCCTTCCACCATCGCCGGCCGGGACCGGTAGCCGCCTCCCTGGACGCCCTGGCCCGCGGCGCGACGCACGTGGAGCTGATCACCGACGGCGTGCACCTCGCCGACGAGACCGTGCACCTGGTGTTCGCGGTGGACCCAGGGCGGCACGTCGTGCTCGTCAGCGACGCCATGGGGGCTGCCGGGATGCCCGACGGCGACTTCGAGCTCGGGTCCGTCCAGGTGCGGGTGGAGGACGGCCAGGCGTGGACGCGCACCGAACCGCCGACGCTCGCGGGAGGTACGGCGCACGTGGCCGACCTGGTCCGCCGGTGCGTGGTGCACGCCGGTGTCGACCCCGTCGCTGCCGTCGCCGCGGCCACCTCCACGCCCGCCGCCCTGCTCGGCCTGGAGGATCGCGGCTGCCTCGAGACCGGTCTGCGCGCGGACCTCCTGGTGCTCGACCGCGACTGGGGGGTCCGCCAGGTGATGCGAGGAGGCGACTGGATCCGATGAGCCCGCACCCCGGCGAGGCCCTCGTGGCCGTGAGCCCGGCCGATGCACCAGCCGTGCTGCTGACCTACGACGACGGTCCTGACCCCGACGGCACCCCCGCCGTCCTGCGAGAGCTCGCCGCGGCGGGCGCACGCGCCACCTTCTTCGTGCTGGGCACCCGCGTGAAGCTCTACCCCGACGTGTTCCGCGCCGTCGTCGGGGAGGGTCACGAGATCGGCCTGCACGGCGCGGACCACCGACGGGTCGACCACGTCCCGGAGGCGGAGTTCGCTCAAGGCCTGGTCGAGACCAAGGACCTGCTCGAGCAGGCCATCCAGCATCCGGTGGCCTGGTACCGACCGCCGTACGGACGGCTCACGCACTCGGCGTGGACGGCGGTGCACGACGCGGGCATGGCCACGGCGGGGTGGACCTGTGACATCCGGGACTGGCTGGACGTGCCGCACGACGAGCACCTCGCGGGCCTGGAGGCGGTCACCCGAGCCGGCGAGATCGTCCTGTCCCACGACGCGTACGCCGACGGGCGCGACCTGGTCGACGACGGGCCGGCTCCGTCGGTCGACCGGGCGCTGCTGGCCCGGTCGGTCCTGGACCACATCTCCTCAGCCGACTGCACGCAGCCCACCGTGTCGGAAGCGATGAAGCGGGGCACGCCGGTGTGGCGGGAGTGGGTGGGCGCCGCGCCGTGAGCGCGTCGCCGGTGTCGTGGTCGTGGTCGCCCATTCACCGGGCGCGGTTGGCCCGGCCCCGGATGCTGCACGACGAGTCCTGCGGCGTCGTACAGCAGCGTGGCGACGCAGTCGAAGGCGACCGCGCGGAGGTACGCCGCAGGGGTGCTGGCGTGACCGTCCACGTGCTGGAACGACTAGCGTGCCTCCATGAGCGGGAGGCGCTAGGACGGTGCGGTGGCTGTTCGGCGTGATCCTCCTGACGATGGCCGTCACCGTCGCCCTGCTGATCCTCACCTAGCCCCGACGACCCTCGGGATGGCGCCACCGTGTATTTGATCGCATGGGTTTCAATGGGGGTACATGGTCCGAGTCGGAGTCGTGTAGCGAGGCACCTCCGCTGTCGCCCGAGAAAGGACCCGTTCACCCTATGAACCACACTCGGCGGTTCCGCACCCCCGTCGCGATCGCCGTGGCCGGTCTGGTGCTGACGGCGTCCGGTTGCGCCTCGTCGGGCACGCCGGACTCCGCAGGCTCCCCGTCGGAGAAGGCCTCTCCCTCGGCGGGCGCGTCGACCTCGCCCGCGGCCACGCCGACGCCGAAGAAGAAGCACTTCCCCACGGGGCCGCCGATGCTGCTGGAGGGCATCGCTCCGCTCAGCGGCACGACGGTGGGCGTGGCGATGCCCATCTCGATCAGCTTCACCGACCCGGTGAAGCCCTCGGCCCGCAGGCGGGTCGAGTCGCACATCAAGCTCACGACGTCGGTCCCGGTCACGGGCGCGTGGCACTGGTTCGGCAACCAGCGCGCGGACTTCCGGCCGAAGACCTTCTGGAAGCCCGGGACGAAGGTGTCGATGGTCGCGAGCCTCAACCACGTGGGCGACGGCTACGGGCGCTACGGCACCCACAGCTACACCCGCTCCTTCAGGATCGGGTCGGACGTCCGAACCCACGTCTACGTCAAGGGTCACAAGACCGTGGTCACCCGCAACGGCAAGGTCCTGCGCACGATGCCCAGCGACGCAGGCAGCCCCGACTTCCCCTCGTGGGACGGGACCATGGCGGTGGTCGACAAGGAGCGCACCACCCGCATGACCTCGTGCAGCGTGCACATCGCGTGCAACAAGAAGGACCCGAACTTCTACGACCTGACGCTCCCCTGGGACGTGCGGCTCACCAACTCGGGCACGTTCATCCACTACTCGACCGGTGACCCGTACCCGGGACACAGCTACGGGTCGCACGGCTGCGTCCACCTCTCCTGGGACGACGCGCAGTGGTACTACAACCTGACCAAGCAGGGCGACCCGGTGACCATGAGCGGCTCTCCGCGTGGCAAGGCCTCAGGTGACAACGGGTACGCCGACTATGACGTCCCGTGGGGCGAGTGGCTCTCCGCCAGCGGCATGAAGGAGTTCACCACCCAGGCCTGAGGGCGTCCGGGTCAGGCGGCGAAGCTCGCCATGGCGGTGGCGGGGACGTCGGGGAAGCGGTCGCGCACGGGAGTGGCGTCGAAGGTCATGTCCGTCGTGTCCATCACGACTGCTGCTTGAGCCATCCGGGCCAGCGCCGGGTTGACCGGTCGGGCGAGGAGGGACAGGGCACGCAGGGCCGGTCGCGGGACGTGTCGTGTGCGCGGAGACTCGCTGACGCCCGCGAGGAGGTGCTCGGCCATCTCGATGAACGTCAGGTCCTGCGGGCCACCGACCGACACCCGCTGACCGATGCGTGGGTCCCGAGCCACCGCGAGACAGACGAAGGCGGCGACGTCGTCTGCCGACACGAAGTTGATCGGATTCCTGCCACGTCCGAGGACGAGGGCCGGCCCACCGCTCCCGATCTTCGCGCCCACGATCTCGAGCCACGTCTCCAGGAAGCTGGTGGCGCGCACCGTCGAGAAGCTGATGCCGGACGCCTGCAGGTCCTCCTCCGCGGCGTACTTCATCCGGTGCAGGGACATCGGGTGGTCCGGCGCCGCGCCGACGCCCGACACCAGCACGAAGTGGTCCACGCCAGCCCGTGTGGCCGCGCCGACGAGGCGGGCGTTGCCGTCCCGGTCGACGGCTTCGGGGCTGGTGCGCGTGGGTCCGGTGAGCCCGTGCACCGCCGAGACCACGGTGCGGCAGCCCTCGACGACCTGGTCGAGAGGGTCGCGACGAAGATCGCCGAGGACCACCTGCACGCGGTCCGGCAGGTGCGTGCCCCGGGTCGGGTCGCGAGTCAGCACCCTGACCTGCTCCCCACGCTCGACCAGCCTCGCCACGACCCGGCGGCCGAGAACCCCCGTGCCACCCGCCACCAGGATCATGACGGGGGTCCGGCCGGGGGTGGGCCAACAGTGGCCTCGATGTTCGCGTCGACCGTTCCGGGTCCGCCATCGACCGGCTCGAGATAGAACCGGGCCGCCGCGATCTGCGATTCCTCGACGACAAAGATGTTGACCCCTCGCATCAGGTGCGGAGAACCGTCCCTCCGGGTGCCCGACATCTCCCACTCGGACCAGACGGTGGTGTCGTCAGCGACCAGGCCCAGGATGCGTGCCTCGATGTCGGGCACGCCCCCGAGGATCTGGGTCCAGTTGCGGCGCACCTGCTCCCGTCCCTGGAACCCGCGGCCTGGGTGAGCCGGTGTCTCGTTGACGTAGTCCTCGGCGAAGCAGGCGACGATCGCCTCGAGGTCATGGTCACTGGTGGCCTGCGCCAGGTGCTGGACGACGTGTGTGGGACTGGGACTCATGATGCTCTCCTCGACCCCCGCTATTTTCGATACAGTACCATGTATCCAACTACTCGGAGGCGGGAGCAGATGACGGAAGTCACGCGGAGCTACGACTCAACCCGGCGGCGAGAGCAGGCGCAACGCACCTACGACGCGGTGCTCGCCGCGGCTCGGCAGCGGTTCCTCGACGGGGGATACGCCGCCACGACGATCGCGTCGGTGGCTGGTGACGCAGGGGTCTCGGTGGAGACCGTCTACAAGAACTTCGGGAGCAAGGCGGGCCTGGTCTCCGCCCTCTGGGAGCGCGGACTCCAGGGACGGGGCCCGGTCCCGGCGCCCGAGCGCTCCGACAAGATGCAGGCAGAGGTCGACGACCCGCACCTGGTCATCGCTGAGTGGGGCCGACTCACCGCGGAGGTGGCGCCGAGGGTCGCGCCCGTCCTGCTGCTGATCCGCGCGGCCGCGGCGACCGATGCGGAGATGGCACGGCTGCTCGCCGAGACCGACGACCAGCGCCTGCAGCGGATGCGGCACAACGCAGGTGCCCTCGTGGGTCACCTGAAGCCCGGTCTCACGCCCGCCCGAGCGGCCGAGGTCCTGTGGACCTACAGCTCGCCCGACCTCTACGACCTGCTGGTGGTACGCCGACGCTGGTCGGTCCGGCGCTATGCGGACTTCGTCACCGAGGCCATGACGGCGGCCCTGCTTCCGCCACGGGCAGACCTCGCCGGCACGTAGCCCGGCAGACCCCGGTCAACTAGTCCGCCGGACCCAGTCATGCGGATATGTCCGGTTTTCGCGGTACATCGGGTCAGAAACGGGCCCGGTCCATCTACTCTCTGGAAGCGGCCCCACACCCGCCTACCGGCCTCGAATCCACGCAGGCTCAGGCCATCGGTGCGGTTCTTTCGGAGGTCATCATGGCGCTGCCCCCGCCCGACGAGCTGCTCACGCCCGGTGCGGTCGCTGCTCTCCTGCTCGTCGACCCGAAGACGGTGACGAGGTGGGCGGTCTCGGGCAGGCTCAACTCGATCCGCACGCCCGGTGGTCATCGCCGCTACCTGAAGTCCGACGTGCTCGCCATCAGGGGCGGCGTCTCCCCGAACCAGCGCCCGGGTGAGGCGTCTCCTGACCAGGCGCCGGAGCCGGTACGAGTCCCTGCCCAACCGGGCTCCGCGCCGCGCGGCTCGACTCCCGAGGACATCGACCGACAAGCGGCTGCGGCGGTGGTGGTGGCCGAGGCAGTCGCTGCCGCGCTGGAGGCGGTCGCGACGGACGCCGCCGAGACGGTGGTGGCCACCGCGGCCGCGGTGAACGAGGCCGCTCGGCGTGCTGCCGAGGCAGCGCAGACCGCGCGCAGCGCACGTGAGCTCGCGGCTGCTGCCACGGCGCAGCGGGTGGCCCGAGACGCCGAGCGGACGGCGACGCGAGTACACATCCGCGCCGATGTGGCCGCCAGGCAGGTCAGGCGGGCAGCCGAGCTCGCCGCGGACGACCTCGTCCGCTCGCTGCGCGCCGGCGCCGCGCTGGACGCCACCGAGCTGGCGGAGGTCATCGCCGCGACGGCACGGGCCGCTGCGGACGAGACTTCCCGCGACACGATGCGGGCCGCCACCGCCGTCGCCAACGAGGTCACCGCGGCCGCCACCCGGGTGGCGGACAAGGTCGCGATGGCCGAGGACTCCTTCGCCGACGACGTGACCGCCGCCGCGGATGCCGTCGAGCACGAGGCCCGGGCGACTGCTCTCCAGGTGGCACGCGAGACCGATGCCCGGGCGGCCGGCGTGGCGATGGCGGCCAGCCAGGCCGCGGCGGCCCTGCTCGCGACTCCGCGCCCTCCCGCGCAGGCCGGCTCGTCGCTCGACCAGGACGCTGCGGCCCGGGGATGAGGGCGTCCACCATGCTCTCGCCGTGGCAACGTTGTCCTGGCGTGGACGTCCCAGCACGACGTAGTGCCTGAATCCCGACTATTGCCGATTCGCCCACTGGGAAGGCATCGGCTGCCTATATTGAACGTGGCGATCGGCCGGAACTTCGGGATCCCCCGTCCTCTTCGGGCGGATCGCCGAGTGGCTGCGGGCCTGGTCCTTGCCTCAGACGCGTTCACGCGATCAGGAGGCAGCAATGCCGGACTCAACGGTTGCGTCGAGCGACGGCGTCGACGGCAAGGTCCTGCTGGGCGTCCTCGCCCAGGTCAAGGGCGGTGACTTCACGGCTCGGATGCCGCTGGAGTGGACGGGTGTGGCGGGCAAGGTCGCCGATGCCCTCAACGAGGTCATCATCTCCAACCAGGCGCTGGAGGCGGAGCTCGCGCGGGTCAGCCGCGTCGTGGGCAACGAGGGTGAGCTGTCCCAGCGTGCGGTGCTCGGGGGCTGGACCCAGAGCTGGGCGGGGAGCCTGGAGTCGGTCAACAGCCTGATCGACGCCCTGGTGCGGCCCACCAGCGAGATGCAGCGGGTCATCGGTGCGGTCGCGGACGGTGACCTGAGCAAGAAGGTCTCCGCCGACGTGCGCGGGGAGATGCTCGAGCTCAAGAACACGATCAACGCCATGGTCGACCAGCTGAACGGGTTGATCTCCGAGGTGTCCCGGGTGGCGCGAGAGGTCGGGACCGAGGGCAAGCTCGGCCAGGCGGCGGCGTTCACCACCGAGGTCGGAGGCGTCTGGAAGGACCTCACCGACAACGTCAACCTGATGGCCGGAAACCTGACCGGGCAGGTGCGCAACATCGCGGAGGTCACCACCGCGGTGGCCAACGGTGACCTGAGCAAGAAGATCTCGATCGACGTCAAGGGCGAGTTCCTCGAGCTCAAGGACACCGTCAACGCCATGGTCGACCAGCTCAAGACCTTCGCCGGTGAGGTCACGCGCGTCGCCCGCGAGGTGGGAGTCGAGGGCACGCTCGGTGGCCAGGCGCAGTCGAAGGAGGTCGGCGGGGTCTGGAAGGACCTCACCGACAACGTCAACCAGCTCGCGGCCAACCTCACCAACCAGGTGAGGGCCATCTCCGAGGTGGCCACCGCGGTCACCGAGGGAGACCTGACCCGGCAGGTGAGCGTCGAGGCGAGCGGTGAGGTCGCTGTCCTGAAGGACAAGCTCAACGAGATGATCCGCAACCTGCGCGAGACGACGCGGCAGAACGTCGAGCAGGACTGGTTGAAGACCAACCGGGAGCGCTTCACCCGGATGCTGCAAGGACAGGACGACCTGACCGAGGTCTCGAGCATGATCCTCTCCGAGCTCGCGGCACTCGTCTCGGCGCAGCACGGTGTCTTCTACACGATGTCCAGCACGTCGGCGCATGGCGGCGAGGCCAGGTTGGAGCTGCAGGCCGGCTACGGGTACGACGAGCGCAAGCACCTGTCGACGTCGTTCCGGCTCGGGGAGGGCCTCGTCGGCCAGTGCGCCAAGGAGAAGAAGCGGATCCTGCTCACCGACGTTCCCAGCGACTACGTCCGGATCAACTCGGGGCTCGGCGAAGCCACGCCGCTCAACATCATCGTGCTTCCGGTCCTCTTCGAGGGATCGCTGCGCGCGGTCGTGGAGCTCGCGTCGTTCTCGCAGTTCAGTCCCACCCATCAGGCGTTCCTCGACTCGATCACCGAGAGCGTGGGCATCGTCCTGAACACCATCCAGGCGTCGGGGCTGACCGAGTCGTTGCTCAGGCAGTCGCAGTCCCAGGCCGAGGAGCTGCGCTCCCAGCAGGAGGAGCTCCGGGGGTCGAACGAGGACCTTGCTCGCCAGGCCGCCCTGCTGGCGGAGCAGAACCTCGAGGCCGAGCAGAAGAACCTCGAGGTCGAGGCGACCAGCCGCCTGATCAAGGAGAAGGTCAGCCAGCTGGCGGTCTCCTCGAAGTACAAGTCCGAGTTCATCGCCAACATGTCCCATGAGCTGCGCACGCCCCTGAACAGCCTGATGATCCTTGCCCAGCAGCTGGCGGAGAACCCGGAGCACAACCTGACCGAGACCCAGGTCGAGTACGCGAGCGTCATCCACTCCTCCGGCAGAGAGCTGCTCGAGCTCCTCAACAGCATCCTCGACCTGGCGAAGGTGGAATCCGGCACCATCACGCCCGACATCGTCGAGGTCTCGCTGGAGGAGCTGCGCGCCGGCCTGGTGCGCGAGTTCGGCCAGGTGGCGCAGGTGCGCGGGCTCGACTTCGGTATCGACGTCGCGGCAGGTACACCGGCCAGCCTGCCGAGCGATCCGCAACGCTTGCGCCAGATCCTGAAGAACCTGCTCGCGAACGCCTTCAAGTTCACGCAGCAGGGGAGTGTGCGCGTGAAGATCGCGGTCGTCGACCACGGCTGGGATCCCGAGGTTCGCTCCTTGGGCGCGGCACCCACGGTCATCGCATTCGCCGTCAGCGACACCGGCATCGGCATCGACACCGAGCAACAGGCCAGGATCTTCGAGGCATTCGCGCAGGGCGACGGCTCCACCGCGCGGCTGTACGGCGGCACCGGCCTCGGTCTCTCGATCAGCCGTGAGCTGGCGGGGTTGCTCGGGGGCGCGGTCGGCGTCTCCAGCTCCCGCGGTGAGGGCAGCACCTTCACCGTCTTCCTGCCCGTGCAGGTCGGCGCGAGGACACCAGAGGCCGTGCCCACCCCCGCCGCGCTTGCAGCAGCACCGCGGGTGCCACCCCAGCCGCTCGAGCAGCACCAGGACCCGGACCTTCGTGGGGCCGACGCGCTCAAAGACGGCTCCGTCGAGGGCTTGCGGCTCCTTGTCGTCGATGACGACCCGCGCAACCTCTACGCCATGGCGGCGATGCTCGAAAGCTGCGGTGGCGAGGTGACCGTCGTCGAGAGCGGCGCGGAGGCCATTGCCGCGCTCGACACGACGCCCGGCTTCGACATCGTCCTGATGGACATCATGATGCCGGTCATGGACGGCTACGACACGATCCGCGCCATCCGGGCGATGGAGAGGCACAAGTCCCTGACGGTCATCGCCGTCACCGGCAAGGTCATGGCCGGAGAACGCATGCGTTGCATGGACGCGGGGGCCAACGACTACGTGCCCAAGCCGGTCGACAGGGCTGAGCTGTTCGCGGCGCTCCGGCCCTGGTTGCCCCAGTTCCGACGGGACCTGGTCCGCACCGAGCCGCCGCTCCGGCAGCACGAGGGACCCTTGCTGACCATCGAGGAGGGCGCGCTCGAGGGTCTGCGCGTCCTCGTGGTGGACGACGACTACCGCAACATCTTCTCCATGGCAGCGGTCCTCGAACGAGGGAGCGCCACCGTGACTGTCGCCGAGAGCGGCGCGGAGGCCCTGATGGCCCTGGAGCTCACGTCTGACATCGACATGGTGTTGATGGACATCATGATGCCGACGATGGACGGCTACGACACCATCCGCGCCATCCGGCAGATGGACGGCCTCGACAACCTTCCCATCGTCGCTGTGACAGGCAAGGCGCCTGACGGTGAACGGGAGCGTTGCCTCGAGGCGGGCGCAGACGACTATCTCGCCAAGCCGGTCGACACCGGCGCACTCCTTGCCGTTCTCGCGCCGTGGCTCCCCTCTGCGCGCGGGATCGTCACGTCATGACCCAGACCAGACTGACGTACCGGCAGCCGACCACGTCGCGAGTGGCGGCTCCCGCGACGCTGGTCCCCGTCCTCCTCGTCGACGACGATGCGGCCAAGCGGTTGGCGCTGAGGGCGATGATGGCCCCTCTCGGCTGTCACATCGTCGAGGCGGCCTCGGGCGCCGACGGTCTGCGGTGCCTGATGGCCGAGGACTTCGCAGTCATCCTGCTCGACGTCCGCATGCCGATCATGAACGGCTTCGAGACGGCAGCGCTCATCCGCCTGCGAAAGCAGTCGGAGCTGACGCCGATCATCTTCATCACCGCCCACGAGCCCGACGAGGTGATGACTGACCGCTATGCCGAGGGCGCGGTGGACTTCATCACCACCCCGGTGCACCCTGACGAGCTGAGGGCCAAGATCTCGGTCTTCGCGAAGCTGTTCCTCCAGGCGCAGACGAATGCTGCCAGGGCCCGGGAGCTGCAGACCTCGGCCGACCAGCTGTCGCTGCTGATCGAGACAGCACCCATCGGCATCTTCCAGACCGACTCGCACAACCGTTACGTGTACACGAATGCGCGTTGGGCCGACATCACCGGCATCCCCCTCGAGGCGGCGCTGGGTCAGCCCTGGCACGTGATCATCGACGACCACCAACGCCGGGCGATCGAGGACGCGATCAGCGAGGACGAGCCGTCGTCGGAGTTCTCCACACGGCTCGAGATGGAGATCGAGGGTGGTGCGCCCCGGACGCTGATGCTCAACTCCACCTGCCTGCTCGACGACGAGGGCGGGGTCACGGGTTGGATCGGCACGCTCGCCGACATCACGGCCGAGGCCGAGGCCGAGGCCGCCATGGCCGAGGCGCGCGACCAGGCGACCGCGGCATCGAGACTCAAGTCGGACTTCCTGGCGAACATGAGCCACGAGGTCCGGACGCCGATGAACGGCGTCATCGGGCTCACCGAGCTCCTGCTCGAGACCGACCTGGACGCCGAGCAGCGCAAGTTCGCAGAGACCCTCAGCAAGTCGGGCGAGGCCCTGATGACCGTCATCAACGGGATTCTCGACTTCGCCAAGATCGAGAAGGGGAAGCTCGAGATCGAGGACATCGAGTTCGGCATCCAGACCCTGGTCGACGACGTCGTGGACCTCCTGGCGCCGTCCGCGCAGACCAAGGGGCTCAAGCTGATGGCCATCGTCGGGGACTCGGTCCCCACGGTGGTGAACGGTGACCCGGGTCGCCTGCGCCAGGTCCTGACCAACCTGGCCGGCAACGCCATCAAGTTCACCGAGGAGGGTGAGGTCGTGCTCCGGGTGACCGCCGTTCCTGCCGCGGGCAGCGAGTCCGTGGTCCAGTTCGAGCTCACGGACACTGGCGTCGGCATTGCCCCGGACAAGCTCGCCATGATCTTCGAGCCGTTCACCCAGGCAGACACCTCCACGACCAGGGAGTACGGCGGGACCGGACTCGGGCTGGCCATCAGCAGCCAGCTGATCGGCTTGATGGGGGGCGAGGTCGGGATCTCCAGCGTGCCCGGTGTCGGAAGCACGTTCTCCTTCACGATCCGGGTCCAGACGGTCGGAGGTTTCATCCCCGACGGGCAACCGCTCGACGCCCACCTCGTGGGGGTACGCGCCCTGATCGTCGACGGCAACGTCACCCAGCGCTCCATCCTCGGTGAGTACCTCAACCGGTGGGGCATGGAGGTCCAGACTGCGGCCTCGGCAACCGCTGCACTGGACGTGCTCCGTGAGGCCGCGGCGCAGGAGCGACCCATCTCCGTCGCCCTGGTCGACACCTCCATGCGTCAGCTGCAGGGCGTGTCGCTCCACGAGGCCATCGCCGCTGACGCCGCGATCGAGACCCGCCTCGTGCTGATGACCGACGAACGCGACCGTGATGACCTGGCCGAGCTGGGCATGGGTGTCTGCCTCGCCAAGCCGATCCGTCAGCTCGATCTGCACGCGCGCCTCATGGAGGCGCTCGAGCCAACCCAGGTCGACGACAGCGCGACCGGCCCCGTCGACGGGGTGGGGGCTGGTTCGACGGAATCAGGGCGGCTGCTGCTGGCCGAGGACAACGTGATCAACCAGCTGGTCGCTGTCGCCATCCTCACCAAGGCGGGCTACGAGGTGGACGCGGTGCGCAACGGAGCGCAGGCGGTCCGCGCCGCGGCCGATCAGCACTACGACGCCATCCTGATGGACTGCCAGATGCCCCAGATGAACGGCTACCAGGCGACGGCGGCCATCCGGCTCCAGGAAGGTGTCGGCCGACACACGCCGATCATCGCCCTCACCGCGGGAGCGCGGGAAGAAGACCGTGATCACTGTCTCGAGGTGGGGATGGACGAGTACCTCGCCAAGCCGCTGCACAAGGGTCCGCTGCTCACGATGGTCCGGGATTGGGTCAGGACCGCCTGAGCGCCGGTCCGACGGGTGACCAGGTCGTCGTCATCGGAACCACGGCGACGGGGACGTGCGCGTGCTCGAGCAGTGCCATCGCGAGCGAGCCGTGCACGACCCGGCCGAGCATGGAGTGCCGGTGCGCACCGAGGACGAGGAGATCCATCTTCTCGGCTGCCTGCGCCACCCGCGCCTCGGGAGATCCGGTGAGCACGGTCTTCGTGACAGGCACGTCGGGGTACTTCTCACCCATGCCGGACATGGTCTCCGCCAGGTCCAGTCGATCGGTCTCCAGCCCTGCGTCCGGCAGCTCCGTCTCGACCGGGCTCATCATCATCACGACGTCCCAGCGGCAGTGCAGGACCGTGAGCGGCATTCCACGTACGGAGGCGACGTGGTAGGCGAACTCCAGGACTGCTCGTGACTCCTTGCTGGCGTCCGTGGCCACCAGGACCCCGTTGCGCACCAGACCACGGTGCGAGGGCCGGTGGATGACCACCGGGCACAGGGCGTGGCGGGCGACAGCAGCGCCGACCGAGCCGAGCAACATGCTCCGCACCGGTCCGCGACCACGCGATCCCAGCACGACCAGCGCGGCGCGCTCGGACTCCCGGATGAGAAGGGAGCGGGCATCGACGAACTCGAGCACGGTCTCGACTGGCACGTCTCCTGCGCGCTCGGCGACGCGAGCCGAGGCCTCGTCCAGGATCTGCCGACCCCCGCGCTCCAGGCCGGCGAACGTGCCAGCGGGATCGGCGAGACCGATGTCGGTCCAGGCGGCCGGGGGAGTGCCGAGGGCGTGCACCAGGGTGAGCCCCTGATGCTCCGCAACGGCCTGGTCCGTGGCCCAGTCCAGCGCCTGGGTTGCTGACGTGGACCCGTCGAGGCCCACGACGATGACTCCTGATGACGTGGTCATGTGGTGCTCCTTGGTGAGGGGGAGTGGGCAAGATCTCCCAGGACCCCTCCAGGTCCTGGGAGACGTGTGGGTGCTCAGGCGGGCTGGGGGACCCTTTGTCCGGCGACCGGAACGGCATCGGTGGTCTCCTCGGCCCGACGGGAGTGCCAGAGGCCGAGTCCGGCGAGGAGCAGCAGGACCGCTGCACCGGCGAAGCACACGATGGCGGCGAAACCGGCGATGGTGCCGATCGTGGCGAAGGCGTACCCGTAGAGGAGCAGGCCTCGCAGGGTGTTGCCCATGAAGAGCGTCTGGCGCAGCTGGCCGAGGGCCTGACCGTCGGGGCTGGCCTTGGCAGCGTCGCTGAGTCCGACGTACTTGCCGCTGACCTGCTCGTAGGTCTGGCCGCTGCTCGCTTCGTTCATGTGGACGAGGATGTAGTGGTCTGCGAACGCCTTGGCCTCGGGACCGGTGTCCATCGGGCTGCCGGCGTACTGCTTCAGAGCCGTCGCGTCGGCCCTGGGCAGACCCGTGAGAGCGTCGCCTGCGGGCATCGTGATCCCCTGCATCGTGAGCTGGCCGTGGACCTGGTCACCGATGAAGCTGTGTGCCCACGTGAGCAGGCCGCCGGCCACGAGCAGCAGGGCGACGAGAGCCAGTCCCGTCACTGAGATGACCTTGTCGAATGCTGATCGCATGAGTTCTCCCTGGTCGTTGCGGAGAACCTGTGTCTCCGCGTCATTCATCACGCTGCCAGCGGGCGCGCCAGCCGAGCAGGGCCAGATGACCCCACTCCGGGTGCGAAACGTCCCGGGTGCTCGGGGAGCGAAGGGACTTTGGTCCATACCGATGCGGGAGCGCGGCCCGTAGCGTGGAACCGACAGCGCAGAGATGACGAGGCCATGGACGACGAGAAGATCACCGTCTACCTGCTGGACGACCACGAGATCGTCCGGGAGGGACTGCGCGCACTGCTGGAGGCCTCAGGTGACATCCGTGTGGTGGGGGAGTCAGGCTCCGCGCGCGACGCGACCGCCCGGATTCCCGCGCTGAGACCCCAGGTAGCCGTGCTCGATGCGCGCCTTCCGGACGGGTCGGGGATCGAGGTCTGCCGCAGCGTGCGCGCCGTCGACCCGAGCATCGGTGCGCTCATCCTGACCTCGTACGACGACGACGAGGCCCTGTTCGCCGCCATCATGGCCGGAGCCTCGGGCTACGTGCTCAAGCAGATCCGAGGAGGAGACCTCGTGGCGGCCGTGCACCACGTGGCCGGCGGAGGCTCGCTCATCGATCCCGCCCTGACCGCTCGAGTCCTCGACCGCATCCGCAGCGGACCGGCCACGGCTCCCGAGCTGGCTGATCTGACCGAGCAGGAGCTGAAGCTGCTGGCCCTCATCGCCGAGGGCCTGACCAACCGTCAGATCGGCGAGCGGATGTTCCTGGCCGAGAAGACGGTGAAGAACTACGTCTCCAGCATCTTGTCCAAGCTCGGCCTCGAGCGTCGTACGCAGGCGGCGGTGCTCGCCTCGAAGCTGCTCGACAATTCACCCTGACCTCAGGCCAGGGGAGCCCGCCAGGTGAAGCGCGTGCCCCGTTCCAGCGCGGTCACCTCCAGGGAGCCGCCGAGCGCCACGGCCCGACGGTGCGCGTTGCGCAGGCCGCTTTCGCGGCGTTGCTCGGGCAGGCCGACGCCGTCGTCGGTGACGAGGAGCACGACCTCGCCGGCGTCCGCCCGTACCTCGATCTCGGCACGGTCTGCATGGGCGTGGCGGGCGATGTTGGAGACCGCCTCGCGCAGCACCGGGAGCAGCTCGTCGCAGATCCTGTCGGGCACCACCGTGTCGATGGGCCCCACGGTGCGCACGGTGGGTGTGTAGCCGAGCACGGGGACGTACTCCTGAGCCAGTGCCCGGATCTCGGCGCGCAGGGACCCGGCACGCCTCTCCTGGAGGTCGAAGATGGTGCTGCGGATGTCGGTGATGGTCAGGTCGAGGGCGTCTACGGCCTTGTCGATGCGGCCCATCACCTCGGCGCTGTCGCGGAGGCTTCGCACTCCCTCCAGCTGCAGGCCGGTGGCGAAGAGTCGTTGGATCACGAGGTCGTGCAGGTCGCGCGCGATCCGGTCTCGATCGGAGATGACGGCGAGCTCGGCCCGATCCTCGACCGCCTGCGCCCGGTCGAGAGCAAGGGCGGCCTGGTCGGCGAACCACAGGAGGAGCTCGCGCTCCTCGTGCTCGTAGGAACGGTGGGCACGATCGAACAGCGCGACCAGGACGCACGGGGCAGCCAGGTGCGCGCGCATGGGGATGACCAGCGCCCTCAGCTCGCCGACAGACAGCTCGACCACGCCGGTGCGACGGGCGCCGCCGACACCCCCGGCGATGGCGTCCAGCATGGTCGGGATCTGGTCGGCCGCAGGACCGTCCACGGCCGCGACCGAGGGGGCACCGACCTCGGGCACCTGGACGACGGCTGCGGCCTGGGCACGGGAGACCGACCGCGCGCTGGTCGTGATCAGCGCCAGTGCGTCACTCAGGTCGACAGGGGGTTGCAGGGTGTGTACGAGCTCGGTGGAGGCCTCGAGCCATTGCCGCCGCCGTTCGCTGAGCCCGAATGCGCGGGCATTGTCGATGACGAAGCCCGCCGCACTTGCGAGGGCGGTGACCAGGGTTTCGTCGGACTGGGTGAACGGCAGCCCGTCCGCCTTCTCGGTCAGGTAGAGGTTGCCGAAGACGGTGCCCCTGATCCGCACCGGGACGCCGAGAAAGGTGTTCATCGTCGGATGATGCGGCGGGAAGCCGTACGACGCTGGATGGGCTCCCAGCTCGTCGAGACGCAACGCGTGAGGCTCGTCGATGAGCAGGCGCAGGATCCCCCGGCCACGCGGGAGGTCACCGATGAGCTCGCGCGCGTGGTGGTCGATCCCTGTCGTGATGAAGTCGGCTAGCTCGCCGTCGTCCCCGATGATCCCGAGCGCGCCGTAGCCGGCCCCCGTGAGCTCGGTGGCGGAGACCACGATCCGGCTCAGCACGCTGTGCAGGTCGAGGTCGGAGGAGATCGCGATCACCGCGTCGAGCAGCGCCTTGGCGGCACCGGGCAGCTCGGGCCCGGTGCCGGAGTCGCTCATCGGACCAGTCTCGCAGGTGGGTGGGATCGCGCCGGTCCAGAAACGGGCATCGATTCCTTGGGCCCTGCCGGGAGTGGAGACCGCCACTGGCGCGTGAGCCGCAACGGGGTGAGGGTGGCAGCAAGGGTGGGCCGACGTGCGCCCAAGCGGACCACCTTCCCGTGACCCGAGGAGGGCCCGTGGACACCGTCCGCCACCCACACATGACCCCGCACCACCCCGCCGTCGTGCGGGATCTCACCCGGCACGCCGGCGACGTCCAGTTGCGTGTCGCCGATGTGATCACGCGGTTCGCCGGCTCGATGGCCTTCGTCTACCTGCACGTCGTGCTCTTCGCGCTGTGGATGCTGCTGGCCGAGGGCAGCCCATGGCCGACGCTGACCCTCGTGGTGTCCCTCGAGGCCATCTTCCTGTCCACGTTCGTGATGATCGGGCAGAACCGGCAGGCGGAGTTCCAGCGCGTCAAGGCCGACCACGACTTCGTGGCCCAGGAGCTCGAGCTGCACGTCAACACGGCGTTGACCCGAGCCATCGACCGCGCTACGGCGGACATCCATCGAGCGGTGGTCGACGCCGCGCAGGGCCGGCCTGCTGGCCCGCCAACCAGCGTGCAGGACGAGCTACCGGGTTTCCCCGTCGACGACGACCCGGACCGCTGAGTGCTTCACCGGGCATTGTTGCGCCAGCGCGTGCGGCGACGACCAGGCCGGCGTTCCATCGCGGTGCCACGTCAGCCGGGCGCGGGCTTCGTCAGTGCGCTGGACGTTGGAGGCGATCGCGTCGACGTGCCGCTCCAGGTAGGCGAACGGTGTGTTGAGCTGCTCACCAGTGAATGGCATCCACGCCTCGCCGATGCGCCCCTGGAGCTGAGCACGGAAGTTGGTGACGCGAGGCTTGCCGACCGCTCCGGACCGGCGCAGGTAGGCGGCGATCGGCTCTGCCGCGCGGTCACGCCATTGGGTGTCGAAGCTGTTCCGCCCGTGAGAGGCGACGCCCTACCCGACCGCAAGGAGGAGGCCGTGACCAGGCGACGACGAGCCAGGTGACCGCGGTGGTCAAGACGCCGCTGAGCTGTGCCGCAGTCCGAGCCTGCGTCCGGAGATCTCCGACAAGGGGATGGACAGGAACAGCGTGCGGGTGCCGGATGCCCACGGCCGCGGAGGCGAGGAGGCCTCGAGGCGGGCCACCTGGTCGTGGTCGTCGACGGCGCGGCACCGACCGCGTGCGACGACGCTCCAGCTCCCCTGCGGACCGTCGTCGACGTGGTCGATCTCGAAGGCCACCAGGGAGTTGCGCGCGTACGTGCCAAGCAGGCTGTACGGCGTGGTGCGGAAGAACACCGTCCGATCCTCAACCCAGTAGGTGACCGGGACCACGTGCGGTCCGTCGGGTGTGCAGATCGCGACCCGGCCGACTTCACGGGAGCCCAGCAACCGTTCGCAGGCCTCGGTGGTCAGGTCGATGGAGTCGGGCATGTCACTCTCCTCACGGGATGGCGTCATGTCGAGTCTGCGTCGTCGAGCGCACGGGGGTGCAGGGCCGAAGGTCACCCGTGCGGAGGTACGACGTCACGGCCTCCACCGCCTACGTCGCCGGCCGGGAAAAGCCGCCTCATCCCTTCCGGGGGATCCGGAGGGCCGCCGCAGGCACCTAGGTTGCAGTCCTGGGCGGGGGACGCGTGTGTCGGTGGACGCACCCATGACGGAGGGGACAAGGTGGGCGCGTGAGTCACCACCTGCAAACCGTGTTCGGACTCGGCGCCCTCGCGGTTCTCATCGACCTGACGATCCGGCTCGTGGCTCTCGTCGTCGTACCCCGCAACCGGCTGCCCACGGCCGCCATGGCGTGGCTGCTGGCGATCTTCTTCATCCCCGTGATCGGAGTCCTGCTCTACCTGCTGATCGGTAGCCCCAAGCTGCCCAAGGAGCGTCGGCGCAAGCAGGTGGAGATGACGGCCGTCATCGCCGAGAAGTCGAGTCGATGGCCGGCTCCCGACCTCGAGGGCGCCCCGGAATGGCTCGACCCGGTGGTCTCGCTCACCCGCAACCTGACCGCGATGCCCATGGTGGGCGGCAACGCCGCCGAGCTGATCGACGACTACGAAGGCTCGCTGGCGGCGATGGCTGCCGAGGTTGACCGAGCCACGGAGTTCGTCCACGTCGAGTTCTACATCCTCTCCCTGGACGAGACGACGGCAGGGTTCTTCGACTCCCTGCAGGCCGCCGTCGAGAGGGGAGTGTCGGTCCGGGTCCTCCTCGACCACTGGGCCTCCTCGCACTGCCGTGACTACAAGGCGACCATCGAGCGCCTCACGGCGATGGGTGCGGACTGGCACCTGATGCTTCCTGTGCAGCCGCTCAAGGGCCGCTACCAACGACTCGACCTCCGCAACCACCGCAAGCTGCTGGTCGTCGACGGCCGGGTGGGCTTCGTGGGCTCCCAGAACCTCATCGATCGCACCTACAACAAGAAGTCGAACATCAAGCGCGGCCTGAAGTGGCAGGAGCTGATGTGCCGGATCGAGGGCGCCGTGGTGGCCTCCATCGACCTCATCTTCGTCACGGACTGGTACATGGAGACCGGCGATCGCCTCGAGGTCTCGACGCCTCGTCCCGCGGGTGTCGTGGGCGACGACGTGGTCTGCCAGGTCGTGCCGAGTGGCCCCGGCTTCGCCGTGGAGAACAACCTGCAGCTCTTCCTGAGCCTCCTCTACAGCGCTCGCGAACAGATCATCATCACCAGCCCGTACTTCGTTCCTGACGACGCGATGCTCCGAGGGCTGCTGGCGGCCACGGGGCGAGGCGTGCACGTGGAGCTGTTCGTCTCCGAGATCGGCGACCAGGCTCTGGTCTGGCACGCCCAGCGCTCCTACTACCAGATGCTGCTCAACGCCGGTGTGAAGATCTACTGCTACCGGGCGCCGTTCATCCTGCACGCCAAGCACTTCAGCGTCGACGACCAGGTCGCCGTGATCGGGTCGAGCAACATGGACATGCGCTCCTTCGGCCTCAACAGCGAGATCTCGATGATGGTCCGTTCCGCCTCGTTCGTGACGGCGATGCGAGAGGTCGAGCACAGCTACCGCGAGATCAGCACGGAGCTGACGCTGGAGCAGTGGCAGCAGGAACCGACGAGGCGCACCACGCTGGACGGGCTGGCCCGGCTCACCTCGGCGCTGCAGTAGCGGCTGAAGCCGCCGTCGAGCGACGCATCAGACCTCGAGATTTTCTCCCCCGGTTGGGGTGAGGCGTCGAGGCCTGCGTGGGCGAAGAGTGACGTCGAGGAATCACTAGCGAAAGGTTTCAGCCATGTCGCACGCAGGGCCGAGCGGGGACGCAAGCACCTCGCCACAGGACTACCGGCAGAACGTCCAACCCACGGAGATGACCGGCTGGGTCGGCTGGATAGCCTTCGCCGGCGTGATGATGGTGCTCCTGGGCACCCTCCACGTCTTCCAGGGGCTCGTGGCCGTCTTCAACGACAAGTACTTCCTGGTGCACAAGTCCGGGCTCGTCATCAGCGCGGACTTCACGACGTGGGGCTGGGTCCACATCGTCGGCGGCATCATCATCATCGGCGCTGGAATCGCGATCTTCTCCGGCAAGATCTGGGCGCGCACCCTGGGCGTCATCCTGGCTCTGGTGAGCGTGCTGGTGAACATCGGGTTCCTCTCGGCGTACCCGATCTGGTCGGCACTCATGATCCTGGTCGACATCCTGGTCATCTGGGCGCTGACCGTGCACGGCGGCGAGATGAGGGACTAGAAGGACCAGTCCCTGATGGGCGACTACCCACCGGTCCCCGACGGCTGGACGCTCGAGAAGCCCAGGCCGAAAGGCCCCTTCACGACTGCCGTCACCTATCGCCATCCCGACGGTCGACGTGCCCGCTGGTCGCCGCGGGCACGTCGCAAGGCGGCGCCGCTGCTCGGGGGAGTGGCCCGCCGCGAGCACACGCTGTGGGCACCGCGCCGATCCTGGTGGTGGATGGCTGTGCTCTTTGCGGTCGGCTCGACATGCTTCCTCCTCGGGCCGATCCCGGCGTTCCTCAACCTGGTCGGTCCGCGGGCCGACGCGATCGTGTTCTTCGTCGGGTCGCTGTTCTTCACCGTGGCCGCGCTGTTGCAGTGGCTGGAGTCGGTGCACACGGCCAACCTGTCGTCGGCGACCCCCCGACACCGACTCGCCAGGCTCTGGAACCCGAGCGAGATCGACTGGTGGGCCGGCTCGGTCCAGCTCGCCGGCACCCTGTTCTTCAACGCCACCACGTTCCGGGCGTTGACGACCGCCTTCGGCTCGCCGTCGTACGACCGTGTCGTCTGGCGACCGGACGCCTTCGGGTCGATCTGCTTCCTGGTGGCCGGCGGGCTCGGGTACGTCGAGGTCGTCGGCCGGCTGGCTCGCCGCCCACCATGGACGCTCGAGGGCATCATCGTGGCGGTGAACCTGCTCGGGTGTGTGCTCTTCGGCCTCTCGGCCGTGGGCGCCTACGTGCTGCCGACCACGGGCAACGCGGTCAACGTGACCATCGCGAACCTGACCACGGCCCTGGGCGCGTTGGCATTCCTGATCGGCGCCCTGCTGCTGCTGCCCGAACGGGCCGTGGCGCTGGAGGCTCAGGGCCCCTAGCGCCTGCTCAGCTGGAGAGGATCTTCGCCTTCTCCGCGGCGAACTCTTCCTCGGTCAGGACTCCCTGAGCCTTCAGGTCACCCAGCGACTTGAGCTGCTGGTACTTGTCCGGGGAGGGCTCTGTGGCGGCTGGATCAGCGGCAGCCGGGGCCGGTTGACCTGGATCCGGAGCGGGTGCGGCTTGAGCATCGCCGTCTCCGTACCGGGCCGCTTGGCGACGCTGCACCCGACCGCTGACTGCGGTGGCGGTCCCGGCCACGACGGCCACGCGAGCGGCCCTTCGAACTAGTCTCGGCATGGTTGCTCCTCAGGTCGTCGTCGGCTGGAGTTGGTCGAGCTGTTCCATGGCATCGAGCGCATCCATCACGTCTTGGGCGGGGATGCGGGCGCCGGCGATCAGCTCTCCGCCAGACTCCCGGGCTGCCGCCACGAACGGAATGGCCCACGCGTTCTCGTAGACGATGAGCGCAGCGAGTCGTCCCGGTTCCACCGCGCTGGCTGCCTCGTGCATGTCCTCGTCGGTCAGCAGGCCCGACCGGGCACCGGCAAGATCTGCAAATCCTCCCAGCTGCTCGGCCGCAGCCTCGGCGAAGTCGACGCCGTAGGTCTCCCCGGCCGCAGTCTTGCCGACCACCAGGATGTCGAAGACACGGACGATGCCGTGGTCGACCAGGTTGAGGAGCTCCTCGGCGGCTCGACCGGTCAGGCGGTCGTCGGGAAACTCCAGGAGCAGGAAGTCCACGGGCCCATGCACATCTGGTGCTGTCATCGGTCTTGCTCACTCTCCCTCGAGGGGCATCTGGCACACGTCCGCAGGCGATGCCCGGCATCCACGGTGCACTTGTCAGACTCTCGCGGGCCCGGGCAGGCGTCATCACCCACGGTGGATGAGCCCGAATGAGCCCCGGGGCAGGCCGGGGCGTCAGGTTCCTGCGGTGGTCGAGGCGACGGCTCGGCTCTCCGGCACCTGGCGCACGCCGAGCACGACGAGTCCCCGCGCGGTGAGGCGGGTCAGGGTCTCGCCGATGCCTGCTGAGCCGGGGACGGTCACCAGGAAGGTGCTGGTAGTCACTGCGCGGCCGACCCCCAGTGCCTCCACGCGCGCGAGGTAGACGGGACCGAGCGTGCCGTCGAGCACCACCTCGTAGCTCGAGGAGCTCGGAAGCACCGTCGGGGTCATCGTGAGGGATCTGGTTCGTGGGTCTCGGGGATCCCCTCGTCGATGGACTCCGCCGGGGGAGCGGAGACGCGCCGGACCTCGAGGACCTCGATACCCAGGGCCTGCAGTCGGTCGAGCAGGCCGTACAGCGCCGACTGGTCCGCGATGCCGTAGACGACTGTGCTCACCCGGTCCGGAGCCATCGCGACGGCACCCACGTCGCGCAGGTCGGCCTCGGACACGACACCTTCGACGCGGATCTCGTACATGGGTGGCACCACGTGACTCCGTTCCGACGGTGCGTCCGAGGCTCGCAAGACAATGAGACATGCGCGTCATCCCAGGCGGATGAAAGACGCGCTAGTCTCGAAATCGCTCGCTGTCGGGTCAGCCTGCGCGGTCGCCCTGGACCCTGGTGACGACTCGTTTGATCGACGCACCATGAAGGGCGGCGTGGGACGCCAGCCGGACCTGATCGACCGTGCTCGACCCGATGCAGAGACCGTCGGGTCGCTCGGCGTGGTGGTGCGCCCGCGCCTGCTCGGGGCGCCGTCCGCCCTTGCCCCCCTGACGCTCGTGAGTGCCCCGGCGGGATACGGCAAGACCGTGCTCGTGGACTCGTGGGCCGCACGTGCGAGGACCGAGGATGCGATCGTCTGGATGGACCTGGACGAGGAGGCTGCGGACCCGGAGCTGTTCTGGATCGCCGCCCTGGATGCTCTGCGGAGGAGCGGCATCGATGTCTCAGGCGTGCGCCCCGGACGTACGCACCGCGACGCCCTGACGTCCCTGGTGCACTGCATCGAGGCTCATGACACGCACGTCGTGTGGATCCTGGACCTGGGCGAGTCCTCGCTGTCCGCGGCGGTCGCGCGCGGGCTGGACGGGATCATGCGGCGGCTGACCGGCTCTCTCGCCGTGGTCGTCCTGACCCGGAGCGACCCACCGCTCCCGCTCTCCAGGTACCGGCTGGGTGGCTTGCTCACCGACATCCGGGCTGCCGATCTCGTGTTCACGCTGGGCGAGACCGCAGAGCTCATGAAGCGTCACGGTCTGGATCTCCCCACCGCGGACCTCGCCGCTCTGCACGCCTGGACGGGCGGCTGGCCGGCAGGTCTGAGGTTTGCCGGGATGAGCCTCCGGGCCGGCGACGACACCCAGCGATCCGTCCTGGAGCTCCGGGGCGACGTGGGGAACATCGCCGAGTACCTGATGAGCGAGGTCCTGAGCAAGCAGACCGAGGAGACCCGACAGTTCCTCCTCGCGACGTGCGTGGCAGACGAGCTGGTTCCCGGACTCGTCGAGGAGCTCTGGGGCCAGCCGTGCGACCTCCACACGCTGGAGGTGATGGCGCAGCGGAGTGGCTTCCTGGAGCTGGTTCCCGGCCGGACCGACCGCTTTCGCTGCAGCACCCTGTTCCGGGAGTTCCTCAACGCACAGCTCGCCTTCGAGTCCCCGGAGCTGCTCGACGACCTGCATCGTTCGGCCGCGAGCTGGCTCGCCCACGACGGACAGGTGTTCGCGGCGATTCGACACGCGGTCCACGCGCAGGCATGGCCGATGGCGGCGGAGCTGTTCGTCGAGCACCTGGGCTACGCGGAGCTGCTCACCGGCCGGAGGGGCGGGCGGCTGCGGGCGTTGCTCGACGACCTGCCGGCCGAGACCCCCGGAACCGCTGCTGCCGTCGTCCGGGCCACCCTCTCCCTCTGCGAGCTCGATCCCGAGACGGGCGAGCGGCACCTCGCCGCTGCGCGTGGGCCCGCGGACGCCCCGCCGCTGCTCGCTCTGGCGGTCTCGGTGCTGACCGCCGTCGCAGCGAGCCTCGGTGACGACACCGACGCAGGACTCGGGGCAGCGCTGGTGGCGGAGAAGGCGATCCGCCTGGCGTCGACGCGCGAGGAGACGAAGCTGCTGGAGCTCGACGCGATCGTCTCCGGGTGCAAGGCACGAGTGCTCTTCGAGCGGGGGGACCTGGCCGCCGGCGCACTCGCGCTCTCACGCGGCGTGACGTCGGCGGAGTCGGCGAATCTCGACGTGGTGGCCGGGGAGCTCAAGGGCATGGCGGCGCTCGTCGCGGCGGCGACAGGACGGCTCCGCCACGCCACCGAGCTCGCGTTGGAGGTGTCTCCCGGAGCGACCGGCCCGGCCGATGGCACTGCCGGCTCGGGGCTCGAGGCGGCCACGCTGGCCCTGGCGTGGGTGCGGACCGACGAGTCCGAGCACCAGCTGGCACGGGACCTCCTGGACCAGGCCGGGGGGCAGCTCGCGTCGTACGACTCCCGAGTACTCGACGCGGTGCTCTCCTTGCTGCGAGCCCGGGTGTTGAAGGACGAGGGGGAGTTCGCCCTCGCACTCGCGCAGATCCGGGGCGCCCTCGAGCCGGTCGGTTCGGCTTTCGGGACTCCGGTGACCGGATGGTTGGCCGAGCTGCTCGTCGGCTGTGAGGCCAGGTCGCTGCTCGCACTCGGTCGCCCCGAGGAGGCCCTGGCGATGCTCCAGTCCCTCGCGGGACACGACGCCGCCGGTGTCGACGTGCTGCTGCAACGCGCACTGGTCGCGACCGGGGTGGAGAAAGGCCCTTCGCCGGTATCTGAGACCTCGCTCACGGGGACCTCCCTCGGCCTCGAGGTCGACCGGTGGATCTTCATGGCAGAGCGGTCGCTGGCGCAGCAGGATGCTGGTCGAGCGGAGTCATTCCTCGAGCGCGCCCTGCGGCTGGCACAGCCGGAGCACCTCCGGCGGCCGTTCCGGAGGGCCGGTGAGGAAGTGCGCGCACTTCTCCGGAGCAGCGGGCTGGCCGAGAAGAACCTCTGGCTTCGGCAGGAAGCCGACACCGAGGACGAGCCGGGTGCCTGGCAGGTGCCCGTGCAGCGGAGCGAGCCTGGCGGCACGGCTCAGACCCCCTTCGTGATGCCGTTGACCGCCAAGGAGAACGAGGTCCTGGGTCACCTGGCCGAGCTGCTCACCACCGAGGAGATCGCAGCGACGATGTTCGTCTCGGTGAACACCGTGCGCAGCCACGTGCGCAGCATCCTGCGCAAGCTCGGCGTCGGTCGCCGCAACGAGGCCGTGCGGCGGGCGTGGGGACTGGGCCTGCTTCCCTCGGCGGGAGCTTCGTCGTCGACCTCGTTCGCCGGGGGTTCGTCCAGGCTCTGACGACGTGGTCAACCAGCCTGGGACCGGTGGTCGCGGAGGTAGGGCCGTGGATCGCCCGATGCCCGGGCGCCGGAGGCCAGCCAGCTCGCGAGCCCCTCAGGGAATCGCCGCTGCAGCTCGTCGAGGTAGTCCTGCCGCTGCTCGACCACGGACAGCCGCTCGAGGGCCGAGCGGGCAGTCTCCAGCCGGCGGTAGCTCCGCCGCCAGGCAAGACACAGCGCGTCGTCGTCGAGGGACACGAGGCTGTGCCGCGTCGGCGGGTCGGGTGCTCGGGCGCTGTGCGGGCGTGCCGCCCGGCGCCACTGTTCTCGTAGGTGGGCGGCGAGACCGGGCATGCTGACGACCAGGACCAGGACGACGAGGAGCCCGGCCAGCTCGAACGCTGCGATCAGTCCGGCGACGGCCATCGGGATCAGCCCGGCGGCGACCGCTGTCCTGGCGATTCCGGGCACCGCCGCCAGACCGTCGTCGACCTTGAAAGGGGCGACGACCACCGCCACGACGAGGGCGATGCCGATGGCGCCGGCGACCGGGCCCTGCCAACCCCACTCGGCGATCGCGGTCACGAACCCCACGGTGCTCGCCAGGCACGCAGCGCACCACCAGATCGCGCCCTTCCGAGGGAGCGACCGGTCGGGATGAGAGGACTCGGAGGTCACGCTCACCGCCGTACGTCAGCAACCACACCACGGTGGTCGATCGAGTCTCACTGTCTCGCCGCGCCGGCGAGATTTCGTCACCCCTGAGGGGTGAGGTCGTGCTCACGCGGCCCTTCGTACCGTCCGTCGCGTCAGTGCAGGTGCCTGCCGCGATTGGCGAGGTTGACGGCGATGTTCACGTCCGCTCCCCGGCTCTGTACTTCGTCGGTGACGAGCGCGAACAGTCGTGGGATCAGGAAGGCGGCCGTCTTGAGCGCCAGCAGCACCCCCGCGACGGCCGCGATCCACACCCGCCATGGCTTCCTACCGGAACGTGACATCGGGGTCTCTCTCCTGGGGAGGTCCAAGTCTGGTGCGGCGGGGCGGGAGATGCCTCATCCACAGCAGACGAACCGGACTACTGCCTGGCCATCGCGACGTACGTCGTCAGGCCGGGCGCGGGGCGATCGGGGATGGGCAGGATGCTGCGGGCGTGCCGATCCGTGCTCAATGGGGCTCCTCGTGCGGTCCTCGCGAGTGCGCGAGGCGCTGTCCCTGGGACGCTAGGGCTCGGCGAGCGCCGGCGTATCCCCCAGAGCGGGGGAGGTCCGCCCGGCCGCGATCAGGTGTCGGCTCCCGGGGACGCGACGAGCGCAGCTGGTTGCCGGGTGGGGATCTTGCGGGTGAAGAACAGGGCAATCAGGGCGATCACGCCCAGGACCGAGAGCGAGGTGCGCAGCCCGTCGAGGCGCGCCGAGGCATTCTCCTCGACAACGGCCTTCGACGTGCTCGCAGAGACACCCGCCTTGTCGAGCTCGGCCTGGAGCTGGACGTCGGAGACGAACGGGATGCCCGCAGCCAGCTCGACGTTGGCCGAGGCGGCGACGTCGTCGGGCACCGCGGGGTTGTTCTCGATGCCGCTCAGGAACGAGCTGGTGAGCGTCGAGATGAGGACGGCGCCGGCGAGGGCGGTGCCGATCGACGTTGCGTCCCCGGAGATTGAGATCGTGCGGGTGGGGCACACGGCAAGGCAGACCGGCGATCATCGACAAGCGACGGAGCACCTGATGGCAGACGACGACCAGGCCCAGGACGACCAGGCCCAGGACGACCAGGCCGACGAGAAGCAGTCGGAGGACGACGCGACCGACGAGACGCAGTCCGACGGCGACGCGGCCGACGAGACCGACGACTCGCGCAACGACCAGGACCTCAAGGTGCACGTCGTCGCGGAGGCGGGCGCCGGCCGGCCCGTGGTGCTCATCCACGGATGGCCGTTGTCCGGTGAGTCCTGGTCGGCGCAGGTCATGCCGCTCAAGGACGCCGGCTACAAGGTGGTGACCTACGACCGTCGTGGGTTCGGCAAGTCGGACCCGGGCGACAAGTACGACTACGACGCGCTCTCGGACGACCTGGACAACGTGCTCTCCGACCTCGACCTCACCGACGTCACGCTGGTGGGGTTCTCGATGGGTGGGGGAGAGGTCGCCCGCTACGTCAGCCGCCACGGCGAGGACCGGCTGCACAGCGTCGTCTTCGCTGCGGCGGTGCCGCCCGCCCTGATGAAGTCCGAGGACAACCCCGACGGGCCGTTGACCGAGGACGCCGCCGAGGAGATGCGGGCCGGGTTGGAGAAGGACCGCGACGCGTTCTTCGAGGACTTCATGAAGGCGTTCTTCACCGCCGGCGACGAGCTCAAGGTCAGCGAGGAGCAGCGCGAGGACGCCGTCAAGCTCTGCCAGCAGTCGAACCAGGAAGCGGCACTGGGCTGCATGGAGGCCTTCGCCACCACCGACTTCCGCGAGGACCTGAAGAAGATCGACGTACCCGTGCTGGTCATCCACGGCGACAGTGACGGCATCGTCCCGTTCGAGGGCTCCGGGAAGCGCACGCACGAGAGCATCGAGGGCTCGGACCTGGTGCTGGTCGAGGGGGCCCCGCACGGCCTGAACGTCAGCCATGCCGAGGAGTTCAACGCCGCACTCCTGGAGTTCCTGGACAAGTAGGGATGTTTCAACCCTCGACCTGAGGGAACTGGAATATCCGCGTGTCGGTGCCCGCCGAGGCTGCGTTCTTCGTGGTCGCTGTTCGGCTCTCTCGAGGGCGACACACACCCTTCAACCGGACGGAGTCACATCATGTTGTGGACGATCCTCATCATCCTGGCCATCATCGCGCTGATCGTGTTCATCGTCAGCCGTGTCCGCGGAGGCCGCGGCGTCTGAGCCGCCTCAGCCGAGCACCCGACCTGTCACTGGTGGCAGGTCGGCGAGCGTGACGATCCCCGGGGGAGCCGCGACCACCCGAGGGACCGCGTTCGTCACCGGCATGGCGGTGTAGATCATCCCGAGCTCCATCCACTCCTCGGGCGGGAAGCTCCCGTCCTGGGGTGGCAGGCAGTGGATGACCGTGCGCATGTTGGGCACGCCGAAGACCTGGATGACGTGTCCGTGCGCCAGCGGCTTGGGTGGCACGACGTGCTGTCCCATGGTCCAGTTGAATCCCACGCTGACGACGTTCCTTTCCCCCACCCAGCCGCGGTGGTAGCCCAGCACGCCGGCCACGGTGCCTGACGGGATCTCCATGAAGCCGAGGTCGCTGTCGTGGGTGGCGGCGGTGAACTCCACGTCGAAGGTGAGCCGGTCGAGCGTCACGCCCATGGCGTCGGCCATCATCGCCGCCGACTCGGCGAACACCTCGCTCTCCCGGCGTACCGACTCGGCCAGGCCCGGAGTCGCGGGGTCCTGGGAGAAGCCCATCGCCGTCTGCGTCCCGGCGGAGGCGTACGTCGAGCAGTCGACCGACTCGGTGATCCGGACCTCGTCGACGCGGTGGCAGGCACCGCTGAGCACCATCGCGACCATGTTCGTGATGCCAGGGTGGGCGCCGCTGCCGAACATGGTGCTGCCGCCCGACTCGCAGGCCGCACGGATGCGCCCGAGCTCGGTGGCAGGCAGCTTGCCGCCGGTGATCCACCCCGCGGTGGTGCAGACGTTGATGCCGGCCTCGAGCAACGCCACCAGCTCGTCGGTGCTGGACCACAGCGGGTTGTAGCAGCACGCGTCGGGCCGCAGGGCGATCAGCTCCTCGAGGGAGTCCGTGGCGAGGATCCCGGTCGGCTCGTCCGCTCCGCAGAGCTCGGCCGCGTCCTTGCCGACCTTGCTCGTGCCGTGGGCGTAGACCCCGACGAGCTCCAGGTCGTCGCGCTCGATGATCGCTGCCAGGGAGCGACGGCCGACGTTGCCGGTCGTCCACTGGACGACGCGCAGCGGTTGCCTGGAGGAGTCCTGTGTCGTGGCCACGGCAGGCATCCTGTCAGGCCTAGGGAGACGGAGGGGACAGCTCCTTCTCCTCGACGGCGGCCTCGTTCACGGTCTCCTCGATGTACTCCTCGGCCCGGTCGGCGGGGAGCCGCCACACATAGGCCATCCAGTAGACGACGGCAGAAAGCACCAGCAGGAGGCCGGCGGACAACCCGAAGTCCAGGTGGTTGAGGTTGCCGGCAGCGGGCTCGGGGTAGTTGCCGAGGTAGGAGATCACGGTCAGGCCCGCCAGCCACGGAAAGACCCACACACCCGAGCGCGCATCGAGCGACTTGCCCCTCATCTGTCCCGAGCCCACGAAGGCGCCGAGCAGCGCGAAGCCGATCAGCACTGCGACCATGAGCTTCCAGACCGTCGTCCAGCCGGACCAGTAGACGATCAGGTTCGAGCCCCAGAAGGCCAAGAACGGGATGACGTGGCCGCCGGGGAGGCGGAAGGGCCGTTCGCGATCGGGGATCTGGGCACGCATGGACGCGTGGACCAGTGGCCCGGACGCGAACGAGAGCACTGTCGCCGAGGTGATGAAGCCGACGAGCTGCTGCCAGCTGGGGAACGGCAGGAACACGATCAGGCCGATGACGAAGGCAAGGACCAGCCCGACCAGGGGCACGCCCTTGTCGGTGGTCCGCTCCAGGACCTTGGGTGCGTTGCCGTTGCGCGCCATCGCGAAGGAGATGCGAGCGGTGACGGTGGTGTAGATCAACCCGGTGTCGCCCGGCGAGACGATGGCGTCGATGTAGAGCAGGACGGCCAGCCAGCCGAGGCCCAGCGCGGTGGCGAGGGCCGCCAGCGGACCGAAGTCATTGGCGAAGGAGAGGTCGGCCCAGCTGCCGGACTTCGACAGGGTCGCTGGGTCCAGGGCGCCGATGAAGGCCACCTGGAGAAGGACGTAGATCAGTCCGGTCAGGAGCACGGAGCCGATCACCGCGATCGGTACGTTCCGGCGCGGGTTGTCGGTCTCGCCCGCCAGCTCGATGCCCTGTCGGAAGCCGAGGTAGGAGAAGACGATGCCGCTGGTGGCGATGGCCGTGAAGATCCCATGGACGCCGTCGGGTGCGAACCCGTGGGAGCTGAAGTTCTGTCCGTGGAACGCGGCGAGGAAGAACGACACGACGACGAGCAGGATGATGAACAGCTTCCAGCCCACGAGCACGTTGTTGATCCGCGCGAACCAACGCACGCCGTAGTAGTTGACCACGACGAACAGCGCCATCAACACCACGGCCGTCGCGTAGCCGAGTGGCGTCAGCGTGTGCACGATCTCACCGTTGACGGTGTGCTCGGTGGTGAACGGCGCGTACTTCGTGCCGTACTGGAGGGCCGCCTCCACCTCGATGGGCGCCGTCGTCGCCACCGCCACGTAGGTGATCCATCCGGAGGTGAAGCTCGCGAGGTGGCCGAAGGCCATCTGTGGGAACCGGACCACGCCGCCGGAGAGAGGGAACATCACGCCCAGCTCGGCGTACACCAGGGCGATCAGCAGGATCATGAAGCCGCCGAGAGCCCAGGAGATGATGGCTGCGGGTCCCGCCGCCTGCGAGGCGTTCAGCGCGCCGAAGAGCCATCCCGAGCCGATGATCGAGCCGACGCTCGCGAAGAGCAGGCCGACGACTCCGACGTGCCGCTTGAGCTGCGGGGCGGACTGTTCCTCGGATTCGGTCTGGGTCGAGCTCGACACGATGGTTGCCTTCCGACGCGGTGGGGCGAGCAGACGGTGTCCGTCCGCGACGTGGCCCCTACCCGGCTACGGGCGCCTTACACCTCGAGTCGCGGGGCTGGCTCAGTTGTTGCCGGGGTCGTCGGGGTAGGTGGCGAAGAAGGCCAGCGGCGGGCGCTGGCGGCGCAGCACCCGCGACCACAGCCGCTCGGGCTCGTCGCTGAACAGGTCGGTCCGGGAGCCGGGCACCACCCACCAGGCGCCCTCGACCAGCTCGTCGTCCAGCTGGCCCGCCGACCAGCCGGCGTACCCGACGAAGATGCGCAGTGCCGAGGCCACACCCACGACGTCGTCGGCATCGCCCTCCAGGTCGACGCTGGCGATGCCGTCGTGCAGCCGGCGCATGGTCTCGGTGTCGGCGTCCACCGCGCCGAGGCACAGGGCACCGTCGCGCTGGACCGGGCCGCCCTCGAAGACCATGCCCGGCTGGGAGACCACGTCGCGCCACGACGGCAGCGCCTCGGCGACGGAGGTGCGGCTGGGCCGGTTGAGCACGACGCCCAGGGTCCCCTCGCCGTGGTGCTCGAGCAGGTAGATGACCGTGCGCCTGAAGGTGGGCTCCCCGAGGACGGGTGTGGCGACCAGCAGGTGCCCGGGCGCCGGCGCGAGTGGGTTCAGCGCCGTCCAGTCCGCGTCCACCCCTCCATGGTGCCCCTCCGGGCCGATCCGGGACAGGTGGTCTCGTCAGACGAGGGCCGGCCGCGCGCCGAGGTCGAGCGCCTGCAGGAAGCCCTCCACGACGTCGGTCAGTCCCGGCAGCGCCTCGCCGCTGATCGTCGTCACGCCGTCGGTGTCGGACTCGATGTGGCGGTCGATGACGAGGTATCCCTGGACGACATGACGCGCGGCCATCGACTGCAGCACCGGCCGCAACGCGTAGTCGAGGATCAGGGCGTGCGCGAGGGAGCCACCGGTCGCCAGGGGCAGCACGACCTTCCCCGCGAGCGCGAACTGCGGGAGCAGGTCGAGCCATGCCTTGAGCACCCCGGTGTAGGAGGCCTTGTAGACAGGGGTCGCGAGGACCACGGCATCGGCGGCCTCGAGGCGTCGTACCGTCTCGGCGATCCGAGGGTCCTCCACGCGAGCGCGGAGCAGAGCGTCCGGCGGCAGGTCGATGAGCCGGAGCTGGTCGACCTCGTGCCCGGCGAGCTCGACCTCACGTGCGACGTGGTCGAGCAGCTTGGCGGAGCGCGACGGGACCCGGGGGGATCCCGAGACGGTCAGGATGCGTGCCATGTTTCCTCCTGGCGGATGGGTGGGTCGGTCAGGCGAGAAGTCCCTGGTGTCGCAGGACCGGCTTGACCCCCTCGGCGAACCAGTAGGCCTCCTCGACGTGCGGGTAGCCCGAGAGCACGAACTCGTCGATGCCCAGCGCGGCGTACTCGGCGATCAGCGAGGCCACCTCCTCGTGGCTGCCGACCAGCGCGGTGCCGGCACCCCCTCGGACCAGTCCCACTCCCGCCCACAGCCCCGGGTGCACCTCGAGCTCGTGGGCATCGGCGTACGTCGCGCCGCCGTGCAGTGCCCGCATCCGCTGCTGTCCGACCGACTGGCTGGAGGCGAGGGCGTCCTGAGCCTTGCGGACGTCGGCGGGATCGAGCTCGGAGAGCATCTGCTGGGCGACCGCCCACGCCGCTTCGCTGGTGTCCCGGGTGATGACGTGCAACCGGATGCCGAAGCGCAGGCTGCGGCCGGCGTCCTTGGCCAGGCGACGCATGTGGTCGAGCTTCTCGGCCACGTCGCTCGGCGGCTCGCCCCAGGTCAGGTAGACGTCGACGTGCTTGGCGGCCACCGGTCCGGCGGGTCCCGAGGAACCACCGAAGTACAGCTTCGGCAGCGGGTCCGGCACGTCGCGGACGCGCGCGTCGGTGACGTCGTAGAAGTCGCCGGCGAAGTCGATGCCCTCCTCCTGCCAGGCGCCGCGCAGCACGGTGAGGAACTCGTCGGTGCGGGCGTAGCGCTCCGCCGAGCCGTACGACGCCGGGTCACCGAAGCGGCGTTGCTCCGACGGCTCGCCGCCGCTGACGATGTTCAGCAGGAGCCGACCCTCGGAGATGCGCTGGTAGGTCGAGGCCATCTGCGCGGCCAGCGTCGGATGGATGGAGCCGGGCCGGAAGGCGACCAGGAACTTCAGCCGCCTCGTCTCGCGGATCAACGAGGCCGTGGTCAGCCAGGCGTCCTCGCACCAGGTGCCGGTCGGAGTCAGCACGCCCGAGAAGTCGAGCAGCTCGGCCGTGCGGGCCACCTGGGCCAGGTAGTCGATCGTCGGCGGTCGGAACTGCGAGGCCGATCCGATGCCGTGCCCGGACTGGCCGATGCCGCGGGGCACCGAGTGGCCGCCGCCGACCAGGGACCTGCTGTCGCCCGTGGTGGGTAGGAACCAGTGGAACTCCAGGCTCATGACGCCTCACTCTCTGCCTTCTTGGTGGCTGCTGCGATGACGGTGTTGAAGTCGGTGACGAACCAGTCGCTCAGCGTCGGGTCCGCGCTCACCTGCTTCTGGGCCTTGAACGCGTCCCACATCTGCTGCTCGGAGGAGATGACCTTGTCGTCGATGGGGATCGGTGTGTAGGTGCGGCGTACCACCGCCTTGTCGGTGACCTCGGGCTCGAGGCCGGTCTCCTTGGCCCACGTGCTCGACCACGTGTCCTTGTGCTTGCCCGCCCAGACCTGGGCGGCGGCGAGCCGACCCAGGTAGTCCCGGAGCGCGGTGCGCGTGGCCTTGTCCTTGAGGGCCTTGTCGCCCGCCACCTGGAAGGCGAGGCCGTTGACCAGCCCCTTGCCGTCGGAGATGACGCGGGCACCGGTGTCGACCTGGGCCTGGGAGGTGAACGGGTCCCAGATCGCCCAGGCGGCCACCGAGCCGCCCTTGAACGCCGCCAGCGCCTCCGCGGGCTGGAGGTACACCGGCGTGATGTCGCTGAACTTCAGACCAGCCTTGTTCAGCTGGGCCAGCAGGTTGTAGTTGGCCGAGCTGCCCTTGGCGACGGCGACCTTCTTGCCCTTGAGGTCCGCGACGTCGCTCACCGAGGAGCCCTTGGGGACGACGATCGCGTCACCGGTGGCGCCCTGGGAGTACGCGGAGACGACCTTGAGCGACTTGTGCTGATCGATGGCGAAGAGCGGTGGGGTGTTGCCGACGGCTCCCACGTCGACGGCACCGCTGCTGATCGCGTCGAGCATCGGCGGGCCGGAGGTGAACGGCTTCCAGTCGATCTTGTAGGGCAGGTGCTTGAGGTCTCCGGCGGCGCTGAGCAACGCCTGGGAGCCGCCCTTCTGGTCGCCGACGGTCAGGGTGACCTTCGACAGGTCCACGGACCCGTCGTCGCGGATCGCGTCGGCATTGGCGCTCGCACCGCATCCGCTCAGCGCGGCTGCTCCGAGCAGCGCACCGACGAGGGCGGCGACGAGCGCAGTGAAATTTCGTGGGGGGGTCGGTCGGGTCACGAGGCCTTCTCCTGGTGGTCGTGGTGGTCATCGGACAGCTTCTGGTCGGGGCCGGCCTGGCGCCGGGTGTCGCCCTCGTGCACGCCGAGCACCTGGAGGAGCTCGGTCCGCAGGTCGGCGAGGTCGCCGGGGTCACGTGGCCGCTCGCGTCGTACGGCGGTCTCGTGGCGCACGCGGCCGCCCTCGATGACGAGGACGCGGTCGGCGAGCTTGAGGGCCTCGTCGACGTCGTGGGTGACGAGCAGCACCGCCGGCTGGTGCTCGCGCCACAGGGAGAGCACGAGGTCGTGCATCTCGAGGCGGGTCAACGCGTCCAGGGCGCTGAACGGCTCGTCGAGCAGCAGCAGGCCGGGGGCGCTGACGAGCGCGCGGGCCAGCGAGGCGCGTTGTGCCTGTCCTCCGGAGAGGGTCACCGGCCAGACGCCGTGCTTGTCGGTCAGGCCCACCTCGTCGAGGACGGCCCGCGCACGCGTCTGGCGCTCGGCACGCGGTCGGTCGTGCAGCGCGAGGGCGACGTTGTCGCTGACCCGCTTCCACGGCAGCAGGCGGGGCTCCTGGAACGCCACCCCCACCGAGCCGGGCACGTCGACGTCGCCTTGCTGGACCGGGTCGAGGCCGGCGAGCGTGCGCAGCAGCGTCGACTTGCCCGAGCCGCTGCGGCCCAGCACCGCGACCATCTCGCCCGGGGCGATGCTGAGGTCGAGGTGGTCCAGGACGACGTGGTCGCCGAACGCCCGCCGCAGGTCGTGCACCCGGACGGCTGGAGTGGTGTCCTCCCGCTGCCGGGTCTCGATCAGCCGTGTCGCCATGCCAGTGCCTTCCTCTCGATGGAGCGGACGAGGGCGTCGGTCAGGAGACCGAGCACGCTGTAGACGAGGAGACCGCCGACGACCACGTCGGTGCGGCCGAAGGACGCTGCGTCCGAGACCAGGTAGCCGATGCCGCTGGAGGCGTTGATCTGCTCGGCGACGATCAGCGAGAGCCAGGCCACGCCGAGGCTGAGCCGGAGACCGACCAGCATCGAGGGGAGCGCACCGGGGATGACGACGTGCCGGATGCGGCCCCACCACGACAGCCCCAGAGCCCTGGCCGCGTCGATGAACCTGGGGTCGACGCCGCGGATCCCGGCCACGGTGTTCACGTAGAGCGGGAAGGCCACCCCGAGGGCGATCAGCGCGTCCTTCGGCTCCTCGTCGATGCCGAGCCAGAGCACGAGCAGGGGCAGCAGGCCGAAGTGGGGGACCGTGCGCAGCATCTGCATCGGCGGGTCGACGACGTCGTCGCCGATCCGCGAGAGCCCGGCCACCGCGGCGAGCACCAGGGCCACCGAGGCGCCGATGGTGAAGCCGATCACGACGCGCTGCAGCGAGATGCCGGTGGCCGCCTGCAGCGTCCCCTTGTGCCACTCCTGGGCCATCGCCTGGAAGATCTGGACGGGTGGGGCGAGCTTGTCCTCGGGGAGGACGCCGGTCGCGGAGGCGAGCTGCCAGAGGGCGAGGAGGACCAGGGGACTGATGGCCCGGCGCAGCGTCGCCGCTCCGCGACGCCGGCGTCGCCTGCCACGGGGAGTCCCCGGTGCCGGATCGCCCGCCGGGGAGAGCCCGACGGCGGGTGCGGTGGAGGTCATGGACACCACCATGCCGCAAAGTCTTGTAAAACTAGTAATTGACTACACTTTGAGACTCCGGCGTGTCGGCCCCGAGGTCGTGCTAGCGGGGCCGTGACTACTCTCGGGGCGTGAGTCCGACGTACGACGTGACCGCCGTCCGCGAGCACTTCCCGGCGCTGCGCGGGGGAGCGGCCCACTTCGACGGCCCCGGAGGGTCGCAGACTCCGGACGTCGTGGCTCGGGCGATCGGCGCCACGCTGACGGGTCCGCTGGCGAACCGCGGCTCGGTCACCACGGCCGAACGCAACGCCGAGGACGCGGTGCAGGCCGGGCGGGCGGCGCTGGGCGACCTGCTGGGTGCCGACCCGGAGGGCATCGTGTTCGGCCGCAGCATGACGCAGCTGACCTTCGACCTGGCCCGCACCATGGCGAAGGAGTGGGGCCCGGCGGACGAGGTCGTCGTGACCCGGCTCGACCACGACGCCAACGTCCGTCCCTGGGTGGTCGCCGCCGAGGCCGTCGGGGCGCAGGTGCGGTGGGCCGACTTCGATCCCGGGACCGCCGAGCTCGCCCCGGAGACGATCGGCGGCCTGCTCACCGATCGCACCCGCGTGGTGGCCGTCACGGGGGCGTCCAACCTGCTCGGCACCATGCCCGACCTGCCTGCGATCGCGGACCTGGTGCACGCGACCGACGCCTGGCTCTACGTGGACGGCGTGCACCTCACCGCGCACGCCCCGGTCGACGTGGTCGCGCTCGGGGCCGACTTCTTCGGGTGCTCGCCGTACAAGTTCCTCGGCCCGCACTGCGGCGCAGTGGCCGGCCGGGTCGACCTGCTCGAGCAGCTGCGGCCCGACAAGCTGCTGCCCTCGCCGAACCGCGTCCCCGAGCGGTTCGAGCTGGGCACCCTTCCCTACGAGCTGATGGCGGGGACCGCTGCCGCCGTAGACTTCCTGGCCGACCTCGTGCCGGGGACCGGCAGTCGTCGCGAACGGCTGGTGGCCTCGATGGCTTCTCTCGAGGTGCACGAGGACGCGCTGCGCCAGCGGATCGAGCAGGAGCTCCACGCCTTCCCGGGAGTCGTCGTCCACTCGCGTGCCGCTCGCCGGACGCCGACCCTGCTGGTCACCTTCGAGGGCGAGGCCGCGGCCGACATCGCCCGACACCTGGGCCAGCACGGCGTCAACGCCCCCGCGGGCTCCTTCTACGCCTACGAGACCGCGCGCCACCTCGGTCTCGGCGACGCCGGAGGCCTGCGCATCGGCCTGGCCCCCTACAACGACGACTCCGACGTCGACCGCCTGGTCGAGGGCCTCACCTCGTTCTTCGCCCGCTGAGCCGGCCACCTCGTACAACGTCCAGGGCGAGCCTCAGGTGTCGTCCTCGGACTCGAACATCGCGCGTCGCTCGCGGGCTGCCGCCATGCCGGCGAGGAACTTGGTGTCGTAGTCGGGGTCGTCGATGCGGATCGTGGTCACCACGTGCTCGCTGAGGATGTTGGTGCCACCGGGGGAGACCTTCTGCACCACGATGCGGGTGATCCCCTTGGCGTCGTAGTGCGTGGTGCGCCACTGGCCGGGTCCGACCGTCAGCGCCTTGCTGCCGCCTGACGCCGACCGGATGCCGACGTAGAGGAGCAGGCCGATCACGCCGATCACGAGCAACGCGTCCGCCAGCACCACCCACCCAGTGTGACCGACGGCGCGGAAACGTCGGCGCTGGAGGTCAGTCGGTCGAGGTCTCGCGCGCCTCGAGGTGGCGTGCGCCGGCGCGGCGGAGCTCGGCACCCGTCCCGCGCTCCAGCGTGATCAGCGAGGGATCGGCCTCCGGGAGGGCGTGCAGGATCTCGTCGAGCTTGCGCTGCGTGACGGCTTGCTGGCGAGCCTGGGTGTGCTGGATGACGAAGACCATGGCCAGCGTCACGGCCGCCACCATGGTCTGGAACACCGATTCCAGTCGTGTCGGGAACTCGAAGCGGGCGGAGAACCCGACCCAGATCAGGTCCAGCAGGACGACCGAGACCGCCACCCACGACTTGGAGGCCAGCCAGTCGAGCGCCCGCAGGAGGCGTGAGGCGATTTCCATGGCACCACCCTGCCCGGGCGATCTGTCGCGACGCTGACGCCGGCCCGGACCCGAGGGCGCCCTGCCGTCGGGCCCGGGCCGCCGGGCTACTTGCCCATGCCGTCCTCGACGCCGGTCACCTTGTAGGACTTGTCGAACTTGACCGTGACCTTGGAACCTTCCGACGTGGTCATGTGCGCCTCGTACGTCGCGTCACCGCTGTCGCTCTCGACCCGGTCCACCGTCCCGCCGGGCACGGCCTTGAGAGCCGCAGCCTTGAGGGTGGCGGTCACCGAGCTGCTGAGCGAGGACTCGCCGGCATGACCGCCGGGACCACCGGGTCCACCGCGACCGGGCTGGCCGCCCGGACCTGCCTCGCCCGCACCGGTGTAGCCGGAGGACGGCGCCGGGGTGCTCGCCGCGTTCGCACCTGCGGTGAGGGCGATGGCGGCTCCCATCACGATGCCGACAGCACCGGCCGCGATGGCGCCCCAGAGTCCATAGCGTCGCTTCTTCATGTCCACTCCTTCCCGGGCCGGTCGCGGTTCGACCGGCCTCGAGTCACCGAGCGTGTGGCGCGAGACTGCCGTCACACTGGCGTGACGCTGGCAGGTGGCTGTGAGAAGGCGCCGGCACTCACAGCGGGAGTCAGCACGCGGCCATGCGCAGCGCATGGTCGACTGGTGCGATGAGCAGCTTCGGGGTGGTGGGCGGCGGCATCGTCGGGCTGGCCGTGGCCCGCGAGCTCGCGCTCCGGAACCCGGGGTCCCCCGTGCACGTCTTCGAGAAGGAGGCGCGCCTCGCCACGCACCAGACGGGGCACAACTCCGGCGTCGTGCACGCTGGCATCTACTACCCACCGGGCAGCCTCAAGGCCGAGCTGTGCACCCGCGGGCGGTTGCTGCTGCGGGACTACTGCCTGCGGAGGTCGCTGCCGTACGTCGAGTGCGGCAAGCTCGTCGTGGCGGTGGACCGCACCGAGCTCGCGCGCCTGGATGCGCTGGAGGACAGCGCCTCCCGCAACGGCGTCCCCGGGCTCCGCCGGCTCGAGGGAAGCGGCATCCAGGAGGTCGAGGCGCACGCTGCGGGCATCGCCGCGCTGCACTCCCCGGCCACGGCCATCACCGACTACGTTGCCATCGCCCGGGCCCTGGGTGAGGACATCGAGGCGGCCGGGGGGAGCATCCACCTCGCCACGACGGTCACCTCCATCGAGCAACGGGCCTTCGGGGTCGAGGTCTCCACGACCACGGGGCCCCACCGGGTCGACCGCCTCGTCATCTGTGCCGGACTGCAGGCCGATCGCGTCTCGCGGTTGGCCGACGGCGTCGACGGTCCCCGCATCGTGCCGTTCCGGGGGGAGTACCTCGCCGTGGCCAGGCCCAAGCGCGACCTGGTGCGGGGGATGGTCTATCCCGTCCCCGATCCGCGCTACCCGTTCCTCGGTGTGCACTTCACCCGGCGGGTGACCGGTGAGCTCGAGGTCGGTCCCAACGCGGTGCTGGCACTGCGGCGCGAGGGGTACCGACGGGCGAGCGCCAGCGCCGCCGACATCCGGAGCATGGTCGGCTGGCCGGGCTTCTGGCGGATGTCGCGGCGGCACTGGCGCACCGGCGTCACCGAGGTGCGGGGATCGCTGTCCCTGGGCGGCGTACATGCGCCGCGCGACGCTCTACGTGCCGGAGATCGGTGTCGACGACGTCGTGCGGGCAGGGGCCGGCGTGCGCGCCCAGGCGGTCGACCGGGACGGCTCGCTCGTCGACGACTTCAGGATCGCCCGCGACGACGCGATCACCAGCGTGCGCAACGCCCCCTCGCCCGCGGCGACCTCGAGCCTGGCCATCGCCGAGCACGTGGTCGACCACATGGCCTGAGCATCAGCCGCCGAAGGTCTCCGCCCGGCCGTCCTGCCACACGACCAGACCGCTGCGACCCTGGCGCGAGCGCAACCAGGTGAGCGCGTCCGGCCCGAGGGCGAAGGCAGCAGTGGCGTCGATGTCGGCCGCCACGAGGTCCGAGGCCACCACGGTGACCGACGCCACGTCCCGAGGCACCAGCCCGGTGCGTGCATCGACGACGTGCGCACCCCGATGTGCCAGCCCGGAGGTGGCCACGGCTCCGCGGCGGACGGGCACGACCGCGACGACGCGCGAAGGGTCGTGCGGGTCCTCGATGCCCACGCGCCACGGCTCGGCACCCGGCGTGCCGACGTGGCAGACCATGTCGCCGCCGGCGGACAGGCAGTGGTCCGTCGCTTCCAGGGATCCGAGCGCCCGCGCCGCGCGCTGCACGGCCCAGCCCTTCACCACACCGCTCGGGTCCAGCACGCTTCCGGTCCCGTCGTCACGGCGTACGTCGAACGCGCCGCCGGACTCGACCCGGGCCTGCTCGCCCAGGGCGAGCACCTCGGCCACCTCGCGCGGGCAGTCGCCCAGGTCGACCTCGTGCCGTGCGAGCCGGGAGATCCACGAGTCCTCCCGGTAGGTGCTGAAGGTGGCGTCGGCGTCCTGCAGGCTCCGCATCACGGCGTCCCACGCGGCTCCGGCGACGGCATCGTCGCTGTGCCGGCCGCGCAGGGCGAGGCTGACGGGCATCCCCATGACGTGCTCCACGTAGCGGTGGACCGGGACCTGCGCCTGCACCGTCACGCTCACAACCCCGCCTTGTCGAGGGCGCTCTGCAGCGACTGGAGGTAGCCGTCGCTGGTGACCGTGGCGCCGCTGACCATGTCGATCGAGGCGCTCTGCTGCTGCTCCGTCTCGTGGATCAGGACCGGGAGGGCCTGGCTGTTGATCTCCTCGTCCCTGCCGTTGCCGTTCGGGTACTGCACGACCGAGACCTTGGTGATCTGGCCGCTGCTGACGACGAGCTGGACCTGGACCGGACCCCACCGGGTCTGGGCCACCGAGCCCGTCACGGTCTTCTTGGTGGCGGCCTTCGTGGGCGCGCGCTTCTTGGTGCTGGTCGTGCCGCTACTGGACGTGCCGCTGCCGGTCGTCGAGCTGCCCCCGGCGCTCGCCGTCGATCCCGTGACCGGGGTGACCCCAGCCGTGGTGCCGGAGACGACGGACGAGGGGGAGCTCGTCGCCAGGGCGCCACTGGTGGAGGTGTGGTAGCCGAACAGCAGCACCACGGCGGAGAACGTGGACAGGGCCCACAGGACGATGCGCTTCATGGAGTCACCAGGCAAAGGTCTCGAGGTGGAGGTGGGCAGGGTCGAGCCCCGCCGCGAGGAGGCTGCGCTCGACGAGCGCGGCCCACGGCCCGGGGCCGCAGACGAAGACATCGCGCTCGGCGACGTCGGGGATCCAGTAGAGCAAGGCCGTCAGGTCGTCGGCGGACCCGATCCCGGCGCCCAGCCACGAGTCGTCGCTGCGCCGGTGACCCGGCAGCCGGAGGACCTGCAGGCCACGCTCGGCGGAGAGGAGGTCGACCTCGGCGGCGAACAGGGACTGGTGGGTGAAACGCTCGACCAGGATGGTCTCGCCGGGTGCGTACGGGAGTCCCTCGGCCAGGGCGCGCAGCGGGGTGATGCCCACGCCGGCGCCGATCAGCGCCACCTTGCGCCGGGTGCGTGCCCGGGGGCTGAGTCGACCGAAGGGACCCTCCACCATGGCTCGTGTGCCCGGCACCAGCGACGAGATGGCGGTGCTGCCGTCGCCCACGGTCTGCACGGTCACCCGCAGGCTGCGCCCGTCGGGGCTCGCCGAGAGGGAGTACGGGTTGGACCGGCTCCATCCCGGACCACGCAGGAACCGCCACTGGAAGAACTGGCCGGCGTCGACGCGCAACCGGTGCAGTGAACGGCCCGTGAGGTAGACCGAGTGGATGCCGGGTGCCTCCTGGACGACGGAGGTCACCCGCAGGCCGTGCCGCAGGTTGCGCCACACCGGAAGCCCGATCCGCCACATCAGCACAGCTCCCGCGGCGATCCCCCAGGCGGTCCACCAGAAGGCGGTCTTCGCGGGAGAGCCGACGAATTGCTGGCCGGTCCAGAGCTGGTGCGGCAGCGCCAGGCCGACCCCGAGGTAGGCATAGAGGTGCAGCAGGTGCCACGACTCGTAGCGCAGCCGGCGGCGGGCGGCCTTGACGCTGGTGAACACCACCAGGAAGAGGAACACGGTGCCGGCCGTGGCCAGCAGCATCCCCGGGTAGTTGACGACCAGGTCCCACAGGGTCGCCGGAGTCTGCCTGACCTGTCCTGCGGCGTACCCCCAGGTGATCAGGACGACGTGGGCCACCATCAGGTCGAACGAGGTGAAACCGACCAGGCGATGGACACGGGCGAGGCGGTCCTGGCCGAAGGCGTGCTCCAGCGGAGGCACCCTGGCCATCAGGATCACCTGGGTGAGCAGCAGCACCGAGGCCACCAGGCCGGTGATCCGACCCAACGAGGTCAGGCCGGTGGCCCAGCCCGTGAGGTCCTGGAGACCGCGGTCGCTGACCCACCAGTACGACACCAGCACCAGGCTGAGCCACAGGCAGGCCACGGCACCCACACGGACGACCTCGTCCACGCGGGCACGTCGACCGAGGTCGCGGCGCACGCTCGGCGTCACGTCCATCGTGCTCGTTGCCACCTCAGGCGCTCGCGGCGGCGGGCTGGTCGGTCACGGGTTCTCCAGGGGTCGGTCGCGGTGCTCGGTCCAGTGAGTCTCGGTGCTCGACGTGGGGCGGTCATGGCAGTCACCTGTGCGTCTCCTGTGGACCGTGGCCCGGGGTCACGCCACCGAGAGCACCACGGCTGGCTGTCAGCGCACTGACAGCCAGCCCCTGTTCACTGCGCACCCGTGCGACGCTGGGGCGAGGTCAGTCTCGAAGGGAGGGACGCATGCGGGTGTTGGTCGTCGAGGACGAGCCCACGCTGGCGCGTGGGCTGCAGACGGGGCTGGAGGCCGAGGGCTACGCCGTCGACGTCGCCCACGACGGCCTCGACGGGCTGTGGTTCGCCCGGGAGAACGACTACGACGTGATCCTGCTCGACATCATGCTGCCGGGCCTCAACGGCTACAAGGTGTGCCAGACCCTGCGCGAGGAGGAGGACTGGACGCCGATCCTGATGCTCACCGCGAAGGACGGCGACTGGGACCAGATCGAGGCGTTCGACACCGGCGCCGACGACTACGTGATGAAGCCGTTCAGCTTCGGCGTCGTCCTTGCGCGGATGCGCTCGCTGGTGCGGCGCGGCGTCTCGGAGCGCCCGGTGAACCTCGTGATCGGAGACCTGGTGCTGGACCCGGCGCGCAAGTACGTGACCCGGGCCGAGGAGAGCATCGAGCTCACCGCCCGTGAGTTCGCCCTGCTGGAGTACCTGATGCGCCAGCGCGGCAACGTCGTGACCAAGCAGCAGATCATGGCGAACGTCTGGAACTTCGACTTCGAGGGCGACTCCAACATCGTCGAGGTGTACGTCGGCCGCCTGCGGCGCAAGATCGACAAGCCGTTCGGCCGCGACGACATCGAGACGCTGCGCGGCACGGGGTACCGCATGAAGCTCGAGCGGTGAAGCAGCAGCGGGAGCAGCCGGCGTGGCGCCGTCGCCTGGGCGGTCGCTACGTGCGCATCCGGATCACCGCGGCAGCGACCCTGGCAGCCGCCGTCGCGGCACTCGCGGGATCGGTGCTGTTCGTCGGCTCGCTGCACAAGAGCCTGGAGCAGGCGCTGGTCGCCTCCGCCTCGCAGCAGCTGCAGACCGTGAAGGCGCAGCTCGCCCGGGGCAGCACCCCCGAGCAGGCGGTGGTCAGCGGGCGCGACGACGTGATCACCCAGATCGTGAGCAGGGACGGCCTGGTCGTCGCGAGCGACCACCCCAGGATCACCACGCCCCTGCGCACCTCGCCGGGCATCTGGAAGGACGTGCGCGTCGACCACCTGCACGACGACTACTCGCTGGTGGCCCGCACGGCGCCGACAGGCGAGCTCATCGCGGTGGGGCGTTCGGAGGAGCAAGTGGATCGCGCGACGGCGACCGCGACCGCCTTGCTCGCCGTCTCGGTGCCCATCGGGCTAGCCCTGCTGGCGCTCGTGGTGTGGGTGAGCACCGGCCGGGCCCTGCGGCCGGTCGAGCAGATGCGACGGGAGGCCTCGACGATCACCTCCGAGCACCTGCACCGCCGGCTGCGCTCTGCCGGCGGGGACGACGAGCTGTCGCGGCTCGCGAGCACGCTGAACGAGATGCTCGACCGCATCGACGCGGCGCAACAGCTGCAACGGCAGTTCATCTCCGACGCCTCGCACGAGCTGCGCTCTCCGCTCGCGGCGATGCGCCAGGTCACCGAGGTGGCCCAGCGCTATCCCGATCGCGCCGACGCCGGCCAGCTGGCCTCCGACGTCCTGCTCGAGGAGCAGCGGATGGAGCAGCTCGTCACCGCCCTGCTGACCCTCGCCCGGCTGGACGACCAGGTCGCCGCCGACAAGCCGAACATCGTCGACCTGGACGAGATCGTCGTGGGGGAGATCTCCCGGATGCGCAGCGCGGGTCCCCGGCCGCGCATCCAGAGCGCCAAGCTCGACGCCGCCCAGGTGCGCGGGCACGAGGTGCTGCTGGTGCAGGTCGTGCACAACCTGTTGTCCAACGCCGTACGCCATGCCAGGAGCGAGGTCCTGGTGACGCTGGAGGAGGCCGACGGCGGGGTCAGGCTGCTGGTGGACGACGACGGCAACGGTGTCGCGCCGGCCCAGCGGGCGCTGATCTTCGACCGTTTCGTGCGCCTGGACGAGGCGCGCAACCGCGACGAGGGCGGCACCGGCCTGGGCCTGGCCATCGTGCGCAAGGTGGTCGAGGAGCTGGGCGGCAGGGTGACCGTCGAGGACGCACCGTCGGGAGGGGCACGTTTCGCGGTGCGGCTGCCGTCGTGGACAGAGCCGCACTCGACATGACGCCCCCATGCCCTGGGCACGCTGCGGGTGGCCACGGCCAACGTGCGCGACGAGCTGCCACCGGGGGAGGCCTGCCGGGCACTCCGGCTCGTCACCGACCAGGCCCCTGACCTGATCGGCCTGCAGGAGTGGTCGATCCTGCGGCGGCGCCTGCTCGCCGAGGCTGCGCCGGGCTACGACTGGCACGCTCCGGTCCTGGGCGGTTGCCCGGTCGGCGTACGACGTGAGCGGTTCGAGGTCCTGCACCGGCGTACCCGGGTGCTGAGCCGGCCCGGCTGGGCGACCCGACCCCCGCAGGGATGGCGGTTGGAGCCCGGGCGGGCGGCCGGCATCGTGGTCTGCCGCGATCGCGACAGCGACCGCACCGTCGCGACGATCTCCTTCCACCTCGTCTCCGGCGTGCAGGCTGGCGGGCAGTACCGGTCGGACCGCCGAGCCCTCGTGGGGCGGCACCGTCGCGAGGCGGCGAGGCTGGCCGGCCTGGTCGGCGAGCTGACCCAGGAGGGACATCTCGTGTGCGCGGCAGGCGACACGAACTTCCACGGCTTCCGGCTCCCGCGGCTGCTCTCCTGCTGGGAGGGGCACACCGCGCCGGGAACGCTCGGGGACCGGCTCGTGGACGCGGTGTTCTGGACGAGCGCGGCCACGTCGGTGACCCTCGTCGAGACTCCCTCGGACCACCGCGCGGTGCTCGCGACCGTCTGCTGAGGTCCGGCTCACATCCGCCGTCAGTCTCCTGTCATGGCGGTCCGGAAGGGTGCAGCCATGACCACGACATCCACGTCCACGCGACGTTTCATGCTGAACAAGGTGCCAGAGGTCACGCTGTACTTCTGGATCATCAAGGTGCTGTGCACGACGGTGGGTGAGAGCTTCGCCGACTACGTGAACGAGACTCTCCACGTCGGCCTCACCAACACCACCATCCTCTTCTCGGTGGCGCTGATCGTCGTACTCGTGCTGCAGTTCCGTCGGGACCGGTACGTCCCTGGCGTCTACTGGCTGGCCGTGGTGCTGATCAGCGTCGTGGGCACGTTGCTCACCGACAACCTGACCGACGCACGCGGGGTCCCGCTGTGGATCAGCTCGACGGTGTTCTCCATCCTCCTCGCCGGCGTGTTCGCCGCGTGGTACGCCCGCGAGCGCACGCTCTCGATCCACTCCATCAACACCACCCCGCGCGAGGGCTGGTACTGGCTGGTCGTGCTGGTGACCTTCGCCCTGGGCACCGCCCTCGGTGACTGGACCCTGGAGCTCACCGGCTGGAGCCCGGGCGTCTCGATCCTGCTGCCCGCGGGCCTGATCGCGGCGGTCTTCGTGGCCTGGAAGCTGGGCGCCGGGCCGGTGCTGTGCTTCTGGCTGGCCTACATCCTCACCCGGCCGCTGGGTGCGAACATCGGTGACTTCCTCGCCTCGCCGAAGGCCGAGGGCGGCCTGGGCCTGGGGACCCTCGTCACCAGCCTGATCTTCCTCGGCGCCATCCTGGCCACGGTCATCTACCTGACCAAGACGCGCGTGGACCGCGTCGAGGAAGAGGATCGCCTGATCGAGGCCGGCACCAGGCCGGGAGCCTGAGATGTTGCACGAGCACGCGACCCGAGTCCTCGTCGTCACCGACACCGCCACACCCGACAGCACCCTGCTCGACGCGATCCGCGAACGCGCCGGAGCCTCCGCCTGCCAGTTCCGGGTGATCGTCACCAACCCCGCCAGGGCCGAGGTGCACCTGCTGCACCCCGAGCGCCACGAACGTGCCCGCGAGGCGGAGCTGGTGCTGCGGCAGAGCCTGGTGTCGTTGGAGGCTGCCGCAGGCACGCACGTGATCGGCTCGGTGTCGGTCTTCCACGACCCGATGGACGCCATCGAGCACACCATCGACCACGAGCCCGTCGACGAGATCATCCTGGCGGTGGCCGCCCATCCCTGGGCGACGCGGCTGCACCAGGACCTGCCGCACCGCCTGGCCCACCTGGACCTGAAGATCACAGTGGCCGGGGCGCAGACCGCGGACTGATCACTCCCGGTAGTACCTGCGGTACAACGTGTGCCGGAAGAGGCGACCGCCCAGGGGTCCGAGCCACTTCAGGATCGGGCGCATGTGCTTGTTGTCGATCAGCTCGATCAGGTTGCCGTCGGGATCCTTGACGAAGAAGAACGTGTGCCCCTTCGGAGACGCCTCCGGAGGGGACACGATCTCGACCCCCTTGTCACGCAGGTAGTCGTGCCAGCGATCGGTCCCGCGGACGTTGAACGAGAGGTGCGTCAGCCCCTGGCGGCTCCACTCGACAGGCTCCCCGGGCCGGCCGGGCTGGAACTCGAAGACCTCGATCGTCGCGCCCCCCGGGACCCTGATCCAACCGATCTTGAGCTCCGGGGCGGCATCGTCGACACCGAAGAACGTGCGCAGCCGTTCGGGGTCGTGATCGCAGTTGACGCCGACCACAGGGGCGCCGAACACGTCGTCGTAGAACCGGATCGTCCGGTTGAAGTCGGCCACCGTGATGGCGACGTGGCTGAACGAGTGGACCTTCATCGGACTCCAGCGAGGTCGGTGTGGACGAGGTGGTCGGCGACGCGCAGGGCCTGAGCCACCACGGTCAGGCCCGGGTTGACGGCGCTGGCGGAGGGGAAGAACGACGCGTCGACGACGAAGAGGTTCTCGACGTCGTGGCTGCGGCAGAACGGGTCCAGCACCGAGTGGCGCGGATCCTCGCCGAAGACCACCGTGCCGCACTGGTGGGTGGTGTTCTCGTGCTTGAACCGGTGCCGGACGACCAGCCAGTACCCGAGCTGGCGCATCAGCCGGGTGGCCTCCTGGACCAGCTGCCGGTGGGCCCGCAGGTTGTTGTGCCGGTAGTCCAGCCGGATGCGGCCGTCGGGGGTCAGCGTGACGCGGTTGTCGGGGTCGGGCAGGTCCTCGCTCATCGCCAGCCAGTCCACGCCGCGGCGTACCCAGGCGTCTGCTGCCCAGAGCGGCAGCCCGCGGCGGACGGCGGTGACGATCGAGGCGTGGGCACGGCCCTGGGACTGGATGTGACCCAACGGGTAGGGACGACCCGGACCGGCCTCGTAGAAGTCGTTGATCGCGACCGTCTTCTGGAACGAGGTCGGGTTGACCTGGAAGGGGTGGAAGGCCTCCATCATCGTGGAGATGTGCGCCATGTAGTGGCGGCCGACCAGCCCCGAGCTGTTGCCCAGGCCGTTCGGGTGACGCTCGGTGCGGCTGGCCAGGAGCAGGGCCGCGGAGTTCACGGCACCGGCAGAGAGCACCACCGTGCCCGCCGTGACTCGCATGCGTTCACCGTCGCGGGTCACCTCGACGCCCGTGACCCGCTTGCCGGAGGGGTCGGTGAGGAGCCGCTCGGCCTTGGCGTCGGTCCAGAGCGACACGTTCGCCGCCTCCACGGCCGGCGTGATCCCGCACACGTCGGCATCGGACTTCGCCCGCACCAGGCAGGGGAAGGAGTTGCAGGTGTCGCAGAGCAGGCAACCGCCGAACTCACCGGGGGCCAGCAGCCCGAGCGGCAGCGGGAACGGGTGCACTCCGTTGGCGGTGAGCCGCTCGACCAGGTCGGCGACGAACGGCTCGTGCGGGACCGCGGGGAACGGGAACGGCTTGCGATCTCCCTCGGTCGGGTCGAGACCGTGCTCTCCGCGGACCTGGTAGAGCGCCTCGGCCTCGTCGTACCAGGGTTCGAGGGTGCGGTAGTCGATCGGCCATGCCGGGGAGACGCCGCCTTCGTGCTCGACGGCGTCGAAGTCGAACGGTCGCAGGCGCAGCAGAGCAGCGCCCCAGACCTTGGTGTTCCCGCCCACGACGTAGTGCATGAAGGGGCGGAACTCACGACCCTTGCGGTTCACCCACCGCTCGTCGGCGCGGTAGCGCTGCTCGCCCCAGACGGCCGCAGGGTCCCAGTTCTCCTTCTCCTGCGGCACCCAGGTGCCGCGCTCGAGCACCAGCACGCTGGCGTCCCGGCCGGCGAGCGCGTTGGCCATCGTTCCGCCCCCGGCACCGCTGCCGACGATGACGACGTCGAAGTGTGGATCAGGCACTGGCCACCAGTTCCATCAGTCGATGGTCCGCGAGCGCCCGTTCGAGACTCATCTGGGGTGGCCGACCGGTGCGGACGGCCACCGCGAAGTCGCGGTACATCGCGCGGTAGCCGCGGATGTCCCGCCACCCCGGATGGACGAGTCGCGGCAGTCCGCGCGTGTGCACCGCGACGGCGCCGCCGTTGGACTCGAAGGTGATGACGCCCTGGCGACCGTAGATCTTCGAGAGCCGCAGGCCGCCCAGGAGGGAAGGCACCTCCCGAGAGTAGAAGATGGCGCCCACGGCACCGTTGTCGTAGTCGAAGGCCACCAGCTGGCTGCGCCGACGGCGGTCGGTGCCGCCCGGGACGGGAGCAACCCTCGGCGTGTGCGGATCGATGCTCACGATCTCGGGCCCGAGAGACCCCGCGAGGTGCAGCCAGTGCACGCCCTCCTCGAAGAAGGCGTCACCGCCGGCGAGGTCGGGGTCGTTGCGCCAGTCGGCCGCGCTCTTCGGCTTGTCGGCCACCGAGGTGAAGCTGGCCATCAGCATCTCCCCGACCACCTGGTCGGCCAGGAGCCGCCGCAGGGTGACCGCCAGCGGCTTGTAGTGGTCGTTCTCGCCCACGATCACGGTCCTGCCGGCGGCGTCGCGCGCGCGGATGACCTCGGCGTAGTCCGACGACTCCAGGAAGGCCGGCTTCTCGACCAGCACGTGCTTGCCGGCCTCGAGCGCCGCCAGGGTCAGCTCGAGGTGCCACCGCGGCGGTACGGCGACCACGACGGCGTCGACCGAGGGGTCCGCCAGCGCGTCGGCGTACCCGTCGTAGGCCCGTCGACCTGAGAAGCGCTCCCGGAAGACCACCGCGCCGGCGCCGTCGCGGCTGGCGTAGCTGGGGCGCCAGAGGTCGCCCAGGGAGCGGAGGTGCCGACTGTGCACGCCGGTGATGTACCCACACCCGAGGAAGGCCACGTCCAGCGGCGATCCTGCGGCGGGACCCGGCGTTGGTCTCATCGCGCGAACCTACCAAGACCAGCGGTAGGTCGAGTTGCTCCTACGCTGGGCCCGTGACCGCCCTCGCCGTGACCTTCGCGCTCCTCAGCGCATCCGCGGCGGCGTTCTCCACCTCGGTGCAGCACCAGGCTGCGGAGACGGCTCCCGCGAGCGTCACCGGAGCCTGGGGCCTGCTCGGTCACCTGGTGCGCAGGCCCATCTGGTTGGTGGGCCAGGTGCTCGGCACGCTGGCGCTGGTGATGCACGCGCTCGCGCTGCACTCGGGCCCCATCGCCCTCGTGCAGCCCCTGGTGATCAGCGGGATCGTGCTCGCCGTGCCGGTGCGGGCCGCGATCGCGCACACCCTCCCGCCTCGCCGCGACGTCGTGGCGGTGCTGATCGCAGCCATCGGGCTCGCGACGTTCCTCGTCGTCTCCGCGCCCTCGGAGGGCAAGGACAGCGGCTTCGGCGCGCTGGCGGTCGTCCTGGTGCTGGGGTGCTTCGCGGTTGCCGGGCTCGCGGTGTTCGTCGCTCGGCGCCTGGCGGACCCGACCCTGCGGGCCTTCCTGCTGGGCGCCGCTTCGGGCATCCTCTTCGCCCTGGTCGCGGTGCTGCTGAAGATGTCGCTCGACCAGTTCGCCCTGAACGGGCTGCGCGGCGTGGTCACGACCTGGCCGCTCTACCTGCTGGTGCTCGCGGGCCTCGGAGGCGTGACGTGCAACCAGCTGGCCTACCGCTCCGCGCGGCTCGCGTCCTCGATGCCCGTGCTGAACGTCGTCGACTGCCTCGTGGCGCTCGGGTTCGGCTACGTCGTCTTCCACGAGGTGCCCCGGCACACCCCCGGCGTCCTGGTGCTCGAAGGGCTCTCCCTGGTGGCGATGCTCGTCGGGCTCTGGATCCTGACGCGCGACACCGTCGAGGAGACGCCCGAGGTGACGCCAGAGCCCGAGGTAGCGACGCGCGAGGGCTAGTGCACACCTGGTCGTCAGCGGCGGTTCATCCGCGCTCGGCAGAGTCGTCTCGTGACCGTCGACACGACTGCCGTGGCGGACCGCTCCCGGGCGGTGGTCGAGCGCGCGCCGGGCACCCGCTGGCAGGTCCGGTCGCGCGCGGTCGCCCCGCGCTTCGCGCTCGTGCTGACGTGTGTCGCGCTCGCGACGGTGGTCCTGCGTCTCGCCCTGCTGGGGGCGCCGCTGTCGGCGGACGAGTCGGGCTTCCTGCAGGTGGCGCGGCACTGGCACAGCGGCCAAGGGTCGCTGTACGGCCCCTACTTCGTGGACCGTCCGCCGCTGCTGCTGGAGCTGTTCAAGGTGGCCGATCTTCTCGGCGGGGTGGTGGCCTGGCGGCTGATCGGCGCCCTCGGCGCTGCCGTCACGGTGGTCTGCGTCGGCATGGCCGTACGCCGGCTCGCTGGTCCGAGGGCCGGCTGCTGGGCCGGGTCGGCAGCGGGCGCGCTGATGGTCTCCCCGATGCTCGGCACCGCCGTGCCGAACGGCGAGCTGGCCGCGGCTCCGTTCGTGGCCGGGGGCATCTGGGCCGCCGTGACCGTGGTGACGACGGCACGCGGGCCGTTGCGGAACCGCGCCGCGTTCCTGACCGGTGCCTGTGCCGTGGCGGCGCCGCTGGTCAAGCAGAACATGCTGGACGTCTTCGTGTTTGCGGTGGTCCTCGCCGCGGTCACGGCCTGGCGGCAGCGGGCGCAGGGCCGTGCGCTGCTGCACGATGCCGGCTCCGCGCTCGTCGGCGCGCTGGTGACGGCCGGTGCGGTCCTCGGCGTCGCGGCGACCCGTGGAACGAGCCCGGCCGGCGTGTTCTACGCGATGTACCCCTTCCGTCTGCAGGCCGCAGCGGTGCTCACCCACCAGAGCCCGGCGCTCAGGCTCGCGCACCTCTCCGCCCTGTCGAGGGTCGAGCTCTACTCGCTGGGCCCGGTCGTGCTGGTCGCGCTCGTCGTCGTGGTCCTCACCAGACGGCTGCGCCCCGCCACCGCACTGCCCGTGGCCGTCGCCGTGCTCGCCGTGGCGGCCTACGACGTCGTCTCGATCGCCGCGGGGGGCAGCTACTGGCAGCACTACCTGGTCGAGCTCATCGTCCCGACGGCGCTCGCGGCCGGCCTCATCGCGGCGAGCGCGTCGCGCCGGCTGCTGCGGCCGGTCGTCGCGGCGATGGTGGCGGTCTCCCTCGTCGCGTGGGGCGCGAGCCTGTTCGCCTCGGTCAGCGCCCAGGGGCAGGTGATCGGCGACTCGGTGGGTGCGGTCTCGGCGCCCGAGGACACGATCGTCAGCCTGCTCGGTGATGCCGACATGGTCCAGGCGGCCGGGCTGAGCTCGCCGTACGCCTACCTGTGGAGCCTGCCCGCCCGCACCCTGGACCCCCACGGCGCCCAGCTCGACGACGCCCTCGCGGACCCGGACGCCCCGACGTGGGTCGTGGTGCGAGGGGCGCAGACGCAGGCGCTGCTCGACCGGCAGGGCGCCGGGGCGATCCTGGCGCAGCGCTACCACGTCGTCGCGCACGTGTGCGGCCGGCCGGTGTACCTCCGTGACGGGTTCGACCGGTCCAGCCCCACCCCGCCGACCGCCGCCGCGGCACACGCGAGCGGGTGCGCCCTCCCGGTGGCCCCGTGGGTCCACGACCTCTGGGGGCGTGGGTGAGACTGCCGTCGTGGTCACTGAGGAACCCGGGTCCGGCTGGCTGACGCACAACCTGAAGGTCGTCTCGGCCGTCTCCTTCCTCCAGGACGCTGCCTCGGAGCTGATCTACCCGCTCCTGCCGATCCTGCTGACCGTCGTGCTGGGCGCACCGGCGGCGGTGGTCGGGGTGGTCGAGGGCGTGGCCGAAGGCGTGGCGGCCGCGACCAAGGTGGTGGCCGGCCGCCGCTCGGACCGCACCCGCAAGGTCCCGTGGGTCGGGCTGGGTTACGGCCTGGCCGCCGTCGGCAAGGTCCTGGTGGCCGCCGCCGGTGTCTGGCCGGTGGTCCTGCTCGGCCGCAGTGTCGACCGCGTCGGCAAGGGGATCCGCGGTGCCCCGCGCGACGCGTTGCTGGTCGTCGGCATCGCGCCTGCCGACCGGGGCCGCGCCTTCGGCTTCCACCGTGCGGCCGACACCGCCGGCGCCGTCGTCGGGCCGATGCTCGCGCTCGTCGGGTACGAGCTGCTCGACCACCAGCTCCAGCCGCTGCTCTGGCTGGCGGTCGTCCCCGCCGTGCTCAGCGCGCTGCTGGTCTTCGCCCTCAAGGAGCCGCCGCCCGCGCGCACCCAGCGAGCCAGGCGGGAGCGCACGAGCCCGTTGGGGACCCGGTTCTGGAGGGTGGTCGTGGTCCTCGGGGTGTTCGGCCTGATCAACTTCCCCGACGCTCTGCTGCTGCTGCGGCTGCACGACATCGGGTTCTCGGTGGCCGCAGTGATCCTCACCTACATCAGCTACAACCTCGTCTACGCCGTCCTCAGCTATCCGGCGGGGGTGGTGGCCGATCGGATCGGGCCGCGCGCCGTGGTCGCGGTGGGCATGCTGGTGTTCTCCGCGGCGTACACGGGCCTGGGCCTCACCGAGGACCACCTCACCGCCTGGCTGCTGATGGCGATGTACGGCGCCTACGCCGGCCTCACCGACGGGGTGGGCAAGGCGTGGATCTCCCGGCTGCTGCCGGGCGACGCCCAGGGCTCCGGACAGGGGCTCTTCCAGGGCATCACGGGGGCTGCCGTCCTCGTCGCGGGTCTGTGGGCGGGGCTCGCCTGGGGAGGTGATGGGCACGCGCCCCTGGTGATCTCCGGGCTGACTGCCGCCGTCCTCGGCCTGGCCCTGATGGTCGTGCGGCCCGACGCAGCCACCACCTGAGAAGTCTCAACGACTTCTCGGGCGGGCACAGCAAGCGCTTCGCGGTCTCACAGGATTCTCTTCGACACGGGCGGGACGCTTCATGCCATGAACGAGACCTTTCCTTCCCCGCCCCACCCCGACCTCCCTCCGGCCGAGCTGCGGGCACCGCACCGCCGCCGCCGACTGGTGCCCACGGTCGCGGTGCTCCTCGGGATGGGGGTCGCGGGCGCCGGGGTCGGCTACGCCGCCGCGGAGCACCAGGCAACGCCCGCGTCCACCGCGACCGCCGGGACCCAGGGCGCATCGTCGAGCGACGCGCTGCCGCCCGGTTACTCGTTCGGCCAGTCCGACGGCCAGTCCGACGGCCAGTCCGACGGCCAGTTCGGTGGGGACCCCCAACAATTCGGCGTACCGACGTCCCCGGACACCGGCGACCAGTCCTCGGACTCCACGACGCAGGCCGACCAGGACCAGCTGACCGGCCTGGTGCGGATCGTCACGACCATGAAGTACGACGGCGCGAAGGCGGCCGGCACCGGCATGGTGCTCTCCTCCGACGGTGAGGTCGTGACCAACCACCACGTCGTCGGGGACGCCACCAGCATCCAGGCGACCGTGATGTCGACGGGCCAGACCTACACCGCGCAGGTCGTCGGCACCGACCCCACCGCCGACGTCGCCGTCCTCCAGCTCGAGGGCGCCAGCGGCCTCGACACGGTGGCTACCGACCAGGACCCCGTCTCCACCGGAGACGCCGTCACGGCGGTCGGCGACGGCAACGGCACCACGGACTACCTCAGCGCCGCCACCGGACAGGTCCTTGCCACGAACCAGTCGATCACCACGCAGAGCGAGGCCACCGCTGCCGGCGAGAACCTCACCGACCTCATCGAGATCAGCTCCGACGTCGTCGGCGGCTTCAGCGGGGGAGCGACGTACGACGCGCAGGGCGAGGTGCTCGGCATGACGACCGCGGCCTCCAGCGGGACGAGTGACGTGGTGGGCTACGCGATCCCGATCGCCACCGTGCTGCACATCGCGGACGACCTCGAGTCCGGAGTCTCGGACTCCGCCTACAGCTACGGCTACCCCGCCTTCCTCGGGATCGGTCTCGGTGACGGCACCACCGTCTCCCAGGTGTACGACGGGACGGGCGCCGCAGACGCGGGCCTGGCCACCGGCGACACCATCACGAGCATCGACGGCACGGCCACCTCCACCACGGCGCAGCTGCGCGCGGTCGTGGCCGCCCACCGACCGGGTGACCAGGTGCGGGTCTCCTGGACCGACCAGGCCGGCTCCGACCACACCGCCACCCTCAGTCTCGGGAAGGGGCCGGTGCGCTGAGCCAGCCCGCTCGCCCTCGTTGACTTTTAGAACGTGTTCCAACGAGGGTGGCCAGGTGACCCAGGTACCGCCGCCGGCGGACATGAAGCTGCAGCGGACCAGCCGCGACGCCAGCGAGGTGCCGGCGCGGTTGGCGGCCTGGATCTCCGGCCAGCTGCCCGGCGGCGCGGTGCCCGAGGTGGTGCTGCGCAGCGGCATCGACACCAACGGGATGTCCTCGGAGACGCTCGTCCTCGACGCGACCTGGACCGAGGCGGGCGAGCCCCGCGAGGGGCACTTCGTGGCGCGGGTCGCGCCGGACCTGCAGGACCTGCCCGTCTTCCCGAGCTACGCCCTGCAGGACCAGTACGACGTGATCGCCCACGTCGGCGAGCACACCGACGTACCGGTGCCGACCGTGCGCTGGATGGAGCCCACCGGGGAGGTGCTGGGCACGCCGTTCTTCCTGATGGATGCGGTCGAGGGGCTGATCCCGCAGGACGTGCTGCCCTACAACTTCGGAGACAACTGGCTCTTCGACGCAGCGCCGCAGGACCAGCGCCGGTTGCAGGAGTCGAGCGTGGCCGTGCTCGCCGAGCTGCACGCGATCCCCGAGCCGCTGACCACGTTCGGCTACCTCGATCCCGCGGCGAACGGTCACGAGGGCGCCACCCCCCTGCGGCGCAACCTCGCGCGCACGCATGCGTGGTACGAGTTCGCGGTCGCCGACATCGGCCGCTCGCCGACGGTCGAGCGGGCCCTCGCCTGGCTCGCCGGCCACGTGCCCGAGGGGAGTGGCGAGAGCGTGCTCAGCTGGGGTGACGCGCGGATCGGCAACGTCATCTACCGCGACTTCGAGCCGGTGGCGGTGCTCGACTGGGAGATGGCCACGCTCGGGCCCCGCGAGCTCGACGTGTCCTGGATGGTCTTCGCGCACCGGGTCTTCGAGGCGATCACGGGCGCGCTCGAGCTGCCGGGCATGCCCGATTTCCTGCGAGAGGAGGACGTGCGGGCGACGTACGAGCGGCTGACAGGTGTGCGGCTCGGCGACCTCGCGTGGTTCCACGTGTTCAACGCCGTGCAGTGGTGCGTGGTCTTCATGCGCACCGGCGCTCGCCAGATCCACTTCGGCGAGATCGAGCGACCCGAGGACATCGAGACGCTCTTCCACCACAAGCCGCTGCTCGACCAGCTGCTGGGCGAGGTCGGGGCGTGAGCACCTGATGGTCAGCGGGCTCGACGAGTACCCCATCCACCAGGTGCCGCTGCCGATCACCTGGGCCGGCTCGAGCGACCGCAACTTCTACGACCGCTGCTACCTCAACGCCCACGACCGGACCGGCGAGATCTTCGTGGTCACCGGCCTGGGCTACTACCCGAACCTCGGCACGAAGGACGCGTTCGTGCTCGTACGTCGAGGCGACGAGCAGACCGCCGTGCACCTCTCGGACGCGGTGGACGACGACCGGCTGAGCCAGCACGTCGGCGGCTACCGCCTCGAGGTCGTGGAGCCCTTGCGACGGCTGCGCGTCGTGCTCGAGGAGACCGAGAGGATCGCGCTCGACCTCACGTGGGAGGGCTCGTTCGACGTCGTGCAGGAGCAGCCGCACGTGATGCGGTCGGGCTCACGGGTCACCCTCGACGCCCAGCGCTTCGCCCAGGTCGGCACCTGGGAGGGCACGCTCTCCATCGACGGCACCGACATCGCCGTCACGCCGGACACCTGGGTCGGCACCCGCGACCGCTCGTGGGGGATCCGCCCGGTGGGGGAGGCCGAGCCGCAGGGAGCGCCCGCCGACCCGCCGTTCGAGGGCATGTGGTGGCTCTACGTGCCGATGCGGTTCGAGGAGTACGCCGTCGTGCTGATCCTCCAGGAGGACCCCGACGGCTTCCGCACGCTCAACGACTGCACCCGGGTCTGGAAGGACGGCCGTCGCGAGCAGCTCGGCTGGCCCCGGGTGCGGGTGGCCTACGCCTCCGGCACGCGCGTGCCCACCGGGGCCACGATCACCTGCACGACGCCCGGCGGGGCGTCCCTCTCGCTCGACGTGTCGTCGCTGCTCGCCGTGCCGCTCCACGTGGGGGGTGGCTACGGCGGTGACTCCGACTGGACGCACGGGATGTGGAAGGGCCCGGCGTTTGCGGAGCGGGTCACCTACGACATGTCCTCGCAGGACGTCGCCGGCCGGGTGATGTTCGGCGTCATCGACCACGTCGGCCGTGCCGTCTGCCGCGAGGACGGTCGCCCCGACGCCGAGGGCTGGGGCCTCTTCGAGCACGGCGCGCTCGGCCGCCACGACCCCAGCGGCTTCACCGACTGGTTCACCCTCGCCCCCTGACCCCGACAAAGGACTGCCATGAGCCTCGACCGCGACGCGTTCTTCATCGACGGCGGCTGGGCCGTCCCGACCGGCTCGTCCCTGCTGGAGGTGGTCTCGCCACACACCGAGCAGGTGGTGGCCACCGTGCCCGAGGGCACCGTGGCCGACATCGATGCCGCCGTGGCAGCCGCGCGACGCGCGTTCGACGACGGACCGTGGGCGCGGATGTCGCCGGAGGAACGGATCGACGTCGTCCAGGCGTTCTCCACCCTCTACGCCGGCCGCCTCGGCGAGATGGCCGACCTGATCACCGCCGAGATGGGCTCGCCGACGTCGTTCAGCAACCTGGCCCAGTCGCCGGCTCCGTGGATGCAGATCGAGGCGTTCCTCGCGATTGCGCGCGAATTCCCGTGGGAGCAGCAGCGTCCCGGCGCGCTGGGTGCCCCGGTCGTCGTACGCCGCGAACCGGTGGGAGTGGTCGCCGCCATCGCCCCGTGGAACGTCCCGCAGTTCACGATCATGTCCAAGCTGGTGCCGGCTCTGCTCGCCGGCTGCTCGATCGTGGTGAAGCCGGCGCCGGAGACGCCACTCGACGGGTACCTGCTCGCCGAGCTGCTGCAGGAGGCCGGCGTACCCGGGGGCGTGGTGAACATCGTCGCCGCCGGGCGCGAGGTGGGGGAGCACCTCGTCGCCCATCCCGGTGTGGACAAGGTGGCCTTCACCGGCTCGACTGCGGCGGGCCGGCGCATCGCTGCCGTCTGCGGCGAGCAGCTCAAGCGCGTCAGCCTCGAGCTGGGCGGCAAGTCCGCGGCCATCGTCCTCGACGACGCCGACCTCTCCGCCGCCATGGAGGGGCTGAAGTTCACCGCCCTGATGAACAGCGGCCAGGCCTGCGTCGCGCAGACCCGCATCCTGGCCTCACGCGCCAACTACGACGCCGTCGTGGACGCGCTCGCCTCGGCCGTCGGCCAGATGCAGGTGGGCGACCCGGCGGATCCGGCCACCGAGATCGGCCCGATGGTGGCGCGGCGACAGCAGGAGCGGGTGGAGAAGTACATCGCCCTCGGCCAGGAGGAGGGCGCCCGCGTCGTCCTCGGTGGCACCGGGATGCCTGCCGGGCTCGACCACGGGTGGTACGTGCGGCCCACCGTCTTCGCCGACGTCGACAACAGGATGCGGATCGCCCAGGAGGAGATCTTCGGCCCGGTCCTCTCGGTGATCCCCTACGACGACGTCGACGACGCCGTCCGCATCGCCAACGAGTCCGACTACGGACTGGCCGGCACCGTCTGGACCGGCGACCGTGAGGCGGGACTCGACGTGGCCCGGCGGGTGCGCACCGGCACCTACGGCGTGAACACCTACACGATGGACTTCGCGGCCCCCTTCGGCGGCTACAAGGCCTCCGGCATCGGTCGGGAGTTCGGCCCCGAGGGCCTCTCTGCCTACACCGAGGTCAAGTCGATCTACCTCGAGGCCTGAGCCTGGCTCGGATCCGGGGGCTACCAGGCCTCGGGCATCGGTCGGGAGTTCGGACCCGAGGGCCTCTCTGCCTACACCGAGGTCAAGTCGATCTACCTCGAGGCCTGAGCCTGGCTCGGATCCGGGGGCTACCAGGCCTCCGGCATCGGTCGGGAGTTCGGACCCGAGGGCCTCTCTGCCTACACCGAGGTCAAGTCGATCTACCTCGAGGCCTGAGCCTGGCTCGGAGGTCGCGACACTCCACGGCCCGGCTCGAGCACCGCGTCACACCGGTGCTTGCAGCAGCCAGAGCTCGTGGTCGGCGATGAACCACAGGGCCGTCCCGACGCGGGCAGCCTGGACCCGCTCGCCGGGCAGGTCGAGCTTGCGCCACTCGCTCGAGAAGAGCCGCCACACCTGGATCCCCTGGCGCGCCTGCACCACGACGAGCAGCCCGTCGGCGGCCGGCATCGTCCACCCTGCCGGCGACGTGAGGGGCGGTGGCCTGCCGGAGGGCCCGCGCGCGACCAGGACCGTAGGTCCTGCCGGATCCAGCTGAGCAGGAGGTGCCGGCAGCGTGCGTCCGTTGGCGTCGAGGACCACGGGACGTCCTTCGTGGTGCCCCGCGATGAGCAGATCGCCACGTCCGCTGATGTCGGTGAACCCGGTGACCTCCGCCTCGGGCACGATCTCCCGGGTTCCGTGCAGGTCGATCAGCCACGCTGAGGCTCGCGGTGCCGAGTCTCCCTCGCGGAGGTCGCCGGCCAGGAGCAGGGACACCTCCTCCTGGTGCACCACGAGCGGTGCGTCTGGTGAGGCCAACCTGAGACCGTCGGACGGGGACAACCATCCCTCCCCCTCCGGGTCCACCCCACGCAGCCAGCCCTGGGCATCCATCACCACGTAGCCCGGATCCTCGCTGCCGCAGGTGACCCACGCGCGTGTCGCGGAGCGCGTGTACTGGTCGTCGATCGCGCGACCCTGGAGCCGCGACCCGGACCCGTCGGGCAGGCTGACGCCGTACAGCCGCACGTGGTCGCCGTCCTGGGTCGTGGCCAGGGTCTCCTCGGACCCGGCGACAGAGGTCGTCACCCCGCTGCCCGGCAGCAGGACCGGGAACAGCCTGCCGCCGCCCTCTGCGATCGAGGCCAGGTACGGCGATCCGTCACGAGAACCGAACGCGGTGAGCTCGGCCCCCCAGGTGTGCGCCAGTCCGACGAGGTGGGCACCACGCGTCTCCACCCGCTCGGACGTGACCACGCCGACACCCTACGGAGGGAGCACTCCATGACTGCTGCGACCCGCAACGGCTCGGACACTGCAGAATGAAGCGTGGTGCAGTGGTGGCGCGGCTTCTTCTCGCGGGAGCTGGCACGGGTACGTCGCGACGGCCGTGCCTCCGTGCTCTGGTCGTGCCGCGTCACCGTCGCGGCGACGGCCAGCTACGTCGTGGCCTCCTTGTTCTTCCCCGGGACGCAGCCGCTGCTGGCGCCACTGACCGCGATGCTGGTCGTCCAGGTGACGCCCCTCTCGCTGCTCGCCAGCGGGCTCGACCGGGTCGTCGCAGTCGTGGCCGGCGTGGCGCTTGCCGTCGCGTTCGCGGCCGTCGTCCCGCTGGAGTGGTGGAGTCTCGGCGTACTCATCCTGATCTCCATCACCATCGGCCAGTTCCTGCGCCTGCGCTCCAACCTCGTCGAGGTGGCGATCAGCGCCATGCTCGTCCTCGGCGTCGGGGCCATCGGCGCGGAGGCGGCTGCGTGGCAGCGGATCGCCGAGACGCTGGTCGGCGCGGCGGTGGGCGTCATCGCCACGCTCGTCTTCCCGCCGAAGGTCGCCAGCTCGGACGCCGGACGGGCGATCGAGGGCCTGGCCGACGCAGTCAGCGAGCTGCTGGTCCGGGCGGCCGGGGAGCTCGACGCCATGGTCGAGGGGGAACCGCAGCGCCTGCCGGGCGCTGCCCGGGAGTGGCTCGACGACGCCCGGCGCATCACCCACGACATTCCAGTCGTGGGTGCCGCCCTGCTGCGGGCAGAGGAAGGACGACGCCTGAACCTGCGCGCCGTCCGCAGCGCGCACGTCGAGCCCGGCCTCCGGCAGGGCCTCGAGGCGCTCGAGCACACGGCGGTCGCGATCCGTGGCCTGATGCGGTCGGTGGCCGACGCCTCGGACGGCGACTGGCTGGAGGAGGACTCCGCGAGCCGCGTGCTCGGCGACCTGGCCGAGACCTTCCGCACCCTGGCGGCCGGCGCCGACGCCTTCGGCGAGCTGGTCCGTCACGAGGGCGACGTGCAGGTCAGCCTGAGCCGGGCCGACATCGACCGTCTCCAGGAGGCCCAGGACGGCATGCTCCGATCGCGCGACCGACTCGACGAGGCCTTGCGCGAAGCCGGCTCCGCCGACGTGGTCGAGCTGTACGCCGCCACCCGTGCCACGCTCCGCCGGCTCCAGCACGAGCTGGCCCTGGACGAGCGGGTACGCCGCCAGCTCCGCCTGCTCCCGCAGCGCCACCTGCCCCGCCGCCCCGGCGTACGTCGCCGACCAGCCGGTGAGGTCACCCCGTCCGCCGGCCCCGACGAGGACACCCAGGTGCTGCCGCGGATCCCTGACGAGCCCCCGGAAGAAGCTCCCTGACGCGCGTCCTGTCTGCGGCCCCCGTGCGGCCCCGGTGCGGCCCTGGCTGCTAGCTGAGCTTGCCGCCACCGATCGCGGCCTCGATCGCCTGGTTGACGGTCTCGACCACCCGCAACCGCGCGAATCGCTTCGAGTCGCCCTCGATGAGGTGCCACGGCGCCTGCGTCGTGCTCGTCCGCTCGAGCATGTCCTCGACCGCCTCGGCGTAGGCATCGCGCTTCTTCCGGTTGCGCAGGTCCTCGTCGGTGAGCTTCCACGACTTCAGCGGGTCGTCCTTCCGGGCCTCGAATCGCCGCAGCTGCTCCTCGTCGGAGATGTGGATCCAGAACTTCACCAGGATGGTGCCCTCGGCGACCAGCATCGACTCGAACTCGCGGATCTCCGTGTAGGCGCGCTCCCACGCGTCGTCGTCGGCAAATCCCTCGACGCGCTCGACCAGCACCCGCCCGTACCAGGAGCGGTCGAAGACGGCCATGCCTCCCCACCCCGGCAGCACAGGCCAGAAGCGCCACAGCCAGTGGTGCCGCTGCTCGTCGTCGGTGGGAGCGGAGAACGCGCGGACGCGGACGTGGCGGGGGTCGAGCTTCTTGACCAGCCGCTTGATCGCGCCGCCCTTGCCGGAGGCGTCCCAGCCCTCGAAGACCACGCACACCGGCGGCCCGATGCCTTCGCCCCCGACGAGACCAGCGAGCCGCAGCCGCAGGGCCAGCAGCCTGCGCTGCTCCGCGCCCAGTCGCTTCTTGGCCTCCTTCTTGGGCAGGGACAGGGTGAGGTCGAGCTCATCGAGTCGTCCCACTAGAACGCCTCTCCCCGGCGCCAGGCCATCTCCTGCAGCTCGAAGGAGTTGCCGTCGGGGTCGGAGAAGTCCGCGCCCTTGACGCCGCCGCCGAAGTCCTTGACCTCGCTGACCTCCACCCCGCGGCGGACGAGCTCGGCCCGCGCCTCGGCGATGTCCGGCACCGCCAGGTGCAGGCCCCGGATGCTTCCCGGTTCGCCGGCGTACACGTCCAGACCGGTCCCGACCCCGAGCGAGCAGCCCGAACCCTCCGGCGTGAACTGGACGACCCGGACGCCCTCGCTGGGTTGCACGTCGAAGTCCTTGGTGAAGCCGAGCGTGTCGGTGTAGAAGGCGATGGCGCGGTCCACGTCCGAGACCGGCAGCGGGATCAGTTCCAGCTTCATCTGCATCGCAGTCGAGCCCCCTTCAGGCGTCATGGTCTGCTCGATCCTTCCACGTCCCCGGCGGCTACCGGCCGGACCGGCTGCGCAGGGCCCGGGTGGGTACTGCGGGGTCATGACCGTCTTCATGGCGTGGGCTGCCGCCGAGATCCCGGCGGACCTGCCCGGCCCGTGGCGCGAGCTCCGGGTCGCGGCACCGTGCCTGGCCTTCGTGGACAGCGAGGATGGCTTGTCCCGCGTCTACCACGAGCTGAAGTGGTCGCTGCCGGACGGGACCGCCCTGGCCGTCGTGCCTCTCGAGGTGCCCCCGAAGGCGAAGGGGCTGCTCCCGGGCACCCAGGCCTGGCTCCGCGAGCGCGTGGGCCGGTGACCCCCCGGTGCCACCATCTCGCGCGTTCGAGTTGTGTGCGGCTTCGATTGAGGGGATAATCGATCTCGGACAGACCGTCAGCTCGTGACGTCGCCCTGTGCGTGAGCAGAGTCAGTGAGCAGGCCATTCGACCTCGTCGGCCGGTCCAAGTCGTTTTCGAAGGCCTCCACCCGGTGGGTGGTGGTCGGGGGATCTGAAGCTCCAGCAGGGAGCGCGTCGGTGACGCGCACGGGGTCGGGTCCCACCGGAGAGGAGTCTCGTGGGTCGAGCAGGCACCCGCACGTCGAACGCTCGTCGTGGTGGACGCAGCAACAACAACCGCGCCCGCGACAACGAGGGCATCATCCCGGTCCTCGCCCGCACCGTCCGCGAGGTCGAGGGTCGGGTACGCCGCGGCAGCACCCGCGCCTCCGACCACGCCACGTTCCAGGCGATCGCGCTGCTCGCCCGCGAGGAGCGCACCCGGGTCAAGGGCGACAAGAGCCTCGGCGAGGCCCACGTCGCTGAGCAGCTCAAGCGGCTCGACGGCATCGGCACGATCCTGGCCACCACCGCGGCGGTGAACCCGGCGTTCTTCGACCTCCTCGCCGACGACGCCGTCATCTCCGCCGAGACCGCGGCGACCAAGCGCCAGATGCAGGCGGCAGCCGGCATGGCGCCGGAGCCCGAGCACACCAGCGACACCCCCGACTCTGCCCTGGCCGCCGAGGGAGAGCGGCGCGTCGTGCCGCAGTCCGTGATGTCGCGCAAGCTGGCCAGCCCGTTCCTGGCCCCCGACTTCTCCGGGGCCACCCCCCGACGTACCGGGTCCGGGGCACTCGCGAGCTGGGAGCTGCTCGGGCCGCTCTTCCGCTCCTTCGAGGAGGCCTCCGGCGGGGTCTCCTCCTGCATGGAGCTGCCGGAGCCGACCAGTCTCACCGCGCCGGGAAAGCTCGAGCTGATGAAGCACCAGGCCGAGGTCGTCGCCGCGGCGAAGGCCGGCCACCGGACCTTTCTGCTCGCCGACGAGCCTGGTCTGGGCAAGACGGCCCAGGCGCTGCTCGCCGCGCAAGCCGCGGACGCCTTCCCGCTGCTGGCGGTCGTCCCCAACGTGGTGAAGATGAACTGGGCCCACGAGGCGGGCCTGTGGACCCCGCGCCGCCGCGCGACGGTGATCCACGGCGACGGGCACGACGTCGACGGCTTCGCCGACATCATCGTGGTCAACTACGAGGTGCTCGACCGGCACGCTGAGTGGCTGGGCGACTTCGGCTTCGGCAGCATGGTCGTCGACGAGGCCCACTTCATCAAGAACCGCACCTCGCAGCGCTCCCGGCACGTGCTCCAGATCGCCGAGCGGATCCGCGCCCGGCGCAGCCGGCCGCTGCTGATGGCCCTGACCGGCACCCCGCTGATCAACGACATCGAGGACTTCCGTGCCATCTGGCAGTTCCTCGGGTGGATCGACCAGAAGAAGCCCGGGCCCGCGCTGATGGCCAAGCTCGAGGAGACCGGCCTGACGCCGCTGGACCGTGGGTTCTACCCCGCCGCCCGCAGCGCGGTCATCGACATGGGCATCGTGCGCCGCCGCAAGGTCGACGTGGCCGCCGACATCCCGGCCCGCCGCATCGCCGACCTCCCGGTGGAGCTCGATGACGAGGTCGGCCGCTCGATCCGCGACGCCGAGCGCGAGCTCGCCCGTCGTCTGGTCGCCCGCTACGACCGGGTCCTGGCCGCGCGCAGCGCCCAGAGCGGCGAGACCGTCGAGGGCATCGACCGCGCCCTGGTCCGCCAGGTCGCCACGTGGGAGCGCGACGAGTCCAGCGAGAACGAGTCGAGCGAGGAGAACGTCTTCGCGATGGTCCGCCGGATCGGGCAGGCCAAGGCCGGGCTCGCGGCCGACTACGCCGCCCAGCTCGCCCGCAGCGTCGGCAAGGTGGTCTTCTTCGCCAAGCACATCGACGTGATGGACACCGCCGAGCAGCTCTTCGCCGACCGCGGCCTGAAGAGCTCCTCGATCCGGGGCGACCAGACCACGGCCGTCCGACAGCGCAACATCGAGGCCTTCGTCAACGACCCGGACGTCCCCTTGATCGTCTGCTCCCTCACCGCAGCAGGCGTCGGCGTGAACCTCCAGGTCGCCTCCAACGTGGTCCTCGCGGAGCTGTCGTGGACCGACGCCGAGCAGACCCAGGCCATCGACCGGGTCCACCGGATCGGGCAGGGCGACCCGGTGACCGCCTGGCGCGTGATCGCGGCGCAGACCATCGACGCGCGGATCGCCGAGCTCATCGACAGCAAGGCCGGCCTCGCGGCGCGTGCCCTCGACGGCTCCGACGAGGAGGTCACCGCCTCGGCCGACGTGCAGCTCGAGGCCCTGGTGGGCCTGCTCACCGACGCGCTCACCGAGCGCGGCTGAGTCGACGTAGACAGGCGCTGGGTCGACGTGCAGGTGCTGAGGACGCCCGAGGAGCGCTTCGCCGACCTCCCCGGCTTCGCGCACCAGCCCCGCTACGCCGAGGTCCCCGACGGCGACGACGGCACCCTGCGGATGGCGTGGGTCGAGGCCGGCCCCGCCGACGGCCCGGTAGCCCTGCTGCTGCACGGCGAGCCGAGCTGGTCCTTTCTGTACCGGCACGTGATCGACGTCCTCGTGGCTGCTGGCGTGCGGTGCGTGGCGGTGGACCTCGTCGGGTTCGGGCGCTCGGACAAGCCCACCGAGGTGGCCGACCACAGCTACGCCCGGCACGTCGAGTGGGTCCGGGCGCTGGCCTTCGACGTCCTCGACCTGAAGGACGTCACCATGGTCGGGCAGGACTGGGGCGGGCTGATCGGGCTGCGGCTCGTCGCCGAGCACCCGGAGCGCTTCGCCCGCGTCGCCGCGGCCAACACCGGCCTCCCGACCGGCGACTTCGACATGCCGCCGATCTGGTGGCAGTTCCACGACGCGGTGGCCCACGCCGAGACCTTGGACGTCGGGCGCTTCGTGCAGGCCGGCTGCGTCCGGCCGATGGCCGACGACGTCCGGGCGGCGTACGACGCTCCGTTCCCGGACGAGACCTACAAGGCTGGCCCGCGGGCGATGCCGGACCTGGTGCCGACCTCGCCGGACGACCCGGCCACGACGGCCAACCGGCTGGCGTGGACCGCGCTCGGTGCTTGGGAGCGGCCCTTCCTGGTCGCCTTCAGCGACGGCGACCCGATCACGGGCGCGATGGCCCCGATCCTGCGCGAGCACGTGCCCGGGACGAGAGGCCTGGAGCACCCGGTGCTCGAGGGCGCCGGTCACTTCCTGCAGGAGGACGCCGGTCCTGAGCTCGGCCAGGTCGTCGCGGCCTTCATGGCCGGCACTGCCTAGGCTGCGCCGGCGCTCTCCGGCTGCGGCAGCAGGTTGCGCGGACCCGGCTGCGGCGAGCGGAGCCCGCGGTTCCACAGCTCGAAGGTCTGCACGATCCAGAAGAACAGGAACAGCCCGAGCTCGACCGCCTCGGCGAACAGCACCGAGTAGTCCCAGCCCGCCCGGTACAGGATCCACGCTGCGAGGAGTCCGAGGATCATCCCCGCGAAGATCGCGGTGTAGAGGTTGAGCCACGCCGGCAGGTTCGCCGGGTGCCGGGCGCCGGGGTTGCGCGTCTTGCCGATCGCGTTGACGAGGACCACCACGATGATGAAGCCGAACAGCGTGAACGCCGCCCGCAGGTGGGCCTGGCACTGGAACGCCTCGTTGTCCACGAGGTACCAGATCACCGCGTAGCCGAAGATGGCCGCGATGGCCACGAACCCGAGGCGACGACCGAGCTTCGCGGCCGGGGTCAGCTCCGGGAAGACCACCTTCTCGGGCACGAACCGGCTCAGCCCCAGCAGGAGCAACGCCACCGCACCGGCGATGAACAGTGCCTGGATGTTGTTGCCGATGCCGGCGACCGTCTCGGGCCTCGGCGGGGTGAGACCACCGCCCGGCAGTGCGTTGCAGGTGCCCGCCTCCGGTGTCGGGACGAAGGCCACCACGGGAGCGAGGATGCCGGCGATGTTCAGGGCGACGTCCTCGAGCTCGCTGTCCGGCTTCAGCACCACCATGCCCGCCCCGAGGGCGACCAGAGAGCCGACGAAGACGTTGCGCACCGGCGTCCAGTAGTAGTCGGAGATCGACGGCTGCCAGGAGTGGTCGGCGATGGTCTGCAGGACGACTCCCGCGAACAGCATCACCAGGACGGCGACCAACGACATCCGCAGGTAGCGGTAGGTGATCAGTGGTTGCGGGTCGAGCCGGTCCACCCGACCACTGTGTCAGACCGAGGTGATGGTCGCGTTGACGCGCGCCGCCTCCTGCGAGGCGAGGAAGAGGTACGCGTGGGCGAGCTCGGCCACCGTGGGCCACGCGTCGTGGTTGGAGTCGGGCATGGCGCTGCGGTTCGCCGGGGTGTCGATGATCGTGGGGGAGACCGCGTTCACCGTCACCCCGCTGCCGGCGACCTCGGCACCCGCCATCTCCACCAGGTGCACGACGCCCAGCTTGCTGACCGAGTAGGAGAACGCCACCTTGGTCGTCTGGAAGGCGGCCCTGCTGGCCGTCAGCACGATCCGCCCCTGGCCCTCTGCCTGCAGCAGGCGCAGCGCGTGCTTGACCACCACGGCCGAGGTGGTCAGGTTGAGGGTCAGCTGACGGTGCAGGTCCTCGACGTCGAGCTCGGCAAGCGGGGCCGCCGGCGCGAACCCGCCGACGGTGTGCACCACCGCCCAGGGCAGGGGAGCCTCGTCGAACGCCGCTCCCACGGCTGCGTCGTCGGCCAGGTCGACGGCGACGTACCGCACCCCGTCGAGCGCGCGGTCGCCCTCGGGCCTGACCCGGTCGAGTCCGGTGACCGAGGCTCCCGCGTCGGCGAAGGCCTGGCACAGGCCACCCCCGAGGGCGCCGGCCGCTCCCGTGACGATGACGTGCTTCCCGTCGAAACTCGGCATACGCACCATTGTGCCGGTCGAGCAGCTATCTCGGGTCTCCCAGGACCTGGCCCACCTGGTCCGCGAGCAGGATGGCGACCTTGCGTTGCTCGCGTGTCGGGCGTGCGACGTGCGAGGCGGACGTGAGCAGGAAGTGCCCCACGGTGGTGCCCGAGCGCGTGACCATCAGAGCTATGTCGTCGTCGGTGGGCAGACCGTCCCTGTCGGCGTCGATGTCCCTTCCGAGACGGGTCACCTCCCCGTGGTGACCGAGGACAGGGATTCTCTCGTCGTGGACGGGACCCAGGACGAACCGGCACCGGCTGACGGCGAGCACCTGCCTGATCTGCTCGGCCACGTGGGCAGTGAGGGCATCGGGCGACTCGGTGCTCAAGGTGACGATCTCGGCGGTGCCGAGGACTCCGTCCAGATATCCGGCCCGGCGGTTGGCGCGCGCCTGCTGGCGGTATCCCCAGAGGGCGACCTCGCTCACAGCTGCCCCCACGACGACGAGGAGCACCGCTGCTTCGACCTCGTCAGGATCCTTGATCGCCAGCTGGCCGTAGGGCTGGGTCAGGAAGAAGTCGAACCAGACTCCTGCGGAGACCGCGGCGACGATGCCGGCAGCACGGAGACCAGTGCTCGCCATGGCGATGACCACCAGCACCAGGACCAGCACGTTGGTAGCCACCGGCAGGTCGTCGCGGAATGCCGAGAGCACGGCAGCGGTCACGAGGGGGGCGATCGCCGCCCCGACGATGACCGCTGTCTTGTGTTGCGCGATGACTCGCGGGACGTCCAGTCGAGCGTTGGACCACCGCACCTGTTCGTCGGTCGAGGCCATGCACCCATGGTCGGGCGAACCTGCACCGGGGACGAGAAGGAAGACGCTTCTCTAACAACCTCTTAACGCCCCTGGGCCCTCGTGGTCCGCCGGTGTTAGTGCTGCGCCAATTTCCGCCGGTCTGCCGTTAGGGACCTGTTAACAACGGGGTTTCGGCTCCTGAGCGCGCACAGACTCCAGATGTGGCCGGCACCTGGCCACCTGATGACTGGAGCACACATGCACGACCTCGTCTTCGTGATCCTCACCATCGCGTTCTTTGCCATCTCGGCGCTGGTCGTGAAGGGAGTGGAGCGGTTGTGAGCGCGCAGAACGCCATCGGCCTGATCGTCGCCATCCTCTTCCTCGGCTACCTCGGGGTAGCCCTCCTGTTCCCGGAGCGTTTCTGAGATGTCCGACTCCACTGCCGGCCTGTTGCAGGTCGGCCTGCTGCTCCTGGCGCTGGCGGCGTGCTACCGCCCGCTCGGCGCCTACATGGCCCGGGTCTACGAGAGCGACCACGACTCCCGCGCGGAGCGTGTGCTCTACCGGGTCATGGGCGTCGACCCGAAGGCGGACCAGCGCTGGCCGGTCTATGCGCGCTCGCTCCTGGCCTTCTCCGCCGTCAGCGTCCTGGGCCTCTACGCCCTCCAGCGCCTCCAGTCCCACCTGCCGCTGAACCTGGGGTTTCCCGGCGTCGCGCCCGGTCAGGCCTTCAACACTGCGGCGTCGTTCGTGACCAATACCAACTGGCAGTCCTACTCCGGCGAGTCGACCATGGGCCACCTGGTGCAGATGTCCGGCCTCGCCGTGCAGAACTTCGCCTCAGCCGCCGTCGGCATGGCGGTGGCGGTCGCGTTGATCCGGGGCTTCATGCGTTCGCGGACCGACCGCATCGGGAACTTCTGGGTCGACCTGGTCCGGGGTTGCTTCCGCATCCTGCTGCCGTTCGCCGTCCTCAGCACGCTGCTGCTGCTGAGCATGGGAGCCGTGCAGAACTTCTCCTCAGGCACCAAGGTGACGACGCTCGACGGCCAGACCCAGGTGATCACCGGCGGCCCGGTCGCCTCGCAGGAGGCGATCAAGGAGCTCGGCACCAACGGCGGGGGCTTCTACAACGCCAACTCCTCGCACCCGTTCGAGAACCCGAACGCGCTCAGCAACTGGTTGGAGATCTTCCTGCTCCTGCTGATCCCCGTCGCGTTGACCTACACCTTCGGGCGCATGGTGAAGGACCGCCGCCAGGGATATGCCGTCCTCGGGGTGATGAGTGTCCTGTGGGGCCTGATCCTGGCGGGTGTCACGATCGCGGAGCGGATGCATCGCGGTACGGCGCTGCAGCTGGCCGGAGCCGCGATGGAAGGCAAGGAGACCAGGTTCGGCGAGTGGGCGTCCGCGCTCTTCGCGACCTCGACCACGGGCACCTCCACCGGTGCCGTCGACTCCTTCCACGACTCGTTCACCGCCCTCGGCGGTGGGCTGCTCATCTTCAACATGGGTCTGGGCGAGGTGGCACCCGGAGGCACCGGATCGGGGCTGTACGGAATCCTGGTCCTGGCCATCGTCACGGTGTTCATCGCCGGCCTGATGGTCGGGCGTACCCCGGAGTACCTCCGCAAGAAGATCACCGCACGCGAGATCAAGCTTGTCTCCATCTACATCCTCACGATGCCGCTCCTGGTCCTCGCGGGGACCGGGCTGGCGATGTCGCTGAGCAAGCCCAAGGAGTCCATCCTCAACCCAGGACCGCACGGGCTCTCGGAGGTTCTCTACGCATTCATGTCGGCGGCGAACAACAACGGCTCCGCGTTCGCCGGCATCTCGGTGAACACGGGCTTCTACAACACCTCGCTGGGGCTCGTCATGCTGGCCGGGCGGCTGTTGCCGATCATCTTCGTGCTCGCACTGGCCGGGTCGCTGGCCAGGCAGCAGCCGGTCCCGGCCACGGCCGGCACGCTGCCCACGCATGGCGCCCTGTTCGTCGCGATGCTCACCGGCGTCGTCGTGATCGTCGCCGGACTGACCTTCTTCCCCGCTCTCGCCCTCGGGCCGCTGGCGGAGGGCCTGTGATGTCGACGACCGCACCCACCGCGGGCCCTGGCGGCTCGAGCCCCCACCCGACGTCCGAAGGACCTGATCGCATGTCCACTCCCACCGGCGGCTCCCGGGTACGGGCCGGGTCGATCGACCCCAGGATGTTGCTCACCTCGCTGCCCGACGCTATCCGCAAGCTCGACCCGCGGGTCATGGCCCACAACCCGGTGATGTTCCTCGTCGAGGCGGGTGCGGTGCTCTCCACCGGGCTCGCCGTCACCGACCCGAGCCTGTTCGCTTGGTCGATCGTCGTCTGGCTGTGGCTGACAGTCGTCTTCGCCAACCTGAGCGAGGCGGTGGCCGAGGGACGGGGCAAGGCGCAGGCCGCGACTCTGCGGCGTGCCAAGACCGAGACCGTGGCACGCCGGCTTCGTGACGACGGCACCGAGGAGAGCGTGCCCGGACCTGAGCTCGCGGTGGGGGACCGCGTCGTGGTCGAGGCCGGTGAGGTGATCCCGGGCGACGGTGACGTCGTCGAGGGGGTCGCCAGCGTCGACGAGTCCGCGATCACGGGCGAGTCGGCCCCGGTCATCCGCGAGTCGGGCGGCGACCGCAGCTCGGTCACCGGCGGCACGAAGGTGCTCTCGGACCGGGTCGTCGTACAGATCACCGCCAAGCCGGGGGAGAGCTTCATCGACCGGATGATCGCGCTGGTGGAGGGCGCGTCGCGGCAGAAGACCCCGAACGAGATCGCCCTCAACATCCTGCTCGCCAGTCTGACGATCGTCTTCCTGATGGCGACCATCACCTTGCAGCCGTTCGCGATCTACTCCGGGGCCGAGCAGTCCCTCGTGGTGCTGGTCGCGCTGCTCGTGTGCCTCATCCCGACCACCATCGGCGCACTGCTCTCCGCAATCGGCATCGCGGGCATGGACCGTCTGGTGCAGCACAACGTGCTCGCCATGTCCGGTCGCGCCGTCGAGGCCGCCGGTGACGTGAACACGCTTCTCCTCGACAAGACCGGCACCATCACCCTCGGCAACCGTCAGGCCGCCGAGTTCCTCCCCGTCAACGGGGTCGACCCTGATGCGCTCGCCGATGCTGCTCAGCTCTCCAGCCTCGCCGACGAGACGCCGGAAGGGCGCTCGATCGTCGTGCTCGCCAAGACGGCCCACGGCCTCCGTGAGCGTGCACCGGGCGAGCTCAGCACCGCCCACTTCGTCGAGTTCACGGCACAGACCCGGATGAGTGGCGTCGACCTCGACGACGGTAGCCAGATCCGCAAGGGCGCTGCCGCGGCGGTGATGAAGTGGGTCCGCGACAACGGCGGTCACCCCACCGAGGAGGTCGGCGAGATCGTGGACGGGATCTCGACCGCCGGTGGAACCCCGCTGGTCGTGGCCGAGTGCCCGCAGGGTGGAACGGCCCGCACCCTCGGGGTGATCAACCTCAAGGACGTCGTCAAGGACGGGATGCGCGAGCGCTTCGACGAGATGCGGCGGATGGGCATCCGCACCGTGATGATCACCGGCGACAACCCGCTGACCGCCAGAGCCATCGCCGAGGAGGCGGGGGTGGACGACTTCCTGGCCGAGGCGACGCCCGAGGACAAGATGGCCCTGATCAAGCGGGAGCAGGAGGGCGGCCGCCTGGTGGCGATGACCGGTGACGGCACCAACGATGCGCCGGCACTGGCCCAGGCCGACGTCGGGGTGGCGATGAACACCGGCACCTCGGCGGCCAAAGAGGCCGGGAACATGGTCGACCTCGACTCCAACCCGACGAAGCTCATCGAGATCGTGGAGATCGGCAAGCAGCTGCTCATCACGCGCGGCTCGCTGACCACCTTCTCGATCGCCAACGACGTCGCGAAGTACTTCGCGATCATCCCGGCCATGTTCGCCGGCGTGTACGCGGGACTGGACAACCTGAACATCATGCGGTTGGCATCGCCGGAGTCGGCCATCCTGTCCGCGGTGATCTTCAACGCCCTGATCATCGTCGGGCTGATCCCGCTGGCGCTGCGGGGCGTCCGCTACACGCCCTCCTCGGCGGCGTCCATGTTGCGCCGCAACCTCGGCATCTACGGCCTCGGCGGCATCATCAGCCCGTTCATCGGGATCAAGCTCATCGATCTGCTCGTCTCGCAGATCCCCGGACTCAGCTGAAGGAGGCAGACGCACCATGGCAACCAACACACCTGCGAGCGTCCGCCAGTACGTCGCTGCCATCAGGACGTTTCTCGTGCTGACGGTGATCGTCGGCCTGGCCTACCCACTGGTCATGACCGGGATCGCGCAGGTCGGCTTCGGCGGCAACGCCAACGGGTCCCTCGTGCACACCGGCGGCAAGACCGTCGGGTCGGAGCTGATCGGGCAGGCGTTCACCCGCCCGGTCGAGGTGAACGGCAAGGCCAAGCTCGACTCGGACGGCAACCCGGTCGTGGAGGCCGACCCGACGTACTTCCAGAGTCGGCCCTCGGCCGCAGGCACCGGCTACGACCCACTGTCGACCTCGGCGTCGAACCTCGGTCCCGAGAACAAGGAACTCGTCGACGCCGTGAAGCAGCGGCGCGCCACAGCTGCGCGGCTCGACGGCGTCCGGCCCGCCGACGTCCCCGCAGATGCCCTGCAGGCGAGCGGCTCCGGCCTCGACCCGCACATCAGCCCGGCGTACGCCCGTGAGCAGATCCCCAGGATTGCCCGCGAACGTGGTCTGAGTCAGGCCAGGGTGCGAGCCTTGGTGTCTGGACACACTCAAGGACGCATACTCGGCTTCCTGGGAGAGCCGAGGGTCAACGTCCTCGAGCTCAACCTGGCGCTCGACCGCGCGTCCCGGGGTTGAGATCCGTCAGACCGTGGGACCGGCGGGAGGCACCATGAAGCGAGGCAGATTGCGCATCTACCTCGGCGCGGCTCCCGGAGTGGGCAAGACCTACGCCATGCTCGGCGAGGGGCATCGGCGCGCCGAGCGGGGCACCGACGTCGTGGTCGGTTTCGTCGAGACCCACGACCGTCAGCACACCGCCGAGATGCTGCAGGGGCTGGAAGTCGTGCCGCGGCGCGAGATGACGCACCGGGGCGCCGCCTTCACCGAGATGGACGTCGACGCCGTGCTGGCGCGCCACCCCGCGGTGGCGCTGGTCGACGAGCTCGCTCACACCAACGTGCCCGGTTCTCGCAACGAGAAGCGCTGGCAGGACGTCGAGGAGCTGCTTGCGGCGGGGATCGACGTCATCTCCACGGTCAACATCCAGCACCTCGAGTCGGTCAACGACGTCGTGGAGAAGATCACCGGCGTACCGCAACGTGAACGAGTGCCTGACGCCGTGGTCAGGGCAGCCGACCAGGTCGACCTGGTCGACATGGCCCCGGAGGCCCTGAGACGGCGGATGGCGCACGGCAACGTCTACCCGGCGGCCAAGGTCGACGCGGCCCTGGGCAACTACTTCCGGGTGGGCAATCTCACCGCCCTGCGCGAGCTGGCGCTGCTCTGGACCGCCGACAAGGTCGACGACGCGTTGCAGGCCTACCGGGCCCAGCACGACATCGCCGGAACCTGGGAGACCAGGGAACGGGTGGTCGTCGCTGTCACCGGCGGCGTGGAGGGGGAGACCCTGATCAGGCGGGCTGCTCGCATCGCCGCTCGCTCCTCCGGCGGAGACCTGCTGGCCGTCCACGTCACCAGCTCCGACGGGCTCACCGGCGCCAGTCCCGCCGACCTGGTCAGGCAGCGGCAGCTGGTGGAGACCCTCGGCGGCACCTACCACCAGATCATCGGCGACGACGTGGCGAACGCCCTGCTGGAGTTCGCCCGGGCGGAGAACGCCACCCAGCTCGTGCTCGGGGCCAGCAGACGGTCGAGGCTCGCGACCGTGCTGGGTGGACAGGGCATCGGGAGCGCGACCATCCGGGAGTCCGGTGACATCGACGTGCACCTGGTGACCCACGCCCAGATCGGCAAGGGTCGAGGGCTGCCGCGGGGTCACGGCAGCCTCACCCTGCGGCGCAGGCTCGAGGGCACCGCGCTCGCCCTGCTGCTTCCGCCCATCCTGACTGTGGTGCTGACCAACGCACGGGGTCCCCTCAACCTCGTCAGCGACGTGCTGCTGTTCCTGCTGGTCGTCGTGGTGGTGGCCCTCGTCGGTGGGCTCGTGCCGGCGATGGTGGCAGCCATCGGCGGGTCGTTGCTCCTCAACTACTACTTCGCCCCGCCCCTGCACACCCTCACCATCCGTGAGCCCAACAACGCCCTCGCCATCGGCGTCTTCATCGTGGTAGCAGCACTCGTCAGCTCTGTCGTCGACCTGGCCGCGCGGCGCACTCGGCAGGCGGCGCGCGCGAAGGCCGAAGCCGAGACGCTCGGCACGTTGGCGGGCAGCATCCTGCGTGGCGAGACGGCGTTGCCGGCGATGCTCGAGCGGCTCCGCGAGGCACTGGGACTCACGTCGGTCACCCTGTTGGAGCGGACCTCGCCAGACGCTGCCGACGGCGGACCCGTCGTGCGCAGTCCGGCCGACGAGTGGACGGTGGTGGCTGTCGCCGGGCCGGACGGGTGCACCCGCCCCGAGGACGCCGACACCGAGGTGGCCGCCGGAGACACGCTCATGCTCGCGCTGCGCGGACATCCCCTGCTCGCCGAGGACCAGCGCGTCGCCGGTGCCTTCGCTGCTCAGGCCGCCGTCATCCTCGAGCGGCACCGCCTCAGCGAGGCCGCCGCCGCCGCGATCCCGATCGCGGAGGGGGACCGGATGAGGACGGCACTGCTGGCCGCGGTCGGCCACGACCTGCGCACCCCCCTGTCGGCGGCCAAGGCCGCGGTCACGAGCCTGCGCAGCAAGGAGATCGAGTGGTCGGCGCAGGACCATGCCGAGCTGCTGCTGGCTGCCGACGAGTCTCTGGACCGGCTGACCCGGTTGGTGGAGAACCTGCTGGACATGAGTCGGCTCCAGGCCGGGGCGCTGTCGGTCGTCAGCCGCCGGGTAGCCCTGGACGAGGTGGTGCCCCTCGCGCTCGACGACCTGGGCCCCGACGGCGCGAGCGTCCTCGTTGACGTCCCCGACACCTTGCCGATGCTGATGGCAGATCCCGGCCTGCTCGAGCGGGTCGTGGCGAACCTGGTCGGCAACGCGGTCCGCTACAGCCCACCGGACAGTCCGCCGCAAGTGACCGGCAGCAGTCTCGGCGAGCGTGTCGAGCTGCGGGTGATCGACCGGGGACCTGGCATCCCACCCGCCGACCTGGACCGGGTCTTCGCGCCGTTCCAGCGGCTCGGGGACACCGACAACACGACGGGGGTGGGTCTCGGGCTCGCGCTGTCGCGAGGGCTGACCGACGCCATGGGGGGCACCCTCGCCGCCGAGGAGACGCCCGGCGGAGGGCTCACGATGGTGGTGTCGATGCCGGCTGCGCCCGCGCAACCCGGGTTGGGGGACGGTAGCCAACCGGGGCTCAGGGAGCGTGCGAGCGGCGACGACACGGCCGACCTCACCTGGGGGGCGTCATGAACCGGGTGCTCGTCGTCGACGACGAGCCGCAGATCTTGCGCGCGCTCGCGATCAACCTGCGAGCACGCCACTACGAGGTGTTCACGGCATCCAACGGCACCCTGGCCCTGGCGACGGCGGCCTCCCACCCGCCCGACCTGGTGATCCTCGACCTCGGACTGCCTGACATGGACGGTGTCGACGTCATCCGTGGGCTGCGTGGTTGGACGTCGGTCCCGATCGTCATCCTCTCCGGACGCACCGACAGTGCCGACAAGGTCGACGCTCTGGACGCAGGCGCCGACGACTACCTCACCAAGCCGTTCGGCGTGGATGAGCTGATGGCTCGGATGCGCGCGTTGGCCCGACGCGCCACCCCCGATGACGCACCACCCGTCGTGACCTTCGGCAGGACCACGGTGGACCTGGCAGCCCACCGCGTCGTGATGGACGGCGACGAGCCGGTCGATGTCCGCCTGACACCTACCGAGTGGCACCTGCTCGAGGTGCTGCTCCGGCACCCAGGCAAGCTGATGAGTCAGGCGCAGCTGCTCAGTGAGGTGTGGGGGCCCGGGTACGACACTGCCGGCGGCAACCTGCGCGTGTACATGGCGAAGCTGCGTCAGAAGCTCGAAGCCGATCCCGCGAGGCCGCGCCACCTGCTCACCGAGCCCGGGATGGGCTACCGGTTCGAGCCGTAGTCCGGTCCCACGTCGAAACCCCGCCCTGCGGCACACTGTGGCGATGCTGCACCTACGGATCAGCGCCCCCAGTGACCTGACCGAGGGGGTGCTCGAGATCGTGGGCGAGGACCCGGCGGTGAGCGGCCTCGCCGTGCTGAGGGGGGCATCCGTGCGTCCGGCCGGTGACGTCATCGAGGCGGACGTCGCCCGGGAGGCCGCGAACGAGATCGTCGACCGGCTCCGAAGCCTCGGCGTGGGCGAGCACGGCAGCATCCACATCGTGCCCGTCACCACCTGGATCTCCGAGCCGGGTCGCGCGGCCGAGGTGCGCACCCCTGGCAGCAGCGCCGACGCGGTGGTGTGGGCCGAGGTGACCCAACGGGCCTACGAGGAGTCGGAGCTCAACTGGACCTACCTGTCCTTCATGACCCTGGCCACGCTGCTCGCCGGCATCGCCATCGTCCTCGACTCGCAGATCCTGGTCATCGGCGCCATGGTCCTGGGCCCCGAGTTCGTCGCCATCGCCGCCCTGGGGCTGGCCCTGGTGCGGCGTCGTCGGTCCCTGGCGTTCTACGCCGCCAGGACGCTCGTGGTGGGCTTCGGGGTGGCCATCGCCCTCACGACGATGGCCGCGCTCGTCGGCCGGGCACTGGGATGGATCTCGACCGAGACGGTGACACGGGCGCGTCCGGCCACCGCCTTCATCTACACGCCCGACAAGTGGTCGTTCATCATCGCGGTCGTCGCCGCGGCCGCCGGCGTGCTGTCGCTGACCTCGGCGAAGGTCGGCGGCCTCTCGGGCGTCTTCATCTCGGTCACGACGGTCCCCGCGGCCGGCAACATCGCCCTGGGCATCGCTCTGGGAGCTCCCTCCGAGATCCTGGGCAGCGGGGCCCAGCTGCTGGTCAACATCACGGGCATGGCGGCCGCCGGCTGGGCCACCCTCGCGGTCCAGGACGTGGTGTGGGCGCGCATGTCCGCACGTCGTCAACGCGGCCTGTGGCGCGGCTCGACCTGAGGTGGCCCCGCGCCAAGTCGGGCAATTCTCCCGATGAGAATCTGTCAGTGCTCAGGCCTAGGTTCGTGCAGGTAGGAACACCACATCGAGAGGTCTGACATGTACAGCCACCACTACGCCATGGCCCTGCACCGCGAGCGTCAGCAGGAGCTGGCAGACGCCTCCGAGGGCCGCAGGCGCACGGCGGCCACCCGGCCGCCGCGTCGCCGCGAGCTCCGCTGATCCCCGAATCCCCGACTCCCTGATTGACGCGAAAGGGAGTGGCCTCCAGCAGTTACCTCCGCTGCTGCTTCTGGCGACGATGAACAAGCGGCTCGGTCACCGTCGACCGTGCCCGGAAGCGGAGGCAGAGAGGCATGACGACCACGGCTGAGCAGGAGACGGCGGCAGAGGCCGAGGGAGGCCCCGGTCCACATCCTCTGGATGAACGGGGGGCTCAGCTGCGACGGTGACTCGGTCGCCCTGACGGCGGCGACCCAGCCGAGCATCGAGGAGATCGTGCTCGGCGCCTTGCCCGGCCTGCCGAAGATCGCGGTGCACTGGCCGCTGATCGACTTCGAGTGCGGCCCCGAGCAGGGCGCCGACAATTTCATCGAGTGGTGGCACAAGGCCGACCGGGGTGAGCTCGAGCCGTTCGTGCTGGTGGTCGAGGGCTCGATCCCCAACGAGGAGATCAAGTCCGAGGGCTACTGGGCTGCGTTCGGCAACAACCCGATGACCGGCCAACCGATGAAGACCTCGGAGTGGCTCGACCGGCTGGCTCCCAAGGCAACGGCCATCATCGCGGTCGGCACCTGCGCGACGTACGGCGGCATCCACGCGATGTCGGGCAACCCCACCGGTGCCATGGGCGTGCCCGACTACCTCGGGTGGGACTGGAAGTCCAAGGCGGGTCTGCCGATCGTGTGCGTGCCCGGCTGCCCGATCCACCCCGACAACCTCTCGGAGACGATCACCTACCTGCTCTACCAGGTTGCCGGCCAGGCGCCGATGATCCCGCTCGACGAGGCGTTGCGTCCGCGGTGGCTCTTCGGCGCGACCGTGCACGAGGGCTGCGACCGCGCCGGCTACTACGAGCAAGGCGACTTCGCGACCGAGTACGGATCACCGAAGTGCATCGTCAAGCTCGGCTGCTGGGGCCCGGTCGTGAAGTGCAACGTGCCCAAGCGCGGCTGGATCAACGGCATCGGCGGTTGCCCCAACGTCGGCGGCATCTGCATCGGCTGCACGATGCCGGGCTTCCCCGACAAGTTCATGCCGTTCATGGACGAACCACCGGGATCCAAGCTCTCGTCGGCGGGCAGCAAGCTCTACGGCTCTGCCGTCAGACGACTGCGCGAGGTCACCAAGAAGACACTCGACGTGGAACCCAAGTGGCGCACCAAGGGCAGCGAGCTCAAGACCGGCTTCCAGAAGACCTGGTGAGGGACGAACCATGACCATGACCGAACCCCGCAAGACGGCCACCAAGGACACCGACGTCGTCGAGATGTCGTGGGACCCGGTGACCCGCATCGTCGGGAGCCTGGGCATCTACGCCTCGATCGACTTCAAGCAGAAGGAGGTGCGCGAGTGCCACAGCACCTCGTCGATCTTCCGTGGCTACAGCCTGTTCATGAAGGGCAAGGACCCGCGGGACGCGCACTTCATCACCAGCCGCATCTGCGGCATCTGCGGTGACAACCACGCGACCTGCTCGGTCTACAACCAGAACATGGCGTACGGCGTCGTACCCCCGCACCTGGGGGAGTGGATCATCAACCTCGGCGAGGCCGCGGAGTACATGTTCGACCACAACATCTTCCAGGAGAACCTGGTCGGGGTGGACTACTGCGAGCGGATGGTCAAGGAGACCAACCCCGGCGTCCTGGAGAAGGCGAACAACACCGAGGCGCCGCACGCGGGCGACCACGGCTACCGCACCATCGGCGACATCATGCGCTCCCTCAACCCGATCGAGGGGGAGTTCTACCGCGAGGCGCTGCAGGTCAGCCGATACACGCGGGAGATGTTCTGCCTGATGGAGGGGCGCCATGTGCACCCCTCGACGCTCTATCCGGGCGGGGTCGGCACGACGGCCACCATCCAGCTGTTCACCGACTACCTCACCCGGCTGATGCGCTACGTGGAGTTCATGAAGAAGGTCGTGCCGCTGCACGACGACCTCTTCGACTTCTTCTACGAGGCCCTGCCCGGCTACGAGCACGTCGGCGAGCGCCGGATCCTCCTCGGCTGCTGGGGCAGCCTCAACGACCCGCAGTACTGCGACTTCACCTACGCCAACATGAGCAACTGGGGCAAGAAGATGTTCGTCACCCCGGGCGTGGTGGTCGACGGGAAGCTGGTCACCAACGACCTGGTCGACATCAACCTCGGCATCCGGATCCTGCTCGGCCACTCCTACTACGAGGACTGGGTGAAGTCCGGGCGCGAGGTCTTCGTGACCAAGGACCCGCTGGGCAACCCCGTCGACGAGCGGCACCCGTGGAACCAGCACACGATCCCCAAGCCGCAGAAGCGCGACTGGGACAACGCCTACTCGTGGACGATGTCGCCGCGCTGGTTCGACGGCAAGGACCACCTGGCGCTCGACACCGGCGGCGGTCCGATCGCGCGGCTCTGGTCCACGGCCCTGAGCGGGCTGGTGCACACCGACTACGTGCAGGCCACAGGCGACAGCGTGGTGATCACGCTGCCGCGGACCGCCCTGAAACCCGAGGTGCGCTTCGAGTGGAAGGTGCCGAAGTGGAGCAACGCGCTGGAGCGCAACCGGGCACGCACCTACTTCCAGGCGTACGCCGCCGCGCTGGCCCTGCACTTCTGCGACAAGGCCCTCGCCGAGGTCCGGCAGGGACGCACCGACACGTGGACGAAGTTCGAGGTGCCCGACGAGGCGGTCTCGGTGGGCTTCACCGAGGCTGTGCGCGGAGTGCTGAGCCACCACATGGTGATCAAGAACGGGAAGATCGCCAACTACCACCCCTACCCGCCGACCCCGTGGAACGGCAGCGTGCGCGACACCTACGGGACACCCGGCCCCTACGAGGACGCCGTGCAGAACACGCCGATCTTCGAGGAGAACCCGCCCGACAGCTTCAAGGGGATCGACATCATGCGGGCGGTGCGGAGCTTCGACCCGTGCCTGCCCTGCGGCGTGCACATGTACACCGGCGGCGGCAAGGTCGTCGACCACCTGCACACGCCGTCGGTCCCGGTGAAGCCCTACTGAGGCCGGGCCTTGCACGAGCTGTCCCTCGCCGAGGGCCTCGTCGACCTGGTGGCGGAGCGCACCTCCGGCCGCCAGGTGGTCGCGGTGAACGTGCGGGTCGGTGACCGGTCCGGGGTGGTCGCCGAGGCGCTGGCCTTCTGCTTCGACGTGGTGACGGTGGAGACCCCGCTCGCGGGGGCCGTCCTGCACGTCGAGGCGGTCGCGGGCGAGGACCTGTCGGTGGCCTCGGTGGAGCTGGTCCGGGAGGAGTCATGTGCCTGACCTGTGGCTGCGGCGAGGCCCAGGAGCAGCGCGGGCCCTTCGAGACCGTTGCTGCGCACCCTCCTCAGGGACCCGGAGGAACGGAGCTCCTCGAGGTCGAGGAGCGGCTGCTGGCCAAGAACGACCACGCGGCCGCGCACGTGCGGGCCTCACTCGACGAGCGCGGGATCACGGCGCTGAACCTGATGAGCTCCCCCGGGGCAGGCAAGACCTCGCTGCTGGAGCGCACCATTGCCGAGCTGATGCCCGGGCGAACCGTGAGCGTCATCGAGGGCGACCAGGAGACCTCCTTCGACGCCGATCGCATCCGCACCGCCGGGGCGAGGGCGGTGCAGATCAACACCGGAGCCGGGTGCCACCTCGACGCTGAGATGGTGCACCGGGCCCTGCACGACCTCGACCCGCCGGAGGAGTCGCTGCTCTTCGTCGAGAACGTCGGCAACCTCGTCTGCCCGGCGCTGTTCGACATCGGCGAGCACGCCAAGGTCGTGGTGATCTCGGTGACCGAGGGTGACGACAAGCCGTTGAAGTACCCGCACATGTTCTCCGTCGCCGACCTCGTCGTGGTCAACAAGATCGACCTGCTGCCGTACGTCGACTTCGACGTCGACCGCCTGACCGCCCAGGCCCGTGAGCTGAGCCCGGCGGTCCAGGTGCTGCCGCTCTCAGTCCGGACCGGTGAGCACCTCGACGCCTGGTTCGGCTGGCTCGACGCCGGCATCTCTTCTTCCCGACACGAGCCAGCAGAGGGGAGCTCGACGTGGAGCAACCATCAGTCCGTGAGATGAGCGAGCAGATCGGCACGCTGCTCGACGAGCTGTCGCAGACCGCGATGCCGGCCGTCACCCATCGGGTCGAGGAGCTGCTCTCGTGCGTGCTGGCCCTGTACGGCGCCGGCCTCGAGCGGATCGGCGACCACCTCGATCCCGAGACCCGGCGGCAGCTCGCCGACGACGAGCTGATCGGCCCCCTCCTGGTGCTGCACGACCTGCACCCCGACGACGTCGACACCCGGGTGCAGCGCGCCCTGGACCAGGTGCGTCCCTACCTCGGCTCGCACGCGGGTGGTGTGGCCCTGTCCGGCGTGGACGAGAACGGCGTGGTCCACCTCCAGCTCGAGGGCAGCTGTGACGGCTGTCCCTCGTCGGCATTGACGGTCAAGAACGCGATCGAGGACGCCGTCCTGATGGCAGCACCCGATGTCGTCGCCGTCGAGGCCGAGGGAATGGTGCAGGCGCCTGGTCCCGCCCTGCTCCAGATCGAGCCGTTCCGTCCGCACGAACCCGGCAACGCCTGGACGGTCCTGGACCTCGACGTCGCGCCGCGCACGATGTCACGCGTCCCGGCAGGCGACGACGAGGTCCTCGTGGCGAACCTGGACGGCACCCTGGTCGCCTACGTCGACCGCTGTCCCGCCTGTCTCGTGGCCCTGTCCGACGGCAGCCTCAACGGGGGACTCCTCACCTGCGACTGCGGTGCGACGTACGACGTCCACCACGCCGGCCGGGCACTCGAGGACGACGCTGCCGGGCTGGCGCCGGTGCCCCTGCTGCCCGACCACGGCCGTTGGAAGATGGCCGTCCCCCAGGTCGTGGCACCGTGACGCCGCCGACGAGCGGCTTGGGAGCACTGCGCCGGCTCTCGCAACCGGCACCTCCGGTCGAGGAGCCGGTCGAGCGCTGCGAGTTCTGTGCGGTGGAGGTGGACGACCGGCACGGGCACGTGGCCGACCTGCACGACCACCGGCTGCTGTGCGTGTGCCGGCCCTGCTACCTGCTGTTCGGTCCCCAGGGCGCGGGCGGCGGGCGCTATCGCGGCGTCGGGGAGGACGTGCGCCGGGTCGAGGACCTCGAGCTGGACGAAGCCCGGTGGGATGCCCTGCGGATCCCGGTCGACCTGGTCTTCTTCTTCCGCCAGAGCGGGATCGACGGCCTGCTGTCCTTCTACCCAGGCCCGGGGGGAGCGACCGAGTCGGAGCTCGACCTGAGTGCGTGGTCCGGCATCGCGGCCGCCAACCCGGTGATGGACACGGTCGAGCCGGACGTCGAGGCCGTCCTGCTGCGGCGTCACGACGGGGCCTTCTCCTGCTACCTGGTGCCGGTCGACGTCTGCTACGAGCTGGTCGGCGTCGTACGCCAGTCCTGGACGGGTCTGGGCGGTGGGCCCGAGGTGTGGGACCGGATCGCTGAGTTCTTCGGCGGTCTCGACGCCAGGGCCGACGCCGTTCCGAGAGCCGGCGCGGCATGAGCGCACCGACGGGGATGGCACCGGACCAGCGGCTGGCCGACCTCGACTTCGAGTGTCGCACCGTGGTCGCCGACCGGTACGCCGCCGGGCCGACCGTGGTGCTGAAGATGCTGGCGCGGGAGAACACCGGCGCGCGGATACACGCCGCCGCGCTGCGCTGTCAGGTGCGCGTCGAGCCCCTGCGCCGGTCCTACTCCGACCCCGAGGCGGACAAGGTCGTCGACCTCTTCGGTGACCGCGGACGCTGGGGCACCACCATGCAACCGCTCCAGCTGGCGTTCCTCTCCCAGGTGTTGCCCGGCTTTGTCGGCGAGTGCGAGTTCGACCTCGTGCTGCCGCTGAGCTACGACGTCGAGGTGGCGGCGCACAAGTACCTCGCCGCCCTGGAGGACGGCCTGGTGCCGCTGATCCTGTTGTTCAGCGGCACCGTCTTCACCGGCTCGCCCGCCTCCCTGAGCGTCCAGCCGGTGCCGTGGCACAAGGAGGCCACCGTGCGGATGCCGGTGGCGGTGTGGCGCGAGGCCATGGACGCCCAGTTCCCGGGGCAGGCGTGGATGAAGATGAGCCGCGCGACCTACGACGAGCTGGCGGTCTACCGCGGCCGCCACGGACTGGTCGGCTGGGACGACGTGCTGCACCGCCTGCTCGAGCAGGGCGACCGATGACCGACACGACTGCGATCGAGGGTGCCCGCGCGGTGGCGGACGCCGTGCTCTACGAGGGCTACGTGCTCTATCCCTACCGGGCGAGCGCCCCGAAGAACCGCGTCCGCTGGCAGTGGGGGGTGCTGATGCCCGACGACGTCGTGGCCCTCGACGAGTCCGAGCGTTCGTGGAACCGCACCGAGCTCGTGGTCGACGGCCGGCCCTCGTCGCTGCGGGCCACGATCAGGTTCCTGCAGGTGCAGCGCCGTCACGTCGAAGACGCCTCGGGGCGACGGGTAGAGCGGCTCGACGCGGGCGACGTCGTGCACGCGGCTTGGGACGAGGCGCTCGAGCAGGAGCACGTGGTCGACGTACCGCTGGTTGGCTCGTTCGCGACGACGATCGAGGTGCCCGGCGGCACCGAGGTCGAGGACGTGGTGGGCGGTCGGCTGGTGCGGGTGCGGGAGCCGGTCAGCGTCGCCCTCGTGGCGACGGTCCACGAGCCGCTCTCGCAGTTCCCCGTGGCGTTGGTCTCCCTCCGCCTGGAGAACCGCACCGCCGATGTGGAGGATCCCGGGCCGGACAGACCGGTCTGGCTGCGTCGGGCCCTGGTGGCCTGCCACCTGCTCGTGGAGGTCGACCGGGCCTCGTTCGTCTCCCAGCTCGATCCGCCCGAGTGGGCGAAGGGTTTCGTGGGCGGCTGTGCGAACGAGGGGGTCTTCCCGGTCCTGGCCGGCCCGCCCGAGCAGGCGCAGGTCGTGCTCAGCTCGCCGATCATCCTCTACGACCATCCGGAGCTTGCTCCGCAGAGCGAGAGCTCGTTCATGGACTCTCTCGAGATCGACGAACTGCTCAGCCTGCGCACGATGACGCTCTCGGAGGAGGAGAAGCGCGAGGTGCGCGGCACCGACCCTCGTGCGGCAGCCCTGCTCGACGAGGTCGACGAGATGCCCCCCGAGCTGTGGGACCGCCTTCACGGGACGGTGCGCTACCTCGATGCGATGACCGCCTCCGACGTCGGACTGGCTCCGCCACCCGAGCCTTCCGCACCGCTCGACGTGCCCTGGTGGGACCCCGGCTCGGACAGCTCGGTGGACCCGGAGCACGACTCGGTCCGGATCGGCGAGGTTGACGTACGGCGGGGCACCCGGCTGATCCTTCGTCCCGGCGTACGCCGTGCGGATGCCTATGACCTGTTCCTCGCCGGGCACACCGCGACCGTGGCCGCCGTGCTGCATGACGTCGACGGCCACCAGCACCTGGCGGTGACCGTCGACGAGGATCCCGGCGCGGAGCTGAAGACGGCACACGGGCGTTACCTGTACTTCGCTCCCGACGAGGTCGAGCCCCTGGTCGACCAGACGTCCGAGGCTGGTGGCTGAGTGTGCGCGTGCTGGTGGCCTGCGTGGGCAACATCTTCAAGAGCGACGACGCGTTCGGCGTCGAGGTCGCCGCCCAGCTCGCGCGCCGCCCCCTGCCCGAAGGGATCCGTGTCGTGGACTACGGCATCGGTTCGGTGCACCTGGTCTACGAGCTCCTCGACGGGTACGACGCGCTGGTCCTCGTCGACACCGTTGGCCAGCAGGAGGGGCCGCCCGGCACGCTCTACGTGATCGAGCCCGACCTCCCGGTCAGACGACCGGCCGACGACGACACGGTGCTCCCCGAGGTGATGCTCGACCCGCACGACCTCGCCCCGGACGGCGCGATGGCGCTGGTCCCCACGCTCGGCGGCCACGTCGACCGGATCGTCGTGGTCGGCTGTCAGCCTGAGACCCTGGAGGACGGCATCGGCCTCTCCGACGCGGTGGCCACGGTGGTGGACAAGGCGGCCGACCTGGTCGTCGACGTCGCAGCCCGTGAGCTAGCCCGTCTGCAGCACACGAACGCCTGAGGAGGTGGAGGAGGCATGAAGAAGCTGTTCAGCCTGGCCGCTCTGGCCGCGATCGGGGCCGCCCTGTACGCGACCCTGCCCGACATCAAGCGCTACCTGGAGATGCGCCGCATGTAATTCCGCCGAGCGGGGGATTGTTGCTCGCCGTACGGCGCCGAGCGGGGGTTTGTTGCTCGCCGACCGTGCACCGATGCCCCGGTCGGCGTGCTGGGGCGTGCAGCAATCCCCCGCTCGGCGGGAATTTCAGAGGGGGCCGAGGATGCGCGGGCCGGAACCGGGGGGCATCTGCCGACCGGGACCGACCGAGCGTGTGGTCCGGTCACGCGAGGGACGGCGGCCGGGCCAGCTCTCGAAGTCCGGCTCCCAGGAGGTCGGGTCGTCATTGAGGCCGACCAGGTAGGTCAGTGAGCAGTCCAGCGCCCGGGCGAGCTCGGGGAGCTTGCACACGTCCAGCCCGGCGCCGTGCTCGAGGGAGGAGAGCGCCTTGTTGGTGGTGGCCACGCCGATGCGGCGGAGTCGGGCGACGACCTCCTTCTGGGTCAGGCCCAGGTCGCGACGTCTGGTGCGGAGGCGCTCGCTGATGACGAGGTGACGATGAGCCCCGAGCTCGTCGTAGGAGACGAGGCGGCCGGGGGATGCCGGGGCGAGCTCGGAGGTCACGGTGTGCTCCCTGTCATGTCGGCGAGGGGATAGACGGTGTAGCGCGAGAAGTTGAAGACCGGCGCCACGGCGAGGAGCCGCTCGAACTCCTCGTGCGACTCCACGTCGTAGATCCAGGCGCCGCCGTGGGCCCCGACGACGTGGTAGCGCATCAGCACCTTGCCCTGCTCCTCGAGACTGCTGCCGTACTCCGGCATCCGCGCGATCGAGCGCACCATCGAGTCCGAGAGCAGCGACTGCTCGAGGTTCCACAGCACGAGGAACTTCATCAACAGATCCGGGGGAGCTGCTCGCCGATGGGCAGGTCGACGACGCGCGAGGCCCCGAAACCGGTGACCGTGGAGACCATCCCTGGATGCTCCTCGACGCATTCGCCGATCGCGGTGGCGCCCGAGCCGGCGGGGTGCGCCCGCATCGCCTCGAGCACGGCATCGGCATGCTCCGGCGGCACGAAGGCCACCAGCTTGCCCTCGTTGGCGACCTGGAGCGGGTCCAGACCCAGGAAGGCGCAGGCGTTGCCGACGACCTCCGGAACCGGGAGGTCCCGCTCCCGGAGCCGGATCCCGACGCCGGAAGCGACGGCGATCTCGTTCAACGAGGTGGCCACGCCGCCGCGGGTGGGGTCGCGCAGCACGTGGAGGTCCGTGGTCGCGGCGAGCATCGCGGCGACCAGCCCGTTCAGCGGTTGGCAGTCGCTCTCGATCTCGGTGCCGAACTGGAGTCCCTCACGCACGCTCATGATCGCTACGCCGTGGACCCCGATGTCGCCACTGACGATCACCACGTCGCCCGGCTCGGCCCGGTCGGGTCGGATGTCGATCCCGGCTGGGACGAGCCCGAGCCCGGCGGTGTTGACGTAGATCTCGTCACCGTGCCCGGACTCGACGACCTTCGTGTCACCGGTGACGACTCGAACACCGGCCCTGCGGGCTGCGGCGCCGAGGCGCTCGGCCACCGCGCCGACCTTGGTCACGTCGGTGCCCTCCTCGAGGATGAACGCCGTCGACAGGACGAGTGCCTGCGCGCCGCTCATGGCCAGGTCGTTGACGGTCCCGTTCACCGCCAGGTCGCCGATGCTGCCGCCGGGGAAGAACAGCGGGCGTACGACGAAGGAGTCGGTGGAGAAGGCGAGCCTGCTGCCGTTCACCTCGAGCACGGCGGAGTCTCCGAGCTGGGAGAGGGGATTCTCCGGGCTGTCGTCGGCGAAGCTCGGTAGGAACACGTGCTCGACCAGCTCCGCCGACATCGCCCCGCCGCCACCGTGACCCATCACGATCGTCGGGCTGTCGCGCAGCGGCAGGGGGCAGGTCCACCCCTCGAAGCTGACCGGCTGTTCGGAGAGTGCGATCTGCTCAACCAACGGAGCTCACCTCCCGGGTTGTCTGGTCGGAGGTGGCCTGTGCCGGCACCTGCAGCCGCCGGTAGAGGTAGTACGCCGCGCACGCACCCTCGGTGGAGACCATCGTGGCTCCGAGCGGGTTGCGCGGCGTGCACTCCTTGCCGAACGCCGCACACTCGTGCGGCTTGATCAGGCCCTGCAGGACCTCGCCGCTGCGGCAGATCTTCGACTCCTCGGTGTGGATGTCGCCCACGTGGAACCGATGCTCGGCGTCGTACTCGCGGTAGCGCTCAGAGAGGCGCCACCCGCTCTGCGGGATCATCCCGATGCCGCGCCAGGAGCGGTCGACGACCTCGAAGACGTCCTGGAGCATCTTGATCGCGACCGGATTTCCCTCGGGCGTGACCGCCCGCGCGTAGGCGTTCTCGACCTCGTGGCGGTCGGCCTCGAGCTGGTGGACGGTACGCCGGATCCCTTCGAGGATGTCGAGCGGCTCGAAGCCGGTGACCACGATCGGCACCCCGAACCGATCGGCCAGGGCGGGGTACTCGCCCATCCCCATCACCGTGCACACGTGCCCGGCCGCCAGGAAGGCCTGCACGCGGCAGTCGGGGGAGGTCATGATCGCCTCGATCGCCGGCGGCACCCGCACGTGGCTGACCAGCAGGCTGAAGTTCTCGATGCCGAGCTTCTTGGCCTGGTAGACGGTCATCGCGTTGGGCGGCGCCGTGGTCTCGAAGCCGATCCCGAAGAACACCACCTGCTTGTCCGGGTTCTCCCGGGCGATCGAGAGGGCGTCGAGCGGGGAGTAGACGACGCGCACGTCGCCGCCGGCGCTCTTGACCCGGAACAGGTCCTTCTCGCTGCCGGGGACGCGGAGCATGTCGCCGAACGAGCAGAAGATCACGTCGGGTCGGCCCGCGATCTCCAGCGCCTTGTCGATCACCTCGAGGGGGGTCACGCAGACCGGACAGCCCGGCCCGTGGATCAGCTCGATCCCGTCGGGGAGCAGCTGGTCGAGGCCGTGCCGGATGATCGAGTGGGTCTGGCCGCCGCAGACCTCCATCATCGCCCAGGGTGAGGTGGTGGTGGCGTGGATGTCGTCGAGGAGCCGCTTGGCCAGCTCGGGGTCGGAGAACTCGTCGAGGTACTTCATCGCGAGCTCCCGTCGGTCATCTCCGGGGCGAGGTCGGGCCGCGGCAGCCCTGCCTGCTCGGCCGCGATGCCCCAGTGGTCGCCGAACTCGGTGTCCAGCTCGCCCATCTGGCGGAAGATCTCGAGGGTCTCCTTCGCCGACTGCTCGTCGAGCCGCTGCAGCGCGAAGCCCACGTGGACGATGGTGTACTCACCCACCTCGAGGTCCGGCACGTACTCCAGGCACACCTCCTTGGTGACCCCGCCGAAGTCGACTTGAGCGATCCGGGTCCCGTCCCTCTCGCTGATCTCCAGGACCTGTCCTGGCACGGCTAGGCACATGCTGACTCCTCTCCCGACGGCTCGAGCTCTTCGAGCCGTTCCTGCAACGGGCTGCTGCGGTGCGCGAGCACGGCAACCTGACCCAGAGCGATCCCGGCGTCACTGGCGGGGACCAACGTGTGGCGGAGCACCTCGAAGCCGGCGTCGGTGAGGGCGGAGGCGCATGCTGAGGTGAGGAAGGCATTGAGGAAGACACCGCCGCTGAGCGTGGCAGTGCCCAGGCCGGTCTCGTCGCGCAGCCGCACGAGCACGTCGACGACCAGGTCGACCACGCCTTGCTGGAACCGGGCGGCGACGAGGCCGGGATCGACGCCGGCCAGCACGTCGGCGGCCGCTGCGCCCACCACGAGGGCAGGGTCGGCGCCCTCGCCGAACGCGTACCCGGCGGCCCCCCGAAACCGCCGGGCGCGCGCCTCGAGCTCCATCGCCCCCTGGGCGTCGTACCCGGCGCGATGGCAGATGCCGGCGATCGAGCCGACGGCGTCGAAGAGTCGACCCATGCTGGAGGTAGGCGCGCAGCGCAGCCCGGACTCCAGCTGCCGCTCGAGCAGCGTGAGCTCGACGTCGTCGCAGGCACGGACGCTGGGCAGGCGGGCATCCCAGTCAACGCCGGCCCGACGCAGGTGGGACAGGGCCATCCGGCACGGGTTGCGGACCCCGGCGTCGCCGCCGGGCAGGTCGACGTAGGCGAGGTGCGCGGCCCGTTCGTACGACGCGTAGTCGGCGACCAGGAACTCGCCTCCCCAGGCGGCGCCGTCATCGCCGTAGCCGGTCCCGTCGAAGGCGACGCCCAGCACCCGCCGTGAGGCCAGGCCGTTCTCGGCCATCGTCGAGGCCACATGGGCGTGGTGGTGCTGCACGTCCGCGACCGGCCTGCCCTGCGCGTGCTCGAGTGCCCACCGACGCGATCGGTACGCCGGGTGCCGGTCGGCAGCGAGCGCGGCGGGGGAGACGCCGGTCAGCATCTCCAGATGACGCTCGGCCGAGGTGAAAGCGGCGAACGTGGCGAGGTCCTCCATGTCGCCGACGTGGCCCGACATCCAGGCGAGCCCACCCTCGGCGAGACAGAAGGTGTTCTTCAGGTCGGCACCGACCGCAAGTGTCGGCGGCGTCTCGAACGGCAGCGCGAGCGGAAGCGGCGCATGCCCTCGTGAGCGCCGGACCGGTGACTCCACGCCGGCCACTGCCCGGGTCACCGAGTCGTCGCACGGCACGTGGATCGGCCGGTCGTGGGCCAGCCAGGCGTCGGCGAGGTCCGCGAGCCGGTGAAGAGAGTCGTCGTCGTCGGTCACGATCGGCTCACCGGCGAGGTTTCCGCTGGTCATCACCAGCGCCTCGGGACCGGGAGGGTCGCCGGGAAGGCCCAGCAGGAGGTGCTGCAGCGGGGCGTAGGCGAGCAGCACGCCGAGGTCGTCACTGCCCGGCGCCACCGAGTCCGCGACGGCACCTGGCCTGCCCTGGGCGAGCACGATCGGACGGCTCCTCCCCGCGAGCAGGCCGGCCTCCACCTCGTCGAGCACCACCAGGCGCCGAGCGTCGTCGAGAGCGCGCACCATGACCGCGAACGGCTTGTCGCCGCGCTGCTTGCGCTTGCGCAGCATCGCCACGGCCTGTTCGTCCCGGGCGTCGCAGGCCAGGTGGTAGCCACCGATCCCCTTGACCGCCAGCACCGCCCCTTGGCCCAGCAGCCGGCGCGCCTCCTGGAGCGCGTCGTCGTCGTACGACGGCTCGCCGTCGTGCCCGAGGAGGCGCACGCGAGGACCGCAGTCGGGGCAGCACACCGTCTGGGCGTGGAACCGGCGATCGTCAGGGTCGGCGTACTCCCGCTCGCACGCGGCACAGAGCGCGAACCCCGCCATCGTCGTGGTCGGCCGGTCGTAGGGGAGCCCGGTGGTGATGGTGAACCGCGGGCCGCAGTTGGTGCACGTGACGAAGGGGTGCCGGTAGCGGCGGTTCGCCGGGTCCCGGAGGTCCTGGAGGCAGTCGTCGCAGATGGTGACGTCCGGGGCCACGAAGGTGTGGCCTGCTCCCGTCTCGGACTCACGGATCGTGAAGCCGGTGCCGCCCCTCAGGCGAATCGTGGTGGCCTCGACCTCGACAACATGGGCCAAGGGAGGAGCCTCGGTCTGCACCCGTCGGCAGAAGGCCGCGGTCTCGGCCTCTGCTCCCTCGACCTCGACGACGACGCCTCCGCCGGTGTTCCAGACGCTGCCGGAAAGGCCCAGGGACCGGGCGAGCGCGTAGGCGAAGGGGCGGAAGCCGACGCCCTGCACCGTCCCGCGGACGACGACTCGGCGTCGCACGCGCGTTCCCGAGGACAAATTGCCCACACGCATCGCATCCCGTGGCGAGACGGCTGTCGGGTTGGTCCGGCGAGCGGCAGGGTCCGGGTCGGTTCGGTCGGGCCGACGAGGCAGTCAGTTGATGATCTTGATCGCTGTCGGCCAATCTACGACTCCCGGACTCCGAGCGCCACGGAGCGCGGGGGCCAATCTCGGGTGCTGACCCGCCATCTCACCCGGAGGCCGGCGCGGGTCAGTCGGGACGGTCAGTCGGGCGGTGCTGCCTGCCGCGATCGAGTTCGGCCGTACGACGTGGTGGCGATGCCGAGGCCGACCAGCAGCACGCCGAGGAGCGCCCACGGCGCGGCTGGACCACCCGTGTCCGGCAGGGTGCTGAAGACGTCCGCGGTCCCGTTGTTGCCCGACGGCCCACCGGTGCCCGGCTGGGGAGTGGGGGTCGGCGTGGGGGTCGGGGTCGGCGGCTGCACCCGGGCGTCGTCGTTGACGATCGTGCAGATCACGTCGTCCGCGTCGACCAGCGTCAGGCTGGTGCCGTCGAGCGTGCCGCCGGTGCAATTCCAGTCGCCGGCCTCGTAGCCGTCGGGACCGTTGCCCTCGGCCAGCGTGTAGGTGCCAGGAGTCACGTCGGCGTTGGTGATCACCCCGTCACCGGTGCGGCCGCTGATGGTCGTGGGCCCGGCGGCCGACAGGGTCCAGTCCCTCGCCGTGGCGGTGCCGCCGTCGTCGTTGACGACCTCCTTGACCAGGGTCAGCTGCGCGGTCTCGGGCGGCAAGGTCGGGATGTCGTTGTTGGTGATGCTGCAGATGGCGTCGTCACCGTCGGCGAGGGTGAGGGTCGAGCCGGTCAGGGTGCCTCCCTCGCACTCCCAGTCGCTCGCGCGGTAGCCAGGGGGTCCGCCGCTCTCGGCCAAGGTGTAGGTCCCGGGCGCCACGATCGCGTTGGTGATGGCGCCGTCGCCGAAGGACCCGCTGATCGTCGAGGGTCCCGTGGCAGACAGGGTCCAGTCGGTGTCCGCAGCGGTGCCACCGTCGTCGTTGATCACCTGCTTGACCAGGGTGAGCTGGGCGGCGCTGCCCGGCATCTCGGGGATGTCGTTGTTGGTGATCGTGCACGTCACGTCGTCACCGTCGGCCAGGGTCAAGGTGTCGCCCGTCAGTGCCCCACCGCTGCAGTCCCAGTCGCTGGCGTCGTACCCGGGCGGGCCGCCGCTCTCGGCAAGGGTGTAGTCGCCCGGAGGGAGGGGGGCGTTGGTGATCGCGAGGTCACCGGTCTGCCCGGAGATCGTCGGGGGTCCGGTGGCGGACAGGGTCCAGTCGGTGTCGGCGGCGGTGCCGCCGTCGTCGTTGATCACCTGCTTGACCAGGGTCAGCTGGGCCTGGGCAGGCGGGGTCGTGGGGATGTCGTTGTTGGTGATCGTGCAGGTCACGTCGTCGCCGTCGGCCAGGGTCAGCCGGCCGCCGACCTGTGTCCCTCCGTCACACCTCCACGGCCCCGTGGCGTAGCCGCTGGGACCGCCGCTCTCGGCGAGGTCGTACTGCCCGGGAGCCACGGTGGCGTCGGTCACCGCTGCGGACCCGGTGGCCCCGCTGATGTTCGTCGGGCCGGATGCCGAGAGGGTCCAGTCCGTCGCTGCCGCGGTGCCCCCGTCGTCGTTGACCACCTTCTTGACCAGGGTGAGCCTCGCGGAGCTGGAGCACGAGAGCGTGGTGTCGAACGGGAACTTGTGGATCTCGCGGAGCGAGCTGCCTCGATTCAGTGGGCCGTGGGAGAAGCTCGCGGCGATCACGTTGCCCTCGATGTTCTGGGTCGGCGCCCAGACCACGGTGGCGTTGGGCGCGTAGATCGTTCCCTCGAGGGTGGCGCCACCGGTGACCAGGACCGAGCTGGCCGACGCGAAGTTCCAGAGCATGAACGGCGCCTGGTTCCCGGACACACCGGCGAGGTTGGGCGTCGTGCCGGAGAAGTTGCCGACCACGTTGACCAGCAGCGGCGTCGAGGCCGTGGGCGGGTTGGTGAAGGTGATCTCGGAGAGGTTGTCGAGCTCGTCGCCGGTCAGGGTCAGCACGTTGGTCTGCCCGGTCGTGAGGGTCAGACGGCCCGACGCACCCGGTGCGATCGGCCGGGGGAGGGGCGTGCCCTGGGTGTCACGGAGCAGGACCGAGGTCGGGCAGTCCGCCATCTGCTGGGTCAGGGTGCGGTACTTCGCGAACGCGGCGTCCATGTCGATCAGGTTGGTCGGCACGGGGGTGCCGATGGACGCGGGCGTCTGCTGGTTGGTCCGTCCGTCGATGAACCGGCTGGAGCTGTAGGGCTGTCCCTTCGGGACGATCCGGTAGTTGACCAGGGCGTTGTTGTTGTCGCGGTTGAACGCGTCGTACGTCGTGGTGTCGGCGATCTTGGTGAACCCCTGGTTCTCGACGTTGACCGCGAAGGAGCCCGGCCCCCAGGTCACGCCACCGCGCACGTAGAGGTAGGTCTGGCGGGCGTCGCCGGGCGCGGTGAACGTCGGCACGGGGGTCCCGCCCGCGGCGATCTGGTAGTTCTTCACCAGGGTCAGGTCGCCCCCGACGGCGATGGTGCTCTCGGACTCGTCGTTGGCCAGGCGGACGTTGCCCTCCACGAAGACCCCGAAGCCGCTGTTGGCGGGATGGCCGTTGATCGGGACGGTCACCGGGTTGACCGGGGCGAGGGCGGTCGCCGACTGGGGGACGACCAGCACCAGCATCCCTGCCACGAGAGCAGTCAGCAGGCTGCCGACAGCCATCCGGTGCGGTCGCATCGGCCCTCCCCAGAGTCGAACACGTGCTTCCGGCGACGACGTTAGTCCTGTTCGTCCCTTTCGGATAGGGACGGTCGTGGCGTCAGTGCCCCGGCTCGGCATCGCCGAGCCGGCGTGCGTGCTCCAGCGCCGCCTCGACGTCAGGCCAGACGCACCCGGCCTCCTCCTGCTCGGCGAACCACTCCGAGCGGTGCAGGACGGCCAGCGTCGTCGGCCTGAGCTCGGCGTACAGCAGCGTCACGCCGAGGAGCACGGCGTCGTCGCGGATGACCCGCAGGGTCTCGGCCAGGGGCACCGTGACGGTTCGGACGTCCGACCCCTCCAGCACGAGCGCCTGGAAGGAGCCGGCGCTCCGCCGTCTCCACTCCGGGTGAGGTCACTTCGGCTTCCGCGGCAGGGCGCGCACCTGACGGATGTGGGCCGACACCAGGCTGGCAGCGGCCGCGACGAAGACCAGGTCGAAGACGATCTGGATCATCACCAGGACGCGCGCCGCCTGGCCGGTGGCGTGCACGTCGCCGAAGCCGATGGTCGACAGGGTCGACATGGAGAAGTAGAGCGCGTCGACCCTCGTGTGCAGCCCGGCGACCTGGTCCGGGTTGTGCCGGGCCAAGAGGTAGAAGCCGAAGGCGAAGAAGACCACCACGACGACGATGGCCAGGACCAGTCCCTCGATGCGGCGCTCGGAGTCCTCCGCGTGGACGCGCAGCTGGTAGATCATGCCGGCGGCCAGGATGCTCAGCGCGACCAGGGCGATGAGCGTGCGCACGAGGCCGCTGGGATGGAGCTGGTCCTCCACCGGGACCACGAAGTAGGTGACCAGGATCAAGGCCAACATGGCCACCAGGGTCAGCACCCGTCGGGTCACGTTCGCCCTCCCTCGGTCGGTCCGTCGGTGCCTTCGACCGTGGTCCATCGCGTGGTCGCCCGGTTCACCCGGACAGGGTGATCGTCACAGCGTCGGCCGTGGCACCGTGTGACCCATGGTCGAGGTGGGGACATCCTCCCAGAACTCGCCGAAGCGGTGGTGGACCCGGGAGGTCGCGCGCCAGCGGGCGTTGGTCGCACGCCTCCGGACGCTCTTCTACCGCGTCCTCGACACGGTCCCCCCGGCGCGCAGGAGCGTCGACGACCTGGTGCGGATCGAGGTCGTCGACCGCTCCATGGCGATCGGTGCGCAGGCGCTGCTGGCCCTCGTCCCGATGGCCATCGTGCTTGCTGCCTTCCTCCCGCAGGCCCTGACCCACGCGGGGATGGATCGGATCGAGGCCGTCACCGGGCTGGGTTCGGTGGCCGACGAGATCGCGAAGGGTGCCTCGGGTACCGGGTTGACCTCGACGCCGAATGCCGAACAGGTCCGCACCACCACGGGGTACGTCGGGCTGCTGATCACGCTGCTCTCGGCGAGCAGCTTCGGGCGGGCGGTGCAGCGGCTCTACGAGAAGGTCTGGGACCAGCCCCACGTCGGTGGGTTCGCCGGCATGCGCCGGTCTCTCGCCTGGTTGTTCCTCTGGCTCGTGGCGATGCAGGGGGTCGCGCTCGTCGGACTCCTCTCCACCGTGGTGGATCGACCGGCGCTCGATCCCGTCTTCTGGGTGGTCCGGGCGGTGCTCACCGGAGCGGTCTGGTGGTGGTCGATGCGGTTCCTGCTCATCCAGCGGGTGGCGTGGTCGCGCCTGGCCTTCCCGGCCTTCCTCACCGGGACCGTGCTGGCGATCTACACCACGGGATCCGGCCTGGTGATGCCGACCTACGTCAAGGCCGAAGCCCATCAGTTCGGCACCCTGGGGGTGGTCCTCGCGGTGGCGACCTGGCTGGTCGGGTTCGCGGGTTGCCTGATCGTCTGCACGGTGCTCGGCCGGGTCGTGGCCGAGGATCCGATGGTGCTCCGTCTGCTCGCCCGACTAGGCCGGGTCCTCGACTCGTTTCGAGGCCGAGCGCAGGACCAGCGCGGCAACCACCGTCATGAACCCGTAGCAGAGCAGCCAGGCGCAGGTGATGATCACCAGGAGGTGCAGGGAGCGCTCCGGGCTGACCACGAGGAAGCCTCCGGCGAACACGCTCACCACGCCGCCGACCACGTCCCAGACGCGCCGCTCCGACCGGTCGTCGACGAGCGCCTCGGCGAGCTCGGCGAAGCCCAGCAGGATCAGCAGTGACCCCGCCACGACCACGAGGAACCCGACCGTCTGCAGCGGGTGCGCGAAGAACAGCACCGCGACGACGATCGCGATCAGGCCCGCGAGGCCGCTGAGGACCCGTACGGCGCCGTGCAACCCGCTCGGAGCCAGCGCCAGGAACAACCGGATGCTCCCGGTGATGACGAGCTGGATGGCCCAGAGCACCGCGACGACCGTGACCGTCTCACGCGGCCAGAAGGCGAGCGCAAGACCGATCAGGAAGGTGACGACGCCGTAGGCGAGCACCAGGCCCCAGTGCTCGCGGAGTCGCTGCTGCACCGAGACCTGGACGAGCTCCAGCTCGGGGTCGGGCTGGTGCTCGTGGGACTCTCCGGTCATCGAGCCCCCTCAGATGAGGTGCAGGTTCCTGGCCACGGCGAGTGCCTCGCTGCGACGACGCACCGCGAGCTTTCCGTAGAGGCTGGAGACGTGCGTCTTCACGGTGTTCTCCGAGACGAACAGCGCTGCCGCGATGTCGGCGTAGGTGGCGCCCCGCGCGAGCTCGTTGAGCACCTCGCGTTCGCGGGCGCTCAGCGACGGCCTGACCAGGTGATCGGCCGCCAGTGCACGTTCGCGCGGGGCAGCGGTGACCGCGGCCAGCGCCGTCACGATGTCGGGGTTTTCCGTGGCCACCTCGGCCAGCTCGCGCACCCACGCGGTCGGGGCCCGCTCGAGCAGGCGGCCCAGCAGGATCTGGATGGGTGTGCCCTGACGGCTCCAGCCCAGGAACGGCGCGGCGTTGCGTCGTACGTCGGTCGCGGTGGTGGCCTCGCGGAGGAGCTCCAGCGCTCGCTCGCCGTCTCCCAGGACGTCGAGGATCTGGGCGCGCGCGGCCAGGGCGAAGGCGCGGGTGGCCGGCTGGGCGTAGGTGGCCTCCTCGAGGGCCGTCGCGTACGCCTCCGACGCGGGTTTGCGCTCACCGGCGAGCTCGTGGCGCAGGCCCAGGAGCAGCGCGGCCTCGCCGGTGGCCCCGAGCGCGGTGAGCTCGGCCTCCAGCGGCGGCAGGGCGTGCTCGTCGTCGGCGAGATAGGCCAGGAAGCCGTGCTCCACGAGCAGGACGACCTGCAGGTGGACCGAGAGCGCCGAGGCGGACTGCAGCTGGAGCACCCGCTGGGCGTCGATCACCGAACCCGAGACCAGCGCCTCGCGGGCGACCCGGATGCGGTGCCAGAAGGCTGCCACCGAGTCGGCGGCGTTCGCCGAGTCCCAGAGGGAATCGGGTGAGTCGGCGTCGTCGCTGGCGGGTCGACGCGTGGCGACTCCGCTACCCGTGAAGCAGCGCGTGGCGGTGGCGTCGTTGAGACGAGCCAGGTCGGCGGCCAGGCGGGCGCGTGCCTCGATGAACACCGGCTTCCACGCGGTCTCGCCGGAGAGCAGCCGGAGCGCCTCGGCCGCCACCTCGCCGCTGGCGCGCTCCCGGCCCTGCATGTGCAGGGTCAGGGCCAGGTGGGAGCAGGCGGCCGCCTGGAGCGTGCTGAGTCCGCGCGTCTGGCACAGGGTCACTGCCGCGGTGAGGTTCGCCTCGGCGTCGGCCAGGTCGCCGCTCCAGGTCTCCGCGACGCCGAGCTCGGCGAAGAGGAGTGGGAGCAGGGGTTGCGGCGTGGTGCGTCCCGGGTGCCGGCGTACCACCTCACGGGCGTGGCGGACGGCCTCTGCGAGCGGCTCCGAACCCATCCGGCCGCGCATCAGCCGGACGCAGGCATGCCGCACGGAGTGGTCGATCTCCGACCCCACGGCCTCGCGGTTCTCGATCACGTGGTCCAGCCAGTGACTGGCGCCGAAGGTGTCGTTGTGCAGCCACCGCTCCAGGGCCAGCACGAACCAGGTGTCGGGATGGGCATCGACGGCGTCGGCGTGGTTCCGGGCGAAGATGGTGATCCCGTCGCCGTGTCCCCCGATGATCATCGTGGGCCCGTACTGACCGAGGACCATCGCCGCCTCGTCGAACTGCTGGGTGGCCACGAGGCGACCGAAGGCCATCTCCGGGTGTCCGGACCCGATGTCGAGGCGCACGGCGCGGCGCACGGTCCCCTGCGCGCGGGCCACGTCGACCCCACCTGCCCGCAAGCGTCGTCGCACCACCTCCACGAGCAGCGGGTGGATGCGGTACCAGGGCGTCGCGTCGAGGTCGGGGTCGTGCCCGTCCATGGGTGGCCGCCAGCCCTGGGGGAGCCGCGAGACGAGCAGCCCGGTGAACTCCAGCCCGGCGAGGATCTCGGCTGCCTCGGCGTCGTGGGACAGGTGCACGGCCGTGTCGGTCGTCACCCGCTCCTCGGTGGCGATGCTCAGCAGCAGGTGTCGTTCGCGAGGCTGCAGTGCTGCGAAGACGTCGTTGCCGAGCCGGGCCGCGATGCTGGCGTCCCCGGTGGCGAAGCGGTGTGCGGTCGCGGCAGGGTCGGAGGCCGTGGCGACCGCGCGCGCCGTCAGGACGAGGGCGGCGGGCCAACCCTGGGCGTGGCGGGTCACGGCCTCGAGCACCTCGGGCTGGGCGGTGCGGGCATGCTCGGTGATCAGGGCGTGAGCCTCGGCCTCGTCCATGCGCAGGGCTTCTCCACGAATGACCGCGAAGTGCCCGAGCAGCTCGGGCATCAGCCTGGTGAAGGGCAGGTCGTAGCGGGCGAGCAGCAGCAGCTGGAGGTGCTCGGGCTCGGCCGAGAGTCGTTGGTCGATCATGCGCAGCGTCGAGGCCGGCAGCAGGTGGGCGTCGTCCACCACGATCAGCGTGCGTGCGGACACGTCTGCACCGTCGTGGGGGACGTCGGCCTCGTCGAGGAGCTCGGCCATCCGCTCCCGCGTCCACGAGCGGTCGCCACTGATCCAGCGGGTCTGTCCTGCCCGGTCCGAGGAGCGCACCCAGCCGCTGACGCCGAGGGTCTTGCCCGCACCCACCGGTGCGACGAGCACCCGCACGGCCGCCTCGGCCGTGTCGTCGAGCTGGGCCCACAGACGTGCACGTGGTACGTAGACCCGGGGGAGCCGCGGCGGCTGGACCGCAGCCACCAGGGCCGGCGAACCCGACGAGGGCGTGGAACCGCCTTGTGTCGCCACCACGTCCCGTCCCTCCACAGGTGCCGCCGGCTGTGCCTGCTCGGTGTCAGGACCGCACAGCACCGGAAGACCGATCTCTTCTCGATCTATTGAGAGGATAGGGCTCGAAATCCGCCGGACGCCAGACCGGCGGGTCCCGCCGCGCCGGTCAGGTGTTGGCCAGCTCGGTGCTCAGGGCCCAGATGACGAAGATGTCGAAGCCCAGGATGACCAGTGACCACACCGGGTAGTAGGGCAGGAACGCGAAGCTGCTCAGGGCGCTGAGGAACGCGATCACCAGCCCCAGGATGTTGGCCCACACCTGGTTCATCAGCAGCCCGATACCGGTGATCACGGCGATCACCCCGAGGATCAGGTGGATCCATCCCCAGGTGGTCAGGTCGAACTCGAAGACGTACTTTGCGCCGTGCACGAAGACGCTGTCCTTCGCGAGGGCGGCGATGGCCTCCAGGATCTGGAAGACGCCCAGTGTCGCGAGCATGATGCCCGCGAAGACGGCACCGCCTTCGGCCCAGGCGCGCTTGGCGCTGTCGGCGTACTCGGTGCGTGACGACGTGCTCATGTGCCCTCCCACGTTCTCGGACGGGTTGGATGTGGGCGCTCGGGGAGAGCGCACGGCGAGAGGTTAGCGACGCGGAGCGCACGCGACGTCACCCGGAACAGGCGATCCGAGCTAGCCGTCGTCGTCCTCGGAGAAGACCTCGCGCAGGGCGGCCTCCTGCTCGCTCTCGAGGTTGGTGAACAACAGCTCCGAGGGCTCGTGCCCGGCGAAGGCCTCGTGCACCTTGTCCTGGACGGCCTCGGAGGTGAGCACGAACAACGCCGAGGTGCCGGGAGTGACCTGGTCGCGGATCTTGTTGATGAAGGTGTCGTCGATGCCGACGTCGGTCAGCGAGCCGGCCAGCGCCCCGGTCGCCGCGCCGATGGCCGCGCCGAGCAGCGGGACGAAGAAGATCAGGCCGAAGAGGAGGCCCCAGAACGACCCGCCCAGCGCCCCGGACCTGGCGGTGCTCGCGAGCTGGTGGGTCTTCGGCTTCTTCTTGCCGGCCTCCCACGAGACGGTCGCCGCGTCGTGCAGGACGATGAGGTTCTCGGTCGCGAGCTCCTCGAGCGTGCGGGTGGCCTGGTCCGCACCCTGCGGGGTGTCGAACTTCCAGACGGTCAGGGTGGCCACGGTGCTCCGTTCGGGAGGCCCTCTGAGTGCGCGCGCTCAGCGGTCGTCGGGGGAGCGACCAGCGGGATCGCTCTCAGCCTCTGGTGGGTCGGGGTCGGCGTCCTCACCCGTTTCCCGTGAATGGTCCGCGATGGCTTCGTCGATGTCGGCGTACAGGGGCGGCTCGCCACCGGCGGCCGCCTGGGCGAGCACGTCGCGCACCTGCCCCACGTCGCCGGCGAGGGCCAGATCGGTGCCGAAGCGCCGCAGGTCGGTCTGCAGCTGGACGAGCATGCTGGCCGCCGTGACGTCGACCGACGGGGTGGCGCGCCCGTCCAGCACGACCAGCGGGACGGCGTGCTCCGAGCCGGCGAGGTTGCTCACGTGCCCGCGGACCTGGTCGCGCACGTAGTCGGCGTTGCCGAAGAACAGCGGCGCCTCGACCCGGACGACGAGGACGTCGGTCGGGAGCGCCGTACCCGGGTGTCGCGCGGAGTCCACCCAGACGGGACGTCCGTGCGTCTCCACCTGGACCAGGACGGCCACGCGTGGCCTGGACGTCCTGGCGATGAGCAGCACCAGTGAGATCACGATCCCGAGGACCAGGCCCGGAAGGGTGTCGAAGACGAGCACGCCGAGCAGGGCGGCCACGGCGGCGACGAAGTCCGCACGGCTGGTCAGGCGGTAGAGGCGAGCCAGTCGCCCGGAGCGGACCCGCCACAGGCGTCGTAGGGACTCGACGTCGACGAGCTCGACGACCGCGGAGATGACGATGGCCGCGAGCGTGGCCTGCGGGAGCTTCTCGAACAGGCCGGTGAGGAAGAGCAGCGTGAGGATCGTCAGCGAGGCAGCGGTCAGGGCGGAGAGCTCCGAGCGGGCCCCGGCGGACCCGTTCACGGCGGTCTTCGACAAGCTGCCGTTGACCACCATCCCGCTGGAAAGCCCGGCTCCCAGGTTGGCGGCCCCGAGCCCCATCAGCTCCCGGTTGGCGTCGATGTCGTAGCCCTCCCGCGCGGCGTAGGTCTTCGCGGCGCCGAGACCCTCGGCGAAGCCCACCAGCATCACCCCGACACACGCCCCTGCGAGATCACGCCAGTTGTCGCGCGTGACGTCGGGAACGCCGAGATGCGGGAGGCCCGAGTCGATGTGGCCGACCACCTCGAGACCGTGGCCCTCCAGGTCGAGCAACCACACCAGGGCGATGCTGCCCAGCGCGACCACCAACGTCCCGGGCAGCATCGGCACGAAGCGCTTGAGGACCATCAGCAGGGCGAGACTGCCCAGCCCGACGATGGCCGTGAGCGGGTCGAGGTCACCGAGGTGGGACAGAACGCTGCCGAGCTTCTCGAAGAAGTTGCCGCTCGCCCTTGGGGATGCCGAGCAGGTCGGGCACCTGTCCGATCATGATCGTGAGCGCCAGACCGATGATGAAGCCCTTCAACACCGGCTCGGAGATGAACGTGGCCAGGAAGCCGAGGCGCAGCAGCCCGGCGAGCAGGGCCACCACACCCGTCGCCACGGCGAGGGCCGCGGTGAGCGCCAGGGTCGTGGCCACGTCGCGATGTCCCGGCGCGACGGCTGCGATGGTGCTGGCAGACAGGGCCGCAGTGGCCGACATCGGGGCAACGACCAGGTGGCGCGAGGAGCCCACGACGGCGTAGAGGGCCAGCGCCGGTACGGCGGCGTACAGGCCGACGACGGGGGAGACTCCGGCGATGGTGGCGTAGGCGAGGGACTCCGGGACCAGCACCGCCCACACCGTCAGGCCCGCCACCATGTCGGGGCGCACCCAGGCCCGCTGGAACCCTGCGAAGGAGGGGGCCACCACGCGCGTCACCGTCGCCTCGCGTCGCCCCTGCGCTGCACCTGGTGGCCCAGCAGGGTGAGGACGATCCAGGCGATGGCGAAGACCACCGATCCTCCCGTCGAGTGCGGCCGCCACATCACCGTGGTGGTGTCGCTGCCCAGTCGGCCCACGCCCGACAACACCAGGGCGGCTCCTGCCGCCGCCGTGGCCCAGACCAGGAACCGGTGCTCGAACCGGTCGGCGAGGAAGCCGACGGTGACCGCCACCGCCGGGACGAACACGATCGCGAGCACCCAGTCGTGCCCCCGGGCGTCACCCTCGAGGAGCACGAAGAGCTTGGCACCGAGGACCGCGCCGACCAGCAGACCGGCCACGAACAGCACGAACTTCGAGAACAGCAGGGTCAGGACCCACGCGCCGATCGCGCCCACCACCGCGATCACCAGGGTCGTGGCGGTGGAGGCGCCGAAGACGTCGGCGAGGATCCAGGTCGCACCGAACCCGGCGACGAGCACCGCCAGTCGCACCGACCTCGCACCGAAGAAGCACAGGATCGCGCCGACGAGGGCGAGCACCACCGCTGACCCCATGACATCTCCTTGTCGCTGCGGGCCCAGCCTGACGGGACGTCGACGCACCGTCCTCGCCCGTTTCTGGTGAGGCGGCGGACGACGGTCGCTGCCTACGGTCACTCCGTGGAGGGCCGGTCCTCTTCACAGGTCGAGGGGAACGCATGGGTTCCGTCATCGGAGACATTCTGCCGACAGCGTTGGGCGTTGCGATCTCCCCTGTGCCGATCATCGCGGTGATCCTGATCCTCCTGGCTCCTGGTGCCAGGGCCGCCAGTGTCGCGTTCCTGGTCGGGTGGGTCGCCGGGATCGCGGTGCTCGTGACTGTCGTCGCCCTGGTCGTCGACCCGGCCAGTAACTCGACCGCCGACAACCCGTCGACGCTGTCGGGCGTGCTGCTGATCGTCCTGGGCGCCGCGGCGGTGCTGCTCGGCGTACGGCAGTGGCGCCAACGGCCCAAACCGGGTGAGGCGCCGGTGCTGCCTTCGTGGATGGCCGCGGTCGACACCATCACCGCGACCAAGGCGCTCGGGCTCGGTGTCCTGCTCTCGGCGGTGAACCCGAAGAACCTGACGCTGTGCCTGGCCGGAGGGGTGGCCATCGGTTCCGGTGGTCTTTCAGGTGGCCAGAGCGCCGTGGCGATCACCGTGTTCGTGGTGATCGCCTCGAGCTCGATCGTCGTGCCGGTGATCGGCTACGTGACGGCCGAATCGCGGATGCGGGAGCCGCTCCAGGAGCTCCGGGCATGGCTGACCGAGCACAACGCGGCGGTGATGACGGTCCTGCTGGGGGTCATCGGCGTCGTGATCATCGGCAAGGGCCTGGCAAGGCTGTGAAGGGGTGCTGATGACCAGGATGCTGATCCGTGTCGAGGGAGACCTGTCTGCGGACGTGACGGAGGTGTTCCCGCAGCTGACGTCGCGGGCCTTGCCGCGCCAGTCGACGCTCACCGGCAACCTGGTCGACCAGGAGGAGCTGCAGGGCGTGCTGCACTACCTGCACACGCTCGGGATCACGGTGCTGGAGATCGTCACGATCCCGGAGGACTGACCTCGGTCTCCACGTCCCTCCAGGAGCCGCCGGTGTGCCTGTCGTGCAGGTGCCAGCCCGCCCAGGCCAGGGCACCGAGAGGGATCGGCAGCCAGAACTGGAAGGTCCGGTAGAGCAGGACGGCCAGGACTGCAGCATCGGCGCTGACGCCGGCGAGCACCAGGATCGAGGTCAGCCCGGCCTCGACGAAGCCCAGACCCCCGGGTGTGACCGGCACCAGCGCCAGCGCCAGGGACAGCACGTAGGCGAGCAGCACCATCGACGGGCGAGCCTGGCCGCCGACCGCGTAGACCGAGGCGACCAGGGCGGCGTAGTCGAACATCCGGTTACCGGCAGCCGCACTCAACGCCCGGACCCAGTGCCCCTCGAAGGCCGCCGCGACGGCGTCGCGCTGCGCGATCACTCGCTCCCGGATGACGGTCGGCGGCACGCTTCGACGGACGAGGTGGACGACGTGACCGGCTGCGGCGGCGACGAGATGGATCAAGCGCGTGGAGCGAAGCAGCGCGAGACCGACGACGACCAGGATCGCCGCCACGATCACCGAGACCACCAGCCCGAGCTGGAGCTGTCGTGCAGGCGGCGGATGGATGATCACGGCAGGAACGGTCAGCAGGGGCAGGGCCAGCAGCATCCCGGTCGTCAGCAGCCCGACGCTGCCGAGGGCTCCGGCAACGGTCCCGCCCGGCTGCCCGGCTCGCACGAGCATCTGCGCCTGGATGACCGAGCCGGTGGCGGAGCCTCCCGGAAGCACGCAGCTGGCGGCGTTGCCGGCGAGCTGGGAGCTGGCGATGGTCTGCCACCGCACGCGCGGCAGCACGATCGCATCGAGGACCCACAGGGAGACCCAGCTGCTCGCCTCGAGCAGGCCCACGAGGAAGAACCAGCCCGGCCGGACGACGCGCAGGTCGGGCCACTGGCCGAGCAGCGTGATCAGGCCGGGTGCGACGACGTAGAGCCCGACGCCGGTGACCACGAGGGCGACGACTCGCCCACCCCACCGGCGCAGGGGACCGTTCACGCCTCGGTGGCCTCCTCGAGCGGGACCGGCTCCTCACCCCGGCCGAGCAGCCAGGTGTAGGCGAGGCCGGCGATCAGCCCGCCCACGAGCGGCGCCAACCAGAACAGCCACAGCTGCCCGAGAGCCTCGGAGCCGGCGAAGATGGCCGGGCCGGTGGATCGGGCGGGGTTCACCGAGGTGTTCGTGATCGGGATGCTGACCAGGTGGATCAGGGTCAGGGACAGGCCGATGGCGAGCGGCGCGAACCCCTTGGGTGCCCGGGTGTCGGTCGCACCGAGGATGACGAGCAGGAAGAACGCTGTGAGCAGCACCTCGGCGAGGGCGGCGGAGGCGAGGTTGTAGCCGCCGGGTGAGCGGTCGCCGTACCCGTTGCTCGCGAAGCCGCCGGCCTGGCCGGGAAAGGTCTTGGTGCCCGAGGCGATGGCCCACAGGGCCGCGGCCGCCACGATGGCCGCCAGCACCTGCGCGACCACGTAGAGCCACACCTCGCGCCAGGCGAACCGTCCCGAGGCGGCCAGCCCGACCGTGACGGCCGGGTTGAAGTGCCCGCCCGAGACGTGGCCGACGGCGTAGGCCATCGTCGTCACGCTGAGGCCGAACGCCAGGCCGACCCCGAGAAAGCCGATGCCGAGGGGATAGTGGCTGTCGTTGGTGAAGGAGGAGGCGATCACGGCGCTTCCACAGCCGGCGAAGACCAGCCAGAAGGTGCCGATGACCTCGGCCCCGAGCCGGTGTCGCATCGCGTAGGTCGGCATCGTGTCCGCCTCTCGCCCGGTCGACAGCGGGGCGGTGTGCCGCCGCTCCCAGCGAGGCTATGACTCCGCTCGGGCCCGACCGCTCACCCTTAACGGGTGACCGGTCCTCCGTCGCCGCCGGCATCTGGCCGGCGGTGCGGTGGCACCACCTTGCGGTCGACCTCGACGAAGAGCCGGTCCAGCGCCCGGAGCGGCAGGTGGGCGTCGTGGCTGCCCAGCGCGTCCAGGGGCTCGGCGCTGGTGATCGACACGAGCGTCCCCGTGCCGGAGGGTGCCACGGAGGCCCGAAGCTGGCAGACGTCGTGAGGTGAGTCGGCCACCATCGAGAACATCACGCAGGTGCCGAACCCCTCCACGCGGTAGACGTGGCCGTTCAGCGGGGGCAGCGCCCTGATCAGCGCCGCGAAGACTGCCTCGGGTCGCGCAGCGGTGAAGTGGTGGTAGTCAGAGCCAGCCATGGAGGTCCTTCCCGGGAACGGCGCGCCGATGCTAGGGCCCGGAGGATGGTCAGGGTGGGCACTCGTCCTCCTCCGTGGACGAGTGCGCTCCTTGGTATAGGCCGCGCCCGGGCCAAGTCGTGAAAAAGTGTCCCGAAAGGCGCACACTCTCACGGTCACGGGACCGTCTGCCCGATGGTCCCGCACGTCCACGGGGGTGGCTCGATCAAACGTGCACGCGGGGAATTCATGAGCTGGATGTCCAACCGGATCGCGCGGCTGCGCGGCGTACCCAAGCAAGGCGGTGCGCACGTGCGGGGTCCGATCGTGCCCGCGCCCCGCTCGGAGACGGTCCTGGGCACCACCCCGCAGCGCTACGACGACTGGTCCGCCGGGGTGCTCGCGCCGGTCGTCACCGCGCGCGTGCTCATCAGCGCACGCGACGACGACGTGCGCTACCTGCTCCAGCGCCGCTGCCAGCTCAGCGACCACCTCCAGGTGGTGGCCGAGGCCAAGGAGCCGATCGGCTCGCTGCGGGCCGCCGCCCGGCTGCGGCCGGACCTGATCGTGGTGCAGGTGCAGAGTGCGAGCGACTCCGAGGTCGAGCTGATCACTGCCTTCAAGGAGCTCTCGCCGCAGTCGAAGGTCTTCGCCTACTCCACCCTCCCGGGCGGTGCCGCCGTCTCCGCGGCGATGGCGGCCGGTGCCGACCGCTACGCCATGGCCGGGACCCCCTTGACCACCCTGACCGCCGAGATCGAGGACCTGGTCACCAGGAGCCGCCCGACCCGCTAGGGCGAGCTCGACACCTGGTGCTCAGCCGAGCTCGCGGTCGAGGTTGATCGCGGCGCTGATCAGGGACAGGTGGGTGAAGGCCTGGGGGAAGTTGCCGAGCTGCTCACCGGTGAGGCCGATCTGCTCGGCGTAGAGGCCGAGGTGGTTGGCGTAGGTGAACATCTTCTCCAGGGCCAGCCGGGCGTCGTCGAGGCGGCCCGCGCGGGTGAGCGCCTCGACGTACCAGAAGGAGCAGAGCGAGAAGGTGCCCTCGACTCCGTCGACCCCGTCAGGCGACTGGGCCAGGTCGTAACGGAAGACCAGGCTGTCGTAGACCAGCCGCTCCTCGATGACCGCGAGGGTGGAGAGGAAGCGCGGGTCGCTGGGGGCGAGGAACTTCACCATCGGCATCAGCAGCACCCCGGCGTCGAGGGTGTCCGCGCCCGCGTGCTGCATGAACGCGCCGACCTCCTCGTCCCAGTGGTCCTCCATGATCCGGTGGTAGATCTCGTCGCGCACCTCCGCCCAGCGCGAGAGCTCGCCGGGCAGACCGCGCTGCCGGGCGACGCGCATCATCCGCTCGATCGCGACCCAGGACATCAGCAGCGAGGTGGTGTGGTGCCGTGGGTCGTTGCGGATCTCCCACATGCCGGCGTCCGGCTCGTCCCAGTGCTCCAGCAGCCACTCCAGCGCCCTGGTCAGGTCGCCCCAGGTCTCGGCGCTGATCCCCTTGCCGTACTTGTTGAACAGGTAGACCGAGTCGATCAGCTCGCCGTAGATGTCGAGCTGGAGCTGCTCGACGGCACCGTTGCCGACCCGGACCGGACGCGAGTCGCGGTACCCCGCGAGGTGGGGGAGCTCCCGCTCGTGCGGCACGTTCCCGTCGATGTCGTAGAGCACGCTCAGCGGGCCGAGCTCTCCGGGCGCACCCTTCGCCATGCGCTCGGAGAGCCAGCGCATGAATCCCGAGGCCTCGTCGGTGAACCCGAGCCGCAGCAGGGCGTAGAGGCTGAAGGCGGCGTCGCGGACCCAGACGTAGCGGTAGTCCCAGTTGCGCGAGCCACCGATGGCCTCCGGCAGGCTCGTGGTGGGGGAGGCGATGATCGCGCCCGTCGGCTCGTGCGTCAGCAGCTTGAGGGTGAGCGCGGAGCGGTTCACGGTCTCCCGCCAGCGCCCCTCGTACGTCGACGTGCTGATCCAGCTGCGCCAGAAGTCCGCCGTCCGCTGGAACAGGTCGTCGCTGTTGCCGTTGTCGGCGTCGGAGAACTCCTGGTCCTCGGTGAGCACCTCGAGGCAGAACAGGGCCTCGGCGCCGTCCTGCTCCAGCTCGACGTCGGCGGAGACCACCCCGTCGGTCACCTCGAGGTCGGCGGTCGCGGTCAGCCCGAGCCGCAGGCCTCCACCCGTGAGGCACACACCGTGCTCGGTCTGCTCCGTGTCGGGAGTGACGCGACCGTAGTCGGGGCGCGCTGCCATCGTCATCCGCAGCTGGGTGCGCCCACGCACGGCCACGACGCGACGCACGATCCGCTGCCGGTGGTGCTCGTCGCCCGCCGCCAGCAGAGGCATGAAGTCGTGGACCTCCGCGACCCCCTCCTCGGTCATCAGCCGGGTGACCAGGATGTTGGAGTCGGGGAAGTAGAACTGGCTCGTCGTGGCCTTCGCCCCGACCGGCTCCAGCCGCCAGTGGCCGCCCTTCTCGGGGTCCAGGAGCGCCCCGAAGATGCTCGGTGAGTCGAACCGCGGGGCGCAGAACCAGTCGATGGTCGTCTCCGAGCCCACCAGGGCGCAGGTGCGGAGGTCGCCGATCAGGCCGTGGTGGGCGATGGGGAGGTAGGAGGCGTCTGGCACCCCCGCACCGTAGACGGCTGCGGCGCATCGCGGAGAAGGGAAGCCCCGAGAATGAAACGAATCGCCCGGCTACCTCGCCCGGAGCCGGCCGCGATAGCGTCGCAGGCCCGGAGGGAGGTCGGCGATGGACGAGGAGCCCGGCGACGGCGTCGTCCCAGTCTTCTTCCTCTCCGACAGCACCGGCATCAGCGCGGAGACGATGGGCAACGCCCTGCTCATCCAGTTCCCCGACCTGCGCTTCGAGCGGACCCTGATCCCGTTCATCTCCACCGTCGAGGAGGCCCGCCGGGTGGTGCAGATGCTCGATGGGCTGATGGACGGCCCGGTCGTCCCGCTCGTGTTCACCACGGCTGCGGTCGACGAGGTGCGCCAGGAGCTCGCGAAGACGCAGGCCCCGATCATCGACTTCTTCGACCTGCACATGTCACAGGGTCGAGGAGGTCCTCGGCGCGCGAGGCATCCACCAGGCAGCTCGTCTGCACGGGATGGGCGACGTCAAGCGCTACAACAACCGGATGGCCGCCGTCGAGTTCACCATCGAGCACGACGACGGGCAGAGCTCGCGGGCGATGGAGAAGGCCGACGTGATCCTGCTGGCGCCGTCGCGCTGCGGCAAGACGCCGACCAGCATGTACCTCGCCCTGCAGCACGGCCTGTTCGTGGCGAACTACCCGCTCGTCGACGAGGATCTCGAGCAGCGAGCACCTGCCCGGGCCGGTGCGCGGGTACGCCGAGCGCTGCTTCGGGCTGACCACCACCGTCGACCGGCTCAGCCGGGTGCGCGGCGAGCGCCGCCCGGGCTCGAGCTACGCCTCGGTCGGAGCAGTGCCGGTGGGAGCTGCGGCGGGCCAAGCAGCTGTACGCCGCCCACCGGGTGCCCGTGGTCGACACCTCGGCCCGGTCGGTGGAGGAGATCTCGACGGTGATCATGCAGACGCTCGTGCGGGGAACAGAGAACCTCGAGCGGCGGGCGGCGACGGTCCCACGGCGCCCGGACCTACCAGCAGGAGGAGCAACCGTGAACGACTCCAGCCACAGAGCCCAGCGTCCGGTGGTTCTCCGAGCTCGGCATGGACGACCTCGACCAGGTCGGGGGCAAGAACGCCTCGCTGGGCGAGATGGTCGCGAACCTGACCGACCTCGGGGTCAGCGTGCCCGACGGGTTCGCCACGACGGCCGCGGCCTTCCACCGGTTCATGACCACCGACGGCCTCGACGAGCGGATCGTCGAGCGGCTCGAGGGTCTCGACACCGACGACACCCGCCGCTGGCCGCGGCGGGCAAGGAGATCCGCGGCTGGATCGTCGAGCAGGAGTTCCCCGACGGTCTCGAGGACGAGATCCGGGAGGCCTTCGAGAAGCTGGTCGACGAGTTCGACGGGGACGGAACAGGGGAGCCGTCGTTCGCCGTACGCTCCTCGGCCACCGCGGAGGACCTGCCCGATGCCTCCTTCGCCGGGCAGCAGGAGACCTTCCTCAACGTGCGCGGCATCGACTCGGTCCTGCTCGCGGTGCGCGAGGTCTACGCCTCGCTCTACAACGACCGCGCGATCGCCTACCGCGTGCACCACGGGTTCGAGCACGCCGAGGTCGGCATCTCCGCAGGGGTGCAGCGGATGGTGCGCTCCGACCTCGCCTCCTCGGGCGTGATGTTCACGATGGACACCGAGTCCGGCTTCGACGACGCGGTGTTCATCACCTCGGCGTACGGGCTGGGGGAGGGGGTTGTGCAGGGGGCGGTCAACCCCGACGAGTTCTACGTCTACAAGCCTGCGCTGAGGGCGAAGCGGCCGGCGATCCTCAAGCGAGGCATCGGCAGCAAGGCCACCAAGATGATCTACACCGACGACGCAGAGGTCGGGAAGACCACGGCCTTCGTCGACGTCGACGCGGCCGACGCTCGGCTGTTCAGCCTCGACTGACTCCGAGGTCGAGGAGCTGGCCCGGCACGCGCTGACCATCGAGGAGCACTACGGCCGGCCGATGGACATCGAGTGGGCCAAGGACGGCCTCGACGAGAAGCTCTACGTCCTCCAGGCACGGCCGGAGACGGTGCAGTCGCGCAAGACGGGAGCTCGCTCGAGCGGTTCAAGATCGACCGGTCGGTGACCAAGGACGCCTCGGTGCGGGTGGAGGGTCGCGCGATCGGCCAGAAGATCGGCGCCGGCGCCGTGCGCATCCTCGGCTCCTCGGAGGAGATGCACGAGTTCAACGAGGGCGAGGTCCTCGTCGCCGACATGACCGATCCCGACTGGGAGCCGATCATGAAGCGGGCTGCCGCGATCGTCACCAACCGCGGCGGCCGCACCTGCCACGCCGCGATCATCGCCCGCGAGCTGGGCATTCCCGCGGTGGTCGGCACCCGGAGCGCCACCAAGGACCTCGCGGACGGCGACGAGGTCACGGTGTCCTGCGCGGAGGGTGACACCGGCTTCGTCTACGACGGCCTGCTCGACTTCGACGTCGAGACGACCGAGCTCGACTCGATGCCCGACATCCCGGTGAAGATCATGATGAACGTCGGTACGCCGGACCAGGCGTTCGCGTTCTCCCGGCTGCCGCACCACGGGGTCGGGCTCGCCCGGCTGGAGTTCATCATCAACCGGCAGATCGGGATCCACCCGAAGGCGCTGCTGGACATGGCCGCCGGGATCAGAGTTCGACGACGACGACCTCCGCGAGGAGATCGAGGAGCTGATCGCCGCGTACCCCGGCCCGCGCGAGTTCTTCGTCCAGCGCGTCGCCGAAGGAGTCTCGATGATCGCGGCTGCCTTCGCGCCGGAGCCGGTCATCGTGCGGATGAGCGACTTCAAGTCCAACGAGTACGCCAACCTCGTCGCCGGCCCGCGCTACGAGCCCGACGAGGAGAACCCGATGATCGGCTACCGCGGGGCCTCGCGGTACCTCTCGGAGGAGTTCGTCGACTGCTTCGCGATGGAGTGCGAGGCGCTGCGGCACGTGCGCGACGAGATGGGCCTGACCAACGTCAAGATCATGATCCCGTTCGTGCGCACCGTCGCCGAGGCCAAGGGCGTCATCGACCTGCTCGGCGAGCACGGCCTGGTCCGCGGCGAGAACGACCTGCAGGTGGTGATGATGTGCGAGGTGCCCTCCAACGCGGTCATCCCCGAGCAGTTCCTCGAGCACTTCGACGGCTTCTCGATCGGGTCGAACGACCTCACCCAGCTGACCCTGGGGGTCGACCGCGACTCCAGCCTCGTGGCCGAGAGCTTCGACGAGCGCGACCCCGCCGTGCTCGAGCTGCTGAAGCGGGCGATCAAGGCCTGCCGCGACCTCGACAAGTACGTCGGCATCTGCGGCCAGGGGCCTTCGGACCACCCCGACCTCGCCGAGTGGCTGCTGCAGCAGGGCATCGAGTCGATGTCGCTCAACCCCGACACCGTCGTGGACACCTGGCTCCGGCTGGCCAAGGTCGAGCGCACCCGCTTAGGGCAGGACGATCGTCTCGCTGCCCGGGTGGCGGACCATCACTCTTGGTGCGTGACGACCGGCGGGTCATCCTGCCTGGGCGTCGCGGCGTGCGCGCCGGTACTCCTCGACCACCATCTCGTTCAGCTCTTCCACCGAGGTCTCCGACGTCGGCTTGTCGAAGGTGATCTCGCCACCCTGGATCAGGTTCACCCGGTCGCAGGACTGCAGCACGTGGACGTAGTTGTGGGCGATCATGATGATGGAGACGTTGCCCTCCTCGCGCAGCTTCTGCACGAGGTCGAGGATCATGGCTCCCTCCTTGGCGCCCATGGCGGCCAGGGGCTCGTCGAGCAGGATGATGTCGGCCTCGGACGTCACCGTGCGGGCCACTGCGATGGCCTGCCGCTGGCCCCCGGAGAGCCGGGCCACGGGTACGTCGAGCCGCGGGATGTTGATGCCGATCTGGTCCAGTGCTTCGCGGGTGAGGCGACTCATCTTCTTGCGTGCGAGCAGGGGCAGCGGCCGGGAGAGCGAGCTCGCGCTTGAGGAACATGTTCTGGACGACGTCGAGCTCGTTGACGAGGGCAAGGTCCTGGTAGACGCAGTCGATGCCCAGGGACCGGGCATGGTCGACGTCGCGGAAGGTCACCTCGTCGCCCTTGACGAGGAGGCGGCCGGTGTCGGCGTTCTGGAAACCGGCGATGATCTTCATCAGCGTCGACTTGCCGGCACCGTTGTCGCCGAGCAGACCGAGCACCTCGCCCTTGCGCAGGTTGAGGTTGATGTCGCGCAGCGCGGTGACGGCGCCGAACCGCTTGGAGACGTGCTCGATCCGAAGGACGTCGTCTCCCGTGGACTCAGGCATGACCGCTTCCCCTCCTCACCCGGCCGACGTAGACGTTCACGCACATGGCCAGCAGGATCGCGATACCGAGGATGAAGTCGAGGTAGTCGGCGCTCACACCCTGGAGCGTCAGGCCGTCGCGCAGCACACCGAGGAACAGTGCACCGAACAGCGCGCCGATGACAGTGCCCTCCCCGCCGGCGAGCAGCGTGCCGCCGATGACCGCCGCCGACACTGCTCGGAACATCGTCTCCGCAGCACCCGCGGTGTCAGGGGTGACCGTGCCCGCACGTGTCGCCTCGAGCACGCCGACGAACCCGGCGAGGACCGCGCAGAGGACGAAGTTGCGGATGACGACCCGACGTACCTTGATGCCGGCCTCGGCCGCGCCGAGCCGGTTGCCTCCGACAGCGACGGTGTAGATGCCCCACCGGCTGCGCGTGAGCACGACGTGCATGACGGCCACGACCAGCAGCGCCCAGAACAGCTCGGAGTAGGTGCCCGCCCCGAAGATCCTGGCGAACCCACCCACCGAGTTGACCTGCTGGGGGAGCGTGATCGTGTGGCCGTTGACCACGTGAGTCACCTGGACGGTCTTCGAGGTGACCGCGGCGCCTGGCATGTCCACCGGTGCAGCGCTGGAGATGATCAGCGTCAGGCCGCCGACACCGAGCAGCGTGCCCAACGTGACGATGAACGAGGAGATGCCGATCACTGCGGTGAGGAAACCGTTGAGCATCCCCACCAGCCCAGCACACACCAGGCACGCCACCAGGCACACGACGAGCGAGAGTCCGAGCTCGTGGAACTCATAGAACATGAACGGCGTGAAGAGGTAGACCGAGCCGATGGACAGGTCGATCTCGCCGGCCACCATCAGCATGACCTCGCCCACGGCCAGGATGGCGAAGGGGGCGAAGTAGGGCAGCAGGTTCTTCATGTTGGCCGTGGTCATGAAGGTGTCGTTGACCACGGAGAAGTAGACGATGGCCAGGATCGTCACCACGACGATGCTGCCCTCGCGCAGGGTGAGCAGTCGACGCAGGCCGGCTCCGATCCGGACGCCCCCTGCGCGCCCCGTCGGTCGCGGCGTCCCGACGTCCGTCGTCACGGACGATCAGGCCTTGGAGACGCCGGCAGCCTTCGAGGTGCCCTCGTAGCGCGACTTCGTGCTGTTGTAGGGCTTCACGGTGTCCTTGTCGAGGAACTTCAGTCCGGTGTTGACGTCGGCCATGCCTGTCAGCGTCTTGGACACGGCGTACAGGTACAGCTCGAGCACCGGCAGGAAGCCCTGCAGGTAGGGCTGTTGGTCGATGGTGAAGTCGATCTGGTCGGCGGCGAGCAGCTTCTGCGTCGTCGGCGTGATGTCGTAGCCGCCGCCCTTCACGCCCTTGCCGCGCAGCGAGTGCTTCTGCATCACCTGCGCCACGCTCTGGGTGCTTCCGGCGTCGACGGCGAACAGGCCCTTCACGTCGCTGTGGCCGGTGACGTAGGAGTCGATGGCCGACAGCTCGGCGGGTACGGCGGCACCGGTGGCGACCGTGCTCGTCTTGATCGCGCTGTTGCCCTTCAGCACCGACAGCGCGCCGTCGATGCGCGGCTGGAGGTTGGTCGAGCCGGGAGTCGCGATGAACAGGGTGACGTTGCCCTGCCCGACCAGGTCGACGATGCGCTTGCCCATCGCCTGACCGGACGCGAACAGGTCCTGACCGATGTAGGCCAACCGGCTGTTGCTGGCGGCGTCCGCGTTGTAGCCGACGACCGGGATGCCTGCCTTGATCGCGGAGTCGGTGGGCGCGTTGAACGCCTTGTTGTCGACCAGGGCCACCGCGATGCCGTCGGCGCCCCCGGTGATGGCCGTGCTCATCGCGTTGACCATCTCGTTGACGTTGCTGTTCTCCGAGCCGGTCCACTGGTACTCACAGCCCAGCAGGGCACAGGCGTCCTCCGCTCCGTAGCGGGTGGGCACGAAGAACGGGTTGGTCGTCACGTGGTTGACGAAGACGAACTTCAGCTTCTTGGAGGACCCGAAGGTGCCCCCTGCCGAGGCAGCCGAGGCCTTGTCGTTGCTCGAGCTGCAGGCAGCCAGCAACATGGCTGCCAGTCCCGCGCCACCGCCGGTCAGGGCAGCCCGGCGGGTGGAGGCGAACCTCGGACCTCGGTCGGTCGCTGAACGCCTGGCGTCTCGCCACTCGAGCTCCTCCAGCGCCTGCTCCGCGAGCTCGGAATCGCCCGGGGCGTTCTGCGCGGCCTGGGTGACCTGCTGCGGCGTCGTCGTTTCCAGCTTGCATCTCGCACTCCTGTGTCCGAAGGAGGGACGGCCGAGGTGAAGGCCTCTGCCCTCATCGATTGTTATCGCTCACAATCACTGTGTCAACCGTCACACGCCGGACGTGGGCGCGACTCCTTGCCGAAGCTGAGCACGGTAACGGCGCGAGCCGGGGTGAACCTCAGAGCCGCGCGGCGAGGCGGTGGTAAGCGGCGTTCCAGCGCAGCTCGCGGGTGATCGAAGCGATGGTGGTCTCGGCGTCGATGGCCACCAGCTCTACGCCGGTGATCGTCGCGAGGTCCTCCATCGCACCCCTCGGCAACGCCTTGGTGAGGACGGTGTGATGGGGAGCGCCGGCCATCAGCCACGACTCGGCGGAGGTCTCCAGCGAGGGACGAGGCTTCCACACGGCACACGCGACGGGTAGCCGGGGGAGATCGTGGTCGGGAGCGACGACCTCGATCTCGTTGAGCGTGATCCGGAAGCGGTCCCCCATGTCCGACATCCCTGCCACGAAACCTGCGCCACCGTCTGCGACGAAGCGGAGCCGGACGGGGTCCTCGCGGGCGCCGATGGAGAGCGGGTGGATCTCCAGGCTGGGTCTGGCCGAGGTGATCGTGGGACAGACCTCGAGCATGTGTGCCCCGAGGATCCGCTCCTCGCCGGGGACGAGGTGGTAGGTGTAGTCCTCCATGAAGCTGGTGCCGCCCGGGAGGCCGTGAGCCATCGTCTTCATGGTGCGCAGGAGCACCGCGGTCTTCCAGTCGCCCTCTCCGCCGAACCCGTAGCCGTCGGCCATCAGCCGCTGGACGGCCAGGCCCGGCAGCTGCCGCAGCCCGCCGAGATCCTCGAAGTTGGTGGTGAAGGCGCCGAACTGACCGCGCTCGAGGAACGCGCGCAGGCCCAGCTCGATGCGAGCGCCGTCGCGCAGGGAATCGTGTCGCTCACCGCCGGGCAACAGCTCGGCGGCCACGTCGTAGAGGTCGGCGTACTCGGCGACCAGCTCGTCGACGTCGGGGTCCTCGGAGGCCTCGACCTCGGCGACCAGGTCATTGACGGCGTAGGTGTTGACCGAGACGCCGAAGGTGGCTTGCGCCTGAACCTTGTCGCCCTCGGTGACGGCGACGTCGCGCATGTTGTCCCCGAACCGGGCGAGCCGCAAGCTGCGGAGCTCGGCCGCGCCGAGCGCGGCACGGGCCCATTCCCCGACCCGGCGTGCGACGGAAGGAGAGTCGACGTGGCCCGCGACGGTCTTGCGAGGCACGCCGAGCCGCGACTGGATGAAGCCGAACTCGCGGTCGCCGTGTGCGGCCTGGTTCAGGTTCATGAAGTCCATGTCGATGGTGTCCCAGGGCAGCTCCATCCCGGCCTGGGTGTGCAGGTGGAGCAGCGGCTTGGTCAGGGCGTTGAGACCGGCGATCCACATCTTCGCCGGGGAGAAGGTGTGCATCCACGCGATGACGCCCACACACTCGGGCGCGGCATCCGCCTCGAGCATCTGACGAAGGATCGACTCGGCGTCGAGCAGGGTCGGCTTCCAGACCACGGGGACCGGTACGTCGTCCTGGGCGTCGAGCCGGGCGGCGATGTCCTGGGACTGCTCGGCGACCTGGTCCAACGTCTCTTGGCCGTACAGGCTCTGGCTGCCGGTGAGGAACCACAGCTCCGCGGTCATCAGTCGTCCCCTCGTTGTCCGTAGACGTTCTGGTAGCGCTCGAAGAGCCGGGAGGCCATCTCGTCCGGGATCGGCACGGGGTCGCCGAGCTGGCGGGCGAGGTGAGTGGTGCGGGCGACGTCCTCGCACATGACGGCGGCCTTGACGGCGTCGCGCGCCGAGGCGCCGACGGCGAAGACGCCGTGGTTCTGCATCAGCACCGCGGGCGAGCGGGTGTCACGGAGGGTCTCGACGATTCCGCGCCCGATGGAGTCGTCACCGATGGCCGCGAGCGGACCCACCGGGATCGCGCCGCCGAACTCGTCGGCGCACATCGTCAGCACGCACGGCACGGGCTCCCCGCGCGCCGCCCAGGCGGTGGCGTAGGGAGAGTGGGTGTGCACCACCCCGCCCAGGTCGGGGCGGTGCCGGTAGACGTAGGCCTGCGCCTCGGTGTCCGACGACGGCGAGTGGTCGCCCTCGACGACCTCCCCGTCGAGGTCGCAGACCACCATGTTCTCCGGCGTGAGCTCGTCGTAGGACACGCCTGACGGCTTGATGACCAGCAGGTCCGCGCCGGGCACGCGCGCCGAGACGTTGCCCGCCGTCCAGACCACCAGGCCGTACCGCGGCAGCTCGGCGTGCAGCGCGCAGACCTCCGCGCGCAGCTCCTCCAGCGTGCGCGCCACCTCCTCCGACACGGTCATGGCAAGTCCTTCAATCGGTGCATCAGCGAGGTCTCCCGTCCGAAGTGGTCGTGCAGCTCCCGGTAGATCTCGAACAGCCCGTCATAGGCCGTCGCGCGCTCCTCGTCAGGGCGATAGGCATCCCGGTCGACCCGCCCCATGGCGGCCGCAGCGTCCGGTACGTCGGGGTAGCAGCCGGCGGCCGCGGCGGCATGGATGGCCGAGCCCAGCGCAGGTGCCTGCGTGGAGCCGGCCACCGACAGGGGCATCCGCAGCACGTCGCTGTACATCTGCATCAGGAACCGGTTCTTGGTGAGTCCGCCGGCCACGATCAGGTCCTCGACGGGCACCCCGGCCGCGCCGAAGGCCTCCACGATGACCCGCATGCCGAAGGCGGTGGACTCCAGCAGCGCCCGGTACACGTCCTCGGGCGGGGTGGTCAGGGTCAGGCCGACGACCAGCCCGGAGAGACGGTGGTCGACCAGGACCGACCGGTTGCCCGAGTGCCAGTCGAGGGCGACCAGCCGGTGCTGACCGACCTCCTTCTTCGCCGCCAGCCGGGTCAGGTGCTCGTGCAGGCTCTCGTCCGCCTCGCGCGCCGCCACGGCGTACGACTCCGGCACGCAGCTCCGGGTGAACCACGCGAAGATGTCACCCACGCCGCTCTGCCCGGCCTCGTAGCCGTAGCTGCCCGCGACGATGCCGCCGTCGACGACGCCGCACATCCCGGGGACCTCGCGCACCACGTCGGCGTTCATCACCTGGCAGGTCGACGTCCCCATGATCGCGACCATCTGGCCCGGGTCGAGGGCGTTGACGGCGGCCGACGTCACGTGGGCATCGACGTTGCCGACGGCCACGGCGATGCCCTCGGGCAGGCCCGTCCACCGGGCTGCCTCCGCGGTCAGGCGACCCGCTCGATCGCCGAGCTGCCGAACCGGCTGCTCCAGCTTGTCCTGGACGAATCCACCGAACCCCTCAGCGAGCTCCTCGAGGAAGTCGGGCGTCGGGTACTGCCCGTCCTGGAGGATGCCCTTGTAGCCGGCCGAGCAGGCGTTGCGCACGTATTCGCCACACAGCTGCCACACGATCCAGTCGGCGGCCTCGACCCACCGCTCCATCCGGTCGTAGACCTCCCGGTCCTCCTCGAAGACCTGCAGGCCCTTCGCGAACTCCCACTCGGAGCTGATCAGTCCGCCGTACCGCGCCAACCACGGCTCCCCGCGCTCCTCCGCGACGCTGTTGACCCGGTCGGCCTGCGGCTGTGCCGCGTGGTGCTTCCAGAGCTTCACGTAGGCGTGCGGCCGGTCCTCGAAGCCGTCCACCTCGTTCAGCGGGGTCCCGTCGGCGAGCGTCGGCACCATCGTGCACGCGGTGAAGTCCGTGGCGATGCCCACGACGTCGGCGGGGTCGATGCCGGCGTCCTGGACCGCCTTCGGCACCGCCACACGGAGGACCTCGCGGTAGTCATCCGGCACCTGGAGCGCCCAGTCGGCGGCCAGGGCCGTCCCGTCGGGCAACGCCTCGTCCAGCACACCGTGCGCGTACTCCACCTCCGCGTCGGCCAGCTCCTCGCCGTCACTGACCCGCACGACGACTGCACGACCCGAGAGCGTGCCGTAGTCGACACCCACGACGTACTCCGCTGCGTTATTCTCGGCGCGGCTCACGACACTCCTCTGGAGATCGGCTGTGATCGGCTCGTACCCCGAACGGCGGCACGAAATGCCTGGGTGTGAACGCTAACACTGACCCTCTGCCGCCGAAAGTGAACGAAGCGTGGCCGACCTCGTGCTCAGCCACGCGGCGGTGCCACGCTGTCGCGGACCACGAGGGTCGGCGGGACGGCGGGCACCCGGGGCGCCGCACCTCCCTGCGAGCGCCAGGTGACGATCGCGTCAACCGCGCGTTGGGCCACCTCCGCGAAGTCTGGCCGGATGGTGGTCAGCGCCGGAGTCAGGTACGCCGCCTCAGGGATGTCATCGAAGCCGACGAGGCTGAGGCGCCCGGGCACGGCATGCCCCAGGTCTCCCAGCGCCTTGATGATGCCGAGGGCGAGATGGTCGTTCGCGGCGAACACTGCGGTCGCCTCCGGCATCTTCGCCAGCATCTGACCCGCGCGATAGCCAGCCTGGGACGTCCAGTCCGCGGCGATGATCGGCGGCACCTCGCGGCCGGCGGCCTCGAGTGTCGTTCGCCACCCCTCGACACGACCGGCGCTGTCGAACCAGTCAGGCGGACCCGACACGTGCCAGACCGTGGTGTGACCGGAGTCGAGAAGCAGTTGCGTAGCCAGACGGCCCCCCTCGACCTGGTCGACGGTGACCAGGCCCGACAGTCGGGAGGGATCACCATCGATGGCGACGAGTGGTACGTCCGCATCCAGGCCGTCGAGGGCGGCCTGGGCGGAAGCAACCGGCACGATCACCACGATGCCGTCGACTCGCTGATCGAGATGACGCTCGACCGCGGCGCTCAC
>CAWCDX010000008.1:0-72998 GCA_963794435.1 uncultured Actinomycetota bacterium
GGCGCGCGGGGGTCACCCGCTCGGCCTTCTACTTCTACTTCGAGAACAAGGCCACCGCCGTCGCGGCCTTGATGGAGGAGCTCTACGACGAGGTGTTCGCCGCCTCGCGACTGCTCACCTCCGACGAGGGCACCCCGGAGTCGCGGATCACCACGATGATCACCGGGCTGTTCGAGGCGATGAAGCGCCACGAGCACCTGTTCGCCGCGATGCTCGAGGCGCGTGCGACCAGCGAGACCGTGCGCGAGATGTGGGACGCCGACCGACTCTCGTTCGTCGAGCCCCTGGCGGAGATGATCCGGGCCGAGCGGGAGGCGGGCACGGCCCCGGCGGGTCCTGACCCGGTCGCGCTCGCCACCGTCCTGCTCGAGCTCAACGACCGGGCCCTGGAGCGGGTGGTGCGCGGCGGGACCCTCTCCGTCGACGAACAGGTGGAGGCGGTCACCACGATCTGGCTGCGCACGATCTACGGGACGGTCCTGTGAACGCCATCAAGCACGACGAGGTCACCTTCCTCTCCCAGGGAGTCGAGTGCGCCGCCTGGCACTTCACCGCCGAGGGCGACGCGCTGGCGACAGCGGCCGGGCGGCCCGCCGTCGTGATGGCGCACGGCCTGGCCGGCACCGTCGACTCCGGGCTCGCCCCCTTCGCCGAGCAGCTGGCCGCCAACGGCCTCGACGTGCTCGCCTTCGACTACCGGGGCTTCGGTGCGAGCAGCGGCACTCCCCGGCAGACGGTCAGCATCGCCCGCCAGGTCGACGACTACCGGGCGGCGATGACCGCGGCGGCCGCCCTGCCCGGCGTGGATGCCCAGCGGCTGGTGCTCTGGGGGGTCTCGCTGTCGGGCGGTCACGCGCTCGAGGCCGCGGCGGACCGCCCGGACGTCGCGGCCGTGGTGTCCCTGACCCCGCTCGTGGACGGCCTCGCCGCCGGACGGCACGCGCTGGCCACGCACAAGCCCTCGGAGATGGCGCGCTCGACCTTCGCCGGCCTCCGCTCGCGGGTGTCGACCGCAGCCCACCGTTCCGCGGTGATGATGCCCGTCGTCGCACGGCCCGGCGAGATGGGCGCGCTGACCCTCGAGGGCAGCCTCGAGGACTACCTGTCCATCGCCGGGCCCACCTGGCGCAACGAGATCGACGCCGCCATGGGCTTCGAGCTCGGCAACCAGCGCTCAGCCAGGGCGGCCGACAGGATCGCCGCCCCGGTGCTCGTGCAGATCGCCGACTTCGACCGCAGTGCTCCCCCGCACGCGGCGGCGAAGGCGGCGTTCAAGGCCCGCGCCGAGGTGCGGCACTACCCGTGCGACCACTTCGACGTGTGGCCGGGCAAGCCCTGGTTCGAGGCCGCGGCCGGCCACCAGGTCGAGTTCCTCACCCGTCACCTGGGCTGAGTCGCGAGGTAGGTGGTCCCCCGCTGCTCGCGCTCCCACAGCTGCTCGCCCGCTCCGGCGGTCGCACCCTGGGCGACGAGCTCGCGCTTGAGCACCTTGTTGGTCGCGGTGGCCGGCAGCGCGTCGGCGATGCGCACGTAACGCGGCCAGGCCTTGGGCGAGAGGTCCGGCTGCGCGAGCAGGAAGTCCTCGAGCTCGGTGGGCGCGAGCGTCGCCTCGTCCTGCAGCACGACCGCGGCCATCACCTGGTCACCGATGTGCGGGTCGGGCACGGCGTACACCGCGACCTGGCTGAGGGCCGGCAGCCGGGTCAGGATCCGCTCGACCGGGGCCGCGGCGATGTTCTCGCCGTCGACGCGCATCCAGTCGGCCGTCCGACCGGCGAGGTAGATCCATCCCTCCGCGTCACGGTAGGCGAGGTCCCCTGACCAGTACATGCCGTGCCGCAACCGCTCGGAGCTGGCCTGCTCGTCGTTGTAGTAGCCGCTGAAGTACCCCGCGCCCTGCGTGTTGACCAGCTCACCGACGGCCTGGTCGGCGTTGGCCAGGGCGCCGTGCTCGTCGAAGACCGCGACCGCGCACTCCTCGAGGGTCTCGGCGTCGTAGACCGCGACACCCTCGAAGCCCTTGCCGATCGAGCCGGGAGGGGTGCCGGGCTCGCGGGTGATGATCACCGCCAGCTCGGTGGAGCCGAAGCCGTCCATCACCTCGCAGCCGAACCGGCGGGAGAACTCGTCGATGTCGCGGTCGCTCGCCTCGTTGCCGAACGCCACCCGGAGCGGGTTGTCGGCGTCGTCGGGCTGCTCGGGCGTGGCCAGCACGTAGGCGAGCGGACGGCCGACGTAGTTCATGTACGTCGCGCCGTGTCGACGCACGTCGTCGAGGAAGCGGGACGCAGAGAACTTCGCCGGCACCATCGCGGCACCGCTCGCGATCGCGACGGCCCAGCCGGCCACCACGGCATTGGAGTGGAACAGCGGCATCGCGAGGTAGCAGACGTCCGCCGGCGTGATCTGGAAGCGGTCCACGAGGTTGAGCCCGGAGAAGAGCACCATCAGGTGGGCCACCTGGACCGCCTTGGGCTCGCCGCTCGTGCCCGAGGTGAAGATCATCATGAAGGTGTCCATCGCACCCACCTCGCGCACCGGGGTGAGTGCACCCGCTCCCGCGACGAGGTCGGCCCACTCCTGCGAGGAGGTGTCGATGACCGTGACGCCGTCGAGCTGATGAGGCTCCAGCGCGTCGATCAGGTGGTGGTGCTCGGCGTCGGTGAGCAGGACCTGGCACTCGGCGCGACGTACGTCGGCCGCGAGACCCGCACCGCGACGCGTGGTGTTGATGCCACACAGGACGTAGCCGCCCAGCGCCGCAGCTGCCATCGCGCGCAACATCTGCGGGGTGTTGCCCAGGAGCACGCCCACGTGCGGGGGACGGTCTGTGTCGAGCAGCCCGATCAACCCGGCTGCCTCGGCCGAGGACTCCCCGAGGTGCTCCCGCCAGGACCAGGTGCGGTCGCCGTGCCGCACCCCCGGGCTGTCATCAGCCGCTCTCTCCCGCAACAGCTGCTGAACGGTCTCCGCCACGACGCCTCCCTGCTTTTGACACGTGTCAAAGTACGAGTGGAGTGATAGAACTGCAACCGGTTCTAGTTGTCCAGACGGAGGAGACGCCGATGACCACCTTCGTCTCCCGCTTCGACTTCCGCGCACCGGGAGCAGACCGGCCCACGCGTCAGGAGCTCTTCTCCCGCGCGCTCGACCAAGCCGCCTACCTCGACGAGCACGGCCACGACGCGATCCTGGTCAGCGAGCACCACGCGTCCGACGACGGCTACCTGCCGAGCCCGCTCGTCGCCACGGCTGCCGTGGCTGCGCGCACCTCGCGCATCCCGATCACCGTCTCGGCACTGCTGGTGAACTTCTACGAGCCGGTCAAGCTGGCCGAGGACGTCGCCGTGCTCGACCACCTCAGCGGAGGCCGGGTCAGCTACACGTTCGGCCTCGGCTACCGACCTGAGGAGTACGCCCTCTTCGGCCGGCCGTGGAAGACCCGAGGTGCCGACATCGAGCGACGCATCGAGCTCCTGCTGGCGCTGTGGCGCGGGGAGCAGGTCGAGCACGACGGGCGTCAGGTGAGCATCACCCCGTTGCCCTTCAGCGACCCGCACCCGTTCTTCTTCTACGGCGGCGGCACCCCCGCCGCCGCGCGGCGGGCGGCCCGGCTCGGCCTGAACTTCCAGCCCAACGTCGCCGAGAAGGAGCTGCGCGAGATCTACCACGACGAGTGCCGCCGTCACGGCCGCGAGCCCGGCTTCGTCCTGCTGCCCCCGGCAGGCCCGGCCACGGTGTTCTGCGCCGAGGACCCCGACCACTTCTGGGCGACGTACGGCGAGCACCTGCTGGCCGACGCGACGGCCTACCGCGCCTGGTCGACGACCGGCGCGACCAACGCGTTGATCACCGACGACTCGACCACGGTCGAGGAGCTGCGCGCCGGCGGCCGCTACGTCGTCCTCGACCCCGACGAGCTGGTCCGCCAGTGTCGTTCGAGGGAGCTGCGCGCGGTATCCACCCACCCGATGTGTGGCGGCCTGCCCCCGGAGCCCTCGTGGGAGAGCCTCCGCCTGATCTGCGAGCGGGTCGCGCCGGCGCTGCGCGCGGACGTGGAGCCGACCAGGTGACCGGGAGGCTCCGCGTGGTCCAGTGGGCCACCGGAGGCGTCGGCCGTGCGGCGATCGAGGCCGTCCTGCTGCACCCGGACCTGGAGCTCGTCGGCTGCTGGGTGCACTCCCCCGACAAGCACGGCAAGGACGTCGGCGAGATCGTCGGCACCGCCCCCGTCGGCGTGGTCGCGACCAACGACGTCGACGAGATCCTGGCGCTGGAGGCCGACGCCGTCGTCTACGCGCCGATCCTGCCGAGCGGGCGTGAGGTGGCCGCGCTCCTGCGGTCGGGCAAGAACGTCGTCACCCCGGTCGGCTGGTTCTACCCCGAGCCAGGGCACACCGACCGGATCGACGCGGCCTGCCAGGCGGGTGGCACCTCGCTGCACGGCACCGGGATCAACCCCGGCGGTGCCACCGACCTGCACCCGATCCTGTTCTCCTCGTTGAGCTCCGCGGTGCGGTTCGTGCGGGGCGAGGAGTTCACCGACATCCGCAGCTACGCCGCCCCCGACGTGCTGCGCGGCTTCATGGGCTTCGGCGGCACCCCGAAGGAGTCGTTGCAGGGCCCGATGCTGGACATGCTCAGCGGCGGCTTCACGCAGTCGGTGCGGATGTGCCTCGACGCGCTCGGGTTCGCCGACGCCCGGATCGTGCCGACCCAGGAGGTGGCCGTCGCCTCGGCCACGATCGCGGAGTCGCCGATCGGCCCCATCGAGCCCGGCCAGGTCGCGGCCCGCCGGTTCGCCTGGGAGGCGGTCGTGGGCGATGCCGTGGTCGTGCGGGTCGCCGTGAACTGGCTGATGGGCGAGGAGCACCTCGACCCGCCCTGGACGTTGGGTCCCGAGGGGCAGCGCTACGAGGTCGAGGTGCAGGGAGACCCGGACACCTTCGCGGTGATCCACGGCTGGCACCCCACCTCCATCGCGGCCGGGCTGGAGCGCAACCCCGGCATCGTGGTCACCGCCGCACACTGCGTGAACTCGATCCCGTACGTCGTCGCGGCTCCGCCGGGCATCCGGACCTACCTCGACCTGCCACTGGTCGCGGGACGCGCGCATCCCGACCTGGTCCGGTCAGCCGACGCGTAGCTGCTCGACCAGGGCCTCGACCTGGTCACCGGGCGCTCGCAGACGAAGCCACGGCAGACGTACGCCGCCGGCCTGCCGTCGACGACGTCACGGTCCTGCATCAGCGGGATCGCGCTCTCGCCCGGGACTGCGGCCACCACGACCGAGCCGAAGGGCGCGTTCCGGCGCGCCGCGCGCTCGAGGGCGTCGCGCTCGGGGCCGGACGGTCCGACGACCGCGACCTCGACGGGCCCGTGGAGGGCGGTCTCGGCCGCAGCCAGCGACCAGCCGGCGAAGCGCGGGCTCTGGTCGGACAGGCGCCGGCTCACCACCAGGGCGGCCTCGGCGGCATCGCGGTGGCGCCCTGACCCGGTCAGCGCCGCGTAGGCCAGCAGGGCGTGCACCACCGAGGAGTGCCCGCTCGGGCTGGCGTTGTCGGAGGGATCGCGCGGTCGCGCCAGCAGCTCCTCGGCGTCGTCGGCGGTGTCGTGGAAGCCGCCGTCACCGGCGTCGAAGCGGGTGAGCACGGTCTCGAGCAGCTCACCGGCCAGGTCGAGCCAGGTCGCGTCCGCCGTCGCGCACGCCAGCGCCAGGAAGCCCGTGGCCAGGCAGCCGTGGTCCTCCAGCACACCAGCATGCTGGCCGGCCTCGCCGTCGCGCGAGACGCGCAGCAACCGTCCGTCCTTCAGGTGCACGGCGGCCAGGAACTCGCCGGCCCGGCTGGCCGCGTGGACCAGCTCCGGGGCGTCGAGGAGGGTGCCGGCGTCGACCAGTCCGGAGAGCGCCAGGCCGTTCCAGGCCGCCACCACCTTGTCGTCGAGGGCCGGGCGCACCCGCGACGTCCGGACGTCGTTCAGGGCCAGCCGGACCCGTTCCCACCGGACCGTGTCGTCGGGCGAGGCCTGCATCTGCAGCGTGGAGGTCCCGTGCTCGAAGGTCCCCTCAGTGGTGACCGAGAGCAGCGCGCAGGCCCACTCGGCGTCGTCGTCGCCGACCGCCTCGGCGACCTGCTCGGGGGTCCACACGTAGTAGGTGCCCTCGGCGCCCTCGGAGTCGGCGTCCAGCGCGCTCGCGAAGGCTCCCTCGGCGGTGAGCAGCTCCGAGAGCATGAAGTCGGCGACGCCCAGTGCGATCCGCCCGGCCTGCTCGTCGTCGTGCCGTGCCGCCCACCGGGCGTAGACGGAGAGCAGCTGGGCGTTGTCGTAGAGCATCTTCTCGAAGTGCGGCACCACCCAGGCACGGTCGACGCCGTAGCGGGCGAACCCTCCGACCAGCTGGTCGTGGATGCCACCCGCGGACATGGCGGCCAGGGTCTTGCCCACCATCGCGGTGGCGGCGTCACCACCGTGCCGTAGCAGGAAGTCCAGGATCATCGAGGGCGGGAACTTCGGCGCTCCACCGAAGCCGCCCCACTCGTCGTCGAAGTCGCGCGCCAGGGTCTCGACGGCCGTCCCCAGCGCGTCCTCGTCGTACGCCGCACCGCCACCGAGGTCTGCGCTGCGCGTCAGCGCCTCGCGGATCCGCTCCGCGGCCCCGACCACCTCGTCGCGCCGCGTCGTCCAGGCGTCGTCGATCGCCTCGAGGAGCTGACGGAAGCTCGGCTGGCCGTGCCGCGGCTGGTCGGGGAAGTAGGTGCCGGCGAAGAACGGGCTGCCCTCGTGGTCGAGCACGCACGTCATCGGCCAGCCGCCCTGCCCGGTCATCGCGACCGTCGCCTGCATGTAGATCGCGTCGACGTCGGGCCGCTCCTCGCGGTCTACCTTGATGCTCACGTAGTGCTCGTTGAGGTACGCCGCCGTCGCCTCGTCCTCGAACGACTCGTGCGCCATCACGTGGCACCAGTGGCAGGCGGCGTACCCGACGCTCAGCAGGACGGGGACCCCGCGCTCACGCGCCTCCGCGAACGCCTCCGGTCCCCACTCCTGCCAGTCGACGGGATTGTCCTGGTGCTGGAGGAGGTACGGCGAGGTGGCACTCGCCAGGCGGTTGGGCATCCGCCCACTCCATCACACGGATCGTGACGGCGCAGGACCCGTGGAGGCCCGGATCACCAGCTCGGTGGGCAGCACCCGGGCCGGCTCGTCGGTGGTCATCCGGGGCATCAGTCGCACGAGCGCCTCGACTGCGCGGGCCCCCGCGTCGTCGGTGTGCTCGGCCAGGGTCGTGAGCGGCGGTTGGCAGAAGTCGGTGCCGAAGATGTTGTCGAAGCCCACCACGCTGAGGTCACCCGGCACCGAGAGACCACGCTCGGCGAGGCGACGCAGCAGGCCGATGGCGAGCATGTCGTTGTGGCAGACCACAGCCGTCGCGCCGCTGGCGACTAGCGCGTCCGCCGCCGCGGGACCACCTGCCAGCGTCGGCTGGAAGGGGCCGAACCTCGTCGCCTGGACCCCCAGCCTCCGGGCCGCCCTGCGCAGGCCCTGCCAACGGCGCCGGCCCGACCACGACTCGGCCGGTCCGCCGGCGAACACGAACGAGCGATGGCCGTACGACGCGAGGTGGTCGACGATCTGCCGCGTGCCGCTGTCGTAGTCGGCCACCACGCAGGCGATCCCCGGCACCGCGCGGTTGACCAGCGCGACCGGGCCCCGCTCGGCCGCGGCGCGCAGATCGCCGTCCGGCAGCCGAGATGCGCTGAGCACGAACCCGTCGACGGCCCTGCCCAGCCGGCGCACCATCGCCGCCTCCTGTGCCGGGTTCTCCTGGGTGTCCCCCAGCAGGAGCGTCAGGCCGGCGGCCCCTGCCGCCCGCTCGGCGCCCTTGATGATGCCGGCGAAGTAGGGGTTGGTGATGTCGGGGACCAGCAGCCCGACCGTGCGGGTGCGACCCGACTCGAGCGCCTGGGCGGCCGGGTTGGGCTGGTAGCCGAGGCTCTCGGCGACCGCGAGGACGTGCTCGCGGGTGCGGTGGTTCACCCGGCCGGGACGGGTGAACGACCGCGACACCGTGGACGCAGCCACCCCCGCTGCCGCCGCCACGTCGGTGATGGTGGCGGGTCGCGCAGGGCGCTGCGGAGAGGCCATGGCACCACTATGGCAAATTCTGGCAAACGATTGCCACTGTGACTGCGGTCACCCTAGTTTCCCAGCCATGGCCGACACCGAGATCATCAGGACGCCGAAGAAGGCCGCGCTCGCGGCCTGGATCGGCAGCGCGCTGGAGTACTACGACTTCGCCATCTACGGGACGGCGGCCGCACTGGTCTTCCCCGACATCTTCTTCCCCAAGGGGAACGACACCGCGGCACACGTCGCGGCGTTCGCGACCTTCGGCGTGGCCTACGTCGCCCGCCCGATCGGGTCCTTCTTCATGGGCCACATCGGTGACCGGCTGGGTCGCCGCAAGGTGCTGATCTCGACGCTGCTGCTGATGGGTGTCTCCACGTTCCTGGTGGGGTGCCTGCCGACGTACGGCCAGGTGGGGATCCTGGCGCCGATCCTGCTCGTGCTCCTGCGCCTGCTCCAGGGCTTCTCCGCCTCGGGAGAGCAGGCGGGGGCCAACTCGATGTCCTTCGAGCACGCTCCCGACGAGCGTCGCGGCTTCTTCACCAGCTTCACCTTGAGCGGCACGCAGGGCGGACAGGTGCTGGCACCCGCCATCTTCCTGCCGCTCGCGGCTGTCCTCTCCGACACCCAGCTGCAGTCATGGGGCTGGCGGATCCCGTTCTGGATCAGTGCTCTCGTCGTCCTGGTCGGGTACATGATCCGGCGCAACCTCGACGAGACTCCCGAGTTCCAGGTCGAGGCCGAGAGCGACGCGGTGCCGCGCACTCCCCTCAACGAGCTGTTCCGCCACCACTGGCGCGGCGTCCTCCGAGTGTTCTTCGCAGCCTTCATCGCCTCGATCAACACGATGTTCGCGGTCTTCGCCCTGAGCTTCGCGACCTCCGACGACATCGGGATCGACGACACCCTGATGCTCTGGGTGGCGATCATCGCCAACGTGGTCGCGATCCTGGTGATCCCGGCGTGGGCGACGCTCTCGGACCGCGTGGGTCGCAAGCCGATCTTCGTCACCGGGGTGCTCGGCAGCGCCGTGCTGACCTTCGCCTTCCTCGGCGCCATCGCCGACGCCAACGGGTTCCTCGTCTTCGTCTTCGGCGTGCTCCTGGCCGGCATCGTCTACAGCATGGCCAACGCCGTCTGGCCCGCGACGTACGCCGAGTACTTCCCGACGAGCGTCCGGCTCTCGGGGATGGCGATCGGCACGCAGTTCGGGTTCGCACTGGCCGGCTTCTCGCCCACGATCGCGGAGGCCCTGCTCAACGGGAACCCGGACAACTGGACCAAGGTCGCGTTCTTCTTCGCCGCCGCGTGCGTCATCTCCGCGATCGCCGTCTCGACCGGACCGGGCAGGACGCACGAGGTGCCGACGCACCAGATCGGCGCACGGCGCGCTCCCCGCGGCGGCCGCGTGACCGCCAGCGTCGCATGAGCTCGTTCGTGCTCGGCCTCGTCGGCATCGACATCGAGGCCTCGCTGACACCCGCCATGCAGGTCCGCGAGGGCCACGCGCAAGGGCTGACGCTGAGCTATCGCATCATCGACGCGGGCAGGCGCGGGATCGGGGTCGACGGACTGCCGGACCTGCTCGACTGGGCCGAGCGCCTCGGCTTCGACGGGCTCAACGTGACCCACCCGTTCAAGCAGGCGGTGGTGCCACTGCTCGACGACCTGTCTGACGACGCCGAGGACCTCGGTGCGGTCAACACCGTCGTCTTCCGGCACGGCCGTCGTCTCGGGCGCAACACCGACTGGTCGGGCTTCAGCCGCGCCTTCCAGCGGACGTTGGGCGGCGCCGAGCGCGACCGGGTGGTGCTCGTCGGCGCGGGTGGTGCCGGCGTCGCGGTCGGGTACGGCCTGCTCGCCCAGGGCGCCGAGCACGTCGCCGTGCACGACGTCGACATCGCGCGCGCCGACGACTGCGCCGTACGCCTGGCGAAGCGGTACGGCGAGGAGCGGGTCGGCGTCGCCCACGACCTCGCACCCGCGGTGGCCTCCGCGGGCGGACTGGTCAACGCCACCCCCCTCGGCATGCACGGCCACCCGGGGTCGTCGGTGCCCGAGGAGCTGCTGCGTGAGGACCTCTGGGTCTCCGACGTCGTCTACTTCCCCCTGGAGACCGAGCTGGTCACCGCGGCCAGGCGGCGCGGCTGCCGGGTGATGACCGGTGGCGGTATGGCCGTGCAGCAGGCGGTCGCGGCGTTCGAGACGTTCACGGGACTGCCCGCGGACGCCGAACGGATGGGCCGTCACTTCGAGGAGCTCACCACCTGATGCGCACCGGCATCGCCACGGTCTCGCTCAGCGGAGTCCTCGCCGACAAGCTCCCGGCGATCGCTGCGGCCGGCTTCGACGGCATCGAGGTCTTCGACAACGACCTCGTCGCCTCCCCGCTCTCACCCCAGGAGGTCGCCACGCGGTGCGCCGACCTCGGGCTGGGCATCGACCTGTTCCAACCCGTGCGCGACGTCGAGGGCGTGGCGCCCGAACGCTTCGCCGATGTGCTCCACCGCGTGCGCACGAAGCTGGGGGTGATGGCCGATCTCGGCGCGACCACCTTCCTGGCCTGCTCGAACGCCACCGCCGGTGCCCAGCCCGATCGCGACCTCTCCGCCGAGCAGCTGCACGAGATCGGAGTGCTCGCTGCCGAGCACGGCGTGACGGTGGCCTACGAGGCCCTCGCGTGGGGGCGACACGTCAACCGGCTGGGAGACGCCTGGGACGTGGTCCAGCGGGCCGACCACCCGGCGGTCCAGCTCGCCGTCGACACCTTCCACCTGCTGGCGCGAGGTGACGACGGCGCGGCACTGTCCGAGATCCCCGGGGACCGGATCGGCTTCCTGCAGGTCGCCGACGCTCCCCTGCTCGACATGGGCGTCCTGGAGTGGAGCCGGCACCACCGCTGCTTCCCCGGGCAAGGAATGCTCGACGTCGAGGGGGTGGTGGCCGCCGCGCTCGAGGCGGGGTACCGCGGTCCGGTGTCACTGGAGGTGTTCAGCGACGTCGTCCGCGAGACCGACCCACGCCGTACGGCGGAGGCGGCCATGCGCTCGCTGCTGTTCCTCGAGGACCAGCTGGCCCGGCGCGTGGGCAGCGCCGCCACGGCCCCTCCCCCTGGACGCACCGACAGCGCCTTCCTCGAGCTGTCCAGCCCGCCGGGCGACGCCTCCGTGCCCGCGCTCCTCACCGGGCTGGGCTTCGCTCCCGCCGGCCGGCACCGCAGCAAGCCGGTCGAGTGGTGGCGCAACGGTGAGGCCCACGTCGTGGTCAACCAGTCGCCCGGCGCCTCGGCGCAGACAGCGGCGCTCGGCGTCGTCTGCCCGACGGTCGCCGACGTGGCCGACCGCGCGAAGGCGCTGCTGTGGCCGGCGGTCGCCACCACCCGGGGACGCGACGAGGCTCCCCTGCCCGGGATCACCGCCCCGTCCGGCCTGCACGTGTTCGTCAGCGGCGCGGCGGCGGGTGGGTCGTACTGGCAGGGCGACTTCACGCCGATCGGCGACGCCGCCGGGTGCCTGACCGGCATCGACCACATCGGCGTGGCGCTCCCGGGAGACGACCTCGACGAGGAGGTCGGCTTCTTCCGGACGGTGTTCGACCTCGAGCCCGGCGCCGTCGAGGAGTTCGTCGAGCCGCGCGGCCGACTACGCAGCCGCGCCCTTCGACCGGCTCGCGGCGACCTCCGCGTCGTGCTCAACGTGGAGGAGACCGGTCCCGGTTCGACCCGCCGTACCGGTGTCACCCAGGTGGCCTTCCGCTGCGACGACGTCTTCGCCGCGGTGCGGGGACTGACCTCGCGTGGCGTGGCGCTGATGGCGGTGCCGGACAACTACTACGTCGACCTCGAGGCGCGGTTCGCGCTGTCAGCGGAGCTGCTCGGGGACCTGCGTGCCCACCACCTGCTCTACGACCGCATCGGGGAGGGCGAGCTGCTGCACGCCTACACCGACGTGCTGCCCACGGGGTTCTACGTCGAGGTGCTCGAGCGGCGCGGCGGGTACGACGGCTACGGCAGCGCCGGCACGCACGTGCGACTGGCCGCCCAGCGCTAGCACCGTCAGTCGTCGAAGGACGGGTCGCGGCCGTCCTTGCGCGCGGCCACGGCCTCCTCGAAGTTGCCGGTGAGCAGGCGCACGTAGAGCTGGCCGAGGCCCTCGGCCTGCATGTGTGCCTGCAGGCTGCTCGCGTCGAGGCTCGACCACAGCGTGCGCTTGGTCAGCTCGACGCCCGGTCGGCTCCAGCCCGCGATCCGGGTGCCGATCCCGACGGCGTGGGCGAGCAGGTCGTCTCCGGGCACGACCTGCGAGACCAGGCCGATGCGCTCGGCCTCCGAGGCGTCGACGTCGCGGCCGGTCAGCATGATCTCGGCGGCGCGGGAGGAGCCGATCGCGCGTGGCAGCAGGTAGCTGAGCCCGAGCTCGCTGGCAGTGAGGCCGTTGTTGATGCCGGCAGCGCGGAAGAACGCCGCCTCCCCGGCCACCCGGATGTCGCAGGCGAGGGCGAGGCACAGCCCACCACCGATGGCCGGGCCGTTGACCGCCGCGATCACGGGCTGGTGCAGCCCGCGCAGGGCCAGCACCACCTCGTCGAGCACCTCCATCGCACGCAGCGCGACGGTGACCTGGGTCAGGCCGGCGACGTGCGGCATCCGGCCGCGCTCGCCGCTCTGGTCGGCGCCGGAGCAGAACCCCTTCCCCGCGCCCGTGAGGACGACGGCGCGCACGTCGTTGTCGTCGCCGACCTCGCGGAGCACCTCACGCAGCGGGAGCATCACGTCGAACGACATCGAGTTCATCCGCTCGGGGTAGTTCAGCGTCACGAGTGCGACGCCCTCCGCCGGGTGGTCGAGCAGGACCCGCTGCGCGCTCATGCCAGGCAGTCGGTGATCGCCGTGACGTAGGCCCGCGACCGGTCGGAGCCGATGATGCCGGGGGCCATCCGGTTCATCATGTAGCTGATCGTCGTCCGCGAGTCGAGGTCGCAGATGATCACCGAGCCGCCCCACCCACCCCAGTAGCAGGCCTTGCCCTGCGGTGCGTAGGGCAGCGTCTCGGTCTCCGGCAGCGCCATCCCGATGCCGAATCGGAGAGGCACGGCGAGCACGAGGTCGGGGCCGTGGCTCTGCTCGTCGAAGATCAGGTCGATGGTGTCCTGGGAGAGCAGGCGGACGCCGCCGGACGAGCCACCCAGCGAGAGGGTGCGCAGCGTCCGCGCGACCGACCGGGCGTTGCCGTGGCCGTTGACCGCTCCCATGTCGGCCCTGCGCCACCCGGCCGTGTTGGCGAAGTCGGCCGTTGCCGGCGGACCGGTGAAGGTCTTGAACATCGGGCTCTCGTGGTCGAGGGTCGCGAGGTCGATCGGCAGCGGCGGCGGGGGTACGACGGGCGCGATCCGGCCCCAGTCCTCCTCGCCCGCGCCGATCTGGAAGTCAGCACCCAGGGGCCCGGCGATCTCCTCGGCCACGAACCGCTTCAGGGGCAGGCCGCTGACCCGTCGTACCACCTCGCCGACCAGGTGCCCCTGGTTCTGGGCGTGGTAACCCGACGCCGTGCCCGGCTCCCACCAGGGCGCCTGGGCAGCCAGGCGAGCAGTGGACTTCTCCCAGTCGTACATGTCCTCGACGGTGAACGGCTGGTCCCAGCCGGAGACGCCCGAGGTGTGGCTCATCAGGTGGCGGACCTCGATCTGGTCCTTGCCGTTCTCACCGAACTCGGGCCAGTACGACGCGACCTTCTCGTACGGGTCGAGCAGGCCGCGGTCGACACACATGAGGGCGGCGAGCGTGGTCACCGTCTTGGTCGTGGACCAGACGTTGACGATCGTGTCCTCGGCCCAGGGGGTCGACCGCCCCTCGTCGCACCAGCCACCCCAGACGTCGATCAGGGTCTCGCCGTCGACGTCGACCACGATGCTGGCGCCCAGCTCCTCGCCGCGGTCGAGCTGCTCGGCCAGCAGGTCCTTGACCGGCTCGAGCCTCGCGTCGGCCCAACCATGAACAGCACTGTCGTGGATCTCCGCCATCTGCGTTCTCCCTGTCGCCGGTGCTGCTCCGACCCTGTCGCCCGCAGTGGTGGGGCGCAAGGGATGCGGTGCGGTTCACTGGTCCGGTGGTTCGGCAGCGGCTGGGGACGGCGTACCTCCCTGACGGTCACCGCGTCGCGTACGCCGTGACGGGGAGTGGCCCCCCGTTGCTGATGGTGCCCGGGTGGCTCAGCCATCTCGAGCTCGGCTGGGCCATCCCGGCGGACCGCATGTTCCACGAGGCGCTGTCCTCGGGCCGGACGCTCGTGCGTTACGACCGGGCCGGGTGCGGCCTCTCCGCGCCGTACGACGGTGAGCGCACCATGGCCCTCGAGGTCGACACGATCGAGGCGGTGGTCGAGGCGGTCGGGGCCACCCGGACGGACGTGTTCGGCTGGTCACTGGGGGCGGCGGTGGCCGCGCAGTGGGCCGCCGACCGGCCCGAGGCCGTCTCCCGGCTCGTCCTCTACGGCGGCTGGGCCGCGGGCGCCTCGATCGGGGACGACGACAGCAGGCGGCACCTGCTCGGGCTGCTGGGGAGCCACTGGGGACTGGGGTCCGACCTGCTCACCAACGTCTTCGCGCCCGACGCCGACGCCGGGACGCGCCGCACCACGGCTGCCTACCAGCGCGCCGCCTCGTCGGCCGAGACGGCCGTGGCCCTGCTGCGCCTCGCCTACGAGCTCGACGTGCGGTCCGCCCTCCCCCGTGTCGAGGCACCCACACTGGTGCTGCACCGCCGCGACGACAGAGCCGCTCCACTCGTGCTCGGTCGGCAGCTCGCCAGCGAGATCCGGGGCGCCGAGCTGGTGGAGCTCGAGGGTCGGTCCCACCTGCCGGCGATGGGAGACGCGGAGGCCGTCGTCACGGAGGTGCGCCGCTTCCTCGGCCTGCCGCGACTGCGCCGGGACGTGCCCACGGGGCTGACGCCACGCCAGACCGAGGTCGCCGCCCTCGTCGCCGAGGGCCTCACCAACCGCCAGCTGGCTGCACGCCTGGGCATCACCGAGCGCTCGGCCGAGTCACACCTGGAGCGGATCCGGCTGCGTCTCGGGTTCAGCTCGCGGTCGCAGGTGGCCGCCTGGTACGTCGCGCAGGGAGCGCCCAAGTGAGGTAGTTCCACGGCTGTGCCAGCCACCGGGCAGGCAGAGCATGGGGGCATGCCCCGACGTTCCTCGCACCTCGCGACCTCCGCCATCGGCTGGGTCGGCTTCAACGCCGTCACCCTCTGGACGATGCTCTTCCTCGCGGGCGTGGTCGTGCCCCGGACCGTCGACGGCCCGGTGCGCACGAGCACCGCCCCGGCAGTGGTCATCGACCTTGCCCTCCTGCTCCTGTTCGCCGTCCAGCACTCGCTGATGGCGCGGCGGTCGGTGAAGGCCTTCCTCGGTCGGTGGATCCCCGGACCGCTCGAGCGCACGTCGTTCGTCCTCGCCACCGACGTCTGCCTGGCGCTGCTCCTCGCGCTGTGGCAACCCTTCGGCGGCGAGGTCTGGTCGGTCGGCGGTGTCCCGGAGCTCTTCCTCTGGGCGCTGTGCGTGGCCGGCTGGGCCTTGGCGATCGTCTCGACGTACGCGATCGACCACCTCGAGCTCTTCGGGCTGCGCCAGGCAGGGTGGGCGGCTCCTCGCACGGCCGAGGACGGCTTGCACGTCGGCGGTCTCTACGCCGTCGTGCGGCACCCGCTGATGACGGGGCTGCTGCTCGCCTTCTGGGCGACGCCACGGATGAGCTGGTCGCACCTGCTCTTCGCCGTGGGCGCCACCGGGTACGTCGCGGTGGGCCTGGTGTTCGAGGAGCGCGACCTCCGCCGCAGCTTCGGGGTGGAGTATGACTGGTACGCGGCCCGCGTCCCCGCACTGCTGCCGGGCGTCAGGCCGCGCTCGGTGGTGAGACAGGCGAGAACTGGAGAAGAGCGATGAAGTTGAGGCCATCACGCCTCCTGATCTCGGTGCTGGCGACGGTGTTGGCCGTCCCAGTCCTGGCGCTGGGCGCCCCCACGGCGTACGCGCGCTCCTGGACCCACACAGACGGGACAGGTGATGTGTGGCAGTACTACTACGACGACGACTACCACCCCGCGTCGTCACAGGGCGAGGGCGACATCACCCGCGTGCGGGTCGATCACAACCGGCGGAACGTGCAGCTGTCCATGACGCTGCGTGACAACGACGCGAGCACAGACCTCTCCTACTACTACTTCGAGGTGCAGAACGGTCGCCATGTGGTGCGGGAGGTGGAGGTCTTCCACAAGGCGGGGTTCTCTCCGGACACCATCCTCCGGATCCACCAGGGCCCCTCTACCGGCGCCCTGGTGCACTGCCGTGGGAAGAAGCGGGCGACGATCAGCTGGACGACGCACACGGTTGTCGCCACGGTTCCCCGTGCGTGCTTCGGCCGCCCGAAGTACCTGCGCGTGAGCGCGTATGACTATCTCAGCTACCAGGGACGCGAAGACCTGTTCACCGACGACGCCCAGTCGGGCGGCATGCACTACCCGTTCGGTGGAAACCGCACGTGGAGTCCCTGGGTGAAGCGGGGATAGGCAGCGCGAAGCTTCTTTTCCACACATTCGGCTGAGGTGTTGCCAGCATCCGGCACACCGGTAAAATCGAAGACATGTTCGATCCCATCGCAGCACTCGAGAGCCAGGCGTCCACCGACGCCAGGCGCCTCGCCGCGATCACGGAGCTCGAGCACCTGAAGTCGAGGGCCGCGGCGGCCCAAGCGCGGCTCACGGAGGCGTTCGACCGCTCCCAGCGCGCGGCTGCGCCGTCGCTGAAGCCGGTATCGGAGGTCTCGCGCAGCATCTGCGCCCAGATCTCGCTGGCCCGGCAGGAGTCCCCCGCCCGCGGTCAACGACACGTCGGCGTGGCCCTCGCGCTGGTGCACGACATGCCGGGCACCCTCGCGGCGCTGGACGCCGGCACGATCAGCGAGTGGCGCGCCACCCTGCTCGTCCGCGAGACCGCGGTGCTGACCCGCGAGCACCGGCAGGCCGTCGATCTCGAGCTGCGCGGGCGCCTCGCCGGTGTGGGCGACCGCCGCGTGGCCGACCTGGCTCGCTCGATCGCCCAGAGGCTGGACCCAGGTGCTGCGATGCGGCGCAACCGGAGGGCCGAGGGTGAGCGGCGGGTGAGCGTGCGTCCCGCCCCCGACACCATGTGCCACCTCACGGGGCTCCTTCCGATGCCGCTGGGAATCGCCGCCTTCGCCGCACTGCGCAAGCAAGCACTCGCCCGTCGTCACGCCGGCGACACCCGCACGCTGGGCCAGCTCATGGCCGACCTGATGTACGAGCGTCTCACCGGCGCCACCGCCGCCACCGGTCCGAACGTCGAGATCCAGCTCGTCATGTCCGACCGCACCCTCCTGGCCGGGTCGCACGAGTCTGGCGTCGTTCCCGGCCATGGTCCGGTCCCTGCCGGCCTCGCCCGCCGGTTGGTCCGAGCAGCCGACCGCGCGTGGGTGCGCCGGCTCTACGCCGCGCCACGGACCGGCGAGCTCGTCGCGATGGACTCGCGCCGTCGCACGTTCTCCGGCAAGCGCCGAGACCTGCTCGTCCTGCGCGACCAGGCCTGCCGCACCCCGTGGTGCGACGCCCCCATCGCCCACGTCGACCACGTGCGGCCCGTCCACGGCAACGGCAAGACGACCCGCGACAACGGACAGGGCCTGTGCGAGGCCTGCAACTACGTCAAGGAGGAGCCGGGCTGGCGAGTGGACCTCATCGCGGTTCCCGGCCACGTGCTCGAGATCACCACCCCGACGGGCCAGACCTACCGCTCCCGCGCTCCCGCCCTCCCAGGCGCCGACGCTCCCGCCTCGGCGGAACAGGCGCTCGGCCGCCTCCGCGACGACGTCGCCTGAGGAGTCCGGCTACCTCGCGGGGTGGGCCATGGTGTCGACGGCCACGGTCACGGCCAGCACGAGGACCGGGTCCGCCTCCGGGTCGATCTCGACGCCGTAGGTGTCGCGTACCCGGAACCACTTCTTGGAGATCTCGGCGATCTTGCCCGAGTCGGCCTCGATCTCGTACTCGTGGTCCACGATGTTGCCCTGCACCTTCCACTCGAGGTCGCCGGCGAGGTCGACCTTCCAGCGTTCGCGCAGTGGGGAGATGAGCGCCTTGTGGACCAGGGCGAGCCGTTCACCCTCGGGGTCCTCGATCGCCATCGAGTCGCGGATGTGCAGCACCCGCGTCTGGATCCGGCAGAGCGTGTGGCCCTCGGTGTCCTCCAGGTCCAGGGTGTGGCGCAGCCGCATGGCCTTCCCGTTGACCTTGAAGACGCGGTCGCCGGCTTCGTTCTCGACCCAGTAGTCGTCACCGATGGAGACCAGCTTCTGTCGCATCTGGTAGCGCTGCGCGTCGCCGCCGCGGCCGAAGGTGTCGCGCTCGTCGCGGCGCTTCTCACGCCTGTCCCGCAGTCCCATCGGTGTCCTCATGGTTGGCAGTGCGCCCCGAGCATCGCTGACCGGTGCCGTGCCTCGTCCGCTTCGGGTGAGGACGGCGGACCTGGCGATTCTTCTGTTTCACTGGTCCCATGCCGCGCAGCATCACGCTGATCACCGGAGGCACCCGGGGCATCGGGGCGGCCACGGCGATGCGTCTCGCGGCGGCGGGGCACGACCTCGTCCTGGGGTACGCCCACGACGATGACGCGGCAGCCACGTGCAAGCAGGCCGTCGAGGACCTCGGGGCACGCTGCCTGGTCGTCCGCGGCGACGTCACGAGGGAGCACGGCGTCGAGGAGCTCTTCGCCCGAGCTCGGTCGTTCGGGCGCCTGACAGGGGTGGTGAACAACGCCGGAGCCACGTCGCACGTCGCGACCCTCGCCGAGACGCCGCCCGACGTCATCAAGCGGACCGTGGACCTCAATCTCGTGGGTGCCCTGCTCGTCGCCCGGGCCGCTGTCCACGCGATGAGCACCGCCTACGGCGGCGAGGGCGGTGTCCTGGTCAACGTCAGCTCCGGGGCCGCCACCCTGGGCTCACCGGGTGAGTACGTCCAGTACGCCGCGGCCAAGGCAGGTGTGGACGCCCTGACCGTCGGCCTGGCCCGCGAGGTGTCCGACGGCGGGATGCGCGTGGTCGGCGTGGCCCCGGGGATGGTGAACACCCGGATCCACGCGGACGCCGGCGATGCCGACCGGCTGACCCGGTTGGCGCCGAACATCCCGCTCGGGCGGGCAGGCGAGCCCGAGGAGATCGCCAACGCGATCGCGTGGCTGCTCAGCGACGAGGCGTCGTACGTCACCGGGACGACGCTGCGCGTCGCCGGCGGCAGGTGAACCAGACGCCGCTCGGATCCGTCTCTCTGATGAGGCCCCCATCGGGGGACCGTCAAGGAGATGAGCTCGTCATGAAGATGCGGATGTTGGCTGCGGCGGGAGTCCTGGTCTCCGCAGGGATACACCTCTACCTCTGGTTCCACGTGTTCAAGCACACCCACGTCGTCGGGCCGGCCTTCATGCTGAACGCCATCGGCGGCACCGTGATCGCGGTCCTGCTCGTGACGTGGCGACACTGGCTCCCGTTGCTGCTCGCCATCGGCTTCGGCGCCTCCACCATCGGCGCGTTCCTGATCGCGGTCACCGTGGGGCTCTACGGCGTGCACGAGCACTGGACGAGCTGGGAGGTCTGGACGGCCTTCGTGGCTGAGATCGTGGCGCTCCTCGCCGCAGGCACGGCCCTGCTGCAGGAGACCCTGGTCGACTCAGAGCGGCAGCCGGCGCAGAGCACGATCAGCCGTTGACCCACGCCGCCCAGAGCTGAGCTCAGGCACCCAGCCCCTCGGGCACCGGCAACCGGCGCACCCCACCCAGCCTCCGCTGGAACCGGACGTGCTCGCCGTGGGCGTCGAGGACCTGCCACAACGTCGCGTGGGCGGCCCAGGGCAACGGCTCCTCGCCCTGGTGCCAGGACTGGCCGAAGCCGATCCAGACCGGGGTCCAGTCCGCCGCGCAGTCCCAGGCGCCGCGATGCCGCTCCACCAGCGAGCGCCGGATCTGGAAGGCGCGGCGTGGGCCGTCGGCGCAGATGGGCGCCGTGCGCACCGGCCAGACGTGCAGGTCGAGTGCCATCAACGTGAGCTCGAGATCTTCGAGCGCGCGCGGATCGACCAGCACGGTGGCGACGTTCTCGTGCGGTGCGCGTCTCACGCACGGCACGCTAACCCGGCGCACCCACAGTCGTCAGCCCTTGGCCGCGCATTCCACGCAGGCACGCGCCGTCGGTCGGGCTGCGAGTCGCTCCGGCGCGACGGGGCGTCCGCAGCGCGAGCAGACGCCGTACGTCCCGTCTGCCACCCGTTCCAGGGCCGCGTCTATCTCCTCCAGTCGCCCCCGCGCCTGCCGCACGAGCGCATCCACCTGTGAGCGTTCGAAGGCGATCGTGGCGCCCTCCGGGTCGTGCTCGTCGTCCGCGTTCGAGTCCCGCGAGGCCGCCACGACGCCGGCGAAGTCGTCGTTGAGCGCGGCCAGGCGCTGCTCGGTCTGCTCGCGCTCGGACTGCAGCACCTGACGGGGATCGGACACGATGCCTGTGTACCTGACAGGGTGGAATGCATGCACACCGTTCCGACGTACACGCTCAACGACGGCACCGAGATCCCCGCGATCGGCTTGGGCACCTACCCGCTCGACGGCGACGAGGCCGTCACGGCCGTGTCGAACGCGCTCCAGACCGGCTACCGACTCCTCGACACCGCCGTGAATTACGGCAACGAAGCGGCCGTGGGCGAGGGCCTTCGGCGCTCCGGCATCCCCCGCGAGGAGGTCCGGGTCACCAGCAAGCTGCCCGGACGTCATCACGGGTACGACGACGCCCTCACCTCCGTCCGCGAGTCGGTGCAGCGGCTCGGGCTGGAGTACCTCGACCTGCACCTGATCCACTGGCCCAACCCCAGCGTCGGCAAGTACGGCGAGGCGTGGCGGGCGCTGGTCGCGCTGCAGCGTGAGGGGGTGATCCGCTCGATCGGTGTCTCCAACTTCACCCAAGAACACCTGCGCCGGATCATCGACGACACCGGCGTCACGCCGGCCCTCAACCAGCTGGAACTGCACCCACGCTTCCCGCAGGCGCAGATGCGCCGCGTCAACGAGGAGCTCGGCATCCGCACCGAGGCCTGGAGCCCGCTGGGCAAGCGCAACGCGGCGTACGACGAGCCGGCGGTCGCTCAACCGGCGCAGCGACTCGGCGTCACCCCCGGCCAGGTGGTGCTGCGCTGGCACGTGCAGATCGGCTCGCTGCCGATCCCCAAGTCCGGCAACCCCGAGCGCCAGCAGCAGAACCTCGACGTCTTCGGCTTCGAGCTGACCGACGACGAGGTCGCCGCGATCACCGCGCTGGGCGAGCCTGACGGCCGCCTCTTCGACGGCGACCCGGACACCCACGAGGAGATGTGATCAGCCGAGGCCGCTGACTGCTCGCGCGACCACGATCAGCGAGACGAGCAGCGCCGAGGTCGACTCGACGGCCATCAGCACCTTGGCGCGGGTGCTCAGCGGCATCGTGTCGGTGGGGCTGAACGCGCTGGAGTTCGTCAGCGACAGGTACAGGTAGTCGACGAAGATCGGGATCCATCCCGACGTCTTGCTGGCGCCCAGGGCCACCTCGGCCACCGTGTCGTCGTTCTCGTCCTGGGAGAAGCGCCAGTCCGCAGCGGGCAGCTCGTCACGTGCCTTCTCCCGCCGCGCCACCGGACCGCCGCGGTCCAGCTCCCAGAACAGCAGTCCGAAGCCGATGACGCTGGTGACCCAGAGCTGCATCGCCCCGAGCAGCAGGTTCTGCCCGCTCTGGTGGGTGTTCGACAGCGTCGAGACCAGCAGCCCGAGCGATGCGAGGTTGGTGACGATCATCAGCCCGGCGAGGCCCATCGAGAGCCACCTCGACCAGGTCGTCTGCCTCGTCAGGCGTCGCGGGTTGGTCACCACGAGTGCGACCAGGAGCAGCACCTCGACGACGGGGATGACCAGTCGCGGCGTGAACAGCAGCGAGTGCGGCAGCAGCCCGTAGGTGACCAGCGCCACCAGCACCGCCGCCGCCGGAGGCAGCCGGTTCTCCCCGGCCGCGGTGCGTCGCCGGACGAGCTCGTCGGACTTCTCGGGCGTCACCGCCTCAGCACACCACGACCAAAGAGCCCACCCAGCGCACCACACGGGCGCTGGGCGGGCTCAATCAGGTCACTTGCCAGGCGTGGTGCTCACCGTGATCTTGGCGATCCCGACGAGCAGGCCCGCCTTCACGGCGTCGGTCTTGAAGACCTGGTCGAGCAGCGGTGCAGCCACCGGGGAGATCTCGACCTTGGTGCCCTCGAGCGTCGCAGTGCCGTTGCCGGTCTGCAGCGGCTTCAGGGTGCGGCCGTCGAGCTGGAACACGAAGGCGTTGGGCGCGGCGAGCTTGCCGTTCACGCTCACGTCACCGTAGACACGCGAGACGCCCGGGTCGACGTTCAGGTTGGTGATCGAGACCTTGGTGCCGCCGGCAGCCAGCGAGAGGCCGGAGCCTTCGTGCTGGATCTGGCCGATGACGTACGGCGAGACGGTGCCGGGCTTGAAGACGGTCACGTTGCCGCCGGTGATCGGGAAGCTCAGCGCGCCGTTGGCGAGCTTCGCGGTGCCGATGGTGCCGGGGGTCAGCTTCAGCGTGGTGAGCGCGTCGACGAAGCCCTGGTCCAGGGTGACCTGGGTGGACTGGCCGGTCAGCGAGTAGATGGAGGCGACGGGCTTGGGCTTCGAGGCCTTGGTCGAGCTCGAGGAGCTCGAGCTGCTGTCGCTGGTGCCGCCGCACGCGGCAAGCGTGAGGGTGGCGGTGGCGGCCAGGGCCACTGCGGCCAGGCCCTTGCGAGACTTGCCGGTGAAGAGCGCATTCATAACGAAATACTCCGTTTGTTTGATTACGAGCGGACATGAGTACTTCGCCACCCTCCGCACAACGGATTGGTGTCAGCGCCGAATGCGTTCGTTTCCCGCGTCGTACAAGGGTTTTCGGGTCACCGCGACCCGGTGCCTGTCGCCGGCCACGTCCACCTCGTAGGCAGAGCCGTCGACCCAGCCCACGTCGATCGGCGAGCCGTCGGGGTCCCACACCCACGCCAGCCCGACGCAGCAGTCGAACGTGTCGCTCCACGCCGCCGAGGTCACCTGTCCAGCGGCGCGGCCGGCACGCAGGACCAGCTCACCGCCCCAGAGCATCGGCCCGGGGTCCTCGACGCGGAAGCCGACCAGCCGGCGCAGGGGCCCGGCGAGACGCCTCTCCTCGACCGCTGCACGCCCGAGGAAGTCGACGTCGGTGCGGAGCTTGCAGGCGAACAGCAGTCCGGCCTCCACCGGACCGACGTCGGGAGTGAGCTCACGCCCGAAGGCCCGGTAGCCCTTGTCCAGGCGCAGCGACTCGATGGCGTAGTAGCCGCCGCGACGTACGTCGAGCTCGGCCCCGGCTGCGAGCAGGTCCTCGTAGACGCCGACGGCGAACTCGGTCGGCACGTACAGCTCCCAGCCGAGCTCACCGACGTAGGTGATCCGGGTGGCCCGCACCGTGGCATGTCCCAGGGACACGACCTGGGAGGTCGAGAAGGGGAACGCGGCGTCGGAGAAGTCGGCTTCGGAGAGGCGGGAGAGCAGCGTCCGAGACGACGGGCCCATCACCCCGAAGACCGCGAGCGAGGACGTGACGTCGACGAGCTCGACCTCGGCGCCAGGCGGCAGGTGGCGACGCAGGTGGTCCTGGTCGCGCTGGGTGGTCGCAGCGCTGGAGACGAGGAGGTACTCCTGGTCCGCTGCGCGGGTCACGGTCACGTCGGACTCATAGGTCCCACGACGGTTGAGCATGCCGGTGTAGACGGTGCGCCCCACCGGCACGTCGACGTCCGCGGTGCACAGCCACTGCAGCGAGGCGGCGGCATCGGGCCCTCGCACGACGTACTTGGAGAAGGACGTCTGGTCGAAGACCGTCACCCCGGTGCGCGTGCTCGCCTGCTCCGCCGCCGACCAGGGCAGCCAGTTCTGCTTGCCCCACGAGTACTCGATCTCCGCCGTCTCCCCCGCCGGAGCGAAGTAGTTGGGGCGCTCCCAGCCCATCCTGCTGCCGAAGCCCGCATTCGCCTCGACGTGCAGGTGGTGCACCGGTGAGCGGCGGAAGGGCCGGGCGGTGCGCATCTCCCGGTTGGGCCAGGGGACCTGGTAGTGCAGCCCGAGCACCTCGCCGACCCGGTCGCGCAGCCACCGCACGTTGCCGTTGAAGTCGGCGAAGCGGCGCAGGTCGACACCGGTGAGGTCACTGGTCGGCTCGCCCTCCACGACCCACTCCGCCAATGCTCGTCCCGCGCCCCCCGCAGAGGCGATGCCGACGGAGTTGAATCCCGCGCCCACGAAGAAGCCCGCGACGCCGGGCGCCTCGCCGAGGATGAACTGGTTGTCGGGGGTGAAGGACTCCGGGCCGTTGTAGAACTTGCGGATGCCGGTGCTCTCCAGCGCGGGGATGCGGAGCAGGGCGTTGTCCATCAGCACCGAGAAGTGCTCCCAGTCCTCCTCGAGAAGCTGGAACTCGAAGGGGTGGGGCAGCTCGTACGGCGAGACCCACGGCTTGGCCTCGGGCTCGAAGCCCCCGACGACCAGGCCGCCGACCTCCTCCTTGAAGTAGGTGTAGCCGTCGGGGTCGCGCATCACCGGCAGGTCGGGACGGATGCCCTCGAAGGGCTCGGTCACCACGTAGAAGTGCTCGGCCGAGTGCAGTGGGACGGTCACGCCCACGAGGGCACCCACGGCGGCCGCCCACTGGCCGGCGCAGTTGACGACGTACTCGGTCTCGATGTGGCCCTGGTCGCCGTCCGACTCCCAGCCGACGCCCCGCATGCGGTCTTCGGCTGTCACGAGGCTCGTCACTCTGGTCTTCTCGAAGACCTTGGCGCCGCGCATCCGCGCGCCCTTCGCCAGTGCGGCGGTGAGGTCGGTCGGGTTCGCCTTCCCGTCGCCCGGGAGCCAGATCGCCCCGACCAGGTCGTCGACGCGCATCACGGGGTAGCGCTCCCCCGCCTGCTCAGGTGTCAGCAGCTCGCACTCGAGGTCGAAGGCCTCCGCGGTCGCGGCGGTACGGCGCAGCTGGGTCATCCGCTCGGGCGTGCGGGCCACGATCAGCCCACCGCACTGCTGGTAGCCCGAGGAGAGGCCGGTCTCCTCCTCGAGCCCGGCGTAGAGCTCGGCGGAGTACTGCACCAGCCGGGTGCCGCTCTCGGAGGCACGCAACAGGCCGACCAGGCCGGCAGCGTGCCAGGTGGTGCCCGAGGAGAGCCGTCCCTGCTCGAGCAGGACCACGTCGTCCCAGCCGAGCTGGGTGAGGTGGTAGGCCACGCTGGTGCCGATCACCCCGCCGCCGATGACGACGACCCGGGCGCGGTCGGGCGGCACAGTGTCAACCATCGTGGGTCGCGTCCGTGAGCAGCTGCCGGAAGCCGGGACGCCGCATCTCCGCGACCGCCCACTCGTAGTGCTCCATCGCCCATGCCCAGAAGTCGTAGTCGAGCGGGCTGACGGCGTGCTGGATGAAGCCCCAGAGCGACCAGCCGTACTGGGAGACGATCGCCTGGAGCCGGGCGCGGGCCACCTTCTCGGGCCTCGGGCCGCCGTAGTACGCGGTCACCAGCTCCTCGAGGTGCTCGTCGTCGAGCCGGCACTCGGCCCATGAGTTGCCGAGCTCGAAGCAGGCGTCGTTGTTGCCGGAGTAGTCGTAGTCGATCAGCCAGACCTTCTCGCCGTCGTCGATGAAGTTCTCCGCGAGCAGGTCGTTGTTGCACGGGACGGTGCCGTCGTCGTGCACGGCCAGTGCCTTCCTGATCTCGGCGAAGGTGTCGGCGTGGTCGTCGTACCCGTCGGCGATGCGGAAGCCCTGCTGCTCGCAGCGCTCGCGATAGCGAGGCTGGCGCGTGAACATGTCGAAGTCGTTGACGAAACGCGGTCCCTCGTGGAGCCGACGGATGGCGTGCGCCGCGCGCGTCGCGAAGCCGTCGGCCCGGAAGGCCTCGTTGCTCAACGTGAGCCCGTCGATGTAGCCGATCACCAGCAGGCCGAGGTCGGGACGGCTCGCGAAGACCGGAGCGCCGACACCGGCCTCGGCCGCCGCACGCGAGTTGGCGGCCTCGGCCTCGCGGTCGATGTCGAGGTCCTCGGCGTTGTCCTCGCTCACGCGCACGACGAAGACCCCGTCGGGCGTGCTGACCTTGACGTTGCGGTTGGTCAGGCCGCCGGAGAGATCCTCGATCTCGCGTGGCTCACGCGCCAGCTCGGGGATCTCCGCGAAGCGCTCCTGCAGCTGGCGCTCGGTCAGGGCGAAGACCGACATGTCACGACCCTAGGGCTTCAGCGCACGGGTACGGCAACCTCGGCGAAGCGTGGGGACAAGGCGTAGCGCAGCAGCACGACATCACCGATGGGCCGCACCTCGGCGAGGTGGGCCCGACGACCGGGGTGGAACGGGAACCGGCCGTTGCCCACGAACCGGCTCGCCCGGGAGTCGCCCACGAAGAAGGGCGCGACCACCAGCTGCAGCTCGTCGGCGAGGTCGGCGGTCAGGAACTGGGTGAGCACGCTTCCGCCGCCCTCGACCATCAGGCGGCGCACGCCGCGCTCGTGCAGGCCCTCGACGACTCCCTCCAGCTCGACCCGGTGTCCGCTGTCGACCACGGTGGCCGACGTGCCGAGCCGGCGCCGGAGCCGACCGGCGACGCCGCCGGGACAGAAGACGAACCGGTCGCCGTCGCCGGTGGTGAAGAAGCGGGCGGAGGGGTCGAGGTCGCCGCGACGCGTCAGGGTCACCCTGGCCGGTGACTCGCTGCGTCCCTGGGCGAGTCGTGCGGTCCGCAGGGCGGGCGAGCGCACCAGCAGCCGTGGGTCGTCCGCGCGCACGGTCGCTGCGCCGACCAGGATGGCGTCGGCCTCCGCACGGACCGTGTCGACGCGGGCGAGGTCATCGGTGTTCGAGAGCAGCAGCCGCTCCCCCGTGCCGGCATCGAGGTAGCCGTCGATCGAGAGCGCACAGCTGAGCAGGGTGTAGGGACGCTCAGCTGGTTGAGGGATGCACGCATGGACCGGCTCCTTCGGCGGCACGACCAGGACGGCGCTCGGCCGGGCCCGGTGTCGATCGGTCAGCAGAACGGCGACTCCCGGCAGGGCGGCGGCCAGGCTCATCACGCCGTACACGACGGCGGTGGCGATGCCCGCATCGGCGCCGAGACCGGCGGCCGCGAAGGCCCATGCGGCCACGCCCTCGCGCGGTCCCCAGCCGGCGACGTTGGCGGGGATGCTCATGGCGACCAGCACGACGAGCGCGATCGGGATCATGCGGGCGATCGAGGAGTGGACCCCGGTCGTGTGCGCGGCCACCAGGAAGGTGGCGACGTAGCCCGCGAGGGCCAGCGTCGAGGCCAGCACGAGCAGCGGCCGGGCCACGAGCAGGGCCAGGCCGAGGAGACAGGTGGGCACCAGCACCCACGCCGGCAGGTGCACGGGCGAGGCGAGGACCAGCAGGGCCAGCGCCGTGAGCGAGAGCTGGACACCCTGACCGGCGACACGCTCGAGGGCGACCGGGCCGATCCCGTGCCTCGCCGCCCGGTGCACGTCACCGAGCACCCCGCCGGGAAGCGTGGTGTTGAGGAGCTGCGAGCGGTAGTAGGAGACGACCGCCTCACCCACGGGGAGGTCCGCGCCACGGCTGCGCGCGACCAGGCTCCAGCGCCAGGCGCAGCAGAGGGTCGTCGGCACACCGATCAGCAACCCGGCGACGACGGCGGTGGCGTCGACGGTGCGCAGGCCCTCGACGAACGGTCCGGTGCCCAAGCGCCAGACCAGCAGGGCCACCACGGTGGCGCCTCCGGCCAGCCGCAGCCAGCCCCACGTCCGCGGACTCACGCCTCCACCTCCGCCAGCACCCGGGAGACCGCAGTCGAGGTCACGTCCCACCCGGTCAGCATCGACCGCCGTGACACCGACGCGGCGCGCAGCGAGGCACCGAGGTCGGGTTCCTCGAGCCAGCGGCGGATCGCCTCCGACAGGGCGCCCGGGTCGTCGGGCGGCACCAGCACGCCACCGCCGTCACCGAGGGCCTCGGCCACCCCACCGACATCGGAGGCGATGACCGGGATGCCGCGCGCCTGGGCCTCGACGACGACCATGCCGTAGCTCTCCCGCCGCGTCGGCAGCACCAGCAGGTCGGCCGCGTCGTACGACTCCGCCAGGGCGGCGCCCACCCGCGGGCCGGTGAAGGCCACCCGTTCGTCGCGTGGCAGCCTGGCCACCCACCCGGGGTCCCGTTCCAGGCTGCCGACACAGGTGAGGCGCCAGTCGAGGTCGTCCAGCGTGGCCAACGCGTCGAGCAGCACGTCGTGCCCCTTGTCGCGGATCACGGCCCCGACACAGAGCAGCTCGCCGTCCGTGCCGCTGCCGGTGGCGAGCGGCGCCGGGTCCACACCGGGCGGCACCACGTACGCCGGGCAGCTCAGCTGCACCGCGGTCCACGCACTGGTGGCGATCACCGCGGGCGACGTCGCGAGCAGCGGGCCGTCGTACGGCATGTGCAGGAGGGGTACGACGCGCAGGCGGTGGGCGTAGCCCTCGACCCGGTCCGCCACGAGGCCGTCCACCAGCGTCACCCCGCCGGGGGGGATCGTGTCCGCGGCGTGGTGCACCCAGACGTCGCGGCCCAGCAACCGGAGCCCCTCGATCACCCGGAGGTCGTAGTGGTTGCCGCCGCTGGGTCGGCGCGGGTCGTCGAACCCCTCGGGGACCAGCAGGTGCACGGAGCTCACAAGGCACGCTCGTAGCTGGCCCACGCGACGTGGGACTCGTGCAACGTCACCACCAGGGACTCGACACCCTGCTCCCGCATCGGGTCGGCGAGCCTGTCGGCCACGAGCTTGGCCAGGACCTCGGTCGTGGTGTTCACCCCGGGCAGCTCGTCGTCGAGGTTGCGGTAGGTGAGCTCCGCGACCACCGCTCGCAGCGCCTCGGTGGCGCGACCGATGTCGACCACGATCCCGTCGTCGTCGAGCGCCTCCCGCCGGAACGTGGCATCGACGAGGTACGTCGCACCGTGCAGTCGCTGCGCCGGGCCGAAGACCTCGCCGCGGAGGCTGTGCGCCACCATCAGGTGGTCACGCACGGTCACGCTGAACATGACGGTTCCTCCTCGTAGGTCACGCCGTGGCAGAGCGCCGTCAGCTCGCCGCTCGCCAGGCGCGGCAGCACCGACGGCAGCTCCTCGAACGGCGACTCCCCCGTCAGCAGGCAGTCGTACGCCGGGTCGCGGAGGAGCTCGAGGGCCAGCGCCAGCCGATCGGCCGTGCTGCGCCGGGTGCGGCGAGCCGGCGCGACCGCACCGACCTGGCTGGCCCGGATCGACAACCGCCCGGAGTGGAAGGCACCGCCGAGGGAGAGGGTGACCTCGCGGTCGCCGTACCAGCTCAGCTCGACGACCGACCCCTCGGTCGCCAGGAGGTCCAGCGAGAGCTGCAGACCCGCACCGGTCGCACTCGTGTGCACCACCAGGTCCCGCCCGTTCGCGGCTTCCTCCGGCACCGCGAAGTCGACGCCGAGGGACTCGGCCACGCCTGCGCGAGACCGATCGACGTCGACCAGCTCGACGCGCACTCCCGGGAACCGGGACAGCAGCCGCGCCACGCAGCAGCCGACCATGCCCCCGCCGACCACCGTCACGCTGTCGCCCGGGAGCACGCCGGCGTCCCAGACGGCGTTGATCGCGGTCTCGACGGTGCCGGCGAGCACGCCGCGGGCGGGCGGGACGTCGTCGGGCAGCACGAAGACCGCCGAGGCGGGCACGACGTACTCCGTCTGGTGGGGATGCAGGCAGAAGACCGTCCGGCCGCGGAGCGCACGCGGGCCGCGCTCGACGACGCCGACGTTGAGATAGCCGTACTTCACCGGCCCGGGGAACTCCCCCTCCTGGAAGGGCGCCCGCATCAGCTGGTGCTGCGACTCCGGCACTCCTCCGGCGAAGACGAGGGTCTCGGTGCCGCGGCTGATCCCCGAGCGGAGCGTGCGCACGCGCACCTCGCCGACGTCCGGGTCGCGCACCGCGACCGGACGGATCTCACCCACGCCAGGCTCTCGAAGCCAGAACGCACGAGCCATGAACCCCGGAACCCCTTCCTGCGTCCTCCCCATCGATGACTGGATAACCCCTTGAACGGAGGTCACGTGCACGCGGTTCAAACGCCGGTGCTGCAGACGGCGGTGCGCGGCTCGGCCAACCAGGTCACGCTCACCCGGGCGCTGCTCTCGCTCGCGGTCGCCGTGATGGTCGCGGTCTCGCCCGTGGTCGCGGTGCCCGGCGCCCTGCTCGTGGGGACGGCGACGCTGGCGCTGGCCCTCGACTGGGTCGACGGCCAGGTGGCGCGACGCACCGGCACGGTGACCGCCTTCGGAGCGCGTTTCGACATGGAGGTCGACGCGTTCCTCATCCTCGTGCTCAGCGTGCACGTCACCGCTTCGTTCGGTCCGTGGGTGCTCGCGATCGGGCTCGCCCGCTACGCCCTGCTCGCCGCGGAGCAGGTCTGGTCGTGGCTGAGGCGGCCGGTGCCGCCGCGGTACTGGCGCAAGGTGGTCGCCGCGGTCCAGGGCATCGTCCTCACCGTCGCCGCGTCGGGACTCCTGCCGCACGACCTGGCGGCGGCCGCGCTGGTCGGGGCGCTGCTCCTGCTCGCCGAGTCCTTCGGCCGCGACGTGCTGTGCCTGTCCAGAAGCAGGCTGGCTCGGTCATGAGGGTGTCGGTGAGGCGGCTGCTGACGGTCCTGGCCCTCGTGCTCGTGTGGGCGGCGCTGACCCTGCCCGACCGGCTGGAGACGTTGCACGCCTCGACCTTCGCGCGGCTGCCGCTGGAGCTGGTGGTGCTGGTCGCGATCGGCCTGCTGCTCCCACGTCGGGCCGGCACCGTCGTCCTCGTCGTGGCAGGGGTGCTGCTCGGTGTGCTCACCATCCTGAAGATCCTCGACATCGCGTTCTTCGAGGCGCTGCGACGACCGTTCGACCTCGTCGTGGACTGGCGCTACGCCGGCTCGACGGTCGGCCTGGTCCACGACTCCTTCGGCAACGGCCTGGGCACCGTCATCCTGGTCGTCTTCGGCCTCGTCATCGTGGGCCTGCTGACGCTGGTTCCCCTGGCGTTGCTGCAGCTGCGCCGCGGTGCCGAGGAGCACCGTCGCACCGCGCTGCAGGCGGTCGTGGTGCTGGCGGTGGTGTGGCTCCTGCTCGCGCTCACCGGCACCGGGCTGGCCACGGCCAGCACGTCGTCGTACGCCGAGGGCCAGGTGGAGAGGGTCCCGACGCTGCTGCACGACGAGCACGAGTTCCGCCTGGCCACGAAGCAGGACCCGATGCGCAACGTGCCGGGCGACCAGCTCCTGCGCGGCCTGCGCGGCAAGGACGTGTTGCTGGTCTTCGTGGAGAGCTACGGGCGCAGCGCCGTGCAGGGGTCCAGCTTCTCCCCCGGCGTCGACGCCGTGCTCGCCGACGGGGATCGCCAGCTGGCCGGCGCCGGCTTCCACTCGCGCAGCGCCTTCCTCACCTCACCGACGTTCGGGGCACTCAGCTGGCTGGCCCACTCGACGCTCCAGTCGGGGCTGTGGGTCGACGGGCAGCAGCGCTACGACGCGCTCGTCACCAGCCAGCGGCTGACCTTGGCCCGCCTCTTCGCCCGCGCGGGCTGGCGCACGGTCAGCGACGTCCCGGCCGACACCCACTACTGGCCACAGGGCAGGTTCTACGGGTACGACCACTTCTACGACTCGCGCAACGTCGGGTACAAGGGGCCGCGCTTCGGCTACCCGACGATGCCCGACCAGTTCAGCTTCGACGCGCTCGGCCGGCTCGAGCTCGCGCCGAAGGCACGCAAGCCGGTGTTCGCCGAGATGGACCTCATCTCCAGCCACGCCCCGTGGTCGCGCACGCCGCGGATGATCCCGGACGGCGCGGTCGGCGACGGCTCGGTGTACGACGGGATGCCGGCCACGCTCCCCTCGGAGAAGGACATCTGGCCCTCACCGACGAAGGTGCAGGCGGCCTACGGCACCTCGATCCAGTACTCCATGCAGTCCCTGATCTCCTACGTCGTGCACCACGGGACCGACAAGACGGTGCTGGTCGTGCTCGGCGACCACCAGCCCGCGACGATCGTCTCGGGCCGCGCCGCCGACCACGACGTGCCGATCAGCGTGATCGCGAAGGACCCGGCCGTGCTGCACCGGATCGACGGCTGGCACTGGCAGGAGGGCCTGCATCCCTCCCCGACCGCACCGGTGCTGCGGATGGACCGGTTCCGGGACCGCTTCCTGGCGGCGTACGCGCGATGAAAGGCTCGGTGCGACCGGGTGCCGAGACGCACACTGAACCCGACAGGCCGGATCTGCGTCTTCCTGAGGTGGAGGTGAATGTGCCCGGCAACGAGGTCGCGCTGATGCAGCAGCTGCACGACGACCACGCGTCTGCGCTGTGGGGCTACTGCCTGCGCCTGACCGGCAACGACCGCGCCCGCGCCGAGGACGTCACCCAGGAGACGCTGCTGCGCGCCTGGCGGCACAAGTCGATCCTGGACAGCCCGCAACCAGCGGTCCGGTCGTGGTTGTTCACCGTGGCCCGCAACATCGTCATCGACGAGTGGCGCACGAAGCGGTCGCGCAACGAGCTGGCCGTCGCCGAGGTGCCCGACGAGGGTGTCGACGACCGCACCGACCAGCTGCTGCTGTCGTGGGTGGTGGCCGACGCGCTGACCGGGCTGTCCCCGGAGCACCGCGCGGTGCTGCTCGAGTGCTACTTCCGTGGCCGCCCCGTCTCCGAGGCCTCCAAGCGGCTCGGCATCCCCGAGGGGACCGTGAAGTCGCGCACGCACTACGCCCTGCGGGCGCTCCGCCTCGCCCTCGAGGAGCTGGGGGTGACCGCATGAGCTGCGCCTTCGCCGACAACGACGCCACCTACGTCCTCGGCGCGCTCTCCCCCGCCGAGCGGCTCGCCTACGAGCAGCACCTGGACACGTGCGCGGACTGCACCCGCGCGGTGCGCCAGCTGGCCGGCCTGCCCGGCCTGCTCGCCCGGGTCGACCCCGCCGTCCTCGAGGAGCCGGCCGACCTCGAGCCGGTGCCCGAGGCCGTCCTGACCAACCTCGTCTGGGAGGTACGCCGGACGCGGCGGCGCCGTCGCCTGGCCACCGTGGGACTCGCCGCCGCGGCGATCCTGGCTGTCGCGGCGCTGGCCTTCTCGACCCTGCGCGGCCCCGAGCCGGAGTCGCCGCCGGCAGCGGCAGCGCCGGGCCTGGCGATGACACCCGTGGGCAACGTGCCCGTGCACGCCCGGCTCGCGCTCGAGTCGGTCGCCTGGGGGACCCGGTTGCAGCTGGCGTGCACCTACGCCCCCGACGCCAGCTGGACGACCCGGCCGCACGCGCCGACGTACACCCTCTTCGTCCGCACCCGTGACGGGCAGACCCAGGAGGTCGGCACCTGGCGCTCCGTCGAGGGCAAGACGATGCGGCTCTCGGCGGCGACGGCGACCCTGCGTCAGGACATCGCGTCGGTGGAGGTGCGCACGGCCGACGGCCGCGCGATCCTGCGCTCGAGCGGCTGAGTCGGCACCCGCGCTGGCTTCGGCCGCCGTCGCCTCGTCCACGAGGACCTCGAAGGTTCGCACCGCGCGGTCCTGCTCTCGACGTGGCCTTGGCCGTGGCGTCACACTCGAGTGATGAAGGCATTGGCGGCCATCACCAATCTGCACACCGACGACATCGAGCGGGCGAGGGAGTTCTTCGGGTTCCTCGGGCTGACAGAACCTGGAATGAACCAGGGTTGGGTCGCTCGATTCACCACCGCGGACTCGGACGCGTGCGTTCAAGTCGTGACCCGCGACGCCACGGCGCCTGAGGACTCCGTGATGACGATCAAGGTCGACGACGTCGATGCGGCGTATGCGGAAGCGCAGCAGCGCGGCTACGAGATCGTGCACCCGATCACCGACGAGCCCTGGGGGATCCGGCGGTTCTTCGTTCGTAGCCCGGATGGAGACGTCATCAACGTCGCCCAGCACAGCTCGTGAGCCCACAGGCTGGCGTTCCTCGTGCGATGTGGCTCTCGGCGGCGACCCTGCGTCAGGACATCGCGTCGGTGGAGGTGTGCACGGCCGACGGCGGCGCGATCCTGCGCTCGAGGGGCTGAGCGAGCGCAGGTCCGGAGGTCCGACCACGCGCAAGCCTCAGCGCTCGGCGCTCGATCAGGACCCACGACGCCATGGCGATCGGCAGGGTGCAGGCGATCGAGAGTGCCGAGAAGCCGACCCAGGGTCCCTGCCAGAACCACGCGACGCTGTAGGCACTGAGACCCACCAGCTGCATCACCAGGGCTGCGCTCCACGCGAACACGGCCAGTCCGAGCAGCACCTGCCTCGTCAGCAGCGCCGCGAGTCCCAGGACCAGCACCACCAGGTAGCACAGGACCTCGTAGCGCAACGACCACAGCGAGCCGTCCCACGACGGGTCAGGGAGGCCGTGAGGGGAGCCGTCGATGACCCACTCGCGGGTCGAGAACGTTCCGCTGCGCCAGATGTAGGCCCATTGGCCGGACCTCGTGACCGGGCCGTCGACCGCAGGCACCAGGACGAGCGCCGTCAGGGTGAGGCAGACCCACAACCCGGGCAGGATCCGAGCCGCTCGCGCGCGCAGATAGGCGCCGGCTCTGGGGCGCCGCATCCAGGCACGACAGATCAGGAAGCCGGAGACGGCGAAGAAGCCGTCGATCGCCACGTCACCGAACAACCTCGCCGCGGGCGCCGGCAGCCAGTTGCCGCCTCGCAGCGTGTAGGAGTGCCACAAGATCACCTGCACGGCCAGCGCGAGCCGGACCAGGTTGAGGGCGTTCCGATCCGTGCCGAAGCGCTCCCCGAGTGATCCCTGCACCCGAGAATGGTCGCGTCTCGCACCCGCGCTGTCTGGCGAATGCGTCCCTTGCCGTGGGCGAGGACCCTCAGGTCTTGGGCGGCCCGAAGACGCCCTTCTCGGCGTTCTCCCGCGTCCGGCGAAGGTGCTTGGCGAGGCTGAAGCCGAGCACCGCCACGGCCACGCACAGGCCGACGAACACGGCGAAGGCCGTCCACCCGGCCGTGACGTCCTTGTCCGCCGGGACCGGGTCGGTCGCACGCAGCAGGACCATCAGCGGATACATGGTGGCAGTCTCTCAGGTCTCCAGATCGGCCCGGCCGCGGATCCCCGCGAACAGGTCGTCCTCGGGCAGGTCGGTCTCCACGTGGGTGCGGGCGAGCTCGTACTCCTCGGTCGGCCACACCCGCTGCTGCAGGTCCATCGGCGCCTGGAAGAAGAAACCGTCCGGGTCGATCTGCGTCGCGTGCGCGATCAGGGCCTGGTCGCGGATCGGGAAGTACTCGCCGCACTCCACCCGGGTGGTGATCCGCGCATCGTGGGCCGGGTCGGCCTTCCACTCCTCGAGCCGCTCGGCGAACGGCGACTCCAGGCCTGCGGCGAGCAGCGCGTCGTTGAGCGCCACCATCCGGGGGCGGTTGAACCCGTGGTGGTAGTAGACCTTCAGGACCTGCCACGGCTCGCCGGCGTCCGGGAAGCGCTCGGGGTCGGCCGCGGCCTCGTAGGCGACCATCGAGACGTTGTGACACTGGATGTGGTCGGGGTGCGGGTAGCCGCCGTTCTCGTCGTACGTCGTCAGCACGTGCGGCCGGAGGCTCCGGATCAGCCGGACCAGCGGCTCGGCAGCGACCTCGGGATCCATCAGCCCGAAGCAGCCCTCGGGCAGCGGCGGCTTCGGGTCGCCCTCCGGCCAGCCGGAGTCGACGAACCCCAGCCAGTCCTGGGTGACGCCGAGGATCTCCCGGGCGGCCTCCATCTCCTCCCGCCGGATCTCGGAGATGTTCTCGAGGACGTCGGGACGATCCATCTTGGGGTTGAGGATCGAACCACGCTCCCCGCCCGTGCAGGTGACGACGTGGACGTCGACGCCTTCCTTGACGTACTTCACCGTGGAGGCAGCACCCTTGCTCGACTCGTCGTCGGGGTGTGCGTGCACGTGCATCAGCCGGAGCATGGCATCCATCCTATGAACAGGTTTGGGAGGATCTGCGAGTGAGCACCAGGACTCCGGAGATGACCGACCGTTACGGCCGGCCCAGCGCCGCCCGTCGGCGGGTGATCATCGCGGTCTCCGGACTCGTCGGCGTCGTGGCCCTGGCCTGGGTGATCTGGGCGGCGTACGTGCAGGGAACCCCGCAGGTCCAGTCCTCGTTGCAGACCTTCCACGTGGTCGACGACCACACCGCGCGCGCCACCGTGGTGGTCAAGACCCGCAGGGAGGGCGTGCGCGCCAGCTGCGTGCTGCAGGCGCAGGCGGCCGACCACTCGGTGGTGGGTGAGGTCACCTTCGCGGTCGAGGGCACCGGGAAGTCCACGACCCACCGGGTGACCATGCGCACCGAACGCCCCGCCGCGGCCGTCGATCTCGTCGGATGCACCGCCCCGGGCCAGAAACGGCCCCGCTGATAATCTTGTCTACTTGCCCAACCGGCCCTCGATCTCCAGGAGCGACACCATGACCGAGCCGACCCAGAGCAATGCCGTCTGGCTGACCCAGGCCAAGTACGACGAGCTCACGGCCGAACTCGAGACGCTGCGCGGGCCCACCCGCGCCTCCGTGGTCAGCCGCGTCAGCGAGGCCCGTGACGAGGGCGACCTGAAGGAGAACGCCGGCTACCACGCCGCCCGCGACGAGCTCGGCAAGATCGACGGACGGATCGCCCAGCTGACCCAGATGCTCGAGCGCGCCAAGGTCGGGGAGACCCCGGCGGACGACGGGGTCGTCGAGCCGGGCATGAAGGTGACCATCAACCTCATCGACCACGACATGAAGCAGGAGTTCCTCTTCGGCGCCCGCGAGATGGCCGGGGACGAGCTGAAGGTCTTCTCCCCGCAGTCCCCGCTGGGCGAGGCGATCAACGGCAAGCAGCGTGGCGACACCGTGGAGTACGAGGTGAACGGCAAGAAGGTCAAGGCCGAGATCCTCGAGGCCACCCCCTACACCGGCTGAGCGGACCCGGGGCTCACTCGCTGATGCGGTAGCCGTGCTCGCGCAGCCGCGTCATCACCGCGTCGGCGTGCTCGGGACCTCGCGTCTCCAGCTGGAGGGCCACCTCCACGTCGCCGATGTGGAGCGCGGTGGAGGTGCGCTCATGGACCACCTCGAGCACGTTGGCGCCCGACTCGGCCAGCTCGGAGAGCAGATGGGCCAGGCCCCCCGGCCGGTCCGGGATGACGCAGTGGAAGTTCAGGTAGCGACCGTTGCCCGCGAGGCCGTGCCGGATCAGGTGACCCAGGAGCAGCGGGTCGACGTTGCCGCCGGAGAGCACCCCCACGATCGGGGTCTCGAAGCGCCCGGGCTCGTCGAGCACCGCGGCCACACCGGCAGCACCTGAGGGCTCGACGAGCATCTTCGCCCGCTCCAGCAGCAGCACCAGGGCCCGTGACATCGACTCCTCGGAGACCGTGAGCATCTCGTCGCAGTGCTCCTGGATCGCCGCGAACGGCAGGTCACCCGGCCGGGCCACCGCGATGCCGTCGGCCATCGTCGACATCCGCTCCAGGGCGACCGGCGCGCCCGTGCGCAGCGACTCGGGGTAGGCCGCCGCCTCCTCGGCCTGCACCCCGATGATGCGTACGTCGGGACGCCGCGCCTTGATCGCGAGCGCCACCCCGGCCAGCAGGCCGCCCCCGCCGGTGGGGACCAGCACGGTCTTCACGTCGGGCGCCTGGTCGAGGATCTCGAGCCCGACGGTGCCCTGTCCCGCGACGATGTCGGGGTGGTCGAAGGGGTGGATGAACACCGCCCCGGTCTCCTCGGCGAACGCCTGCGCGGCCAGGAGCGCCTGGGTGAGGTACTCCCCCTCGAACAGCACGTCGGCGCCGTACGCCCTGGTCGCGTTGACCTTGGGGATCGGTGCACCCTCGGGCATGAAGACGGTGGCGTTGATCCCGAGCATCTGGGCGGCCAGCGCCACCCCCTGCGCGTGGTTCCCGGCCGAGGCCGCCACCACGCCGCGCGCCCGCTCCTCCGGGCTGAGCCGGGAGAGCCGCACGTAGCCGCCGCGGATCTTGAACGAGCCGGTGCGCTGCAGGTTCTCGCACTTGAGGCGAACCGGCCCGTCCACGAGGGTCTGCAGCCAGCGCGACTCCTCCATCGGGGTCGCGATGGAGACTCCCTCGAGGATCGTCGCGGCGGCCTCGAAGTCAGGCAGGGTGAGGCTCATCCGGGATCCCTGCGGAATCGGGGCCCGCACGAGCGAAGCGAGTCCCGTCCGCGATTGCGTGGGGTGGTCATGGGAGACACCCTAGGAGCCTCGGCGCGAACACGCCGTCACACGCTGGGCGGTTGCGCCAGCGAACGGTGAGGACGACAATCGACCGCGCCGGAGGACCACGAACCCCGGCAGGGGGGCCTGGGACGGCGGAGGTGCGTCCGGGGGGTATCTCCGTCGACCCGGGGCCCCCGGGCTTCAGGCCTCGGGGTCGGAGCCAGGGGTGCGCGTCGGCTCGTCGGTCGGCACGTCGTCGGTGTCACCCACTTCTCCCTCGCTCGTGTCGTCTTCGATGCCCTCCCCGACCGCGGTGTCGGCCGCGAGGTGCTGGACGACCGCGTTGGCGGAGGCGGCGAGCGGCACCGCCACCAGGGCACCTGGGATGCCGGCGACCAGCACACCCATCGCGATCGCGATGATCACCCCGAGCGGGTGCACCGAGACGAACCGGCCCATCAGGAAGGGCTGCAGGATGTGCGCCTCGATCTGCTGGACCAGCACGATGACCCCGAACATGATCAGGGCCTTGAGCGGACCCACCGCCACCAGCGCGACCAGCACCGCCACCGTGCCCGAGACGAAGGCGCCCACGAGGGGCACGAACGCCCCGATGAAGACCAGCACGCCGATGGCACTGACGAACGGCACACCGAGGACGAAGGCACCGAGCATGATGCCGGCCGCGTCGGTCGCAGCAACCAGCACCGTGGCCCGGACGAACTGGGTGAGCGAGGCCCACGCGACCTGGCCCGAGGAGTCGGCCTTGCGACGCGCTGCGCGAGGGAAGATCCGGACGAGCCAGGCCCAGATGTAGGCGCCGTCGGCGAGGAAGAAGTACGTCGCGAAGAGCACGATGAAGGCTCCGGCGAAGACGTGGCCGAGCGTGACGCCGACCTCGCCGAGCCGTCCTGCCGCGTCCTTGCCGAAGTTCTGCAGCTGGTCCTGCGCGCTCTGCAGCGCAGAGTTCAGCTGGGCGTCGGTCACGTGCAGGGGGCCGGTGCGCAGCCACGACCGGATCTGGTCGATGCCGCTGCCGACCTGGTTCGAGAGGTCGCCCGCACCGGAGGAGACCTGGTTGCCCACGAAGGTGAACAGCAGCACGAGCCCAGCGACACCGAGCAGCACCACGAGCAGCGCGGCGAGCTTGCGGCGGATGCCGATGCTGTCCATCCAGGTCACGAGGGGAGCGACCAGTGCCGCCAGGAACAGCGCGATCACCAGCGGCAGCACCACGACGAGGAAGAAGTTGAGCAGCCACAGGACCACTCCCATGGCGGCACCGATGACCAGCAGGCGCCAGGCCCAGGCCGCGGCGAGGTCGACCCCGTAGGGGACCTGGCCCGGCCGGAAGTTCGAGGCGCCCTCCAGCACCACCTGCTGGTGCTTGCGGCGCTCCTCCTCCATCTCGCGGCGGGCAGCCCGCAGCTCGGCCCATGCCTTCAGCTGCCGGGGGTCTCCTCGCACACGGCAAGGCTACGGGCAAGCGCCGACGCTGCTGACCGATGCCGTGAGGCGAGGAGGCCGACCGCAGCGAGGACGTAGTGGCGGTCGATCACCACCCGAGGGTGCTCGGGCTGCTGCCATCCCTCCGGGGAGACACCGGTCGCCGGGGCCAGCACGGCCTCGGCCGCTCCCCCCTCGGCATGTCGCAGGACGCCTCCGGAGCCGACGAGGAGCACTACGTCGCGCAGGTCCTTCCCGGTGCGCTCGAGGACCCGCCCGTCGGGACCGACCACGACGCGCGAGCGCCCGACGTGGCGCCGTACGGCCAGGGTCGCCGCGGCACTGGCGAGGCGCAGGTCGCCCGCACGGTCGGAGTCCGTGGCCGGCAGGAATGCCGGATCCTCGGCCCGGAGGGCGGCGGCAGCGCGCAGGTCCTCCTCGAGCAGGCCGGCCTCGACCCCGGCCTCCCACGTGCTCAGTGCGCTCCAGCGCATCCCCAGGTCGCCCTCGACCGTCCTGGTGACCGGGGTGCTGGCCACCACCTCGCGTGCCAGGCCGGCATCCTCGGGGTCGAGGGGCACCACGGAGTGCACGTCGGTGGTGGCGCCGCCGACGTCCACGACGGCGACCGCACGACCCACCTCGGCGGCCAGCAGCTCGACCCCGGTGAGCACCAGGTCGGGGGTGGGACCCTGCACCATCTCCAGGAAAGCGTGTCCTGAGCCGGTCGAAGGGTCAGCGCGGCGGCTGAGCTCCTTGCCGCCGATCACGTGCCGCAGGAAGACCTCGCGGATGGCCCTGCGCGCCGAGTCGGGGGCCAGGACGCCGATCTTCGGCACGACGTTGTCGGCCACGACGTACGGCGTCCCGCCCTCGGCGAGGAGTCCTCCCACGCGCGTCGCCGACTCGGCGTTGCCCGCGACCACGACGGGCAGCGCGCAGCCGTGGTCGGCAAGGAACCCGGCGTCGGCCTCCAGCACCTCGGCGTTGCCGCCGTCGGTGCCGCCGACCAGCAGGACGAGGTCCGGGGAGGCGTCCTGCAGGGCGGCGTACTTCTGCTCGTCCAGGCCACCCGCCGAGACCACCGCGACCTTGCCGCCGCTGGAGAGGGCCACCCGTCGGCCGGCCTCCGCGGTGACGAGCTCCTCGGTGCCCACGACCCCGATCCGCAGGCCGCCGCCCGCCGAGGAACAGGCCAGCACCTCGACGTCGCGAGCGCCGAGCTCGTCGCGGCACGCGTCGACGCCGTCGAGGACGTCGGTGGCCAGCGTGGTGGGATGGCTCGCCGTCCCGAGCAGCTCACCGGTCTCTGCATCGACCAGCGCCGCCTTGGTGAACGTCGAGCCGACGTCCACGCAGAGGATGGGCTCGCTCATCGGGTCAGGATGTAGGCCGCCGCGATCGCCAGGCAGATCAGCATCGCGATGCTCAGCACGTGGGCGGCCGGGCCGCCGCCCAGGGCGGTGCCCTCCTCGATCGCACGTGTGGCCGCTCGGAAGTGCAGGTAGCCGCCGACCGCCGCGATCACGCCCGTGGCCAGCAGCGCGAGGGCGAAGACGATCACCAGTGCACCGTCGCCGAAGAAGTGCGCGACGGCGATCGCCGCACCCATGAGGCCGATCGCGGTGCGCTGGTAGGAGAGCAGGGTGCGCTCGTTGGCCAACGAGAACCGGATGTCGGGTTGGGAGGAGCGCGGAGCTCCGTCCTCAGCCAAGGGCCCGGTCCAGATCTGCGAGGAGGTCGTCCGCGGTCTCGATCCCGACGCTGAGCCGGACCAGGTCGCTGGGCACCTCGAGCTCGGTCCCGGTGACGCTGGCGTGGGTCATCCTGCCGGGATGCTCGATCAGTGACTCGACGCCGCCCAGCGACTCACCCAGGGTGAACACCTCGGCCCGTCCGCAGACGTCGAGCGCGTGCTGCTCGCCACCGCTCACCCGGAAGGACACGATGCCGCCGTACCGCTTCATCTGGCGGCTGGCCACCTCGTGACCCGGGTGCTGCTCCAGCCCCGGGTAGTAGACGTCGGTGACCGCCGCGTGGCCGGAGAGGAACTCGACCACCTTCTCTGCGTTGTCGCAGTGGCGGTCCATCCGCACCCCCAGCGTCTTGAGCCCGCGCAGCACCAGCCAGGCGTCGAACGGCCCGGCCACCGCGCCGATGGCGTTCTGGTGGAACGCCAGCTGCTCGGCCAGCGCCAGGTCGCGCACGACGAGGGCTCCGCCGATGACGTCGGAGTGGCCGCCGGCGTACTTGGTCGTCGAGTGCACCACCACGTCGGCCCCGAGGGTGAGCGGTTGCTGCAGGTACGACGACGCGAAGGTGTTGTCCACGACGAGCAGCGCCCCGGCGTCGTGGGCGACGGCAGCGAGCGCGGCGATGTCGCCGATGTTGAGCAAGGGATTGGTGGGCGTCTCGACCCAGACGATCTTCGTGCGCGGGGTGATCGCCGCCGCCGTCGCGGCGGTGTCGTGCACCGGAGCCGTCGTGTGCTCCAGGCCCCAGCGCGAGGCGACCTTGTCGATCAGCCGGTAGGTGCCGCCGTAGGCGTCGTCGGGGATGACGACGTGGTCGCCGGGCACGCAGACCGTGTGCAGCAGGGTGTCCTCCGCCGACAGCCCGGAGGCGAAGGCGAAGCCGCGCTCGCCCTCCTCCAGGGCGGCCAGGTTGCCCTCGAGCGCCGTGCGGGTCGGGTTGCCGGAGCGGCTGTACTCGTAGCCACCGCGCAGTCCGCCGACACCGTCCTGCTTGTAGGTCGAGGTGGCGTAGATGGGCGGGATCACCGAGCCCGTCAGCGGGTCGGGCTCGTACCCGGCATGGATCGCACGGGTCTCGAACCCCGCCTTGTTCGCGTGCTCCTGAGTCACACCGCGAGGCTACGTGACCGGCACCGCGCCTGCTCGTTGACCAGCCATGCGACGCGTCCGGACCGCTGTGCTCCTGCTCGCCCTCCCGACGGCCCTGGTGGCCGGGCCCGTCCACGCCGACGTGGTCGGTCCCGGGTCGCTGGATCCCGTCGTCGGGGCACTTCCACCGGCGCCGATCCCCTACACGCCGTACGACGGGCCGGTGTGCGCCGACGGCGACCCGCAGTGCATCGACGACGTGATCGCCGAGATGCAGGACCGGCTGGCGCCGCTGGCCGCGAGCTGCGACCACGACGCCGTCTTCTCCCTGGCCTACCTGCGGGTGACCCAGAACGTCCAGCAGGCGACGCAGAGCGGCTACTTCCACGACCGCACCTGGCTCACCCGGCTCGACGCGGTCTTCGCGCACCTGTACTTCGAGACGATGGACGCCTGGAGCTCCGGCCGCCGCTCGGAGGTTCCGAAGGCGTGGCAGACAGCGCTGAAGGCCAGCGACGACCGGTCGATGACCGGTCTCGGCGACTTCCTGCTGAACATGAACGCCCACATCAACAACGACTTCCCGCACGCGCTGGCCACGGTGGGCCTGACGGCGGCCGACGGGACCAGCCACAAGCCCGACCACAACGCCTACAACGACCGGCTCGACAGCCTCTACAAGCCGGTGTTCGCCGAGGAGTCCGCGCGCTTCGACCCCACGTTCGACGACTACGACGTCGGCCCGGTCGACGACACCGGAGTGGGCGCGATCATGCGTGGCTGGCGCGAGATGGTCTGGCGGCATGCCGAGGACCTGGTCACGGCGAAGACGCCCGTGCAGAAGGCGCTGGCCGAGCACGCCATCGAGGAGTACGCCGCCTCCCAGGCCACGATGATCCGGGCCACCTTCGCGAGCAGCGACCACTCCGCGGCTCGCGACGCCTACTGCGCCGACCACGGGTGAGCCAGACTGGGGAACGACTGCGACGCCCTCGTTGTTGAGCAGGTGTCTCCACAGAAAGGTCGCTGATGTTCCTCCGCAGCAAGTCCACGCTCCCCACGTCCGAGGAGGCCCTGAAGGGCCGTCCGCAGCGCTGGTTCGACCTCGCCGAGCGCCACAAGGTCCTCGACGCCCCTCTCGTCACCGACGAGGTGCCCGAGGGCTACGAGGTGGCGGTCTTCGGGCTCGGCTGCTTCTGGGGTGCCGAGGAGGTGTTCTGGCAGGTGCCGGGCGTCTGGTCGACCTCAGTCGGTTACGCCGGTGGCAGCACCCCGAACCCGTCGTACGAGGAGGTCTGCAGCGGCCGGACCGGCCACACCGAGGCGGTCCGGGTCGTCTACGACCCCGCGAAGGTCTCCTACGCCGACCTCGTCGCCAGCTTCTACGAGGTGCACGACCCCACCCAGGGGATGCGCCAGGGCAACGACACCGGCACCCAGTACCGCTCCGCGATCTACTTCACCACTCCCGAGCAGGAGAAGGTCGCCCGCGAGGTCACCGAGCGCTACCAGCCCGAGCTGACCAAGCGCGGGTACGGCGAGATCACGACCGAGATCAAGCCCTACGAGGACTACTTCTACGCCGAGGACCACCACCAGCAGTACCTGGTGAAGAACCCCTTCGGCTACCGCTGCCACTCGGCGACGGGGATCAAGGTCCCGACGGCCTGAGCAGCGCCTGGCTCAGGCGGCTCGGGGCGACCAACCGGGCAGCAGCTCGGCGACGAGCGCGTCGGTCTGCGGTGCGGCTCCGACCGCTGAGCCGTGCTCCTCGATGACGGCGTACATGCGCGAGGCCACCTTCTCGAGCTCGACTCGTCCACCGAACCGCCTGGCCAGCAGCAGGCGCGAACGCCACAGCTCCTCGTTGGCCGGGAGCAGCGCCAGGCCTCGCTCGAGCGCCGACGCGGCCGCCTCCACCTCGCCCCGGTCCGCCGAGTGCTCGGCCAGTGCTTGGGCGGTGAGTCCGACGACGAGCGCCACGTCGTCGGTCACGGTGGTGCCGACCAGCCAGGAGTAACGGCCGAGCGGGACGTCCTCGAAGGGGGTGCCCCGCACGAGGTCCAGGGCCAGCCGCAGGTGCGTGTCGCGGGCCCGTCCCTCCTCGGGGACCTGGTTCAGCGCGGCGCGCAGCTGCGTCCAGTCCAGCGACAGGGCACCGGGTACGACGGACCAGACGCCCGACTCCACGCGCAGGACCGGCGCGCCGTCGGGCGTGGAGCCGAACCAGGTGCCGAGCTGACCGAGCGTCGCGTCACGGACGGCGTCGTCCACACCACGGGGCCACATGGCAGCGGTGATCCGGTTGACGTGCAGTCCCTCCGGATGCAGGGCGAGCAGGCAGGCGAGCTCGGTGAGGAACTCCCTGCGCTCGGCCTCGACGGGGCCAGGAGCGTCGACGGTGACCGGGCCGAGGACACCGACCCGCACCACCGCGGAATCGACGACCGAGGCGTGCTGCTCGGCCTCCAGGGTCTCCACGACCTGGTCGAGGCTCACCCGCCGTGCGTCGGGCAGGTCCTCGCACAGCTCCCTGAGCGACTCCACGGCCTGCACGTCGAGCACCTGGGGGGTGACGTCGAGCCCGTGCAACGGCGAGACGAGACGTGAGTCGTCCCGGACCGTCAGCCGCATGCCGGCCTCCGGCGCGTCACCGACCACGACGACGCCCAGTGCGACCTGGGGGTCGGCGGCCAGCGCGGCCAGCCGCGAGAGCTCCTCGGGGCTCGGCACACCTGAGCACACCACCAGGTGGTAGGCCCAGGTGATCGTCCCTGGGGCGCTGCACCGGGCGGCGCGGGCGCTGTCCAGGCCCGCGGCCCGGCAGGCTCCACGCTGGTAGGTCGCGAGGTTCTCCAGGCTCTCCAGGACCCGGCCGAGGTCGTCGGTGTGCCGCAGCCGCTGCGGCGCAAGCGCGCCGAGGTCGGCGGAGGCGAAGTTGACCAGGGTCACCACACGCTCGTCCGCCCACGGGTGGGTGGCGGTGTCCAGGGCCAGGCTCATGGCGACGCCGCGGGCCGTCACCCCGTCTCCTCCGAGGCAGACGACTCCGGGCACCGACTCCAGGTCGACGAACGCGAGCGACCCGTCGTCGCGTCGCCCCAGGGCGACCAGTCCCGGGAACGGCGCTGGGCCCTGGCCGGCGAGATCGACGTCGCGGTCCAGCGTCCAGACCTTCGGTCCCGTGGCGATCCAGCCGGCGGGCGGGGAGCCCCCCTCGCCCTCGAAGGCGACGGCGACACCGGCACCGCTGAGCGAGACAGCGGAGGGCGCCGGCACCAGGCCGGTGCTCAGGCCGCGCAGCCCGCGATCCAGCCACCCGGCGGACGAGGCGTCCGCCTCGGCTCCCAGCGCGACGGCTGCCTGTGCGGCACCACCGCGCCCAGGACCCCCGTCCGGACCGTCGTCGGGGCCAGCGCCGACCAGGCGCCGTCGGGAGGCCCAGAGCTGCCCGAACGAGGCGGAGGCACGACGACGACGCAGACCCAGCGCGACTCCGGCGAGCGCGACACCACCGGCCACCCCGAAGAGCGGCGCCAGACCGGGGTCGAGGAACGGAGCACTCTCACCGGTCCGGGCAGCGTCGTCCGGAGCCGCGTGGGTGGCGTCGAGAGAGGTCTGCGAGGCCGAGGTCTGGGTGGGTGAGGCCGGGGCGCCGCCGCCGAGGAGTGCGGCCGCGTGGTCGACGACCTTCAGGCCCGGTCCCGTGGCGTCGTTCGGCATCTTCATGACCCAGCCGGGACGGATCAGGTCGGCATTGCGCAGGACGCGACCGTCGGCCTGCACGACGTCCTTGTTGAGCTCCCAGATCTCCTTGTAGCGAAGCCCGGAACCCAGGTAGCGATCGGCGATGTCCCACAAGGTGTCGTAGTTCCGACCGTGGGGAGGCTTCACGTCGTAGAACGTCGTCACGCCCTCCGCGAGGTCTCGGCGAGTCGCTCGGTCGAGGTCGTCGGCGGCCGGACGGCCGCTGTGCGCGCCGCCGGCGTGGAAGGCGTCGTGCGCGGCGTGCTGGGTCGCGGCCTGCAGCCGGTCGGCGGTGACCGAGGTCGCTGCCGGGGAGGACGAGGCCGAGACCGGCGCCGAGGCCGCCACGGCGGGTCCTACCGTCACTCCGGCGGTGCCGACCAGCAGCAGGATGGTGGCGACGAGCCGCCGGGCCAGCGTCTGGGTGCCCAGCCCGCCACCGGGCACGTGGGGGGCGGCAGCTCCGCGGTGTCCGCGCCCTGCCATCGCCTCGACGAGGAGGCAGACGACGAAGTGGGCCCAGGCCAGCCAGACCACCACGGCCAGCAGCCCGAGGACAGACTCGGGGGTGACCGGCCGGGTCAGCCACTCGACGCTCGGCGAGCTGTCGGGCCACGGGGTGCCGAAGGCGCTCAGCAGCGCAAGCGGGAGGCCGACGACGATCAGCACGGTGCCGACGAGGGCCGCGACGCCGGAGGCGACCTCGACGCCACGTCGGCGCTGCTGCGAGCCGGGGAGCCTGGTTCCCGCGGTGTTGATCGTCATCTGCTTCCTCCCTCGAAACCTCGTCCCGCGACCTGGCTCAGTAGATGACCGTCGGCGGGTCGTTGGCGCCCTGGACCTCCTGGACCGGGACGATCTGGCGCACCTGCATCGTGAAGCCGCTCCCGAGCTGGCGCATCGCGCCGGCACCGCCGTAGGTCACCCGCCAGGTGACCTCGACGGAGGCGTAGAACGCGTCCTTGACGTTGGCGGGAATCTTGTCGGTGGCGTACTTGCGGGCGGAGGCCGAGGATCGCGGGAAGGTGATCTTGCACGCGTCAGCCGGCTGCTGGCTCGGCGGCGCCCCTTCCTTGTACGGCGTGTCGGCCGGGCACGTCGTCGACGGGATGCCCTGCTGGTGCGGGTCGACCGTCACCTGCTGCCCGACCGCGCGGATCAGCAGCCCGTTGCTGGAGATCTGCTTGTACGGCCCGCCGTCGGCGCGGCCGGCGTACGGCCCGTCGGCCACGACGGTCTTGTCGGTCGGGTCGACCCACCGGAAGGTGAAGTACGTCGGGTAGCCCACCACCGGCGTGGAGTTCGGGCGGGTGCGCAGGAAGGGGACGGGCAGCTGCGCCGACCCCGCTGCGATGTTCTTCCAGATGAAGTCGGTGATGCCGTTGTGGTGGTCGGAGACGTCGGTTCCGTCGGGGACCCAGACCACGTTCATCGACACGGTGCGGTCGGGGCCGCCGTCGTAGGTGTCGAAGTCGACGTTGTCCACGCAGGTCATCAGCAGGTAGCGACCCTGGCCGTCGTGGTTGTCGTACGGCGTCGGGAGGGAGGTGGGCACGGCGCTGTAGCGGCAGCGCTGGAAGGTCTGCTTGCCGAACCGCTCACGCAGCGTCTGCACGGTGCCGCTGTCGCCGCTGACGCAGTAGGACCCCATCCCGGCGCCGTTGGCGTAGACCGAGCACGACATGGCCGGCGCGGCCGCGCTGGACGGCGTCGAGTAGCTGGCGTACTGGGTCGGCGAGCTCTGGGTCGTGCTGGGCGGTGCCGAGGAGGCACCTCCCGAACCGCCGCAGTCCTCTCCGACGCCGCACGCCTGGGCGGTGGGCCCGAGGAGCATCGTCGCGGAGAGCGCGAGCACGCCTGCGAAAGCTGTGGCTGCTACGCACCGAACGGCACGCAGGCTCCCCCCAAGTCGCACTGGATTCGCGCCTTTCTCGTCATGCGTCTGATCCGGGCACCCGGAGTCTTCCCGCTGGCTCTCAGGGACAAACGTCTCCCGCTCGAGTCCTCGAAGCCGGCCCCGCTCACGCCGGTGGGCCACCCGGGCAGGTGCCGTTGACGGCGAGCTTGCTCAGCTTCCAGTCCCCGCCCGACTTGCGGAGCACCGCAGTCGCCTTCTTCCACTCGTGCGCGATCGTCCCGAAGGGCTTGCCGTTGCTCTGGTAGAAGTCGACCGACGGCCGCCACGCGCAGAACACGACCGTGCTGGTCGCGCCCTGGTTCTGGACCGAGCGCACCCGCCAGTAGCCCAGCTTCCTCGTCTTGAGCCTGTTCGCCTGCGCCTGCTGCAGGGCCGACGGGAGCTCGCGCCGGGCCTGCCCGGTGAGCTCGTCGAGCAGCCCCGGCACGAGCTGGCCGGCGTTGACCGAGGCCTGGAGGTCCTCGAACCGCTGCTTGGCCGCGAGCACGGCCGGGTCGTCGGCGTAGGCGTCCCAGTTGAGGATCTTCACGGTGACGCCGTGCTGCCCCTGTGGCTGGGTCGCCGGGGTGGGAGTCGGCGTCGCGCTCGGCGTCGGCGGTCTGGCTGGGGCTCGGCTCGGGGTCGGCCTTCGGCGTCGACCCACCGCCGCACGCGCTGAGGCAGAGCGACAGGGCGGCGACCAGGGCGGCGAGCGGAGCCACCGCTCGGAGCAGCTTCATCGTCCTGCACTTCCTTGCTGGGTCGTCTGCGGGCAGCCGCTGGATGTGTCGCGATTGTGGCATGTGTCGTCCGGCGGTCGGGGTCAGCCGCCAGCCGGCTTCTTGCAGTACGGCGGGTTCGGCGGCTTGGTCGGCTTCGGCTTGGGGGGCTTGCCGGGCTTGCCGGGCTTCCCCGGCTTCCCCGGCTTCCCCGGCTTCCCCGGCTTGGTGGGTTTCGGTGTCGGCGTCGCCGTGGGTCGGGGGGTGCACGGCGCGACCGTCTCGTCCGCGGGGGGTGGGGCAGTGGGCGGCGGCGTGGGCTGCCCCGGCCCGATCACGTCGGGCGGTCCGACCGTGGACTGCTTCCCGGTGTCGGCCTCGGAGATGCCGCTCACCGGCCGCGCGACGGCTCGGCCGGTCGTGGAGAGCACCGAGCGGTCGATCAGCCCGAGCAGGATGGACTTGATCTGCACGTGGGTGGTGACGCTGACGGCGGAGAAGGTGCCTCCGGCCTCGTGCACCGTCGTCATCGCGGAGTGGCACTCGGTGAGCTGCGAGTCGGCCGCCATGGCCTGGCGGCAGTACTCCGCTGCCGCCTTCAGCGCCTCCCCCGGCACCAGCTCGAGCTTGGGGTCGCTGACGTCGACGACCTGTGATCCCGCGCGTGCCGACTCCTGCGCGTAGGCGACCGCCCGGCCCTTCGCGTTCAGCTGGCGCCCTCCGTCGATGACCAGGGCGGCGAGCAGCAGGATCGCCAGGGCCGCGATCACCGCGAACGGGGTGATCGAGCCGCGCTCGTCCCGGGCCCTCACCGGTAGCCCCGGTAGCGGTCGAGCGGGCTGGTGAAGGTCCGGGTGATGCGCACGTCGCCCAGGGGCAGCGGGGCTACCTGGCTGAGGTCCAGCGTGCACTGCACCGTCACCGTCACGGAGTCGATCTGCAGCGGGTTGTTCGGGTCGGGCAGGCCGAAGGCGGTGGGGGTCATGCTCGGGTGCCCCTTGGCCGTGCCCCGGCAGGAGGACGGCGCGTCGTCCATCATCTCCTTGACCACCCCGTCGACCACGCCGGGCACCGCGCTCTTGCTGTTCTGGGCCGTCGAGGCCCGGGCGGCGTCCCGCGAGGCCTGGTCCACCAGGTTCTCGGTCTGGGCGTAGCGAGCGAAGGCGATGATCAGCATCAGCAGCAGGAGCAGGAACGGCGCCAGGATGACCATCTCCAGGGTCGCCGTACCGTCCTCGTCACGCCTCGTCCGCGGGCTCACGGCGAGCCCCGGGTGTCGCCGCGGAACTGCTCGAGGGTGGCGCTCGCCGACTGCTGCACCTGCACCTCGCCCCCCAGGGGCATGGCGATCTCGCCCACGACGACCATCGTGACGCGCCCGGTCTTGGTGTCGATCGACCCGACCGCGGTGGCGTTCTTCAACCGGCCGATCCTCGAGGCATAGGCCTCGGTCAGGTCCTCGGCCGAGGAGATGAACGAGTCCGGGTCGGCGTTGTTGCCGGCCAGGCGGAGGTAGGAGACGCCCTCGCGCGCCGAGGACTGGGCGGTGTCGGTGGCGAAGAGGTACAGGGCGCCCTGGATGATCACGAAGATCGTCAGCAGGAAGATCGGCGCGACGATGGAGAACTCGACCGCGCTGGTCCCGGCCTCGCTCCGGCGACGGGAGCTGCGGTCAGCTGTTGGAGCCCTGCTGGATCTTGGAGGCATTGTCCTGCACCACGCCCTGGATGACCTTGGCGATGAGCAGGGCGAGCAGGACGACGACGGCCGAGATGATGGCCCACTCGATCGCCGAGGCGCCCAGCTCCGAGCGTCCTTCGCGCCGTGCGCGCGCCGCGTGCCCCCGCACGACGGTGACGAACATCTGAGCGTGGAACAGCAAGGGCGACACAGAAGCCTCCAGAGGGAAATCATCGGCACTCACGCCAATTGGCTGATTGCCGGATATGCCAAGAATACCAAGAACGCGACACACATGAGCAGCTGCGCCATCAGCATCGACTGGGAGCTCTCGCCCGCCGCGCCCTCCACGTCGACGAGCTCCTTGCGGCGCATGCTCTCGGCGCGGGCCGACAACGAGAGCCGGATCCGGGCCCCCTCGTCACCGGCGAGGGCCAGGGCGGCGGCGAGGTCCCGCAGCTCGTCGATGCCCAGGTCGCGACCGAGCTGGGCGATGCCCTCCCACGGCGTCCACCCCATCAGCCGGGCACCGGAGAGCGCCTGCCGGATGCGCACCATCGCCCAGTGGTCCCCGAACGACGAGGCGGCCACCAGCGCCTCGGGAAGACCCCGCCCACCAGCCAGGTTCATGGCCACCAGGTCGAGGAACGCCCCGGTCACGTGCCGGAAGTCGCGACGCCGGGTCTCGGCCTCGCGGTGCAGCGCGACATCGGGCAGGAAGAAGCCCACCGCCCCCGCCGCGAGCGCCCCGACGAGCGGCACCTCGACGGTCGTGCCGTAGCCCAGGAGCCAGAGGACCAAGGGGAGCCAGATGAAGGCACCGAGCGCCAGCAGGGCCTTGGTGCCGAGGTGGGTGGTCAACGGCCGGCTCATCACGGCCAGGTCCTCACGCGTGCGGGAGAGGTTCCAGCCACGGGCCGCGGCCTCCGACGCCAGCCGGTCGCCGATGCCCTCGCGCGCCCAGCTGAGGCGGCCGTGCTGCACGTCCGCGGCGCTCTGCGTCATCGCCCGGCGGCTGCCGCGGGCACCGTCGAGGCGGGTCAGCGTCGCGGTCACGCCCGGCACCGGCCGGGACAGGAGCACCACCACCATCAGGATGCCCACGCCCAGGCACGCGCCCGCCAGCATCGACCAGATCACGAGGCGGCCCGCCCGCCCTGTCCGGAGCTGAGGAACCGCTCGGGCTCCGAGACGCCGGAGAGGCTCCGCAGCCACACGACGCTCACGGCGAACGTGGCGAGCACGCCGGCCAGCACGATCTGGCCCACGAAGGTGCCGTACGGCTCGACGTAGGCACCGTTGAAGACCACGAGCAGTGCGGCCACCGCCACGATCACCCCCACCACGATCTGCACGCTCCGGCGGGTGCTGCGGCGACTCGACTCGACCCTGCGGCGCACGTCGAGCTCGTCACGGGCCGAGACCGCCAGCGCGGACAGCACGTCGCGCAGACCCGGCCCGCGCAGGCGGGCGTTCAGGATGAGGGCTGCGACCACCAGGTCGGCGGAGGCGTCGTCGAGGTCGTCGGAGAACTTCATCAGCGCGTCCGGGAGCGGCTCGCGCACGCGCAGGCGATCGACCAGGAGGTTGAGCGCCGGACGGATCGAGGGTGCCGCGTTGACCGCGGTCGCCGGGATGGCCTGCTCGAGCCCGACGGCGCCGGCGATGGTGTCGCGCAGGGCCTCGATCCAGATCGCCAGGCCCTCCATCCGGATGATCGCGGCGCGCTCGTGCCGCGCCCCTCCGAAGATGCGGTCCCAGAAGCCCACGAGGAGCCCGACGGCGACGGCGAGCACCACCCAGCGCGAGACCGCGAGGGTCGCGACCCCGGCCAGCACCCCGGCCAGCAGCAGCCGGCGCGCGCAACCGCGACGTCGCCAGGCTGCGGCGACGACGGCCGGGGACCGTGGACTGGGTGGCCGGCGCGCCGCGGCGCAGCACGGCGAGCACGACCAGGAGGCAAGCCCAGGCCGAAGACGGCGCCGGCCGTGGCGGCGAGGGCGACGCGGAACTGCTCGACCATCAGGCCCACTGCCCGTGGACCAGCGGCTCGTAGCCGTGCTCGCTGAGCTCCTCGATGCACGAGACGGGCGCGTGGGCCGCCGCCCGACCGTCCGGTCCAGGAGCGAAGACCTCGCTGGAGAGCACCTGGCCGTCGTGGCCGACGACCTCGCGGACGCTCTCCACGACGCGGCTCTGGGTGCCTCCGGTCGCGTGGTCGTTGCGCTTGCGCAGGAAGACCACGAAGTCGAGGGCCCCGGCGATCAGCATCGTGGTCGCCTCCAGGGGAAGCCGCTCGCGGCTCTGGATGGCATAGGTGCCGATGCGGTTGAAGACCTCGAGCGAGGAGTTGGCGTGGATGGTCGAGAGCGACCCGTCGTTGCCCTGGCTCATCGCGTTGAGCATCGTGACGATCTCGTCGCCGAGCACCTCGCCGACGATGACCCGGGAGGGGTTCATCCGCAGCGAGCGGCGTACGAGCTCGGCCATCGAGACGGCGCCCATCCCCTCGGAGTTGGGCAACCGCTCCTCGAAGGCCACCACGTTGGGGTGCAGGTCGGGGTACTCCCCGAGGCCGAGCTCCAGTGCACGCTCGACGGTGATCAGGCGCTCGGTGCTCGGGATCTCGTTGGCGAGGGCGCGCAGCATCGTCGTCTTCCCGGCGTTGGTGGCGCCGGCGATCATGATGTTCTTGCGCGCCGCGACGGCCGCCTTGAGGAAGGTCCCGAGGTCCTCGGACATGGTGCCGCCGGCGACCAGCTCGTCGAGGAAGACCCGGCCCAGGCGCGCCTTGCGCACCGAGACTGCCGGACGCGAGCACACCCCCATCACGGCAGAGAGCCGCGATCCGTCGGGAAGCCGGATGTCGAGCTGCGGGTTCGCGGCGTCGAAGGGCCGGCTCGACAACCCCGTGTGGGCGGCCAGCACCTGGATGAGCTCGACGAACTCCTCGTCGTTGTCCGCCACCGGGGGGTGCCGCTCCTCGCGCCCGTCGTGGTACTGCACGAAGACGTCGTCGCAGCCGTTGATGTCGATGTTCTCGACGTCCGGGTCCTCCAGCAGGGGCTGCAGCCGACCCACGCCGAACAGGGCCGAGTGGATGGCCGAGGCGACCTGGGCCTCCTCCTCCGGCGACACCGGCGGACGGCCCTCGCTCACCTCGAGGCGGGCGTGGTCCTCGAGGACCTGCACGATGAGCGAACGCGTGAACTCCCGCTCGTCCTCCGCCGACATCGGGGCCACGCCGCTGATCTGGTCGCGACGCCGCTGCTCGCTGAGCCGGTCGGCCACCTGGGCGCGCAGTGTCCTGACGAGCTGGTGGTCGGTCATCGCGCGGACGTCTCCTGACTGGAATCGGTCTCGGCCTCGACCACCGAGGGTGCCTCCACGAAGTACGCCGTGGTGCGCTCGGCCAGCTCCGAGACGATCGGGCGTGCCGATCGGACGAGCCGGGTGCGTTCGGGGTTCCCCTTGACCTGGCCGAGGAAGAAGGCGGCGCCGGTGTCGTCGTGCGCCAGGTGGTGGACGCCGACCCGCTGGGCGACCGACCGGGAGAGCACGTCCTCGACCTCGCGCACGGCCCGGGCCCGGTTCGGTGGCGAGACCACGAGGACGTAGGTCGGCACGCCCCCGCCCGTGTGCTCGTAGACGCGGCGCATCCGGTCGCGCAGGTGCGCGACGCTGCTCGGCACCGTGTCGACGACGAAGGCGACGGCGGAGGCGTGGCGCAGCAGCGCGTTCTGCGGGCTGCTCGCGCCCACACGGCCCAGGTCGGCGATGACATCGGTGCCCGCGAGGCCGGAGAACAGCAGGCCGAGGTCCTGCCAGTGCGTGATGCCCGCGGTCTGCTCGGCGCTCGCCACGCCGACGATCACGTCGAGGCCGCCCACCACCTGCTGGGAGTGCTCGGCGACCAGACGGGAGTGGAAGGAGCGCCGCCCGGCGGCGACGAGGCTGACCAGCCCCACCTCGGGATCGAGGGGCTGCCCGGTGTTGGAGGGCATCCGCAGGGCGATGTCACCACCCGAAGGGTCGCACTCCACGACCAGGCTCGGCCGTGGCCACAGGGCACCGATGAGCATGCTGGTGGTGGTGACTCCAGGTGCGCCCTTCGCCGAGGCGACGGCCAGCAGACCCATGCCTCATCCCTCGCAGGTCGTGCGAACCGCGGAGGTGCCGCTGGCGCCGACGAGCGCGGGGGTCACGGACTTGTCCTGGATCGCCTGGGAGACCGCCGAGAGGCAGGACACGTCGATGGTGACCACGATCGGCACCGTGTCGTCGGTGCCGCCGGAGAGGGCACCGCCCTGCTGCGAGCGGCCGACGGAGACCAGCTCGGCCATGATCGCCTGGCGGGCACCCTGGTCACCGGTGCCGATGTCCAGGGCCATCTGGGCACCGGGCTGCAGGCCCCGGACGAAGGGCGTGTTGTCGACCGGCAGGGTGAGCTGCGTCTGCCCCTCCTTCAGGCCGCTCTTCTTCGAGAGCATCGAGGGGATCAGCACGGTGCCGGGCAGCAGCCGTGTGGTCGCGGTCTGCCCGACCACGGTGTCGCGCTGGTCGGTGGGGATGGCGCCGGAGAAGTCCTCCGGCAGGCTCACCCGGGTGAGGTCGTCGGCGGTGATCTGCGCCCCCTGGCTGACCTCCTGGTCGACGGAGATGAAGTAGGCGCGGTGCCCGGCCTGCACGGCCAGCCAGGCCGAGGCGAGGGCGCCGCCGACGATGAGCAGGATCGCCAGCCCCAGGATGAGCGGCCGCGACTCGCGGGTGCGGGGAAGCCTGGAGGCCGCCGGCGGGCGCGTACTCGTCGTCGTTGCCATCTACAGCCGTCTCCCGATAGGACTCTCGTGGGCACCCGGGCAGGACGCAGACCTGACCCCCGGGCCTCGCCCGAAAAGGATATACGTCCCAAACCCCAGTCCGGGTCGAAGTCGCTCAGGGGCCCGTGGTGGTCGGTGCCGAGGTCGGTGCGGGGGTGGGCGTGGTCTGCACGCGCGACTGCTGCTGCTGCTCGCGCTCCTGACGCTTCTCGTTCTCGTTGGTCTTCTGGAAGGCCGCCGTCACCGCCAGGCCGGCCACGATGACGGCGACGACGATGATGCCCACGACCACGGCGGGCCACGTGCGGACGTGGTCGCGCCAGTTGCGCCGGCTGCCGTGCAGCAGCGCCGAGCGCAGCTGGCGCCGGCGCATGGCGTCGGCCTCGAGCACGTAGCGCTCGGCGTTGGGGGTGTTCTGCATCCCCACAGTCGGGCCGAGCGTCGGCGACGCCGGCGCGGCCGGGCCGCCTCCCGGTGGCTGCTCGCTCACCGGGCCCCCGCCGCCACGGCGGCGGCCACCCGCAGCATCGCGAGCCGCGTCTCGGGCGAGACCTTCTCCGGGTCGTACGGCGCCCCGCGGGCGAGGTCCTCGTCGGGCGGCAGGACGACGGCCGCCAGCGGGGTGCCGGCACCCGCCACCTCTCGCAGCGCGTCGCGGTAGGTCGCCTCGTGCGCGCACACGACGACCTGGAGGACGCGGTCGGCAGCTGCGGGGTTCACGTAGCGCAGCCGGTCCAACGCGGTTCCGACCGAGGCTGCCCCCGACGGACCAGGACCGGTGACGAGCACGACCTGGTCGGCCCGGGCGAGCGCCGCGCGGCTGCCTTCGCCGGGGTCGTTCCCGACGTCGAGCAGGTGGAACGCGTGGCCCTCCCCCAATCGCTCGAGCAGGCCTGCGACGTCGCTCCTCGTCACGACCTCGTCCCACCCGGCACCGTCGACCAGACCGAGCCCGCTGCTGTTGCGCGGCGGCGTGGCGGCTTCGGTGTGCTGCAGGAGGGAGGCCAGCGACGCCGGGGCCGTGGCCCCGTAGAGCTCGCCGAGGGACGCGGTCCCGGACTGCACGTCGACGACCACGGAGTGGTCCTCACGCAACGCCATGAACGCCGTACCGACGGCGACGGCCACGGTCGTGCAGCCTGCGCCACCCTGGCCGGACAGGAAGGCGACGACGCGCCGCTCGCTCTGCCGCTGCCGGACCGACTCCACCAGGTCGCGCTCACCCTGTGCCGACACGGCCGCATCGACCGTCACCAGGCCCTTGCCGACCGAGCGCAGCAGCCGAGAGGTCGACCTCGTCGGCGCCACGACGGGCTGGGTCCGGGCCAGGAGCTCCTGGAGCCGCGTGGTCGGTCTCGACGGCTCCTGCGCCCCGGGCTGCGCGCGGCGAACGCCCGGGGTCGACGGCAGGGTCGGGGCCGCAGGACCGAGGTCGTCGGTGCCCGGGCGCAGCTGCACCACCGAGGCGCCTGCCTCGTGCTCCTCGGAGCTCCTCCGGGGCCGCGTCCCGGGCCCCCGCCGGCTCGGTGCTGTCGCCGAGGCCGAGGCTTCGTGGGTCGATGCCCATGCGGGCCAGGTCGGCCGCCGCCCCCTGTGCCCGCTGCTGGCGCTGCGCCATCCGGGAGACGTCGTCCTGCTCGGTCTGGCTCGTCGTCCTCGCTCACGAGATCAGGCCTCCCATCGCCCCGTAGATGCCGAGCGCGCCGCACGCCACCACCAGCAGGACGACGACTGCGACGAACTCGACGACGTTGAGCGTGCGCTTGACCCGGGCGCGGGTGATCTCCGACATCGGGACCGTGACGAGACCGAGGCCGCCGGCGAGGATCAGGGCCGGGACCAGGGCGAGGTAGGGCAGGAGCTCCTCCTGCGCGATCGCGACCCGCACCAGGACGAGGGCGACGAGCACGAGGCCCGCGAGCCGGAGGAGGACCATGTGCTGGGTGCGGGAGAACAGGCGCGAGCGGAGGGCCACGGTGGCGGCCAGGCTCAGCGCCAGCGTCCGGTCCCACGGCAGGTCGTTGAGCTCCAGCGCGGCGCCGTCGCGGACGACGACGAGCGCGACACCGGCCAGGGAACCCACGAGCAGCGCGTTGCTCGCGCGGTAGCGCCGGCGAAGCGTGGCGAGGTCGAGCCGGCCGACGTGCCGCACCCGGTAGTCGGCACTGGCGAGCCCACCCACCGAGAGCGAGACGCGCGGAAGCACGCCGACGGCCAGCACCGCGAGCACGGGCACCACCCGGACGGCCTGCATGGTGTCCTGCCGGGTCTCCGGGCCGACCAGGCCGACCACCGCCACCACGATCTCGGCCACGGCGACGACGACGCCGAAGGCGGCGTGCCCGGTGGCGGCCGGGGTGAGCAGCAGGGCGAGGCCACCGACGGCAGCCAGGGCCAGCAGGGCCGCGACATCGCGGCCCCACCCCCCGGCGCCGAGCGAGGAGGCGACGGACTCCCCGGCCACCGCGCCCCAGAGCATCGCGGCGGCCGCGGCGCACTGCGCGTCGACGTCGCGGGCGTAGCGGACCGACCACCAGGTCGTGAGCAGCAGGACGGCGACGACCGCGAGCGCCGTACCGGCGGCGTCGACGCCGGAGAGCCAGGAGCTCGACGCCCCGCCAGCTGGCGAGCAGGCTGGCCAGCCCCAGCAGGCCCAGGGCCGCGCTGCCCGCCAGGACCACGAACGAGGCGGAGGTGGCGGTCGACCAGACTCCCCCGGAGGCGTCGACGCTGTCCTCGACCGCGTCGCGGACGTCCTCCACCGTGGCCGGGCGCACGTCGTCGTGCTGCGGGCGCAGCTCCAGCACGTCACCGTCGAGCACCCCGGCATCGGCCAGCGTCTGGGACAGCAGCAGCGAGGGCCCGCCCAGCCGGGCCAGCGTCCAGGTCGCCGGCTGCGCGTCGGGACCGTCGGGGGCGGCGAAGTGCATCAGCTGCGGCAGCACGTCGGAGAGCGGCAGCGAGCTCGGGCAGGGCCAGGTCGATGGTGCGGTCGGCGCTCACGACCGTGACCCGGCTGTAAGCCGTCAGCACGTGTCCCCCTCGCCTGTGATGCGATCTTCGGCCGTCCGTCTCGGCGCAGATGAGCATACTTTGACCAGGCGCCTCCCCGAGACGAGACGAGACATCGACGGCGACATGACGACGACACTGGTGAGACGACCGGCGCGCATCGAGCCGCCGCACGTCGAGACGACACCGCTGTCCATCGCCCCGCCGCCGGGTCGTGGTCAGGCCGCCCCGGCCATGGCCGGGGCCAGCATGATGATGATGCCGATCATGAGCGGCACCGGCTCGTTGACGGTGGCGATCACCCAGCGTGACCGGCCGATCGTCGCGGTGGCCGCCTTCCTGGCCCTGATCGGGTCGATCGCCATCGGGGCGATGATGATGATCAGCCAGCGCAGCGGCGTGAAGCGCCAGGTGCGCGAGAGCCGGGAACGCTACCTGGACTACATCGAGGCCCTGCGGCACACGGTGCGCGACCAGATCAGCGGCCAGCGTGCCGAGCAGACATGGCGGCACCCGCGCACCGACGAGCTGCTCGACCTCGCGCGCGACCCGGCCCGTCGCTGGGAGCGCCGTCCCGGGCACGCGGACTTCCTCGACATCCGTCTCGGCACCGGATCGGTCCCGCTCGCGGCCGGCCTCACCCTCGACTTCGACACCGGACCGCTGAACGACTTCGACCCCGTGTGCCTGCAGGCCGCGCAGGAGCTGCGCCAGCGCTACTCCCACCTCGGCGAGCAACCCATCGTCCTCGAGCTGGGGAACGTCGGCCAGGTGAGCGTCCTCGGTCCGGCCGCACTGCGGCGGCACCTCGCCACCAACCTGCTGCTGCAGGCCGCCGCGCTGCACAGCCCCAACGACCTCAGCGTCGCGCTGGTCCGCGGCGACGCGACCGCGGCGGAGTGGGACTGGGTCAAGTGGTTGCCGCACGTGCAGGAGGCCCAGCTGCTCGACGGCGACCTCCCCGCCCGCAGGGTGGCGTCGTCGGTCGCCGCCATGGCCGAGGTGCTCGAGCCCGAGCTCGAAGTCGCGACTCGACCGCTACCAGCGGGCCCGCGGCGGCCAGGGCTCCGCGGCAGTCGCACCTGCTCGTGATCGTGGACCACGAGGGCCTCCCGACCGGGCCAGGGACACCTGGCCAGTCCCGACGCCCAGGTGTCCGCTGGCCGAGCTGGGCGTGCACGTGGTCTCCCTGCTCGACGCCGCCCAGCACGAGCCGGAGATCGTCGACGAGCGGGTGCACGTGGCCTCCGACGGCTCGGTGCGGCTGGACTCCCGGCCGGACCCGTTCACCCTCGACATCCCCACCGACGGGCTCGCGGCGACGATCGCCCGGATCCTCGCGGCGCTCCGGCTCACCGTCGAGGACCGGTCCGAGGACGGCCTCAGCCTGACGATCGGGCTGCCGGAGATCCTCGGCGTCAGCGATCCCGCACACGTCGACCTGAGCCGCGACCTGGCGCTCCCGGCCGCTCCGCGACCTGCTGCGGGTGCCGATCGGCGTCGGCGCCACCGGCAGCACGGTGATGCTCGACCTCAAGGAGTCGGCCCACGGCGGCATGGGCCCGCACGGCATGGTGGTGGGCGCCACCGGGTCGGGCAAGTCCGAGATGCTGCGCACGCTGGTGAGCTCCCTGGTCATCGGGCACGACCCCGAGCGGCTCGCGCTGATGCTGGTCGACTTCAAGGGCGGTGCGACGTTCGCGCCGATGGAGGGACTCCCCCACGTCGCCGGCATGATCACCAACCTCCAGGACGACCTCACCCTCGTCGACCGCATGCGGGACGCGCTGTACGGCGAGATGCAGCGCCGCCAGGAGATCCTGAAGAAGGCCGGCAACCTGCCGAACGTCACGGCCTACCAGGAGCGCATCGACGCCGGCGAGGACCTGCCGGCGCTGCCGCACCTGCTGGTCATCGTCGACGAGTTCTCCGAGCTGCTGACCGCCAAGCCGGACTTCGCGGAGCTGTTCGTGGCCATCGGCCGCATCGGCCGCTCCATCGGGGTGCACCTGCTGCTGGCGACGCAGAAGCTGGAGATGGGCAAGATCCGCGGGCTGGAGTCGCACCTGTCCTACCGGATCAGCCTGCGCACCTTCTCCGAGGGGGAGAGCCGCGACGCCATCGGGGTGCCCGACGCCTTCCACCTGCCTCCCGAGCCGGGCTCGGGCTACCTGAAGGTGGACACCACGGTCTTCGACCGGTTCAAGGCCGCGCTGGTCTCCTCGCCGTACGTGCCCCCGCGGGAAGGTCCCCGGACGACGGTGCCGGTGGTCCCCTACGTCGCCGTCAACGGGCTCGGAGCATGGATGGCCCAGCGAGCCGTCGAGGAGGGGGGCGAGCAGGACCCCTCGTCGGTCGTGGCGGAGGCACTCTCCTCGACGAAGCAGCGCAGCGTCCTGGACGTCTTGTGCGCGCAGATCGTCGACACCGGTGCCCCCGCCGTCCGACCGGTGTGGCTGGAGCCCCTGCCCCACCAGCTGCCGCTCGGCGACCTGGTGCCGGTCGACTCCACCGGGGCGCCCGGCACCTGCGCCGCGGTGCTCGGGGTGGTCGACGACCCGTCCAAGCAGAGCCAGTTCCCCCTGGAGTGGGACTTCACCGGCGGCGGGGCCAACCTGGTGGTCACCGGGTCCCCGCAGACGGGCAAGTCCACGCTCGTGCGCACGCTGATCCTCTCCGCCGCGATCCGCTACGCACCGGGTGACGTCGTCTTCTACTGCATCGACTACGGCGGTGGGTCGCTGGCACCGCTGCGGGAGCTGCCCCACGTCGCGGCCGTCGTCACTCGCGTCGACCCGGAGCGCATCACCCGCACCGTGAACGACGTCCGCTCGGCGCTCGACCAGCGCGAGGCGCTCTTCCGCGAGCTGGGCCTGGACTCCATGGCCGCCTACCGCCGTGCCCGTTCCCGTGGCGACCTGCCCCCGGACTCGACCGGTGACCTGTTCCTGGTCGTCGACGGGTGGGGCACCTTCCGCGACGAGTACGACGACCTCGACTACGCGATCGCGGACCTCGCCGCCCGCGGCCCGAACTTCGGCGTGCACGTGGTGGTCACCGTGACCCAGGCGATGCAGGTCCGGATGAGGATGCAGGGCTCGATGGGCGGCCGCCTGGAGCTGCGGTTGAACGACATCTACGACTCCGAGTTCGACCGCAAGGTGATGGAGCAGATCTCGCCTGACGCGCCGGGCCGCGGCATCACCGGCTCGCGCACGGCGGCGCTGCTCTTCCAGAGCGCCCTGCCGGCGCTGCGCGCGGACGAGGACGCCGACCCCACCGAGCTGCAGCGCGAGCTGGTCGGCGCCGTCGCGGAGAAGTGGGGCGACACCGGCATCGCCAAGGTCGAGGTGCTGCCGGCGACGGTCCGCACCTCCGACCTCCCTGCGGTGGAGAGGGGCGACACCGGCATCCTCGTCGGTCTCTCCGAGCTCAACCTGGGCCCGGCGGAGATCAACCTGTTCGGCGCCGACCCGCACCTGCAGGTCTACGGCGACGGGGAGACCGGCAAGTCCAACCTGCTCAAGCTGCTCGTCTGGAACCTCGTGGCCAGCCACACTCCCGAGGAGATCGGCATCATCACGGTCGACTACCGGCGCTCGCTGCTGGACGTCGTACCCGAGGACTACCGGCTGGGCTACGTCACCGGTCACGACCAGGCTGCCCAGATGGCGGCAGAGATGGCCGACGCGATCCGGCAGCGACTGCCTGGGCCGGACGTCACGTCCGAGCAGCTGCGCAACCGGAGCTGGTGGTCGGGTCTGGAGGTCTTCGTCATCGTCGACGACTACGACCTGGTCTCCTCGACCACGAAGGGCAACCCGCTCACCCCGCTGCTCGACCTGCTGCCCCAGGGGCGCGACCTCGGTTTCCACCTGATCCTGGCCCGTCGTACCGGTGGCATGTCCCGCGCCGTCTTCGAGCCGCTGATCCAGAGCCTGATCGACCTCAGCGCGCCGGGCTTCATGTTCTCGGGCGACCGGCTCGAGGGCCGGCTGATCGGTGGCCACCTCTCCCAGCGGCTGCCGCGCGGCAGGGCCATGTTCGTCACCCGCGACGGGTCGGCCTCGCTCGTGCAGACCGCGCTCGTGGAGGACGACGTGAGCTGAGCAGGTTTGGGCACTCGCCGGGCCGGGCATGGGTCGACGTGACCTGAAATCTCGGTGCCAGTGCCCGTTGGAGCTGTCTCCGACCGGATCCACCAGAGGGAGTTGCAGATGCCTGCCGATCGCGTATCGCTGACCGAGGGCTATCAGGGTGCCCAGCAGAAGAACCAGGCCGTCGGACAAGAGGGAGACAACGTCTCCGGGATGGCCAAGAAGCAGCACGGCCACACCGAGGCGTTCTCGTCCGCCAACAAGGGCGCACTGGCCTCGCAGGGAGCGAACGGCTCGACCGCGACCGCCAACAGCCTCAGCTGCCGGCAGCAACCTGAACACTGCCAACGCCGACAACAGCCAGCAGTTCCTGCGCCAGACCGCTGGTCACGAGGAGAGCGGTGCCCACGTCCAGGCCGGCGAGTCCCGTTCCGTCGAGACCTCCGCGATGGACCTGAACAGCAAGATCAACCGCGCCTGACCGGGCGACCCAGCCAGCACCGCACACCGAAGGGGAACAGCGACATGAGCAACGGAGACCAGGTGCGCGTCGACCGCGCTGCCTACCAGACCCACAGCGACGACACCCACGCCAACATGGCGAACTTCCGCGGGTCGGCCGACAACGTCGACCGCCAGCAGGCCCACCTCCAGAACATGACCGAGGGTGGCGTCGGCAGCGAGGAGTACGGCCAGGTGCGTTCGCACGGCCGCCACGCCGCCGAGGAGATCAACACCAACTCGACGAAGCTCGCCAACCGCACCTCCGAGACCGCTGACGAGTTCATCGGCAACGTGCGCGGCGCGGCGTCGAAGAACATCCGTCCGATCGGCTGAGGAGCGGCCGACATGGGCTCCGACTCCGGTGCCATCGGCGTGGAGGTGACCGGCCTCCACGGAACGGGCCGCACCATCTCCGGCCGGTCCTCCGGGGGCGAGGCTGCCGCCAAGGGCCTCAAGGAGGGCCTGCACTCGGCGGGTGGCTCCATCGGCCACTTCGTCGTGCGCAGCGCGGTCACGTCCTTCGTCAGCGACGAGGTGGTCGAGCCGGCCAACAAGTTGCCGGTCCAGCTCACCGACGGCGGGGTCAACGTCTCCAACGTCGCCTCGACCGCACGTGAGAGCGACAACGACGGCGCGGCGGCCCTGTCCTCCCCGATCTCGGACAGCAGCAGCTTCAGCGCGCGGATCAACCGACAGGTCTGAACGGGCATCGGCGCGGGCCAGACGATCGACCTGGCCCGCTTCACCGAGCCGAGTGCGTCGGCACAGCATCCAGCAGGGGGAGCACAGCAGTGGCAGTGGAACGCACGGACGGGCCGTTCGAGTACTACCAGGACCTCCACGGCGGGGTCACCGGCGACTCGATCCGTCAGGACGCCCACGACCCCGGGCTGAAGGCGGCCACGATCGGCGCCCTGGCCGGCGAGCTCGAGGGCGACGCCCGTCAGGTGGCGGGCCAGCTCTCCGGCGACATCACCGCCGACGTGCAGGCCAACCCGAAGACCGCCTCCGACACCGCCAAGAAGCTCGCCGCGAAGGGCAACTACGCCGTCGGCCTGATCCTGAGCTTCGCCGACATGGTCGACGCCTTCGACACCACGGTGAACACCCTCAACCACCGGTACAAGTCCGACCTCGCCTCGGCGATGCGGTACGCCGGGCAGGCCGCGGCGGCGACCAAGGACACCAGCGACGACCAGCAGGTCACCGAGGCGAAGATGGGCCCGGCCATCAAGGCGAACCTCCAGCCCGAGTACACCGCCGCGGTGAACAAGCTGGACAACGACGCCGACTCGGTCGCGACCAAGTTCAAGCAGGGCCCCACGGACGCGAACGTCCGCGAGCTGATCCAGGCGGGGCTGATCCCGCTCGCCGCCGCTGCGTTCTACCCGGGTCTGGTGCTGAGCACCGCCGACAAGGAGGCCTACTGGCGGAACACCGTCGGCAAGATGTCGGCCCAGGAGCAGATCGACTGGATCAACGCCCACAAGGACGACCTGCCCCCGGAGCTCGCCCCGGCGATCCTGCCGGCGGTCCAGGAGCAGTTCGCCGACCAGGTCGCCGACGCCATCAAGAAGAGCGGCACGGTCGACGCCTCGACCGTGAAGCTGATGGCGTTCTTCGCCAAGGAGCAGCCCTACGCCCACGAGCTGTTCTCGAAGGTCTCGCCTCGTGACTTCGCCGCCGAGATCGAGGACTTCAACAACGACGTCTTCCCCGATCCCAACAGCCACCAGGGCACCGACAAGGACAAGCTCGAGGTCTACAAGCAGTTCCTGAACGCAGCAGGGGGCACCCTGGCGACGTACTCCATGGCCACCGGCCAGTACGCACCGCCCGGGGGAGCCAAGGCCCTGGCCGACCGGTGGTTCGACGCCATCACCGACGACGACCACAAGCAGGACGCCTCGGCCCTCACCCTGATGATCAAGTCGGGCGGCGCCTACGACCACGCCGAGTACAACCACGAGTTCCTCGGCAACCTGACCGGCCGCGTCTACGACTGGGAGCGCTCCCAGGACGGTGCCGTGTGGCGTCCGCGCGACGGCGACCAGATGTGGGACCCCAACCACCCGCCCGACCTGCAGGGCCACTCCGCCGGCAAGGCCGGCTCCTACGCCACCTACGACGGGGGCATGAAGGCCACCGACGGCCTGGCCAACCTGCTGGGCGGCATGGCACAGTCACCCGACGCCGCCAAGGACTTCTTCATGGGTCGCTACGAGGGCGCCGACCCCCACGAGAGCATGAAGGACCGGATGGACTACCTCGTCGGCGGCGGCGACCAGCGCACCTGGGACGGCGACGACGGCAGCGACGACGGCGACGGCCTCGGACTGGCCCTCGAGGCGGCCACCGTGGGCGAGGACCACCGCACCACCGAGGGCACCGAGATCGCCAGCCAGCTGATGCAGAACATCGCCGAGCACGGCGGCAAGGGCGACGGCACCTTCACCCACGAGTGGCACATCGGCCCGGAGATGACCGACAGCCTCGGCGCGATCGCCTCGGGCTACACCGGCGACATCTACGACCAGCTCTCCGACGGCGCCATGCACACGGGGGGTGTGCACCTCGACCTCGGCGACGACCCCGACGAGACGTTGAAACGGGTGCTCGGCGAGCTCGGCCGCCCCGACGACAAGACCGGGCTGGAGACGCTCACCAGTGCGATGCTGCTCGAGGGCAAGGGCCACTACAACGACCAGCTCGCTGCGGTGCAGGGTCCGCACAACCTCGACACCCTGGACGGCGCGGGACTCGAGGGCGTCCAGCAGCGCAACGGCAAGGTGATGGGCCTGCTGCTGAAGGAGGGCCTCGACCTGGCCTCCGACGAGGACAAGTCCGAGGAAGCGCGCAACGAGATGCTCTCCCGCGGCATCGACGTCGTCGCCGGCTTCATCCCCGGGGCGGGCGAGGGTGCCAGCGAGCTGACCAAGATGACGGTCGACACGTTGAAGGACCAGGCCATCGAGCAGATCAAGCAGGGCATCGCGTCCCAGCCCGACACCGACGCCTACCTCGACAACCAGGTGATGCCGATCGACCAGAAGATCCAGGCCAACGCCGTCGACTCGCTGATCGAGCACGGCTACCTCGACCCGCAGGACAGCCACAAGCTCGGTCACTTCGACGGCATCGGGGCGGCAGCACTGACCCCCGACCACAAGCACCTGAACCCGATCCTGTTCTCCCACGAGAACCCCGACGACATGACGCCCGCGCAGCGGCAGGAGCTGGCGGACGCCAAGGCGGCCTACGCCGACTACAACGACACGCCGCAGAGCAACCAGGTGCTCGACCTCACCGGCCAGTCGGAGTTCACGAAGTACTTCCTGGACCCGACCGAGTGATGACCCTCCGCGTCCTCGCTCTGCTCGCCGGCGTGGCCCTGCTGGCCGGCGGGTGCCACAAGGACGACCCGAAGACCGCGGACCCCTTGGACAATCCCTCGAAGTCCTGCGGGCTGCTCAGCGACGCGTCACTGACGTCACTCACGGGCGGGACGAAGGTCAAGGCCAGCGGCGAGATCGGCTCCGCCGAGACCCGCGCCAACGGCGGGATGAAGTGCCAGGTCTACGACGCCGCGACCGGCAAGCCGCTCCTGGTGATCAGCGTCAACGACGTGCCCGAGGGCTCCACGAACGCCGCCATCCAGGCGATGGTGCTCAAGGAGCGCACGTCGATCCCGGGGTGCACGGCCCGCGCGAACCTGCCCGACAGCGGCTACCTGTGTGCCCAGGCCGACCAGACGATGGCGGCCGCAGCCACGCCGAAGCGGCTCATCCGCGTGCTCGCGACCGGTGCGGCACGCACTCGCCTGACCGCGGACAACGCCGCCAAGCTCATCGACGAGGCGAACACCAGCGTCGACAAGTACGACGCGGCGCACTCGTGAGCCCAGCTCAGCCGGGCACGCTCGCCGCGCCCTACGGCGAGATGCTCGGCTGAAAGGTGAGCGACGACGACTGGGCGGACGCCCGTTCTGCCTCTGCGTCGACTGACCGCTGCCGTGCGTGAGCACCGTCACGCCCCGTCGATTTGCCCCCACAGACCCAGCAGGCAGACTGTCGGGCATGAGTGACCAGACCCCGCCCACCTCAGGGCCCACCCCGGACCCCGACTCGGAGCCCACGTCGGAGCCCACCTCCGAGGCCGCCCCCGAGGTGAGCGAGGGTGCCTCGCAGGACCCCACGGCGACGACCGCCGGCCAGACCGCGGTCGACCAGCCGCCCGTCGAGCACACCGAGCACACCGAGCCGGTCGAGCCGGTCGGGCCGGCTGAGCCGACCGACCCGGCCGCCGCGCCGCCCGCCCGCAAGTCCGGTCGGGGCAAGATCCTGGCCATCATCGCCGCGGTGGTCGTGGTGGTGCTCGTCGCCGGTGGGCTCATCGGCTACTTCGTCCTGAAGAGCGACTCGCACAAGCTCACCACGCCGGCGACGGCCGGGTCGATGAAGCGCGACACCGCCAAGGAGAAGGCGCTCTCCACCCAGCTCGACCAGGCCGAGCAGCAGTTCAAGACCCAGGGCCAGGGCAAGTGCGCCAAGGCGACCAGCTACGTGAAGTCGGCGGTCTACAACCAGGCGAACTCCAAGCGCGGGCCCCAGGGTGCGCTGGTCTTCCTGGGCGCCAAGCTCACCAAGCCCCAGGTGCCGACGACCTGGCGGAGCAACTGCTTCGCCAAGCAGGCCAAGGCCAACGGCCTGACGGTGACCAACGTCGACGCCGGTGATGGCGGCGGCAAGGCGGTGTGCGCCTCGGTGACCTCGCCGCAGAAGGTCGCGATCTGCGCCTGGGCCACGGAAGACACGATCGGTGAGCTCGTGCCCACGGTGCCCGGGTACGACGCCGCCTCGCTGTCGAAGATCATGCGCGACCTGCGCACCGACGTGGAGCAGAGCGGGTAGCTCTCGGTGCTCACCCGGTGGGGTCGCGTCCTCGACGCCGACCACCCGCTACCGGAGCACCCGCGACCACAGCTCGTCCGCGAGCGCTGGGTCAACCTCAACGGGCGCTGGGAGCACGCGTTCACCCGCGAGGACCGTCCGCCGGCCACGTACGCCGGCCCGATCGTCGTGCCCTTCTCCCCCGAGGCCGAGCTCTCGGGCGTCGGGCGGCAGCTCCAGCCCGACGAGTGGCTCTGGTACCGGCGGAGCTTCACCGCGCCCGACGGTGAGCGCCTCCTGCTCCACTTCGGCGCCGTCGACCAGTCCTGCACGGTCTGGGTCAACGGCGTCGAGCAGGGTTCGCACACCGGCGGGTACCTGCCGTTCTCCTTCGACATCACCGAGGCCCTGGTCGAGGGCGACAACGTGCTCGAGGTCCGCGTGCGCGACCTCTCCGAGACCGGCGTGCACGCCCGCGGCAAGCAGCGAGTCGACCGCGGCGAGATCTGGTACACCGCTCAGTCGGGCATCTGGCAGACCGTCTGGCTCGAGCCGGTGCCCCGGGGGCACATCGAGCGCCTGGTGCTCGTCCCCCACCTCCAGAGCGAGGAGCTCGAGGTGACGGTGGTGGGCGACGGGGTCACGGCAGAGGTCACCATCGCCGGCACCACCACCAGCATCCCGGTCGGGGTCGCGACGCGCCTCCCGATCCCGGATCCCCGCGTCTGGACGCCCGAGGACCCGCACCTCTACGACCTCACCGTCGCGATGGGGCGGGACCGGGTCTCGTCGTACGCCGCGATGCGATCCTTCGGCGTGCGCGAGGGCAGGCTGCTGCTCAACGGCGAGCCGTTCGCGCACGTCGGCGTGCTCGACCAGGGCTACTGGCCCGACGGGCTGCTCACCCCTCCCAGCGACGAGGCGATGGTCCACGACATCGAGACGATGTCGGAGCTCGGCTTCAGCGTGCTGCGCAAGCACGTGAAGATCGAGCCGCTGCGGTGGTACTACCACTGCGACCGACTCGGGATGGTCGTCTGGCAGGACCTCGTCAACGGCGGCGGCCGGTACCGCTGGCTGACCACCCAGCGTCCGGCGCGCCGGTTCACGCCGGTCCCCGACCGGCTGCACCGACTCTTCGGCCGCACCGACCGCCGCGGACGTGAGGAGTTCCTCCGCGAGCTGCGCGAGAGCGTCGAGCTGCTGCGCAACACCGCCTCGGTGGCGGTGTGGACGGCCTTCAACGAGGGCTGGGGACAGTTCGGCGCCAACGCCGCCGCTCGCGAGATCGCCGGCCTCGACCCGACCAGATCGGTCAACCACGTCAGCGGCTGGGTCGACCAGGGCGGGGGCGACGTGCGCAGCTTCCACTGCTACCTCGAGCCGTTCGAGCTGCCGCGACGCAAGGGCCGCCGGGTGCTGGCCCTGAGCGAGTACGGCGGAGCCAGCATGCGCGTCGAGGGCCACGACTGGTCCGACCGCGCCACCTCTGATCGGGGCTGGGGCTACCTCCACCTCGACGACGCGGAGGCGTTCACCGCGCAGTTCGCGGCGCTCCACGAGCCGCTCGTCGAGGCGGCGCGGAAGGGACTCGCCGCCACCGTCTACACCCAGCTGAGCGACGTCGAGGACGAGCTCAACGGGCTGCTCACCTGGGACCGCGAGGTGCTCAAGCTCGACCCGGACGTGGTGCGTCGTACGACCGCCGCACTCAGGTCGGCCATGGTGCGACCGCTCAGTTGAGCTGCCCGGTGGCCGGATCGCGCTCGGTCACGCAGAAGAGCCGGTCATCCGGAGCCCTCAGGACCGTCCAGAACTGCTCGACCTCGACCACCTCCGCTCCCAGCCCGACCAGTCGCGCGACCTCTGCCGGCCGGTCGGTCGCGGCCAGGTCCGGATGGGCGGTCACCGACCGTTCGGGTCCCTGAGGAGCCGAGGAACGAGGCGTCTCGAAGGGCCCGACCTGCTGGAACAGCAGGCGCAGCGGCAGGTGGTCGGGCCGTCTCAGGTTGGTGAACTCCGGGCGCCGGGTCGACCCGCTGGCCTCGGCTCCCAGGGTGCCGGACCAGAAGGCGATCTCGGCCTCCAGGGAAGCCGCAGGCACGTCGAGGCAGACCTGGTCGAGCATCGAGGAGTGCGTCCCCCAGTCGACGGGCGTGGACCGCTCGAGACGGGTCTGCCCGGCACCCCTCGCGGACCCAGCCGCGAGGTCAGCCGTCACGACGCAGAACGGCAGCCCGCCCGGTGACCGCATCACGACGACGTCGTCGTAGCGCTCGACGAGGGTGGCTCCACGCGCGAGCACGTCCTCCTCCAGCGACGCCATCTCCCCGTGCAGGTCGAGGTGCATGGCGGGCCCTCCGGTGCCGAGTCGCTGCACCCGCCAGCAGGCGTCGGCCCCCTCGGGCAGCAGGGTGGCGAACTGGCCCGCCTCGCCGCGCGGGGGCGACAGCGAGGTGCCGGTGGCAGCAGTCCAGAACTGGGTGCCTCTGTCGAAGCTGCCCGCGGCCAGGTCCAGGAACCCGGTCACCCAGGCGACCTCAGCCACCGGAGTCGACCCACTCCTGGCCGATGACGCGCGGCGACGCGCGGCCACCGGTGAGCTCGGCGACGATCTCGTCCACCACGGCTCGGGTCCGGGGCGGCACCGCGAAGCGCAGCAGGGCTTCCCCGGTGTACTCGACGCCGAGCACGCGCGCCCCCCGCGAGCGCAGGTCGTGCTCGAGCCTGCCGACCTCGGCGATGTCGACCTCCACCTCGCACAGGTCCTGCAGCACCCGCTCGAGCACCCCCACCTCGTCGAGCGCCGTCCGCGTCACGCCCGCGTAGGCCCGCGCCAGGCCTCCGGTGCCGAGCATCGAGTCGCCCAACCAGCGCGAGACCACCACCACCACGTCGCTGAGCTCGCGACCGCGCAACAGCTCCAGCATCGGGGCGCCGGCCGTCCCGGGAGGCTCACCGTCGTCACCGGCGTGCTCGATGGCTCGCTCCGGGCCGACCACCCAGGCCGAGCAGTGGTGGCGTGCGTCCCAGTGGGTGCGACGCGCGTGCTCGAGCACTCCGCGCGCATCCTCCTCGTCCGCGACCCGGGTGAGGGCGCAGAGGAACCGCGAGCTGCGCACGTCCAGCTCGGCGAACCCGTCCTGAGCGATCGTCAGGTACGACGTGACCCCCACCCCTCGAACCTACCCAGATCGCCGAGGATGATCGCCCTGTGAGGATCGTCAGCCTGCTGCCGTCGACGACCGAGATCCTGTTCGCGGTCGGCGCGGGCGACGACGTCGTCGGGGTGACCTTCGAGTGCGACCACCCGCCCGAGGCCCGCGCGCGCCGGATCGTCTCCACCAGCGCGATGCCCGAGGGACTCTCCACCGCCGAGATCGACGACTTCGTGGTCGCGGCCGTCCGCGCGGGTGAGGACCTCTACCACCTCGACGCCGGCGCGCTCGCGGGCCTGGACGCCGACCTGGTCGTCACCCAGGACCTCTGCGCCGTCTGCGCCGTCGACGTCTCCGTGGTCGACGACGCGCTGGCTCACCTCGGGTGCACCGCGGACGTGCTCACCATCGACCCGCACACCCTCGAGGAGGTGCTGGCCTCGGTGGTCACCCTCGGCGCCACCACCGGGCACCGGGCCGACGCCGAGGACCTCGTCGCGTCGCTGCACGCGCGCCTGGACGCCGTCCGGGCGCAGGTCGCCGCCGGGGAGCAGCACGACCCCCCACGAGTGCTGCTGCTGGAGTGGACCGACCCGCCGTACGCGCCGGGCCACTGGGTGCCGGAGATGGTGCAGCTCGCGGGTGGGGTGCCGTGCCTGGGCAGGGCGGGCGCGAAGTCGGTCCGGGTCACCTGGGAGGACGTCGCCGCGAGCTGCCCGGAGCTCGTGGTGTGTGCTCCGTGCGGCTTCGACCTCGAGGGGTCTGCGGCCTCGGCACGGGACCTCGTGGCCGCGGGACGGTTGCCCGAGGAGGTGCCGGTCTGGGCGGTGGACGCGAATGCCTCCTACGCGCGCCCGGGGCCGCGCTTGGTCGACGGCATCGAGACGCTGGCGCGGATCATCGCAGGTCAGGAGCCGGATTCCGGCTCCGCGACGCGGATCAGGTGACAGGAGCGGTCGACGGGCTGGGATCGAGTGGTGGGACGACCTTGGGGTGTCATCCCACCACTCTTGATCCGGAGCTCGGGAAGTGGAGGGACCCGCTCTCGCGGGCTTTCCCTGACCCTGGACCGCAGCATCAGGCCCCCGTTGGGTGCGCGGGCTCCATGCGTGGCACAAGCCTAGGTTCTGAGTGTCCACAATGCGAGCGAACCACCGGAAATGATTGCGACATTTCGGGCCCTGGCGAGCGCGGGGTCGGGACCCACAGCGCAGGTCGCCAGGTCCCCGCGCGGAGGTCAGTCGGTGCCGACGTAGCCCAGCAGATCCTGTCGGGGGAGCACGCTGATCGGGCGGCCGTCCAAGGCACCAGGACCGCGTCGGCGTCGCGGAGCTCGGCCATCGCCTCGGCCAGTGCCGAGCCGGCTCCCAGCGTGGGCAGCGGGGCGTCCATGTGGTCGCCGACCTGGTCGGCCAACCGGGCCTCGCCGGTGTAGAGCAGGTCGAGCAGCCGCCGCTCGGAGACCGACCCGGCGACCTCGGCCGCCATCACCGGCGGCTCCGCCCGGACCACCGGCATCTGCGAGACGGCGTACTCCTGGAGGATCTGGACGGCGTCGGCGATGGTCTCGCCGGGGTGGGTGTGCACCAGCGCCGGGATGTCGCCCTTCTTGGACCGCAGGATCTCCCCCACGCTCTTCTCGGTCGCCGGCCCGCGCAAGGAAGCCGAACCGGGCCAGCCACTCG
>CAWCDX010000009.1:0-28569 GCA_963794435.1 uncultured Actinomycetota bacterium
GAGCGTTCGGATGACCCAGGCGTTTCCCGAGCTGGGCTGCTACGGCCTGGCCGGGCACAGCGCGAACCCCGCCGACCTGGTCGACGAGGTGCGCGAGGCCGAGGAGCGGGGGCTCGGGTCGGTGTTCCTGTCCGAGCGGTTCAACCTCAAGGACGCGGCCGTCCTCGCCGGTGCTGCGGTCGCGGTGTCCTCGCGGATCGGGATCGGCACCGCCGCCACCAACCACAACACGCGTCATCCGCTGGTCACCGCGACGATGGCCACGACCCTGCACCGGATGAGTGGTGGTCGCTACGCGCTCGGTCTCGGTCGTGGGTTCGACCTGCTCTTCGACGTGATGGGACTTCCGCGCGTCACCGGCGCCCAGCTCGAGGACGCCGTCGGGATCTATCGCACCCTCTGGTCGGGCGGTTCGGTGGTGGGACACGACGGCCCCGCCGGGTCCTTCCCCTACCTGAGCCAGGACACCTCCTTCGACGAGCACATCCCCGTGCTGATGACGGCGATCGGCGACCGCACCCTCGAGCTGGCCGGCCGGATCGCCGACGGCGTCGTGCTGCACACGTTCCTCACCGACGAGACGCTCGCCCGGTCCGTCGAGCGGATCCGTCGGTCGGCGGAGGACGCAGGGCGCGACCCCGCGTCCGTCCGGGTCTGGTCGGTCCTCGCGACGGTGGAGGAGTCGGTGCCACCCGAGCTCGCGCTGCGCAAGACCGTGGGTCGTCTGGCGACGTACCTCCAGGGCTACGGGCAGGTGCTGGTCGACGCCAACGGGTGGTCGCGCTCGGACCTGGCGCGCTTCCGGGAGGACCCGCTCGTCGTCGGCTACCCGGGCGCCTTCGACGCGATCGGCACCACCGAGCAGCTGACCTACCTGCGCGACGAGGTGCTCCCCGCCGAGTGGCTCGCTGCGTCCGCGGTCGGTTCCGCCGAGCGGTGCGCTGCCAGGATCGGCGACCAGCTCGCCGCGGGGGCGGACAGCGTGGTGCTGCACGGCGCGACCCCCACCGAGCTCGCCCCCGTGCTGGACGCCTGGCGAGAGGTCCGAGACTCGGAGACCCTCGACGCACTGCCCACGAACCCGGGCTGGATGAGTCAGTGACTCTCGCCCTGCTCCCCGAGGAGCTGACCTCGGCCTGGCTCGGGGAGGTCCTGGGACGTCCGGTCGGCGTCAGTGCCGTCGAGCCGGTGGGCACCGGGCAGATCGGCGCCTGCTACCGGATCACGATCGACGGCGACGGCCTGCCGGCGAGCATCCTCGCCAAGCTTCCCGCCGCCGACCCGGCGACCCGCGAGATGCTTGCGGGCGCCTACCGAGGCGAGGTGACCTTCTACGCCGAGCTCGCCGACACCGTCGCGGTGCGGGTCCCGCGGTGCTTCCACACGGCGATGCGGGAGGGGACGGGCGAGTTCACGCTGCTTCTCGAGGACCTCGCCCCGGCGGTTCAGGGCGACCAGCTCGCGGGGTGCACCGTGGGCCAGGCCGCGGCCGCCGCCGTGAACCTCGCGGGCCTGCACGGCCCTCGCTGGTGCGACCAGACGCTCGAGCGGGTCCCGGGGCTGACCAGGAACGGGCCGGATGATGCCGCCCTGCTCGCCGAGCTCTACGGACCGGCCACCGAGACCTTCCTCGAGGGCCTGGGCGACCGGCTCTCCGCCGAGGACGTCACGACGTTGCGCGGCTGCGTGGGCGTCGCCGAGGCGTGGGCTCTGGGGAGGTCCGAGCGGTTCGCGCTCGTCCACGGCGACTACCGGCTCGACAACTTGATGTTCTCGGCAGACGACACCGTGTGGGCCGTCGACTGGCAGACGCTGTCGCTGGCCCTCCCGGCGAGGGACCTGGCGTACCTCGTCGGCACCAGCCTCGAGGTGGTCGATCGACGGTCCAGCGAGCGCGAGGTCGTGGGGGCCTACCACCGGGCGCTGGTCGGACACGGGGTGACGGCGTACGCCGAGGAGGACTGCTGGGAGGACTACCGCTACGCGATGCTCCAGGGTCCGCTGGTCGCGGTCTTCGGCTTCGCCTACGGCACCCGCTCCGAGCGGGGGGACCAGATGTTCGCGGCGATGGTCAGGCGCGCCTGCGCCGCGATCCGTGACCTCGACACGCTGTCGCTCGCCCGGCTCGGGTGAGTCAGCGCTGCCGTTGGCCGTCCCTGGCCCGCTCCTCGCCGGCCTCGATCTCGGCGAGCAGGTCGACGACGTACCGGCCGAAGTCGATCTGGATGGTGTGGCGTGGTGCGGCGTAGTACTGCGCGAGGTGGGCCTGCTCGTCCTCGCGCATGATCCGCTCCTGGTCGGCCACCGGCGGCAGGGCGTAGGAGCCGGTGAGCAGCCGCGCCAGCAGCTTGCTCTGCTGCTCGGCCAGGTTGACGATCGTCGGCGACGACTGGGCCAGGCCCATGAAGAACAGATGGTCGACGCCTGGCTTGATCATCCGCTTGAACAGCGGGTAGCGGTGCTCGGAGTCCGGGTGCAGCTCTGTCTCGTCCTCGTCGAAGAACGGGAACCGCATCCGGTAGCCCGTCGCGCACACGATCACGTCGGCCTCGACGCTGCCGCCGTCGACGAGGTGCACGGTGTGGCCGTCGAGCCGCTCGATCGCCGGCAGGAAGTGGATGTCGCCAGAGCCGGCCTTGGTGAGGAAGTCGGCACTGACCGACGGGTGGGCGGACAACGGCTCGTGGTCGGGCTCGGGCAGCCCGTAGTCGCTCATCTTCCCGACGGTCGCGCGGATCTTCTCGCGCGCCAGCTTCAGCCCGACCTCGCGCGGGATGTCCGGAGGCGCCATCATCTTGTCGGCCGGCTGGCCGTCGCGGTACTTCGAGAGCACCCACACCCCGCGACGCGCGGACACGTAGAGCTTCCTGGTCAACCAGCGCTGGGCGAGCTCGCTGGCGATGTCGAGCCCGGAGTTGCCCATGCCCACGACGATCACCGTCTTGCCGCGCATGTCGACCGGGTCGAAGGGGTCGCGGTAGGCGTGGCTGTGGATCAGGTCGCCTGCGAACTCGCCCGGGTAGTCGGGGAACCGGGGGTCCCAGTGGTGGCCGGTGGCGACGACGAGGTCGGTGTAGGAGCGGGTCTCCCCGGTGGTGAGGGTGACGTCCCAGCCACCGTCCCTGCGAGACGGGCCTTGACGGCCCTCCTCAGGGACCCGACGTACGGCGCGCTCGACGCCCACGCCGAACTCGATCTTCTCGCGCAGCCCGAAGTGGTCGGTGTAGTCGCGGAAGTACTCGTGCATCTGCGAGTGGTGCGGGAAGTCGGGCCACTCCTCGGGCGTCGGGTAGTCCTCGAACTCCAGCCGGGTCTTCGAGGTGTCGATGTGCAGCGACTGGTAGCAGGCGGACCGGCCGTTGGGGTTGTCGTAGTACCAGTTGCCGCCGACGTCGTCGGACAGCTCGAGGTGGTCGTACTCGACGCCGTACTCCCGGAGCCGCTTGGCCGTGGTGATGCCGGAGCACCCGGCGCCGATCAGGCAGACCTTGGTGCTCATGCGGGGCTGATGGGCAGGGAGCGGCGGGGCACGAAGTCGAAGGACGCGCCGGTGCTGAACTTCGTCACGGACACCTCGTCGGCTTCTGGGGCTGGTTCGGACAGGGTCACGACGCGCGCCGTCCAGTCGTCGTCGGTGCCCTCCACGACGATGCCGAGCCTCGGGTCGACCGCCCGGGCGATCGCCTGCAGCGGCCGGGTGGCCCCCGGGCCGCAGAGGGCGACCCAGCCTCCGTCGGCGTGCGCCGGGCCGGTCGTCACCCGCAGGAAGTCCTCGCCGACCGTCGCCCGCACGTAGGCCGCCGGGTTGAGCAGCGGGTGCACCGCCAGCGTGCGGATCAGCCCGTCCGCGTCGTCGGTGTGGCCCAGCGCGCGATGCAGCCGCTCGGCCGCGACGCCCGCGATGCCGACCAGCTGCTTCGTGGCGATCTCGCGCACCTGGGCGGCGTCACCGCGTCGGCGCAGCGCGCGGAGGAAGCCGAGCGTGAGCAGGTGCATCTGGAGGCAGACCTCGTCCGCCAGCCGCACGAGCGCGGAGTGCGAGAAGGCGGCGAAGTCGAGGTCGGAGAGCAACGGACCGGAGTAGTCCGAGAGACCCTCGCCCGGCTCGATCGCGTCGAGCGCGAGCGAGGCGGCCAGGCTCTGCTGGAGCTCCAGGCAGCCCTCCGTCGGCAACGCCTCCGGGTGTGACTCCTCGATCGTCACCGTCCACGCGCAGTGGGGCTCACGGTCCGCCGGGACGCGTGGGGGCCGGTGGACCGGACGCACCTGGGCCTTCGGGTTCGAGGCCACGGCGGTGGCGTCGAAGGTGGGGTCCTCGATGTCGTGGCACATCGAGCGGACGTACGACGGCCCGAGTGGTTCGACATCCATCAGGGCACCGCAGTGGTCGAGGTGGAAGGTGCCGTGCCAGGGGTCCTGCACGTCGTACCGGAAGTCCATGAACTGCGGGGGAGCGCCGATGTCGAGCTGGAGCCCCTTGAAGATCGTGACGACGTCGCCCCCGGTCGGCGGAGGCTCGAAGCCGAGTGCACGCTGCATCCGTCTCGTGTAGACGGGTGACGCGGCGGCCCACTCCTCGATCGCGACCTGTGCCATCTCCTCGCGGCCCCACGCCGCGATGCACCAGGCCATGCCGGAGCGGTCGATGAGCTGTCCGGCCAGGAGGAGCTCCGGGACCAGGCCGGCCAGCTCGGCCCTCGTGAGGATGGCGAAGCGGCTCGGCATGAGGTCCTCTCTACATCGAGGTCTTGCGTCGGATCAAGAACGTGTTCTACTTTAGACAGGTGTCCAGTCAAGTGTCCATCGCTCCGCGCCAGGTGCTGAACACCCGGCAGGCGGAGACGGTCGAGCGGCTGCTGGCGGCGGGGGAGCAGGAGCTGAGGGCCGTAGGGCACGAGGCGCTGACGATCCGGACGGTGGCGCAACGGGCAGGCGTCTCGACCGCCACGGCGTACACCTACCTCGCCTCGAAGAACCACCTCTTCGCCGAGCTCTTCCACCGCTACCTCGTCGCCGACCGCGGCTTCGCCCCGCGAGGACGTACGCCGCTGCGGCGGGTGCAGAGCGTCACGCGGCGACTCGCCGAGCGCCTGGCTGCGGCCCCCGAGCTCGCGGCCGCCGTGACCCCCGCCCTGCTGGGCGGAGACCCCGACGTCGCGCGGCTCCGGCTGCGCATCGGGGCGGAGTTCCTCGAGGACTTCCGGGTGGCGGTCGGCGACGGCGCCGACCCGTACCTCCTCGACACCCTCGTGCTGGCGCTGTCCGGCGCGCTGCTCCAGGCAGGGGTCGGGCTGATCACCTACGCCGAGCTCGGAACCCGGCTCGACGCGGTGGTCGAGGTGATCATGAGAGGCAACACATGAGCGTCCTTGCCTTCGACCCCTACGACTATGCGCTGCAGGACGACCCGTACCCGACGTACCAGCGGCTGCGCGACGAGGCGCCGCTGCACCACAACGAGGAGCACGACTTCTGGGTGCTCACCCGGCATGCGGACGTCCACCGCGTGTTCCGCAGCGACCAGGGGTTCAGCAATCGCATGGGGGTCACCCTCGACCACAGCGCGTGGACCCGGCACGCGCACAAGTCGATGTCCTTCCTGGCGATGGATCCGCCGGAGCAGACCCGGCTGCGCAAGCTGGTCTCGAAAGGCTTCACCCCGCGCCGGATCGCCGGGCTGGAGGGGCAGATCCAGCGGATCACCGACCACCACCTCGGGCAGTCCCTGGAGGCCGGTGAGCTGGACTGGGTCGGCGATCTCGCGGGCAAGGTGCCGATGGACGTGATCTCCGAGATGCTCGGCGTGCCCGAAGGCGACCGTGAGGAGGTACGACGCCTGGCCGACCTGCTGGTCCACCGCGAGCCCGGTCTGCGCGACGTCCCCGTGGCCGGCATGGAAGCGGCGCTGGAGCTGCTCGGCTACTACACGGACCTGCTCGCGCAGAAGCGGAAGCAACCGGCCGACGACCTGACCAGCGCGTTGCTCGCCGTCGAGGACGCGAACGACCGGATGAGCGACCAGGAGATCATCGGCTTCCTGTTCCTGATGGTCGTGGCGGGCAACGAGACCACCACCAAGCTGCTCGGGAACGCGGTCTACCACCTCACGGCCGACCCGCAGCAGCTCGCCCGCGTCTTCGCCGATCCCGCGCTCGTCGACGCCTGGATCGAGGAGACGCTGCGCTACGACACCGCGACCCAGCTGCTCGCGCGGCTGCTGGTCGAGGACCTCACCCTGCACGGCGTGACGGCTCCGGCGGGATCGCAGCTGCTCCTCGGCCTGGGGGCCGCCAACCGTGACGAGCGGGTCTTCACCGACCCGGACCGCTTCGACCTCGACCGCGACCCGGCCGAGCTGCAGCAGTCGATGAGCTTCGGAGGTGGTCGCCACTTCTGCCTCGGCGCCAACCTGGCCCGGCTCGAGGCGCGGGTGGTGCTCACCTCGCTCGTCCGTCGCGCCGCGACCATCGAGGCCGACCACGGCGAGGCAGTGCGCTTCTACTCCGCCAACGTGCGTGGCTTCGCCCACCTGCCGGTGCGGGTGGTGGCCCGGTGAGCGGCAAGTACGACCAGCCCGCGCGCCGGCCGGCCGTCGTCACCGGCGCCTCGTCGGGCATCGGCGCCGCCACGGCGATCGCGCTCGCCTCCGCCGGCTTCCCCGTGGCCCTGGGGGCCCGCAGGGTCGAGCGCTGCGAGCAGGTGGTCGAGACGCTCCGCGCCGAGGGGCACGAGGCGGTGGCCCACCCACTGGACCTGCACGACCCCGACTCGGTGGGTGCGTTCGCCGCGTCCGTTGCCGACGACCTCGGCGAGGTCGAGGTGGTGGTCTCGTGCGCCGGGGCCGTCGCTCCCGGCGTCGTCCACGAGATCGACAGCGAGCGCTTCGCCCGCGAGCTCGACCTGAACCTCGTCGGTGCACACCGTCTCGTGCGCGCGTTCGTCCCGGGCATGGTTGCCAGGCGGCGCGGCGACGTCGTGCTGGTCTCCTCCGACGTCGCGGTCCGGGCGCGACCGTTCACGGCTGCCTACGCGGCAGGCAAGTGGGGGCTGGAGGGGATGGCCCAGTCGATGCAGATGGAGCTCGAGGGCACCGGCGTGCGGGTCAGCGTCGTACGCCCGGGGCCGACGTGGAGCGAGATGGGCTCCGACTGGGACGACGCGGCGGCGGCCGACGTGCTGGACCACTGGGTGCGCTTCGGGCACGCCCGGCACCCGCACTTCCTCAAGCCCGCGGCCGTTGCCGACGCGATCGCGACGGTGGTCTCGGCTCCGCGGGGAGTCCACCTCAACCTCGTCGAGGTCACCCCCGAGGCACCGGTGGTGGACGCATGAGCATCCGCGAGGTGTCGCGCCGCTTCCCCGACTCGCCACACGGCCACCTCGAGGACCTGCGCACCGACCCGGTCGGCCTCCTCGAGCGGGTGCGCGAGGAGTGCGGCGACGTGGGGAGCTTCCGGCTCGCCGACCGCGAGGTCGTGATGGTCTCCGGCGCGGTCGCCAACGAGCAGTTCTTCCGCGCGCCCGACACCACGCTCGACCAGGCCGCGGCGTACCCCTTCATGACCCCGATCTTCGGCAAGGGCGTCGTCTTCGACGCCTCGCCCGAGGAGCGCCAGCAGATGCTGAAGAACCAGGCGCTGCGCGGCGAGCAGATGCGTGGGCACGCCGCGACGATCGAGGCCGAGGTGGAGCGGATGGTCGCCGCATGGGGCGACGAGGGGGAGATCGACCTGCTCGACTGGTTCGCCGAGCTGACCATCTACACCACGTCGTCGTGCCTGATCGGTCGTCCCTTCCGGGAGGAGCTCGACGCCAGCTTCGCGCAGCACTACCACGACCTCGAGCGGGGGACCGACGCCCTGGCGTACGTCGACCCGTACGCCGACATCGAGTCGTTCCGTCGTCGCGACGCCGCACGGGAGCAGCTGGTCGGGCTGGTGCAGGCGATCATCGACGCGCGTGTGGAGCGCGGCACGGTGCCGAAGGAGGAGCGCGACCTGCTCGACGTGCTCATCTCGCTGGAGATGAGCGCCGACTACATCACCGGCATCTTCATCTCGATGATGTTCGCCGGGCACCACACCTCCTCCGGCACGGCCGCGTGGGCGCTGATCGAGCTGCTCCGGCACCCCGAGGTGATGGCCGGGGTCGTGGCCGAGCTCGACGATCTCTACGCCGATGGCTCGTCCGTCTCCTTCCAGGCGCTGCGCTCCATCCCGCAGCTGGAGGCTGTGCTGAAGGAGACGTTGCGGCTGCACCCGCCGCTGATCATCCTGATGAGGCTGGCCCAGGAGGAGGTCGAGCTCGCCGGTCAGGTCGTCCCCGCGGGCACCATGGTCGCCGCGTCACCGAGGGTCTCCAACCGGATCGCCGCGGACTTCCCCGACCCCGAGCGCTTCGACCCGGGCCGTTACCTCGACCCGCGCCAGGAGGACCTCGCCAACCGGTGGACCTGGATCCCCTTCGGCGCCGGTCGCCACCGCTGCGTCGGCAACGCCTTCGCGATGATGCAGCTCAAGGCGATCTTCTCGGTCGTCCTGCGCGACTACGAGTTCGAGATGACCCAGCCCTCGGAGTCCTACCGCGACGACTGCTCGAAGATGGTCATCCAGCTCGAGCAGCCGTGCCGGGTGCGCTACCGGAGACGTGGATGAGGGCCCCATGAGAGTGACGGCCGACCTCGACCTGTGCCAGGCGCACCAGATGTGCCAGGTGGAGGCACCGACGGTGTTCGGCTTCGACGAGGAGGCCGACAAGGTCGTCGTGCTCCAGGAATGGCCGGCGGAGTCCCTGCGCGTCGAGGTGGCCGCGGCCGTGCGCTACTGCCCCGCGATGGCCCTGAGGATCGAGGAGGACTGATGGATCGCGAAGAGATGGACGACTTCTGGCAGCGGTGGTTGGTCGCCAACCGCGAGGCCGAGCAGACCCGGGACTGGGGCGGCCTGGCGGACTTCTACGCCGAGGACGCGACCTACGGCTGGATGTACACCCCCGACGAGCACTTCATGGCCGTCGGCCGTGAGCAGATCCGCGACTGGGCGCTCGGCACCGAGATGGCCGGCCTCGACGGCTGGCACTACGACTACGTCGCCACGTTGACCGACGAGCGGCAGCAGATGGTGCTCGGCTTCTGGAAGCAGCGGGCCGGCCTCGACGACGACAACGGTCGTGAGTTCGAGGTCCTCGGCATCGGCGGGTCGTGGTTCGGCCTGCAGGACGGCGCCGACGGTGTAGAGATCGCCTGGCAGCGCGACTGGTTCGACCTCGGCTCCGTCGCCGAGACCTTCCTGGCGGTCGCGGGCTCCGGGCGGGCGCCGCAGGGGCTGCTGGACCGGATGGGTCTCGACGGCCCGTCCCAGCCCGGTCACTACCGGCTGGCCGACCTGCCCTCGACGGTCTGGCCGCCGCCGGTCGAGTCCGGCGACCACGTCACGCAGGAGGCGCACCGGTGACCACCGTGAACCCCGGGCCCCGCATGCTCATCGACGGCAAGCTCGTCGAGGCCTCCGACGGAGGAACCTTCCCGATCCTCAACCCCGCCACGGGGCAGCAGATCGGGCAGTCGCCCGACGCCACCGCCGAGGACCTGGACGCCGCCGTCTCCGCAGCCCGCCGGGCCTTCGACGAGACCGACTGGTCGACCGACCACGCTTTCCGGGTGCACTGCCTGCGCCAGCTCCACCAGGCGCTCGTGGACGAGGGCGAGTCGATGCGGGCGCTGACGACCGCCGAGGCAGGCGCACCGGCGTTCCTCACCACAGGCCCGCAGTACGACGTGCCGGTGGAGTCGTTCGGCTGGACGATCGACCTCGCGGCGGCGTACTCCTGGGAGACCGACCTGGGCGTCGCACGGCCCATGGGCATCGCGACCCGGCGCACGATCCGGCGGGAGGCGGTGGGCGTGGTCGCGGCGATCACGCCGTGGAATTTCCCGAACCAGATCAACCTCGCCAAGGTCGGGCCGGCGCTCGCCGCGGGCAACACCGTGGTGCTCAAGCCGGCGCCGGACACCCCGTGGCTGGCCTGCGAGCTGGGACGGCTCGCCGCCGAGCGCACCGACCTGCCGCCGGGGGTGTTCAACGTGGTGACGCCCGCGGACAACGAGGTCGCGGCGGTGCTGGCGACCGACCCGCGCATCGACCTGGTCTCCTTCACCGGCTCGACGGCGACCGGGCGCGCGATCATGGCGGCGGCCGCGCCGACGCTGAAGAAGGTGTTCCTCGAGCTCGGCGGCAAGTCGGCCGCGATCGTGCTCGACGACGCCGACCTGAAGGCCGCCGTCGGCACGGCTGCCTTCTCGGTGAGCATCCACGCCGGGCAGGGCTGCGCGCTGACCACCCGGCTGCTGGTCCCGCGCGAGCGGTACGACGAGGCGGTGCAGGTGGCCGCGGAGACGATGGAGATGCTCGGCGCGGGCGACCCCGCCGACCCCGGGACCGTGTGCGGGCCGGTCATCAACGAGCGGCAGCGCGACCGGATCGTGTCCTACCTCGAGCAGGCCGAGGCCGACGGCGGCACCTTCGCCACGGGCGGGTCGGTCGACGACACCAAGGACGGTGGCTATTGGGTCCGGCCCACGGTGGTCGCCGGCCTCGACAACTCCTCCCGGGTGGCGCGCGAGGAGATCTTCGGCCCGGTGCTGGTGGTGATCCCGCACGACGGCGACGACGACGCGGTGCGGATCGCGAACGACTCGCCGTACGGCCTCTCCGGCTCGGTCGACTCCGGTTCGCTGGAGCGCGCCAAGGCCGTGGCCGCGCGGATCCGCACCGGCACGATGGCGGTCAACGGGGGAGTGTGGTTCAACGGCGACGCGCCCTTCGGCGGCTACAAGCAGTCGGGCATCGGCCGCGAGATGGGTGTCGCGGGCTTCGAGGAGTACCTGGAGACCAAGTTGGTAGCTGAGCCGGCATGAGGTTCGAGGGCAAGGTCGCCGTCGTCACCGGCGCGGCGCAGGGCATCGGCGAGGCCTACGCGCGTGCGCTGGCCTCCGAGGGCGCCGCCGTGGTCGTCGCCGACGTCAACGAGTCGGGCGCGGCGACCGCCGCTGCGATCGAGGAGTCCGGCGGCACCGCGATGTTCGTGCGCACCGACGTCTCCTCGCCGGAGTCGGCGGCGGCGATGGCGGAGGCCACCCTGGCGGCGTACGGCGGGATCGACCTGCTCGTGAACAACGCCGCGATCTACGGCGCGATGAAGTTCGACCTGCTGGTCAGCGTCGACTGGGACTACTACAAGTCGTTCATGGCCGTGAACATGGACGGCGTCCTGGTGATGACCCGCGCGGTCTACCCCCACATGCAGGCACGCGGCGGCGGCGCGATCGTCAACCAGAGCTCGACGGCAGCGTGGCTCTACTCCGGGTTCTACGGGCTGGCCAAGGTCGGCGTGAACGGGCTGACCCAGCAGCTGGCCCACGAGCTCGGTGGGATGGGCATCCGCGTCAACGCGATCGCGCCCGGCCCGACCGACACCGCGGCCACCCGCACACAGGCGGGCGACGCGGCCAAGGAGCTGGTCAAGGGGCTCGCGATCAAGCGGATGGGCCAGCCGGAGGACATGGTCGGCGCCTGCCTGTTCCTGCTCTCCGACGAGGCGGCCTGGGTGACCGGCCAGATCGTCGCCGTCGACGGAGGGCAGGTATTTAGATGACGGAGCTTCAGGTCATGAAGGTGGGCTTCGTCGGGCTCGGCAACATCGGCTTGCCGATGGCCGTGCGGCTGGCCGGCTCGCCGTACGAGCTCACCGTCCACGACGTCGAGGCGGAGCCGCTCGCCGAGCTGTCCGAGCTCGGTGCCGGCGTCGCGCCCGACCTCGCCACCCTCGGGGCCGGCGTCGACGTGGTCGGCGTGATGGTGCGCGACGACGACCAGGTCCGCCAGGTGCTCGACGGCCTGCTGGCCGAGCCGCGCGAAGGCCTGGTCGTGGTGGTGCACTCGACCGTCGCCCCGGGGACTCCCGCGGAGCTGGCCTCCCTGGCTGCCGGTCGCGGGGTGCGCCTGGTCGACGCTCCCGTGAGCGGTGGGCCGATGGGTGCCGTGGAAGGGACCCTGGCCATCATGGTCGGCGGTGACGCGGAGGACTTCACCCGCGTCGAGGACGTCCTGCGCGTGCTGGGCACCGTGGTCGTGCACGCCGGCCCGATCGGCGCCGGCACCCGCTTCAAGCTGGCCCGCAACCTGATCCACTTCGTCTCCTTCACCGCGGTCACCGAGGCCCAGCGGCTGGCCGAGGCGGCCGGCCTCGACCTGCGCGCGCTGGGCGAGGTCGTCCGCCACACCGACGCGATCACCGGCGGACCGGGCGCGATCATGCACCGCGCCACGACCGCGCCGATCGAGCCCGACGACTTCTGGTACGACGTCTTCGGCCACGTCCTGGCCCTGGGGGAGAAGGACCTCGGGTTCGCGGTCGACCTGGCCGACGACCTCGGGGTCGACGTACCCCTTGCTCGGCTGGCCCTCGAGCGGCTCGGTCCGGGACTGGGACTATCAGGGTCATGAGCGACGAGATGTCCGAGACCCGACGGCAGGGTCTGCAACGCATGGAGCAGGTCTACGGCTTCGAGATGAGCGACGGCGAGGGCGACTTCTTCCGCTACACCGCCGACCACCTGTTCGCCGACATCTGGAACCGGCCGGGTCTCTCCGACCGTGACCGCCGGCTGCTGCTGATCGGGATGCTCGCCACCCACGGTGGCCAGGACGTCCTCGGCCTGCAGGTCCCCGCGGCCTACCGCAACGGCGAGCTGGACGACGAGGCCCTGCGCGAGATCGTCGTCTTCGTGGCCCACTACGCCGGCTGGCCGGTCGCCGCCCGGCTCAACTCGATCGTCGAGGAGACGATCGGGAAGGGTCGTTAGCGCAGCCGGTACGTCGCGATCGAGGCGGCGACGTAGTGGCACACGAACGCGGCGATCGTCAGGGTGTGGAAGACCTCGTGGAAGCCGAACCAGGTGGGGAACGGGTCCGGCTTCTTGAAGCCGTAGACCAGCCCGCCGATGGTGTAGAGGCCGCCGCCGACCGCGATCAGGGTGATCACGGCGGTGCCGGCGGTGGCGAAGTCGTCGGCGTAGAAGATCGCCACCCAGCCGAGCGCGACGTAGATCGGGACGTAGATCCAGCGCGGGGCGTCCATCCAGAAGACCCTCGAGAGCAGTCCCGCGATGGCACCGGTCCACACGATCGTCAGCAGGATCACCCGGGCGTCGCCGTGGAGCAGGATCAGCACGAACGGCGTGTAGGACCCGGCGATCAGCAGGAAGATGTTGGCGTGGTCGAAGCGCCGTAGGAACGCCCAGGTGCGCGGTGACCACGTGCCGCGGTGGTAGATCGTCGAGACGGTGAAGAGCAGCAGCGCCGAGCCGGCGAAGACCGCCGACCCGACCCGCGTGGCCAACGTCGGCGAGAGCGCGATCAGCACGATCCCGGCGGCGAGGGTCAGGGGAGTGGTGGCTGCGTGCAACCAGCCGCGGAGCTTCGGCTTGACGTCGTCCTTGACCTCGCGCACGCGCTCGATCACGTGCTGGGCCGTTTCCTGGGCCGTGTCGTGGGCCTGGTCGGTCACCCGATGGGGGAGCGGTTGATCGGGTGCCATGACGGCCAGACTACGGGGGGGCTGCGCGAGTACAGTCGGCGCCGTGGCGGACTGGAAGCGAGCAGTACGACGCGTGCTCTATCCCGCCTACGAGGCGCGCGTCGTGCGCCGCCTGCCCCGTGAGCGGATCCCGGCCCACGTCGGGGTGATGCTCGACGGCAACCGGCGCTGGGCCAAGGCGGTCGGAGCCGACACCGCACACGGTCACCGGGCCGGTGCCGCGAACATCGAACCGATGCTCGGCTGGTGCGAGGAGATCGGTGTCGAGGTGGTCACCCTGTGGCTGCTCTCGACCGACAACCTGAACCGTCCCCAGGCCGAGCTCGAGCCCCTGCTCGGCATCATCGCCGACGCCGTGGAGACGCTCGCGGAGCAGCGCCGCTGGCGGCTGCACCCCGTGGGTGCGCTCGACCTGCTGCCCGCGGACATCGCCGAACGCCTGAAGGTGGCCGCCGAGTCCACCCGCGACGTCGACGGACTGCTGGTCAACATCGCCGTCGGGTACGGCGGGCGCAGGGAGATCGCCGACGCCGTCCGGTCCCTGCTGCACGAGCACGCCGACAAGGGCACGACCCTGGAGGAGCTTGCCGGGGTCATCGACGTCGAGCACATCGCCGAGCACCTCTACACCAAGGGCCAGCCCGACCCCGACCTGGTGATCCGCACCAGCGGCGAGCAGCGCCTGGGGGGCTTCCTGCTCTGGCAGAGCGCCCAGAGCGAGTTCTACTTCTGCGAGGCCTACTGGCCCGACTTCCGCCGCGTCGACTTCCTGCGAGCGGTCCGCGCCTACGCCGAGCGGAACCGCAGGTTCGGCACCTGAGGTTCACTCCGCGTTCGGGCGTGGCGTCGCCGCAGGACACGGGGCCGGGCTTACGTTTCCGGTGTCGGCTGCATCCGGCGGTCGGCACGGGAGGCGATCAGATCCTGTGAGTTCAGCGAAGCGCTCATCCACTACCCAGCCCCAGTCCACGCGAAGGACATTCGTCCTGGACACATCGGTCCTGTTGGCCGATCCGGCGGCGATCAGGCGCTTCGAGGAGCACGAGGTCGTGCTCCCTGTCGTCGTGATCACCGAGCTGGAGGGCAAGCGCCACCACCCCGAGCTGGGCTACTTCGCCCGCTCCGCCCTGCGGATGCTCGACGAGCTGCGGGTGCAGAACGGCCGCCTCGACGAGCCGGTGCCGATCGGTGACCAGGGCGGCAACGTCCGGGTCGAGCTGAACCACACCGACCCAGCCTCGCTCCCGTCCGGCTTCCGCCTCGGCGACAACGACACCCGGATCCTCGCGGTGGCCCAGAACCTCGCCAACGAGGGACACCAGGTCACGCTCGTCTCCAAGGACCTGCCGCTGCGGATCAAGGCCTCGGCCGTCGGTCTCGACGCTGCCGAGTACCAGGGCGAGCAGGTCCACGAGTCCGACGCCGGCTGGACCGGCATGCAGGAGATCGAGGTCACCGCGGCCGACCTCGACGAGCTGTACGACGACCAGGTGATCGACCTCGACGAGGCCCGCGAGCTGCCCTGCCACACGGGGCTGGTGCTGATGTCGGAGCGCGGCAGCGCCCTGGGCCGGGTCCGGGCCGACAAGCGGGTGCACCTCGTGCGTGGCGACCGGGAGGCCTTCGGCATCCACGGCCGCTCCGCGGAGCAGCGGATCGCGCTGGACCTGCTGCTCGACCCTGAGATCGGCATCGTCTCCCTCGGCGGCCGGGCCGGCACGGGCAAGTCCGCCCTCGCGCTCTGCGCCGGGCTGGAGACGGTCCTGGAGCGTCGTACGCACAAGAAGGTCGTGGTCTTCCGGCCACTGTTCGCGGTCGGTGGCCAGGAGCTCGGCTACCTGCCGGGCAGCGAGTCGGAGAAGATGTCGCCCTGGGGACAGGCGGTCTTCGACACCCTCGGCGCGATCACCACCTCCGACGTGGTCGACGAGGTGCTCGACCGGGGCATGCTCGAGGTGCTGCCGCTCACCCACATCCGGGGGCGCTCCCTGCACGACGCGTTCGTGATCGTCGACGAGGCGCAGTCGCTGGAGCGCAACGTGCTGCTGACGGTGCTCTCGCGGATGGGGGCCAACTCGAAGGTGGTGCTCACCCACGACGTGGCCCAGCGCGACAACCTGCGGGTGGGACGCCACGACGGGGTGGTGGCCGTGGTCGACCGCCTCAAGGGCCACCCGCTGTTCGCCCACGTGACCCTCACCCGCTCCGAGCGCTCGCCGATCGCGGCCCTGGTCACCGAGATGCTGGAGCACGTGATCATGTGACTGGCGCCTCTCCTGTGAGAGGCGACACACCTAGGTGTGCTTGAGTTTGCAAGCACCCGGCTCCTGTGTTGTGGTGGACCCTCTTCCCCCTTCGCGTTCGTGCGCTGATCCCCCAGCGTTTCCAGTGTCACTCGAGCGCGGCTGACGTCCATGTCGTCAACCGTTGGGTTCAAGCCTTGTCCGAGCACCACACTGCCAAGCACCGCAGCGCGCCCGTGGACCGTACGGGCAAGCGCCGTGGATTCCGTCTCGCAGCCCTGTTGTCCGGCGTCTCGCTGGCCGCCACCGGGCTGGTCGTCGGCGGCGGCGTCCTCGTCGCCAGCACCCCGGCCTCCGGCTCCGGCGCCGCCCTCTCGAACGCTGGAGCTGCCAGCCCGGCCGCGCAGTCGCTGAGCCAGGCGGATCTCGCCGACCGCGACACGCCGACGGTCTCCCGCTCCGAGGACCGCGTCCCGCTGGCCAGCCTGGCGAGGTCGCGCAAGCTCTCCAACGCCTCCGGCCCCGCCCGGACCGGCTCGGAGGACCTCTCCTCGGCCGACCCGCGCACGCTGACCAAGGCGCTGATGCCGCAGTTCGGGATGTCGCCCTCCGACTTCGGGTGCATCGACGCGATCTGGACCCAGGAGTCCGGCTGGAACATCCACGCCGACAACCCCTCCTCCTCGGCGTACGGGATCCCGCAGGCCCTGCCCGGCTCCAAGATGTCCTCGGCCGGACCGGACTGGCAGAACAACCCGGTCACCCAGATCAAGTGGGGCCTGGGCTACATCAAGTCGCGCTACGGCTCCGCCTGTGCGGCCGCCGGCTACAAGCAGTCGCACGGCACCTACTAGGGCCCTCCCTGCTCAGCCCACCCGCCGACCCACCAGGCGGGTCCCCACGACGGCGAGCGCCGCGAGGAGCAACAGCCCGACGGCGTACGCCGAGCGCCCGCCCGGGTGGTCCGCCACGACGCGGGCGATGCCCCAGACGGCGGCGGTGAGCAGCCACAAGGCGATGCCGCGGCCCAGCCAGAGCCTGACCTGACCCGGGTCGACGCGCAGCAACGCCGGCCCCTGGGCCGCCACGAGGGCGGCGAGGTGGCTCAGCACCATGCCCGCCGCCACCAGGAGCACCAGCGGTGAGAGCGGCTCGGGGGACAACGCCCACGCGTAGGCGGTCCCGCCGAGGGCGAGGATGCCGGCCACGGAATCCGGCCTGAGGGCGGTGACGGCGGCCAGGCCGACCGTCGCCACCTGCACCCACCCGGAGGGCCGGGCTCCGGCCGCGACGGCGGCCTCCAGGGCCACCACGACGCCGACGGGGACCATCAGGCGCAGCACCACCTGGAACGGGTCGGGGTACAGCCGCCGCCGCTGTGCACGCGGGGCTGCGGTCTGGGTGGGCTGGCTCACCGCGACACCTCCCGCGGCAGCCTGGACCGACGAGCCAGACGCTGCAGCACCTGGTCGAGGGTGCCCGCCCCCCGCCACGGCACGACGGGGATGCCCCGACGGGTCACCTCGGTGACCTCCATCTCGCGCTCCAGCAGCCGCATCCGCCAGGCCAGGCGCGCCGCGGAGCCGGGATCGCGGGCCGGCTCCGGCACGATGTCCTCGGCCAGGGTGTCGATGCAGACCACGCTCAGCCCCCGCTGGGCGAGCGAGACCAGCACCGTGGTGGTCTCGTGGGTGAGCAGTGGCGAGAGGACCACCACGATCGTTCCGGGCGTGGCGCGCAGACGCAGCCGCCGGGTGGTGAACATGTCCGGCCAGCCGGGCTGCACCTGCGCGAGCAGCTCCTGCAGCCGGCGCTGGTGGTGCCGGCCCGAGCCCGGTCCGAGCACCTGGCCGGTGCGTCCGATCACGCGCAGGGAGACCCGGTCGCCGACGCGGATGTGGTGGGCCGCCAAGGCGGAGGCGGCCCGGACCCCGACGTCGAGGGTGCTGGCCGCCCCGTCGATGCCGCCGCTGGCGCCGACGTCGGTGACCGCATCGAGCAGGATCAGCACCGCGCTGTCCTCCTGGGAGCTGGTGCCGACGGCGTGCAGCTCGCCCGTGCGCAGGGTCGTGCGCCAGTTCACCCGGCGCAGCCGGTCACCGGGCTGGAAGGGCCGGATCGCGTGGAACTCCGAGCCGTCGCCGGCACGCCGCGACCGGTTCTGGCCGATCAGGCCGACCGGATGGGGAGTCTCGCCGGAGGTGAACGCGCGAGTCTCCGGGAGCGCCATCATCGTCACCTCCGGCAGCCGTTGCGGGCCCCAGCGGTAGCCGCCCCAGGCGCTCGTGGCCGCCAGCATGGGCGTGCCGGCCGAGCGCAGCCCCCAGCGACGTGGGCTCACCGCGAGCTGCACGAGGACCTCACCGTCGGAGCGACCCGGGGTCGTCGAGACCACGCCGGAGGCGGGCTGGGTGGCGACGTACGCCGGGTGCGCGAGGGTCGCGGTCACCTGCTCGAGGTCCTCGGCACTCGCGACCGAGACCTGGAGACGCGTGCTCTGGCCCTCCTGGAGCCAGCGGTCGGCCAGCCGCACCCGAGCGGTGACCGAGCTCCGGGGAGCGTTGGTCAGCGCCAGGGCTGCCATCAGGCCGAACGGTGCGGCCAGCACGAGGAGGTCCGGTCGCCCGAGCGCGACTCCGGTCAGGGCGGCCAGCACGGCCACCGCGGTGGCCCGGATGACCGCGCCGGTGAGCCGCCAGCCGCCACGCAGCGTCGAGTCCGACATCTACTGGGACCGCTCGTTCTCCCGGGCTGCAGGGGTCGGCACCGTCGCCAGCAGCGATTCGACCACGCCCGCACCGGTGATCTCGGTCATCCAGAGCTCCGGCTTGACGGTGATCCGGTGCCCGAGCACGGCGGGCGCGACCGCCTTCACGTCCTCGGGCAGGACGTAGTCGCGCCCCGTGATCACCGCGAGCGCCCGGGCGCAGAGCATCAGGGCCAGCGAACCGCGCGGCGAGGCCCCCACCAGCACGTCGCGGTGGCCGCGACTCGCGGTGACCAGCGCGACGCAGTACTGCCCGACGCTGCGGTCGACCTCGACCTCCTCGACCGCCGCCTGCATCGCGAGCAGCCCGGTGGCGTCGGTGGCGGCGTCGAGCACCACCTCCTCGCGGCGGCGGGAGACCCGGCTGTGCAGGACGTCGTACTCCTCCTCGGGCGTGGGGTAGCCGAAGGCCACCCGCAGCAGGAACCGGTCGAGCTGGGCCTCGGGAAGCGGGTAGGTGCCTTCGTACTCGACCGGGTTGGCGGTCGCGAGGACGTGGAACGGCGGGGCGAGCGGGAAGGTCCGGCCCTCGACGGTCACCTGGCGCTCCTGCATCGCCTCGAGCAGGGCCGCCTGGGTCTTGGGCGGGGTCCGGTTGATCTCGTCGGCCAGGAGGAGCCCGGTGAAGAGCGGTCCGGGGCGGAAGACGAAGTCGCTCGCCCGCTGGTCGTAGATGAACGACCCGGTGAGGTCGGCCGGCAGCAGGTCGGGGGTGAACTGGGCCCGGGTGAACTCCAGGCCGAGGGTCTGGGCGAAGGATCGTGCGGCCAGTGTCTTGCCCAGCCCCGGAAAGTCCTCGAGCAGCACGTGCCCGCCCGCGAGGATCCCGGCCAGCACCAGCCGCAGCGGCCCGGTCTTGCCGATCACGACCGAGGCGACCCGCTGCAGGACCGCGTCGGCGAGATCGCCCGCCTCCTCGGTGTTCACAGCTCCTCGATCCGTCGGACGACCTCGCCGAGGGCGGCCACGGTGTAGCGGGGGTGCCGCTCCCCTGGGGTGTAGCGGTGCCGACGGTCGTGGGAGAGCCACTCGGCCAGCACGGGGCCGAGCAGCTGCTCGGTGCGGGCGGGGTCGTCCTGCGGGCGCAGCCCGTGCACCTGCCGCAGCCGGCGTCGGGCGAGGTCGGCCAGCTGCCAGACCACGGCGTCGTCGGCCTCGCGCGAGGTCAGGTGCGCCTCGACGACGTGGCGGTACATCGCGGTCCGGGTGTCCTCGCCACGCTCGGCGCGCGAGTCGGGGCGTCGGGCGACCCACGGCACCCTCGTCGAGGCGTCCAGCGCCTCGAGGGTGAGCACGCCGACGGCCACGATCGTCGCCGCGAGCAGCGCCACCAGGGCGGTGTCGTGGTCGACGGAGAGGCCACTGAGCGCCGCGTTGACGGCGACGCCGGCGAGCACCGCGACGACCACGCGGCCCAGCCACCTCCGGCGGTCCCTCCTCATGCGGGCGTTCCGAGGTGTGCGAGCTCGTCGTGGATCGCCTGCAGTGCCGTCGTGGCCCGGTCGCGGTCGTCCTCGGTGAGCGTGTGCGTGGAGAACCTCGCCTCGTGGTAGAGCCCCGCGAGCCTGGCCACGGGTCGCGGGTCGAGGTCCAGGGTGTGCAGGAAGCGGACCACGAACTCGGTGGCGGTCTCCGCCGGTCGACGTACGACGCCTGCCTCGGCCGCGGCCTGCTCCAGCAGCACCCAGCACGCCACGATCCCGTTGCGGATGTCGGTGGTGGCCAGCGCCTCACGGTGCTTGTCGCGGTCGCGGGTGAGTGCCGCGCGCCCCGCCGTGACGTCGGGCAGGGGCTCGAGATCGACCACGAGCTGCTTGTCCCCGAGCCGCGGTCCCATGATGTCGATCACGGCGCGCAGCAGCATCCCGAGGAACCACAGCGTGATCACCAGGCCGGTCAGGCCCGCCAGGTCGTGCACCCACTGCGCCCGGTACGACGTGCGGGGCTCTGCGGACACGTCGCTGGCGCGCGACTCCCCGTCTCGCCGTCCCTTCTCGGGCGTCTGGGTGGTCTGCCGCTCGACCACGGACCGGTGGGGCAGTCCCTCGGCCAGGCCCGTGGGGCCGGTGGCCGCCGACCACACCAGGAAGAACGCAACCAGCAATCCCGTCATCGAGACGATGACGGTGCGGCGCCCGGTGGCGGTCACCTCGTCACGGTACCGATGATTTCTCGTCCTCATCGAGGTCGGATGTCACATGGCAGTCACGATGCTCGATGTCGGTGACCGCGTGGAGCTGTGCGCGGAGACGTTCGGCGACCCGGAGGATCCAGCGGTCCTGCTGCTCGCGGGGGCGACGTCGTCGATGGACTCCTGGGAGCCGACGTTCTGCGAGGCGCTCGCGGACGCCGGCCGCCTGGTGATCCGATACGACCACCGCGACACGGGGCGCTCGACGACCTGGCCGGTCGGACGGCCGGGGTACACCGGTGACGACCTCTCGCTCGATCCGCTGCGCCTGCTCGACGGGCTGGGGGTCGCGGCGGCGCACTTCGTCGGTGTCTCGATGGGCGGCGGCATCGCGCAGGACCTCGCGGTGCGCTTCCCGGACCGGGTGCTCAGCCTGACGCTGATCTCGACGAGCTGTGCCTTCGAGCGGAGCGACCCGACGCCGTTGCCGCCGATGGAGGCCCGGGTGAGCGACTTCTTCGCGCAGCAGGACGACTCCCTCGACTGGGCGGACCAGGACGCGGTCGTGGAGGAGTACGTGCGGGTGCAGCGGGTCTTCGCCGGGGCCCTCGGGATCGACGAGGACCATGTCCGCTCCGTCGCCCGTCAGGTGCAGGAGCGTTCCGTGGACGCGCACGCCGGCGTGGTCAACCACTGGCTGGTGGTCGGCGGCGACGACGGCCCGCGCCGGACGATGGCCGACATCCACGCCCCGACCCTGGTGGTCCACGGCAGCGACGACCCGATGTTCCCGCTGCCGCACGGCGCGGCCCTCGCCCAGGAGATCGCAGGCGCCCGGCTCCTGGTGGTCGACGGCATGGGCCACGAGCCACCGCCCCCGCCGACCTGGGACCAGGTCGTCCCGGCGATCGTGGAGCTCACCCGCCCAGGCTGAGCGGGGGGTCGGCGCACGCAATTGTTCGCCGAGCGGGGGATTGCGGTACGCCGTATGCAGCCGAGCGGGGCATTGCGGTACGCCGTACCCGGCCGAGTGGGGCTTTCCTGGCCGCCAGTGGCGTCGATTGACCGGTGGTACGTGAGCAGAAACCCCCGCTCGCCCGTGTGGGGCGTGCAGAAAACCCCCGCTCACCGGTGTGGGGCGTGCAGAAACCCCCCGCTCACCGGTCAGCCGGGGTGGGTCATCGACCGTACGTCGAGGGCGGCGTCGAGCTCGTCCTCGGTGAGGTCGCCACGCTCGACGTAGCCCATCTCGATCACCTGCTCGCGGATGGTGCGGCCCTCCTTGAGCGCGGCCTTGGCCACCTTCGCCGCCTCCTCGTAGCCGATGTGCTTGTTGAGCGGGGTCACCACGGAGGGCGAGGACTCGGCGTAGGCGAGCATCCGGTCCTCGTTGGCCTCGATGCCGGCGACGCAGCGGTCGGCGAGCAACGGCGTGACCGCGGCGAGCAGGCGGATCGACTCCAGCAGGTTGCGCGCCATCACCGGGAGCATCACGTTGAGCTCGAAGGCGCCGCTCCCGCCGGCGACGGTCATGGCGGCGTCGTTGCCGATCACCTGCGCGCAGACCATCAAGGTGGCCTCCGGCAGCACCGGGTTGACCTTGCCGGGCATGATGCTCGACCCCGGCTGCAGGTCGGGCAGCCGGATCTCGGCCAGGCCGGTGGTCGGCCCCGAGGACATCCACCGCAGGTCGTTGCAGATCTTGGTCAGGCCGACCGCGATCGTCCGCAGCTGGCCGGAGAGCTCGACGAGGGCGTCCTGCCCTCCCTGTGCCTCGAAGTGGTTCCGCGCCTCGGTGAACGGCAGCCCCGTCTCCTCGGCGAGGTCGGCGATCACCCGCGCGGCGAAGCCCTCGGGGGTGTTGATGCCGGTGCCGACCGCCGTACCGCCCAACGGCAGCTCGGCGACCCGGGGGAGCGTCGACTCGAGCCGCTCGATCCCCAGCCGTACGACGGCGGCGTACCCGCCGAGCTCCTGGCCGAGCATCACCGGCGTCGCGTCCATCAGGTGGGTGCGCCCCGACTTCACGGCATCCGCGAACTCCTCCGCCTTCGCCTCGAGCGCCGTGGCGAGGTGGTCGAGCGCGGGCACGAGGTGGTTGGTCGTGGCCTCGGTCGCCGCCACGTGGATCGAGGTCGGGAAGGTGTCGTTGCTGGACTGGCTGGCGTTGACGTGGTCGTTGGGGTGCGCCTCCACGCCGGCCCGCGTCGCCAGCGAGGCCAGCACCTCGTTGATGTTCATGTTGGAGCTGGTGCCCGAGCCCGTCTGGAAGACGTCGATCGGGAAGGCGTCGTGGTGCTCGCCGGCGATGATCTCGTCGGCTCCGGCAGCGATCGCCTTGGCCTGCTCGTCGCCGATGATGCCGAGCTCGGCGTTGACCCGTGCTGCCGACTTCTTCACCCGTGCCATCGCCACGATGTGAGCGGGCTCGAGGGTGCCTCCGCTGATCGGGAAGTTCTCCACCGCCCGCTGCGTCTGGGCGCGCCACAGGGCGTCCTTGGGCACCTCGATGTCGCCCATGCTGTCGTGCTCGGTGCGCGTCTCCTGCTCGTCGCTCATGCTCCCGACGTTACCTAGGTGCGTCGAGAGACGTAGAGGTAGTACTGCTCCGGGCGGTCTCCCAGCATCACGTCGTGCGGGTGCTCGGTGCAGTCGTCGAAGACGCGCTCCATCACCTGCTGCAGCTCCGGCGCCGGGCTCGAGGACCAGATGACCAGCGCCCCGCCCGGGTCGATCATCTTCTTGGTGCTGGCGATGACGTCGTGCTCGTAGACGACGGCGTTGTCGTCGTGCACGAGGTAGCCGGGGCCGTTGTCGACGTCCAGCAGCACCAGGTCGTAGGTGCTCTGCGCCTCGGCGATGGCCATCGCGATGTCGGCGTTGACCACGCGCAACCGTTTGTCGGCCAGGAGCTCGCGTCCGTACGGGATGGTGCCGTCGCGCATCCAGCCGATCAGCGACTCCTCGATCTCGACGACACGGACCTCCTCGACCCGGTGGTCCGCGAGCACCCGCTGCAGGGTGAAGCCCAGGCCGAGGCCGCCGACCACGACGCGTCGCGGTGACTCGACCAGGTCCAGCGCGGCGGCAGCGAGCTCGGTCTCCGTCGAGGTCTCGTGGGTGTCCATCACGAAGACACCGTTGACACGGAGCTCCAGGGCGTCCGCGGCCCGCTCCTCGATCCGTCGGCGCAGCACGATCTCGCCGCGCTCGGACTCGGCGCGCGCCACCTCGACGTACTCACTCACGGGGTGAGTGTGTCAGCGACCCTTCCTCAGCGCCCCTTCCAGACCGGCGACCGCTTCTCGGCGAAGGCGCGGAAGCCCTCCATGTTGTCCTCGGAGCCGTAGAGGGTGTCGACGGTCGGCAGCCGCCGCTGGGTGATCAGGTCCATCGCGTCCTGGAACGGGAGCGCCTCGGCGGCACGCGCGGTCTCCTTGATCGCGGCGAAGACCAGCGGGGGGCCGGACTCGAGCAGGCGGGCCACCTCCCACACGCGCGCCATCAGCGCGTCGTGGTCGGGCAGCACCTCGTTGACCACGCCCCAGCGGTGCGCCTCCTCGGCCTCCATCCAGCGTCCGGTCAGGAGCAGCTCCATCGCGACGTGGTAGGGCATCCGCTTGGGCAGCTTGACCGTGGCGGCGTCGGCGAGCGTGCCGGCGTTGATCTCGGGCAGCCCGAACCGGACGGTCGACGGTGGCGTAGACAGGTCGCAGGAGAGGGCCAGCTCGAAGCCGCCGCCCACCGCCATGCCGTGCACCGCGGCGATCACCGGCTTGTTCAGGCCGGGCAGCTCCTGCAGGCCGCCGAAGCCCCCCACGCCGTAGTCGCCGTCGACCGCGTCACCCGCCGGCCGCCGCCTTGAGGTCGAAGCCCGCGGAGAAGAACTTCTCCCCGGCGGTCTGGAGCACGGCGACGCGCAGCTCCGGGTCGTCGCGGAAGCCCGCGAACACCTCGCCCATCACCCGGCTGGTGGCCAGGTCGATCGCGTTGGCCTTGGGCCGGTCGAGGGTCACCTCGAGGACCGCACCCTCACGTCGGGTGCGTACGACGTCGTCGGTCATCGGCCCGGCCTCATGAACCCAGGGGGCGCAGCAGCCCCCGCGAGATGATGTGCCGCTGGATCTCCGAGGTGCCGTCCCAGATCCGCTCGATCCGGGCGTCGCGCCAGATCCGCTCCAGCGGCAGCTCGTCCATCAGGCCCATGCCGCCGTGGACCTGGATCGCCTCGTCGGCCACCATCGCCAGCATCTCGGTGGCCTTCAGCTTGGCCATCGCGATGTCGGCGTCGGTGGCCGTGCCCTGGTCGTACTTCCAGGCCGCCTCGAGCGTCAGCAGCTCTGCGGCCGCAGCTCGATCGCCATGTCGGCCAGCTTGAAGGAGATCCCCTGGAAGCGCCCGATCTTCTGGCCGAACTGCTCCCGGTCGGCGGCGTGCCTGACGGCGAGGTCGAGCGCACGATCCGCCCGGCCCAGGCAGTTGGCCGCGACCTGCAGCCGGGTGCTGCCCAGCCAGGTGCCGGCCAGGTCGAGGCCGCGGCCGACCTCACCGAGCAGGGCCTCGCCCGGGACCCAGCAGTCGAAGTCGAGGATGCTGTTGTTGTAGCCGCGGTGGGAGACGTTGCGGTAGCCGTCGTGCACCTGGACGCCCGGGGGTGTCGAGGTCGACCAGGAAGCTCGACATCGACTTGGCAGTGTCTTCGGTCTCCGGATCGGTGCGCGCGAACAGGATCACGAAGTCGGCGATGTCGGCATGGCTGATGAAGTGCTTGGTGCCCCTGATCCGCCAGCCCGGCTGACCGTCGCTCCTCGCGCGTGGCGCGGGTCCGCATGCCGCGCAGGTCCGAGCCCGCCCCCGGTCGGTGAGCGCCAGACAGTCGTGCCGCTCGCCCCGGACACTGGGGTAGAGGTACTTCTCCTTCTGCGCCTCGTTGCCCGCCGAGCAGGATGTTGGGAGGGCCGTGCCTGACCGCCGAGTGCAGGGCGTAGTTGGCCCGTCCCAGCTCCTTCTCGTAGAGAACCCAGGTGAACAGCGTCGAGCCCGGCGCTGCCCACCTCCTCCGGCATGTTGGCGGCGTACAGCCCGGCTCGGATCGCCTTGGGCCGCGATCTCCTGCTGCGAGCTCGGGACGCAGCACGCCGCTGCGCTCGACCTCCTGCTCGTGGGGGAAGAGCTCGCGCTCCACGAACGTCCGCGTGGTGGCGATGATCGCCTGCTGCTCCTCGCTGAGTGCGAAGTCCATCAGCGGGTCCCTTCCTGCTGTGCCTGTGCGAGGGCGGCGCGAGCAGCCTCTACTGCCCGGTGCGGACCGCGCCCTCCATGTAACCGGCCACCCACTGGTCGGAGCCCCACACGCAGCAACGGCGGCTCGTGGGTGCCGTGAAACGGTCCCACGGCCTCCACGTCACCTGGTCGCCAGTTGGTCACGTAGCCCTGCGTCCACGGGTCGGTGCCCCACAGCCGGGTCCACGTCTGCAGGGGCGCGAGCGCCTTGTCGCCGTACATCCCCGCCATCTGGGCCAGGGCCTCGCGCGTGCGGGTCCCCGGGGTTGCTGGCCATGAACGCGGCGTAGCGCTCCGGCGGCACCAGCGCCGAGAGCACGCCCTCGGTCTGCGGCCAGGTGGAGCCGAGCACGCCCTCGCTCTCCGCCAGGCCGTTCTGCCCGGTCTCGCGCCAGAACGGCCGGTCGTAGGCGGCGACGAACTTGGCCGCCCAGGCGTGCCGCTGACGACGCAGCGAGCGCAGCCGCTCCTCGCTGACGCCGGTGATCTCCAGGTCACGGGCCGGCCCGGCGGGCACGGCGAGGACCACCGCCTCGCACCGCAGCTCCTCGCCGCCGACCGTGGTCACGCGGCAACCGCTGCCCTCCACGGCGATGCTGGAGACGGGCGTCGCGAGGCGTACGTCGGTGAGCTCGTCGGCCATCCGCAGCGCCACCGTGGCGGAGCCCTCGGCGACACGCAGGTTCTCCCACTGCTCGACGTCGTAGGAGCCGGTGCCGCCGCCGACGGCCATCTTGCGCGCGTAGGCGAACATGCTGGTGCGCTCGATGGAGCCGTCGGAGAGGCTCAGGTGGACCAGCTCCACCGCGCGCAGCACGGCCGGGGTGGCGTCGATCTCGCGCAGGAAGTCACCCACGCTGAGCTGGTCGAGCCGGTGCAGGTCGGGGCACGCGAACGGATCGGTCGGGTCGATCCCGGCGACGACCTTCTCCAGGGCGGCCTCGACCATCTCGTAGGAGGCCACGTCGACCTCGCCGAACCACGCGGGCGGCTCGCCGACGTCGACCGACTCCGGCACCTGACGGGTGATCTCGCCCGGCTCCGCGACGTAGGAGGGCACCAGGGTCAGGCCCAGCTCCTCCACCAGCCCGAGGTAGGCGGTGTGGGAGTTGCCCACGACCTCGCCGCCCAGCTGCACGAGACGCCCGTCGGGGAGCTCGGTCTGCTCGACCCGGCCACCGACGCGCTCGCGCGCCTCGAGCACGGTGACGCTGGCACCACCGAGCGGCCAGGTCCCGAGCCGCGCTGAGGCCGGCGAGACCGGCCCCGACCACGACGACGTCGGTGCTGCTCATCGGGGTCCCCGCGGGATCGTGGTCCCTGCGAGCGCAGCGAGTCCCGCCCGCGATGTCGTGGGGTGGTTCATCGCAGCACGACCGTGTGCTCGGGCAGCCACCCCAGCTGGACGCGGGAACCCGGGGTCCAGCGGCCGTCGGCGCTCATCCGGGGGAGGTTCTGCTCCAGGACGGTCAGGGTGACGCCGGGGGCGACGTCGACGAGGTACTGGGTGGTGGCGCCGTGGTAGCTCGACGCGACCACCGTGGCCGGCACCTGGACCATGGCCGGCGTCAGGTCGCTCAGCCAGATCTTCTCCGGTCGGATCGCGACGCTGACCCGGTCGCCGCCGGTGAGCCCGTGGCCGTCGGCCAGCGGGATGTGCAGCTCCGGGCAGACCGCGACGGCCCGGCCGTCGTACGTGCCGGCCATCAGGTTGCTGGTCCCGATGAAGCCCGCGGCGAAGACGGAGGTGGGGTTCTCGTAGACGTCCTCGGGCGCGCCGCACTGCTCGATGACGCCGTCGTTCATGATCGCCACGCGGTCGCTCATGCTCAGCGCCTCGTCCTGGTCGTGGGTGACGAACAGGAAGGTGATCCCGACCTCGCGCTGGATCGACTTCAGCTCGACCTGCATGGCATGGCGCAGCTTGAGGTCCAGCGCGGCCAACGGCTCGTCGAGGAGCAGCACCTGCGGCCGGTTGACGAGGGCGCGGGCGAGGGCCACCCGCTGGCGCTGGCCGCCGGAGAGCTGGATGGGTCGGTCCTTGGCGCGGTCGCCGAGCTCGACGAGCTCGAGTGCCTCGCCGACGCGCTGGTCGATGGTGCGGCGCTCGATGCCCTTGCGGCGCAGGCCGAATCCCACGTTGCCGCGCACGTCGAGGTGCTCGAAGAGCGCGTAGCTCTGGAAGACGGTGTTGACGTCGCGCTTGTGCGGCGGCGTCGTGGTGACGTCCTCGCCACCGACGCTGATGGTGCCCTCGGTGGGGTCGCTGAAGCCCGCGATCATCCGCAGCGTCGTGGTCTTGCCGCACCCGGACGGGCCGAGCAGGGAGAAGAACTCACCGCGCTCGATGTCGAGGTCGAGGTGGTCGACGACGGTCTCCTCGCCGAAGACCTTGGTCAGGCCGCGCAGGCTCACAGCTGTCATCGGGGTCCCCGCGGAAGTGTGAGATCCACTGCCGCGAAGCGGCCCCCTGCGAGCAGTTTCGTGGGGTGGTTCATCGATTGCCTCCGGTGATGATGTCGAGGCTCGACCCTGAGCCGCTTGACGCC
>CAWCDX010000010.1:0-163113 GCA_963794435.1 uncultured Actinomycetota bacterium
CCACCCGCCAGGATCGAGGGGTCCTGCTCGGCCTTCGCCTGCAGGGCGCCGGCGAGCCGGGCAGCCTGCGCGAGCGGGGCGTTGAGCAGGTAGACGGCCTGGCTCAGCGAGGCGAGCATCGCGCCCGCCAGCTTGCCCAGGAGGACCTCGCGAGACTCCAGATCGGCCAGCTTGGCGATCTCGGAGGCGTCCATCGAGGCACCGTCGATGTACCCACCCTTGATGACGAGGGCGGGGTTGGCCTTGGCAAAGTCACGCAGACCCTTGGCCGCCTCGACGACGTCGCCCGAGATGAAGGCGATCGCGGTCGGGCCGGTGAGCAGGTCGTCGAAACCGTCGACGCCCGCCTCCTTGGCGGCGATCTTGGTCAGCGTGTTCTTGACCACGGCGTAGTTGGCGTTCTCGCCGAGGGCTCGCCGCAGGTCCTGCAGCTGCTTCACGGTGAGACCGCGGTACTCGGTCAGCACAGCACCGGCGGAGTCGTTGAACGAGTCGACGATCTCCGCGACGGCTGCTGCCTTCTCTGGCCGCGCCATGGGTCTCCTTCCAGCTCGTGGTGGGCGCACGGGAATGTGCGGCACCCAGGCCTCGGACCGGGAAGAAGAAACGCCCTGGAGCAGGAACACAGGGCCGGGGCGGTGAGCAACTCACCACTCCACTCGTGTCACCTACGCAGGTCGTCCGCTCTCACGAACCTTCGGGACACCGCGCTCCGGGGAGCAGGGCGGCCAGCCGGCGGTCTTTGGCTTCAGCCGCCAACTGTACGGGCGCCCTGCCGCCCTCACCAAATCCGCGCCGAGAGGGGGATTCCTGTACGCCGTGGGACGCCGAACGGGGGTTTCCTGCACATCGCGTGTGCAGCAAACCCCCGCTCGGTCGGTCTGAGCGGGCAGGAACACCCCGCTCGGCGGACGTGGTGGGACGTGGTGTCAGGCGTCGTCCTCGGCCGCGACGTTCTTGGTGCGGTTGGGGTCGACCTGGACGCCGGGGCCCATCGTCGTGGAGACCGTGATCTTCCTCAGGTAGCGGCCCTTGGAGCTGGCCGGCTTGAGCCGGAGCACCTCCTCGAGCGCGGCGGCGTAGTTCTCCGCCAGCTGCACCTCGGAAAAGGAGGACTTGCCGATGATGAAGTGCAGGTTGGCGTGCCGGTCGACGCGGAACTCGATCTTGCCGCCCTTGATGTCGGAGACCGCCTTGGCCACGTCAGGGGTCACAGTGCCCGTCTTGGGGTTGGGCATCAGGCCACGGGGGCCCAGGACCCGGCCGAGACGACCGACCTTGCCCATCATGTCGGGGGTGGCCACGACCGCGTCGAAGTCGATCCAGCCGCCGTTCACCTTCTCGATGAGGTCGTCGCCACCGACGATGTCGGCTCCGGCTTCACGGGCCGCGTCGGCCTTGTCGCCGTTGGCGAAGACCAGCACCTTGGCCGTCTTGCCGGTGCCGTGGGGCAGGTTGACGGTGCCACGCACCATCTGGTCGGCCTTGCGGGGGTCGACCCCGAGGCGCATCGCCACGTCGACGGTCTCGTCGAACTTCTTCTTGGCACCGCCCTTGGCGATCTTGATCGCGGCCAACGGGGCGTGGAGCTCGTCCTGGTCGAAGCTCTCCGCGGTGGCGCGGTAGGTCTTGCTGCGCTGCATGTCTTTCCTCGTTTTCGAAAGTCGTGGTCTAGGTGGACCAGCGCGGTCCTGCCACTGGGGTGGGACTGGGTCAGTCGGTGGTGATGCCCATCGAGCGGGCGGTGCCCTCGACGATCTTCATCGCCGCGTCGATGTCGTTGGCGTTGAGGTCGGGCAGCTTGGTGGTGGCGATCTCGCGCACCTGGTCCTTGGTGAGCTTGCCGACCTTGTCCTTCTGCGGGACACCGGAGCCCTTGGCGACGCCGGCAGCCTTCTTGATCAGCTCGGCGGCCGGGGGCGTCTTGGTGATGAACGTGAACGACCGGTCCTCGTAGATGGTGATCTCGACGGGGATGACGTTGCCGCGCATGGCCTCTGTCTGGGCGTTGTAGGCCTTGCAGAAGTCCATGATGTTCACGCCGTGGGGGCCCAGGGCGGTACCGACGGGCGGCGCGGGCGTGGCCGCACCGGCCTGGAGCTGCACCTTGACCAGGGCAGCGACCTTCTTCTTGGGAGGCATTTCCTTCTATCTCTCTCTCGTGGTCATGACGGGGCTGCTGCCCCTGCCACATGTGTGTTGCGGGTTGTTCACACTTTCTGGATCTGGGTGAAGCTCAGCTCGACCGGGGTCTCCCGGCCGAAGATCTCGACGAGGGCCTTGACCCGCTGCGCCTCGGCGTTGATCTCGGTGATCGTCGCGTGCAGCGTGGCGAAGGGGCCGTCGACGACCATGACCGAGTCGGACACGTCGAAGTCGGCCACCGCGACCTGCTGGCGCGCGGCCGGGGTGGTGGCGGTGCCGGAGCCGGACTCCGAGGAGGCGGCGGCCTCGGCCTGCGCCTGGATGCCGGGGCCGAGCATGTTCTCCACCTCGTCGAGGCTCAGCGGGACCGGCTGGTGGCTGTGCCCGACGAAGCCGGTGACCGACGGCGTGTGGCGTACGGCGGACCAGGACTCGTCGGTCAGGTCCATCCGCACGAGGACGTAGCCGGGGAGCACGGTGCGCTTGACCAGCTTGCGCTGGCCGTTCTTGATCTCGGCGACCTCTTCGGTCGGGACGACGACCTCGTGGATGAACGGCTCCATGTTCAGCGAGGTGATCCGGTTCTCCAGGTTGGCCTTCACCCGGTTCTCCATGCCCGAGTAGGTGTGCACGACGAACCAGTCGCCCTCCTTCTCGCGCAGCGAGGCCCGGAACTCCTCGAGCGGGTCGCCCGGCTCGTCGATGGAGACCTCGGCGGGCTCCTCGGAGCCCTCGGCCTCGTCGGTCGCCTCGGGCTCGGTCGCCTCGGGCTCGGTCGCCTCGTCGGTCGCCTCGGGCTCGATCGACTCCTCGACCTCGGCCACCTCCTCGGCGGGCGCCGGGGCGGTGATCGTCTCGCCGGTCTCGGGGTCGGTCAGGACGGTGTCGGCGGGCTGCTCGGCCGGCTGCTCGTCGTACTGCTCAGACACGATGAATCAGTGATCCTCTACTTCGATGACGCGGGGCCCGGCGGGGCCCAACGGTTACTTGTGGCTCTCGCCGAACAGCCAGAACACGCCCTTGCCGAAGGCGAGGTCCAGCACCGACACGTACGCGATCATCACCAGCACGAACACGAGCACGACCAGGAAGTAGGTCACCAGCTGCTGCTGGGTCGGCCAGACCACCTTGCGGAGCTCGGCGACCACCTGCCGGTAGAACGTCGCGGGGCTGGTGCGCTCACGCGACCGGCTCGGCCGGGTGGACTGCTTCTCCGCCACGATCTTCCTTCCTGTGCTCTCGACTGTGATTCTCGGCTGTGCTGGTGGACTGCGAACGCCCACTCTTGCAGGGCACGAGGGACTTGAACCCCCAACCTTCGGTTTTGGAGACCGATGCTCTGCCAGTTGAGCTAGTGCCCTACGGCGTACTCCGGGCATGGCGAAACAGTGGCCGGGGACACCAAATCAGGAGTCTACGGGGGCGGTCCGGGCAAAGTCGAACCGACGCGAGACCTCTGTCAGCATGGGGCTCGTGACCGAGCAGAACGCCCAGACCCAGCCCCTGAGCGAGCGTACGCCGGAGGAGGTCACCGACTTCCTGGCCGAGCAGCGCGCCGCCTACGACGCCCTCCAGGGCCGTGGGCTCACGCTCGACCTCACCCGCGGCAAGCCCTCGACGGCCCAGCTCGACCTCTCCGACGGGTTGCTCACGCTGCCCAAGGACGTCCGCGACAGCGCCGGTGTCGACGTGCGCAACTACGGCGGCCTGGAGGGGATCCGGGAGCTGCGCGAGATGTTCGCGGACCTGCTCGGCGTCCAGCCCGACCAGGTCGTCGCCGGCGGCAACTCCAGCCTGGTGATGATGCGCGAGGTGCTCACCGACCTGTGGCTGCACGGCGGTGTGGACAGCGAGCGGCCGTGGGGCCAGGAGGAGAAGGTCACCTTCATCTGCCCCGTCCCCGGCTACGACCGGCACTTCACCCTGCTGAGCTGGTTCGGCATCGAGACGGTGACCGTGCCGATGCACGACGACGGGCCGGACGCCGACGCGGTGGCGCAGCTGGCGGCCGCCGACCCGAGCATCAAGGGCATCTGGGTGGTGCCGACCTACGCCAACCCGAGCGGCTCGGTGGTCTCCCAGGAGGTCGCCGAGCGACTCGCGTCGATGGAGACCGCAGCGCCGGACTTCAAGATCTTCTGGGACAACGCCTACGCCTTCCACCACCTCACCTCGGCGGAGGCGAAGAGCGCCGACCTGCTCAGCCTGGCCGGCGCTGCCGGGCACCCGCACCGCCCGGTCATGTTCGCCTCGACCTCCAAGATCACCTACGCCGGCGCGGGTGTCGCGTTCCTGGCCGGCTCGGTGGAGACCGTGACGTGGTACGTCGGGCACCTCGGCAAGGGCGCGATCGGACCCGACAAGCTCAACCAGCTGCGTCACGCCCAGTTCTTCGGCTCGCCGCAGGGTGTGCGCGACCACATGGCCCTGCACCGCGAGATCATCGCGCCCAAGTTCGCCGAGGTCGACCGCATCCTCGACGAGCGACTGGGCGGTCTGGAGGTCGCGACCTGGACCCGTCCGGTGGGTGGCTACTTCGTGAGCCTCGACGTGCTCGACGGCACCGCCTCCCGGGTGGTCGAGCTGGCCAGGGAGGCCGGAGTCGCCCTGACGCCTGCCGGGGCGTCCTTCCCCGGTGGCCTCGACCCGCGGGACCGCAACATCCGCCTCGCGCCGACCTTCCCCGAGCTTCCCGAGGTGACCTCGGCCATGGAGGCGGTCACCACCTGCGTCCTCCTCGCGGCCGCCGAGAAGCTCTCGAAGTAAGCACCCCACGTCGAGCATGGAGCCGATCCACCGGCCGATCGAGACCCTGCCGAAAGCCCATCTGCACCTCCACTTCACCGGCTCGATGCGCCACGGCACCCTGCTGGAGCTGGCCGAGCGCGACGGGCACCACCTGCCCGAGGCGCTGACCGACGACTGGCCGCCGGTGCTCTCCGCGGCCGACGAGAAGGGCTGGTTCCGGTTCCAGCGGCTCTACGACGTCGCCCGGTCGGTGCTGCGGACCGAGGCCGACGTACGCCGGCTCGTGCGCGAGGCGGCCGAGGACGACCTCCGCGACGGCAGCCGCTGGCTGGAGATCCAGGTGGACCCCAGCGGCTACGCCGCGAGGTTCGGCGGGATCACGGCCTTCACCGACCTGGTCCTCGACGCGGTCCGGCAGACCTCGCGCGAGGTGGGCATCGGGATGGCGGTGGTGATCGCGGCCAACCGCATCCGGCACCCGCTGGACGCCCGCACGCTGGCCCGCCTGGCGGCGCAGTACGTCGACCGGGGTGTCGTCGGGTTCGGGCTCTCCAACGACGAGCGCCGCGGGCGCACCCGCGATTTCGTGGGAGCGTTCCGGATCGCCGAGCGCGCCGGGCTGCTGCTGGCGCCGCACGGCGGGGAGCTGGCCGGTCCCGAGCACATCCGTACCTGCGTGGAGGACCTGCACGCCGGTCGGCTGGGACACGGGGTCCGGGTGGTCGAGGACCCTGACCTGCTCGACCTCGTCGTGGACCGGGGCATCACCCTCGAGGTCTGCCCGGTGTCGAACGTCGCCCTCGGCGTCTACTCCGACCTGACCTCGGTGCCCCTGCCCGACCTGATCGCCGCCGGCGCCAGCATCGCGCTCGGCGCGGACGACCCGCTGCTCTTCGGCTCGCGCCTCTCGGGCCAGTACGCCACGATGCGGGCCGCGCACGACCTCAGCGACGCCCAGCTCGCCGATCTCGCACGCTCCTCGATCCGGGCCTCGCGGGCCCCGGAGCAGGACAAGCAGACCTGGCTCGACGAGGTGGACGACTGGATGGAGACAATGTCGGCATGAGCAGCTATCCGGGGGAACCTCCCGAGAACGCCGAGAGCGACCCTGCCGACCCGGCCGGCCACCCCGGCTACTGGGAGCAGCAGGCCGCCGAGCAGGCGCGTGAGCAGGAGCAGCAGGGCGAGCCCCACCAGGAGTCACAGGGGGTCGAGTACACCGCGCCGATCACCCCGGTCGCCCCCGGTCCGGTCTTCAACCCGACCTCGGCCCAGCCCACGGCCGGCCACACCCAGCCCTACGAGCAGCCAGCCGCCGCACAGCCCACCCCCGGGTACGGCCCCCCGGCGTACGGCCAGCAGGGCGCCCAGGGCGGCGGTCAGTACGGCCAGCAGTACGGGCAGCAGTACGGGCAGCCCTACGGCCAGCAGTACCCGCCGACGCCGCCGGGCTACGGACCCCCGACGCCGGGCTACGGCCCGTACGGCGCGTTCACGCCTCCGGCGCCGAACCACCCGCAGGCGACCACGGCGATGGTGCTCGGCATCGTCGGGCTGGTCGGCGCCTTCCTGTGCGCGGGACTGCCCCTGTTCCTCTCGCCCTTCGCCTGGGCCCTGGGGCGCAACTCGCTCAAGGAGATCCAGGCCTCCCAGGGGCGGCTCGGCGGGGAGTCGCAGGCACGCACCGGGATGGTGCTCGGCATCATCGGCACGATCCTGCTCGTCCTGGCGGTGGTGGCGATCATCCTGATCGTGATCCTCGTCGCCGCCGGATCGAGCGGCGGGTTCGACAGCGGGACGAACGCCTAGGTCTCGAGGCCGCCCTCGGAGGCCGGTGTCACAGGTTGCAGCCGACCAGCACCGGCTCGTTGACCAGCTCGATCCCGAACCGCTCCTGCACGCCGTCGCGGATCTCCCGGGCCAGGTCGAGGAGCTCGTCGGTGGTGGCCCCGCCACGGTTGGTCACCGCGAGGGTGTGCTTGGCGGAGAGCCGGACGCGCTCGCTGCCGTAGCCCTTGGCGAAGCCCGCGTGCTCGATCAGCCACGCCGCGCTCACCTTGACCGCCGGTGGCTCGCCCGGCTGCGGCCACGACGCCGCTCCCTCGGGTACGACGTCGGGGGCGACGACCGGGTTGGTGAAGAACGAGCCGGTGCTCCAGGTGTCGTGGTCCTCGGGGTCGAGCACCATCCCCTTGCCGCGCCGCAGCCCGAGCACCGCCTCGCGGACCTCGGCCGCAGGGGCCCGCTGCCCGATCTCCACGCCGAGGGCGGTGGCCAGCTCGGCGTACCGAACCGGTGCACCGAGGTCGCCGAGGGGGAGCTGGAAGGTGGTCCCGAGCACCACGAAGCGGCCCGGGTCACGCTTGAAGCGGCTGGTCCGGTAACCGAAAGCGCACTCGTCGGCCGACCAGGTGCGGACGCCGCGGAGCTTGCGGTCCCACGTGCGGACGCGCGCGATCGTCTGGCTGACCTCCTGGCCGTAGGCGCCGACGTTCTGGATCGGCGTCGCCCCGACGGTCCCGGGGATGCCCGAGAGCGCCTCGATGCCCACCCAGCCGCGCTCCACGGCGGTCACGACGATCTCGTCCCAGTCGTGCCCGGCGCCGACCTCGACGTAGGCCCCGCCACAGGTGTCGGCCTCGACCGTGACGCCGGCGTTGCGGACGAGCACCACGCGGCCCTCGAAGCCGTCGTCACCGACGACCAGGTTGCTGCCGCCGCCCACCACCAGCACCGGGGTGCCGGCGGCGTCCGCCGAGCTCACGGCCTCGATGAGGGTGGCCTCGTCGCCGGCCTCGACGAGCTCGCCGGCCGGGCCGCCGAGCCGCGTGGTCGTCAGGTCGGCAAGGGTCGGTGCAGTGCCGCTCAGCGGGTCTCGCGGTGCGCGGTGTGCGTGCGGCAACGCGGGCAGAACTTCTTCAGCTCCATCCGGTCGGGGTCGTTGCGGCGGTTCTTCTTGGTGATGTAGTTGCGTTCCTTGCAGTCCACGCACGCCAAGGTGATCTTGGGGCGGACATCGGAGCTCTTGCTGGCCACGTTCGTGCCTCTTCCCTGCTTGCTGCTGAGGTCGTGCAATGAGGAGTAGCGGGGGCGGGACTCGATCCCGCGACCTCACGATTATGAGTCGTGCGCTCTAACCAGCTGAGCTACCCCGCCCCAGGGAACGACCAACGGTTCGTGGTCATTCCCCTCAGGAAAGCGGCCCTTGACGAGCGGCCGATTCCCAGAGCCCCTTTACGGAATCGAACCGTAGACCTTCTCCTTACCATGGAGACGCTCTGCCGACTGAGCTAAAGGGGCGTCGACCCAGTCTTCCTACGCAGGGCCAGCGAGCAGAATACACAGGGCCTCGGCGCATCCCGAAATTCACCCGAGCCGACCACTGAGCTTGCGAAGTGGTCGCGAGAGGGAGAGGTTGAGGAGCCGTGCTGAAACCCGACGGAGGAGGGGTTCAGGGCGGCGTCTCGAAACCCGAACGACGCTCCGCACGCCCGGACGCGGGCTTTGACAGCACCTCCCGTCGCACCACCATGATCGGGTGGTGAGTCCCACCGCCAACGCCTTCTACGAGCCCCTCGGAGACCACCGGTACCGCGCCACCCCGGCGACCGCCGGGCCGTGGAGCGCCACCGCCCAGCACGGCGGCCCACCTGCGGCCTTGCTGGGGCGGGCCCTCGAGGCCCTCGACGAGGGCGCCGACCGCGCGATCGGCCGGTTCACGATGGACCTCCTCGGCCCGGTCCCGGTGGGCGACCTGACCGTCCGCGCCGAGGTGATCAGGCCGGGGCGGACGGTCTCGCTGCGCCAGGCCGAGCTGGTCGACGACTCCGGCCGGGTGGTGGCCCGTGCGCAGGCCTGGACGTTCCCGGAGGCACCCGGCCCCGGCGAGACCGGCGACCCCCTCCCCCACAGCCCATCGGACGGACACCTCGAGGAGCCGCCGGCCTCCTGGGCGCGCGGCTACCTCGACGCCACGGAGTGGCTGTGGATCCAGGGGGCCGTCACGCGACCCGGTCCGGCCACCGTGTGGATGCGACCCCGGATCCTCCTGGTCCCCGGCGAGACCATGTCACCGCTGCAGCGGCTGCTCTGCTGCGTCGACTCCGCCTCGGGCGCCTCCGCCGCGCTCGACACCGACGCGTGGAGCTTCATGAACACCGAGCTCACCGTGCACCTGCTGCGCCCGGCGGTCGGCGACTGGGTCTGCCTCGACGCCGTCACCACGATCGGCACCGGGTCGGTCGGCGTCGCCGCCTCCGAGGTGTACGACGAGCACGGCCTGGTCGCCCGCTCGGCGCAGGCGCTGCTGGTCACCCCGCGGTAGCTCCGCAGGTCCGCCCGGACGTCGTACGTGCCGGCTCAGCCGACGAGGTGGCGGCCGACGAAGCGGAGCTGGGCGGGTGCCATCCGGCGCCAGTAGGACATCTCGTGACCCCCGGGTCCGAAGTGCGCGACGGGACGATCGGCGGCGGGGAAGCCGGCGAGGTAGGTCCGGGTGGCAGCGTAGAAGGGGTCGCTGGTGCCGCAGTCGATGCGCACCGGGATGCCCGCGAGGTCGCGCTGCCGGTGCATCACGCTGTAGCGGGCGTACTCGGCCGCGTCCTCGAACCCCGAGCGCGAGGCATCCTCACCCCGCACCCACAGGGCCGGGCTCTCCGCCACCACGGCGGCACAGCGTCCGGGCCCGAGGAGGCCGGCCAGGCGGAGCGCGCCGTACCCGCCCATCGACCAGCCCAGCAAGGCGATCCGGTCCGTGCGCAGCCCCCGGGCGTGTAGCAGGGGCAGGAACTCGTGCAGCACCATGGCGCCGGCGTCCTCACCCGAGGGACGGCGGTGCCAGTACGTCGTCCCGCCGTCGACCGCAGCCACGGCGAACGCCGGCAGGCCACGCCGCGACAGGGCGGCCTGGACGCCGTCGAGATCGAGCCGGCCGGGCATCGTCGCGTGGTCGTTCCCCAGGCCGTGCAGCACCACGACGACGGGAATCTGGCGTGGCGCGCCGGGCGGGTAGGCCACCGCCCAGCCCGTACGCCGGCCACCGCGGGCCCGCGAGCGGAAGGAACCGGTCACGACGTGCTCGGAGTAGCCGTGCTGCGCGGCACCGCAGGCCGTGAGGGACGTGGCGGCCGCGCCGAGGAGCAGGGCCCGACGCGTCGTCGCCGTCAACCCTGGATCCGGGCGAACGGACGAGCCTGCTCGAGCTCGTAGGCGACCTCGAGGAGCCTGCGGTCGTAGCCGCGCGCCGCGGACAGGTGGACGCCGATCGGCAGTCCGGTCGCGGTGGCGCCCAGGGGCAGGGAGATGGCGGGGTCGCCGGTGGCGTTCTGGATCGGGGTGAGGGCCACCCATTGCAGGATGCGCTCGATCACCTGCTCGTAGGACTGCCCCGGGTTCAGCCAGCCGAGCTCGGGGGTGGTCAGGCTGAGGACCGGGCTCATGACGAGGTCGTGCTCGGCGAAGAGTGCCGCGGTGATCCGGTGGGACCGCTTCAGCCGGGTGATCGCCGCCGGCAGCCGCCAGGCGTTGCGGGCCGCGTGCCGGGCCAGGCCCAAGGTGAGGTTGTCGTTGCGACTGCGGTCGTAGCTGCGGTTGAAGGTGAGCTTGCCGGTGCGGCTCAGGTAGAGCGCGAGGGTCGCCCAGTAGAGCAGGAAGTCCTCGGCGAAGTGGCCGATGTCGGGCAACGCGGTCTCCACGACCGTGTGGCCGAGCTCCTCCAACAGCTCGGCGGTCTGCAGCACGGTGGCCCGGGTCTCCTCGTCGGTGACCCGGCCGCCGACCGAGTCCATGACCAGGGCCACCTTCAGGCGTTGCGACCCCGGCCGCGTCACGTCACCGACCGGCGGCAGCTCCAGGTCGCGGTAGACGCGCTCGGACTCGCGCAGGAACGCCGCGGTGTCCCGGACCGACCGGCTGACCACGCCGTCGTACACGATCGGGACGGGCATCTCCCGGTTCGTCTTGTCCGTCGGCGTGCGGCCCCGGGTCGGCTTGAGGCCGACCAGTCCACAGCAGGCGGCCGGGATCCGGATCGAGCCGCCCCCGTCGTTGGCGTGCGACATCGGCACCGCCCCGGCCGCGACGAGCGCGGCCGACCCGGCGGACGACGCACCCGAGGTGTGGCCGGTGTGCCAGGGGTTGCGGACGGGCTCGTCGTCGACGAACTCCGCGCTCGGGCTGAAGCCGAACTCCGAGAGGCGGGTCTTGCCCAGGACCGTCATCCCGATGGCGGCATACATCCGGGTGAAGTCGCCGTCCTTGCGCGCGAGCTCGGCCACGAACGCCCTGGTGCCCTGCTGCGTGGGCAGGCCGGCCACGTCGCTGTTGTCCTTCACGAAGCTCGGCACCCCGGCGAAGAACCCCTCGTGGGACTGGCCGGACTCCGCCACGGCGTCGGCGAACCGGTCACAGGCCAGCCCGTGCAGCTCGCCGTCGAGCTTCTGGGTGCGCGCGATGGCCGCCTCGACGAGCTCGCGTCGCGACACCGCGCCTGCCCGGATCTCCGCCGCCAGGCCGACCGCGTCGTGCTCGCCCAGGGCATCGTCACCGAAGGCGTGCACCCGCGTGCGCACGGCGGGCTCCCGGTCCGGATCCTCTGCGGCCATGGCCGGAACCGTATCGGGGTGGTTGGGTGGGGACCATGGCCCATCCGCACCTCGATGAGCTCCGGGACTCGCTGGGCGACCGGGTCGTCCTGACCGACCCGGAGGCCCTGGAGCAGTACCGCTTCGACTGGAGTCGCGACCCCGACGCCGGCGTCCCCCAGGCCGTCGTCCGAGCCGGCGATGCCTCCGACGTCCAGACCGCCGTCCGCTGGGCGGCGAAGCACGGCGTCCCGGTCGTGCCCCGGGGAGCCGGGAGTGGACTCTCCGGAGGCTCCTCGGCGGTGGACGGCGGCCTCGTGGTCAGCCTCGACCGGATGCGCGACATCGAGATCGACACCTCGTGCCGGGTGGCCGTCGTCGAACCCGGGGCCCTCAACGTCGAGGTCAAGAAGGCCGCGGCGAAGGAGGGTCTCTGGTACCCCCCGGACCCGTCCTCCTTCGAGATCTGCTCGATCGGCGGCAACGTCGCCACCAATGCCGGCGGCCTGTGCTGCGTGAAGTACGGCGTCACCACGGACTACGTCCTCGGGCTCGACGTCGTGCTCGCCGACGGCACCCTCGTCTCGCTCGGCGGGAAACGGATCAAGGACGTGGCCGGGCTGTCGCTGCTCAAGCTCTTCGTCGGCAGCGAGGGGACCCTGGGCATCGTCACGCGGGCGATCCTCCGACTGGTGCCGGCACAGGGCGACCGGGCCACGCTGGTCGCCAGCTTCGACTCGATGACCGACGCCTCGCGCGCCGTCGTCGCGATCGGCGCCGAGGTGCGGCCCTCGATGATGGAGCTGATGGACAACGCCTCCATCAACGCCGTGGAGGACTGGAAGTCGCACGGCCTCGACCGCAACGCGGGTGCCCTGATGGTGGCCCAGTCCGACGCGCCGGGAGCGGCCCGCGAGCTCGAGGTCGCGGTGATGGAGAAGGCGTGCGAGGCCGCCGGTGCCACGGAGATCGCCGTGACCACCGATCCCGAGGAGTCGGAGATGTTCGTCTCCGCGCGACGCAACGCCTTCGTCGCGCTGGAGAAGAAGGGCACCCTGATGCTCGAGGACGTCGGCGCGCCGATCCCGCTGCTGCCCGATCTCGTCGACGGCATCGCCGAGATCGCCGCGCGCCACGAGGTCGCCATCCCGGTGGTCGCCCACGCCGGGGACGGCAACACCCACCCGATCATCGTCTTCGACCCCCACGACGCCGCGATGGTCGAGCGGGCGACGGTGGCCTTCGCCGAGGTGATGTCGCTCGCGATCTCGCTCGGCGGCACGATCACCGGCGAGCACGGCGTCGGGCGGGCGAAGAAGGCGGCCCTGCCCGAACAGCTCGGCGAGGACGTGATGGCGCTGAGCTGGAAGGTGAAGCGGGCGCTCGACCCCGACGGCATCCTCAACCCCGGCGCGATCCTCTAGGCGGCTGCCCGGGTGGGCTCCCCGCCGATTCGCATCTGATTGCCTTAGTCAACTATTATCGGGTCCGTGGCAACGACGACACGACCGACGCCTGAGCGCGCAGTCACCCAGAGGTCCGCACCGGAGAACGGTGAGTACACGCACAAGCAGATCCTCACCATCCTCTCGGGCCTGCTGCTCGGCATGTTCCTGGCGGCGCTGGACCAGTCGATCGTCGGTACGTCGATCCGGACGATCGCCGACGACCTCAACGGACTCTCGATCCAGGCCTGGGTGACCACGGCCTACCTGATCACCGCCACGATCACCACCCCGATCTACGGCAAGCTCGGCGACCTCTACGGGCGCAAGAAGCTGTTCCTTTTCGCCATCACGGTCTTCGTCATCGGCTCGGCAGCGTGCTCGTTCGCCACCTCGATGTACATGCTCGCCGCGCTGCGTGCGGTGCAGGGCCTCGGCGCCGGCGGGTTGTTCACGCTGGTCCTGGCGATCATCGGCGACATCGTCTCGCCGCGCGAGCGCGCGAAGTACACCGGCTACTTCATGTCCGTCTTCGCCACCTCCAGCGTCCTCGGCCCGGTGGCCGGCGGCCTGTTCGCGGGTCAGACGACGATCCTCGGCATCGACGGCTGGCGCTGGGTGTTCCTCGTCAACGTGCCGATCGGCATCGCCGCGCTGTTCGTGGTGAACCGGAACCTGCACCTGCACCACTTCCGGCGTGAGGCCCGCATCGACTGGTGGGGCGCCGCCATGCTCGTCGTCGCCCTGGTGCCGCTGCTCACCGTGGCCGAGCAGGGGCGCAAGTGGGGCTGGGACTCCTCGCGCTCCCTGGCCTGCTACGCCATCGGGCTCGTCGGTGTCGCGGGCTTCGTCTACGCCGAGCACCGGATGCGCGACGACGCCCTGATCCCCCTGCGGATCTTCCGGCTGCGGGCCGCGGCCGTCGTGATCGGCGCCAGCGTGATCGTGGGTGCCGCGATGTTCGGGGCGATCACGATCCTTCCCCAGTACATGCAGATCGTGCACGGCGCGAGCCCGACGAAGGCCGGCCTGATGATGCTGCCGATGGTCGTGGGCATGATGACCGCCGGCATCGGCGTCGGTCAGTTCACCTCCCGCACCGGCAAGATCCGTGGCTTCCCGATCTTCGGCTCGGCGCTCGCCGGCGTCTCGATGATCGCCCTGTCCCGCGTCGGCGCCGACACCAACCTGGGCTGGGTGATGCTCGGCATGCTGTTCCTCGGCCTCGGCATCGGGCAGTGCATGCAGCCGCTGACGATCATCGTGCAGAACGCCGTACCCCCCAGCGAGATCGGTGTCGCGACGAGCTCGGCGACGTTCTTCCGGCAGCTCGGCGGGACGCTCGGCGTGGCGGTCTTCCTGTCGCTGCTGTTCAGCACCCTCGGCGACAACATCAAGAACGCCTTCCGCAGCTCTGGCCCGGGCATCGAGCAGGCCGCCCGGAGCGGGCAGATCCCGCACACGCCGCTCAACGACCAGGTGGTCGCCGGCCTCAGCGGCAAGTCCCACGGCGGTGGGGTGTTTGCCGCCGTGCAGGACGACTCCTCGATCATCGGCAAGATGTCCGGCGTGCTGGCGCACCCGTTCAAGGTGGGCTTCGCCGACTCGATGAGCTTGGTGCTGCTCTGCGGCGGCTCGGTGATGCTGCTGGCGTTCCTGGTGCTGAACCTGATGCCGAAGGTCGAGCTGCGCACCACCTCGGGCAGTGCGGCCGCGAGCGCCGAGCGCAGCGCAGCCGAGGCCGCCGCGGCCCAGGCCAACGCGGGAGCAGCCCCCGAGGGCGGCGCCCACCGGGCGTCCGGTCCGGTGATCACGGCCGAGGACCCGGAGGCCGATGGGCCCCGGCACGTGGCCACGGAGCAACCGGCACGCTGACCCGCTGGGGTCAGGCCGGCCACTCCCCGCTCGTGCCGCGCCGGTGACACCCGACCAGGTGGGTGTCGACGAGACCGGTCGCCTCCATCAGGGCGTGCATCGTCGTCGGCCCCACGAACCCGAAGCCCCGTTTCAGCAGGGCCTTGGAGAGCGCCTTCGACTCCGGTGAGACCGTGGGCACCTCGCTCGGGACCCGCGGCCGGGGAGTCTCGTCGGGCCGGAACCCGGCGACGAAGCGCGCGAGCCCGCCGTCCTCACGCAGGTCGATCGTCGCGTGGGCGTTCTTGCGGGTGGCCAGCACCTTGGCGCGGTTGCGGACGATGCCGGGGTCGGTGAGGAGCCGCTCGACGTCGGCGTCGGTGAGGGCCGCGACCCGGTCGACGTCGAAGCCGTGGAAGACCTCACGAAAGCGCTCGCGCTTGTTCAGGATCGTCGACCAGGACAACCCGGCCTGGAACCCCTCGAGGCAGAGCCGCTCGAACAGCCCGCTCTCGTCGCGCACGGGCACGCCCCACTCGGTGTCGTGGTAGTCGCGCATCGTCCCCGGACTCGCCGCCCAGGGACACCGGGCGACACCGTCCTCACCGACGACGGCGCCCTCGTCGGTCATGCGAGCGCGGCCCGCATGGCGGCGATGTGCTCCGGCGTGGAGCCGCAGCAGGCGCCGATCAGGTCGATGCCGATCTCCTGCAGCACGACGGCGTGACGGGCCATGTCGTCAGGGGTCGCGTCGTACTCGAAGTGGTCGCCGACCACGTGCGGCAGCCCGGCGTTCGACTGGGCGACGAGCAGCACGCCGTCGGGGCGGGCACCGGCCATCTCGGCGGCGATCTGGGCCATCTCTTCGGGCCCCCGCCCGCAGTTGGCGCCGACGGCGTCGACCCCGGCCGCGGCCAGCGCGGTGACGGCTGCGGCCGGGCTGACACCCATCATCGAGTGCAGGTTGGTGTCGAAGCTGAGCGTGGCGATCACGGGCAGGTCGGGTACGACGGCGTGCGCGGCCGCGACCGCCGCCTCGGCCTCGGCGAGGTCGCTCATCGTCTCGATGAGGACCGCGTCGATGCCGCCGTCGCGCAGGGCGAGCAGCTGCTCCTCGAAGATCGCCTGGGCGCCCTCGGCGTCGAGCGTGCCCAGGGGCACCAGCAGCTCGCCGGTGGGGCCGAGCCCGCCGGCCACGAGGGCGCCGAACTCCGCGGCGACCTCGCCCGCCAGCTGTGCGCCGGCCCGGTTGATCTCATGGACTCGGTCACCGAGTCCGTGAGTGTCCAGCCGGGGCCGGCTGCCGCCGAAGGTGTTGGTGGTCAGGATGCGGGCGCCGGCGCGCGCGTAGTCGCGGTGGGCCTGCCGCACGGCGTCGGGACGCTCGAGGTTCCACAGCTCACCCGACCCGCCGTCGTCGAGACCGAGGTCCTGCAGGAGCGTGCCCATGCCGCCGTCGACGATCACCGGCCCACGGGAGGCGAGGTCGGCGAGGAGGGACTGCTGCTCGGTCTGGGTCACACGCAGAGCGTAGGTGGTGGCTCCGACATCATCGACCACCGGCTACGGGCCGCGTTGCACCATCCGTGCGTGCGGCAGGGCCGGGGCGTGCAGCGCCTGATGAGGGTCCTCGGCCGGGAGCGCGAACCGGTCGTCGCGGCCACCCTCGACCACGGACTCCCAGTGAGCCCGGTAGTCGGCGACCTCGTCGTGGTCGCGACCGATGAAGTTCCACCACATCACGATCTTCTCGCCGAAGGGCGGCCCGCCGAGGATCAGGAGACGGGTGTCCTCGGTGGCCCTCAGCTCCATCGTCTCGTTGCCGGGCTCGCGGAAGCCGAGCTCGTGACGAGCCACGGCCGAGCCGTCGACGAGCACTCCCCCCGCGTCGACGAGCAGCCCGATCTCGTACGACGGGTCGAGCGGCACGTCCAACGTCGTACCGGCGGAGAGGGTGATCTCGGCCCCCAGCAGCGGGCTGTAGGTCCGCACCGGCGAGGTCGCGCCGAGCAGCGAACCGAGGAAGACGCGGGCCGTCCAGCCCTCGTCGGCCACCGGCTCCGGTGCGTAGTGCTCGAAGGCAGGGTCGACCTGGCGCTGGCCGTCGGGCAGCGCCAGCCACAGCTGGGCGCCGTGCAGCGTGGTGGTGCCGGGCGTGGAGTACTCGCTGTGGCTGATGCCGCGGCCCGCCGTCATCAGGTTCAGCTCGCCGGGGCGCACCAGCGCGTGGTGGCCGGCGGAGTCACGGTGCTCGATCTCACCGGTGAACAGCCAGCTCACCGTCTGCAGCCCGGTGTGCGGGTGCGGCGGCACCACCATCCCGCCCGACGCCTCGACGTCGTCGGGTCCGTAGTGGTCGACGAAGCACCAGGCGCCGATCAGGGTGCGCCGGCGTTGCGGGAGCGTGCGACGCACCGTCATCGCCCGCAGTCCGCCGAGCGGCACGTCGCGAGGGGTCAGGACGTCCATGAGGCCAAGAGTGCCAGCACCCCGCGCAGGTCGAGGTCGGTGTGCCCCTGCGGATGGGCGAGCTCGCGTGCCGTCACCACCGGGGCCATGCGCTCGACGCCGTGGACGACGCCCCAGAGCAGGCCGAGCTGCAGCGCCAGGGTGGCGACGAGCACGAGCGTCTGGAGGCACAGGCCGCGCAGCGACCTGCTCGGCCGGGACCACTGGCGTCCCACCGCCTCACGACGACGCGCCTCCCGCGCCGGGCGGCCCCGGTTCCACTCCTCGATCTGGCGCTGCTGCTCCCGCAGCCAGGCCTGGTGATCGTCTCGCTGTCTCCCGGTGACGCGATCGTGGTCGACGGACTCCGTCGGCCGACGTGGCTGTGGGACCAACGGTGCGGAACCCCGCACGACCCCGGCGTTCGAGCGTCTGCGGAGGTCCTCGAGCACCTGGTCACGGGCTGCGTTGACGGCCTGGAGCCGGTGCCCGCTCGCCACGCGGAGGTGCTCGGGCTGCAGGTCGGGGTGCAGCCTGCGGACCACCTGTCGGTAGGCCCGACGTACTTCCTGCTCGCCAGCTCCTGGCGGCACGCCCAACAGCGCATAGGCATCAGCCACGACGTCCCCCGACATCCCCCGGTGTAGTGCCCTGACAATGCCCGGTTGTCGGGATCAACAAACAGTCAGGGGTCCGACCGGTCTAGTCGTCCCGGCCCCCCGAAGCTCTGGGTCAGCGGCTGCGACGGTTGCCGCTGAACGAGGCAGCGCTGTGGCTGCCACCGCCCTGGGCGCCCTGGCTGCCCTGGCGGCGCTTGCCGCCGCCCTGGCCGGAGCGCGCCTGGTTGCGGGAGCCCCCAGTGCCAGAGGCACCGCTGCTGCCGCGACGACGGTTGCGGCCGCCGTTGCCCTGGCCGCCACCGGACTGGCCCCCGCGCGAACGCCGCTCGGGCTGGACGCGGGTGGGCCGGTCGTCGACGAGGCCGCCGGCGACCAGGACCCGCTCACCCGGCGCGAGCTGCTTGAGCATCGCGTGCTCGGGTCCGGAGACCCGCGTGGTGGTGGGGCTGATCTTCGCGGCGCGGGTCAGGTCGCGGACGTCCTTGACCTGCTGGTCGGTCATCAGGGTGATCACGGTGCCCGCGGCGCCGGCGCGGGCCGTGCGGCCAGAGCGGTGCAGGTAGGCCTTGTGCTCGGCCGGGGGATCGGCGTGGATCACCAGGGCGACGTCGTCGACGTGGATGCCACGGGCGGCGATGTCGGTCGCGACCAGGGTGGTGGCACGACCCGAGTGGAAGGCCTCCATGTTCCGGGTGCGCGCGTTCTGGGCGAGGTTGCCGTGCAGCTCGACGGTCGGGACGCCGCGCGAGTTGAGCTGGCGGGCGAGGTTCTTGGCGCCGTGCTTGGTGCGGGTGAACACGACCGTGCGGCCCGGGGCGCTGGCGAGGTCGGCGAGGACCGGGACGCGCTGGTCGCGGTGCACGTGCAGCACGTGGTGGTCCATGGTCGAGATCGTCGACTGCGCGGAGTCGGCCTCGTGGGTGGCCGGGTTGTCCAGGAAGCGCTTGACGAGGACGTTCACGCCCGAGTCGAGCGTGGCGGAGAACAGCATCCGCTGGCCACCGCGGGGGGTCTGCTCCAGGATCCGGCGTACGGCCGGGAGGAAGCCGAGGTCGGCCATGTGGTCGGCCTCGTCGAGGATGGTGACCTCGACCTGGCCGAGGTCGCAGTGGCCCTGGTTGATCAGGTCCTCGAGGCGGCCCGGGCAGGCGAGGAGGATGTCCACGCCCTGGCGCAGCGCCTGGACCTGCGGGTGCTGGCCGACCCCGCCGAAGACGGTGCGGGTGCGCAGCCCGTGGACGGCGGCGAGCGGCGCGAGGGCCGCGTCGATCTGGGCGACCAGCTCACGGGTCGGGGCGAGGATCAGCGCACGAGGCCGCTTCGGCGTACGACGGGAGCGGGACGCGTCCAACCGGGCCACCAGGGGCAGCAGGAAGGCCAGCGTCTTGCCGGAGCCGGTGCGGCCCCGGCCCAGGACGTCGCGTCCGGACAGGGAGTCGGGCAGCGTGGCCGCCTGGATCGGGGTGGGCTCGGTGATGCCGGCGCCGGCCAGCACGTCGGAGAGGTCGACGGGTACGCCGAGCTCGATGAAGGAAGAAGACAAGGGAAGTTCGCTAACTGTGTGAGTGTCTCGCCACAGTGAAGACGACGTGGTGTCGCCGAGAAGATCAGGCGTCGTGGAGCACCGCTTGTCAAAGGAACTGTCCCGTGAGGTACGAGTGCTGCAACACGCATCAGGACCGAGGCAAGACTGAACGATCCTTGTGATCAACAACTGTAGGGCACAGCGGGCGAAACCGTCGCATCCACGGGGCTTTCGAGCGTGTGAGGCTCGCCTCAGCGGAAGGCGGACTGCCCGGTCAACGCCTGGCCGATCACCAGCTGGTGCACCTCGGTGGTGCCCTCGTAGGTCAGCACCGACTCCAGGTTGTTGGCGTGGCGCATCATCGGCCACTCCAGGGTGATGCCCGCGGCGCCCATGATCGTGCGGCACTCGCGGGCGATCGCGAGCGACTCCCGGATGTTGTTCAGCTTGCCGAAGCTCACCTGCTCGGGAGTGATCCGGCCCTCGTCCTTGAGCCGGCCGAGGTGCAGCGCGAGCAGCATCGACTTGCCGAGCTCGACGGTCATGTCGGCCAGCTTGGCCTGGGTGAGCTGGAAGGCACCGAGCGGCTTGTCGAAGATCTCCCGCTCCTCGACGTACCGCAGCGTCGCCTCGAGGCAGTCACGGGCCGCGCCGATCGAGCCGAAGACGATGCCGAAGCGTGCCTCGGTCAGGCAGCTCAACGGGCCGCGGAGACCCTTCACCTCCGGCAGCATCGCGTCGTCGGGGAGGCGCACCCCGTCGAGCACGAGCTCGCTGGTCACCGAGGCGCGCATGGACATCTTCTGCTTGATGTCGGGGGCCGAGAACCCCTCGGTGTCGGTGGGTACGACGAAGCCGCGGATCCCGTCATCGGTCTGGGCCCAGACGATCGCGACGTCGGCGACCGAGCCGTTGGTGATCCACATCTTGTTGCCGCTGAGCACCCAGTCGTCGCCGTCCTTCTTGGCGCGCGTGCGCATGCCGGCCGGGTTGGAGCCGAAGTCGGGCTCGGTCAGGCCGAAGCAGCCGATCTTCTCGCCCTTGGCCATGGCCGGCAGCCACTGCTCCTTCTGCTCCTCCGACCCGTGCTTCCAGATCGCGAACATCGCCAGGCTGCCCTGCACGGACATCAGCGAGCGGACGCCGGAGTCGCCGGCCTCGACCTCCAGGCACGCCAGGCCGTAGGCCGTAGCGGAGGCGCCGGTGCAGCCGTAGCCCTCGAGGTGCATGCCCAGCGCGCCGATCTCGCCGAGCTCGAGGGCGAGGTCGCGCACGGGCGTGGAGCCGCTCTCGTACCACTCCGCGACGTGCGGGCGGATCCGGTCGTCGACGAACTGGCGCACGGTCTGCTGCATGGCGCGCTCCTCCTCGCCGATCAGCGAGTCGATGTCGAGCAGTCCCAGGGGCGAGGTGGTCATGGACGTCAATCTAGAGCCACGTCTCAGGGCCGTGTCGGGCTCGGTGCCTCGCGCCACGTCGCCAGGTCGGCGCGGGTCACGCCGACCATCGTGGCGACGAGCCCGGCAAGCTCGTCTGGTGACATGGCGGCCGCCTCGGCCTGCGCGGCCCGGCCCCCCGCGGAGTCGACGCCGTGCACGTCCGCGGTCGCACGGGCCATGGACCTCAACAGCCTGCGTGCATCGTGGCGGCGTAACCCGGCGAGCTCGATGCGGACGACGTCCGGCGCCAGGTCGCGCACCTGCCAGTCCCCGACACGGCGCGCACCTGCCGGGCCGCGCACGGCGTGCGCCACCTCCCCGTAGAGATCCGGGTCCGGCGTCGGTTGCCGGTCGAGGCGAGAGGCCGCCCAGACCGCCGTACCTCGGCCGAGCTGCTTGACCTCGCGGGCATGGGTGTTGCCGTCGCGCGCCGGGCCCACTCCGACCGCGCGACAGAGCCCGAGTGAGCCCGTCCCGGCGTCGTGCTCGTGCCAGGAGGGGCGCCAGCCTGCTTCGGCCACCCCCGCTGCTGCCCGCGCCACCGACGGCGGCACCTCGGTCGGCCGTCCGCGGGCAAGCCGGGCGTAGAACCGTTGCGGGTCGCCGAACACGGGCACGAGCGAGGTGAGGTGACGGGCTTCTCCCCCGTCGATCTCGACGGCGACCCCGGGCACGGCGTTCGCATAGGCCGCGAGCAGCTCCTCGGCGATCTCCGGGTGGTCGAGGTGCAGGTGCGGCGAGAGGACGGCAGAGGTCGCGAGGCGCAGCACGTCCAACAGCCAAGGTCCGTGGCTGAGCTCGTCGAGGTCGTTGATGCCCCAGCGACGCACCTGGTCGAGGTCGCGCCAGGTGCCGAAGTTCTGCACGTGCAGGTCACCGGCCACGGGCACGCGCGCACGTCTGAGTACGTCGGGCACGTGCTCGGCCACACGCACCAGCCAGAGGTAGTAGCTACCGCGAAGGAAGCCGAGCTCGCTCTCGGACATCACCCGATGCTTCTCGACGAGCCCGTGCTCGACGACGTCCACGGTCTCCCTGAGCCAGCGCTCGTAGTCCTCGGTCAGCTCGCGTACGTCTGCTCCCTCGCCAGCGCTCATGCCGGGGCCTTCTGCTCCACGAGGCCAGCCCTGACGGCGAGGCTGCCCCCGACGACCGCGATCGCCAGGGTGATCAACGCCCCGAGCACCAGGGCCGAGCCCTCACCCGGCCGGAAGAGACCCAGCTGGTTGCCGATGGTCGCCGCGGCCACGGGCACACCGAGCTGGGCCGAGGCGAGCATCGCCAGCGAGACCGGTGCGCCGAGGAGGCGGGAGGCAAGGTGGGCCATGACCGCGCCGATCCCGAGCAGCACACCCAGCAGGATCATGCGCGGACTGTCGGCGAGGGCGCGGATCTGCAGCGAGGCGCCCAGCCAGACGAAGAAGAGCGGCCCGAAGAAGCCCTCGGTGATCGCGAACAGCTGGCGGGCCACCCGATGTGGCTCACCCACCCCGGACACGGCCAGGCCGAGGGCGAAGCCGGCCAGCATGATCGAGACGTGCAGCGAGACCGCGAGCGCGGCGATCGCGAACAGCACGACGAGGCTCACCCGCAGCTCCACGGCGAAGTGCCGCTCCTCCGACACGTCGTGCACCTGCTCGCGGAGACCCCTGCGCTCAACGTGCCGCAGGAGGACGAAGGCCACCGCGGCCGCTGCGATCACCGCAGCCGCGCCCACCGCGGCACGCAGTGCGTGGTGCGGGTCGATCGCCAGGGGCAGCACCACGATGCAGGCGGCGTCCGCCACGGCGATCTGCGGCAGCAGGCCGAGCACCTGCTCACCACCCAGGCCGACCGAATCGATGATCGGCAGGATCACTGCGGCCGAGGAGGAGGCCATCAGCACGGCGTAGAGCGGTGCATGGGCGATGCCGATGAGGTGCGCGACGCCGTACGCGAGCGCGCTTGCCGCGAGACCGACCGCCAGGGCCCGCGTGGTGCCCGTGCGCAGCGCCGGGCGGAGCCGCGGGTCGCGAACCGGCACGTGGGTCCCGGCCACGAACATCACCAACGCGAAGCCGATCTCGGCGAGGAAGGTGAAGGTCGGGTCGCCGGCATCGAGGAAGCCGAAGCCGGTGCGGCCCAGCACGATGCCGGCCACCAGCGGCCCGAGGACGAGCGGCAGGTGCCACGACTCCCGCAGGGCCAGCGCCGGCCCCGCCAGACCGACCAGGCAGATCACCGCCAGGTCGCCGAAGCTCATGTCTGGATCATCGCACCAGGACGTCGGGATTCAGGTCCGCCAGCGAACGCACCCCGGTCAGGGCCATCGTCAGGTCGAGCTCGGCGATGACGTTGCGGACGACCTCCTCGACGCCGCGCTGGCCGGCGACCGCGAGCCCGTAGAAGTACGGGCGACCGAGCAGGATCGCGTCGGCACCGAGGGCCAGCGCCTTGAACACGTCGGCCCCACTGCGGATGCCGCTGTCGAGCAGCACCGTCGGGTCCGGGCCGACCGCCTCACGGATGCCCACCAGGGCGTCGAGGGTGCCGATCGCCCCGTCGACCTGGCGGCCGCCGTGGTTGGAGACCACGATCGCGTCGACGCCCAGGTCGAAGGCCTTCCTCGCGTCGTCGGGATGCAGGATCCCCTTGAGCACGACGGGCAGCCGGGTGCGGTCGCGCAGCGTCGCCAGGTGGTCCCAGCTCAGGCCGGGGTTGGAGTAGATGTCGAGGAAGGTCTCCACCGCCGCACGGGGCATCGGCGAGCGCAGGTTGTCCAGGAAGCGACCGGGGTAGGAGCGGGTGATCGAGATCAGCGACCTGATCGCCGCCAGCGTCACCTCGGTCTTCTCCTTCGCTCCGTCGGCCCGGCGTACCCGCTCCGCGACCAGCTCGAGGAACCGGGGGTCGGAGGTGTACTGCCCGATCCCGAGACCCTGGGCGAAGGGCAGCGACGCCAGGTTGAGGTCCTGCGGGCGCCAGCCGAGGATCGTGGTGTCGAGCGTGACGACCAGGGCGCCGGCGTCGATCGCCTCGGCGCGCCCGATCAGGCTGTCGACGAGCGGCTCGTCGACGCTCCAGTACAGCTGCACCCACCGGTTCGCCGTACCCATCGCCTCGGCCAGCTGCTCCATCGGCGTACCGCCCTGGTTGGTGTAGACGTACGGCACGCCGACCTCGGCCGCCGCCCGCGCGACCTTGAGGTCGCAGTCGGGGTCGATCACCTGGCCCGCGCCGACGGGGGCGAGCAGGACCGGCGAGTCGAGGCGGCGTCCGAGCAGGTCCACCGACAGGTCGCGGTGCGTGGCACCGTGCGCCATGCGCGGGACGATCTTCCAGCGGTCGAAGGCCTCCCGGTTGTTGCGCATGGTGTGGCCCTCGCCGGCCCCTCCGGCGACGTAGGCCCACCCGATGTCGGAGCAGGCCCGGCGAGCCCGACGCTCGAGCTCCTCGAAGTTGGTCGGCACGGCGGGCTTCCGGCCGAACACCCCGGCCCGGTAGATCTCTGTCTGGCGCTGTCGCCCCGGCCCGGTCGGATACGTCGTCGCCGGCTGCTCGCTGGTCTGCGTCATGGGCTGAGCCTAGGAGCGCGGCTTGCACATGTAACGCGCTGTTAGTCGCGACGTACACCTGTCGTGACGCGGGTGCAGCGGCGCTAACGCCGCGTTACATGGGTTTCGCGCGCGTAGGCACGCAGCGGGATGCGGTGCATGCGCCAGCGGGCGGGCAGTCGGTCGTACGCCGGGGCGAGGGCCCGGCAGGTCGCGGCGAAGCGCTGCCAGCGACGCTCGCGCTTCGCGTCCCAGGGCAGGCCGAGGATCTCGCGGCCGCGCGGCGGCATGCCGCCGATCGTGATCGAGGAGCTGACCGCGTTGACCGGTCGTCGGACCAGCCACCACACCAACCGCGGGACCTTCTTCGGCCGGGGCCAGCCCTTCCTCGCATAGCCCACGCCGTAGGCCGCCGTACGGTGCGCGACGAGCCCCTCGGCGAGGGTGCGCTCGACGTAGGCCTCGAACTCCGCGTAGGTCTGGGGCGTGCCCCGCGAGCTCACGCCGTAGCGCTCGAACCAGGTGCGCGACTCCGCGAAGATCTGCTCCTTCTCCGCGCGCGAGAGCCGCCGGATGAAGGTGTCGGTGGCGGTGATCAGGTGCTCGACGAAGCAGGCGTGCGCCCAGTAGTAGGTCGCCGGGTTCAGCGCGCTGTACGGCGAGCCGTCGGGCAGCCTCCCCGTGATGGTGCGGTGGAAGTCGCGCACCTCGTGGCCGCTGACCTCCGGCTCCACGCCGTAGACGGTGTCGTAGATCGGCGGGATGCTGCGCTCGAGGCGCGCCAGGGTCTCGGCGAACCAGACCGAGTGGTCCTCCACCCCCTGCCCGAGCGCCGGGAGCATGTTCTGCAGCACGGCCGCCCGCGGGCCGAGCAGGGCCATCCGGTGGTCGCCGAAGTACCGCCAGGTCAGCGAGTCGGGTCCGAGCGGCGCCGCGGTCACGGTGATACATTGACACAACTTTGTCTCATCATGCCAGCGGAGATCCCATGACCGTCGCGGTGCCGGAGGGGTTGAAGAAGCCGCGTGGCCCGAAGCTCGGGCTGCCGCACCTGCTGCAGCTGCGCTACCACCCGATCACCCACAACGAGTTCCTGCGCGAGACCTACGGTGACCTCTACACGCTCTCCGCGTTCGGGGTCAGGATGTACGTGACGGCGGGGGCGGACGCCGCCGAGCAGGTGCTGGTCAACCGCGACCGCACCTTCGCCAGCGGCCCGGCGTGGTCGCACTTCATCGGGCCCTTCTTCCGCCGGGGCCTGATGCTCCTGGACTTCGACGAGCACCTGCACCACCGGCGGATCCTGCAGCACGCCTTCACCAACGACGCGCTGCGGCGCTACCACGCGATGATGGCGCCGCACGTCCGCGACGGAATGGGCTCCTGGGCCCTTCGAGACGCTCCGCTCGTTCCTCGCTCCGCTCCTCAGGGACCCGGGAGCAGCGTCCGTCTGCACCACGAGTTCAAGGCGCTGACCCTCGACCTGGCCCTGGAGACCTTCGTCGGCGTCGACCTGACGCCCGCCCAGCAGGACGCGGTCAACCGGGCGTTCATCGCGGCCGTGCGCGCCGGCACCTCGATCCTGCGCAGGCCTGTCCCGGGCACCCCGTGGGCCAAGGGCCTCAAGGCGCGGGCGTTCCTCGAGGACTTCTTCCGCACCCACATCCCGGCCAAGCGCCGCGACGGTGGCGACGACCTGTTCGCGCAGCTGTGCCGGGCCCAGAGCGACGAGGGCGAGCAGAGCGGGGCACGGTTCAGCGACGACGACATCGTCAACCACATGATCTTCCTGCTGATGGCGGCGCACGACACGACGACCATCACGCTCAGCTCGACGGCCTACCACCTGGCCAAGCACCCCGAGTGGCAGGAACGAGCGCGCGCGGAGTCGATCGCGGCGGGCGAGGCCGACTACGACGGCGTGCTGGCGCTGGAGACGCTCGACCGGGTGATGAAGGAGTCGCTGCGGCTGTGCGCGCCGGTGCCCTCGCTCCCCCGCGTGGCGATCCGGGACACCGAGATCCAGGGCTACTTCGTCCCGGCGGGCTCGTTCGTCACCGTCTCGCCGTACATGAACCACTACCTGCCCGAGCTGTGGAAGGACCCCGAGCGCTTCGACCCCGACCGGTTCGCGCCCGAGCGCCGCGAGGACCGCTCGCACCGGATGGCCTTCGAGCCCTTCGGCGGCGGGGTGCACAAGTGCATCGGGATGCACTTCGCCGGGATGCAGGTGCGCGCGATCCTGCACGAGATGCTGCGCAGCTACCGCTGGTCGGTGCCGGCCGACTACGTCTGGCCGATCGACCTCACGGCGCTGCCGTTCCCGCGTGACGGGGTTCCCGTGCACCTGGAGCGGCTGTGACGACGGTCGCCCATCCCGCGATCCTCGAGGCCGCCCGCGGGGTCTTCGAGCAGTACGGCGCCCGTCGCGCCAACGTCGAGGACGTCGCCCGGGCGGCCGGCATCAGCCGCAGCACGCTGTACCGGGCCTACCCCAGCAAGGAGGCCCTCCTCGAGGCGGTCCTCGTCTCCGAGTTCGACGCGTTCCTGACCGAGCTCGACCGCGTGGCCGCCGACCTGCCGCCGCAAGAGGCGGTGGTCGAGTGCTTCGCCCGCGGGATGGCACTGACCAGGGAGATCCCGCTGCTGGCCCGCCTCGCCGAGACCGAGCCCGAGCTGGTCACCGCGGCCGGAGTCGCCTCGCACAGCGCCCTGGTCCTGCACTCGGCCGCGCGGGTGGCCGCCACCTTGCGCCGAGCCGGGGCGAGGATGCCGGACGCCGACCTCGAGACGGTGGCCGAGCTGATGCTGCGGGTCGCCTGGACCTTCCTGCTCAACCCGCATGGGAGTCTCGACGTCACCGACGACAGCCAGGTGCGCGGCTACGCCCGGCGCTACCTCGCTCCCCTGGTCTCCTGACGAGGACCCTGCCGCACGGCCGGTCAGGCCGCCTCGCCCTCGATCGTGACGACCTCGACAAGGACCGGCGAGCTGGGATAGGCCTGCCACCTGTCCTGGCTCACCACGAGCCGGCCTTGATAGGTTAGTCAACCGACTTACTGCGCTTCAATCCGAGAACCCGACCACCGTGTTCGGGAGCCACAGTCCTTCGACCAGCGATGGGGGACGCGCCCATGCCGAACGCCTCCGTGACCGATGACGTCGTCGAGGTGCCTGCCGCGGTCCGCGAACCAGTGGTCGTGACCTTCGACGGCCGCTACGTGTGGTCCTTCAACCCGGCACGCGACGGCGCGCGGACCCGGACCGGTTGGCGGGTGCCCTGGCCCGCGCCGCTGCGCGCGCTGCTCGACGGCACGGCCGCGGTCCGGCTGCACAGCCCGGAGACCGACGTGGTGCACTTCGACGCCGAGGTCGCCTTCGGGGGCAACCCGGCCGGGCTGTCCCTCACCGACGCCCACGGCAATCCCCTGGCCATCGACCGTGCCGGGCACCTGACCCGGGTCTTCGGCGAGACCGAGGCCGCAGCCCGACGGCAGATCGTCGAAGGCACCGCACGCGCCCTGTCCGACCTCCGGGAGCGGGTGGGTGTCGACGCACACCTCAGCTACGGAGCGCTGCTGGGAGCCGTGCGCGAGGGTCAGATGATCGCCCACGACTCCGACGCAGATCTTGCCTACCTCAGCGCCCACCACCACCCCGCCGACATCATCCGGGAGTCCTACGGCATGGAACGCGCGATGCGGTCCCTGGGCTGGAAGGTCGTGCGGATGTCGGGCGCGGACCTCAAGCTCTTCCTGCCGCTGCCGGACGGCCGCACCGTCCACGTCGACGTCTTCGGCGCCTTCCACGTCGGCGAGACCTTCTACCAGCTCGGCGGCCGCAGCGGGCGACTGCCGCGCGAGGCGCTGACGCCGGCGTCGACGGTGGTGCTCGAGGGGGTCGAGCTCGAGGCTCCGGCCGATCCCGAGCGGGTGCTGGCGTTCCTCTACGGACCGACCTGGCGGGTCCCCGACCCCGCCTTCCAGCCGGTCGATCCCGTCCCGGGCCTGCGGCGCCTCGACGGGTGGCTGCGGGGCACGCGCACGAACCTCACCGACTGGAACGAGCTGTTCCGCACCCGCCGCGGGGAACTTCCGCGCAAGCCCTCGACCTTCGCCCGCTGGGTCGCGGACCGCATCCCACCCGAGGCCGCCGTCGTCGACCTCGGTGCGGGCAACGGACGCGACAGCGTCCACTTCGCCCGAAACGGTCATCGCGTGACGGCCCTCGACTACTCGGGCGCCTCGCTGCGCCAGACTCGTCGCAAGCTGACCCGGCTCGGGACCGGGGCCGATGCCCGCGTGCTCGTCCTGAACGACATCCGCGCCGTGCTGCTCACCGGAGCCGAGCTCGCCCGCGAAGCCACTCCCCCGCACCTGTACGCCCGACAGCTCCTCGGCTGCCTCGACGAGGACGCCAGGGCGAACCTCTGGCGGCTCTCCTCGATGGCGCTGCGGCGCGGCGCTTCGCTCTTCCTGGAGTACGCCGCCACGAGCCCTGGCCAACCGGAGCGGACTCCCGACGGGCTGGTGCGCCGGTTGGACCCGGAGCGCGTCGCGGCGGAGATCGAGGCGGCCGGTGGACTGGTCGTGCACTCCACCGTCGGCCCCGGCGCCGACTTCCTGGACAAGCCGGACCCGGCGATCGCCCGTCTGGAGATCCGCTGGGACACGGCACGACGCACGCTCACCCACCGAGGAGACCCGATGAGCACCGACCAGCAGGACAGCACTGCCAGGCGCTACCTCCGCAACGTCGTGACGCTGCCCGAGGCGCTGCGCGACCTGCGCAGCTCGGTCCAGGAGAACCGTCGGCTCAACCGGCGCGTCGCCGAGCTCACCGACCTCGTGACCGAGCTGCTGGTGCCGCTGGCCGACCGCGACGAGGAGCAGGCTCGTGAGCTCCTGGCCAGCTACCGGGAGACCACGCTCGCTCCCTGAGGGTCAGCCGAAGTCCACCGGCTCGCGGATGAGGGGGCAGGTCATGCAGTGCCCACCACCGCGGCCGCGGCCGAGCTCGGCGCCGACGATGGTGATCACCTCGACACCGGCCTTGCGCAGCAGCGTGTTGGTCAGGGTGTTGCGGTCGTAGGTGAACACCACGCCCGGTTCGAGGGCGACCGCGTTGTTCCCGCTGTCCCACTGCTGGCGCTCGGACTGGTAGACGTCGCCACCGGTCCCGATCACCTGCAGCGCCGGCAGTCCGAGCGCTCCTGCCACGACGTCGACGAAGGCCGCAGAGCCGTGGTCCTCCACCTCGACGCCGGGAGCCGTGTCCGAGGGGTGCAGCGTGAAGCTGTGCACCGCGTCCATGATCTCCGGGTAGAGGGTGACGATGTCGCGGTCGGCGAAGGTGAACACCGTGTCGAGGTGCATCGCGGCTCGCAGCTTGGGCATCCCCGCGACCACCACCTTCTCGGCCGCTCCCTGAGCGAACAGGGCGGCGGCCACCTGGGTGATGGCCTGGCGTGAGGTGCGCTCGCTCATCCCCATCAGCACGACACCGTTGCCGACCGGCATGATGTCGCCGCCCTCGAAGGTGGCCTCTCCCCAGTTCTGCTCCGGGTCGCCCCACCACACCGTCGAGCCGGCGAAGTCGGGGTGGAACTCGTAGATCGCCTTGTAGATCAGTGTCTCGTCCTTGCGAGCCGGCCAGTAGAGCGGGTTCATGGTGAGACCGCCGTAGAGCCAGCAGGTGGTGTCGCGTGTGTAGAGCGTGTTCGGGAGCGGGGGCATCAGGTACTCGCGTGCCCCCGCCGACTCCCGGGCCAGGCTGATGTAGCCGGAGCGGTAGTCGTCGGGCAGGTCGTTCGTGGCGAGGCCACCGATCAGGTACTCCGCGAGCTCTCGGTGGTCGAGGTCCTCGAGGAACGCACGGGTGCCGTCGACGAGCCCGAGCCCGACCTGGTTGACGGTGATCTTGCGGTCGAGCAGCCAGTCACGCGCACCGTCGACCTGCATCGCACGGGCCAGCACGTCGTGGAGCTCGACCACCTCGACGCCACGCTGGGTCATCTTGTTGACGAAGTCGGCGTGGTCGCGCTGGGCGTTCTCCACCCACATCACGTCGTCGAAGAGCAGGTCGTCGTTGTTGCTCGGGGTGAGCCGGCGGTGCGCCAACCCGGGCGCGCACACGAGCACCTTCCTGAGTCGCCCCACCTCCGAGTGGACGCCGTACGACGCCGAAACGCTGTTGGTCATCTCGATTGCCTTTCTCCAGCATGGTGCGGTTTCCAGTCGTCAGACGGTGATCCGCCCGGTCCAGAGGCCGATCACACCGACGGTCCCGGCGACCACGATGACGACGGCGAGGGCGATCTCCGCCGGGCTGAACAACCGACGCCCGTGCTCGCTGCGAGCCTTGACGTAGAGCAAGGTGGCAGGAGCCAGGAGCACGGTCGAGAGCAGCAGGAACTTCAGGCCCGCGGCGTCGAAGAGGAAGATCGTGTAGGCCGTCGCCGCACCCGCCACGATCGTCTCGCGCCTGCGCACCCCGGCGCTCACGCCTTCGTACGACTCTCCCGTGAGACCGATCTTGAGGGCGTAGGCCGCCGCGAGGAGGTACGGCAGCAGGGCAAGGCTCGTGGCGAGGTCGAGCAGGAAGTTCAGCGAGTCGTTGACGAAGAGTGTCAGCGCGAGCAGTCCCTGGACGCCCAGCGACGTCACCACCAGTGCCGTGATGGGCGTGCCGTGCTCGTTCTCCTGGCCGAGGAACTCGGGGAAGTCGTCCGCGCGCGCCGGGATGTACATCACCTCCGCGGCCATCAGCGTCCAGGCGAGGTAGGCGCCGAGCACCGAGACGATGACCGCGACGCTGATGAACTTCTCTCCCCAAGCCCCCACGACGGACTCGAAGAGCCCCACCATGGAGGGCTGCCGGGTCGCGGCGATCTCCGGCTGCGGCTTGACCGAGTAGCTCGAGAGCGTCACCAGTGCGAAGAGCGACAGCACGCTGAGGAAGCCGAGCACCGTCGCCTTGCCGACGTCCTCACGCTTCTTGGCGTAGCGGGAGTAGACGCTGGCGCCCTCGATGCCGATGAACACGAACGTGGTGATGATCATCGTGTTGCGGACCTGCTCGTTCAGGGTGCCGAGGTCGCCGTACCCCGTGGCCAGCCAGTTGTCGGAGAAGACGCCCGCGTCGAAGTTGACGAAGAGGACAACGATGAAGACGAGGATCGGGATGATCTTGAAGATCGTGACGATCCGGTTGATCACCGCAGCATCGCGGACACCTCGCGCGATCAGGAAGTGGAACGCCCACACCCCCGCGGTGGACAGGACGACGGCGAGAAAGGTGTCGCCCTCCCCGAAGCCGTCGAAGAAGGCGCCGAGCGTGGCGCAGATGAACACCCAGTAGAAGGTGTTCCCGGCGACCGAGCTCGCCCAGAACCCGATGGCGGAGTTGAAGCCCGCATAGTCCCCGAAGCCGGCCTTCGCGTAGATGAAGACACCCGAGTCGAGCTCGGGCTTGCGGATCGCAAGATTCTGGAAGACGAAGGCCAGCATCAGCATCCCGGTGCCGGCGACTGCCCACGCGATGAGCGAGCCCAGGATGCCCGTCGCCACCCCGAAGCGGGCCGGGAGCGAGAAGACGCCGGCCCCGACCATCCCGCCCACGACCATCGCGGTGAGCGTCGGGACGCTCATCGTGCCGGCGACGCCGGGCTCTTCGCGCACCTCGACCGCCGTCACAGAAAGCACCTCCGGTCCGTCGTCTCGAGCCGACACCGCGCGGCAAGAGGCCCGCGGTGGTGATGCGACGCGAGTGCAGGGACCGGGCACTGTTCGATCGAGCATCCCGCTCCATGAGACCGTTGTCTAGGTACCGGCCGGTGCGGGACGGGACCGCACGCCGTGTCGCCACAGGGCGATCGAGCCGGCGCCCATCGCGATCACCCCGCCGACGGTGAACACGCGCCACACGATGAGCGCGGCGACCGCCCCCGCCTCGACGCTGTGGCCTCCGGCCGCGACGATGCCGGCCACCAGGAGGGCGTCGACCACACCCATGCCGGAGAAGGGGAAGATCGTGAAGGGGTAGGCGAACAGGTAGGCCACGGCGACGTCGCCGAACCCCACCTCGTCGGCAGAGATCCCCACGAACCTCAGGCAGAGCACCACCATCGAGAGGTCGACGGCGATCATCGCCACCTGGCTCAACAACGACCCCGGGAAGGCACGGTAGAAGCGGTCGGCGATGTCGCCGCGGAAGGACGCGCACGACTCAGCCCAGCGATCGGGGTCGACGTGGCGTCGTACCCGCCGCACGAGGCCGCCGGTGCCCGTCCCCACACGCCGGGCGAGCGCGTCACTGCGCACGACCAGCAGCACGCCGACGAAGAGCACGACCGATGCGGCGACCCAGAGCAGGTCGAGCAGCCGGATGCCCGGGGACCGCTCCACGAAGCCCAGCGCGACGATGCCGGCGAGCGGCGTCGCGAAGCGGACGATGTAGAAGGTGATCATGTTCATCACGGTCCCGGTGAGACCCATCGCCGTCGGGACGCCCCAGGAGCTGAACATCGAGATCCGCAGCGCGAAGTCACTGGGCGGAGGGGCCACGCACGCCATCACCATGGCGCCCATGTCGTTCATCATCGCGTGCCGGACCCCGATGGCCGGGGTGTAGAGCGCCAACGGCACCGAGTTCAGTACCTGCCGCACCAGGAGCAGGACCAGCAGCAGGAGCAGCTGCCACCACGTCGTCTGCTCGAGCGCGTCGCCCACCGCGGGCCAGTCGACCCGGCCCACGAGCTGGAAGACCACGTAGGTGATCACCACGGAGGCCAGCAGGACCACCATCCGGGTCACCCAGGCCGGCCGACCCGGTCGGGCGTGCGCCCGCACGGTCGCGCTGATCTCCTCCAGGGAGCCCGGATCGACCGCGTCCGCCATGCCGATACGCCCTCTCCTCCCCGTGTCCGCGAGCCAGACTGGCATGCGCCACGCGGCGTGGGCAACGCGTCCCTGGGTCGCTGAGCTTCCCGGTTTCCCGGGAACGCTGCCTCTGCCGGTCAGGTGCTCGGACCCGTGCACTGGGCGCATGACTACACACCACCTGCGCCGCTGGGGCGCCGTCCTGCTCGCCGGCGGTCTGCTGCTGACCGTCGCCTATCTCATCTACCCCTCCTCGGCACACGACGCCCTGATCCGGCCCGCGGCCGCGCTCGGACTGGCCGGGGTGCTGTTGGCACTGCCGGGGATGGTCGCCTTCCAGGTGGCGCAGTCGGGACGGGCTCGCGTGCCCGGCTGGATCGGCACCGTCCTCCTCGTGCTCGGCATCGCGATGTTGGAGCTCCCGCACCTGGTGAAGGGCCTCTTCGACCCGAGCTCGCTCTACGACCTCGACGCCTACCACGCCAGCATCTTCGGGCAGATGGAGTTCTACGGCATCGTCACGCTGAGCGTGGGGATGATCGTGCTCGCCGTCGCGACCTGGCGCTCCGGCTTCTACCCGCGCCTGGCCGTCTGGCTGCTCGTCGTGGACCTCTTCGTCAGTGCCGTGGCCAGCTCCGTGCCCGCGGTCGGGGACGCCCTACGCCTTCCGGCGCCGTGCTACTTCCTGATGGGGCTGCTCGGCCTGGTGATGTGGCGGACCGCCGAGCGCCGGGACGCCATCTCACCCACGCGGACGCCATCAGCGACAAGCGCGGTCGTCTGAGGCGATGCTGGTCCCCATGCAGCCGACGGCGCACGTGACACCGGGGGACGTCCTCCACCTGGTGTCGGTGCTGGTCTGGGTCGGGTCGGGCGCGCTGCTCCTGCTGCGCGCCCGCCCCACCAAGATGACGGTGGTCGCCGGCTGCGCCCTCATCGCCAACGGGATCTCCAACCCGCTCGTCAGCGCCACTGACGGCACCTCGGCCGCACTGCTGGGCCGGCTGGTGCTGGCGGTGGCGCTGACCCTGGGTGTGCTGACCATGGCGATCCTGCCCGACGGGCACTTCCGGCCACCGTGGCTGCGCTGGTTCGTCGCCGGGTTCGGCGCCTGGCAGGTATTCGCAGCATTCGTCGGCACTCCCGGGACGGTGCTCGACCTGGCGGGAGGGGTGGTGTTCTTCGCAGGATTCGGGATCCCCCTGGTCGCCCAGGTCAGGCGGTACCGGCGTGAGTCAGATCCCGTGAAGCGCACCCAGATCCGTTGGGTCCTCTACGGTCTCGGGATCTTCTTCGTGGTGACCCTGCTCGTGGCGCTGCCGTACTTCGCTCCCGGCTGGTTCGCGGACCTGGTCGCGGCCGGCTCGCCGTACGACCGCTTCCAGACAGCGGCCGCCTCCCTCGCGGTGCTGGCCATCCCGGTGTGCCTGACGCTCGCCATGCTCTTCGCGGACCTCTTCGACGTGGACGTGGTGATCACCCGCACCCTCGTCTACGGCTCGCTGACCGTGCTGGTGGCCGGGGGCTACCTCCTGGTCGTCGCAGCTGCCGGCGTGGTCGTGGGCGCGGAGGGTGGTCGGCTCGCCCCGCTGGTCGCGGCCGCCCTGGTCGTGCTCCTGGTCGGGCCGCTCCGGGCGCTGCTGCAGCGTCGTGCCCGGCGCCTGGTCTACGGGATGAGGGCCGAGCCGTACGCCGCCCTGAGCGGGCTGGGTCGGCGACTGGCCGCCACCCTGCCCGACGACGACGTGCCTTCGACGCTGGTCTCGACGATCCGTGAGGCCCTGCGCGCGCCGTACGTCGCGCTGGCCATCGGTGGCGACGGCGAGTTCCCGATCGCGGCCGAGCAGGGCCGAGCGACCCCCGAGGCGCTCTCGCTCCCGGTCCATCACCAGGGGGAGCAGGTGGGCATCCTGATCGTCGGGTACGACGGCGGGCACCCGTTGTCGGCGCCGGACCGGGCGCTGCTCACTGACCTGACCAGCCACGCGGGCAGCGCGATCCACAGCTTGCAGCTGACCGCCAGCCTGCAACGAGGGTCCCGGGAGCTGCAGAGCGCCCGCGAGCAGCTGGTGCAGACCCGTGAGGAGGAGCGCCGGCGGCTGCGCCGCGACCTCCACGACGGCCTGGCACCGACCCTCGCCGCAGCCGGGCTCACCGCCGCCACTGCCCGCGACCTGGTCCGCACCGACCCCGCCACCGCCGAGCAGGTGCTCGACGCCCTCCAGCACCACCTGAGGGCCGCGATCGCGGACATCCGGACCCTGGTCGACGAGCTGCGCCCGCCTGTCCTCGAGCTCGGGCTGATGACGGCGGTCAGGGAACGCGCCGCCGAGCTCGGCCGGGTGGTCTCGGTCGACGTCGAGGGACCCGAGAGCCTGCCCGCACTTCCCGCCGCGGTCGAGGTGGCGGCGTACCGGATCTGCCAGGAGGCCCTGATGAACGTCCTGCGCCATGCCGATGCCCACCACGTCGACGTGCGTGTCACTTCCGGTGACCTGCTCACCCTCGAGATCGAGGACGACGGTGTCGGACTCAACGGTTCGCAAGGGCACGGTGTGGGGCTCGGCTCGATGCGCGAGCGTGCGGCCGAGGTCGGTGGCCGGTGCACCATCTCGACGGCCACCGGCGGAGGCACCCGGGTCAGCGTGTGCCTGCCCCTGTCCACAGGGAGCACGAGATGAGCGGCGTGCGGGTGCTGGTCGCCGACGACCACCCGCTGTTCCGCGACGGCCTGCGCACCATGGTCACCGCCACCGACGACCTCGAGCTGGTGGCCGAGGCCCAGGACGGCGCGGAGGCCTTGCGGCTGCTCGCCGAGCACGAGGTCGACGTGGCACTGCTCGACGTGAACATGCCCGCGCTCTCGGGGATCGAGGTCGCCGGCCGGATCGCCGTCGAATTCCCCGACGTGGCGGTGCTGATCCTGACCATGTTCGCCGACGACGCCTCGGTCTTCGCCGCCCTGCGGGCAGGTGCCCGCGGCTACGTGCTCAAGGACGCGGAGCGTGACGACCTGCTCCGCGCGATCCGCGCCGTCGCCCGCGGCGAGGCGATCTTCAGCCCGTCGGTCGCCTCCCGGGTGCTCGACTTCTTCGCGCAACGGCACCCCTCCGTGGCTCCCGAGGAGTTCCCGATGCTGACGGCCCGTGAGCGCGACGTGCTGCACCTCATCGCCCAGGGTCGCTCGAACCCCGCCATCGCTGCCCAGCTCGGGCTCTCCCGCAAGACGACCAGCAACTACGTCTCGGCGATCCTGACCAAGCTGCAGGTGCGCGACCGGGCGGAGGCTGCCGAGCGGGCCCGGGGCTCCGGCCCCCCGGTGCGGTAGTCCGTGACCTATCGGGTGGGGGCCGTGACGCTTCCGCTGCGGGCGATGGTCGCGTACACAGCCGCACTCGGCTTGGGTGTGCGCTCGAACGTCGTCCGGTCGACGGCGTGCAATCCCAGGTGCTCGGTGTAGCCGAAGATCCACTCGAAGTTGTCCATCAGGGACCAGTGGCAGTAACCGAGCACCGGGACACCGTCGTCGACCACGTCGAGCAGGCGTGACAGTGAGGGCTCGATGAAGCCCGCGCGGTTCGCGTCGTCCTCGGTGGCCATGCCGTGCTCGGTCACCAGCACCGGGACTCCTGTGGTCTCGTGCGCGTAGCGGACCGACTCGGCGAGGGAGGCCGGATCGATCCCCGAGTAAAGCCCGGTCCCGGCCTGGGCGCCGGAGGCGTCGACGGGGCCGTCTCCGTCGTAGTAGTGGCGCTCGTAGTTCTGTACGCCGACGAAGTCGTCACCACGGGCGAGGTCGAGCCAGCGGGCGTAGACCTCCGAGCGCTTGCGGTCGCGCACGGAGGTGTCCGGGCCGACGACCTGGTCGTCGACGAGTGCCACCGAGAAGCCCACGGGAAGGTCGGGCCGCACCGCCTTGATGGCCGCGCGCGCCGCGAGGTGACCGGCGGCCATCCCGTCGGCGATGGCGTCCATCTCCTCCGGGACCATCACGTTGGAGAGCCGATAGCGCGGTACGCCGGCGGCTTCGCTGGCCGCCTCGAGCGTCGCGCGCTCGAGGTCGCGCACGAAGTCGGGCAGCGGGATCCAGGTCAGCAGCCGCGGCAGGTTGGGCTCGTTGAGCGTGACGGCGTACGCGATCCGGTCGCCGAAGGCGCGGATCACCTCCTCGCAGTAGCGCGCGAAGACCTCTGGCGCGGCCGGGTCGAGCCAGCCTCCGCGGGCCGCGAACCAGTGCGGTGAGGTGAAGTGGTTGAGGGTGACGACCGGGGCCATCCCCGTCGCGAGGCAGCGGTCGACGATCGCCCCGTAGTGCTGCAGGGCCTCCTCGTCGTACGTGCCCTCCACCGGCTCCACCCGCGCCCACTCCACCGAGAACCGGTAGGCGTTCAGCCCCATCCCGGCCGCGAGGTCGACGTCTTCACGCCACAGCTCGTAGCCGTTGCACGCACGGCCGGAGGGCTCGCGGAACACCGTCGGCTGCACCTGCTCGGCGAACCAGGTGTCGCTGGCGACGTTGTCGCCCTCGCACTGGTGGCCGGCTGAGGCGACGCCCCAGAGGAAGTCCTCGGGGAAGGGTCGCGTGGTCGTGCTCATGACTGGGCTCCTTCTGGTGCAGGAAGAGGTGCGGTACGACGCAGCAGGTGCAGCAGGACCGGGCCGGCCACGGCACCGACACCGAGCACCACCACCAGCGACCAGGGCGATCCGCCGGAACCGGCCAGGGGTGAGGCCGCGGCCCCGCAGGCGAACTGGACGATGCCGAAGACGCCGGCGGCCGAGCCGGCCCGACCACCCGAGGCCGCCATCCCCAGCGACATCGAGGACGGCATCACCAGGCCGATGCTCGAGATGGTCAGGAAGAGCCCGGCGCAGACGAGCAGCAGCAGGTGCACCGCCACCCCCACCGCGAGCACCGCGACTCCGACGAGCAGCACCGACTGGCCCCACACGAGGAGCCGTCCGGGCGACACCCGGCCGGAGAGCCGGGCGGCCAGGTTGCTCCCCAGGAAGATCCCCACCGAGTTGAGCGCGAATACCAGGCCGTACTGCTGCGGGGAGAGCCCGAAGCTGCCCTGGAGCGCGAACGAGGACGCGCCGATGTAGCCGAACAGCACCACGCCGACGGCACCGATGGACGCGGCGTACGCGAGAAAGGTGCGGCGGCGCAGGACCGCCCTCAGCTCGCGAAGGACGGCGCCGAGGTGTGGTGGCGTGCGGCGCTCCGGCGGCAGCGACTCCGGCAGCGCTCGCCAGCCGACGGCGGTCAGCACCACGGCGAGGCCGGCGAGCACGAGGAACATCCCGCGCCACCCCATCACCAGCGCGAGCAGGCTGCCGGCCACCGGCGCCAGCACCGGCACGATCGAGGTGACGGCGCCGAGGACCGCGAACGCGCGCGTCGTCCCGGCGGCGGGGAAGAGGTCGACCACCACCGCTCGGCCCACCACGATGCACGCCGCGGTGGCGAAGCCGGCGAGGACGCGGACCGCCAGCAGCATCACGATCGAGGTGGACAGAGCACTGAGCACGTGCAGCAGCGCATAGGCCGTCGAGCCCAGCAGCAACGGTGCTCGTCGCCCGACGGCATCGCTCAGCGGGCCGATCACCACCTGCCCCACCGCGATGCCGACCAGGACGCACGAGACGGTGGCCGAGGCGGCCGCGTCGCTGGTGTGCAGGTCGGCGCTCACCCGCGGGAGCACGGGCAGGTAGACGTCGGTGGTCAGGACGACGAGCGAGGCGAACGCGGCGAGCAGCGGGACGATGTGGCGAGGCGGGGCGACGGGTGGCGCGACGTCGGCCGAGCTCACGCGTCACCTCCGGACCGGTCGAGCAGCTCCACGAGGTTGCCCTCCGGGTCGGCGACGAACGCCATCCGCACACCGGGCTCCGGCGAGGGCCGCGGCACCATCACCGGCCGCGCCCCGAGCGAGACGAGGCGGTCGAAGGCGTCGTCCACACCGGCGACGTCGAAGGCCACGTGTCCGAAGCCCTGTGTGAGCACGGCGTCGGGGGGTGTTTCGGCCCGCAGGCCCGGACGGGATCCCGGCCGGTGCAGCAGCTCGAGGCGGTCACCGCGGGTCGGGTGGAGCAGCATCACGATGTCGAGCTGGAGCAGGTCGAGGCGGGCCGCGAAGTCGCGTTGGTAGCCGAAGGCCTCGGCGTACCACTCCTCGGCCGCGTCGAGGTCGGCGACGTTCAGGCCCACGTGGTCGAGGCGCCGATCTTTGAGGAGCCGGTCACGCATGGACGTTCAGCCGGTCCGGGTTGGAGACGAGGTAGGAGGCGAACATCCGCTGCGGGTCCCGGGCAGCGCGGATCTCCTCAAGCCGGCGGAGGTGGTCGTCGTCGAGGAACCGGTCGGGCCGGCGGGTGAAGTCGGTGTCGCCGAGGTAGACCCCGACGCCGCCGTCGCGTGCGATGGCGGCCGTGCGCTCGTGCACCTCGGTGCGATAGCGCTCGTCGTCGGCCGCGTCCTCGTAGATCAGGTACGTCGCGACGTAGACGTTGCCCTCGACGGAGAAGGCCATGTCGGGGAGCTGGCGGGACGGGGCCCATCCGTACCAGATCGAGAACGAGTGCTCGGTGTCCAGGCCGCGCCAGATGTCCATCAGCAGCGGCGCGAGGACGTCGGCGGGGGCGTTGGTCCAGGCGCAGTCGACGGCATAGCGGTGGTTCTCCGGGTTCTGCCCGGTCTGCGCGACGCTCTCCTCGGCGACGGAGGTCGGGCCGGTCACATGACCGAGCTCGCGGCCGGACACGGGGCACTCCCCCAGACCGCCAAGCAAGAGCTGCGCCTCCTCGTCGGAGTCGGCCATGCAGGTCGTGTGCAGCAGGAGCAGTGTGCCGCCGGGGTGCTCCACCCCCTCGTGCAGCGGTACGTCGGGCAGCCGGGTCGCCGCGAGCACGGGCTCTACGCGGCGGTCGAGCAGGGGCAGTACCTCGTGCAGCCAGTGCACGACCCGCTCGGCGTCGTCGAGCCGGAAGGACCAGGTGTCCTGCCACATCGCGGCCGGCTTCTCGTAGGTCTGCAGGTGGAAGCGGGTGACGATGCCGGGGAAGCCGGGCCCTGACCCTCGGACGGCCCAGTAGAGGTCGGGGTTGGTCCTCGCGTCGGCACGCACCAGCTCGCCCTCGGCGGTGACCACGTCGACCGCGACGACGCTCTCGCAGGCCCAGCCCTTGGCGCGGCCGTTCCAGCCCTGGCCGCCCTGGAGCAGGAATCCGCCGATGCCGACCGTGGCGCAGTGCCCGCCCGGGAAGGCGCGCCCGCGCTCGGTCAGGAACGGCTCCAGCTCGAGGGAGCCCTTCGTCGCGGGTCCGGCCGAGACGACGCCGGTCGCCTCGTCGTACGACAGCGAGCGGAGTTGACCGAGGTCGATCAGCAGGGCGTCGTCGTGCAGGCTCCACGCCGCCCACGAGTGGCCGCCGGAGCGGATGCTGACCTTCCAGCCCTGCTCGCGGGCGAGCCGGACCCCGGCGACGACGTCGTCGGCATCGGCCGCCTCGAGGACCGCAGCCGGATAGCGGTCGGGCCGCCGGGCGTTGAAGACGCGGCCGACGCGAGCCGCCTCGTAGCCCTCCTCGCCGCGATGGACGAGCCGGCCGGTCGTCGTCGTGCTCACCCGACCACCGCCGCGCCGCCGTCGACCGGGATGTCGGCCCCGCTGACGTGGGACGACTCGTCGCTGGCCAGGAACAGGATCGCGTTCGCGACGTCCTCCGGCTGGCCCCACGTGCCGAGCGGCACGCGGGAGAGGATCTGCTCGGTCTGGTCGCCCGGCCCGTGCAGCAGCGGGCTGGTGTGCGGCGTCTCGGTCATCGCGGGACTGACCGTGTTGACGCGGATGCCGTGCGGGCCGCCCTCGACCACGAGGTGGTTGGTCAGCGCGATCACCCCGCCCTTGGCCGCGCCGTGGGCGTTCTGGGGCATGAACCACGCGCCGCGCGAGCCGGAGATCGAGCCGATGTTGACGATGCTCCCGCCACCCCGCGCGACCAGGTGGGGCCACGCCGCCCGGACGACGAGGAAGACGATGTCGAGCTCGTTGCGGATCGTGAACGTCCAGTCGTCGTAGGACATCTCATCGATCGCGCCGAACCGGATCGCCGAGGCGTTGTTGACGACCACGTCGACTCCCTCGGCAAGCTCGGCCGCCTCGTCGACCCAGCTGCGGGCGCCCTCCTCGGTGGCGAGGTCGACGGGCGCGATCGCGTCCATCCGCCCGCCGGTGGCCCGGACCAGGTCGACGGTCTCCTGCGAGGGCCCCTCGTGCAGGTCGCAGCCGACGACGTGCGCGCCCTCCCGGGCGCACACCATCGCCGTCGCGCGTCCGATCCCACCGCCGGTGCCCGTGACGAGGACCGCCTTGCCGGCCAGCCGACTCACGGGGTGGTCGGCTCCGCGCCGACCTCCTCGGTGGCCTCCTTCAGCCCGCCACCACCGAAGTTGCTGTCGTGGTCGAGGGTCAACCGCAGGATCGGGTAGGTGACCTCGCGCATCGCCGCCTCGTAGGCGCCGACGGCGTCCAGCAGCCCGGTCTCCCCGGCGGCGTACCGGTCGATCTGGTCCATCAGGAGGGCCGCGTCGTTGAGCGACAGGTTGGCGCCCATGCCCAGAGTGGGCAGCATGCCGTGGGCGGCGTCGCCGACGATGGTCACCCGCGACGGCTCCCAGCTCTGCGCCGGCTCGAGGAAGCCGAACGGGATCATGAACATCGAGTCCGGCTCGATCCCCTCGACCAGCGCGCGGGCGGCCGGGTGCCAGCCCTCGATGGCGGCGAGCATCGACTCCTTCATCTCGAGCGCGGTCTCGGGCGTCCACTCGCGCGACGGCGGCACCTCGGTGCCGGGGAGCACGCTGCAGCTGATCATCGCGTACGGCGGCACGGCGTCGAGCTTCACGTCGGGCGCGATCTCGGCCGCTGCCTCGTCGGCCGCACGACGCGGACGGAAGTTGGCGATGAGGAGCCGTGAGCCCTTGCGGTCGACAGCCATCAGCACGCCCTGGTCGAGGATGCTCGGCAGCTGCTCGTCGAGCTCGGGGGTGAGCGGGGTGCGCCCGTAGATGCCGATGCCCTGGATGCCGGTCGGGATCACCGGCACCTCCGGGAGCAGCTGGCTCCGCACGGCCGAGCGGATGCCGTCGGCACCGACCAGCAGGTCACCCCGCGCGGTCGAGCCGTCGGAGAGGGTGACGGTGACCCCGTCGGCGTCCTCGGCATAGGAGACGACCGCGTTGCCGGAGTGCAACGAGTCGCCGAGCCGGCCGGAGAGCAGCTGGCGCAGGGTCCGGCGGTGCACGCCGGTGTGGTTGCGCGGGCCGGGGTTCGGCGGACCCATGTGCGGGCGCGACGTCAGCTCGTCGAGCTGGTCGTTGAGCACGATCGACTCGGGCCGGTCGTAGCTCTCCCGCGAGGTCTCCAGGTAGAGCTCGAAGAGGTCGTCCGGCAGCACGCGGCGCAGCGCCTCGCCGCCGATCGGGTTGAAGTGCAGGTAGTAGCCCTGCTTGCGGTCGAGGTCGGCGTCGCGCTCGTAGACGTCGACGGTGTGACCTGCCTTGACCAGGCCTTGGGCGAGGGCCAGGCCGGAGAGGCCGGCGCCTGCCACGATCACGTGCAGCGGCTGCTGCTCCTGGCTCGCGTCGTTCGTCATTGCGGTGCCTCCTGCTTGTCGGGGGTGGTGCGGCCCGGCCGGACGACCGGGTCGAAGGAGTCGTAGGTGGATGCCTTCTCGAGGATGGCCTCCCGCTGGGCCGCATGGCTCCGGGCTGTCTCGAGGATCTCGTCGTAGTGGGCGCTCTTCTCCGTCATCGAGATCACGGAGGTGTCGAGGTCGGTCCAACGCACGGAGAGGTCATCCTCGAGGTGCCCGGTGGCGCCGCACGTCGCGCAGTGCACCTCACGACGGGGCACGTCACGCCCGGTGAGGACGATCGCGTCGAGGTGGCACAGGGGGCACAACCCCGGCGGCCCGACGTACTCCGCCTCGTCGAAGGTGCGCCCGAGCTGGGCCGCGACGTTCGCGCCGAGGGCGGCGGACTTCTTCAGCGCGTCGTCGTCGAGCACCACGGACTTCGGCGTGCCGGCCCCGTGGACCAGGAGCTGATCGACGACGGCGGTGTGCATCGAGAAGGTGAGGATGTGCATCGCCGGCAGCGCCAGGCCCTTCCACTGGTCGGTGAGCGAGCCGCCGACCGCGATGAACCCGGCGACCCGGGGCTTCAGCACGCGCTCGTCCAGACGGAAGGGCACACCGGGCTCCTGGCCCGACGCACGCACGGCGAGCAGCTTCTCGACGATGGCGCGATCGGCGTTCGGGCCGAGCAGCAGGTCGATCAGCACCTTGAGCCGACCGGGGATCGTGCGGCTGATGATCGGCGCGGCCGCGACGAGGCCGTCGGCCTCCATCAGCCGCTCCCAGAACCACCAGGCGTCCGCCGGGATCTGCCCGGCCGTCGTCTCCAGGTCGAGGTCGTCGAGCCGGACCAGCTCGACCTCGGCGCCTGCGGCCTCCGCGGCCATCAGCGCCTCCTTGAGCACGATCTCGACGCTGCCGCCGGGGTTGCCGGCGCTGAGTCCGAGCAGTCGGTGCGTCATCCGTGGACCCCCTTCGAGGGTGCCTGGATGGGCCGGAGCGGGTCGGTGCCGTCCCAGCCGTCGGCCAGGGCGGCGAGCCGCGCGTGCATGCCGAGGATCGGCGGACCAGCGCGGTGCACCTCGATCGGGTGCGGGAACAGCGTGCCGCCGTGGTGCCAGGCGACGTTCACCGCTCCGGAGGACGCCGTGTGGATGAGGCTGCAGCCGAGCTCCTCGAGCCGTGCGCTCTCGGCCTCGAGGTCCTCGACCACCCAGCTGACGTGGCCCAGGCCCTGCTCCCCGCTGCGGATCCCGTAGGCCTCCGCGAGCGAGGGGTCGATGGTGTGCACGTCGCAGAGCTCGAGCACGACCGGACCCCAGGCGGCGAACGCGGCCGTGTGGTCGAAGTACGCCGGGTCGGTGACCTCGGTGCCGTCTGCGAGCGTGAACGCCTGGAAGTCCACGTGCCGGTGCACCGCGAAGGGCCCGATCCCGAGCGTGCGGATGGCCCGATCGACCGCTGCGTCGAGGTCGTCGACCCAGTAGCCCAGGTGGTGGAACGCCGTCATGCGAGCTCCTCGAGGTGGTGGGTGGATGACATTCGCTTGGTGGAAGCCATGTTCTCAGGGTGAGAGCATGGGCAGGACAGTCCGTCCCGCACCCGAGGAGAACGATGAAGCTCACCCATCTCGGCCACGCCTGCCTCCTGGCGGAGACGGCCAGTGCTCGACTGCTGGTCGACCCAGGCACGATGTCCGACTTCGCGGACGTCCGCGACCTCGACGCCGTGCTGGTCACCCACCAGCACGCCGACCATCTCGACCCCGAACGACTGGGCGCCCTGCTGGCGGCCAACATCGGCGTGCTCCTCGTGGTCGACCCCGACAGCGTCGCCCTGGTGAGCGGGCTGGGTCTGGAGATCGAGCCCGTGGTCGCCCAGGTCGGCGATCGGCTCGACATCGCCGGGACGTCGGTCGAGGTGCTCGGCGGCCTGCACGCGGCCGTCTACCGCGACGTGCCCGGGTGCACCAACGCGGCGTACCTCCTCGACGACGGCGCCCTGTTGCATCCGGGCGACTCCTTCTTCGTGCCGGGGCGTGACGTCGACGTGCTGGCGGTGGCCATCGATGCGCCGTGGTTGAAGCTGTCCGAGGCCGTCGAGTACGTCCATGCGGTGGCGCCTCGGGTCGCGGTGCCGATCCACGAGGGCGAGACCAAGGACCCCGGCAAGTACGCCGGCATGCTCGGCGCCTTCAGCCCCGAGGGCACCGTGCGGCCCCTCGAGCAGGGCAGCGCGACCGAGCTCTGAGGCGCTCACGCCACACCTCCGGCCGGCCAGCTGTGCGTGCCGGGAGGGACCGTCATGGTGGTGCCGCCGGGCAGGCACACCTCGGCGCTCGTCCCGGGGGGGACCTCGAGGTCGAGGGCGAAGCCGCGCCCGACGAGGCGCCAGGCGACGATGATCGGGCCGTAGGGGCTGTCCAGCCGCAGGTCGGCGGAGGTCAGCCCGCCTCCGGGCGTGGGCCGGACCCGAAAGGTGCGGTAGCCGGGCGAGGTCGGCACCAAGCCGGCGACGTGGCGGTGCAGGAACGAGACGACCGCGCCCAAGCTCGCGTGGTTGAGCGACTCGTGCGCGACCCCGTCGGCGTCGACGCCGTTCCACCGCTCCCACACCGTGGTGGCGCCGCGGTCGATCATCGTCAGCCACGAGGGCTCGGTGTCCTGCCTGAGCAGCGCGTAGGCGGTCTCGGTCTGACCGGTCTCGGCCAACGTCGGCAGCAGCAGCCCGGTGGAGAGGAAGCCGGTGGCGAGGTGGCCGTGGTGCTCCGCGACGAGCGAGACGAGGTCCGTGGCGACCCGGTCGCGGCCGTCCTCCTCGACCAGCCCGAAGGCCAGTGCCCGGACGTGGGAGGCCTGGGTGCGGATCCGCAGGGAGCCGTCGGGTTCCAGGAATTCCGCCTGCCAGGCGGCTCGGGCGCCACCGGCGAGTGCGTCGTACCGCGTGACGACGTCAGGCTCGGCACCGATCACCTCGCCCATCCGGACGAGGGTGCGCGCCGAGCGGGCGAGGTAGGCGGTCGCCACCTCGGACTTGTCCCTGCCCACGAACGCACGGAAGTCGCCGATGTCGGCGTCCGGCTCGAGCCACTCGCCCCAGTGGAAGCCGGTGTCCCAGAGGAACTGCTCGTGCTCCCCAGCCACCGGACGCACGGCCGCGCGGTCGGGGTGCCGGCCACCCGCGGCGCTCCTGGCGGCGTAGTCGACCCACGCCGTCGCGGAGACCCAGCTCTCACGGAGCAGCGAGACGTCGCCGTAGGCGAGATACAGCTCCCACGGCACGCTGACCACGACGTCGCCCCACCCGGCCGAGCCGTTGAGCATGCCGACGGGTCCGTCGAAACCCTCGACGGGCGAGGACGGCGAGATCCCGGGGACGCACCCGTCGTCGCGCTGGTCGAGCGCCACGTCGCGCAACCACGAGCGACTGAACCCGAGGACGTCGTAGAGGAAGGCGGCGGTGGGTGCGAAGACCTGCCAGTCACCCGTCCAGCCGGCGCGCTCGCGCTGCGGGCAGTCGGTGGGGATCGCACAGACGTTGCCCCGCAGGGACCAGACGGCCGCCTCGTGCAAGCGGTTGATCCGCTCGTCGCTGCAGCGGAACCAGCCCGTGCGCCGGAGGTCGGTGTGCACGACCACACCGGTCACGTCGTCGGCCGAGAGGCCCGAGTGTCCCTCGACCCTGGCGTAGCGGAAGCCATGGGTGGTGAACCGCGGCTCGAAGACGTCGCCCTCGACGCCGGCCGAGATCACCTCGTCGACCTGCCCGAGGGGCAGTGGCTCGGGAAAGATCGGGACGTCCACGTCGAGGTGCGAGGTGGTCAGGTCACCGGCGGCGTCGAGGTGCTCGCCGTGGCGGATCGTGAGCGTGGTGCCTTCGGGCCCGAGGTCGGCAAGCCGCAGCCAGCCGTTGACGTTCTGCCCCAGGTCGACGACCGCGGCCCCGTCACCGATCGGCGTGACCGAGACGGGAGCGATCTCCTCGACACGTCGTACGGGAGGCGCGACCGGGGCCACGACGGCCACGTCGACGTCACGCCGTACGACGGGACCCCACGCGAGATCCGCCGACGGGTCGTGCACTGCCAGATCGACGAGCCGGCGGTCCTCGCACTGCCCCCCGATCAGGTCCGCCGCCACGACGTGCGAGCGCGCCCACTGCCAGCTGAGGTCCGTCCCCACGATCGGCTGACCCTCGGCGTCCTCGACCTGCAGCCGGAGGGTGAGGTCGGTGCCGTACTGGTCGGCGGCGCGGGGCATCCCGATCTGGCCACGGAACCATCCGTCCGCCAGCAGCACGGCGACCACGTTCGGACCGGGGAGCACCAGGTCCGTGACGTCGTGGGACAGCCCCTGCACCCGCCGCCGGTACTGCGTGTAGCCGGGCGCGAGCTCGACGTCGCCGACGCGCTCGCCGTTGAGCCAGACCTCGTGCATCCCCAGCGAGGTGACGTGCAGCGAGGTGGACCCCGGTCGGGCGACGTCGAACCTCGCGCGCAGCCAGTACGCCGGGCGCCTACCCGGCTCGCCCGGCTCAGGGTCGTCCGGTCCCACCCAGGACGCCGTCCAGTCGGACTGGTGCAGCAGCCCGGAGCTCACCACGACCGGATCGCTCCACCCGCTCTCGCCGAGGTCGGTGGTGACCATGACCTGGGCGAGCGTCGAACGGCGCGACCTGTCGAACCCGGGGAGCGGGACGAGCGTCTGCACGGCGGAGCGCACGGGCCCGCTGTCGTACCCGTCGTCGGTGCGGACCCGGTAGCCGTGCTGGACAGCGGCCCCCTCGGGCAGCCACCACGACAGCGTCGGGGCATCGCCGTGGCCGAGGGGGTCACCCCCCACGACGTCCACGCGCAGCTGTCGGGGGGTCACGGCTCAGACGAACATCGACGCACGGGCGCCGGTGATCCAGCCGACCAGCTGGTCGTTGTCGGTCTGGTCGGTCGCGATGTCGGCCACCTTGCGGCCGCGGTTGAGCACCACGATGCGGTCCGAGACCGCCATGGCCAGCGGTAGGTCGTGGGTGACCAGCACGATCGCGATGCCCTGTGCCGCCATCCGGCGGATCAGGGCCTGCACCTGCTGGGTCTGCTCGTACCCGAGCGCCGCGGTGGGCTCGTCGAGGAGCAGCACGCCTTTGCGCTCACCCGAGACCCGGGTCGCACTACGGGCCAGGGCGACGACCTGTCGCTGGCCACCGGAGAGCATCTCGACCGGACGGGTCATGGCCGCGGTGCGCACCCCGAGCTGGTCGAGCTCGGCCTCGGAGCGGCGGCGCTGGGCCTTGTGGTCGACGAACCCGAACCAGCCGAGCGGACCCTTGCGGAGGATCTCTCGGCCGATGTTGAGGTTGGTCGCGATGTCCTGGGCGTCGACGAGGGCGAGGTCCTGGTAGACCATCTCGATCCCGGCGTCGGTGGCGTCGCTGGGCGCATGGAACACGGTCTCCTCGCCGTGCACCTTGATCGAGCCGATGGTGGGCTTGTGGGCGCCGGAGAGCACCTTGAGCAGGGACGACTTGCCGGCACCGTTGTCGCCGAGCAGTGCGACGACCTCACCCTGTCCGACGTTGAACTCGATCTGGTCCAGGGCCCGGACGAAGCCGTAGTGCAGGTCGATCCCGCTCAGCTCGAAGGCAGGGGCCGGGGTAGGACTGGGGGTGCTCATGCCGGTCACCGCTTTCCGGAGTGGACGGAGGCCTGCGCGGTCAGCACGAGGCGCTTGGACACGGTGGTGGAGACCCACTTCTCGAGGCCGAGCGACCCGAGGAGGAGCAGGCCGGTGACCCCGGTTCCCCAGTAGGGGTTGACGCCCTTGATGGTCAGGCCGTTGGAGATCGTCGCCAGGACCAGCGCGCCGACCAGGACGCGCGGCAGGCTGCCTCGGCCGCCGGCCAGCGAGACACCGGCCAGGGCGACGGCGGTCAGCGCGGTGAAGATGATCGCGGGGCTCGCCTCGGGGCTGGCCTCGGTCACCACGGCCGTGCTGACCAGGCCGCCGAGCGCCGCGCACATCGAGCTGATCACGAAGCCCAGCACCTTGTAGCGGTCGCTGTGGATGCCGGAACGTCGTACCGCCTCCGGGTTGCCGCCCACCGCCATCAGGCGCAGGCCGTCACGGGTACGGGTCAGGAAGATCGTGCCGAGAAGGAACAGCACCCCCGCGATCCAGACCGGCGCCGGGACGCCGCCGTAGCGACGGGTACCCATGAACTCCAGGGCGTCGAGGCCGGGGATCGAGTAGCCGCCGGAGATGATCGAGGCGCCCGCCGTCGTGATCGAGAGCATGCCGATCGTGACGATGATCGGGTTGAAGCCCCGCAGCGTGATCAGCCCGTTGAGCAGCCCGACGACGACCCCGATCACCATGCCGGCGAGGAGCGAGAGCCAGACCGGCTGACCGTGCTCCATCAGGTAGCCGCAGGTGCAGGCCGCCATCGCGGCCGTCCCGGGGATGGAGAGGTCGAGCGCGCCGCAGATGATCCCGACGGCGACCCCCGCCGCGAAGATCGCGGTCAGGGCTGCCGCGTTGGCGATCAGGATCCCGTTGTTGACGCTGGCGAAGTACGGGTGGTCCCAGAGCGAGAAGGCGACGAGCAGGGCCACCCAGAGCACGAAGATGCCCCGGTCGCGCAGGAAGATCAGCGCCCGGATGCCGCGGGTGTCCACGTCGACGTCGCGGGCCGGCGTGGGGGCCGGGGCGGCGGCCGGGGGCGCAGTCGCTGCGCCCCCCGCCGCGGGAACCGTCTGTCTACCTGTCTCGTCAGGCACGATCGTGCTCATCTCAGCTGGAGCTGACGATGATCTTCTGCGGGGTGACGAGGACCTGGCCCTTGGCCTTGGGGTCACCCTGCATCTTCGCCAGCGTGTCGAAGGACTGCATCATGTCGGCCGCGAACTGGAGCGCGACCGAGGAGTAGATGTCGCCCTTCTTGACGTCGGCCAGCACCTCGGCGTTGCCACCGAAGTCGACGTTGCAGAGGAGCTTCTTGTTCGCCGCGTCGAAGGCACCCTTGGCACCGAGAGCACCCTCGTCGGTCGAGGACATCACGCCGACGATGTCGGGGTGGCCCTGCAGGGCGTTGCCGATGTCGGTCTGCCCGGAGTTGCGGTCCTTGACCTCGAGGGTCTGGACGATCTTGGCGCCCGGGGCTCCCGCGGCCAGCGCCGACTTCGCCGCCGCCTCGAACTCAGCCTTGCCGGCCTGGCCGGCGGTCGACGCGTTGAACAGCACGTCGCCCTTGCCGCCGTTCTTCTCCGTCAGGCACTTGCCGAGCTGGCCGCCGAGCGCCTTGCCGGCAGCGGTGTAGTCGATGTAGGAGAAGGACACACCCGGCTGGGCGCCGTCGTAGCCGTACTCCTCCGGCTTGCCGTTGACCAGGATCGGCACGCCCTTCTTCTGCGCGGCCTTGATGGTGCCGCCCATCGACTTCGGGGCCACGGCGATCACCCAGACCGCACCGGCCCGGCCGGAGTCGAGCACCTCGCTGACCTGTTGGTTCTGCTTGGTGGGGTCGAAGTTGGGGTCCTGGACGATGGCCTTCCAGCCCTTGGACTTCGAGTAGCCGGTCAAGGCGTCCGCCAGGCCCTTCAGGGCCGGGGGCTGCAACGACAGGGGCGAGAAGACGATCGTCTTCTGCAGCTTCGTGCCCGAGGACGAGGCAGGGGTGTTGTCGCCGGAGGTGCCGCACGCCGCGAGCGCGAACGCGCACACGGTGAGTCCGGACACGGCGCGGACGACGCGCCGACTGGTTGTGCTCATGAGATCTCCTCGGATCACGCTGGCGTCATGACTCTCACTCTGTGAAAGTGACTTTCGGTTATGCAGATACAGTAGGGGGAGCACCCCCAGAAGTCCATGGTTTGCGCTGAGGTTTCACCAAGATGTCCGGGCGGTGTCCGGCCCTTTGTCCGGGTCGTCCGGATGCGGGACTACGCCCGGGTCACCACGAGCTCTCGAGGCCGTGCACGAGGGCGACCATGGCGTCGTGCAGCGGGGTCGGGACGCCCTGACGGCGGCCCTCGTCGGCGATGCCGCCGTTGAGCACGTCGACCTCCGTCGTACGCCGGGCCAGGACGTCCTGGAGCATCGAGGGCTTGTGCCCCCACGCGGTCTCGATCGCCTCGGTGAAGGACTCCGAGGGCTGCTTGAGCAGCGTGATCCCGGCGGCGTCGCAGACCGCGAGCGCCTCCTCGACGAGGGCGTCCACCTGGGTCCGCAGGGCCGGCTCGGTGCACAGCGGGCCCATCGTCAGGCCGGTCAGCGCGGCGAGCGGGCTGGTCGCCGCGTTGAACACGACCTTGGTCCACTGGGGACCGCGTGCATCGGCCATCGCGTGGGTGCGCAGACCCCCCTGCGTGAGCAGGTCGGCGAGGGTGGCGATCTCATCGGCCGTGGCAGGACTCGGCTCGAAGGGGCCGAACCAGGAGTCACCGGGGGCGTCGTAGCGCACGACGCCGGGCTCGGTCACCGAACCGGCCGTGACGATGCTTCCGCGGACGACCTTGGGCACCCCCTCGGCGATCACGTCCTCGTTCCCGATGCCGTTCTGCACGCTGACCACGGCCGCGTCGCTCAGGGCCTCGCGGGCCGCCTGCACTGCGGCACGGGTGTGCAGCGCCTTCGTGGCGACGATCCCGAAGTCGCACCCCGGGAGTCCGGAGGCGTCGGTCAGCGCGTGCACCGGCGCGACGAAGTCGGCGTTGCCGCTCACTCGCAGCCCGTGCTCCTGGATCGCCTCGACGTGGGCAGCCCACGGGTCCACCGCCCACACCTCGACGTCCGGCACCCGGGCGAGGTGCGCGGCGTACAGGCTGCCGATCGCTCCACAGCCGAGCACCGCCACCCGGACCGGCGAGTCGGCGGTCACGACACGGCCGCCTCGGCCGCGAGCGCGGCACACGCCTGGGGATCGTCGCCTCCGACGCCGAGACCTCCGACGACCCGGTCCCCGACCACGAGGGGCATGCCCCCCGGGGCGGCGAGGAACGGCGTCGGGGCAAGGGATGCCAGGGATCCCACTGCCTCGCCGTAGGCGTCGGGCAGGTCACCGCTCGCGATCCCGAACCGTGCCGCTGCGGAGGCGGTCGCGAGAGCGACGTCCACTCCTCCGGCGACTCCGTCGTCCATCCGATCCTGCTGGATCGGGTCTCCACCGCGGTCGACGACCGCGACCGAGACGCGGAGCCGGCGACCCTCGGCGGCTGCGATCACGCGGTCGCACAGAGAGATCGCCCAGGCCAGCTCCTGCTGCTGACTGGCGGCCGGTGCGTCCTTCATCCCGAGGCTGTCCTCGGGGGTGACGACGAGGTCACCGAAGCGTGCCTCCCAACGCCCGCGGTCGTCGCCGTGCTGGCCGGCGTAGGTGACCCCGAGCGCATAGGCGACGAGGAGGTCCTCCGGGTTGGCCGGCTCCCCCTCGGCGCTGACCACCTCCGGCGCGACCCCCTGCGGGAGGAAGGGACTCACCGTCGCCCCCGACGCGGCGACACCTGCCACCACGACGCCGTCACGCAGCACCGGCATGCCACCGGCGCCGGGGAACATCGCCTCCGGCGAGGCCGCGGTGAAGCCTGCCGAGATCGGCGGCGGGAGGCTGGTCATCCGGCCGAGGTGCTCGCTGCTCGGGATCTGCTGGGTGGCCGAGATCCACGCCTTCGACCGCGCGCGCGTCATCCCGCCCGGTCCACCGTGGTCCAGCCGGGACGCCGAGACCAGGGCACCGCTCGCCCCGACGACGGCCAGGCCACCACGGAGCCCGAGCTGCTCGGCCTTGTCCACGGCCCGGGCGATCAGCGCTCGTGCCTCGGCCAGGGAGAGATCGCGAGGGTGGGTGGTCACGCGCCGACCATGTTGTAGCCACCGTCGGCCACCATGTAGGTGCCGGTGATGTGGCTGGCGTCGTCCGTGGCCAGGAACAACGCCGTGCCGGCGATGTCGGCCGGACCGGGGATCCGACCCATCGGGGTCAGCGACTTCAGCTGGTCGCCGCGGCCGCCCTGCCAGTCCTTGCGACCCAGCGTCGCCTCGGTCTCGATGAAGCCCGGCGCGAAGATGTTGACCCGCACCGTGGGGGCGAAGGCGTGCGCGTAGGACTTCGTGGCGCCGAGCAGGCCGTACTTCGCGGCGGCGTACTGCGGGGCGCGGGCGCTGCCGCGCACGATCACCGTCGAGCCGATGTTGACGATGCTGCCGTGGCCCTGGTCCATCATCCGCTTCCCGAACTCGTGGATGCAGGCCATCGTGCCCTTGATGTCGACCCCGAGCACGTGGTCGATGGACTCCTCGGTGATGTCGCGCCACGACATCTGCTCACGGGCGACGTCGCCGACGTTGTTGATGAGCACGTCGACCTGGCCCATCGCCTCGAACGCCGCGTCGGCCATCGCCGCCACCTGGGCCCACTCGACGATGTCGGCCTGGAGCAGCACGGCCTCGGCCCCCTCGGCGCGGACCCGCTCGGCGGTCGCCTCGGCCCCGGCCGCCGAGCTGCGGTAGTGCACCCCGACCACCCGGGCGCCCTCCTGCGCGGCCCGGACGGCGATCTCGGCACCGAAGCCGGTACCGGCGCCGGTGACGACGACGGAGCGGCCGACGAAGCGGCGAGGCATGGGAACGGGAGGGAGAGGCACGGCGCTGTCCTTCGGTGAGGGGGTGGGGGGTCGGTTGCGGGTCAGACGAGTGTGCGGCCGCCGTCGATGTAGAGGCACTGCCCGGTGATGAAGGCGGCCCGGTCGGAGACCAGGAAGGTGATCGCGTCGGCGACCTCCTCCGGACGGCCGAGGCGCTGGGCGGGGACGAGCGACTCGAGCTCCTCGCGGTGCCCGTCGCGGTCGAGGTAGCTACGGGTGAGGTCGGTCTCGACGTAGCCGGGGCCGACGGAGTTGACCGTCACGCCGTGCGGCGCCCACTCCCGTGCCATCACCCGCATCATCTGGTTGATCCCGCCCTTGGTGGCGGCGTAGGGGCCGTGGCTGGCGTGGGCGAGCAGGGCCGAGACCGAGGAGAGGAACACGATCCGGCCGGACCCGGCCCCGACCATCCGACGGCCCACCTCCTGACCCAGCCACCAGGCGGTCGAGAGGTTGAGGGTCAGGATCGACTGCCAGTCGTCGTCACCGAGGTCGAGGACGGGACGGCGGTCGTTGCGACCCACGGCGTGCAGGAACACCTGGGGCGTGCCGACGGCGGCGGCCGCCTCCTCCACGACGGCCCGGCACCGCTCGGCGCTCGAGACGTCGGCGACCAGGCTCACGACCTCGCTCCCGGCCTCCTTGGCGGCGCGCGCGACGAGCTGCAGGTTCTCCTCGTCGCGGTCGACGACCACCACGCGAGCGCCCTCGGCGGCCAGGCTCACGGCGGTCGCGCCACCGAGCCCACCGGCCCCGACCACGAGCGCGGGTCGTCCAGTGAGGCCCAGCCAGTCAGACATCCAGATCGCCCCGTCATTCTCGTATCACGAAAGTCGCTTTCCCCCTACAATAGAGGCAGCCCGATGAACATGTCCAGAGACCCGGGCCGCCTCCCCTAGGCTGACGGCACCCGCGTCGGCAGGCCGGGGTCGGCCGGTGCAAGGAGGAGCGGTGCCACCCGAGAGCAACAGCCGAGGTGCCGGACGTCGCGCCTCCGGATCGACGTCCGCGACGGGCGAGAAGCCGGAATACCGCGTCGAGGCGCTCGCCAAGGGCCTGCGCATCCTCAGCCTCTTCGACGAGCAACGTCCCTCCTGGCGGGTCACCGACCTCGCCAGCGCGGCCGGGCTCCCCATGCCCACGGTCTACCGCGTCGTGCAGACGCTGACCAGCGAGGGCTACCTCGACCACCTGCCCAACGGCGACTACCGGCCCGGCGTACGCACCCTGACGCTGGGCACCGCCGCGCTGCGCAGTCTCGACCTGGTCGAGGTCGCGACCCCGCCGTTGCGCCGACTGGCCGACAAGACCGGGGAGACGGTCAACCTCGCCGTGCTCATCGACGACCACGTCCTCTACCTCGTCCGGCTGCGCAACTCCGACCTGGTGACCGCCAACATCCAGGTGGGCTCCACGCTCCCAGCGGTGACCACCTCGATCGGCAAGCTGCTGCTGGCGCACCTCGACCGTGACGACCTCGAGGCGCGCGTGACGGAGGCGTCGTTCCGCGCGCAGCACGGCCCCAACGCGAAGGTCTCCCTCGACGAGCTGCGCGGCGAGCTCACCCAGATCCGCAACCAGGGATGGGCGATGCAGGACGAGGAGCTTGCCTACGGCCTGCGTTCGATCGCCGGCCCGGTCACCGTCGCGGGCGACCGCGTCGTGGCTGGGGTCAACCTCGCGGTCCAGGCTCGCGACTGGTCGACGCAGCGGATCGTGCGCGAGCTGCAGCCCGCGCTCCTCGAGACGTGCGCCGAGATCTCGGCGCTCGGGGCGGGCGCCAGCTGATGGCGGACCGACCGACCGGGACGCGCCTCCCGAAGCTGCTGCCCGGGTCGCTCGACGACGACCAACGCGCCGTGTACGACGCCGTGGCCGGCGGTCCGCGCGCCGCCGGGCCCCAGCTGTTCCGTCTGGTCGACGAGGACGGCGGACTCGAGGGCCCGTTCAACGCGTTCCTGCTCCAGCCGCGGCTGGGGCTGGCCCTGCAGGCGCTCGGCAGCGCGGTCCGCTACGAGACCACCCTGTCCGACCGGGCCCGCGAGGTGGCGATCCTGGTCGTCGCGGCCGTGCGCGAGTCGGCCTTCGAGTCGCACGCGCACGAAGCGGTGGGACGGCACGTGGGGCTCACCGAGGACGAGCTCGCGTCCGTCCGTTCCGGCGGCTACGACGTGCTGCCGCCCGACGACCGGCTGGTCGCGCGGCTGGTGCGCGAGCTGCTCGACACGGGCGACCTCGCCGACGCGCGGTACGACGAGGCCGTCGAGGCCCTGGGCCTCCCGCAGCTCTTCGAGCTGCTCACCCTGGTCGGCTACTACGACGCGCTCTCGCTGCAGTTGCGGGTGTTCCGGGTGGGGCCCCCGGCTTGACACCCGCGCTCTGCCCTGAGCATCATTTGCGAAAGCCACTTTCGCAGAATGAGAGAAGCGCATGAAGCTGGTGACCTTCGACGACGGCCGGGTCGGCTACCTCGACGGCGAGGAGATCGTGGAGCTCGCCACCGCATCCTCGCGCGAGTACTTCGAGCGCGGCGGCGCGGTCGAGGAGACTGGCGAGCGGGTGCCGTTGTCCGGGGCCACCCTCCGGGCGCCGATCGTGCCGAAGAAGTTCTTCCACACCGCCGGCAACTTCGCCGACCACCACGAGGAGCTCCAGGCCGTCGACTGGTCGCACCCGGTGCACAAGGGCATCGTGTTCTTCCAGAACGTCGACGCGATCATCGGCCCCGACGAGGCGATCGTGTACCCGGAGGGACTGACCAACGAGCTCGACTACGAGCTCGAGCTCGGCATCGTGATCGGCAAGAGCGGCAAGTTCTTCGGTCCCGACGAGGCCGAGGACTACATCGCCGGCTACCTGGTCTTCAACGACATCACCGCCCGCGACATCCAGCGTCGCGAGATGCAGTCCGGGGTGTTCTCCTTCTCCAAGGCCATCGACACCTTCTGCCCGATCGGCCCGTGGATCGTCACCAAGGACGAGCTGCCGGACCCGCAGGACCTGAAGATGGAGCTGCGCGTCAACGGCGACGTCCGCCAGGAGGGCAACACCTCCAAGATGCGGATCTCCATCCCGCACCTGGTGGCGCACCACTCGGCCCAGGGGTACAGCGCGGGCGACATCATCACGACCGGCACCATCTCCGGCGTGGCGGCCATCCAGCCGAACCCGTTTGACTTCTACCTCCAGCCGGGCGACCAGATCGAGGCCGAGATCGAGGGCGTCGGCATCCTGCGCAACCACGTGGTCGCGTGGAAGGAAGCACACGACACCGAGCCGTACACGACCGACCTCTACTCCTCCGCCGTCGACAGCTGATGCGTCTCGGCTCGGTCGACGGTCGCGCGGTCCTGGTCACCGACAGCTTGGCGCTCGACGTCGCCACGGCTTCGGGTGGGGCGCTGCCTGCGGACCCGGTGAGCCTGCTGGAGCGCTGGGACGACCTCGTCGCCTGGGCGTCCGACGCCGACTGGAGTGCGGCGTACGCCGTGACCGCGGACCGCCTCGGTGCGCCGGTGCCGATGCCGCGCCAGGTCTTCGCGATCGGGCTCAACTACGCGCCGCACGCGGCCGAGGCCGGCTTCACGCCGCCGGCTCAGCCGATGGTCTTCACCAAGTTCCCGAGCTGCATCGTCGGGCCCGTCGCCGAGGTGACCCTCCCGCCCGGCAACGTCGACTGGGAGATCGAGGTCGTGGCCGTCGTGGGCCGCGGCGGTTTCCGGATCCCGCGCGACCGTGCCTGGGACGCCCTCGCCGGGCTCACCGTCGGTCAGGACCTCTCCGAACGGGTCGCCCAGCTCGCCGGCACCCCGGCGCAGTTCTCCCTGGCCAAGTCGCACCCCGGATTCGGGCCGACCGGTCCCGTGCTGGTCAGCACCGACGAGTTCGCTGACCGCGACGACATCGGCTTCGAGTCCAGGATCGGCGACGAGGTCATCCAGCACGGCCGCACCTCGCAGCTGATCTTCCCGATCGACGTCCTCGTCGAGCACCTCTCCGCGACCTGCCCGCTCCTGCCCGGGGACCTGATCTTCACCGGCACCCCGGGTGGCGTCGGCAACCGGCGCGAGCCACCGCGGTTCCTCCAGGACGGCGAGGTGCTGAACAGCCGGATGGACGGCGTCGGGGAGATCCGGCAGACCTTCGTCGGCGGCTGAGCATCGCCCCCTGAATCCGCGTTGCTTGGCGCTCCGAACCACTATGGAGCCGGGCCGTCGTTCGGACGCGCCCGCGCACGGCCGGAGGCTTGATGCTCACGCTGGGACTGATCGGACTGGTCGGCGGGCTGATCACCGGCATCTCGCCGTGCATCCTGCCGGTGCTGCCGGTCATCTTCCTCTCCGGCGGCGCACAGGCAGCGCGTACCGGCGACCCCACCGCGCCGGTCGACGAGGGACGCGCACGTCGTCCCTACCTCGTGGTCGCCGGGCTCGCCCTCAGCTTCGCGGTGTTCACGCTGCTCGGGACGCTCCTGCTGAGCGCACTCCCGATCCCGAAGGACATCATCCGCTGGGCCGGGCTCGTCGTGCTCGTGCTGCTCGGCATCGGCATGATCGTCCCCCGGTTCGAGGAGATCCTGGAGCGGCCGTTCTCGCGGATCCCGCAGCGCGGCGTCGACAACGACGGCAACGGCTTCGTGCTCGGACTCGCGCTGGGTGCGGTCTACGTGCCCTGCGCCGGACCGGTGCTGGCGGCGATCACGGTGGCGGGTGCGACTGGTCGGATCGGCGCCGAGACGATCGTGCTGACGGTGTCCTTCGCCATCGGTACGTCGATCCCGCTGCTCGTCTTCGCCCTTGCCGGGCGCCGCGTGGCCGAGCGGGTCCGCGCGTTCCGCGAGCACCAGCGCGGCATCCGGGTCCTGGCCGGTGTCGTGGTCATCGGCCTCGCGGTGGCGCTCACGTTCAACGTCACCGACGCGATCCAGCGCGCGGTCCCCGACTACACCGCCGCCCTGAACAAGGCCGCGGACAAGGGCAGTGGGGTGCGTCAGGCCCTGGGCGGTCAGCAGAGCCAGTCACTCGCGGCCTGCAGCAACTCGCCGTCGGACACCCTGCAGGACTGCGGTCCGGTGCCGGCCATCGCCGGGATCGACCGATGGTTCAACACGCCCCACGATGCCGGGCTCACCACCAGCGGTCTCCGAGGCAAGGTGGTGCTCGTCGACTTCTGGGCGTACTCCTGCATCAACTGCCAGCGCGCCATCCCGCACGACGAGGCCTGGTTCAAGGCCTACAAGGACGCCGGCCTGGAGGTGATCGGCGTGCACGCCCCGGAGTACGCGTTCGAGCACGTGCCGAGCAACGTGGAGTCCGGGGCCAAGCGTCTCGGGATCACCTATCCGATAGCCCTCGACAACGACTACCGCACCTGGAACGACTTCGGGAACAACTCATGGCCGGCCGAGTACCTGGTCGACGCCACCGGCAGTATCCGCCACGTGGCCATCGGCGAGGGCGACTACGACGGGATGGAGTCGCTGATCCGGCAGCTGCTGACCTCCGCGAACCCGGGCGTGCGACTCCCGCCGCGGACCCACGTGGCCGACACCACACCCCAGTCCTACGTGCAGACGCCCGAGACCTACCTGGGCGCGCAACGCGCCTCCAACTACGGCGGCCATGAGGCGCTCAGCACGGGCGTGCACACCTTCCACGCACCAGCCAGGGTGCCCCAGGACTCGTTCACGCTGTCCGGCACCTGGTCGGTCGGCGAGGAGTCCCTGACCGCGAAGGAGGATGCGTCCATCGGGCTGGAGTTCGACGCCTCCGACGTCTACCTCGACGTCGGCGGCACCGGCACGATCGTGGCGACGATCGGCGGCAAGACCACGACGTACGACGTCTCCGGTGCGCCGGACATCTACACCGTCTCGCACACCGAGAGCGCGAAGCCCGGCCTGCTGAAGGTGACGCTCTCACCGGGCCTGCGGGCCTACTCCTTCACCTTCGGGTAGAGGTGACCGGCCAGGTGGTCGATCACGTCGCGGGCATCGTCCTCGATGCCGTGGATGAAGGTGGACTTGCGCCGCCGCAGCACGGGCAGTCCCAGCGCGTAGAGCCCTGGGCTCTGTGTGAGGACGCCGCCCTCGTGCTCCAGGCGGCCCTTGTCGTCGACCACCGGGACGTCGAGCCAGCTGTAGTCGGGCCGGTAGCCCGTGGCCCACACGACCGAGCGGATCTCGCCGTTCGTCAGGTCGAGCTGCAGGCGTGACGTGGCCGGCGCGCGGGTCGGCTCGAACCGCTCCACGGGTCCGACCTCGTCGTCGACACCGGCGCTCCTGGCCCACTCGTCGTAGCCCAGGAGCAGGCGTTCCTGCTTGAGGTCCGCGAGCGCGAAGACGTTGCGCAGCCCACCGGAGAACAGCGCGACCCCGTCCCGTACGGCGGCCCAGCGGCCGACCAGGGAGACGCCCGTCGCGGTGAGCGCGTTCAGGTCGAGGGTCGCCCGCTCCGGCGTGCCGACCAGCTGGGGCGAGGGCAGGCTGCGGGCGCGGGTGAGGTCATCCACCTCGTCGTAGCGCTGGTCCCAGACGCCGGAGGCGTCCATCCACCACAGCACGTCGCGGCCGCGGTAGGTGCGCGGGAGCCGGGTGTGCTCCCCCACCGAGAGGGTCACCGGACGCCCCGAGCGCTGGAGCTCCGCCGCCAGCTGTACGCCGGTGGCCGAGGCGCCCACGACGATCACCCCGCCGTCCGGCAGCTGCTCGGGGTTGCGGTAGTCGAAGGCGGTGACCTGCTCGATCGATGAAGGCAGTGCGGCGGCGAGCGCGGGCACGCTGGGCGCGTTGCAGGCCCCGCTGGCGATCACCACGGTCTCGCTGCGGATCTCGCCGTGGTCCGTCGTCACGGCGTACCCCCCGTCGGTACGCCGCAACGACCTCACCTCGGTGCCGGTGCGAACGGGAGCGGCCGAGGCGACCGCAAAGCCCTCGATGAGTCCGGCTACCTCGTCCGCGCCCATGTAGCCGTCGGGATCCGGCCCGGCGTAGGCCTGCCCGGGCAGCCGGCTCTGCCAGTTGGGCGTGAGCAGGCGCAGGGAGTCCCACCGCTCACGCCGCCAGGAGTTGGCCACCTCGCCGCGCTCGAGCACGACGTGGTCGATCGAGCGCTCACCGAGGAAGTGACTCGCCGCCAAGCCGGCGTGGCCGGCTCCGACGACGACCGTGGAGAAGTGCTCAGGCAACCTCTACGGTCACGTCCGTCGGGTTCGTGAGCGCGTCGAACACGGCGGAGCGCTTCTGGGACTGCGCCACCAGCGCCTCGATCTCCTGCTGGGAGGCGTCGGCGTCGATCTTGAAGGTCACCTTGACGTCGTTGAAGCCGTTGCGCACGTCGCTGTCGGCGCCCAGGATCCCGCGGATGTCGTGGTTGCCCTCGACCTCGGCCTCGACCGAGCGCAGCTGGATCCCGCGGTTCTGCGCCACCGAGGCGACCCCGGCGCTCAGGCAGCTGGCCAGCCCGACGAGGAGGTACTCGATCGGGGTGATGCCGTCGTCGGGCGCCGCGAAGGTCTCGGGGTGGTCGGCCTCGAAGACGCGCTCGGTCTTGTGCTGCTGGTCGGCGCCGAGGCCGAAGTAGTTCTGCACCTTCACGTCGGTGTGCACGCCGTGCTGCCACGTGGAGGTGGCCTTCCAGGTGAACTGGGCCGCCTCGGGCGCGCCCTTGAGGACCTCGCGGGCGTCGAGCAGTGCCTGCACGTTCACTCCGTTGTCCGCCGTTGCGTTCTCCGTCGTCGTCATCTCGATGATGCCTCTCTGATGATTTGTCTAGTGGCCCAATAGGGTTACCGGACAATACCTGATCGCCCCCGGATAGCATCGCGGTCATGTCCGTCCCGACGATCGTGCCCGGCTCGGTGGGCACTGTCGAGACCCGGTTCCTCGACCTCCCCGATCCGGTCCCGCTCGACTGCGGTCGCGAGCTCGCGGTCCGGGTGGCCTACGAGACCTACGGGATCTTGTCCCCCGCCCGGGACAACGCCATCCTCGTGTGTCACGCGTTGAGCGGCGACGCGCACGCCGCCGGGGTGGCCGCGGTCGCGCCGGAGGAGAGCACCCGTGACGGCTTCGGGGCCGAGGAGCGTGACGGCACGGCGAGCAGGGGCCTGGGCTGGTGGGACGGGATGATCGGGCCCGGCAAGGCCTTCGACACCGACCACTACTTCGTGGTCAGCACCAACCTCCTCGGCGGCTGCCGCGGTACGACGGGGCCCTCGTCGATCGACCCGGCCACGGACCGGCCCTACGGATCGGACTTCCCCGTCATCACCGTGGCCGACATGGTGCGCACCGAGCGCGCCTTCCTCCACGAGCTCGGGATCGAGCGCCTCGCGGCCGTGGCCGGTGGCTCGCTCGGCGGGATGCAGGCCCTGGAGTGGGCGATCACCTACCCCGACGACGTCGACGCGATCGTGGCCATCGCCAGCACCCATGCGCTGCACCCGCAGGGCGTGGCCTGGAACGCCATCGCCCGCGAGGCCATTCGCCGAGACCCGGCCTGGCAGGGCGGCCACTACCACGACACGGACCGCAGGCCCGACGACGGGATGGGCGTGGCCCGGATGGTCGGCCACGTCACCTACCTCTCCGGTGTCGCGTTGGAGGACAAGTTCGGGCGGCGCCTCCAGCACGGCGGCGACATCCGCTTCACGGTCACCGAGCCGGAGTTCGAGATCGAGAGCTACCTCGATCACCAGGCCGAGTCGTTCGTGAAGCGCTTCGACGCCAACACCTACCTCTACACGTCCCGGGCGCTGACCTACTTCGACCTCGCCCGCGAGCACGGCGACGGGTCCCTGCAGCGCGCGCTCGACGGCGTCGAAGCGCGCACGCTGCTGATCGCCTTCAGCTCCGACTGGCTCTACCCGCCCGCGGCCTCGCAGGAGATCGAGCAGGCTCTCGACGCCCTCGACAAGCCCGTCGAGCTGCACGTGATCGAGGCGCCGTACGGCCACGACTGCTTCCTGCTGGAGGAAGCCCGCCAAACCCCGCTCATCCGACAGTTCTTGTCACCCAACAGCCTGGGAGCCACCACGTGACCAACCCCGAGCAGGAGCACGACTTCGGGTTCGAGACCCGCCAGCTCCACGCCGGCCAGCGACCCGACCCGAACACCGGGGCGCGTGCGGTACCCATCTTCCAGACGACCAGCTACGTGTTCGAGGACCCGGAGTCCGCGGCGGCGTACTTCAACCTCCAGGAGTACGGCAACACCTACTCGCGCATCATGAACCCGACCACCGCGGTCTTCGAGGAGCGCGTCGCCAACCTCGAGGGGGGTGCCGGCGCCGTGGCCTTCGCCAGCGGCCTCGCCGCCCAGGCCGCCGCACTGTTCACGCTGCTGGAGCCGGGCGACCACATCGTCTCGTCCGCGGCGCTGTACGGCGGCACGGTGAACCAGTTCAAGCACCTGTTGCGCAAGCTGAGCATCGAGGTCACCTGGGTCGACCCCGACGACCCGGACGCCTGGCGCCAGGCCCTCAAGCCGAACACGAAGGCGTTCTTCGGCGAGACGATCGGCAACCCGGGCGGCAACGTGCTGGACCTCGAGCTCCTCGCCTCGATCGCGCACGAGCACGACCTGCCGCTGGTCGTCGACAACACCTTCGCGACGCCGTACCTCTGCCGCCCGATCGAGTGGGGAGCCGACATCGTCATCCACTCGGCGACCAAGTTCCTCGGCGGCCACGGCACGACCATGGGCGGCGTCGTCGTCGAGGCCGGCACGTTCAACTGGTCCAACGGCCGTTTCCCCGTGGTCGCAGACCCCTCCCCGGCCTACCACGGCCTGCAGTTCCACGAGACCTTCGGCACCTACGGCTACCTGATGAAGCTGCGGGCCGAGACGCTGCGCGACCTCGGCGCCGCGCTCTCGCCGTTCAACGCGTTCCTCCTCCTGCAGGGGATCGAGACGCTGTCGTTGCGGATGGACCGCCACGTCACCAACGCCCGAGCGGTCGCCTCCTTCCTCGAGGCGCACGAGCTGGCGTCGAAGGTGACCTATCCCGACCTCCCGTCCAGCCCCTACCGTCCGCTGGTGGAGAAGTACCTGCCGAGGGGTGCCGGTGCGGTGTTCTCCTTCGACGCCGCGGGTGGCAGGTCCGGCGGGCTGGGCCTGATCGGTGGCGTGTCCCTCTGGTCGCACCTGGCCAACGTCGGTGACGCGAAGAGCCTGATCATCCATCCGGCCAGCACCACGCACCGGCAGCTCAGCGACGAGGAGCTGCGCGCCGCCGGCGTCGGACCGGGGACGGTGCGGCTCTCGGTCGGCACGGAGTCGGTCGAGGACCTGCTGTGGGACCTGGAGCAGGGCTTCGAACGGGTCGCCGAGGCCGTGGGCCAGGAGGTGGCGACGGCATGACCGACCTCAGCCGGTACCAGGACCCCTTGACGATCCAGCGCGTGCTCCACAGCGCGAAGACGATCGCGGTCGTGGGTCTGTCGAACAACCCGCTGCGGGCGAGCTACTTCGTCGGCTACTACCTCAAGCGGCACGGGTACCACGTCATCCCGGTGAACCCCCGGGAGAAGGAGATCCTCGGCGAGACCTCCTACGCGAGCCTGCGCGACGTACCCCAGGAAATTGCACAGCACGTGGACATCGTGAACGTCTTCCGCGCCCCGGACGCGCTGCCCGAGATCGCCCGTGAGGCCGTGGAGATCGGCGCGGACGCCCTCTGGTGCCAGTTCGGCGTGATCAACGCCGAGGGCGCACAGATCGCCGAGGACGGTGGCGTGACGGTGATCATGGACCGCTGCCTGAAGGTCGAGCACGCCCGCTACATCGGCCGGATGCACTGGCTCGGCTTCAACACCCAGCGGATCACGTCGGTGCGCGCCGGGCTCCAGTGAGGCGCGCGTAGGTCCTGACCTGCGCCGCGGCCTGCAGGTTCAGCGGCTCGTCAGTCGGCACAATTCGACACCTCCGCATGACGATCAACGGAGTTCCCCTGCACCCTCTGGTCGTGCACGCCGCGGTGGTGCTGACCCCGATGGCCGTCGTGGCCGTCGTCCTGCTCCTCGTGCCTCGCTGGCGATGGGCCGCTCGCTGGCCCGCGCTGATCCTGGCCGCGCTCGCCGCCGGCTCCGTCCAGCTGGCGGCGATGACCGGCGACGACCTGAAGCACCGCGTCGGTCCCTCGGCACTCATCGAGACCCACGAGATGTGGGCCGGCAGGCTCCAGGCGGCGACGTGGGTCCTCGCCGGCGTCACGCTGGTCGCTTTCTGGGTGCTGCCTCACGTGAACGCCCTGCGCGACGGTGAGGACAAGGAAGCCCGGCTGTCGGTCCTGGTGCGTCCGGTGACGTTGCTGCTGCCGGTCCTGGCATTGGCGGTCCTGGTGCTCGTCGTCCTCACCGGCGACGCCGGGGCGCGCGCGGTCTGGCAGGGGTGAGGTCCGAGCAGCGGGAGACGGCCCCGGACACGCTCACGGCCTCGTAGGATGGCGCGCGGGTCGGCGGTATCGCCGGCTGTTCTCCCCTCACTCACCCGGGTGCCCATGAATCGTCAGGCCGTCAGCGTGCTCGCCGTACCGCTGCTGGTCCTGGCACTCTCCGGCCCCGGCGAGGCGTCCGCCGTGACGCCTGTGTCGCCGAAACCGGCGGCGTGCAAGCCGAGTCCCACGGTGCTCAAGGCCAACGCGGCGCCGGTACCGGGACTCTCACCCCAGCAGGTCCAGAACGCCACCACGATCATCAACGCTGCAGCACCGTTCAAGGTGCCCCAACAAGGTCAGACCCTTGCGGTGATGACGGCCCTGGAAGAGTCGTCGCTGTCGGGACCCACCACGTCCGCATCGGACTTTTATCGCGGCTTGGAGAAGGTGAAGGGCTGGCAGAACATGCCGCCGACGCTGGCTGCGCACGCCGCCCGGCGCAACCTCGACCCGGAGGTGTATGCCCCGTACTACCCGCAAGCGGTCAAGGTGGTCGACGCACTCACCAGCGGCAGCGGAGTCGCGGGCATGCAGAACCTCGCTGCCCGAGCGCAGGCCGTCGCCGACTGCGAGGCCGCCACCATCGGTGGACGCTTCGCCCTCAACGGCGTCCGGTTCGTGGGGCCGCTCGAGCCGACCGTGCTGGCCACCCAGGCGCTCAACCTGGCGAAGAACGGCGGCAGCGGGTGGCACGACCGCTGCCAGCACTTCGTGGCCGTTCTCGACGGGAGGGCCTCGTCCGGCTACAGCACCGCGCTCGACGCCTGGCAGAGCTTCGAGGCCCAGGGCGTCGCCCACCCGGTCACCAGTGGCGACGGCGTCGCGCCCCCGGTCGGCGCGTGGCTCTACTACCGCAGCTCTGGAAACCCGGCAGGCCACGTGGTCACGTACCTGGGCAACGGCCAGATCGCCAGCACCGACGTCTTCTCCAACGGGCGCGTCGGCGTCGGGCCGGCGTCAGCGATCACCGACGGGCCGTGGCACCTGCAGTACCTCGGGTGGGCGCCACCTTGGGGGTCAGCATGAGCGCGCGATCCGTCACGGTCGCGATGGTCGTCGTCGTCCTCGCAGCCGCCGGAGGCTGCGCCAAGTCGGCGGGCGGCAAGTCGGCGGACCACGCCTCGACCAAGCACACCACCGCGGCAGCCGACTCGACCTCGCCCTCCCCGACGCCGATGATCACCCCGACGGCACCGGCCGGGACACCGCTCGGCGCCGGAGAGCGCGTCTGGGCGGCATTCTCCCAGCGCGGGCTGTCGTACGACGTCTGGTGGGCGAAGCTCAAGCCCCTGCTCTCCGACTCGGCCCAGGCCGTCTACGTCTACGACGACCCGAGCAAGATCCCGTCGATGAAGCTCACCGGCAAGATCCATGTCGCCGCCAAGGCCCCGGACCAACCCCGCTTCACCTCCGAGGTCGTCGTCCCGACCAGCAAGGGCGTGTTCGCCCTGGACCTGGAACGCCACACGCTGAAGTCACCGTGGCTGCTGTACGCGATCAAGTTCCCACGCGGGGTGCAGTAGCCGTCACGCTGAGCGCACCAGGCCCCGGGGCTGCGCGAACCGGCCAGTAGCCGACGGCTCGGTGAACACTGGGTGAAACGGGCTCCGGAAGCCGTCCACGCGTTTGGTGGGTGCGGAACGAGGCACCCAGACTCGAGATCGTGGATACGGACCTTCTCCTCCTCGGCCTGGTGGTCGTGACCGCCCTCGGTTTCGACTTCACCAACGGCTTCCACGACACGGCCAACGCGATGGCGACCTCGATCGCCACCGGGGCTCTGAAGCCCAAGGTTGCTGTGCTGCTGTCAGGGGTGCTGAACCTGGTCGGCGCCTTCCTGAGCATCCAGGTGGCACTCACGGTCACCAACGCCGTTGTCAACATCCAGACGTCGTCCGGCGCTCCGGACTCCTCGCTCACCGCCAACGGCGGGTTCGCACTGTTGATGATCGTCCTCGCCGGCCTCATCGGCGCGATCCTGTGGAACCTGATCACCTGGCTGCTCGGAATCCCCTCCAGCTCGTCACACGCGCTGTTCGGGGGTCTGATCGGTGCGACCGTGGCGAGTCTTGGATGGTCGGCGGTGAACTGGACCGGCGACGGCACCAAGCTGGACGGCGTCGTCGGCAAGGTGCTCCTGCCCGCCGTCCTGTCACCGGTCCTGGCCGCACTGGTCGCCAGCGTCGGCACATGGCTGGTCTTCCGCATCATCGGCAAGCTGGCGGGAGCCATGAGCGAGGGCGGCTTCCGGTGGGGGCAGGTCGGCTCAGCCTCCCTGGTCTCGCTGGCGCACGGGACCAACGACGCCCAGAAGACGATGGGAGTCATCACCCTGGCTCTGATCGCCAGCGGACACTGGACCCACCTGGACGCGATTCCGTTCTGGGTCAAGCTCTCCTGCGCGCTGGCCATCTCTCTGGGGACCTTCCTCGGTGGCTGGCGCATCATCCGCACCGTCGGCAAGGGACTGGTCGAGATCAGCTCACCGCAGGGCATGTCCGCCGAGAGCTCGTCGGCCGCCATCATCCTGGCCTCCAGCCACCTCGGGTTCCCCCTGTCGACGACCCAGGTCACCACGGGGTCCATCCTCGGGAGCGGCCTCGGCCGCCCGGGGGCACAGGTGCGCTGGGCAGTCGCCGGCCGGATGGTCGTCGCCTGGTGCCTCACCATGCCGATGGCGGGGCTCACCGGTGCCGTCACGTGGTGGATCTCCGATGCCATCGGCGGCATCGGCGGCGCGCTGGTGATCGTGGCGATCCTGATCGGCCTGAGCTTCTCCATGTGGTCGCGCTCGCGCCGAGCGCCGATCACCTCGGAGAACGTCAACGACGAGTGGGCCGGGATGCCGGAGTCGCGCACACCGGTCTCGGTCTAGGAGGCAGCATCATGTGGACCCTTTTCTACGAGGCCGCGTCCAAGGTGGCCGTGTGGGGGCTTGTCCTGGGAGCCGGCCTGCCCGCGCTCTTCGCCGTGGGAGTCCGTTCGACGATCCTCGCGAACGACCCGCAGGGCGCCGAAGCAGCGGGCGTCCCCTCGTCGGTCCCGAGCTCGGCCAACCGGGTGCTCGGCATCGTCTGCTTCGTCCTCGTCGTGGCTGCGGTCGCGGTCGCCCTGCTGGTCATCATCGCCACCGGGCTGGGCAAGCAGGTCAGCTTCGAGCACGTCTTCCCGACCGTCGTCCCGAAGAGCTGAGCGGACCAGATGACATCGGAAGCCGCAGAGGCGACGTCCTCGGAGCCGGAGGGCTTCATCGCCCGCACCCTCGGCTGGTTGCGTGCCGGCTACCCACAGGGTGTGCCGAAGCAGGACTACGTCGCGCTGCTGGGCATCCTGCGCCGTGTGATGACCAGGACCGAGCTCGAGGGAGTCGTCCGGGAGCTCTCGGTGGCCGCCGACACCGGCGACGCGCTCATCACCCGGGCCATGGTGGAGGAGCGCATCGAGGACGTGCTCAAGGGTCCGGCGATGCCGGAGGACGTGGCCCGGGTGTCGGCCCATCTCGCCGAGGCAGGTTGGCCGTTGTGGCAGCCCGCGGAGACCTCCGCAGGCGGCAACATCTCCGAGGTGCGGCCGAATCTCGTCTCCAGGGTCGTGGACTGGCTGCGCAAGGGTTACCCCAGCGGGCTGCCGGCGCAGGACTTCGTCCCGCTCGTCGCGCTGCTGCGGCGACGGCTCACCGACTCCGAGGTCACCGCGGTCGCCCAGGACCTCGTCGAGTCCGGCACCTTGCCGGCCGGCCGGATCGACGTCGGTGCGGCCATCGCGAAGGTCACCTCGGAGCTTCCCTCGGACGAGGACGTCGAGCGGGTCCGGGCCTACCTGGTGGACCAAGGGTGGCCCACGGACTTCACGGCGTGACCCGGATTCATCGACGTTCCGCGGTGCCGACCACCTGAGTGACGACGTCGGCCGCGTGGGTGATCAGCAGGTCGATGCTCGCCAGCAGCGGGCGGCCCGGGCGTGGGCTCGTGTCAGGCGCGGTGCCCGTCATCCGAAGTGCGCACCGGCGGGTCACCGGCGATCTCGCGCGCCCAGGCGCCGTGCTCCCGGCGGGCCCATCGCAACGACACACGTCCGGTGCGCATCCCGGCCATGGCGTACGGGTCCTTGGTGGCCATCACGATGTGGCCGACGACGAGGAGGCCGACGGCGAGCGCGAACCAGTCGTGCACGAACGTGGCGCCGCTGCGCCAGGTGAGCGGGGTGAGCTTGGTCAGGTACATGACCATCCCCGAGAGCAGCAGGACGCCGATCGAGCCCACGGAGAGCGCGGCGTTGAGCTTCTGGCCGGCGTTGAACTTGCCGACCTCGATCCTCCCGTCGCGGCGGGAGCGGGAGCGCAGCCAGGCCCAGTCGCTGGGGGTGAAGCGGTTCAGCCGGCGGGCGTCGTCGCGGTAGGCGCGGCTGACGATCCCGACGACCAACGGCACCGGGAGGGCGATGCCGGAGTAGACATGGATCTGCTCCACCAGGTACCGATGGCCCACGAGGACCGCGATCGAGGCGTTGTAGAGGATCGCCGCGGTCAGGATGCAGATCCCCATGAAGACCGACGTGAGCCAGTGCACCCAGCGTGAGCTCCTGCTGAACCGGTCGAGCGCCTGTCCCGCCTCCAGTGGGACCTGAGTCTCAGGTGTGCTCATCGCGCCGCCCGTTGGACTTGCCGACGAACCCGTCGATGTCGTAGCCGCGGTGCTCCCAGTAGCCGGGGACCACCGCATCGGTGACCTCGATGCCAGAGAGCCACTTGACGCTCTTGTAGCCGTACATCGGCGCCACGTAGAGCCGGACCGGTCCACCGTGGTCGTGGGTGACGTCGCCACCGAGCATCCTCGTGGCGACGATGACATCGGGAAGCCGGGCCTGGTCGAGGGTCAGGCTGTCGGTGTAGGTGCCGTCGAAGGAACGCAGCCGCAGCGCCCGTCCCGAGGGCTGCACGCCGGCCTCGTCGAGGAGCGTGGACAACCGCACCCCGGCCCAGTGGACCTGGGGAACCCGCCACCCGGTCACGCACTGGAAGTCCCGGACCAGCTCGGTCTGCGGCATCGCCCGGAGGTCGGCCAGCGTGAGCGCCCTCGGACGGTCGACCAGGCCACTGATGGCCAGGCGGTACGTCGTCGCGTCGCGGGTGGGCACGCCTCCGGTCACCGAGTAGAACCGGAACGTGTCACCTTGCGGCAGCAGGGACGTCAGCCCGGTCGGGTCGTGCAGCTGGAGCGGTGCCAGCACCGAGGTCAGGGCGTTCTGCGCGCGGCTGCCGGTGACGATCCCGAGCGCGCCGACTCCGAGCAGGCCGAGCGCCACGCGCCGTCCCACGGGGCGACCGTCGTCGGGCGGACCCTGCTCGGGCGACGAGGCAGTCCGCGGGGACGACGCCCGGCCGGGACGGCGAGCCCACCAGCGGCGCATGCGTCAAACCTAACCGCCGCCCCCTACGGGGGTAGGTTGAGTGACATGGGACGCACCGTGACGCTGGTGATCGGAGTCGTGCTCGCGTTGCTGGGCCTGCTCTGGATCCTGCAGGGGCTCGACGTGATCGGCGGCTCGGGCATGAGCGGGCACGGGATCTGGGCCGTGATCGGCCTCGTCGTCGGCGCGCTGGGAGTCTTCCTGCTGGTGCGCACCCTGCGGGCACCGCCGGCCCGAGACGACCTCTGACCCAGCACGTCGTTGCCGTCGGCAAGGACTATTTGCCGACCACCGGTTGTTGGGCCCTGCGCACGGCCGGGGTTCCGCTGAAGTGACCTGTTGGCCAGACCCCGTCCCCCACTCGAGAGATGTGCCGTGACGACCTCCTTGCGCCGTTCGCACTACCAGGTCACCTTCGCGGTGCTGGCCGTCTCGGTGGGCGCGTTCGCGCTGCTCCAGTCGCTGGTCATCCCGGTGCTGGCCGAGATCCAGACCGACCTGCACACCGATCAGACCACGGTCACGTGGGTGCTGACCGCCTACCTGCTGTCGGCCTCGGTGTGCACCCCGATCATGGGTCGCATCGCCGACAAGGTGGGCAAGGAGCGGATGCTCGTCGTCGCGCTGGGCGCACTCGCCGTCGGCTCGTTGATCGCGGCCCTCGCCGGAAGCATCGGACCCATGATCGTGGCCCGGGTGATCCAGGGCGTCGGTGGCGGCGTGCTGCCGATCTCCTTCGGCATCATCCGCGACGAGTTCCCCGAGAAGAAGATCCCCGGCGCCGTGGGTTCGATCGCCTCCCTGGCCGCGGTCGGCTCGGGTGTCGGGCTCGTGATCGCCGGCCCCATCGTGAGGCTCCTCGACTACCACTGGCTGTTCTGGTTCCCCATGATCATCACCACGCTCGCCGCGGTGGCGGCTCAGCTCTTCGTGCCGGAGTCGCCGGTGCGCACGCCGGGCAGGATCAGCGTGCTGCCCGCCGTGCTGCTGTCCGCCTGGCTGGTGGCGCTGCTGCTCGCACTCAGCCAGGGGGCCACCTGGGGGTGGACCTCCGGTCGCGTCCTCGGCCTGCTCGCCGCGGCGGTCGTGTTCTGCATCGCCTGGATCGTCGTCGAGGAGCGCTCGGAGTCTCCGCTCATCGACATGAAGATGATGCGGCTGCCGGCGGTGTGGACGACCAACCTCGTCGCGCTGCTCGTCGGCTTCGGGATGTACGCCGCCTTCGGCTTCCTGCCCCAGTTCAGCCAGACGCCACCGGTCTTCGGGTACGGCTTCGGCGCCTCGATCACGCAGTCGGGCCTGATCCTGCTGCCCTCCTCGGTGACCATGTTCGTGATGGGACTGCTCTCGGCGCCGATCGCGCGACGGATCGGCCCGAAGTACGTCGTGTCCCTCGGATGCCTGGTCGCAGCGGTCTCCATGTCGATCGTGGCCTTCGCCCACCAGGACGAGTGGCAGCTGTTCGTCGCGACCGCGATCATGGGCGCCGGCATCGGCCTCGTCTTCGCCTGCCTCTCCAACCTGATCGTCGCTGCGGTGCCCCCCGAGCAGACCGGCGTCGCCAGTGGCATGAACGCCAACATCCGCACGATCGGCGGCTCCATCGGCGCCGCGGTCATGGCCACCATCGTCACGGCCAGCACCTTCGCCAACGGTGTGCCTCACGAGTCCGGCTACACCCGCGGCTTCCTGACCCTGACCATCGTGATGGTCCTCGCCGCGGCCGTCGGGCTGGTCATCCCGCAGGTCCGACGCTCGGTCATCGAGGAGCACCTGCCCGGAGAGCCCGAGCACCCGCAGCTCGGCATGGTCGCGGCGGGGACGCTGATCGGCGACAAGAGCGAGTAGCCAGGCCGCTGTCGCCGGTCGCTCTAGGGAACCTCGGGAGCGCGCAGGCGTGCAGTGCTGTACCAGTCGATCGACTCCCCCTGCAGGATCACGTCCACCCTCTCCGCGACGCTCCTGAGCTGGTCGAGGGTCGAGGCCTTGCGAATGTCGGCGACGGCATCGCTCAGGTTCTGGACCATCCGCTGAGAGGTCAACGCGAGCCGGGGAAAGTCGCGTTGTGCCGCGTAGCCACTGATGGCGGCCGCCACCGTCGGAGCCGCGATGGCGATGAACACCGGGTCGAGGTGTTGCGTCACGTGCAGCCCCACGGCGTGGGCGAGGGCGGCGCACACGCTGAGCGAGAACAGCGCGACCGCGACCCACCGGAGCTCGCGGCTCCGTCGCGCGACGTACCGTCCCGTGGCTTGGTGGTAGGAGATCTGAGGTTGCACCCACTCCTCGACCAGTCGCGCGGAGATGGCGCGCCTCAGCATCCCGGGGTCGTCGTAAGGCCTGGGGACAGCCCAGGCCAGCTCCTGGACCACGCGGTCCCGCCACTCGTCGGACGGTGCCGCATGGCTCTGAGAGGGCAACGCCGAGGTCGGAACGCCTTCGGTGTCGTTGAGCTCGGCCAGAAAGGCGAGCGAGCGGATGCGCTCGGCCAGGAACCGAGCGGCGAGCCAGCGCTCCAGCACGAGGGTGCGCCTCCCAGCGACGAGCAGGCCGATGACGGCCAGGAGGCTGATCACCTCGACCCAGGTCAGCAGGGCCTGTTCTCCCTCGAAGTAGACGAGCTGGAGTGCCGGCGAGCAGATGGCGAGGATGCTCAACACGTACAGGACCACGCTCGTGCGGCGGAACGTGCGTTGTCGACGAGTCGCCAGCCCGTCTGCGCGCTGGAAGTACGGCAGGAGGAATCCGCTGACCTCGCCGGACCTCGGAAAGCCTGACGGCACGGTGTGGGGGTCGATGTCGACCCGCTGGCGGTTGTACCGGTCCAGGCTCGCGAATGCCTCGGGGCTCACGAGATCGATCTGCACCGGGAACGTCCTGTCGCGAGGGCGGCTGGTCGAGTCGGGTCCCGCCACCTCGACCCAGGCGAGCGGCCGCCCCGCGGCACCTGCCGCGTCGACGACCTGTGCAGTGCCCCCGGTGCCCTGTGCCGGCGAACCGTCCCAGAGGGCCAGCAGCACGTCGCAACGCTGCACGGCTGCCTCACCGGCGGCGAGGTAGGCGTCCGGGCGCTCCCTCCCGGGCACCGTGTAGACCGCGTCCGCGTCGTCGAGCATGCGTCGGAACTCCGCACGCGATGCGTCATCGGCGAAGTCCCTGACGTACTCCTCGGCAGGCAGCGGCAGCACGACCTCGACCCGGGCACCGAGATCCGCGCTGGCCCTCACCGCGATCCGGTCGGCGCCCTCGGCGAGGGAGGACACCACCGTCAGCCCGACCGGCGTCGTGGCAGTTGCCGACGACGAGCACGCCGCTTGGAGCTCTACCAGGGCATCCCGCACGGTCTCCACGAGCGCCGGATCCGACGAATCGAGCCACCGGTGTCCAGTGACGGCGACCCGCAGGCTCACCCCCAGCCGGCCGTCGACCGCCTCCTCCGCGGGTTCCATGCCCGGGAACTGTACTCAGCGGGGCCGTGGGCACCGGGTTTCCGTCACCTGACCGACTCACTGGAGTCCACGCGCCGACAGGCGCAGTATCTAGAGTGATTCGGAACGAGCGCACGGACGCTCTTCCGGTCCCGGCGGTCCAACCTCGGGGGAGCACTCCTCGGTGTCGAGCTCCGACGGGAAGACGGACTGAGGAAATGGTGCGCCTGTGGACGAGGGAGCTGGTACCAGGACACGGTCCACACCGCCCGGACCGCTGTTCATCTGCCATTCGTCCAAGGACGCGGGGGTTGTCGCCAAGCTGGTGGGGGCTCTGGAGTCTCAGGGCCTTGCCTGTTGGGTGGCGCCGCGCAACGTCCCACCAGGGCGTGACTACGCCACCGAGATCACTGCTGCCATCAAGGCCTGCACCGGCTTCGTCCTGGTGTACACGCGCTCGTCCGCGCAGGCGATGCAATGCCTCAACGAGCTCGAGCTCGCGTTCCGCGCCGAGAAGCCGATCTACCCGATCCGGATGGACACTGCCCCGATCGCGGAGACCTACGAGTACCGGCTGGCGAGGACCCAGTGGATCTCGGGACCGCTGCCTGCTGCCGTGGCGGCCCTCGTGGGCGCGGTCGGAGAGCAGCCGGGACCCGCGTCCGGCAAGGATCAAGGCGATCACCGGTCACGGCGACCTCTCGGGCGCGTGGGGCTGGCCGCGGTTGCCCTGGCCTTCGCCGCTGCGGTGGCCCTGGGGGCCTACACGCTGGTGCGCGCGGGGGACTCGCCCTCGAAGGCCGACCAGGCGTCCACCGTGCACCATCACGCACCTGTCTCACCGTCCATCTCGGGCACAGCCACGCCCCGGCCTCGAGGCACCTACGTCTGTTGGGACGGCAGGCACAGGGCGCAGGCCGCGGAGTGCACCCACCCCGCTGGGCTGCGAGGACTGCGCTACATGTTCCCGTCCTTCAACGCCGCCTACCTGCGCGGCGTGTGTCAGCGCCAGCGGCAGGACATCGTCCCCCGGGTCCGGACCGAGTCCTGGAGGTGCCCGACCGGCAAGGAGTCGTGGATCAACTACAGCGCCTGGTACAGCTGGCGCCAGGGGTTCGACCACTACGAGAACAAGTACTCCGCCAACGTGGCCCAGCACGGCCAGGAGTTCATCGCCTACCCGGCGGAGAAGGTGGGATACACGGCCGGCGCCACGCAGACCTCTCGCATCTTCAGCGACGAGAGGCTCGCCCTGTCGGTCACCGCGCTCGGCACCTCGAAGGCCCAGGTCGACGCGCTGATGGCGACCGTGCGCGCCAGGCCGAGCAACTCTGTCCACATGAGCAAGTGAGCACCGGCCGGGTCCGCGCGGGCTAGACAGGTCACCCCGGGTGCAGCCGCTTGGCGCTCCCGCGGTGGTAGTAGTGGCGGGGGTCTTCATTCGCGTCCGTCAGCGCCACCTCGGTGGTCGTGGCACGGACCGTGGGTGCCGGGGGGCACTCACAGGTACTTGGGGCAGGTCTGTGATGCAACGTCTTGGGGTCAGCATTCTCGGCGCGATCGTCGCCGTCATCGTGGCAGGGCTCTCACCCGTGGCCCTCTCGACGGTGGTCGCGCCACCGGCCAGTGCCGACGTACCACCTGCACTGCCGGCGACGGCCCAGGCCGACGTGCTGCCGGCGCCGCAGATCAACGGCGTGGTCTGGAAGCAGGTCATCGTCGGCGACACCGTCTACGTCGGTGGCGAGTTCCAGAACGCCCGGCCGTTCGGCTCCAAGTCAGGGGTCAACACGGTGACGCGGTCGAACATGCTGGCCTACAACCTGACCACCGGTGCGCTCGACACCACCTTCGCGCCGAGCTTCAACGCCAAGGTCAACGACATGGCGGTCACGCCCGACCACACCAAGCTGGTCGTGGTCGGCACGTTCTCGTCGGTCACCGTCCCCGGCCAGGGCGCCCAGACGCGTAACCACGTGGCGGTCTTCAACCTGCCGGCCGACGGGTCCACCAACGGCATCTCGCTCTCCACGACGGTCAAGCCCAACGTCAACGGTGAGACCGCCGGAGTGGCAGCGACCAACTCGACCATCTTCCTGGGCGGCTGGTTCTCGGCCATCAACGGAACCTCGCGCGCCCGCGTCGGCTCGGTCAGCGCCACCACCGGCGCCACCCTGCCCTTCACGGTGCCGGTCGACAACAACACCGTGCAGTCCATCGTGGTCTCCCCGGACGGCAGCTCAGTGGCCATGGGCGGCAACTTCACCAGCGTGGGAGGCGTCAGCAACCCCGGGTTCGGCATCTACAAGGCGAACGCGACCACCGGCGCCGGGCAGCCGCTGCCGGCGAACTCCGTGGTGTACGGCGGTGGTGGCGGCGCGGGCTTCACGCGGCTGGCCTCGGACGCGACCAGCTTCTACGGCACCGCGTGGAACTACAACGGCACCGGCAACACCGAGGGCGTCTTCCAGGCCTCGTGGAGCGACGGCTCGCTGGTCACCCTCGACGACTGCCACGGCGACTCCTACGACGCCGCACCGATCGGCGACGTGGTCTACGTCGCGAGCCACAAGCACTACTGCGGCAACTCCGGGGGCTTCCCGCAGACCGGGCCGACCTCGAACGCCTGGGTCAAGTGGCACGCCACCGCGTGGACGAAGGCGGCGATGGGCGTCGACACCGGGCCGGACCTCTACGGCTACGCCAGCCACGCCGGGGCGCCGCGCGGGCAGCTGCTGAACTTCTTCCCGCAGTTCGTGTCAGGCACCTACACCGGCAAGGGCCAGGCGACCTGGACGGTGACCGGCAACTCGCAGTACGTCGTCTACGGCGGTGAGTTCCTCAAGGTCGACGGCATCTCCCAGCAGGGCATCGTCCGGTTCGGGGTCAAGGCGGTCTCCCCGCACAAGGTGGGCCCGCAGACGGCGAGCGGCTCCACCTTCACCCCCAACGCGCAGAGCTACGCCCCCGGCCAGGTGCACCTCTCGTGGCCGGCGCTGTGGGACCGCGACGACCAGACGCTGACCTACCAGCTCTTCCGTGGCGACACCAACACGAAGATCTACACGACCACCCAGTCCGCCTACCAGTGGAGCGGCCAGGCGATGTCCTTCACCGACACCGGCCAGGCACCGGGGTCGGTCGTGCGATATGCCGTGCGCGTCCTGGACAGCGACAACAACGTCGTGAACTCCAACTGGGCGACCGTGACGGTCTCCGGCGCGAACACGCTCGACCCGTACGCCGCGAGCGTGATCGGTGACGGTGCCAGCAAGTACTGGCGCCTCGACGAGACCACCGCGACGACCAACGACAAGAGCGGCGCCGACAACCCGACGGCCGGCACGGGCGTCAGCCGCGGCACCGCGGGCGCGATGACCAACACCAGCGACACGGCCTCGACCTTCAACGGCACCGTCGACGGCGAGATCGTCAGCACCAACCTGCACTACGCGCCGACCACGTTCTCCCAGGAGATCTGGTTCAAGACCACCTCCAGCACTGGCGGTGTGCTCGCGGAATACGGCGACTCCTCGACCGGTGATCCGACGCACAGCCAGGGACTGGTCAAGGCCGACCGGATGATCTACATGGACACCAGCGGCCACGTGGCGTTCGGGGTCCTGACCAGCGGCACCAGCACCAGCGGCCGCCGGGTGATCACCTCCTCGGGCACGTTCAAGAACGGTCTGTGGCACCAGGCCGTGGCCACGCTCGGGCCGACGGGCATGACGCTCTACGTCGACGGCAAGTCGGTGGGCACCAACACCCTGGCCACCAGCAGCACCGCGATCTCCTACGGCGGGTACTGGCGCGTCGGTGGCGGGTACGCCTGGAGCGGTGGCAACTACTTCAACGGCGCCCTGGACGACTACTCGGTCAACCCCTCGGCCCTGACTGCAACCCAGGTCCTCAACCACTACAACGCCAGTGGCCGGGGCACGCTGACGAACGTCCCCCCGATCGCCTCCTTCACCTCGAGCACCAACGGTGCCACGGCATCCTTCGACGGCTCGGGCTCGACCGACGTCGACGGCTCGATCTCGAGCTACGCGTGGGACTTCGGCGACGGCTCCCCCGCCGGCAGCGGCCAGACCACGTCGCATCCCTACGCCGCCTCGGGCACCTACGCGGTGAAGCTGACGGTGACCGACAACAAGGGCGCCAGCAACAGCACCACCAAGAACGTGCAGGTGACCGTGCCCGACGACCCGCCGACCGCGTCGTTCACCTACAACGTCAACGCTGGCACGGTGAACCTCGACGGGTCCGGCTCGGGCGACACCGACGGCGTCGTGAAGACCTGGGCCTGGAGCTTCGGCGACGGGGCGACCGGCACCGGGAAGACGACGTCGCACCTGTACGCCAAGTCCGGCACCTACCCGGTGACGCTGACGGTCACCGACGACAAGGGTGGCACCGACAGCCAGACGCAGAACGTCGTCGTGACCCTGCCGAACGTGCCACCGACGGCGTCGTTCACCTTCAGCACCAACGGGCTGAACCTCAGTGTCAACGGCTCCGGGTCCTCCGACTCCGACGGGACCATCTCGTCGTACGCCTGGGACTTCGGTGACACCTCGACGGGCTCCGACACCGCCGACACACCGCAAGCCAGCTACCTCTACCCCGCACCCGGGACTTACACGGTGTCGCTGACGGTGACCGACAACGACGGCGACAGCACCACGAAGACCCAGGACGTGGCGGTGGACACGGTGAGCTACCTCGCCAACGACACCTTCAACCGCACCGTGGCCAACGGGTGGGGGACCGCCGACGTCGGTGGTCCGTGGACCATCGCGACCGGGCAGGCCGCCAAGTTCGCCGTCCTGCCGGGGGCCGCGACCATCTCGGTCCCCCCGAGCTCGACCCAGCGCGCGATCCTCGGTTCGGTCTCGTCCACCTCGGCCACGACCACGACGGAGTTCAACCTCGACAAGGTCCCGACCGGCACCGGGACCGGTGACAGCCTCTACGTCGGGCTCATCGGCCGCCGCGTGGGGTCCGACGAGTACCTCGCGCGGCTGACGCTCGACGGCAACGGCAACACCCGGTTGTGGCTGCTGCGCGACAGCGTCGGCATGACCTCTGTCGTCGTGCCTGGCACGATCACGGCCGGGACGCCGTACACCCTCGCGATCAACGTGACGGGCACCAGCCCGGTGACGGTCTCGGCCAAGATGTGGAGGTCCTCCGACACCGAGCCCGCGGCGTGGCAGGTCACCAAGACCGACACCGGGACCACGGCTGCGACGCTGAACCTGCAGGCGGCCGGCTCGGTCGGCGTCTACGGCTACGCGAACTCCGGCTCCACCAACGTCACCAGCACCTCACCGCTGAAGCTGACCTTCGACTCCTTCAGGGCTCAGTGAGGCCCGCGGCCAGACGAAGGCTGGCCTAGGAGGACTTCGCCTTCACCACGTCGATCACGAACCACAGCGTCGCGTTGCCCGGGATCGCGGTCCCGCTGCCTTGCGCGCCGTACCCGAGGGCCGGTGGGATCTGCAGCAGCACGCGGCTTCCGACCTTCACCCCGGCCAGGCCGATCTTCCAGCCCGGGACGAGGTTGCCCAGCGGCTGGGTCATCGCCGACTTGGAGTAGCTCTCGTCGAAGGGAGCCTTCGCCTTGTAGGTCTCGCCGAGGTAGTTGACCGTCAGCGTGTCCGTGGCCTTCACCGGCGCGCCGTGGCCCTTCTTGAGGATCACGCGCTGCACCGGCGTCGTCAGCGACGGCTCGGCGATGCCCTTCCAGTCCAGGGCGACCGGCTTGCCCTTCTTCGTCACGACCTTCGGCTGCGCCTTCGGGGAGGCGTTGTGCGCCTTGGAGTCCGACGGGTTCGGCGAGACCGGCGCCTTCTTCACGAAGTCCGCGACGAGCACGATGCTGTCCTTGGCCCCGATGCCGAGCTGCGCGCCGCTGGCGGCGGAGCCGAGCAGGTCGGTCGCGGTGGTCACGGTCGCCACGCGGGAGCCGTACGTCGCACCCTCGAACAGCTTGTCGAAGACCGGGCTCACCTGCCCGTTGTCCGGGATCGGCTCGGCCTTGCCGTTCTGGTAGTCGCTGAAGGCGACCTTCTTGGTGGTGCCGTTGCCGATCCACACGTAGGTGCTCACCGTGTCGCCGCTCGCGATCTTGCCGCCGGACCCCTTGACCAGGGTCGTCACCTTGGCGGTCTTCGGCTGCGTGATCGCCTTGTGCCACTTCGCCGTGATGCCCTTGCCCACGTCACCGGTCAACGAGACGCCCGAGAGCGTCCCCTCGGCCTTGGTGTCCTTGTGCTCGCTGCTGCTGCCGCAGGCCCCGAGGACGGGAACGAGCAGCGCCGCGAAGGCAAGAGCAGTGGTGGGACGACGTAGACGTCGAAGCACAGGTGGAACCTTTCGATCGAGGACGCGACTGAGGACGGTAGCCGGTGATCCTGAACGGCTCCTGTGGAAGGCATGACCGAGCCATGTGCGAGCCGCGGTCTCACGATCTACCCCGTTGCAGCGTCCACCAAACGGCGAACGCGCCCGATCGCCTTCCCCACGGCACGCTGTGTCCACACACTGGACCCATGACCACCGAACCGACCAGCGCCGGGTTGCTCCTTGCCGCGGGGGCCGGCTCGCGCATGGGGCGGCCCAAGGCGCTGGTGCGCGATGACGACGGGACCTCCTGGCTGCGACGTGCGGTGGCCGCGCTCCACGACGGCGGCTGCTCGACGGTGGTCGTGGTCCTGGGAGCGATGGCGGGTGACGCGCGCGCTCTCCTCGAGGGTGTCGACGTCCAGGTGGTGGTGGCTGAGGACTGGGCGGAAGGCATGTCTGCCTCGCTCCGCACAGGACTGGGCTCGCTCGACGCTGCAGCCGACGCCGCGCTGGTCTCGCTGGTCGACCTCCCGGACGTGGGTGCGGCCGTCGTCGGGCGGGTGCTGGCTGCGGCCACGGGCCCCGACGTGCTGGCCCGGGCGGTCTACCACGGGCGTCCCGGACATCCGGTGCTCCTCGGCCGCGACCACTGGGCGGGCGTGATCGAGACCGCGACCGGCGACGAGGGCGCCAAGGGATACCTCGCGGGCCGGCATCCGACGTTGGTCGAATGCGGAGACCTGGCCGCTGGTCGCGACGTCGACAGCCTGCGTTGAGCGCGGCGCATGGCCTCACGACCTCGCGACCAACGTGCGACCAACGCACCTGTTCGTAGGGTGGCCGTCATGACGTCAGCATCGGATCCGGCGACCCCCGACGACGTCGCCGAGCGACTGCGGACGACTGGCTACCTGGCCGATCCCGCGCTCGCGACGGTGACGTTCCTGGCGATGAGGATGCAGCGGCCGTTGCTGGTGGAGGGCGAGCCGGGGACCGGAAAGACGGCACTCGCCGAGGCGATCGCGGCCTCGTTGGACCTCCCGCTGGTCCGACTCCAGTGCTACGAGGGGATCGACTCCACCCAGGCCCTCTACGACTGGGACTTCCCGCGCCAGATCCTGCACCTCCGGGCGCTCGAAGCCACGGGCCGGGTCGACCCCGAGCTCCTGCCGGAGGCCGAGAAGTCGCTGTACGACGAGCGCTTCCTGCTGGCCCGGCCGGTCCTGGCCGCGCTGCAGCGCAGTCCGGCCGTCCTGCTGGTCGACGAGGTCGACCGGGCGGACGACGAGTTCGAGGCCTTCCTGCTCGAGGTGCTCTCGACGTACCAGGTGAGCATCCCGGAGTTCGGCACCGTCGCCGCGGCGACCCCGCCGATCGTGGTGCTCACCTCGAACCGCACCCGCGACCTGCACGACGCCCTCAAGCGCCGTTGCCTGTACCACTGGATCGACCACCCGGGACTCGAGCGCGAGGTCGAGATCGTCCGCTCCCGTGCACCCGAGGTGTCCGCGGAGCTCACCCGCCAGGTGGTGGGCGTCGTCCAGCAGCTCCGCGGCGCCGGGCTGCAGAAGCCGCCCGGGGTCGCCGAGACCATCGACTGGGCGCTGGCCCTGCACCAGCTCGGCACCACCGATCTCGACCTGGAGTCGGCGGCCCGCACCCTGGGCGCCCTGGTGAAGTACCGCGAGGACGGCCAGAAGGTGCAGCAGGCGCTCGACCAGATGCTCCGGTCGTGAGCAGCTCGCCCGCCCCGGCTCCCGGGGCGACGGTCCGCGACGCCGACGAGATCCTGATCGGGTTCACCCGGGCGTTGCGCGCTGCAGGAGTGCGGGTGACGCAGGACCGCACCCAGGGGTACCTCTCCGCGGTCACCCTGGTCGGGCTGGCCGACGCGCGCGGGACCTACGACGCCGGGCGCGCCACGCTCTGTGCTTCGCCGGAGGACCTGGTCCGCTACGACGAGGTCCATCGGGCCTACTTCAACGCCTCCGAGGGGCTGCCCCGCGAGCGCCGCGGAGCGGCCGTGACGCCTGCCTTCACCGAGCTGCCGACCTCGCACGACGACAGCGCCGGTGACGGCACCGCGGAGGACGACGCGGAGGTCGTGCGGGCGCGGGCCAGCGACGCCGACCTCTTGCGCGAGCGCGACGTCGCGGGGCTCTCGGCCTCGGAGAAGCAACGCCTCAACGCCCTCCTGGACACCCTTCGGCCCCGGCTTCCCGTACGTCGGGTGGCCCGGCAGGACCCCTGGCGGCGAGGCCGGGTGGATGCCTCGCGGACCCTGCGAGCCAGCCTGCGCAGGATGGGCGAGCCCGCCCCGGTGGAGTGGCGCCGGCGTGCTCGTCGCCCACGACGCGTGCTGCTCCTGGTCGACGTGTCCGGCTCGATGAGTGGGTACGCCGAGGTGCTGCTCCGGCTCGCACACCGGATCTCCCGGGCCGGAGCCGCACAAGGGGGCCGGGTGGAGACCTTCACCCTCGGGACCAGGCTGACGCGGGTCACCCGCTCGCTGCTCGTGCACGACGTCGAACGTGCCCTCGTCTCGGCGGGCCGAGAGGTCCCGGACTGGTCGGGCGGCACCCGGCTCGGCGAGACCCTCGAGACGTTCATGACCAGGTCGGGTCAGCGCGGAGCCGCGCGGGGCGCGGTCGTCGTGGTCTTCAGCGACGGCTGGGAGCGTGGCGACCCCGCGCTGCTGGCCGAGCAGATGCGGCGGTTGCGCGGCATCGCCCACCGAGTGGTCTGGGTCAACCCGCACCGGGGCAAGATGGGCTACGAACCCGTGCAGCAAGGGATGATGGCGGTGCTTCCGTTCGTTGACCAATTCGTCGCCGGTCACTCGCTGGCGACCTACAGCGAACTCATCGAGGTGATCGCACGTGCGTGACGTGCTTGCTGAGCTGATGGAGTGGTGGGAGCACGGCGAGACCGTGGGGGTCGGCACCGTCGTGGCCACCTTCCAGTCGGCGCCCCGCCCGCCGGGCGCCTCGATGCTCGTGGGTCCGGACGAGACGGCCGTGGGGTCGGTGTCCGGGGGCTGTGTCGAGGGCGCCGTCTACTCGCTGGCGCAGGAGGTGGTCGACTCGGGCGACGCGGTGCTGCAGCGCTACGGCGTCTCGGACGAGGACGCCTTCGCCGTGGGCCTCACCTGTGGTGGGATCCTCGACGTCTGGGTGGAGCGGATCAACCGGGAGACCTTCCCCGAGCTGGGCGACATCGCCGCTGACATCGCCGCCGGCCGCCCGGTGGCCGTGGCCACGGTCATCGAGCACCCGGACCCCGAGCGACTCGGGCAGCGCCTGATCGTCCGGCCCGACCAACCTCCGATCGGCACGGTCGGCTCCGACCGGGCGAACGACGCGGTGAACGACGACGCCATCGGGTTGCTCGCGTCGGGCACCAACGCGACCCTGACCTACGGACCGGACGGAGAGCGGCGCGGGGAGGGGATGCGGGTCTTCGTGTGGGCCTTCGCGCCGAAGCCGCGGCTCCTGGTCTTCGGAGCGATCGACTTCGCGGCGGCCGTGGCCAAGGTCGGCGCCTTCCTCGGCTATCGGGTCACCGTGTGCGACGCCCGGCCGGTCTTCGCCACGCACACCCGGTTCCCGGATGCCCACGAGGTGGTCGTCGACTGGCCACACCGGTACCTCGCCGCCGAGGCCGAGGCCGGTCGGATCGACCCGCGCACCGTCGTCACCGTCCTCACCCACGACCCCAAGTTCGACGTACCGCTTCTCCAGGTCGCCCTGAACCTCCCCCAGATCGCCTACGTCGGCGCGATGGGCTCCCGCCGGACCCACGAGGACCGCATCGCCCGACTGCGGGAGGCGGGTCTGGGCGAGGAGGAGCTCGGCCGGCTCTCCAGCCCGATCGGCCTGGACCTCGGAGCACGCACGCCGGAGGAGACGGCCATCAGCATCGCCGCCGAGATCATCGCGGGGCGCTGGGGCGGCAGCGGGCAGAGGCTGCAGACCACCGAGGGGCGCATCCACGGCCAGTCCTCGGTGCCGGGAGCCTGAGGCCAGTCCTCGGGTGGGCCCTGTGACCGCAGTCACGCCCGGGCTACTGTCGCCACATGGCTCGCTCGGAACTGGAGGCTCGGCGAATCGACGCTGTGAGCGCCTGGGCGACCTTCGTGGAGACCGGTGACGGCGCCGAGGCGCTGGTGCGCCCGGAGATCCTGACCAGCTGGGCCCGCTCCCACGCCGCGATCACCCCGTACGTGTCCGAGGCGCCGCTGGCCGACGAGTCCGAGACGGCGTCGATGTGGCACGACTCCCCGCTGCAGCGAGCGGTCGAGAACGTCGAGACCGAGCTGCGGCGCACCGCTGAGGACGGCGATCTCGTCATCGCCGTGACCGACGCGGACACCCGGATCCTGTGGACGTACGGCGGGCGGGTGATGCGCCGCAAGGCGGAGTCGGTCAACTTCGTGGCCTCGGCCCGCTGGGACGACGAGTCGGTCGGCACCAACGCCCTCGACCTGTCGAACCGGCTCTCCGAGCCGTCCATGGTCTTCAGCGCCGAGCACTACGCCTCGATCGTGCACAACTGGGTCTGCTGGGCCGCCCCGGTGCACGACCCGACCACCGGGATCCAGCTCGGCGTCATCGACCTCTCGACCACCTGGGACCGCACCCACCCGATCGGGCTGGCGACCGCACGGGTGATGGCCCGCCTGATCGAGACGGCGCTGCCGCGCTCGTCCTACCACCCCTCCGCGCTGGTCGACGAGACCAGCGACCCGGGCCTGGTGCTGACCCTGCTCGGCACGGCCGAGGCGCGTCTGGACGGTCGGCGACTCCTGCTCAACCGGCGTCAGACCGAGGTGCTCGCGCTCCTGGCCCTGCACCCCGAGGGCCTCTCCCTCGAGCAGCTGCACGCGATGCTCTACGGCGACCAGGCGGTCACGTTCTCCACGCTCAAGGCGGAGGTCTCCCACCTCCGGCAAGCACTCGGTGGGCAGCTCTCCTCGCGTCCGTACCGGTTGATGATGCCGGTCGCCACCGACGTCGAGCACGTGCTCGCCCAGCTGCGTCGCGGCCAGGTGGCAGCTGCCGTCGAGGCCTACGGCGGCGACCTGCTGCCTGGCACCAACTCCCCAGCGCTGGCGGAGATGGCCGAGTACGTCGCCGTCGCGGTGCGCGAGGCCCTGCGGGCCGACCCCCAACCCGAAGCGGTGGTCCGCTACAGCGAGCTCGTGCCCTACGACACCGAGGTGATCGAGGTCTGCCTGGCCGCCCTCGAGCGCGACCACGTCCGGCACCCGGCCATCCCGCTCCTGAAGGGCCGGATGGCCGTCGCCCGCGGGTGAGCGGAGACCGGCCCCAACCTCCCGCCAACCTCGCGGACCTAGGTTGAGCTGAGTCACACCACCGTGACCCACCTCACCTTTCTTCAGGGAGACGCGCATGACCCGGATCAGCCTCACCGTCGACGGGGAGAAGGTCTCCGACGACGTCGAAGCGCGGATGCTGCTGGTGCAGTACCTCCGCGAGAAGGTCGGGAAGACCGGCACCGTCATCGGCTGCGACACCAGCAACTGCGGCGCCTGCACGGTCCACCTCAACGGACAGAGCGTGAAGTCGTGCAACGTGCTGGCGGTGCAGGCCGACGGCGGGGAGGTCGCGACCGTCGAGGGGCTGGCCACCAACGGCGAGCTGCACCCGGTGCAGGCCGCCTTCCGCGAGTGCCACGGCCTCCAGTGCGGGTTCTGCACGCCGGGCATGATCATGCAGAGCATCGACCTCCTGGCGAACAACCCGCACCCCACCGAGGAGGAGGTGCGCGTCGGTCTCGAGGGCAACCTGTGTCGCTGCACCGGGTACCACAACATCGTCAGGGCGGTGCTGTACGCCGCCGAGCACGGCGCCCAGAGCGAGGGGGCGTCGGCATGACCGCCACCCAGGAACGGCCCGCCGACGCCGCTGCGAGCGAGATCGGCCGCGACCGCCGCCGCAAGGAGGACCAGCGGCTGATCACCGGTCGCACCCGCTGGACCGACAACATCCAGCTCAACGGGATGCTGCACCTGGCCATGGTGCGCAGCCCGTTCCCGCACGCGAACATCACCAGCATCGACACCGCCGCCGCGAGCGAGATGACCAACGTGGTCGCGGTCCTCACCGGGAAGGACTTCGGTGACGAGCTCGGCGTGTGCATCAACGCCTGGCCCATCACGCCCGACCAGAAGACACCGGTGCACTCCCCCATGCCGGCCGACCGGGTCGCGTTCGCCGGGGAGATCGTCGCCGTGGTGGTGGCGCGCACGGGGGCCGAGGCACGCGACGCCGCCGAGCTGGTCGAGGTCGACTACGAGGAGCTGCCCGCAGCCCTCGAGCTGAAGGCGGCCGCCGAGGCCGCCGAGACCGGCGGCCCCCTGGCGCACCCGGACCTCGAGACGAACAAGTCGGCCCTCTGGGTCTTCGACTCCGCGGAGGCAGGCACCGGGGGTGACACCGAGGAGGCGATCGCCAAGGCTCGCACCGACGGCATCGTCATCGAGCGCGAGTACCGCCAGCAGCGCCTCATCCCGGCGTTCATGGAGCCCCGCTCGGTCGTCGTCGACCCGACCGGCGAACAGCTGACCATGTGGTCGGCCACCCAGATCCCGCACATCCTCCGCTTCGCGCTCGCCGCCACCACCGGGGTCTCGGAGTCGAAGATCCGCGTGATCGCCCCCGACGTGGGCGGCGGCTTCGGCGGCAAGCTCCAGGCGACGCCGGAGGAGTGGATCACCTGGGCGGTCGCCCGGCGGCTCAACAAGCCCGTCAAGTACACCGAGACCCGTTCGGAGTCGCTGCTCTCGGCCCACCACGGTCGGGACCAGTGGCAGAAGCTCACGCTGGCAGCGGAGAAGGACGGGACCGTCACCGGCCTCAAGGTCGAGCTGCTGGCGGACCTCGGCGCCTACGTCGCCATCGTCGGCGGCGGTGTCCCGGTGCTGGGCGCGTTCATGTTCAACGCGATCTACAAGTTCCCGGCGTACCACTTCGCCTGCCAGACCGTGCTGACCAACAAGACCTGGACCGACGCCTACCGTGGCGCGGGTCGGCCCGAGGCGACGTACGGCATCGAGCGGCTGATGGACGAGCTCGCGGTCGAGGTGGGTGTCGACCCCCTCGAGATCCGCGAGAAGAACTGGATCAAGCACGAGGAGTTCCCGTTCACCAGCGTGGCGGGCCTGGAGTACGACAGCGGCAACTACGAGGCGGCCACGGCGCGCGCCAAGGAGATGTTCGGCTACGACGAGCTGCGTGCCGAGCAGAAGCGGCGTCGCGAGGCCAACGACCCGGTGCAGCTGGGCATCGGCATCTCGACCTTCACCGAGATGTGCGGCCTGGCCCCGTCGCGCGTCCTGGGCAGCCTCGACTACGGCGCCGGCGGGTGGGAGCACGCGACCATCCGGATGCTCGCGACCGGCAAGGTCGAGGTGGTGACCGGGTCCTCGGCCCACGGCCAGGGACACGAGACGGCCTGGAGCCAGATCGTCGCGGACCGGCTCGGGGTGGACTTCGCCGACGTGGAGGTGCTCCACGGCGACACCCAGGTCTCCGCCAAGGGCTTGGACACCTACGGCTCCCGCTCGCTCACCGTGGGTGGGGAGGCGCTGGTGCTCGCCGCCGACAAGGTGATCGAGAAGGCTCGGCCCGTCGCGGCCCACCTGCTCGAGGCATCGGTGGACGACATCGAGTTCGAGGCCGGGAGGTTCTCGGTCCGGGGCACCGACCAGGGCATGGGGATCGGGGAGATCGCGACCGCGGTCTTCGCCGCCCACAACCTGCCTGACGGGATGGAGCCCTCGCTCGACTCCGAGGCGACCTACGACCCGGTCAACTTCTCCTTCCCGCACGGCACGCACCTGTGCGCGATGGAGGTCGACACCGAGACCGGCTCGCTGAAGATGCGCAAGTACGTCGCCTGCGACGACATCGGCAACATCGTCAACCCACTGATCGTGGCCGGGCAGGTCCACGGCGGACTCGTCCAGGGCATCGCCCAGGCGCTGTGGGAGGAAGCGGTCTTCGACGACAACGGCACCCTCGTCTCGGGTTCGTTCGTCGACTACCTGCTGCCGACCGCTGCGGACACGATCAGCTTCGACATCGACCACACCACCTCGCCGTCGACCACCAACACGCTCGGCACGAAGGGTGTCGGCGAGGCCGGCACCATCGCGTCGACGCCAGCGGTCGTGAACGCGGTGGTGGATGCGATCCGTCACTTCGGGGTGAACGACATCCAGATGCCCTGCACGCCCGAACGGGTGTGGAAGGCGGTCAACGGTGGCACCTCCGGCGGGACCGACGACACCGAGGGCGCCGCGATGCCGCACTTCAGCGGGGACGAACCCGGCACGGACAGCACGGAAGGAGCGGGCGAATGATCCCCGTCCAGTTCGACTACCTGGCCCCGGCCTCGGTCGAGGAGGCGCTGGCAGCCTTGGCCCAGCACGGCGACGACGCGAAGATCCTGGCCGGTGGCCAGAGCCTGCTACCGGTGCTCCGGATGCGGCTCAACGCCCCGGAGATGGTCATCGACCTGGGCAAGATCGACTCCCTGCGCGGCGTGCGTGACGACGGCGACGCCATCGTCGTCGGGGCGATGACTCCGCACGCCGTGGTGCAGTCCGATCCGTTGGTCGCCGAGCACGCGGCCCTCCTGCACGAGGCGGTCCAGCACCTCGCCGATGCCCAGATCCGGCACCGAGGCACCCTCGGCGGGGCGTTGGCGCACGCCGACCCGGCCGGTGACATGGGCGCGCCGGCCCTTGCTCTCGAGGCGCAGTTCGTCATCGCCGGGGCGTCGGGGACCCGGACCGTCGAGGCGCAGGACTTCTTCGTCGACCTCTTCGAGACCGCCATCGGCGAGGACGAGATCCTCACCGAGGTCAGGATCCCCAAGCACACCGGGTGGACCGCGCACTACGAGAAGTTCGTGCGCGTGGCCCACCAGTGGCCGATCGTCGCGGTCGCGGCGACCGTCCGCGTCGACGGGGACACCATCGCCGAAGCCCGCGTCGCTCTCACCAACATGGGCTCGACCCCCATTCGCGCCCACGGGGTCGAGGCCGCGCTGGCCGGCCAGCCGGCCACCGAGGACGCCGTACGCGCCGCTGCTGCGCACGCCACGGAGGGCACCAACCCGCCCTCGGACCTCAACGGTGACGCCGACTACCGCAGTCATCTCGCCGAGGTGCTCACCCGTCGGGCGGTCCTGAAGGCCGCAGGAGGCTGACCGCGTGGAGCTGACGCACGAGTTCACGGTGCCGGCGGGCGTCGAGGAGACATGGACGGCCTTCGACGACATCGAGTCGGTGGCGGTCTGCTTCCCCGGCGCCCAGGTCACCTCGGTCGAGGGCGACTCCTTCCAGGGCAGCGTCAAGGTCAAGCTGGGGCCGATCGCGCTCGTCTACAACGGCTCGGGCACCTTCGTGGAGAAGGACGAGTCCTCGCACACGATGAAGATCGAGGCCAAGGGCAAGGACAAGCGCGGCAACGGCACCGCCGGCGCCCACGTGGTCGCGACGATGACCGACGAGAACGGCTCCACGCGGGTCTCGGTGCACACCGACCTGAACATCACCGGCAAGCCGGCCCAGTTCGGTCGCGGCGTGATGCAGGACGTCTCCGACAAGCTCCTGGGTCAGTTCACCGACTGCCTCGAGCAGAAGCTCGGTGGCACCGGAGGGGCCCCTGCTGCTGGGTCCGCCGAGGCGCCCCCCACCACGCCGGCGGAGGCATCGGCGCAGGCAGACGACGCCACCGAGCAAGCCAAGGCGAAGCAGGAGGCAGCACCACCCGGCCCGGTCACCGCGGCCCCCCCGCCCCCGAGAGCGGCGCAGAGCGACGACGCACTCGACCTCGGGGCGACCGTGCTGCCCGTGTTGCTCAAGTCCTACTGGAAGCAGGCCGCCGTCGCCCTCGTCGTCGTCCTGGTCCTGATCCGCTGGATCAGGCGCTGAGGCACGCCTGGTCCGAGGGCGGCTACAGCGTCAGCGGCTTGACCGGGGACATCACCAGGCTGGGGTCTTCGCGCCAGTCCACGCCAGGCATGTCGACGTACAGCTCGATCTCGTTGCCGTCCGGGTCGGCTATGTAGAGGCTGTGGGTCACGGTGTGGTCGCTCGCGCCGAGCACGGGCACGCCGTGGGCCTGCAGGGTCGCCAGTGCTTCACGCAGGTCGTCGTCGCTGTCGCCCACCTTCAGCCCGAAGTGGTACAGGCCGAGCCGACGGCCCGCCGGCAGCCGCGCCGCGTCCTCACCCACCTCGATGAGCAGCAGCTCGTGATGGGTGCGCCCCGAGGGCGCGCTGAAGGCCACGGCAGGAAACGGCAGCACCTCGTCGGGGTCCTGCAGCGAGCGCCAGCCGAGCACGTCGCGGTAGAAGTGCGCCGACCGCTCGATGTCGCGGACGTACAGCACGAGATGGCCGAGCTCACGGACTTCCACGCGCTGGCTCCTTCCGTCCGGTCACGAGCCATGCCTACCACCGATCCTGCGCGGTGGGTGGCTGTTCATCTGCCCACCCCGGCGCTTCACGCGACACGGAACCGGACGTTGCCGACCATTCACCCGCATTCCCGAGGCTCGCGCTATGCGAGTCGCCATCGTGACCGAGTCCTTCCTTCCCCACGTCAACGGCGTCACCAACACCGTCCGGCACATCGCGGACCGGCTGGTGCAGCGAGGGCACCAGGTGCTGATCGTCGCGCCGGGTCCCGGCCCCGCGCACCACGGCCGCTCACGGGTGGTGCGGGTGCGCTCGATCCCCCTGCCGGGGTACCGCTCCTTCTCCCTCGGGCTTCCCGACGTCGCCGTCGAGCGTGCCATCGCGGACTTCGCCCCCGACGTCGTCCACCTCGCCTCACCCGTCGTGCTCGGAGCAGTCGGCCTGCGGAGCGCCCGCAGGCTCGCGATTCCGACTGTCGCCGTCTACCAGACCGACATCGGAGCGTTCGCGCGCCAGTACGGCGTCCGTACCCTTCCCGTCCTCGAGCGGTGGGTGTCCCGGATCCACCGCCGCTCCTCGCGCACCCTGGTGCCCTCGAGCAGCTCCCACGCCCAGCTCACCGCGCTCGGCGTACCGAACCTGCACCTGTGGCGTCGAGGCGTCTCGCTCGACCTGTTCGGACCGGACCGGCGCTGCGAAGAGACGCACGCCAGGTTCGCCCAGGGTCCTGAACGCCTCGCCATCGGGTACGTCGGGAGGCTCGCCGCCGAGAAGCAGGTGCGTCGGCTGGTCGAGCTCGCCGACCTGCCCGGCACGCGCCTGGTCGTCATCGGTGACGGCCCGCTGCGCCCGTGGCTCGAGCAGCGCCTGCCGATGGCCACGTTCACCGGCATGCTCGGCGGACCCGAGCTCGCGACGGCCTTCGCCTCCCTCGACGTCTTCGTCCACCCCGGAGAGGCCGAGACCTTCTGCCAGACCATCCAGGAGGCGCAGGCCAGCGGCGTACCCGTGGTCGCGCCGGCCGCCGGTGGACCGCTCGACCTCGTGCGCGACGGACACACCGGGCTCCTCTACGACCCGAGCAACCGGCCGTCCCTCCGCCACGCGGTGGAGACCCTCACGGGCGATGCCGCGTTGAGGAGGTCCGTGGCCGGCCAGGCACGCGTCGAGGTGGCCGGCCGTTCGTGGGCCGCGGTGGTCGACGAGCTGATCTCGGTCCACTACGCCTCGGTCATCCTTCGCGGGCGAGAAGAGCTGGCGGCGTGAGGTGAGCCGGCGCCACGTCCTGGCGCGTGTCCTGGCGCCTGGCCTCGTCCTCGCCGGAGCGACGGCGCTGTCGCTCCTCGGCGCCCGCGAGCTCGTGCGACGTCAGGCGATCATCGCTCGACGCGTGATCGGCAAGCCCCTGGGCGAGGATCCCCACCAGGCGGACAAGCTCTACCGCCCGTCGTACGGCGACCCGATCCAGCTGCTCCTGCTGGGTGACTCCATCGCCGCGGGACTCGGCGCGGACAGACCCAAGCGCACGCTGGGCGCACAGCTGGCCAAGCGCGTGGCCGACGGCACCCGCCGATCGGTGCGCCTGCACACCGCCGCGACCGTCGGGTCCGAGACGTCCATGGTGCGAAGCCAGCTGTCCGGACTCCCCCGGGGCTACTCGGCCGACGTCGCCGTCATCGTCGTGGGAGGCAACGACGTCACCCACCGGGTCAAGACGTCAGTCTCCTGCGACCACCTCGCCTCTGCCGTGTCGGCTCTGCGCGACGAGGGGACGCAGGTCGTGATCGGCACCTGCCCCGACCTCAGCGCGCTCGGGGCCGTCCCCCAGCCGCTCCGCACGATCATCGGCGTGGCGTCGCGTCAGCTCGCCGCGGCCCAACGTCAGACCGGCATCGGGCTCGGCGCTCGCGTCGTGTCGCTCGACGTGCTGGTGGGGCCGTTCTTCGTCGCCGAGCCCGACAAGATGTTCGCGATCGACCGGTTCCATCCCTCGAGCGCCGGCTACAAGCGCACGGCGAAGGCGATGCTGCCCAGTGTCCTGGCCGCCCTCGGCGACGACTCGGAGCTCCCGTTCGGACACCACGCTCCCCCGGCTGCGGCCGGGGTCCCGCCGTGGCAGTCTGCTGCGCGTGGGCGCCGCGCCCGCGCCGTCCACGACTCCCTCCAGAGCAACAGCCTGATCCGAGGACTCCGATGACCGGGACCACGACCTTCATCGACACCACGCAGCCGGCCATCTGGCTGCGCGACAACTGCCCGTGCGCCGAGTGCCGAGATCCGCGCAACGGGCAGAAGCTGTTCGGCATCACCGACCTCGACGTCGACATCAGCATCGTCGACGTCACCGGGACGACGGTCACCTTCAGCGACGGTCACGTCAGCCGGCTCGACCCGGCGTTCCTCGCCGCCGGGCAGGTGCCAGACGACCGCTGCGAGGACGCCAAGCAGCTCTGGGCGACCACCCAGCCACCGGAGGGCGACTGGGCCCGGTTCCAGTCGGACCCCCGACACCGAGCCGACTGCCTCGATGCCGTGCTGCGCACGGGCTTCACGGTGCTGCGCGGAGTGCCAGTCGAGCCGGGCGCGGTGCTGGAGGTCGCTGCCGGCTTCGGCTACGTCCGCGAGACGAACTACGGCACGCTCTTCGACGTCCGTGTCGAGGCCTCGCCGACCAACCTCGCCTTCACCGGCCTGCCGATCACGCCCCACACCGACAATCCCTACCGGGACCCCGTGCCCACGGTGCAGCTGTTGCACTGCCTGTCCAACGCGGTCGACGGCGGCGAGTCCGGCCTCGTCGACGGGTTCCATGCCGCGGCGCTGCTGCGCACGCAGGACCCCGCTGCGTTCGAGACCCTGACGCGTACGCCGGTGACCTTCCGGTTCGCCGACGCCGGCACCGAGCTGACGGCGACCCAGCCGATGATCGGCCTCGACCCGACCGGCCGCATCCGCGAGGTGAGGTTCAACAACCGGTCGATGCAGCCGCTGCGCCTGCCGCCGGACCGGACGTCAGCGTTCTACGCGGCCTACCGGGCGTTCGCCGACATCCTGTACCGCCCCGACCTCATGGTCACCTTCCGGCTCTCCCCCGGAGACTGTGTCGTCTTCGACAACACCCGCCTGCTGCACGCCCGCACCGGGTTCGCGGACTCCGGCCATCGGCACCTGCAAGGCTGCTACGCCGACCTGGACTCCGTTGCCAGCCGATGGAAGGTGCTCCAGGGACAGCTGGTGGTCGATCGGCTGCGCGAGCTGTTCGAGGGCCCGGGCGCGGCCGACTACCTCGGCGAGGACGTCAGCCAGGCTCAGCACATGCTGCAGACCGCGGCGCTCGCCGAGCGCGACGGCGCACCGACAGAGCTGGTCGTCGCCGCCCTGCTGCACGACGTCGGTCACTTCACCGGTCCGCTGACCGGAGCCGACCTCATGGGAGGCAGCGACAACCGGCACAGCCACGTCGCCGCCGACTGGCTCGCGCAGTGGTTCTCCCCCGCCGTCACCGAGCCGATCCGCCTGCACGTCGCCGCCAAGCGCTACCTGTGCGCGGTCGAACCCACCTACTTCGCGGTCCTGTCAGAGGCATCGCGCTACACCCTCGACGTGCAGGGCGGCCCGATGAGCAGCGAGGAGGTGGACACCTTCGAAGCCGAGCCGTACGCCCAGGACGCCGTGCGGCTGCGCCGCTGGGACGACGCCGCGAAGGACGCCGCTCAGTCAGTCCCTGCCTTCGACCACTACGAGCACCGGCTCTCGCTGCTCGCCCGCCCCTAGTCCTCCGGTCACAGCGTGATCACGGGGACGGCGAGGCGTCGACGAGGTCGTGGGTCATGGCGTACTTCTCGCGCAGCCGCTGCTCCTGCTGCTCGCGGTAGCGTCGGCCCTGGTCGACTCGGCGAGCCTTTCCGCCGGGGCGGTGTTGCACGGCGCCGTACGCCACGGCGGTGAGGTGCCCGAGGGCGGGGACGGCGTGCTTGAAGCGTGACTCGTGGATGCCGAGCTCGTCGGCCAGCTCGTCGCCGACGACGGCGCGGATCATCCCGTTGACGTACGCCGACGCGAGGCGGCGTGAGCCCGGCATCCAGCCGGGCAGCAGCTCGGCCACCTCGGGGACCAGGTAGTCATCGACCAGTCCGGCCACCAGCGCGCGGCTGTCATCGTCGATCGGCGGACGGGTCAGCTGGTACAGCTCCTGGATCCGGCGCTGGTCGGCCTCGGTGGCAGGGAGCAGGGCGGCGCCGACTCCCGAAACCAGGCCGACGTAGCGCCACAGCGCGTAGATGTCGTCGAGCTCGTCGGCGGTGTAGCGCGCGCCGAGCAGGTCCATGCCGGAGAGGGCGATGCTGCCGAACTCGCTGAGCGTATGGGCCATGTAGGGCTGGCTGACCGGCGTTCCCAGCACCGCGCTGTCCCACTGGGGTCTGCTGGCAACGTGCCGGCGCACCATCGCGTGGATCACCCGAACGCGCACGGTCCGCTCGAAGCCGAGACCGTCGCGGCGCATGCCGCCGTGGGTGGTGACCTCGCGCAGCCAGTCGCCGACCTCGAGGTTGCGCATGCCGGCGTTGTCGACGAGGCGGCCGGTCAGGATGAGCGGGTACGCCGCGGCCGGGTTGGTGTACCCCACCATCAGCGAGGCTGCCGCGAGCACCAGCCCCAGCTGGAGGCTGTTGCGCGCCAGGTGGTCTCCCGCACGGTCGAGCTGGTCGAAGTCGACCCAGTCCGGCACCACGTCGAGCTCGGCGAACAGCGCGACCAGCGACTCGGGAGGTGCCTCGACCGAGCCGATCCCGCCCTCGATCGCCTGCCGCAGCATCCGCATCCCGCGGCCTCGTCCCATCGCCACGAGATCCGCGCCGAACGCGTCGGCGAGCGGATCCCCCTGCCACAGGCCCTCGACCCAGGCCCGGCCGACGTCACCGTGGCGTTCGACCGCGAGATCCACGTTGCGGGCGTGGCTCGGCGCGGTCTCCGCAAGGCTCATGCGGGGATCCTAGGACGCGCGCGACCATGTGCCGCTCGACCTCGCTGAGGTCTGCCCGTCGGCGGCACGTGGCTGACTGACTTGCGAACCACACGCCGAGTCGACCGGGATCGGGCCGATCGCTTGTGGTGACATGGGCAGATGACGGTCACGGATCGCTGGGTCGATCTCCTGGACCCCACGCCTGAGGTGCTCCGCCAGCACGTCCCCGAGAGCATCCATGCGCGGGCCATGGAGCATCTCCTGGCGCCCAGCACTCATGACGACGAGCCGCGGGCGAAGCTGGAGGGGCACGGCGACTACGTCTTCGGGGTGTTGCTCGTCGCTGTCGATGTGCCCGAGGAGGACGAGGTCTACTACCAGGAGCTCAACCTCGTCATGACCCGCGACAGGTTGCTCACCGTCCGCAAGACCCCACCGGGCGGTCGGCCGGCGTACGACGCCTCACCTGCGCGGCTCTCGTGCCGGGAGCACGACTCCCTCGGCATGGCGGTCTACCACCTGGTCGACGACATCGCCGAGCGTTTCCTCGACCTGGTCGACGCGCTGACCAACGAGATCGAGGAGCTCGAGGAAGGCATCGACGAGTGGGACTCCGGCCGGATCCGCCGACGCATCTCAGACCTGCGTCACGACATGCTGAACATCCGGCGAACGCTCTCGCCGCTTCGTGACGCGGTCAGGCAGGTCGTCGACGATCGCATCGACTTCGAGGGCGAGGAGGTGTTCCCCCGCGAGGTGGAGCTGAACTTCGCTGCGGTCTACGACAAGCTGCTCCGAGCCACGGACGGGATCGATCTCGCGCGCGACCTGGTGGCCGGGGCTCGCGACTACCACCAGGCGAAGGTCGCCAACGACCAGAACGACGTCATGAAGCGACTCACCGTGATCGCCTCCGTGCTGCTGCTCCCCACCTTCATCGTCGGTCTCTACGGCCAGAACTTCGTCGACATCCCCGAGCTCCACTGGCACGACGGCTACGCCTACCTCTGGGCCCTGATCGTGACGACCACGATCGTTCAGCTCGCGTTCTTCAGGTGGAAGAAGTGGCTCTAGCCGCCCTCGACCGCGACACCCGCTGGCGCGTGCGTCACTTGCCGGGCATCGAGGTGTCCACGGCCTCGCCGTCGACGTAGACGGTCGCCGGCCCCCAGAAACAGACCAGGTCCTGGACGGGGAGCGCGTCGTGCAGGTGCGTCAGACCTCGCTGTTGAGAAACCAACCCGCGGCCCCGGATACTGAGGCGTCCGCCCCGAGTCGCTCGGGTCGCCGTGCAGGGACCATCGCGTATCCCTGCACCCCGTCACCGCTCCTGACTCGCATGAGAGAGGGAGCTCGATGACCGATCCCGGCAAGACCCACCCGAGCACCGCGGACAGGCCCTTCCACCTCAACGTCCTCTGGCGCACCTACGACGCCTTCGCCACCGAGGTGGACCACCGACTCGGATGGACCAGGCTGCCCAAGCTGTTGGGGCTCTTCGACCTCGTCGGCATCCGCAACCTGCTCCGCCAGCACAACCTGTACGACACCTCACGACAGCCCGCGGCGAACGAGGTGGTGGCCCCACCGTGGGACCCGGCGTACGAGAAGCAGCGCACCGTCGACGGGAGCTGGAACGACCTGGCCAACCCGACGATGGGGATGGCCGGCACCCGTTTCGGCCGCAACGTGCCGATCGAGAACAGCTGGCCGGACACCGAGCACCTGCTGGAGCCCAACCCGCGCACGGTCAGCCGCCGGTTGATGACCCGCGAGGAGCTGATCCCGGCAACGGCCGGCAACGCGCTGATCGCGTCGTGGCTGCAGTTCATGATCCGCGACTGGTTCAGGCACGGGAAGAGCCCCGAGGACGAGCCCTGGTCCCTGGAGCTCGAACCAGGCGACGACTGGCCCGCCCCGCCGTTGCTGGTGTTCCGGACGCCCACCGACCCGACGACCCCACCGGACAGCGACCTGCCGCCGACGTACCTCAACGTGATGACGCACTGGTGGGACGGTTCGCAGATCTACGGCAACAGCGCCCCGGAGCAGGACTTCCTGCGCGAGCACGCGGGCGGCCGGTTGCGCCTGGTCGACGGCCACCCGCCGATCCCCGACGACCCGGCGCTGAATCCGACGCTGGTGCCCGGCTTCTGGCTGGGCCTGGGCATGATGCAGACCCTGTTCGCCCACGAGCACAACAGCGTGGCCGAGATGCTCGCGAAGCACTACTCGACGTGGGACGACGAGCAGCTGTTCCAGCGCGCACGCGTGATCACGGCCGCGCTGCTCGCGAAGATCCACACCATCGAGTGGACGCCCGCCGTCACCGCCCACCCGACGGCGGCCGCGGGGCTGCACGCCAACTGGTACGGCCTTGCCGGTCAGAAGCTCGGCCACCTCCTGGAGCACTTGGGCCACGACGAGATCGTCACCGGGATCCCCGGCACCTCGACCGATCACTTCGGGGTGCCCTTCGCGCTGACCGAGGAGTTCGTGGCTGTCTACCGGATGCATCCGCTGATCCCCGACAGCTTCGACTTCCGCGCCGCGTCCGACGACGCCACGACGCTCGGGCCGCGCGAGTTCGACCAGCTCACGGGACCCGCGGCTGCCGAGCTGCTCAGGACGCAGGACCTCGGCGACCTGCTCTACACGTTCGGGACGATGAACCCGGGGCTGGTCTGCCTGCACAACTTCCCCCGGCACCTCCAGACCTTCACCCGCCCCGACGGCAGGCTGATGGACCTCGCCTCCAACGACATCCTCCGCAGCCGCGAGCTCGGCGCACCCCGCTACACCGAGTTCCTGCGCCTGCTGCACAAACCGGTGCCGAAGACCTTCGCCGAGCTCACCTCCAACGATCAGTGGGCCAGGGAGATCGAGGAGGTCTACGGCGACATCGACCGCGTCGACCTGATGACGGGGATGTACGCCGAGGACCGGCCCGAGGGATTCGCCTTCAGCGACACCGCGTTCCGGATCTTCATCCTGATGGCCTCACGCCGCCTCAACAGCGACCGGTTCTTCACCGACAGCTTCACCGAGGAGGTCTACACGCCCGAGGGGATGGCCTGGCTCGACGACAACACGATGGGCACCGTGCTGAAGCGACATTTCCCGAGCCTGGCGCCGTACGTCGACGCCACGGACAACGCGTTCGCCCTGTGGAAGCGACCGGGCCAGTAGTCCTTGGTCCTCTGTCTCAGGCGAGCTCGACGGCTCGATCGAGCTGGGCCCTGTAGAAGGCGATCACCAGGTTGTCGGGGTCCCCGTCGTGTGGCTCGCTCGCGGCCCAGGACTCGGCCCACTGCAGGGTTCTCTGGAGGTGCGTGACCGCGGTCGTCTTGTCGCGGGCGTGCAGCCCCAGCATTCCCAGGACCCGGCTGCGGGCGACGCTGCCGAGGTTGCCGGCGAGGGCCGCACCGCGCGGCAGTCCGGTGTCGGCCTCGAGGAGCGCCCTGACCGCGTGATAGTCGCCCAGGGTGTCGAGGAAGGGGACGGTGACGTCGCGGATCCGGGCAACGAGGGCGGCGAGGTACGCCGCACCGAATGGGTCGTCCGTGCGCGGACTGTCGACGAAGGGGTCGAAGTCGAAGATCCGCACGTCCAGGTCGTGGTCTCGGACCTTGGCGCGCTCCACGAGCCACGGTTCGCCGGGTGGGTGCGCACCATCGAAGTAGGCGCCGTACGCGACGTCGAGGCGGTTCTCACCGGTGCCGAGGTCCTGACCACCACCGATCGCGATCACGTCGAGGCGTCCCTCGTGGTCCCTGCGCCACGTGCGCGGGCCACCGGTGAATCCCAGCGTGCGCAGCTCCGCCCCGAAGTGCTCGCGGATCAGCGAGTCCACGGCGGCGCGCGCCTTGCGCGGCGCGGGGCTTGCCTTGCGTCGCTGCTCGCGAGCCCGCTGCGTGAGGAGCTCGGCTTCGCGGGCGGCGACCTCCGACTGCCTGTCCAGGGACTTGCCGATCTTCTTGAGCAGGTCGCGACGCTGCAGGTCCTCCAGGAGCTCGCCCAATGCCTGCCGTTCGGCCTCGCCGCCGCGGGCGATGAGGACGTCGACGGCCGCGGTCGCCACCTTCAGCGAGAGCGCTTCAGGAAAACCCGGCAGGCCGTTGTGGGCGGCTCCCCGACGCGCCAGGATCCCCAGCGGCCCGACCGGCCACACCTCGTCGGCGATCCGGGCGGTTGCCCACACCGCCGCGCGCACCACGTCGGTGTTCGTGTGGACGAACAGGGTTCCCAGACAGGACGCGAGGTCGCTGCCGGGCCATTCCGGCACCACCTCCGCCTCGGCCGCCAGCTCGATCCAGCGGCGCAGCACCCTGCGAGCCGGTGCCGGTTCCAGGGCGCCATCGATGTCGCGGCACCACCGTGCCGAGGGCTTGCGCGGTCCCAGGCCGGACAACAGCCGGACCAGCGGCGCGACCGCCTCCGCAGGCTCCGCGCGTGCAGCCTCCCGCGCGGGCCCGGCCCACGTGTCGCCGTCGACGAGCAAGGACAGGTCGAGCAGCTCCGGGGGGACGGCCGAGGCCACCACACGGCGCACCTGCGCGCGGGCTTCCCTGATCCGGTACTGCTCCTCCCCGACGCGGTCCAGGTACCCGGTGAAGCCAGACAGGGCGTCGAGCAGAGCCACATCAGCGTGGCCCGAGGCACACACCTGACCGGCACCACGCAACGCGAGGCTGACCCGGCGGTCGTCGTAGGAGCCGGTTCGGACCACCTCCAGGGCCGTCGTCGCGGTCGAGGCCGTCCACGGCAGCCGCAGGTGCGCCAGCTGCTCCCAGGGACCACGCTGGCGGCCCATCGGGTCGACCGTGGAGTCCTCGCGGCCGACCACGTGGATCACCGGACCGTCCGACCCGGCGGTGGCGCTCGTCGCCAGGAGCACCAGCACCGCCGAGAGCCGCGCCTCCGAGCCCAGCCGGGGATCGACGATCACGTCCGGCCACGCGGCCCAGTCCAGGCCCAGCGCATCGAGCGCCCTCCCCACGGCAGCGCGGTGCGCCTCCACCCCCGACATGCGCACCATGATGCAGCAGGCGGCGACTACGCTGCCGAGCGTGTCGTTCCCACCCGCGACCTGGCCGCGGCCCCTGTGTGCGCCCATGCCCGTTGCGTGGCGAGGAGTCGCGCTCGGGTACGTGCTCCTCGTCTCCGTGCTCGGGGCCGTGGCGTTCTCGACGGAGAACGCCCGACCGTCGGTGGAGTGGCCCGCCTTCCTGCTCCTGCTCCCGACCGCCGTCGTGACCCTCCCCGTCATGTACGTCGTGGGCGCGATCGGCTGGAGCATCCGCGACTCGCTCGCGGGTCATCCCATGTGGCCGGTCACCCTGACGTTCACGGTGCTCTTCGCGGGCGCCGCTCTGGTCAACGTCGTGGTGATCTGGTTCGCGATGTCCCGGCTCCGGACCAGCCGCTCCTGACCTCGGGTGTCAGGCCGGATCGGTGGTGGCCCCGCTCCGTCCCGGAGGTTCGGCCTCCTCGGCCTTGGTGAGGCTGAGGTCGGTGGTCTCGGGCGCCCACAGATGTGTCACGACCAGCCCGACGGCGCAGACCACGGCACCGATCACCAGGCTCGGTCCGATCCCGAACCGGTCGATCCCGATCGGGAGCAGGAAGGTGCCGGCCGTGGCGCCGATCCGGCTCGCCGCCGCGGCAAGGCCGACACCGCTCCCGCGCAGCTCGGAGGGGAAGATCTCCGCGGGATAGACCCCGGTGAGGTCTCCGGAGATCGCGTTGAAGAACGCGAAGCCGGCGAAGCAGATGATCATCACGACCGCCGGGGCACCACCCCAGAAGCCCAGCACGGCCAGGGTGACGACCATGACGTAGAAGGACGTCAGCAGCAGGGAGCGCCGGCCGACCTTCTCGATCACCAGCATCCCCGCCAGCGCGCCGGCGAAGGCCACGGTGTTGGTGCTGATGATGCTGACCTTGGGGTCCTCGACGCCGAGGGCGGAGAACACCGTCGGCGCGAAGGTGAAGATGGCGAAGTACGGCGCGACCAGGCAGGTGAAGAACACGCAGGCGAACGTCGTACGCCGCCACATGTCGGCGGCGAACAGGTCGGCGAAGCGGGTCGGGTCGTCGGTCTCCTCGCCGAGGTCCTCCTCCTCGTAGTACTCCTCGCCGAGGTGCTCGTCGACGATCTCGCGCGCCTCGTCCTCGCGGCCCTGGCTGGCCAGCCAGCGCGGCGACTCGGGAAGGCCCTGTCGCAGCAGCAGGGTGACCAGGCCCGGGATCGCGCCGGTCGCCAGGATCCACTGCCACGGCACTCCGACCGCGTGCAACAGGTAGGCGACGATCACGGCGAGCAGGAACCCGCCGTACCACGCGGCCTGCAGGCTCGCGAGCCGGCGACCCCGGCCGCGGCTGGGCACCATCTCGGCCAGCATCGTCTGGCCGATGGCGTACTCCGCGCCGATGGCCACGCCGAGCAGTAGCCGAAGGGTCAGCAGCTCGGCGAAGTTGGTCACCAGCCCTTGCGCCAGGCCGATGATGACGAAGGCGATCAGGTCGAAGATGAAGATCTTGCGACGGCCGAACCGGTCGGTGAGGTAGCCGAACAAGGGAGCGCCGAAGAAGATGCCGGCCAGGGTCGAGGCGGCGATCAGGCCCTGCTGGACCGACGAGAGCGCGAGGTCAGCGACGATGAACGGCAGCACGACGCTGATGCCGCCCAGGTCGTAGCCGTCCAGGCCCTCCCCGAAGGCAGTTGCGGTCGTGAGGCGTGCCAGGAAGCCCTTGTCGGCACCGCTCGACTCCTGCTTCGTGCTCATGTGGCCCCTATGTCGTCGTCCGCGATGCCGAACGTGAGGACCCTTCCCCCCTACCGGGGAAGGTGAAACCCCGACGATCTGCCATGCGAGACGGCGCACGGAGCGCCTAGACCGGCGCGAGGATCCCCTCCACGGGCGGCACGGGCCGGACCCGGAAGAAGAAGGTCTGGTAGAGGCGGCTGTCCTCGACCGTGCGGCCCCATCCACGCGCACCGCTGTGCGGGACGCTGCCGCGGCACAGCAACAGCCGGTTCGGGACGTTGCCGAGATCGTCGATCAGCTCCCACTTCTCCTTCGGCGTCATCCAGTCGTAGTTGTGTGCCTGGTCGACGTTGCGCCACAGCTTGAGCCCGCCTCGCAGGGGCGCGTTGTCGCTGAGGTAGATGAGTCCGGTCCAGCCCGACTCGCCGACGCCGTTCCAGGTGTCCGTCACGTGGTTGTGGACACCTTCCCCCAGCTGCTGACCGGTCTCCGGCTTGACGTGGAAGCTGCAGTTCCACAGGCACGAGCGACCGTGCCGGCGATGGTCACGCACGGGCTTGCCCCGGGCAGTCAGCGGGAAGTCGCGCGACCAGTGCTCCATGTCGATCCGGTCCCCGGTGATCGTCTCGAGGCGAGCGATCAGCTCCTTGGAGGACTTGAAGGGGCAGATGTCGGCCGGCAGGAAGCGTGACGTCATCCACGTCGCACGGCGATCCCCGGTGCTCACCTCGGCCTCGGACTGGTACGGGAGGTAGTACTCCTGCTTCAAGGCGTACTGGCGGACCGCCTCCGGGTTCGCGTAGAAGTTGTCGACGACGATCAGGCTCGTGCGCATGGTCTCCTCCTTGGTGGACGTGGGCGTGGACCGCTGCCTCGGCTCGGTCCCGGCCCCGGGGTGGTGCGGCCGCTCGGCGAGGCGAGCAACCCACGACGAGGTGAGGTCGTCGGCCTGTTGCGCCAGCCGAGGTGGTGGTACGCCGGCGGGCGAGCCCAGGTCGAGCTCGCCGAGCAAGCCGCGCATGGTCTGCTCGTAGTCGACGGAGAGGTCCTCGTAGGTGACGGTGACCGGCGGCTCGGGACACTCTTCGAAGTACCTGTCCCAGGCTGCCTCGAACTGGACGAGGTCGTCACGAAGCGCAGCGATCCGGTCCGCGTCGTACTCCAGCACCTGCTGCCGTGCAGGCGTCCCGCGAGCCCACCAGTGGTTGCTCTGGATCGCGCGGAACCAGGAGATCGCCTGCCGCGTCTTGTCTTGTCGCCGGAGTCGGACGTATCTCGTCCGCGGGAAGGCCTCGTGCAGCGCCACCGGGTGCCCGGGACGACCGAGTCGTCGCATCACCGGCTCGGCCTGGAACCAGTGGCACTTCAACGCGCACACACCGTTGTCCGTGGTGGCGATGTCGATGACGTTGTCGATGAACTGCCGTGTCCCGCGTCCTGATCCCGGTACCCGGAGCTCCACGTCCGGGTCGGGCTGGTTCCAGGGTTCGCGCCCGTGGAGCCGGTTCTCGAACTCGACGCGTCCGACCTGCTGGAAGCGCTCGTACCAGTCCGGCCGCAGGTACTCCTGGGGCCGACCGGCGACACCCGTGCGCCACAGGGCGTCGCACAGCAGCCAGCTGCCGGAGCGAGGCAGGGTGCACACGACGATCGTCATTGCCGGAGCAGATTCCCGGACATCGCTGGCCCCGTGCACCCGTCGCCACCCCCTTGCCCGACGCAAGATCGCGTCCACTGTCCGCCGCCGGGTGGCGGGCCCGCAAGGCCCGGAGGAGGCGCGGTATACGCCGGTGACGGTGCGGGGACGAAGCCGTGACACCTGTCGCGTACTCACGATGGAGGTCGTCCCAGACCTGAACGACGAGGGGGAGAAATGCCACGGCGAAGCAACCACGTAGCAGTGCACGGAAGTGCGCGTTCCGCACCTCCCGGCCGGGCCATCGGAGCCCCAGCCGCGACCGAGCCCGTCCACGTCACGGTCGTGCTGCGCCCCGCACAGGCCGGCCTGGCCAACCACGTCCAGATGCTCGCGGGTCAACGCCCGGGCCAACGTCGCTACCTCACCCGCGCCGAGCACCTGCAACGCTTCGGCGCCGCCCCGGGGGATGTCCAGCTCGTGCGGCGATTCGCGCGGGCGAACGGGCTGCACGTCGCTCGTGTCAACCGCGCCGCTCGGACGGTCTCCCTGACCGGACCTGCGGCGAGGATGCAGGCAGCCTTCGGGATCGAGCTCGGCCTGTACGCCACCAGCCGCGGCGTCATCCGAGGCCGCACCGGCGACGTGCACGTCCCGCGCTGGTTGCGGCCTGCGATCCGGGGTGTGTTCGGACTGGACACCCGGCAGCAGGCCAAGGCCCACTTCCGCATCCAGGCCGGGTCGTCTCGTGGGCGCTTCCTGCCGGCGAACGCACCCGACGGGTCCTTCACCGTGCCGGAGCTGACCCAGCTGTACCAGTTCCCTGCCGGCGTCGACGGCACCGGACAGACTGTCGGCATCATCGAGCTCGGCGGCGGCTTCCGCCCGGCCGACCTCCAGCACTACTTCACCTCCCTCGGGCTGGCCACACCGACGGTGGTCGCCGTCCCTGTCGACGGCGGCTCGAACCTGCCCACGGGCAACCCGAACAGCGCTGACGGCGAGGTCGTCCTCGACATCGAGGTGGTCGGTGCGAGCGCACCCGGCTCGAAGATCGCGGTGTACTTCGCACCCAACACCGACAAGGGATTCCTCGACGCCATCAACGCCGCCGTGCACGACACGGTCAACCAACCCACGGTGCTCTCCATCAGCTGGGGGGCGGCCGAGCCGAACTGGACCGCGCAGGCGATGAACGCCATGAACACTGCGTTCCAGTCCGCCAACGCCCTCGGGATCTCCACGTTCGTCGCGAGCGGCGACGACGGCTCCTCCGACCGGGAGACCGATGGGCTGTCGCACACCGACTTCCCGGCGTCCAGCCCGTTCGCGGTGGCGTGCGGGGGCACCACGTTGCAGGCGACCGGCACCACGATCGCCAGCGAGGTCACCTGGACCGGCAGCGGGGGCGGGGTCAGCGATCACTTCAACGTCCCGGGCTACCAGGCATCCCTGCAGCCGACCTCGGCGAACCCGAACCACAAGAAGGGTCGAGGCGTTCCCGACGTGAGCGCCGTCGCTGACCCAGCCACCGGCTACCAGATATTCGTCGACGGCCAGGCCCTCGTCTTCGGCGGCACGAGTGCCGTCGCACCCCTCTGGGCAGGGCTGACCGCACGGCTCCAGCAGTCGATCGGGCACGGCGTCAGCCCGCTTCAGCCTCTCCTCTATCCAACCGAGGCAACCAGCTTCAACGACGTGATCAGCGGAAACAACGGTGCCTACAGCGCTGTTGCCGGCTGGGATGCGTGCACCGGCCTGGGCTCCCCCATCGGGAACGGTGTGCTCACCGCGGCCTCCGGCTCGCACCCGCCAGTGAAGCCACCGGTCAAGCCGGTCAAGCCACCGGTCAAGCCCGTGAAGCCACCGGTCAAGCCCGTGAAGCCACCGGTCAAGCCGGTCAAGCCACCGGTCAAGCCCGTGAAGCCACCGGTCAAGCCGGTCAAGCCACCGGTCAAGCCCGTGAAGCCACCGGTCAAGCCGGTCAAGCCACCGGTCAAGCCCGTGAAGCCACCGGTCAAGCCCGTGAAGCCACCGGTCAAGCCGGTCAAGCCACCGGTCAAGCCGGTGCAGCCCCCCGTGACCACACCACCGGTCACCACACCACCGGTCACCACACCACCGGTCACCACACCACCGGTCACCACACCACCGGTCACCACACCACCGGTCACCACACCACCGGTCACCACACCACCGGTCACCACACCACCGGTCACCACACCACCGGTCACCACACCACCGGTCACCACACCACCGGTCACCACACCACCGGTCACCACACCACCGGTCACCACACCACCCGTGACCACACCACCCGTGACCACACCACCGGTCACCACACCACCCGTGACCACACCACCCGTGACCACCACCCCGGTTGGCACGACCGCGCCGCCCCCGGGCACGACCGCGCCACCGCCACCCCCGGGCACGACCGCGCCACCGCCACCCCCGGGTACGACGGCGCCACCGCCGCCCCCGGGTACGACGGCACCGCCGCCACCCCCACCGCCGCCTCCGCCGCCTCCGCCGCCTCCCCCGCCACCACCGCCGCCTCCCCCGCCACCCCCTGGCGACTTCAGGTTGCCGAAGACGCTGCGGCCTGAGCCGGAGACCCGCAAGGCAGCAGGCAAGGCAGCGTCGAAGAAACAGGCCGCGAAGAAACAGGCCGCGAAGAAGCAGCCGGCAAAGAAGCAGGCAGCGAAGAAGCAGGCTGCGAAGAAGTCCGCCGGTCGAGGCGCAGCGGCACCGCGCGCCAGGCGACAGCGCGGCGGCGGCGGGTGACGCAGACGGCCAAGGTGCGGCCAGAGCTGCTCCGCACATCGGAGCAACCTGACCGCACCGGCGTCACTGACCTGAGGAGCCCCATCCCCTTCCTGATCTGCTGTGCCGAGGTCGGTGAGGAAGAACAGCTGCTCCGCGAGCTGCTGCAGCGGTGTGGCCAGTCCGCCACCACCCTCGATTCGCCCGCGGGACAGGACGGGGGCGTCGATCGGTCGGCCGACATCGCCGCTGTGCTCGCCGAGGGTGACGGCCACGTCGGTCTCAGCATCAGCTGGGCCGAGTTCGCGACCACGGTGGCCGGGAAGCCCCGTCCCCCCGGGCAGAAGCGGCGCAACCGCCACCGCGAGCCGTGGACCACTCGGGTGCACCCAAGAGTGCCGGACCTGGGCTACGTGCACGTCGTACGACGCGATCGGCAGCACCTCGGGGCCGAGCGCGCTGCACAGCTGCGCGAAGCGGACTGGATGTGGATCGGGTACTTCGGCTGGGCTCAGCAGCCACGCGTCACCGTGGCCTACGAAGACCTGGTCGCCGATCCCACGGGAACGGTGCGGGAGGTGTTCGAGCACCTCGGCGCCGATGTCGGTGACTCCCCCGACTCCGTCACGGCGTTCCTGTCAGGCCTCGTGCTCGACGCACGGAACGACCACGTGGAGCCCACGCGTGCCTTGCGTACCCCCCGCGTGGGGTCCAAGCGTTCCGCGCGGCCAGCCACCAGCATCGTCGTCGTCGCGCACAACGAGGGCGAGCACCTGCCGCTGACCATCGACGGCATCCGCGCCACCGCCGGTGACGAGGTGGAGATCGTCGTGGTCGACGACTGGTCGACCGACGAGAGCGTGCGCGCACTCGACCCGACCGATGTTCGCATCGTCCGCCCCCCCGAACGAGGTGGTGTCGTGGGGGCGCGCAACGAAGGCGCGCGCGCTGCCACCGGAGACGTGCTCGTCTTCGCCGATGCTCACGTAGACCCGGTGGCGGGCTGGCTCGACGCCATGCTCGACGCATTCGCCGACCCGCACGTCGCCTGTGCCACTCCCGCGATCACGGAGATGAATCACCGACGCAGCCGCGGGCTGGGCTTCACGTGGGCGACACCCGCGTTGGGTGTCCGCTGGCTCACCGCACCACGACGAGAGACCCATCCGATTCCCTTCGCGTGCGGCTGCTTGATGGCGTTCCGTCGCGAAGACTTCGAGAGCGTCGGAGGATTCGACCCAGGCTTGATGCGCTGGGGATCAGAGGACGCAGAGATCTGTCTCCATCTCTGGCGCCGGGACCGCGCGACCGTCGCCGTGCCGCAGGCACAGGTCAGTCACCTGTTCCGGCCCAAGGGACCGTACGAGGTGGATTCGCACATGATCGTGCACAACTCGCTGCGCGTGGCTGCCGTGCACCTTCCCGAGAGCTGCTTGGCCAAGGTCTTCGAGGCGAGCCGGAACATCGAACGCTTCGCGGTCGCCTTCGCCGAGCTCGCCGACAGCGACGTCTGGGCACGCCGTGACCACGTTTCGGCCTCCACCCGGCACGACGGCGCCTGGTTCGTCGACCGATTCCGCATCGAAAGCCTTCGGTAGCAGCATGGGCGTCGTCGTACTGGGCATGCATCGCAGTGGCACCTCGGCTGCCACCCGGGTGATCAACCTGCTCGGGGTCCCGTTGTGCCGCCCGAGCGACCTGGTTCCCAGCCACGACGGGAACGAACGCGGTCACTGGGAGTGCCTCCCGCTCGTCGGGATGAACGAGCAGCTGCTCAGGGACCTCGAGTCACGCTGGTGGTGTCCTCCGGACGACCTTGCCGAGGTCGCCGCACTGGCTACTGACGATGAGCGGGCAACCAGGGCGACGAGGACGTTCCAGGCGAGCCACCCCACGACAGAGTGGGTGTGGAAGGACCCGCGCCTGTCCGTGCTGCTGCCGTTCTGGCGACGCGTGCTGCCCACCGAGACGGTGGCACTCATGATGTACCGCGACCCGCTGGAGGTCGCGAGGTCGCTGCACTCGCGAAGCGACGTCACCCCGCGGTTCGGGTTGGCGCTGTGGGAACGCTACGTCGCACTCGCCGTGCGAGGCGCCGAGGGACTGCCGACGCTGTACTGCAGCTACCAGTCCCTGCTCGATGATCCCGTCGCCTGGGCAGGACGCGTCGCAGCGTTCCTGTCGGAGCACGGCGTCCCTGCCACGCTGCCGAACAGCGCCGCCGGGATCCGCGCCTTCGTCTCGCAGCAGATGCGTCACGCGTCTCGTCCCGCCCGCCCCGTCGCCCTGTCTCCCGCGCAGGAGCAGTGGCAGGCGTTCTTGCGTCGACGCAGCCAGGACGAGGTCGCGCTGACGCCCGACCCCGAGGCCGATTCGGCGACACGCGCGCTGATGAACCAGGTACGGGTCTCCTACGGGTTGGCTTCGCCCGCCCCCACCGCCACGGGGCCCAGGGACCCGGTGCAGCGGGTCGTCGTGGCCGAGCCCCGCACCGGGAGGCACCCGCCGGGCCACGGTGCCGTCAGCGTGCTGCTGTTCCCCCATGGCCGCGCGGCGACCGATGCGGACGCAGCACGGCTGCGCCCCCGGTTCCCGGCGGACGCCGAGTTCGTCACCGTCGCCGACAGCGACGACCCGGAGGTCCCCGATGCGGGCACGACCAGCGGCGGCCTGCTGCGCGTGCAGCGTCCCGGAAGGATGTCGCTTGCGGCGCGGCTCGACCTGGCGCGCGAGGTAGCGGCCGGCGAATTGATCGTCGTGCTCGCCGGCGCCCCGGTCACCCCCCGCCCCGGCTGGCTCCCCACCCTGCGCACCGCGTTGAACGAGCATCCCGACGCGGCCGTGGTGGCACCGGCGATGTGCGGAACCGACGGCACGGACCCGGTGTACGGGCTCACCATCGACCCCGTCTTCGTCGATGTGGACTGGCAGTGCGACACGACCAGCCCCCGCGACGCCTTTCCGATCTGGGCCGCCACCGTCACAGCCCTCGTGACGACTCGCCGACACCTGGAGGCGATCGGTGGTTTCGACGCCAGCCTCTCCGGCGCGGGGCGCGAAGACATGGACCTCTGCCTGCGGCTGTGGCGAACCGGGTGGCAGTGCCTGGCGGTGCCCGCGGCGGAGGTTGTCGTCGACGTGGAGACTCCCGACGCAGACGACGTCGACCTGCTGGTCAACCTCCTGCGTCTCGGCACGGTGCACCTGTCACGCGAGCGACTCCGCGAGCAGGTCGCGAGCGTGGCCGGCTGCGAGGGGTTCGCCACGGCACTGGCACGGGTCACCGCCTCGGACGCCGGCCGGCGCCGGGGGGTCGTGGACGCGCAGGCGTGGTACGCGACCGACGAGCTGAGCCGTGTCACCGGCCTTCCCATGACCGACACCGCCGTACCCGCTGGACACGATGCCTGAGGGGGTTCATCCATGACCGCAGCACGCGCCACGACCGACCGTGAGGTCGTCCGGCAGAACAGGCGCGCCTGGGACTTCCTGGCACGCACCGGCAACTCGGCGTCGGATCCGTGGGCGGACGACGCCACGCCCGGTGAGCTGCGCAGCTGGGTGGACGAGCTCCAGTGGCTGCCCTGGAACGAGGTGCGCTCGGTGCTCGTGCTGTGCGGCGCCGGCGGTCAGCAGGCACCGTCGTTCGCCCGACTGGGCTTGACGGTCACGGTGGTCGACCTCTCCGCCGAGCAGCTCGCCCTCGACCGGCAGGTGGCGGAGCAGTTCGGCGTGAGTATCGAGACGGTGCGCGCCGATGTCCGCAACCTCGCCGAGACGTTGTCCGGGCGCACCTTCGACCTGGTGTACCAACCCGCATCGACCTGCTACCTCCCAGACCCTCGGGAGTGCTACCGGGGTGTGGCCAGGGTGTTGAAGCCGGGCGGGCTTTACTACTCCGAACACTGGAACCCGGCCCAGGTCCAGCTCGGCGCGATCGACCGCTGGGACGGGAGCGCCTACCGGGTCAAGCATCGCAGCGGTACCGGCGAGGGGATCGACGTCACCCATCCGAGCCTGGCCGGCGGACCGAGCTGCGTGTACTTCGCACACCGGACGTCCGACCTGATCGGCGGTATCTGCGACGCCGGCTTCGTGCTCGAGAAGTTCGGCGAACGCGGTGAGGCGAACCTCACCGACCCACCCGACACCCCCGGTCACGTCGGCAGCTACCTCCCGTCCTTCTTCGCGGTGCTCGCCCGGCGGACCGACGGCGGCGAAGCGGAGCGCGTGGTGCCGCAGGCGAGCACCGTGCGGACCACGCCAGCGCTCGTCCGGCCTCCGGCCAACCTCGCGGGCGCCACGCGTCGCCTCGAGCGGCGCGGGTTCGCCATCCTGCGCGACGTGCTGGACCCCGAGGAGCTGCTCCCCGCCCTGGAAGCGGAGGCACTCGCGCAGCGGGAGGCGACTGAGCACGTGACCACCTGCCACCACTACGGCATCGGTCACGACGGCAGCTACGTGTCCGGCTTCATGTCCTTCTCCTCGGCACACCCTGGCCCGATGCTCAGGCGCCTGCACGCGAACCTGGCCCTCCGCGACCTGGTGCGCTCACTCACCGGCGACGACACCATGAGACGCAGCGGGAACCTGTCGTACATGTTCTACGACGCGGGTTCGCACATCGACGTCCACACCGACCTGCCGGGCTGCGGCGTGACGCTGCTGACCAGTGTCGTCGGCCGAACGCCACCCTTGATCGCCTATCCGCGCTTGCACGGCATCACACCCCAGGCGCTGCTGCCGCTGGCGCGCCGTACCAAGGGCAAACCGCCAGGGGGCGTGAGCCTGGAGGTCCCGGTCGGCGGCCTGCTGATGATCGACGGGCGCCGGCTGCCACACCGCCGGCCGGTAGTGGCAGAGGGGCAGGGTCCGTACGCGATCGCTGCACTCTGCTTCCGTCGCCCGCGATGAGGCACCTCGCGGTATGACGGAGGCGTCGTCCCTGATCCTTGCGGCGACCCCGCGCTCGGGGAGCTGGCTGCTCGCCGAGGGGCTGCGCCGCCTGGGCACCTCGGGGCGTCCGGAGGAGTACTTCGCCGCCAACGCAGAGGCCGCCTACCGCGAGCTGTGGAGGTTGCCTGTCGATGACGCGTTCGGACCGTTGCTCGAGCGCATCCTGCGTGCCGGCCGCACGCGCAACGGGGTGTTCGCCGCCAAGATCCACTGGTCGCAGCTGCCTGGACTGCTGTACCGGCTTCGTGGTCTCTCCGCAGGGAGCAACCTGGCCGGCGCCTCGGACCTCCAGGTGCTCGAGCACCACCTGGGTCCACTGACCGTCGTGTACCTGACCCGCACCGACACCCTGAGGCAGGCCATCTCCTGGCACCTGGCGATGTGCAGCGGCCGCTGGTGGGTGACCAGGGACGAGCAGGCGGACGAGGACCATGACGATCCGACCGAGTTCGACTTCTATGCCATCACCACGCTTGCGGCCCTGCTCGAGGAGCACAAGCGCCTCTGGGAGAGCTGGTTCGAGACGAACGGCGTCTCACCGCTGCGACTGAGCTACGAACAGGTCTGCCAGGACTACCCGGGCAGCCTGCGGACCATTGCGTCCGCCCTGGGTGTACGCCGACCCTCGCGGATCGCGCCCACGACGCTGATCCGGCAGGCCGACGACCGCACCGAGCACTGGGTGGGGCGCTACCAGGCGTCGTGGCGACGGGTCTTCGGGGCTTCGCCTCAGCTGGCCGAATGGGTCTGACCAGTGCTCAGAGCCAGTACTCGCGAGCGCCGTCCAGCACGCGCAGCTTCCCGGTCATCGTCCCGCCGTCGATGTCACGCACGACCTCGACCACTCGCTCCGTCGGCACGCTCTGGGGGAAGTTGGTCGGCGCCACGGCATTCACCCGCACGCCGAAGCGGGCATAGTCCAGCGCCATCCGTCGCGTGATGCTGTTCAGGGCGAGCTTGGAGGCTGCGTAGATCGCTCGTCCCCTGGTCGGTGGGTTGCCGCGCAGACCGGCGGTGCTCGACATGTTGATCACGTTGCGCCCGTGTGCGCGGTTGCCCTGCTCGTCCCCGTGCCAGCACGCCTGGACCACGGTGGCGGCCACCTGCATCGGCACCAACGCGTTCATCACGAGCTGCTCGGTCCACCTCTCGATCTGTCGTGGATCAGTCGTGTCCGACGTCGTGGTGACGTCGGCGGCCGCGTTGAGGACCAGGTCGATCCGTCCGAACCGCGCCATCGCCAGCTCGACGAGACGATCGATCTCGTCCGCAGAGCTCAGGTCGGCCTGCACCGCGAACACCGGGTCTCGCGACTCGGTGACCGTGCTGTCCGGGAGGACTGGATCGAACAACGTCGCCTCCTGGGTCGGGATGACGGGTGGCACCTCCCGGTAGGCCGCCACGATCGAGTAGTCACTCGCGAGTGCTCCGCACCAGGCATTCCCGAACAGGCCGCCGGCGCCGGTCAGCAGACACACGCGGCTCATGGCCTCCCCCCGTAACCGAGGATCGCGTCCTGTCCCCACCGTTGCTCGGCCTGGGCAATCGGACGATGAAGCCAGTGCACCAGGCTGTTCCTGCTGGCGGAGCCGCCCCCGACGAATCCGTGCAGAGACCAGGGTGTGCATTCGAAGGCGAGCAGGCTGTTCGAGTGCGGTGGCACCTCGCTGATCGCCTCGTCCGGCGCATCCCTCCCTGACCGGTACAAGCCCGTCTGGCCACCGTGCTCCGGCGACCACCTCGGATTGGCCAGGTAGTACAGGACCGCCACCGCCCGCGCCACGCGCACCGGTCGTGCGTCCTCGTCGTGCACCGCACCGGTCGTGTACTCCACACGTGCAGGGTCGGCGAGCACGACACCGCCGCGCGATCGACGGGGGAACCACGCGGGGTTCAGGTCGGTGTGCGGGAAGCCTGGATCGCAGTACGGCTCGTGATGGTGCAGCCCGAGGTTGACGTGCCCCGTCGCGTCGGTGACACCGACAGCGCCCGCGATCAGGTCGTGCCAGCCCCGTGAGGCGAACAGTCGCAGCGGGCCTGTCCACGCCGCGGTCACGGTCGCTCCGCGCAGGTCGTGGCCCGGCAACGGGGTGCCTCCCCCGGAGCTCTCCTGCCACTCGTGAAAGGCACCCTCGAGGCCCTCGTACACCTCGGGCCGGAACACGTTGACCGCGCGCACGTGCGGGAACGGCCGCGTGTGGCGCCACCACCGCCGATGCCACAGCAGCGGTGCGACCTCGGCCGCAGTGCGCGGTCGCCACCGGTCGCCTGGGGCACGCCTGGGCTCGGGCACCTCAGACACCCCTGCCTGCGCAAGCCTCGACACCGTCACCGGGTGTGCGGTGCAATCGTCGAGGACGCGACCTCGGAGGAGGTGACCCGTCGTGGGCGATCGGACGATGCCGGTGCTCGATCCCGAGCGGGTGCCGATCGTGTTCGTCTGTGGACTGCATCGCAGCGGCACCACCTTGCTGACCCGGTTGCTCGGCAGCTCCCCCGGTGTCCACGCCATGCATCACACCGGCGTCCCCGAGGACGAAGGGCAGCACCTGCAGCGCGAATTCAGCCCGGCTTTGGACCATGGCGGCCCCGGAGCATTTGCCTTCGACCCTGCGGCACATCTGACAGAGCGCTCGGCGATCGCCACGTCGAGCACTGCCCGCAGGGTTCTGGACTCCTGGACACCGCACTGGCACCTCGATCAGGACGCCGAGCTGAGCTACGGCGGCGAGCCCGGACAAGGCGTGCTGCTCGAGAAATCGCCACCGAACCTGATCCGCGCCCGATTTCTCCAGGCGCTCTTCCCCCAGGCACGCTTTGTCGTGCTGGTGCGTCACCCTGGCGTGGTCGCGGCCGCCACGCATCGACTGTGCCCGGACCGCAGCGTCGTGACCGCGCTCGAGCACTGGCGTGCAGCCCATGCCCAGTACGCCGCCGACGCGGCCTCCCTGCACTTCGTGGAACAGCTGCGCTACGAGGACCTGCTCACTGATCCTCTCGGTGAGCTGCGGCGTCTCGCGCGTGCCCTGCAGCTCGATCCACGCTTCGACGCGTCCATGATCGAGGCCTCGAGAAGCGACGGGCACCACGCGGCGTGGCAGCAGGCGCTGCATCAGATGCCTGCCGCACGGCTGGAGCGAATCGACGAGGCGTCCCGGGCGTACGGGTACTCCCTGCGGGAGCCCTTCGTCCTCGAGCTCCCCGAGCGAGAGTGCGACCGCATGGGACCTGCTTAGCGGCCTGGCGTCAACGTTTCGTCACCGCAGAGCGGCACGGGCGAGTGACGACGTGTGGACAGCCTCGTGACGCCGAGGTTGCAGGCTGGTCGCATCGACGGGAGGTCACACGTGACCGATTTTCCATTCGCCGGAACGTGGCACATGGTGCACGACAACTGGGTGGGCGCCCTCACCATCGCCGTCTCGCCGGTGGTGACCACGCGATCGGAAGGATCCTGCACCTACACCTCGCATCGGGTGTCCGGCACGTACGTGCCGGACGGCGGTGGGAGCACCCTCGCCGTGGCAGGACGGGTCGGCGGCAAGGACGTCTACCAGCGCGGCCACGTCTGCCCGCAGTCGGACCACCTGATCACCTTCACGGTGGCGTTCCCCGGTGCGCCACCGCAGCCGTTCCGGGGCTACATGTTCACCCAGGCCGGGCCCGCCCAGATCGCGGGGCTGACCTGGTGGCAGGGACTGCCCTTCGGCTGGCTGGCGACGAGATGACGACCACGTCACCGAGCGCGTCGCCGTGTCAGGTGGCGATCTTGATCCCGCGATCGAGCAGCACCGCGCGGATCTCGACGCTCGGCTCGAGCCCGAGCTCGGCAGCCAGCAGCGAGCGGTACCCCTGGTACACGCGGATCGCCTCGTTGGCGTTGCCCTCGGACAGATGGGCTTCGATCATCAGCCGGTACGCGCTGTCGCGCAGCGGCGACTCCCTCAGGACCGACAGCGCGGTGTTCAGTGCGGCCGCATGATCCCTGCGCTCCAACGAGGTCCTGGCTTGTGCTTCGAGCACATGGAGGACGAGCTGTCGGCAGCGTTCCCGCTCCACCACCACCCAGTCGTCGTCCCACCCCGGCAACAGCTCCCAGCCCAGCTGCCGGTCGCTGCCCGGCCACCCGTCGTCGAAACGACGGGTGTTCAGGCCGGCGGCGATGTCGAACATGTCGACCACGACGTTGCTCCCCAGACGGAGGTCATCGCCCGAGGTCTCGACGAGCTCCGGGCAGGCTTTGCGCAGGCGCCACATGGCGGTGCGGAGGCGAGCATGGGCCTTGATCTCGTCGACATCGGGCCAGAGGAGCTGCACCACCAGGTCACGCGTCAGGCGGCGGAGCGCCACGGCGACGACGAGTCGTTGGTGTGGAGGCGAGAGATGCACGACGCCGGTGCCGTTGCGCACCTCGAAGCCACCGAGCAACCGCAGGTGCCACCGGGCCGCGCCCTGTTCCATGGCGTCGTTCTTCACAGTGCCACCCCTCGAGAGTGCAATCCCCGAGCCAACGGTTTGGCCGTCCGGCCCCCTCGTCCCTTCTCTTAAGGAACTCCGCGAGCGGCGCGCTGTCAATCGGCCCTCTGTACGAAGTTTGTGGTCGCCGGATAGGGCCCGAGTACTCAATGTTCGTTCTGATATCGATAAACCCGTACATCGGACACTTTCACCCAGTCGTCCCGGTTGCGGCGGCACTTCGCGCGGCAGGACACCGGGTCGTGGTGGCCGCGCCGCCGGCCTTCCACCCCACGATCACCCGTGCCGGCTTCGCCGCTGTGGCCGCGGGCGTGACCCCTGAGAGCGCGTGGCCCTGGGAGCGCCCGGTGACCTCCCGCAGGGTTCACGACCTGTTGCGGGTCGTGCGCGATGTCGGCGAGCCCGATCTCGTCGTCCGCGAGATGACGGACTTCGGGGCGATCGTCGCGGCCGAGGTGATGGGCCGACCGCACGTCACCGTCGCGGGAGGTTTGTGCTTCGAGACCGACTGGTGGCGGCACCTCGCTGCGCGCGACACCGACGTGGTGCGCGCGGAGCACGGGCTCCCGCCCGACCCGGGTCTCGAGCGGCTCTTTCCCTTTCTCTACCTGGACACCACCCCGGTCTGGTTCCAGACGCCACCACTGGAACCGATCTCGACGCACCGGTACTTCCGGGTACCCGTGGCCGGACCGGCAGCGCAGACCACCACCGCGAGACCCCTCGTGTACGCAACCCTCGGGACCGTCTTCAACAGACGGCCTCGTCTGTGGCGGGCCATCGTTGCCGCCCTGGCCGAGCTGCCGGTCGATGCCGTGTGCACCGTCGGCAGCGACCTGGACCCCCGCACGTTGTTCCCGACGGGCACCCCCCGGAACGTACGAGTTGCCCGCTACCTACCGGCCACGAGACTCCTGCCCCGGGCGGCCGTGGTGGTGACTCACGGTGGATTCAGCACGGTGATGGGCGCACTGCGCTACGGCGTACCCGTCCTCGTCCTGCCCCTGGGCGCAGACCACTTCCTGAACGCGCGACGCTGCCGCTACCTCGGAGTGGGGCACGCGATCGATCCCGAGACGGCGACGCCCCGGCGCCTCCGAACGGCCGTGGCCGCGCTGCTCGCTGACACCACCTGCCGTGCCCACCTACGCGCCCTCCAGCGGACCGAGCAGAGGACACCGGAGATCCGAGCAGCCGTGCCGGTGCTCGAGCAGATCGCGAACGCATGAGCGCTCATCGAGGGCCGGGGCTGACGACGAGGTACCGGTCGTCGTCGATCCTCGCCCCCGGTACACGGGGTCGCTCATCGGCGTCAGGTCCGTCTCGGACCCCATGTGCACGAGCTGCAGGACAGCCGAATCACACGTCCGGTCCCGGCGTGGACAGCGCCACCGAGGGTGGTCTATCCGCCTGTTGACGACGTCTACCGGTAGGAGTTCACTGCGATGGTCGGCGTCCGTGCTGCCGCTTCCGAGGCGCCGCCGGCACGTGGGGAGTTCCGGACATGGCTGCTGCTCGGCGAGTGAGTCTTCTTCTCGTACTGACGACGGCCACGGCCCTGTCGCTCTTCGGGGTCGCCCCGACGACAGCGGCAGCGCCGGAGCAGCCGTCGTCCCCCCCGGTGTCGCGCGGCCTGGCGCCGGAGGTGCACACCCACCCCCAGCCACAGGCGCAGACGCACGCGGTGTCCACACGCTCCAAGGGGGTGCGGCACCGGCAGTCGAGCAGCACGGCTCGTGCGAGCTCGGCCCCCGCTGCCGCGGCTGCCGCTGCTGCCACCTCGACGTCGACGGGCACCCTGCTGAACCACTTCAACGGGGTCAGCAGCCGTGACAGCGAGGTCACCAACTTCAACGCGCAGTTCGAGCCCCCGGACCAGGGCCTCTGTGCCGGCAACGGCCTGGTCCTCGAGCCGGTCAACTCCGCCTACTCGATCTACCGGACGAACGGCACTCGCGTGCGCGGACCGTTCAACGTCAACGACCTGTTCAACGAGGGCGCTGCCGAGTTCACCTCCGATCCGCGATGCCAGTTCGATGCCTCGACGCAGCGGTGGTTCGCCACGATCCTCTTCCTGAACGACGCGGGCACCGCCGGTCGCGTCGACATCGCCGTCAGCCAGACCGCCGACCCGACCGGCGGGTGGAACCACTTCCAGATCGACACCACCCACAAGGGCGGCAACGGGTGCCCCTGCTTCGGTGACCAGCCGCGCCTGGGCATCGACCAGAACAACCTCTACGTGTCGACGGACGAGTTCTCGATCAACGGCCCCGAGTTCAACGGCGCGCAGGTCTACGCGATCGACAAGAGCGATCTCGTCCAGGGAGCGAGTTCCGCGCACTTCGTCCACTTCGGACCGCTCACCAGCAGCGGCGACCTGGCCTACTCCGTGCAGCCGGCTCTCACCACCGGCACACCGTCGGCCGAGTACTTCCTCAGCTCCCTGGACTCGACCGGCGCCGGTGACCACCGGATCGGCGTGTGGGCCCTCACGCACGGGGACCGGGTCGGCCACGGCGGCACCCCGGTGCTCACCTCGAAGGTGATCTCCTCCGAGCCGTACGTCGTCCCGGACGCGGCCAAGCAGAAGGGTTCGACCCTCGAGATCGACAGCGGCGACGACCGGATGCAGCAGACGCAGTACATCAACGGGCAGGTCTGGGGCGAGCTGACGACCGGCGTGACGCCAGCGGGGGCGGCCAACCCACGGGCCGGTGCCGCCTGGTTCGCCGTCAAGCCCGCCCTCGCCAACGGCCGGCTGACCGGTGCCACCATCGCCCGCCAGGGCTACGTCACCGCGCCGAGCTCCTCCGTCCTCTACCCGGCCTTGCAGGCGACGCCCACCGGACGCGCTGCCATGGTGTTCACCCTCACCGGTCCCACGCGGTACCCGAGCGCTGCGTACGCGACCCTGCCGGCCAGCGGGTCGTCCTTCGGGCCGATCACCGTGGTGGCCGCAGGCACCGGGCCGTACAAGGACACCGACGAGACCCGCTGGGGCGACTACTCCTACGCGGTGCTGAGCCCGGACCGGAAGGCCGTGTGGCTCGCCACCGAGTACGTCCCGCCGCGGTCGAGCCAGACCAGCACCCGGCAGAGGAACTGGGGCACCGAGGTCTTCGAGGTCGGCCTGCCCTGACACCGTGGCGCCGCTCCTCGTCGAGCGTCTCGCGGCGTTTCCGAAAAGCCCGCTTTAGTGCCCTAGACCACCCAATCGGGCTACTCGCACCATTCGCACCTTTCAGTCATGATTCCACCAGCTCCTGACGGTGACCCGAGACGCCGACGGGAGCGGGAACCGCCCGTTGACAGCACCCAGGTCAGCGGGCGGTTTTCCATGTCCGGCCGGGGACCTCACGGGATGAACGCCCAGGGCTCGGCCGGGACGCGCCCTCGCGCAGCAACGCGACATGATGGGCGCTGCAAGGGTGCAGTCGCGTCGAGGAGGTGCCATGTCCGACGCCCGTGGGATGGTCCGCGTGCCGGGTGGCCGGTTCCGCATGGGTTCCACCGACTTCTACCCCGAGGAGCAGCCGCTGACCGAGGTGGAGGTCGACGACCTGTGGGTCGACGAGCACCCGGTGACCAACGCCGAGTTCCGGCGCTTCGTCAAGGACACCGGGTGGGTCACCGTCGCCGAGGCCGTGCCGTCGCAGGATGACTTCCCCGATGCCCCTGCCGAGCTGCTGGTGCCGGGTTCGCAGGTGTTCACCCCGACCGCAGGGCCGGTGCCGCTGGACGACTGGCAACGGTGGTGGCGCTGGCAGCCCAGCGCGAGCTGGCAGCACCCGGAAGGACCCGAGTCGACGCTGCACGGTCTGGAGCGGCACCCGGTGGTCCACGTGGGGTGGGAGGACGCGCGCGCGTACGCCGAGTGGTCGGGCAAGCGACTGGCGACCGAGGCGGAGTGGGAGCACGCCGCCCGCGGCGGGCTCGACCAGGCGACCTACGCGTGGGGTGAGGAGTTCCTGCGCCGCGGGAAGGTGATGGCCAACACCTGGCAGGGCGGTTTCCCCTACGAGCGGCTGCACGTGTTCAACGGGGCCGGCACCTCGCCGGTGGCCACCTTCCCGCCGAACGGCTACGGCCTCTACGACGTGGCCGGCAACGTCTGGGAGTGGACCTCCTCGGACTGGAGCCCCGACCACGCCGAGGGCCCGGACCAACCGGCAAGCCACGCGTGCTGCGGCCCGCACGTGATGACGGAGGCCGATCGCAAGGTGATGAAGGGCGGATCACACCTGTGCGCCCCCAGCTACTGCCACCGCTACCGTCCCGCTGCCCGCCAAGGACACGGGGTGCGCTCGTCCACCAACCACCTGGGCTTCCGGTGCGTCCGCGACGTCTGAGCGATCGCCGGCCCTGCTGAGCCGTCCCGGGACGACATGTGGTCCCGTCACAGGTGCAACAGACCACGGACCACGAGCGCGACCCCGACGACGAAGGAGGTGGCCAGCACGATCGTGCGCGAGTGCTCCTTGGTCCGCTGGTGCACCGCGAGCACGACGTCCCGCGCCGTCCCCGGGTCGACGATGCACATCACCAGCGCAGCGATCGGCACCGCGAACCAGATCGCGTCGTAGATCGCGACGGCGATGATGCCGCCCGGGAGGTAGGGGTTGTGGGCGACGATGACGTTCAGTGCGATCAGGTAGAACACGCCGGGGATGTGGGTCAGCGGTCCCGCGAAGGCGGCGACGCGGACCGTGAGCCGATGGTCGTGCCGGGAGACCCACCCGCTGCCGGAGCTCGGCGCATCGGCGTCTCGGGGCCGGACCAGGCCGAGGAGGACAGCCGCGCCGAACAGCAGCGCGACCACCCCGCCGATGACGTCGGCGACGGCCTGGGTCCGGCTGGTCCCGGTGTGGAGGTGGATCCCGTGGAAGACGCCGACGACCACCACGCCGAACACGAAGGTGAAGGCCAGCCCCCCGGCGACGTACGCCGTCATCAGCCGCCGGCTCGAGTCCCGGCCGAGCAACGCCGTGACGGCCGCCAGGCTCGTGGGGCGAACCGTGCTGGCCAGCGCCAGCAGGACGACCTCGAAGATCACCTCAGACTCCAGCGCCGACGATGCCCCCGATGCCCCCGATGCCTGCTGCACGCTCGCTGCTGCTGCTTCTTCCCGGCGAGGGTCACGGGAGGTGCTGCTCGACCAGTGGGAGCAACCTCGAGTCCTCCAGCGCGGCCGTACGGTGACAGACACCAGCCAGGTAGTCCTCGTTGGTGGCGAACGCAAGGAAGTCCTGCACGCTGGCTTGTCGCACGGCCATGACGAGGTCCCATCGCTCTCCCGGAGGCCCCACGAGGTGCGGTCCCCCGACGCCCAAGAAGCTGATCGAGCCGCCCGTCGCGGTCAGGAACGGCACGGTGTGGCTGATGTAGCGGTCGTACGCGTCCCTGCCGCTGATCGCTTCAGGCGGGGCTGCCTCGGGGAAGTCCGAGTAGTCGGCCCAGTCACGGAAGCGGAGAAGGTTCAGCATCGTGAGGGGGCCCGAGATGCCTCGGCGCAGCAGCTGGCCGACACTCTGGTCCGTCGGATCGAGGAACACCTGCTCGGGTGACATGGCTTCTCCTGGGTTGGTCGCGATGCTGCCGTGCTCGTCCGGGGCGACGGATGACCCACTCGGCGTTCACGCGGTTCCGGGCCCAGGCCCGCAGGCTCACGTCGCGGTGAGCCGCCTGACCCGTAGCTCGTCGCGCAGTGCGTACGGGATCGGTCGCCCGTGGTTGGTGAGGCTCAGCGCGTACGCCTCCAGCGCCGAGAGGAGCTGGGCTCGAGCGATCGACGAGGAGGGGCCGATCGGCAGGCGCCGCTGCTCAGTCACCTCGCGGCGCGCCTCCACGACCCGGTGCCACAAGACCCCTGGTGCGTCCGACGGCCGCGATGCGGCGGGCTGGGTTTGCGTCGACATCGCGACAACCTTCCTGAAGAGCAGGTCGTCGCCCTGTGGCGACGGTCCGACTCGAAGTCCCGAGTGTATGCGCACGATCGTGAAGAACGGTTTCGACCACTCCAGTCACCCGTGGCACACGTCAACGTCAAGGAGCAAGGTGGTGAGCTCGGGAAAGAGGTCGATTCATGACAGCTCTAGGCCGCATCCAAACGACCATCGCGCTGGTTCTCGTCACCAGCCTCGGGCTCACGGCGTACGCCGGATCCTCGGCGTTCGGAACCTCGAAGCCGCCGCCCACCGACCCCGGGCCGAGACCCAACTGGACGGACTTCCGGGGAAGGCCCGGCACCACCACACCGACACGCGACCGTGAACCTGCCGAGGATCAGCGGTCTTCCTCCCTCCCCTCTGGTTCGGGCACGTCAACGGCGGAGGTCGCGGAACGCGGAGAGCAACGTCGACTGCATCTCCTCGGAGAGCGACTCCGCCGGGATCTCCCCCACTCGTCTCACGGTCTCGTGCAGCTGTTGCAAGTAGGTCTCGCACCCGGGGCACAGCGCCCTGTGCTCGTCGAAGCGAGCCGTCGTCCCGGGGTCCAGCTCACCCTCGAAGTAGTCGGTGACCAGCTCCACGAATTCCTGGCAGGTGAGGCCGCTCATGGATCCACCTCCAGGTACGGCGCCAGCCGGGCTCGCACCGCGGCACGTGCCCGGTGCAGCAGGACCCGCTGGTTGGCCCCGGAGACCTCCAGCATCTGGCAGACCTCGTCGGAGGTGTGGCCCAGCACGTCGCGCAGGGTGAGCACGATCCGCTGGCGGTCGGGCAGGGCGTCGACCGCCTGCCGCACCGTGGTTCGCACCTCGCCTGCCAGGACGCCGCCCTCCGGCGAGCGCCACTCCCGGGGAAAGGCCCACCAGCCGCCGGCGTACTCGTCGTCGGCACCGCGGAAGAGCGCCGCATCGACGGTCGGGCCGCGATCGGCCTCGAGATCGCCGAGGCTGCTCCAGGGCACCGTCCGACTCTCGTGCACCCCGCGCCGCTTCGCGATGTTGACCAGGATCCGGTAGACCCAGGTGCGCAACGAGGAGCGGCCCTCGAAGCCGTCGATGCCCTTCAGGACGGCCACCCAGGTGTCCTGGACGACCTCCTCGGCCGAGGCTTCGGTCGAGACGAAGGTGCGTGCGAGCAACAGCATGGATCGTGACCAGTCGCTCAGCAGCTGCGCGAAGACGGCTTCGTCACCGGCGCGGACACCCGCCACGATCGCGCCGTCGGTGTACGGCGTGACCACGCTCGGAGGGTAGCGCCTGTCATCGGTACTCCGGGTTCTCGAAGTCGAACCGGCAGCCGGCCTCCCACTCCGAGCGCTGGTTCCCGTAGGCGGGAACTCCGCCTGCGTCCTTGAGCAGCTTGGCCAGGTGCATCAGGTTCCACGTCATGAACGTGGTGTTGCGGTTCGTGAAGTCGTTCTCGGGGCCACCGGAGCCGGGGTCGAGGTACGACGGGCCTGGACCGGCCTCGCCGATCCACCCGGCATCGGCCTGCGGGGGGATCGTGTACCCGATGTGCTGCAAGGTGTAGAGCACGTTGTGCGCACAGTGCTTGATCCCGTCCTCGTTGCCGGTGATCAGGCAGCCCCCGACACGGCCGTAGTACAGGTACTGCCCACGGTCGTTGAGCAGGTGCGACCCGCCGTACAACCTCTCGTGCACCTGCTTCATGATCGAGCTGTTGTCGCCCAGCCAGATCGGGCCGGCCAGCACCAGGATGTCGGCAGCCTTGACCTTCTCGAAGATGGCCGGCCAGTCGTCGGTCTCCCAGCCGTGCTCGGTCATGTCGGGCCAGACACCGGTGGCGATGTCGTGGTCGATCGCCCGCACGACCTCGACCTCGACTCCGTGGGCCTCCATGATGTGCCGGCTGACGTCGACCAGCCCCTGGGTGTTGCTCGGTTCGGGCGACCTCTTCAGGGTGCAGTTGATGAACAGCGCCCTGAGGCCGGCAAAGCTGTCCGCCGTCGGAGCGGCAGTCGGCTCGGTCACGGGATTCTCCTTGCAGCTGGGTGGGGTGGTCGATGCGCTGGTGTCTCAGCAGCTCGGCGTACGCCGCCAGGACTGACTCCGAGCACGCCGCCCGAGCACGACGACTCGAAGATCAGTGCCGCGGATCGCGCAGGCGTTACAGCCAGGCGGCGAAGTCGTCAGGGAAGGCAGCAGCGACGCGGTCGGAATCACAGGATCCTCTCGGATGGGTTTCAGCGTCCTACCAGCCCGGCCCAGCAGTATCTATCCAGCGAAGCCCGTCAGTGACCCGAGACGCTGGCGGGCTTCGCGTCATGTCAACGCCCGCCTTGGATCCCCCACCTCGGCGGGCGTTGTCATGGGGGTCCGTCCGGTGCCGCCATTCGCTCGGACGTGCCGCGACGCGGACGTAGTATCCGGGCATGGGCCGCGAACGCGAACAAGCTGGCGCGGGTGCCTTGGCGCCCCTGGTGGCGATCGTGAGTGCCGCGTTGGTCTTCGTGCTGCCCTCGCTGCTCCTCACCACGCCGGACGCGGCGGGACCGGTGGCTGCCTTGGCCGTCCTGCTCGTCGGCCTGGCCGCGCTGGCGCAGCACGAGATGCGATCGGTCGTCCAGGCCCCTCGGATCGCGGAGCCGCACCAGGTCGAATTGCCCCCGATGTTGCCCGGACGAGTCACCGATCCGGTCCATCACCCGCTCCGCCCGCGTGCTCCTGGACGCGCCTGACGCTCGCCCTGAGCGAGCCACGGCCAGTCATCCCTCGCACTCCAGGAGCATTGTCATGTCTGTTCTCGAACCGTTCTCGCACGCCCTCGCCACCGTCCTCGCCACCGTCCACACCGGCCTCACCTCGCTCGGAGCAGATCCCGGGTCCGGTACCACCTGGGTCCTGTGCATTGCCACAGTGGTCGTGATCGTCCGGGTCGCGCTGCTGCCCTCCGTCGTCCACGGCGTCCGTCAGGCCCACGCTGCGGCGAGGGCCCGGCCGCAGCTCGCCGAGCTCTCCAGGCGTTACCGCCACCGCAAGGATCCGGAGGCGATGCGCGCCTTCATGAGCGAGCGACGTCGCATCGCAGCGGAGCACGAGATGTCGCGCTGGAGCCTTATTCCGGTGCTCGTCCAGGTGCCGATCTGGCTTGCGCTCTACCACCTGCTCTCCCACGTCGCAGCCGGAGTCTCCGTGGGGGCGATGACCCCGCACCTCGTGACGTCCCTGGGCGCGGCCACCTTGCTCGGCCTTCCGTTGGCCCAGCGTGGCTACATGGGTGCCGGGTTGGCCCAGTTCTCCGTCGTCGGAGGTCTGGCAGTCCTCGCGGCGACCTTGGCGTACGTCACCCAGAGGTTCCTGGTCGCGCCGAACATGGTGCTCACCGACGTGCCCGACGTGATCTCCAAGACGCATCAGCTGATGCCCGTGATCTCGGCCCTCGGCCTGCTCGTGGCCGGCGGCGCCGTTCCGGTGGCGCTGCTCGTCTACTGGGTGTGCAACTCCACCTGGACCCTCGGCCAGTCAGCAGTCCTCCGGCGATGGTTCCCCACGCCGGGGACCGCACCAGGCCCTGCCCCCGCTGGATAAGCGCTCCACGCGGAGCGATCGCGGCCAGGTGGAACGATGCTCACGTGCGTCGCGACGTTCTCATGGGTCCGGAGCTCGATGAGCTGCGCCGCACGACGCTGACCTACGCCGAGGTCGGGCGAACGCGTGGGACGCCGCCGCACGGATATCACCACCTGCGCCGCTCCCGCGTGGTGGGGACCGGCAGGGATCGCTTCGAGGAGGCTTCGAGAATCCTGCTCGGTTGGCAGATGCACCGCCGGGCGGGAGTCGCGGTTCGCGCGTCGAGCACGGACGTGACCGAAGGCGCCTCTGCGGTGCTGCGCCTTGGTTGGCCTGCGCTCGGCCTCGACGCGCCCGTCAGGGTCGTCTACGTCGTCGACGAGGACGATCGCCACGGCTTCGCCTACGGCACGTTGCCCGGCCACCCGGAGAGCGGGGAGGAGGCCTTCGTCGTGGAGCTCCTCGACAATGCCGACGTGAGCTTCACCATCAGCGCGTTCTCGCGTCCGGCATCGCTGCTTGCCAAGTCGGGCGGTCCGTTCACTGCGGTCGTCCAGCGCTGGGTGACGCACCGCTACCTCCACGCCCTCTGACCGTGACCCCCGAGCAGACCTGACCCGCGCCGGAATATCGAGGTCCGCTTCGGTCACGGTTCGTGGACAATGACGCCGGTGTACCTGACGCTCACCTCCACGGCGCCCGAGGCGACCGGCCTCGGCTACCTGCTGCACAAGCACCCGGAGCGGGCGCAGGAGTTCGCCGTCTCAGCGGGAGTGGCGCACGTGTTCTATCCGGAGGCCACCCACGCGCGCTGCACGGTCGCCCTGCTGCTGGAGGTCGACCCGGTCGCCCTGGTCCGGGGAAGGAGGTACGGCGGGGACACCTTCGCGCTGAGCCAGTACGTCAACGATCGCCCCTACGCCGCCTCATCGATGCTGGCGGTGGCGCTGGGCAAGGTCTTCCGCACCGCGATGGCCGGGCGGTGCGAGGCCCGCCCCGAGCTGGTGGACGAGGTCCTCCCACTCGAGGTGACGGTGCCGGTGCTGCCGGCCACGGGTGGAGCCGAGATGGTCCGGGACCTGTTCGAGCCCCTGGGCTGGGCCGTGGACGCGACCACCGTGCCCTTGGACGAGACGGTGCCCGCGTGGGGCAGCTCGCGCTACGTCGAGCTGCACCTCAGCGGCAACCACCGGCTGGCAGAAGCGCTGTCGCACCTGTACGTGCTGTTGCCGGTGCTGGACTCCTCGAAGCACTACTGGGTCTCCGACGACGAGGTCGAGAAGCTGGTGCGGGCAGCCGGTGCCTGGCTGCCGGGGCACCCAGCCCGCGAGCTGATCACCTGGCGCTACCTGGCCCACCAGCGCGACCTCGTCGCGACGGCCGTCGCGCGCCTGGCCGAGGTCGACGACCTCCCGCCCGAGTCCGTGGACGACCCGTCCGCGGACGAGGCACCCCAGCGTCCCCTCGCCGTCCAGAGGAAGGACGCGGTGCTCGGCGCGCTCCGTGCCGCAGGGGCAGCACGGGTGGTCGACCTCGGCTGCGGCGAAGGGGCCCTGCTGCGCGAGCTGATCCGTCATCCGGAGTTCAGCGAGGTCGTCGGCGTAGACGTCTCCGCCCGAGCGCTGCAGCTGGCCGAGCGCCAGCTGAACCTGGACCGGATGCCCGACAGTCAGCGGGCTCGCCTGCAGCTCCTCCAGTCCTCCCTGACCTACCGCGACGAACGCTTGATCGGCTACGACGCCGTCGTGCTGATGGAAGTCGTCGAGCACCTCGACCTCGAGCGTCTGCCCGCGCTCGAGAACACCGTCTTCGGCCACTACCGTCCACGGACCGTGGTCGTCACGACGCCGAACGCGGAGCACAACGTGCGCTACGAGGCGCTCCCGCCCGGCACGATGCGGCACCGTGACCACCGCTTCGAGTGGTCCCGCGCCGAGTTCGCCGACTGGGCGACCGGCGTCGGGGAGCGCACTGGCTACACCGCGCAGCTCCTGCCGGTAGGCGAGGACGACCCGGTCGTCGGCCCGCCCACCCAGATGGCCGTGCTCACTCGTGCCGAGCAGTCCCCGCGGGAGGCGTCATGACCGCGCTGGCTGTGCCCGAGCTCAGCCTCGTCGTCCTCATCGGAGCCTCCGGCTCCGGGAAGTCGACCTTCGCCCGCGAGCACTTCGGTGCGTTCGAGGTGCTCTCCAGCGACTACTGCCGCGGGCTCGTCGCTGACGACGAGAACGACCAGTCCGCTTCTGCGGATGCCTTCGAGGTCCTCCACTACATCGCCGGCAAGCGCCTGGCCGCGGGTCGGCTCACGGTCGTCGACGCGACCAACGTGCAGCGCGAGGCGCGTCGCCAGCTCGTCGAGCTCGCCAAGGCCCACGACGTGCTGCCGGTCGCGGTCGTCCTCGACCTTCCCGAGCAGGTCTGCGTCGCCCGCAACGCCGATCGGGCAGACCGCGACTTCGGTGCCCGCGTCGTACGCCGGCAGCGCGACCAGCTGCGCCGATCCCTGCGAGGCCTCGCCCGTGAGGGCTTCCGCAAGGTGCACGTCCTCTCCAGCGTCGACGACGTCGCCGCCGCCTCCATCGTGCGGGAGAAGCTGCTCAACGACTTCCGCGACCAGCACGGTCCCTTCGACGTCATCGGCGACGTCCATGGCTGTCGGTCCGAGCTGGAGACCCTGCTGGAGCAACTGGGCTACGCGCTGGTTCGCGACGAGCAGGGACGCCCCGTCGACGCCACCCATCCCGATGGCCGGCGGCCGGTGTTCGTCGGAGATCTCGTGGACCGAGGTCCCGACAGCCCCGGTGTGCTCCGGCTGGTGATGGGCATGGTGGGCAACGGCCACGCCCTGTGCGTCCCCGGCAATCACGAGAACAAGCTCGTGCGGGCCCTGGGCGGGCGCAACGTGAGCGTCAGCCACGGGCTCGAGGAGACGCTGTCCCAGCTCGCCCAGGAGACACCCGAGTTCCGCAAGGAGGTCGCCGACTTCTGCTACGCGCTGGTCTCCCACCTCGTCCTGGACGACGGCAAGCTCGTGGTCGCCCACGCAGGCCTCAAGGAGGCCTACCACGGCCGCGCATCGGGTCGCGTCCGCAGCTTCGCGCTGTACGGCGACTCCACCGGGGAGACCGACGAGTTCGGGCTGCCCGTGCGCTACCCGTGGGCCGAGGACTACCGCGGCAGGGCCATGGTGCTCTACGGGCACACGCCCACTCCGGAGCTGGAATGGGTGAACAACACCTTGTGCCTGGACACCGGGTGCGTCTTCGGCGGACGGCTCAGCGCCCTGCGCTATCCGGAGAAGGAGACCGTCCAGGTCCCGGCCGAGCGGGTCTGGTACGACCCGGTCAAGCCGTTCCCCACCGCCGGGGAGACACCGGCACCCGGCCAGCGCGACCGTGACCAGCTCGACCTCACCGACGTGCTGGGCAGGCGTGTGGTGGAGACCGCCCACCACGGCCTGGTCACCGTCAAGGAGGAGAACGCCGCCGGCGCGCTGGAGGTGATGAGCCGCTTCGCGCTGCACCCACGCTGGCTGCCCTACCTGCCGCCGACCATGGCACCACCCGCGACCTCGAAGCGCGACGACCTGCTCGAGCACCCGGACGAGGCGTTCGCCGCCTACGCCTCGGTCGGTGTCACCGAGCTGGTGTGCGAGGAGAAGCACATGGGCTCCCGCGCGGTCATCCTCGTGTGCCGCGACGACCAGGTGGCCGCGGCCCGCTTCGGCGCGACAGGCGGCGAGACCGGGGCGGCGTACACCCGCACCGGACGCTCCTTCTTCGACCGTGCCACCACCGAAGCCCTCCTCGCAGGGGTTCGGGCCGCCGTGACCACGGCCGGTCTCTGGGACGAGCTGGAGACCGACTGGCTGCTGCTCGACGCCGAGATCCTGCCCTGGTCGGCCAAGGCCGTGGACCTGCTGCGAGACCAGTACGCCTCCGTGGGCGCCGCCGCGAGACACGTCCTGCCGGCCGCGGCCACGGGCCTGGAGACGGCCCTGGCCCGAGGCATCGACGTGGGCGACCTGCTCACCCGCACCTCGGCCCGAGCCCGCAACGCGGACGCCTTCACCGAGGCCTACCGTCGCTACTGCTGGCCCACCGACGGGCTCGACGGCGTCGCCGTCGCCCCGTTCCAGATCCTCGCAACCCGCGGTCGCACCCACCACACCCGCGACCACCTCTGGCACCTTGGCGTCGCCGACCAGCTCGTCGCGGCGGCACCCGACCTGGTCCGTGCCACGCGACGGGTGCAGGTCGACACCTCAGACACCTCCTCGGTCGCGGCCGCGGTCGAGTGGTGGGAGGCGCTCACCGCGGCGGGTGGCGAAGGCATGGTCGTGAAACCCCTGGCGAACCTCACCCGCACCCGTCGCGGCCTGGCCCAGCCGGGCATCAAGGTCCGCGGCCGGGAGTACCTGCGCATCATCTACGGCCCCGACTACACCGAACCCGCGAACCTGATCCGCCTGCGCGACCGCAGCCTGGGCCACAAGCGATCCCTGGCGATGCGCGAGTACGCCCTGGGTCTGGAGTCGCTCGAACGCCTGGCCCGCGGCGAGCCGTTGTGGCGGGTCCATGAGGCGGTCTTCGCCGTGCTCGCCCTGGAGTCTGAGCCGGTCGACCCCCGCCTGTAGCGCTGCTGGCCCGCTTGTCCTTGGCTCAGCCTTGTCGCTCGACCGCAGTCACAGTCCAACCTCGCGACGTCGAGTCGGCCAGGCGCATCGTGAAGAGGAACGGCACGGTTCGATTCGTGCGTGGGTCGCCCACGAGGACCTCCTCGGTGCTGCGGTCGACCTCGTAGTAGATCCCGTGCGTCGAAACGGCCACCTGGAAAGCGATCGGGTCGCGGGAGACGAGGGCGCGCACCTCGATGTTGCGGACGGTGGCGGTGCGCATGACGGTGCGGTTCGGCGTGCGGACGGCGGTGAAGTCGAGGCTGCCGTCATTCATCCACCACTCCTCGAGGAACTCGTTGATGGCCACCTCGAGCACCGACTTGTCGAAGCGCGCGTCCACCAGGCCCACGTCCTTGGCGGCCTGGTCGGCGTCCTCGGCCCACGAGATGTTGGTGAGGGACAGGACGTCGGTCGCTCGTGCTCCCGACGCGCGCTCGGCGACCTCGAGCGTCGCGTCGCGTGCCACGGACTTCTGGTTCCACGTGTCGGTCTCGATCGCGTCGCTCAGGTGGTGGATCCCGTCCTCGGCCTGCTCGATCCCCGCGACGATCCACGCGCCCGCCGGGCTCTTGCGCAGCGTCCAGTACTCGATGGGGCGCCTCGAGCGGTCCTTGCGAGTCAGTCGTGCACCGGTCCGGCGGCTCACGACGTAGTCGTCCAGCGTCGCGGTGATCCGGAAGGTGACCGTGTCGTCCGTCTCGCCGGGGCGGTTGGCCACGTTGACGATCTGCAGCTCCGGACCCTCGACGATCTCGACGACGTTGACCTCACCGCGTGCGACGTAGTGGCTCAGCTGCTCGGTCCACTTGGCGTACACGACCGGCGCCAGGATCGTGTCCAGCGTCGCCACGTCACCGTCCGTCCACGCGCGCTGAGCCGTGACGTAGAGGCTGGCAGCGCGCTGCTTGAGCGCCTCCGGGTCGAAGGTGGGATCGGTGTCGGCCAAGGCGTCGACGTGTGCCTCCACGTTCGCCGCGCGAGTGTGGGCCGCCTTGTCGGAGCGGTGAGCGACGCGGTCACTCGTGGTGTTCCTGGTCCTCTTCGCTTGCCGCTGCTGGGACCAGGTCTTGATCAGGAAGTAGGCCACGAACAGCACGATGATGATGGCCAGGCCGGTGCCGTTCCCGCCACCGACGAAGAAGATGCCGCCACCCCCGCCGAAGTGACCGCCGCCACCCCTGCCGAAACCTCCCCCGCCGCCTCCGAAGCCGCTGCCACCGCCACCACCGCGTGCGTAGGCAGGGGTGGCCGCGGACAGCACGGACACGGTCGTCAGCCCGACGGTCAACGCGACGGGCGCGACCGCACGGCGGACGGCGTGGGTGCGAGGAACAGGTCGTGAGTCGATTGCGGGGCCTTCCCGAGCATGGTGACGCTTCCCTGCCGACGATACGCTCGCCCCGGTGGGATCTCTGTGCGTCGAGCCGCTCGAGCCTCTCCGCCCGCGACACCTGGAGCGCCGTACTCCCCGACCCGACCAGCAGGAGGTGTTCACGTGGCCACCGGACTGCTGATCATCGACATCCAGAACGACTACTTCCCCGGCGGCGCCTTCCCGCTGGTCGGTCCCGACGAGGCTGCGAGCCGCGCCTCCGAGGTGCTGGGACGGTTCCGGGCAGCGGGGCATCCGGTCGTGCACGTGCAGCACGTGTGGGAGGGCCCCGACGCGGCCTTCTTCGCGCCAGGGAGCCGCGGAGTGGCGATCCACGATGCCGTCGCCCCGATGGACCCGGAGACGATCGTCACCAAGGCGCACCCCAACGCCTTTCTCGAGACCGAGCTCGCCGACGTGCTCGGGCAGCTCGACGTGGACCACCTCGTGGTCGCCGGCATGCAGACGAACCTGTGCGTGGACGCCACCGTGCGCGCGGCCGCGGACTTCGGTTACACGGTGACGGTCGTCGCGGACGCCTGCGCCGCACCCGACCTGCAGCACGGCGATCGGTCCGTGGTCGCCGCCGACGTCCACGCTGCATTCTTGGCCGCCCTCGACGGCAACTACGCCACCGTGGTCGACAGCGCCGACGTGAACGCCTGAGGTGGTTGACCCGGTGGCGCTGCGTGGCCCCCCACACTGTCGTAGCCCATCGGATCGACAGGGCCTGCCCAGTGAGCGGATAGTCGTCCCCATGAGCAGAAGCGCCGTGGTGGTGAGCGTGCTGCTCTGTGCGCTGGTGACGGGTTGTTCATCGCATCCCTCGACAGCACGTGACCCGGCGACGCCAGCGAGCACCAGCGCCGCAGACATCCCGACCATGACCCTGGTCGTGAAGGCCTTGGTGGGGCCTCGACCCGAACCGTCTGTCGAGACCGCGATCGGTGGCGTTCACCCGTGCCAGGGGTGGAACGTGACGGCATACAGCTACGGACTGAGCGTGATCGTCGAGCACCTGGTCGTCACCCGCGCCGAAGCGCGCCGAGCCCTGGCGCTGACGCGACACCTCCCCGGGATCACCTCGGTGTCCCTTGCCGGGCCCAACGCCTACGCAGAAGTTCCGCCCCCGGCGAGCCGCGGCTTCACTGTCGCTGGCCCGTTTCCATGCACGCCCGCCTGACCTTCAGTGACCGGCGTCGAAGCTTGCGACGATGGAGCCCACCGCAGGCGGATGGCCTGGTGCGGCATCATGAGGAACACGTCGGATGCCGAGCTCCCGGAGCTCGGAGCGCGCACCCGTTCACCTGTCCAGGAGCCGACCCCATGCCAGTGACCCGAGGATTCTTCCGCCGCCGACCCGAGGGTCCCGCAGGGCGGCTCCCTCCCGGCCAGTACGACGTGGGCGGTGGCTGGCCGGTCCTGACCGCCGAGGCGACGCCCAAGGTGGACCTCGACAGCTGGACCATGCGCGTCGACGGGTTGGTCGACCGGCCGACCACGTGGACGTGGCAGCAGGTCCAGCAGCTGCCCCGCTCGACGTACACCGGCGACATCCACTGCGTCACGACCTGGTCGAAGTTCGACGTGGCGTTCAGCGGCATCAGCGTCGACGACCTGCTCACCGCAGCCGGCCCCCAGCCCGAGGCGGCGTTCGTCCTGGCCCACTCCAGCACCGGCTACACCACCAACCTGCCGTTGAGCGACGTCACGGACGGCAAGGCCTGGATCGTGTGGGAGTACGGCGGCAAACCGCTCCCCCGCGAGCACGGGGGCCCGGTCCGGTTGCTGGTCCCGCACCTGTACTTCTGGAAGTCCGCGAAGTGGATCAGCCGCCTGGAGCTGATGAGCGAGGACCAGCCGGGCTTCTGGGAGCGCAACGGGTACCACGACCACGGCGACCCCTGGCGCGAGCAGCGCTACCAGGGAGACGCGTGAGCACCACCACTGCGGCGACAACCTGGACGACGGGGCGGATCATCTCCAAGGAGCTGCCGACCCCGACCATGGTCCGACTGCGCCTGCTCGTCGAGAACCGGCAGCGGCACTGGCCGGGGCAGCACTACCTGATCCGGTTGCGGGCTCCCGACGACTACACCGCCCAGCGCTCCTACTCCCTCGCCTCCGACGACAGCGACCCGCTCGTGGAGTTCCTCGTCGAGCGGCTGCCCGACGGAGAGGTCTCCGAGTTCCTGGCCGATGTCGCCGAGGTGGGCGACGTCCTCGAGCTGCGCGGCCCGATCGGCCGCTGGTTCCTGTGGGACACCGAGACCCCGGCGCTCTGCCTGGTCGGCGGGTCCGGCGTCGTACCCGCCGTGGCCATGACGCGAGCGGCCCGACGCGTCGGCCGGGCCGGGCTGATCCGCACCGTGGCGGTCGGCCGCAGCCCCGAGGAGCTGCCGTACGTCGACGAGCTCACCAGGAGCGGTGCGACGATCGCCTTCACCCGCCGCGACACAAGCATCCGCGCAGCTGGGCCCCCGACGGCCGAGGAGCTCACTCCGCTCCTCGCGGGGACTGAGCTGGCCTACGTCTGTGGCTCGTCCCGCTTCGCGCAGTTCGCCGAAGAGCTGCTGTTGCAGTGCGGGTTCAGCCCCGAGGCGATTCGGGTCGAGCAGTTCGGCGCCACCGGCTGACACGGGCTGCGGCCTCGGGACAGTGGCTGCGGACGTCCTACGAACTGCGGCCTCAGGCCCACGATCCTGATGACGTCCCGGCTGGCCTGGTCTCGGGAACATCTAACGGTTACCCTCGACTCATTAGATAACGGTTAGGGGTCGTGATGCAGCAGGAAGCCGTCCTGGCGCTACTGGCGAAGGAGCCGTCCCACGGCTATGAGCTGCGGGCGCAGATCGAACGCGCATTGGGTCCCCTGGCTGCCGGCTTCAACGCCGGACAGATGTACGTGACGCTCGGACGCCTCGAGCAGGCCGAGCTGGTCACCTCCACGCGCGACGCGGCCGCCGATCGCCCCGAACGGCGGACCTATGAGCTCACCGCCGCGGGACGGGAGCGAGTGGCGGAGTGGCTGAGCGACGTCACCTGGCCACGGCCGGATCTCACCAACTTCCACCTCAAGCTCGTGGTGGCGGCGGCCGGCCGGCTGGCCGACCCGGTGGAAGTGGTCAGGGCCCAGCGACGGGAGCTGGTACGCCGGCTCCGCGACGCCCAGCACGCGGCCATGACAGAGCCCGAGGGCTCCGACGCGTCACTGTTGCTCGAGGGAGCAGCACTGCGCATCGAGGCCGACCTCACCTGGCTGGATGCGTGCGAGCGGGCCTGGGAGGCCGAGCGATGAGCGCCGTCGTACGGCTGGCCGGCCTCTCCAAGCACTTCGGCCACGACGAGGCACTGATCCGCGCGGTGGACTGCGTCGACCTCGAGGTCGCCTCCGGCGAGGCCGTGATGGTGAACGGTCCGAGCGGGTGCGGCAAGTCCACGCTGCTGCAGCTCATGGGCGGGCTCGACGTACCGACCTCTGGCGAGGTGTGGGTCGCCGGCACCCGGCTCGACCGGACCTCCGAGCGGGTCCGGGCACGACTACGTCGAGCGCACGTGGGATTCGTCTTCCAGGACTTCCACCTGATGGAGGAGCTCACGGCGCTGGAGAACGTCGAGCTGCCTGCCCTGCTCGCCGGTGCGTCGACGGCGGACGCTCGTCGCCGGGCCCGCGAGCTGTTGGACGTGATGGACCTCGGCGACCGCGGGCAGCACCGGCCGGCGCAGCTCTCGGGCGGGCAGAAACAGCGGGTCGCGATCGCCCGGGCGGTGGTCAACCGTCCCACCGTGCTGCTCGCCGACGAGCCCACGGGCAACCTGGACAGTGCCGCGACCACCGAGGTGCTCCGGCTCTTCGAGCGTCTGCGCGCCGAGGGACAGACCCTGGTGGTGGTCACCCACGACCAGCGCACGGCAGCCACCGCTGACCGGATGGTCTCGATGCGCGACGGCGCACTCGTCGAGGACCACGCGTTCTCGCCGAGCACGTCCAGCGCCGTGGAGATCCTCTCCGGGGGAGCACGGGAGTGAGCCGGATCCGGCTGGGCGCCCGGCTGGCCGTCCGTGACCTGCGCCGTCGGGCGACCGAGACGCTGTTGCTCCTGCTCGCACTCTCGGTCACGGCGGCCACGTTGACGATCGGGCTGTTGCTTCACGGGCAGACCGCAGCGCCGTACGCCGAGACGCGGCAGCGCACGGCCGGGCCGGACGTGGTGGCGGTCCTGATGCCTGGCATCGGCAAGACGGTGACCGCCGCCGACCGGGGCGAGCTGCGCGCGCTGGCCGCGCGCACCGACGTCGCGACCACCAGTCGAGCGTTCCCGACGACGTGGGCGGCGATCGCGACCCGCGGCGTCCACGGGGTGGCCGAGGTGCAGGGTCGCGACGTCGCACGCTCCCCCGTCGACCGTCCGGAGGTCGTGAGCGGGCACTGGCTCGATCGCGACGGCGTGGTGATCGAGCGTGCCTTCGCGCAGGCACTCGGGGTCCGGGTCGGTGACCAGGTCCTGCTCGGCGGACACCGCACCCGCGTCGTGGGCATCGCCGTGTCGGCCGCCCTGCCGCCGTACCCCCAGCTGTGCACGATCGGCTGCATCCTCGACCGAGCCGACTGGTTCTCCGCCCAGCCGGGTCTGGTGTGGGCCACCCGCGCCCAGGCCGCAGCACTCGCCAGCCGGAGGGAGCCGCTGGTGTGGTTCCAGTACCTGACGCTGCACGATCCTCGCACCGCGCCTGCGTTCGCGGCCGCCCACCAGAGCAACGGGCCACCCGACGGACACCCCGAGCTGAACCCCTGGCAGGACATCGCTGCGAGGCAGGCGGAGCAGGTCGCCAACGAGCGCACTGCAGTGGTCTTCGGGAGCACGCTCCTCGTCGTGCTGGCGCTGGCCACCCTGGTCGTGCTGGTGGGGGGACGGATGACCGACGAGGTACGCCGGGTCGGCATGCTCAAGGCAGCCGGCGCGACACCTGGCTTCGTCACCAGGTTGCTGCTGATGTCCTACCTCGCCATCGGGGTGGTTGCCGCCGCGATCGGTATCTCGGCCGGCAGGCTCCTGGCACCGCGGCTGATCACGCTCAGCGCCGGTCTGCTGGGACACGTCGGAGCAACCACCGTCTCGCTGGCCGACGCCGCCCTCGTGCTGGGGTGCGTCCTGGCCATCGTGGTCCTGGCCTGTGCCGTTCCTGCTTGGCGAGCGGCCCGCACCAGCACGCTGCAGGCACTTCGCGAGGGCAGCCGCCCACCCCGTCGGCACCGGCTGCTCCTCGACGTGTCCGCCAGGATGCCCACGCCCGTGCTGCTGGGGTTGCGCCTTGCCGGACGGCGGCCCCGTCGCGCCGTCCTCACCACCCTGTCGGTCGCGGTTGCGGTCTGCGGGACCGTCGTCGTGCTCTACGCGCAGGCCCGCTTGCACGCCGACAGTGGCAGTGTCGGCGGACCGGCCGACCCCCAGGTCACCCAGCTCCATGCCGTGACGACCACCCTGACCGTGCTGATCGCGGCGATGGCCGCCGTGAACCTGATCTTCGTGACCCGTGCAAGCGCGTTCGACGCGCGCCGCACCCTGGCCGTTGCCCGCGCGCTCGGGGTCTCCTCCGGCGAGAGCGCCGCCGCCCTGGGGGTGGCTCAGCTGCTCCCCGCGGTTTCCGGTCTCGTGCTCGGGTACGGCGCAGGCGTCCTGCTGTTCCACAGCCTGTCCAGCTCGCTGCCCGTCTCCCCGCCCGCAGCCCAGCTCGCAGGACTGGCCGTCCTCACGGTGATCCTCACCGTGGCCCTGACCGCCGTACCCGCGAGGTTCGAGGCACGTCGTCCGATCGCCGACTCCCTGCGCGAGACCTGAGCGCGACGCTCGGCAGTGCCTGGCCGTGCGGCCCTCGACTTCTCCTGCTGGGATCCGGACCGGCCGCCCGATGTCCTCAGGTGGAATGGGCGCCCACGAGTGGTTGGGGAGGCGGCCGGCTCGGGTCGTGCGACAGCAGCACCAGGGATCCGTGTTGCTCCTGGGGGTAGAAATGTTCCGCACGTACCAGGGGCACGTACGTCGCGACGTGGCCGGCCTTCGTGCCGGCTTCCGACCCGAGACAAGGTGGGGACACGATGGCGCAGCAGGAGTCTGACGTAGTGGTGCTCAGCCTGGGTGAGCACAGCGCTCTTCCTCACACGCTGTCGACGACACGGCACCTGAGCCTGACGCTCCTCGCGTGCGATGCCGGCTCGGGAACCGCCACCCTCGAGCTGCACAATCCGGAGGCGCAGCCGGACTCCACGGTCAGCGGCCTCGTCGAGGAGGCCATCGAGGACGTCGATGCCGCCAACGAGCGGAGGGACAAGCTCCACCTTCCCGAGAAGGCCGTCCCGGTGGACACCTCGACGGTTCCGGTGCAGAGGCTCGACTGCCGGCTCCACGAGAAGCTCCAGATCGGCGATCGCGTGTGGACCCTCACCGACATCGCGACGGACCGGGTCACGCTGACCCCCGGTCATGACCACGAGGCACACACGCTGGTCAACAAGATCGAGGATCTGGAGTACGGCGCCCCCGTGATCGACGCCGCAGACGCCTTGAACAGCGTCGACAAGGGCCTCTAGCCGTACTCGGCCGACTCCGCGATGGTGGAGGGTCGCGCCACCACTGCGAGCCATGCGCTCCAGCGACTACGGTCACGTCGTGGACAGCGACCAGTCTCAGGTCGAGGAGGTCATCCAGACGTTCTTCGCCGCCTTCACCTCAGGTTCCGATGTCGAGTCTCGCCTCGACGGACTACGTGACGTGCTGGTGCCGGAGGCACTGATCGTGCGGACCTGTGGGGCGCCGATGTTCTACGACGTCGAGGGGTTCATCGAGCCTCGGCGGCGACTGTTGACGAGCGGACGCGTCACCGACTTTCGTGAGTGGGAGGTGGACGGCACCACCGAGGTGTACGGCGACATCGCGCATCACTGGTGCACCTACGCCAAGGAGTGGGTGGAGAACGGTCAGCAGATGTCGCGCACCGGAGCCAAGACGATCCAGCTGGTGCGCACCGAAGCGGGCTGGCGAATCAGCGCGGTGGCCTGGGACGACGAGCGCTGACCGTCATCGGACGGCCCCGGCTCGCCCACGAACGACGGTGCTCGTCTGCGGAGAACGCCTGAGCGGGCGCACTGTCGTGCCACTGCGGATGCCGGCCCGTGGCCCGCTGTGCTCGCCGGAGACCCGGCTGGTCGAGGATGTGTCCGTGCTTGGACTCGAGATGGTCGTGTTGCTCGGTGTCGCCCTGGTCGCGTGCGGCGCGCTCGCGAGTCGCTATCCGATCGCGCCGGCCGTGCTGCTGGTCCTGGTCGGGGTGCTGGTCGGTTTCGCGCCGCACCTGCGGCAGGTGCAGCTGCCGCCGGAGGTCGTGCTGCTGCTGTTCCTGCCCGCGTTGCTCTACTGGGAGAGCCTGACGACCTCGTTGCGGGAGATCCGCAACAACCTGCGGGTCGTCGTCCTCACCAGCACGGTGCTGGTCTTCGCCACTGCCGCGGCGGTCGCCGGCACCGCGCACGCGCTCGGCCTCGAATGGGGCCCGGCGTGGGTCCTCGGCGCCGCCCTCGCACCGACCGACGCGACCGCGGTCGGCGTGCTGGCCCGCGACCTGCCGCGCCGGACAGTGACCGTGCTCCGCGCCGAGAGCCTGGTCAACGACGGCACCGCCCTGGTTCTCTACGGGTTGGCCGTCGGCGTCACGGTCGGCGAGGAGCAGCTCACCGGTTGGCACGTCACCTGGCTGCTGGTGCTGGCGTACGTCGGCGGCGTGCTGGCCGGGATCGTCGTCGGCTTGATCAGCTGGCAGGTTCGCGGTCGGATGGATGACCCGATGCTCGAGAGCATCGCGATGCTGGTGACGCCGTTCGCCGCGTTCCTGCTGGCCGACTCCATCCACGCCTCCGGTGTGCTTGCCGTCGTCGTCTGCGGGTTGTTCATGAGCCAGGTGGCGCCACGGATCACCGGAGCGCTGACCCGGCAGATCTTCATCCCGTTCTGGGCGCTGTCCACGACGGTGCTCAGCAGCGCGCTCTTCGTGCTGATCGGGCTCTCGGCACAGTCTGCGTTCCGCTCGTTGAACAGCGCCTCCGTGCTGCGCGCACTCGTCGACGTCCTGGCCGTCACCGCCGTCGTGATCGGGGTGCGGTGGTTGTGGGTCTACACCACGCCGTACCTCATCCGGCTCCTGGACAGACGTCCCTCTCAGCGGGCGCGACGGATCCCGGCGCGACAGCGCATGGTGAGCGCGGTGGCGGGGTTCCGCGGCGCCGTGTCACTCGCGGCGGTGCTCGCCGTGCCGCACACGCTGCACTCCGGCGCGCCGTTCCCCGGCAGGGACCTGATGGTGCTGATCGCCTGCGGCGTCATCGTGCTGACCCTGCTCCAGGCGCTGCTGCTGCCGTCGGTGGTTCGGTTCGCCCGGCTGCCGGCCGACACGTCGGTCGCCGAGGAGCTCCAGATCGCGGACGAGTACACCCTCGACGCCGCGATCGAGATCCTCGACAGCACGGCCAGCGAGCTCGGCAGCGGCGAGATGGTGGTCGAGCGGGTGCGTCACGACCTGGAGAAGCAGCGCAAGCTGCTGGCCGCGGCCGGCGCGGAGGGTGACCCCGTCATCCTGCACGACGACCAGTACCGGACCCTCTCGCTCGCTCTCATCGGCCGACGGCGCGAGGCACTCCTGGAGCTGCGCGACGAGCAGCGCATCGACGACATCGTGCTGCGCCGGGTGCAGGCTCGTCTCGACCAGGAGGAGGTGCGGTTCCTGCGTGCGAACCCTCTCGAGTGAGGCGCTCCGCCCGCATCAGGGTGTCGGCGCGAGGCGTCGGCCCCCTCACCCTTGCTCGTCCGATGTATCGAGAGGCGTGCTCCAGGCTCCTGGTCACTGGGGGCAACCCGAGCCGAGGCCGGTAGGGAGTCGATCAAGGTGCCCAGCAAAGACACAGGACCCAGAGCCTGCAAGCGCGTGTGGGCCCAGGACGTGAACGTCGCCGCCGACGTGATGGAGACCAAGCTCGACGCGCTGCGTGTCTCGCCGGGGAGCTGGACGGCGGCACAGCAGGCCGTCGAGGACGGCGTACGACGGCGCCTGGATGCCGCCCGCAAGGCGACCCTGCGCCGCGACCCCGCCCCAGGACGACTGAGCAACTGGTGGCGCGGAACCCTGGTCGACGCGGCCTACCAGAACCTGCACGCCGCGGAGTCGATGATCGTCGGGCGTCTACGGTGCCGAAGAGATCGAGGCCGAGGTCCCCGAGGCGGTCGCACGCGTCGAGGCGGGACTGGACCGTGACGACCCCCGGAGGGTGGCAGCCCTTCAGCTGCTGGACGGCTCGCCCGCCGACCCCGGCCGCACTGCGCGGCTGGCCAAGGCGGTGGAGATCGGGTTCGGGGCCGCGGACGCGGAGTACGCCCGGCTGCGCAACTTCCGCAACACCGTCCTCGGCGGCGCCTGCGCCATGTCGGTCCTGCTCGTGGCCTTCGTGGTCTACGTCTACCGGAACCCGACGGACGTGCCCTTCTGCTTCTCGGGCTCCAAGGGACCGGTCTGCGCCTCGGGAGGCTCCACCCCTTCGGGCCACGACGTCATCACGGTGGTGCTGCTCGGGTCGCTCGCGGGTCTTCTCGCCGCCATCCTGGCGATCAGGAACATGCACGGCACCGCCTCGCCGTACAACGTCCCCCAGGCGCTCGCCCTGCTGAAGCTCCCCCTGGGCGCCGTCAGCGCCATCGGCGCACTGCTCGCCATCCGCGGGGACTTCATCCCCGGCTTCTCCAACCTGGACTCGCAGGCCCAGATCCTGGCGTACGCCTTCGTCTTCGGACTGACTCAGCAGCTGCTCACCGGACTCGTCGACAAGCAGGCCCGCACCATCCTGAGCACGGCACCAGGAAAGGCCACGGGAGCGTCCCGGCCGGAGCGGCATACGTCACCTCAGCAGGGCTCACCCCAGCGGGAGCCGGCCGCGGAGTCGAGCGCACCGGCGCCTGCGCTCGGCGCCCAGCCTCACCCGGTCTGAGCCGTGCCGCGTCATCGAGTACACCTCGTCCTCGGCGTTGCCCCACACCCACTGGAAGTCGCGGTCGTCGCTTGGGCAACGTGCCGGTACGGCCCGTCGCGGCGGGCTTCGAGCGTCTCAGCGCCCTTGTCCCGTCCCTGCCCGCCGCGCGAACGCGTCCAGTGGAGAGCGGCCCGAGAGCCCCGAGGGCCAACGCCGGACGAGAGGTCACCCGGTCAGGTCGAAGGAGTGAGCGGCACGTGCGCGCGTGCCAATGACCGCCATTGCTGGCACCGTCGTAGCGAGAGAGGAGTAGCACCATGTCCCAGATCCAGCTCATCGCACGCCACGTCATCGCCCCCGGAAACGAAGAGCCGGCCCGCGCACTGGTCGAACAGCTCGTCACCACCGCCCGCGCCGAACCCGGCAACATCGCGTTCGAGGCCTTCTACAGCGCCGAGAACCCGCGCGCCTACGTGCTCCTGGAGCGCTACGCCTCTCCCGCGGCGCTCCAGGCGCACCGCACCACCCCGCACTTCGAGGACATCGTCCTCACCCGGCTGGTCCCCCTCCTGGAGAGCCGGAGCATCGAGGAGTACGACGTCCCGGGCTGAACCACCCGCACCACGACCGATGACCGTCCTGGAAAGGAACCCGTCATGAGCTTCGCCGACCTCCACCACGCCGAGGAACCGCTCCTGCTCCCCAACGCCTGGGACGTCGCCACCGCCCTCGTCTTCGCCGACGCCGGGTATCCAGCCATCGGAACCACCTCCATGGGGATCGCCGCCAGCCAGGGCCACCCCGACGGTCGCCGCGCCAGCCACGAGGCAACCGCGCGGCTCGCCGAAGCACTCGAGGTCGTCGACGCGTTCATCAGCATCGACATCGAGGACGGCTACGCCGACGAGCCTGAGCAGGTCGCCTCCTTCGTCGACCGACTTCCAGTCGCCGGCATCAACATCGAGGACAGCAGCAACGACCAGCTCGTCGACCCCCGACAGCTCGCCGACAAGGTCGCAGCCATCAAGGCACGCCGTCCCGACGTGTTCGTCAACGCCCGCGTCGACACCTACTGGCTGGACCAGGACGCCGACATCGACAAGACCCTGCACCGCGCGAGCACCTACCTGGCCGCCGGAGCCGACGGCATCTTCGTCCCTGGCGCCACCGACGCAGGCACCGTGCGCAGTCTTGCCGCCGCGATCGACGCACCCCTCAACGTCCTCGCCGTCCCCGGCGTCTCCCTCACCGACCTCGGCCGGCTGGGGGTACGGCGCGTCAGCACCGGCTCACTTCCCTACCGGGCGGCGCTCCAGACCGCGCTCGAGACCGCACGCCTGGTCCGCGACGGCGCCGACCTCCCCGCGTCGATCCCCTACGCCCAGCTGCAAGCCAGCCTCGTCGGCCACGCCGACGACCACGGCCTGGCGCAGCGCCAGCCGTGAGACGTACCCATGGTCAGCGGACGTGACACGGGAGAGGATGCGTCCCATGGACGCCTGGAACGGCCCACGGGGTTTGCCGCACCGCTGCGACGTTCGCCGTCATGCAACTGTGCCCGTCATCGGGCTCTTGGTGGTGCTGACGGCCATGGTCTCCGGATGTGGCGCTGGAGCCGCCTCGAGCACGACGGCGTCGAGCCCGACCAAGACCCCCGTGAGCGCGTCGTCGGCAAAGCCTCGATCCTCGACTGCCGCCGCGGCGGTCATGACTGCCCCGGGCAAGGTGGAGGCGATCGGTCGCAGCAGGTACAGCGGCATCTACGGGGGCCTGCGCGTCCAAGATCACGGAGCGGCCTCGAGCCTGGAGGTCTACCTGGTCGAACCCTCCAGCAGCGCTGAAGCCGGCCTCACCTCGGCCGCCGCACCGCTTCCCGTCGTGTTCCGCAAGGCTGCCCTGTCGGAACAATCGCTCTACGCGCTGGAAACCCGCATGGATGACGCGCTGCCTCTGCTTCAGAGAGAGGGAGTGCTGATTGCGAGCTCGGCGCCGCACATGCAAACCGGACAGCTCGACGTCACCGTCGTCCACCTCGAGGCAGGCGACCGCGAGACCATCGCCAGGGCGATTCACTCCGAGCTGTTCAGCCTCTCGAACACGCCCGCTCTGTACAGCGACAGCCGGAGACCGCAAGCATCGACCACACCATGAACTCCTTCCTGCACGGGTGACCAGCCACGCCCGCTGGGACTTAATCCCCCGCGTCATGCTGCGATTCGCGCGCCCGTGTCCCTGTCCCAAATCCGTCGCGGCGACCCAACCGCGGCCGTAGCCTCGGCCGCATGCCGATTGCTTCTGTCATCGACGGCAACAGATCGTTGCCGGCTGGGTTCGAGCACCCACACGCATCCGAGGAGGCGCGGGAGATTGCGGAAGCCGGAATGATCTTGCGGGTGCAAGTGGGATCCGGCGTGCACGGCACTTCGATCAGCGGCCAGGACGACCGCGACGAGATGGGGATCTGCCTCGAACCACACCGCTTCGTGACCGGGCTGGCTCGCGTGCCGCGTGGCATCGACGATCGCGGGCAGGAGGTCGAGTTCGAGCAGTACCAACGCCACACCGTGTGGGACAAACCAGGTGGTCTGGCCAACCGCTCCGGTGCGGGTGACCTTGACGTGGTCGTCTACTCGGCTCGCAAGTGGTCGCGACTGGCACTCGCCGGCAACCCCACAGTTCTCCTCGCGCTGTTCGTGCCAGACGACGAGGTCGTGTATCGGAGCGACGTCGGGGCTGAGCTCGTCGACAACGCACACCGCTTCGTCTCGAGGTTGGCTGCAGAGCGTTTCCTCGGCTACCTGCGCTCACAGAAGGCCGCCATGACCGGGGAAGTAGGAGCACATACCAACCGGCCCGAGCTGGTCGCCGTGCACGGCTACGACACCAAGTTCGCCATGCACGCCTTGCGCCTCGGGCTTCAGGGCGTCGAGCTCCTCACGACCGGGCGCATCACCCTGCCGGTACCCGAATCCGATCGCGCCTACCTGCGTGCCATCCGACGGGGAGAGGTCGCGCGAGACGAGGTTGTCGCGGCCGTGACCGACGCGGAGGAGCGACTGACCCAGCTACGCGATGACACGGACCTGCCTGACGAGCCTGATCGCGCATGGGTCGACGCGTGGCTGCACCGATCGCATCTCGCCTACTGGGGAACTCTTGGCAAAACGCATTGACTCCGATTGGTGCTTGCCGCACTCTGGTGCACCGCGACGAGGATCGTCGCGGCGGGAACCCAGAGGGAGCAGCGAGATGTCGGTACGACGATCGACCAGGCGTTCGTCCGCCCGGGGACATCAAGCCACCTTGAGCAATGAGCTCGCGAGGGACCTCGTGTAGTGCGCTGACGCGCATCGCACGAGGCCGCCAGCTGCCGTCGCAGTTGGCGGCCTTTCGCATGCCCGGGGCGCGACCCCGCGGCCTGGCCAGCCATCCCAGCCCCACGTCGCCCAACAGGACAGGGCAACGGTCTACGAAGCCGTTCGGTGCAGGTTCGAGTCCTGCCGTGGGGACAGTTCCACCGTGATGAGGAGTAGAGACATGGAGCAGATCAGCAAGCGGCTGATGAACTGGGCCTCGATCCTGGAGGACCAGACCCGGGAGCAGGCCGTGACCACGAGCCTGATGCCGTTCATCCACCCGCACCTTGCGTTGATGCCGGACGCCCACTTGGGCAAGGGGGCAACGGTCGGCAGTGTCATCCCCACTCTGGGCGCCATCATCCCGGCTGCGGTGGGCGTCGACATCGGCTGCGGCATGATGGCCGTGCGGACCGAACACCTCGTCGAGGACCTCCCCTCCGATGCCAAGCCCCTGCACGCAGCGATCAGCGCGGCCGTTCCGCTCTCGGCAGGCAAGTACAACCAGGAGGTCTACTCGACCGAGACGCAGTCGCGAATCGACGACCTCGAGGACGTTGGCGGGCATCAAGCAGGCCGAGGCCATCGCCCCGAACTGGCGGCTGCAGCTGGGCTCACTCGGATCAGGCAACCACTTCATCGAGATCAGCGTCGATGAGGAGGACCGGGTCTGGCTGTTCCTGCACTCGGGCTCCCGAGGTGTCGGCAACAAGCTCGCGATGAAGCACATCGCGGTCGCTCAGCGTCAGTGCGAGAAGCGCTGGATCAGCCTGCCCGACAAGGACCTGGCCTACCTCGTGGAAGGCGAGCCTGAGTTCTGGTCCTACATGGAGGCACTGCGCTGGGCCCAGCGATTCGCGTACCTGAACCGCGAGGAGATGATGCACCGCGTCGTCGACTGCTTCCAGGAGTGGGCTGGGCCGATCGAGCGCGTGGAGGAGATCAACTGCCACCACAACTACACCGCCGGGAGAAGCATTCGGCAAGGACGTGTGGTTGTCCCGCAAGGGGGCGATCGATGCCGCGGAGGGAGTGCGTGGGCTGATCCCGGGCTCCATGGGCGCCAAGTCCTACGTGGTCACGGGGAAGGGGAACCGACTTGCGTTGAACTCCTCGCCCCACGGCGCCGGCCGCAACCACTCCCGTGCGGCAGCCAAGCGTCTGTTCACCCGCGAGGACCTCGACGCACGCATGGTCGGGATCGAGTGGGGCAACTCAGATGCCTTCCTCGACGAGCACCCCGATGCCTACAAGGACATCGACACCGTGATGAAGGACGCTGCTGACCTGGTCAGCATCGACCACACCCTTCGGCAGATCGTCAACGTCAAGGGCGACTAGCGCCAGGCGGACCCCGTCACCCCTGGGTGGCGGGGTCTGCCGGCATGCGCCTACTGCAGCGGGCTTGATACCTCGCCGAGTCGGGTGGGGGGCCGCGATGCGGTGCCGATGACTCTCGGCGAGCAGGGCGGTCTGCCCTTGCATGCGACCTTTGATACTCAAGATGGACATGTCCCTGGACGGCTTCGTCGGGCAGCCCGACGAGGTACCGGCGTGGCCGACGAGCTTCTACGACGACGAGTTCGGTGCCGAGATCCTCGACCTGATCAGCAGTGCGGGGGTGCACGCGATGGGCCGTGGCGCCTACCAGGAGATGGCGCCGTACTGGCAGTCCTCGACCGAATCCCTTGCGAAGCCGATGAACGAGATCCCCAAGGCGGTGTTCTCACGAACCTTGACCGAGGCGACCTGGCCCGAGTCGACGATCTATGACGACCTCGAGAGCGGTATGGCCGAGCTCAAGGCACAGGAGGGCGGGCCCATCCTCACCTATGGCGGCGCCACCTTCGCCCAAGAGCTGACTCGCCTCGGACTCGTCGACGAGTACCGGATCAACGTGCACCCCATCGCCTTCGGCGCGGGCTACCGACTCTTCGGTGGACCGGTGGACCTGGTGCTGCAGGACGTGCGCCGGTTCGGCGCTGGCTCCGTGGCCTACACCTACACACCCGGCTGACCGGCGCATCAGGCTCCCCGCGCAGACGTCGGGACAATGCGGCGGTGCGATGTTCCGGCTTCACGTGACGGGCGCCAGCGGCGCCGGCACGACGACGCTCGCGCGAGCCCTGGCCGACCACTGGGCCGTTCCACACGCGGACGCGGATGACTACTTCTGGATGCCGAGCAGCCCGCCGTACGTCGAGAAGCGACCGGAACGGGATCGGGTCGCCCTCATGGAGAAGCTCTTCCTTCCCCGTGAGGCGTGGGTCCTCTCCGGCTCGATGGTCGGGTGGGGTGACGACGTCGTGGCGCTGTGTGACGCGGTGGTGTTCCTGACGCTGGACGCGGACGAACGGCTCCGTCGCCTCCAGGTGCGTGAGCACGTGCGGCGGGAGGGCCAAGCGGTCGATCCGGTCGCCAGTGCTGCCTTCATGGAGTGGGCGCGCGGGTACGACGATCCTGAGTTCGACGGACGAAGTCGGGCAGCTCACGAGAGGTGGCTCGCCGGCCTTCACTGTCCCGTGCTCCGCCTGGACAGCGCTTCCCCACCGGAGCTGCTACGCGATGCGGTGGTCGCGTGGGAGCCGACGACGTAGCCGTCGAGGGCCAGGCGTCTTGCGCCGACGAGGAGTTCCGGTACGCGGTCGGCGCCGACGCGCCCGGGACCGGAGGCCACAATGCACGGATGGACATCCGACAGGTCGTCATCACCCACGCAGGAGCCCCGGACAGGCTGAGGCTCCAGACGTCTCGGCTGGAACCACCTGCCCCTGGTGAGGCGCAGGTCGAGGTGACCGCCGCCGGGATCAACTTCGCCGACATCCTCGCCCGCCAGGGGCTCTACCCCGACGCGCCGCCGTTGCCGCTGGTGGTCGGCTACGAGGTCTCGGGCACGGTGCGTGCCGTGGGACAGGGGGTCGAGGAGTCACTGGTGGGGCAGGACGTCCTCGCGCTCACCCGTTTCGGCGGCTACAGCAGCGCGCTGAACGTCCCGGCGGCCCAGGTCTTCGCCAAGCCGGTGGCGCTGAGCCACGCGGAGGCGGCGTCGATCCCGGTCGCCTACCTCACCGCCTGGCAGCTCCTCGTGGTGCAAGGCGGCCTCCGCGAGGGCGACACCGTGCTCATCCAGAACGCCGGGTCCGGGGTCGGCCTGGCTGCTCTCGACATCGCCCGCCACGTGGGGGCGCGCACCATCGGCACGGCCAGCGCGGGCAAGCACGACTTCCTCACGGCTCGGGGCCTGGACCACGCCGTCGACTATCGCACCGGCGACTGGACCCGCGAGGTCCGCAGCCTCACCGACGACCGGGGCGTGGAGCTGGTGATCGACCCGCTCGGTGGCGAGAGCTTCCGCCGTTCCCGCAGCGTGCTTCGCCCCACCGGCCGGCTCGGGATGTACGGCGTCTCCGCCGCCTCCAGCAACCAGGGCCTGCGCGGCAAGCTGCAGCTCGCCAGGACAGCGGCGCTGATGCCTCTGTTCCACCCGGTGTCGCTCATGAACGCCAACCAGGGTGCCTTCGGGGTCAACCTCGGGCACATGTGGGACGAGGCCGACAGACTGCGCGGCTGGATGGAGCAGGTGCTCGAGGGCGTCGAATCGGGCTGGGTGCGGCCGCACGTCGACTCGGCCTTCCCCTTGGCCGACGCGAGCCGCGCCCACGAGCACATCGAGGCTCGTCGCAGCACCGGCAAGGTCGTGCTGGAGCCGTGAGGTACGCCTCACTGATGTTCGTCTGGTCGCGCACCCGCCCGTCCTTGTCGCGCCTGGATGGCGCGGGTAAGGATGCTCGCTAGCGTGAGCTCCCCATGGAGGTGTTCATGGCGAACGAGCGCGACATGCTCGAGGCGATGGTGGATGACCAACGATCGGCGATTGCCGCCCTGCTCGACGGCATCACCGAGGACGAGGCTCGGGCACGGCTCGTGCCATCGCTGACGACGGTTCTCGGCCTCGTCAAGCACGCCACCTTCGTCGAGCGTGTGTGGTTCGAGCACCGGATCGGCCGACGTACGCGGGAGGAGCTTGATCTCCCCGAGACCGTCGACGAGAGCTTCGTGCTCGAACCTCACGACACTGTTGGATCCGTGAGCTCCACGTACCGCTCGGCTTGCGACCGGTCACGTGAGGTCGTCGCCGATTGCCTGCTGGAGGAGAGGCTCGACTGGCGGGGTACGCCGGTCACCGTGCGTTGGGTGTTCCTGCACATGATCCGGGAGCTCGCCCGGCACGCCGGCCACGGCGACATCCTCGTCGAGCAGTTGCGCGCGCGTCGCGAGCTCGGTGCCTGACAACCGAAGACAGCGTGCGACGCCCACCTCGGAGTCGAGGGCACATGTGGGTCTGCCCGCAGGGCTGCGAGGTCGCGAGCGACCTGACGAAGAGCCCGCTGAGGCGGCCGAGCTCATCGGCCGCAGTCGTGAACAAAGGTTTGGCGCCCGGAGTGGAACCGCAGAAGACACACACGCTGGTCACGCTGGCGATGCTCCAATCCCCTGGCGCCAGGGCCAGCGTGGGCGAACCAGATGTCGCCGCGTCGATCGCTGGTCGGCCGGCGCCACCCGATCGGGCTACCGTGTCGCCAATGACCGACGCTTGGCTGGACGAGACCCGCTCGTCGTACGACACCGACGCGGTCGGGTACGCCGAGAAGGTGCGTGGACTGCTCGACGAGATGCCGTACCTCCGCTCCAGTCTGGACTTGTTCGCCGAGCTGGTGCACAGCGCCGGAGGAGGACCGGTCGCCGACGTGGGCTGCGGTCCGGGGTATGTCACCGGCCACCTCCACGATGCCGGGCTCGAGGTGTTCGGCATCGATCTTTCGCCTGAGATGATCGCCATCGCGCGGGGTGACTACCCAGACCTTCGCTTCGATGTCGGGTCGATGACTGATCTCGATCTCGCGGACGACTCGCTCCTCGGCATCGTGGCGTTCTGGTCCGTCATCCACGTCCCCGACCACGCCATCCCCGGCGTGTTCGAGCAGTTTCGTCGGGTGTTGCGACCACAAGGTCTCCTACTCATCGGCTTTCACGTCGGTGAGGAGACCAGGCACAGGTCCGAGGGCTACACGGGTCGCCCAGTCAACGTGCACAGTCACCGCCGTCGGCCCAGCACGATGATGGAGTGGCTGCGCGACGCCGGATTCACGATTGAGAGCGAACTGGTCATTGGTCCGGACGACGAGGTCCCGGGGGCCGTCATCTTCGCGCGGAGCTCCGCCTGAACTTCCTCATCTGTAGCCGCGATGCGCTCGGCATGCCGATGAGCGGACGCGGCCAGCGACCGAGCCCGGCGTGCAGTTGGGGGCAGTGATCACCCGCCGCTGGGGAGGGGCATGACCAGTCCTCGCAACGGAAGGCCATGTAGGCAGATCCGCTCAGGTGGCGACTGCGATTGGCCGGATCGCTCGTCGGCGCACTGTGGCGTGCACTCGGTCCGGTACAAGCGGCCCCCCTGGATCCCCAGTTCCTCATCGACTCGGAACAGCATCGGCAGGTCGTGGGGCATTTCGTCGACGTAGGCCTGCGCGTGTGTCATTTGCAGCGGGTCAAGTGCCGAAATCATGGCCTCTGGGCCACGAACCTGGACGTAGGTAAGGGCGCGCACATGGAGCGGGAGCTTTTCGTATGCCCGAGTATCGGAGCTGTACACCTGCCACAGCGAGGCCACCGCCACTGAGGGCTGGGCCACCAGGGTGGGAACCCGCCCGAGGACGCGCACCCACTGCCAGAACGCATCGTCGAGAAGCCCTAGTTGGCGCGTCGTCGCCTCAGGATGTCTGGACACGAAGCCATCGAGGACGCCCTTTGGTACTCGAAGGTTCTGGGTCAGGTCGGTCCAGCCGTCTTCGGTCTGCAGACTGATCCGGAACGAGCCCCGCACCGCATGCCGCAAGGTGCGGCGTGGGGGAGGCATTTCGTTGGCCCTCGTCGATCTTGGGTGGTTCACCATGTTCCGTTGGTTCACCATGCTCCGTTGGTTCTCCACGTTCCGTTGGTTCACCACGTTCCGTTGGTTCAACCGTCGACGGTAGTCAGCAGCGTTTCCGGGTTCGGCTTGTTCAAAGGTTTGCCAAGCCCAAGCCCAACCCGCTGCGTCGAGGGGATACCAGGACGCCCTCTTCAATCCGCCCACACCTCGAGGAGCAACGTAGTACCGCCCTTCACCTAGCTTCGAGGCGTCGTACCCAAGGATCAATCGCTGCCCGCTTCGGATGGGGGTGGGCCCCTTGTGCCCCGGACGGGGAAGGACCATCGGCGGAGTTTTTCCCTCGGGGACAGCTCCCGGCGAATGGGCTCTCTCGGCAGCGCCATCGTCCACTTCGCCAGTTTACGATCGGCACGGGTCAACGAGACGGGACAAGTCACGAGGTGTAGTTAGCGCGAATGCCACGCCGACAGGACGGAACTGCTAGGCGCTGTCTCCCTACCGCCTCTGTGGATCACGCAACGTCCGCTCATGCCGAGATGCGTGCGCGCCGCTTCAGACCGTCAGTCGAGCGGACTCTCGATGCGTGCCTACCTGTGGCGGTGGCCGCGCCTCAACCAGGGGCTGGTCCCGCGTACATGCTCACCATCATTCGGGGAGAACCGCGTGTACGCGTCGTCGTCACCCGTAGATGCTTCCAGGCGGACGATGCGCGGACGATGGAGGCAGCTCCGCGGGACTGAGAGGGCCCACGTACCCGCGGCGAGGTTCACCGCGTGCCGGACTCCAGTGCAGCGAGAGGGGTAGAAGGTGCCGTGGCGGACCGCTCGAACCAGGACCGAGTTGTCCGAGCTGTGGAAGATCGACAGCGTCTGTCCACGTCCATTGGTGATGTCGAATGCTGCAGTGGTGTTCGCATCTCTGGCGGTCATGACGATGCGGATGCGGTACCGGTTGTGCGCGAAGTAGGTCCGTGTGATGTCGCCGTTCTTCAGGGTGGGTGGACCCAGGACGTCGGGCCCGCAGTAGTCGCCCTGACAGGGCGCGACCCAGGTGTCTCCTACCGGGTCTGGGTGCGTGTTGGAACTCGCACTCGCCAGAGCTGGGGTGGAGGCGAGGATGAGGAAAGCAGTCAGCAGCACGAGACCGATACGACGCATGCGAGATAGTTAACGACATCTCCCACGCACGTGTCACCACCCGTCCGCTCATGCCGCGATGCGTGCTCTCACGCCCGTGTGCGAGCGCACCGGCGCGGTCAACCACTTGCGAGACGGTCATTGCCTGAGTTGGCTTCAGTGATGCAGTCAACCCCGTCAACCGGCCGTGAGGGTAGCCTCCCCTAGTGAACGACATTCCGTGGTCTGAGGGCCGCTGGACGCACGACCCTGCCCACGTCGAGATCGTCGGGGACGGCCTCGTCGTCACCGCTCGCGCAGGCAGCGACGCTTGGCGCACCACGGCCTACGGCTTCATCCACGACAGTGAACATGCTCTCCTGACCGCTCATGAACAGGAAACGGCGTTCGAGGTGTCGTTCGAGCTCGGCTTCTCGAACCAGTTCGACCAAGCCGGCATCTTCCTCCGCATAGAACCCGCGACCTGGATCAAGGCCGGTGTCGAACTCAGCGATGGTGTGGAGAGCCTCGGTGCCGTCGTCACCCGCGGAGAGTCCGACTGGTCGCTCTCACCCGTGCCGAGTTGGGCCGGGCGCCGAGTCACCGTCCGTGCCAGCCGAGCCGGCAACGCGGTGACCATTCGTGCCCGGATCGACTCAGAGCCCTGGCAATTGGTCCGGGTGGCGCCCATGGACGCATCCGCGGTGGTGCATTCCGGACCGTACTGCTGCGCCCCGTCGTCTGAAGCCCTCACCGTTCACTTCACGTCCTGGCGCCGAACAGACGCAGACGAGGTCCTCCACCCCGAAGGCTGAGGAAGTACGGCGCGCCCCCTAGCCCGAAGATTGACACCTCTCAACTGCGTCCGGGATCGAGAAGCGAACGTCCGCTCATGCCGCTGATCGGTCATGCCGATGAGCGGACTATGGGAATCGGCCCCAGTTCTGAGTGTGCACAAACGGCGGTGGGGTCCAACTTCCATCGGCACCGGGTGTGTCGGGCCAGTACGCCCGGAGGTAGAGAGAGAGTTTCCAGTGGAGCCCGAGCTTTATGCACCGGAAGCCTCCGTGTGCGGCTACTCAGGCCTCGCAGTCCACGCCGTCGTGGTCGGCGTCGAGCCCTGCTCGCGTCCCGGGCGACATCATGGCACGACTGGCATGGGAGGGGGCTGCCCCGGACGACCAACTACTGGGCGCTGTAAAGGGCGCTTGGTCAGGCGTGGAAGTCGAGAACCTGTTGGGGGGCGTGGAAGTCGTTGGCAAGTGAGAAGCCGTGGACTTGTTGGAGGTGGTCGCGGAACCATCGATCGAATGGCTCGTCTGACTTGCCGAGGGTGTTCAATGCGGCGTCGAGATCGTCTGCCTCGAGGTAGACGATGGCCATATCTCCGGCAGGTGTCGTCTGTATCCATACCTGTTCGCGGGTGATTCCGGCTCGACGGCGGGCGTCTTCGTAGTCGGTCTTGCGCTCGCCGCTCTGGAAGGAGGTCATGACGTCTCGGTCAACTTGGGTCATGCCGGGTAGTAGAGGGGCGGCGAAGGCGATCGTAGGCATGGGATGTCTCTCAGTTCCTGTAGAGCGCCGGGGCCCGTATCGAGTGTTTGCCGCTCCGGCAACGTTTGGCGTGACAAGTAATACCCTTGACTCGTTGGCATGTCAAGTATCTGGTCTAGGATCGGCTCGTGACTGACGACGGGTCAGCGAGGTGGATGCCGGCTTTCCTTGCCCTGCTGCGTACCCATGCGCGGCTGCATGACCAGCTTGAGGTCGACCTCCGCCGAATCGGCGGGCTCAGCCTCGCGCGTTACGACGTTCTCATCCACCTGGACATGGAAGGAGGTCGGCTCCGGCTCACCGACTTAGCTCAGGCCATGGTCTTGTCACCGTCTGGCTTATCGAAGCTGCTTGACCGCATGCAAGAGTCGGGTCTCATCGAGCGACAACCCGATCCGAACGATGCCCGCTCGACGTTCGCAGCCATCACTAAGCACGGCCGCGCCACAGTACGAACCACACGCCAGCGCCACCACCCATTCCTGCAACAGATCTTCGGCGACGTGCTCGATGATCGCGACCTCGCTGACCTCAATCGGATCATGACGCGACTCGACACAGGCCTCCTACGCTGACGTCCCGTACCGCCCTCGTGTGCCAGAAGTGCCGGCCAGTCTCGCCGGACGAAAACCTTCGGGAAGGGTGTTCCACGAGTCCTCGCTCAAGCGACCGCTCATGCCGCGATCCGCGCGCTCATGGCGTTGAGCGGTGAGCGCCGCCGTACCCAGGCTTGGTGCTTGAGGCTCAGATAGAGGTCTCGGAAAAACGCTGCGTGTACCTTCGGAGTATCCGCCGGGTCATGTCGAGCCGTCGGTTATGCCTGGTCTGCAGCGTCTCGTGATGAGCGCCTCTCTGCGTGCCTCTCCCAACGCGCGCCAGAGGATCGTCATGCAGCCTGACTCCAGCTTTGCTCAGTCCATCGCCGAAGCCGTGCGGACCCTGAACCGACCTCGAAGTCTTGATGACACCTTGCAGACCATCGTCGAGGTTGCTTGCAACTCCGTGCCGGGGTTCGACCAGGTGGGGATTGCGACGCTGCACGGGGAGGGGAAGGTGAAGACCCGAGCTTTCACAGGCGAACTGGTGCTGCACCTCGACGAGGTCCAGTACGGCTTGCGCGAAGGCCCGTGCTCGGCAGCACTGCAGGGGGCCGACACCATGACGGTGTCGAGCTTGCGAGAAGAACAACGCTGGCCCCGCTACGTTCCCCAGGCCCGGGCAGCGGGCATCCGGTCCCAGATGGCGGTGAAGCTGTACCTCGACCAGCACGCCCTAGGCGGCATCAACTTCTACTCCACCAGCTCCGATGAGGTGACCGCCGACGCCCAGGCGCTCGCTCAGCTGTTTGCCACCCACGCAGCAATAGCGCTAGGGCACGCCCACGATCGCGAGACTCTCAACCAAGCCTTGACGACGCGCACCGTCATCGGCGAGGCCGTCGGCATCCTCATGGAGCGCCACGACATGAACGAGGACCGCGCGTTCGCCTTCCTCGTCCGAGCCTCATCTCACAGGAACATCAAACTGCGCCAGATCGCCCAAGAACTCGTCGATCAACGCAACGCCCGGTAGCGACCGGCGCGGGCAAACGGTTATGAACCGAACCGTCGGCGTGCCGTCATCGATGCCCATGCTTGCCGGCGCTCGGCGCCCGGCTCGCACCGCCATCCCCGGAGAGGGGATCGCCTGGTGACGAAGGGGGCCCCGACCGCCCCCCGAGAGTCCCAGGATCGACCAGGACCCCGCCCCGTCACGGTGTACAACGCGGAGGGCGGGGGCTGGTTAGGCCCTGAGGGCCATCGTCACGGAACATGTGCCATCGTCGGGCGTCCTACCGTTGGTTCTCGACCGGGCGGCGCCAAGCGAAGCAGTCTTGAAAGCGCAGATGGCCCACCATGCCTACTAGGGCGGCTCCGACCGCCACTTCTTGATGGCCGGAGCCTCAAAACGACAGCCAACCTGCACAGGTGGCAGCGGCCGTCCTGTCCAACTTGCGTACCCGGTGATCGGGTGGCCATGCGGTGTACCTCGTAGACGTGCGGAACTCCAAATAGCCGACTGGCAAATGCACGGGGATCGCGGGCCATCAGCGGATGAACGTTTGGATCTGCCGCGATCCGATCGGACATGCCGATGAGCGGGCATGCCGTAGGGCTGCGCGAAGCAGAAGGCTTCGCGAAGGGGGTAGGTTCAAGGTGCCACGTGCCCAGACCCCGCTCGCGGCCCGGAGGCTCGTCATGCCCAACAAGCAACACCCTGTCAGTGCGTGTGACGCCATCGAGTTGATGACCGCCTGGTTCGACAGTGATGACGGCGCCCCCGAACCCCTCATCGCCTGCATGCGGAGCCAACTCGACAGGCGCCCACCTCGGGATAGGGGCGCCGGGGCTGTCGAACTCACCATGGGTCTGACCTACTTCTCGGGCTCGCTTCTAGTTCTGCTGGAGCAGGCGACCGGCACCCCCGCCCGAGAGATCGTGCAGACCCTCGCCCTGGAGTACGCCCGAGATTGACCCAGAACTAGGGTCACCTCGCGCCCCCTACCCCCCGTAAGGGCGCGAGGTGACCCTTCTTTCGCCACGCGAATGCTCGTCGCGATGGGCGTCTTCCTCCCAGTGCGGCTCCCCTTGGGGTGCCCCGTAGGCCAGTGGACGATGAGCACCTGCGGCTGCGCGTCCGCTCATGCCGCTACTACGTACTAGAGGAGAAGCTCGCCGCTCACTACGGCGCGGGAAACATCGTGGATGCGGTCGCCGTGTTCTCGGGCGTACCTGCGGAGTCTGTCGAACGCGTCATCGACAGCGATGTCTCGCTGGGTAGCGAGCACGCCTTTTGCCTGCTCGATGATGAGCCGAGTGTTCAGCGCCTGTTGCAGCTGCTCAGAGGTGCGCTGTTGCTGCCGTGCGGACGAAGCGTGGACGAGATAGCCAGTGGCGATGCTGGCGAAGATCGTGGCGACCCGCAGATCCTCGGCGGACCAGTCGCGCGGTTGGCTGTCATACAGGTTGACCGCCCCGATAGCTGCTCCTTCGGCGAGCATCGGAATGCCCGCGACGGCCTGGATCCCCGCGGTCTTGGCCGCGACGATGTAGTCCGGCCAGCGTTCGTCGGCGTCATCTGCGGCGATGTCTGCCACCGCCACTGGGGATGCCGATGCGACAGCGTCGATACACGGGCCCCTTTGCCAAGTCTCCTGCGCACGCTCAACGGTTGCGATCGCCTCGACGGCGGCGGTGACGAAACGCTGCTGGCCACCGTCAACCAACGTCACGCCCGCTCCGGCCAGGTTGAGCACCTCAGCCATCTCCTCAGTCAGGTTATGGAGAACATCACCGATGCCGTAACCGCCTGTGAGGGCGCGGGCGAACCGCTCCAGGCTGTCGAGAAGCGTCTCGGGATTGGGCACAACACCTCACCCTTTCGTGGGCATCCGAGCAACTCCACGCGGTCCACATGCGGCCACGCCGCCGCCGGAGACCATCATCGCACCGCATCGGAACGTTCAGTAGGGAGCGGGACGATCCTTTGGCTCGGTGCAGGTCATCCTCACGACGCTTGCTTCGCAGCCACACGATTGGCCAGGCGGACCTGGGCCCTGCCGAGAAGTGCGGCCTGGCGCGTCCGACGCTGACAACATCCGCACATGCCGCGATCTGCACGCGCTGGCCGATGCGGGATTTCGTCGGCTTCGGCGCGCTGCCCATGCGCTCGTGAAACCAGCACATCCCGATGTGCGACTACCTTTGCGTCGCATGGCGACTCATTGGACCTTAGGTGGCGACGCGCTCGATCCCCATCGGTTGGCGCAGTTCTGGGCGACAGCCCTGGGCTACGTTCTCGAGCCTGGGTACCACGACCCCGATGGCGCTTCCATCGTCGACCCGGATGGTCGTGGTCCGGCGATCGGGTGGTTGCGCGTCCCCGAGGACAAGAGCGCGAAGAACCGGCTCCACATCGACATCCGCGTCGCCGGGGAACCTCCGTGGGACTTGGCCGAACGCGCATCGCTCATCCGGGCCAAGGTGACTGATCTCGTGGCGGCGGGGGCCACCAAGGTGCGCGAAGAGATCTACAGAGAAGAAGCGGGTGGCGAGATCCTCGGCCACGTCACCATGAGCGACCCCGAGGGCAACGAGTTCTGCGTGGCATAGCCATCCGGACATGCCGCTGATCGGTCATGTCGATGTGCGGGCGCTCGTGCTTGGCTCTGCGCATGCACCTGTGCCCGGTCTGCGGATACCCAGAACTCAGGGAACCTGCATGGGACAACGGCTCAGGCTCGGACGCGATCTGCCCGTGCTGCGGCACCCATTTCGGCTACGACGACGCAGCGGGCGGCGACGCTGCCGAACGGGAGCGTGCGTGGAGCGAACTCCGGAGGGCCTGGGAGAACAAGGGCTGCCCATGGTTCTCCGTCCAGAGGACGCCGCCGGTCGGGTGGGATCCGCACGCCCAGATGCGCGCATTCGACTGAATGCGCGTCCGCTCATGCCGCGATGCGTGCTCTCACGCCCGTGTGCGAGCGCACCGGCGCGGTCAACCACTTGCGAGACGGTCATTGCCTGAGTTGGCTTCAGTGATGCAGTCAACCCCGTCAACCGGCCGTGAGGGTAGCCTCCCCTAGTGAACGACATTCCGTGGTCTGAGGGCCGCTGGACGCACGACCCTGCCCACGTCGAGATCGTCGGGGACGGCCTCGTCGTCACCGCTCGCGCAGGCAGCGACGCTTGGCGCACCACGGCCTACGGCTTCATCCACGACAGTGAACATGCTCTCCTGACCGCTCATGAACAGGAAACGGCGTTCGAGGTGTCGTTCGAGCTCGGCTTCTCGAACCAGTTCGACCAAGCCGGCATCTTCCTCCGCATAGAACCCGCGACCTGGATCAAGGCCGGTGTCGAACTCAGCGATGGTGTGGAGAGCCTCGGTGCCGTCGTCACCCGCGGAGAGTCCGACTGGTCGCTCTCACCCGTGCCGAGTTGGGCCGGGCGCCGAGTCACCGTCCGTGCCAGCCGAGCCGGCAACGCGGTGACCATTCGTGCCCGGATCGACTCAGAGCCCTGGCAATTGGTCCGGGTGGCGCCCATGGACGCATCCGCGGTGGTGCATTCCGGACCGTACTGCTGCGCCCCGTCGTCTGAAGCCCTCACCGTTCACTTCACGTCCTGGCGCCGAACAGACGCAGACGAGGTCCTCCACCCCGAAGGCTGAGGAAGTACGGCGCGCCCCCTAGCCCGAAGATTGACACCTCTCAACTGCGTCCGGGATCGAGAAGCGAACGTCCGCTCATGCCGCTGATCGTGCGCTAGTGACAGCTACGACCGGCGTAGAACTTGCTGGGCCGCCCAGGCACTCTGCGCCGGGGGCAGCACCCACTCCAGCTCGGCCTCGCTCGAACGCACGATGACGATCGACGCACCCCACTTCGCCCCGACCTGCTCCTTGGCAGCGACCGACCGCAACCCGCTGCGGTCGACGTCTTGCACCCCGACGGTGACGGGCGGCTTACGCAGCAGACGGACCCCCAGCCACGTACGGGGTAAAGATGATCGACCGCGGTTCAAGCGTCGCCAGGCCGCTTGAAGCGAGGACCGAGGCCACCAGCGGAGCCTTCGACTACGCGCAGACCGCACTCGACTTGCTTTCTGCGCTGGTAGCGCTCGTCTCGACCCACGCCGGGATCGCACTGAGCCGCGACAGGCAAACCAGCGTCAAGGGTCGCTGCGCCCATCCGGACATGCCGCGATCCGCTCTGACATGCGCCGATGCGCCGATGATCAGTGGTGTCCCTCCAGCCACAAAAGCACAAGGCCAGAGTCGCTCTTGAAGACGTGCCCAGACCAATATTCGTGAACAGGCTTGGAGTCCTTGCCAGCAATGTCTCTTTGCGGACGAGCGTGCCGACTTGCTGACCGTCCTCGTGAGGTTGGCCGCAGACGAATGGGCCGCCTTGTCACCCGCACCCCGGATGGCCGGTGAAGGACGTCGCCCTGCATCTCCTCGATGGCGACCTCAGCAGACTCTCGCGCGGTCGAGACTCAGACAGCACGGGCGTGGTCTCAAAGGGTGACAACAACCCGGACTTCACCGAAATGCTGGCGGCGAAGAACCAGCGATGGATCGAAGCCGCGCGTCACCTGAGCGGTCGTGTCATCCAAGACCTGTTGGGTTACTCGACCGCAGCCCTGGAGGAGTGGACCGCGGCGGCGGATCTCCTCAGGCCGAGCACCGTCAGCTGGGCCGCGACCAACCCGTGCCCACCTGGCTCGACTTCGCTCGCGAACTGACCGAGACGTGGGTGCACCAGCAGCAGATCCGCGCCGCGATCGGGCTTCCCACCAATACCTCGCGGCTGCCCACGGTCCTGCGCACCTTCGTGTGGGCTCTCCCGCACCAGTACCACGCCCCTGCCGAGCCGGGCACCAGAGTGGCCATCGACTTGGACGACGGGGGTACTTGGCAGCTGACTGCTGAGGGCGCCGGCCGCTGGGCCCTTCAGGAGCACGCCGACCGGAACGCCAACGCATCGGTCGCGTTCACCTCCGATGCTGCATGGCGGTCCTTCACGGGCGCGGCGTTGCCAGCAAAGGGCGTACGACGATCAGGCCCCGACGTGCTCACCGAGCCCGTCCTGCGCGTGCGCGGCATCATCGCCTGACGCACGGATGTGCCGCTGTCAGTACGGGGAATCCGAGCTCAGGCGAGTGAGTGCAGTTGCTCCAGGGTGGCAACAGGAATCACTCCCGCCGCTTTCGCGTGAACGCCTAGTGGCCAACGCTGACTCCCCCGGTTTTCCCCTTCGTGGAAGCGGAGGTGCACCCAAAAAGGTCACCCGATGTTCATCCCAAGGTGGTCGCATTCCACACCACGTCGGCGCTCACCGGGTGACAATCACGGCGTGATCACGCGCCGTACGCTGCTGGGAACCTCCGCCGCGGTCGGCGCCAGCGCCGCCGCGGCGGCCGTGATGGGCTCTGACCCGGCGCAGGCGGCCGTGCCGTCGGTGCTGCCGAGTCCCGCGTCCTCGGGAATCGACCACGTCGTGGTGGTCATGATGGAGAACCGTTCGTTCGACCATTTCATGGGCTGGCTGCCAGGAGCACGTGGCCGGCAGGCGGGGCTCACATTCACAGATCGCTACGGCGTGCGTCACGGCACCTACCACCTCACCAAGTTCTCCTCGTGTGCCAACGCCGACCCGGACCACTCCTACGAGGGTGGCCGCATCGAGCTCGGCCGCAACCACGCCGACGGTTGGCTCAAGGCCGGCGAGAACGACCTGCTCTCGATCGGCTACTACCGACAGGCCGACCTCGGCTTCCTGGGGACGGCGGCTCCCGCATGGACCACGTGCGACAGCTACTTCAGCGCAGTGATGGCCGAGACCTACCCCAACCGCTTCTACCAGCACTCCGCGCGCACCGACCGGCTGCACAACTCCACGACGATCTCCACGCTGCCGACGATCTGGGACCGGTGCGCCGCCGCCGGCGTCAGCGCGAAGTACTACTACTCCGACATCCCGTTCCTGGCTCTGTGGGGGGCGAGGTACCTCCCGATCGCGGACTCCTACGCGAGCTTCCTCGTCGATGCCGCGGCGGGGACGCTCCCGCAAGTGAGCTTCCTGGATCCACGCTTCAACGGCGAGGGGGACGGCGTCTCCGGTGACGATCACCCCACCGCCGACATCCGGGTCGGCGAGAAGTTCCTCGCCGACGTCTACACCGCGATCACCACGAGCCCGGCCTGGGCCAACACGCTGCTGGTGATCAACTTCGACGAGTGGGGAGGCTTCTTCGACCACGTCGTGCCAACGACCGCCCCGGACGTCAGCTCGACCACGGCGCTGCGTGGTTTCCGCGTTCCGGCACTCGTCGTCTCGCCACGGGCACGACGCCACTTCGTGGCACCGTGGACCTACGACCACACCTCGGTGCTGAAGCTGCTCGAGTGGCGCTTCGGCCTCTCGCCGTTGACTCCCAGGGATACCCACGCGCGCAACCTCGCCGAAGTCCTCGACTTCGCCTCGCCCCCGTCGCTGACGGCACCACCGATAAGCGTGGCGCCAGTCGTGCCGGTCCCCTGCGAGGCGCCAGCACCGGTGCCCGGCAGCCTCGCTCCAGAGAACGAGTGGACCCAGCTCGTCAGCGTCGCCACCCACCACGGATGGAGCATCCTGTGAACCGCACCGTCCTCGTGCGTGCCCTGCTGGGCACGATCCTGGCCGTCATCGTCGGCAGCCTCGTGTTCGTCGGCCTCGACTCGTCGGCCTCGGGAACGCCCGCGGGATCCCAGCGGGCTGTCTCGGAGTCGGCGCGCTCGTACGCCATCTCGGCCTACGTCCCGCCCGTGCGGCACGTGTTCGTGATCAACATCGAGAACAAGGGCTACGACAAGACCTGGGGGTCGGACGCCGCGCCGTACCTGGCGAGGACGTTGCGGGCCAAGGGCGTGCTCCTGAACACCTACTACGGCACCGCCCACAACTCCCAGCCCAACTACGTGGCACAGATCTCCGGGCAAGGGCCCGACCCGCAGATGCAGGCGGACTGCCAGATCTTCAGCAGCTTCGTCAAGATCGGTACCGCGAGCCCGGGGCAGCTGCGCGGGTCCGGCTGCGTCTTCCCCGCGGGGACTCCCAACCTGGCGACCCAGCTGAGCAATCACAAGCTCCAGTGGAAGGGCTACATGCAGGGCATGACCTCGAGCTGTCAGCACCCCGCCCTGAACCAGCGGGACCAGACTCAGTCGGCCACGGCGAAGCACATGTACGCCGCACGGCACGACCCGTTCATCTACTTCCACTCCATCATCGACCGGGCGGCCTACTGCGCCGCGCACGTGCAGCCACTGACCGCGCTGACCAAGGACCTGCGCAGCCTCCAGACCACGCCGAACCTCTCCTACATCACCCCGGACCTGTGCTCCGATGGCCACGACGCCCCGTGTGCCGACGGTCGCCCGGGCGGTCTGACCTCGGTGAACGCCTTCATGAAGAGCTGGGTTCCCCGGATCCTGGCCTCACCCGCCTTCAAGAAGGACGGGATGCTGGTGATCACCGCCGACGAGTCCGACGGGCCGCAGTCCGACGCCACCGCGTGTTGCGGTGAGGGTGCCTCGGCGAACTCCCCGATGCCCGGCATCGTCGGCAACGGCGGTGGCCGGATCGGTGCGCTCGTGATCTCGCGCTGGACACAGGGCAACACCTGGTCGACCACGCCGTACAACCACTACAGCCTGCTGGCCTCGATCGAGGAGATCTTCGGGCTTCCGCGTCTCGGCTACGCAAGCGTGGCTTCGCTCAACCGGTTCGGTCTTGACGTCTACAACTCCGGCTGGCACTGAGGCTCGTTCTGCCTCGAGCGCGGACGGAGCCGGCTGAGGGCGACGAGGACTCGTGAGAGCCCATCATCGTCCGTCGTCAGCTTGTGTGATGCGCAAGGTGTCCTTGTCATGCCGCACCGAGGGCGACATTGCTGTT
>CAWCDX010000011.1:0-90343 GCA_963794435.1 uncultured Actinomycetota bacterium
CTCACATCGCCGATCCGGCTCCGCTGGGTCTCGCGGCCTTCGCCCTCACCACGTTCTTCCTCAGCGCCGTCAATGCCGGCTGGGTGCCGGCCTCGGTCGAGCCGGTCGTCTTCGGCCTCGCCCTCGCCTACGGCGGCGGCGCGCAGCTGCTCGCCGGGATGTGGGAGTTCGCCAAGGGCAACACCTTCGGCGCCACCGCGTTCTCCTCCTACGGCGCGTTCTGGATCTCCTTCTGGTGGCTGACCGCGCACATCGAGGGCTACAAGATCCCGGCGGCTGACGTGGGCAAGGGACTGGGCCTCTACCTGCTGGCGTGGGGCATCTTCACCGCCTACATGACGGTCGCCGCGACCAAGGTCAGCGGCGCCGTGCTCGCCGTCTTCGCCCTGCTGACGCTGACCTTCCTCGTCCTGGCCCTCGGCGACTTCCAGACCTCCGACAACGTGACCAAGATCGGCGGGTACATCGGGCTGCTGACCGCCCTCGCCGCGTGGTACGCCTCGTTCGCCGGCGTGACGGCCTTCTCCCACGGCAAGTCGCTCGTGCCGACCGGCGCGCGCTGACGCGACGGCAACGTTTCGGCAACCCGCCACCGCAGCAGGATGACCGCATCCTCACCGACCAGAAGAGAGACACCGTGAGCAACGAGACCCTGGCCAACCTGTCCCACGAGGAGCGCCGGTTCGAGCCGCCGAAGGAGCTCGCCGAGAACGCCAACGTCAAGGAGTCGGCCTACGACGAGGCCGACGACGACCGGCTGGCCTTCTGGGCGAAGGCGGCCGAGCGGCTCGACTGGGACACCAAGTGGGACCAGGTCCTCGACTGGGACGACGCACCCTTCGCCAAGTGGTTCGTCGGGGGCAAGCTCAACGCCGCCCACAACTGCGTCGACCGGCACGTCGAGGCCGGCAACGGCGACAAGGTGGCCATCCACTGGGTGGGCGAGCCCGAGGACGACACCCGCGACCTCACCTACGCCGAGCTCAAGGACCTGGTCTGCCAGGCGGCCAACACGCTGGTCGACCTCGGCGTGGAGAAGGGCGACCGGATCGCGATCTACATGCCGATGATCCCCGAGACGGTCGTGGCCATGCTGGCCTGCGCCCGCCTCGGCGCCGTGCACACGGTGGTCTTCGGCGGCTTCTCCTCCAACGCGCTGCGCGACCGGATCCAGGACTGCGACGCCCACGTCGTGATCACCGCCGACGGCGGCTACCGGCGCGGTGACCGCCGCGGCGCTCAAGCCGGCCGTCGACAAGGCGCTGCGAGGAGTGCCCCGACGTCGAGCACGTGCTGGTCGTCCGTCGCACCGGCCAGGACGTCGAGTGGGACGACGAGCCGCGACGTGTGGTGGCACGACACCGTCGAGAAGGCCTCCACCGAGCACGAGGCGGAGGCCTTCGACAGCGAGCACCCGCTCTACGTCATGTACACCTCCGGCACGACCGGCAAGCCGAAGGGGATCCTGCACACCACGGGCGGCTACCTCGTCGGCACGTCGTAGACCCACTGGGCGGTCTTCGACCTCAAGGACGACGACGTCTTCTGGACCGCGGCCGACATCGGCTGGGTGACCGGCCACAGCTACATCGTCTACGGGCCGCTGGCCAACGGCGCGACGTCGGTGATGTACGAGGGCACGCCCGACAGCCCGCACAAGGGGCGCTGGTGGGAGATCATCGAGAAGTACAAGGTGACCCTCCTCTACTGCGCGCCGACGGCGATCCGGACGTTCATGAAGTGGGGCCAGGAGATCCCGGAGAAGTTCGACCTCTCCTCGCTGCGGATCCTCGGCTCGGTGGGTGAGCCGATCAACCCGGAGGCCTACGTCTGGTACCGCGAGAACATCGGCGGCGGCGACTGCCCGGTGATGGACACCTGGTGGCAGACCGAGACCGGCCAGCACATGATCAGCCCGCTGCCCGGCGTCACCAAGGGCAAGCCGGGCTCGGCGATGAAGGCGCTGCCGGGCATCTCCATCGACGTCGTCGACGACGAGGGCAACTCGGTCGGCAACGGCAACGGCGGCTACCTGGTGCTCACCGAGCCGTGGCCGGCGATGCTGCGCGGGATCTACGGCGACGACGAGCGGTACAAGGAGACCTACTGGTCGCGCTACGAGGACAAGGGCTACTACTTCGCCGGCGACGGCGCCAAGCTCGACGACGACGGCGACATCTGGCTGCTCGGGCCGCGTCGACGACGTCATGAACGTCTCGGGCCACCGGCTCTCCACCACCGAGATCGAGTCGGCGCTCGTCTCCCACCCGAAGGTCGCCGAGGCGGCCGTCGTCGGCGCCGAGGACCCCGACACCGGCCAGGCGGTGATGGCCTACGTCATCCTGCGCGAGAGCGCGCTCAAGGACGGCGAGGAGGCACCCGAGTCGCTGATCAAGGAGCTGCGCGACCACGTGGCCGACGAGATCGGCAAGATCGCCCGGCCCAAGTCGATCCTGGTGGTGGCCGAGCTGCCCAAGACCCGCTCCGGCAAGATCATGCGCCGCCTGCTCAAGGACGTCGCCGAGAAGCGCGACGTCGGCGACGTCACCACCCTCGCCGACTCCACCGTGATGGACCAGATCAAGGAGGGCGCCTCGAAGTCCGACGAGGAGTGAGCCCCCCGGCCGCGATTTCCCGGGTGAACGAACCCACACTGCTGTGTGAGGTCCTGGGTCAGGCGGCCTTCACGGGCTCGGTCTCGACGAGGGAGTCCACCAGGCCCTCGAGCGCACGGCGTACGTCGCCGTCGGAGACCACGCCGTCCACGAGGACGTCGTGCACGGTGGCGACGCCGACGGCGGGCTCGACCGGGGTGGCGCCGGCGACGCGGAGGATCTTGACGAGGTCCTCGCGGGCCCACTGGGCGCCGCGGGGCGACGGGCTGACGGAGACGACCGCGGCCGGCTTGCCGGCGAGGGCGGCCGAACCGCGCGGGCGCGAGGCCCAGTCGATGGCGTTCTTGAGCACGCCGGTCACCGAGCCGTTGTACTCCGGCGTGGCGACGACGAGCGCGTCAGCGGCGGCAACCGCCTCGCGGAAGGCGGCGACGGACTCGGGGGCGCGGTCGCCGTCGAGGTCCTGGTCGTAGTGCGGCAGCGACCCGAGACCGTCGTAGACGCGTGCCTCCGCCCCCTCGGGCAGCAGCTCGGCGATCGCCTCGGCCACCTGCCCGGTCCACGAGTCGCGTCGCAGGCTGCCCACCAGCACCAGGATGTCCATCGGTTCTCCTTCGTCGTACGTCGATGTGATTCAACGTTCAACAACAACGGACGTCACGGTCAGATTCCGCGATGGGCTGAGGACCACGTCACACAGGAAGCTGTCTCTTGCCACAGGTTGCTCCTCGTGTGAAGAGGCCGTGTGGGTTCTTCACCTGGGAAACCGTCACACCGTCGCGTCCCGCCGCGTCTTGGCGAGGCTCGCGACCGTGGTCACGAGCAGGGTGACCGACGATGACGGCGAGGGAGACCCAGATCGGGATGTCCGGGGCCCAGGAGATGGGCTCGCCGCCGTTGACGAACGGCAGCTCGTTCTCGTGCATCGCGTGCAGCACCAGCTTGACCCCGATGAACCCGAGCAGGAACGCCAGTCCGTAGGAGAGGTACACCAGGCGCTTGAGCAGGTCGCCGATCAGGAAGTACAGCTGGCGCAGCCCCATCAGCGCGAAGATGTTGGCCGTCAGCACGAGATAGGGCTCCTGCGTCAGCCCGTAGATCGCCGGGATCGAGTCCAGGGCGAAGAGCAGGTCAGTGGTCCCGAGCGCCAGGATCACCACGAACATCGGGGTCAGCACCCGCTTGCCGTCCTCGACAGCGAGCACCTTCGCGCCGTGCCACTCGGTGGTGGCGGGAAACTTCCTGCCGATGAAGCGGATCAGCCGGCTCTCCTCGTACTCGTCGTCGTCGATCTCCCCTCCCCTGGCCAGCTTCACGGCCGTGTAGACGAGGAAGAGCCCGAAGAGGTAGAAGATCCAGCTGAAGTTGTTGATCGCGGCGGCGCCGACCGCGATGAAGATGCCCCGCATGATCAGCGCGAGCACGATGCCGACGAGCAGGGCCTCCTGCTGCAGGTCCCGGGGTACGGCGAACCGCGCCATGATGATGATGAAGATGAACAGGTTGTCGATCGAGAGGGAGTACTCGGTCAGCCATCCCGCGAAGAACTGGGTCCCGTACTCGTGGCCGTAGTGGATCCAGACCCAGGCGCCGAAGGCGACCGCCAGGCCGACGAAGACGGCAAGGGCGATGCTGACCTCCTTGCGGGAGGGCTCGTGCGGCCGCCTGCCGAGGACGACGACGTCGAAGAGCAGCACCGCCGAGGTGATGCCGATGGTGAGCCACCACACGAGGGGCGAGACGTCCAAGGGGTCCTCCGGAGTCGATGACGATCCGGAGGTCTCTTCCGCCGACGCCCGCTCCGGGACCTCGACCGGCCACGCCGGGTCGGGGCACTGCCCGACCGTGATGACGGCGTCACCGCGAAGGAGTACTCCCCTCCACCAGCACCGATTCTCCCAGACGCGGGCCGCGCACGGAAATCGCCGGCTACCCGCCCTCGAAGACCGCACGCAGGAGATCGGCATGGTCGGGTGCCCCGAGCACCAGCGCCTCGTCGCCGTCGCGGAGCACGGTGCCGGGGGCGACCTGCACCAGCTCGCCGCTGCGCACCACGAAGCTGATCCAGGCATCCTCCGGCAGGTCGTGGAGGTCGCCGATCCGGCTGCCGTCGGCCGGGGAGCCGGCGGCCACCGTGAGCCGGTGCACCCCGTGGGGCTCGTCGCGGAGTCGCACTCCCAGGGACCACGGCTCCGGGTCGACCACCCGCATCGGGATGCCCAGTCGCTGGGCGACCGTGGGGACGAGGCTGCCCTGCACGACCACCGACAGCACGACGACCACCACGACGATGCCGTAGAGGCGATCGTGGTCGGGCACTCCCTCGGCGACGATCAGGCCGCCCAGCAGGATCGGCACCGCTCCCTTGAGGCCGGCGAACATCACGAAGCTCTTCTCCCGCCGCCGCAGTCCCGACCCGGCGAGCAACGGCTCGAAGGCCAGCGGACGCACCACGGCGGCCAGCAGGACCCACACCACCAGTCCTGGCACCCAGACGGCCGGATCGGCCAGGTCGGAGAGCTCGACGGTGAGTCCCAGCGCCACGAAGGCGACGATCTCGCCGAGGCTGGCCAGGGCGGAGTGGAAGTGCTCGATCTCCCGCTTGTACGGCGCCCGGGCGTCACCGATCAGGATGCCCGCGACGAAGACGGCCAGGAATCCCGACCCGTGCAGCGCCCCCGCCACGCCGTACAGCGCCAGGGCACAGGCCAGCGTCCGCAGCGGGTAGAGCCCCTCCCCCGGCAACGGGACCCGGCGCATGAACCAGAGCACGGCCCGACCGCCGACCACGCCGACCACCCCGCCGACGACCATCTGCAGGGCGAAGTCCCCCGCCACCTGCGTCAAGGCGTGGCCGGAGAGCCCGCCGGCCGTGAGCAGGCTGGCCATCAGCGCGATGCCGACGGGGTCGTTCGCGCCCGACTCGCCCTCGAGGATCGTGCCGCTGCGCCCCGAGACCTCGCGCTCCCCGAGGACGGAGAACACGACGGCGGGGTCGGTCGGCGCCACCGCGGTCGCGACCAGCAGGGCGGCGTACCAGTCGAGCCCCACCAGCCAGTGCGCGCAGGCGGCCACCCCCAGCGTCGTCAGGAAGGTGCCGACCACGCCCACCAGGGCGATGGGGCGCGCGGCCGCGCGGAAGGCGGGCCACCCGATGCCCATGCCGCCGTCGAAGAGGATCAGCACGAGGGCGACCGTGACCAGGTGCTCCACGTCGAGCAGCACCGGATGGTGCAGGCCGGGCAGCACCTGCACCGCGATCGCGGCAGCCGCGAGCACCAGCGCCGGGGCCGGCACGAAGAGTCGCTGGGTGAGCCGGTTCGACAGGACGGCTGCGACCCCCACGACGCCGGTGAGCAGCAGCTCCTCGGCGAACACGACGGTGTCGGACACGGCACCTCCTCGGGGCGTCCCCTGACGATAGGGTGCCGTCATGGCACATCGCGAGACCGTCGCCACCGACGAACCGACGATCGGCAAGCTCGTCGTCGACGCCAGTCGCGACGTCTCCTCACTGATCCAGCACGAGATCGAGCTGGCCAAGTCCGAGCTCAAGGTCTCGGTGAAGGCGGGCGGGATCGGCGTGGCCCTGTTCGCCGCTGCCGGCTTCCTGGGCCTGCTGGCGATCATCATGCTCTCGGTGGCGTTCGCGTACCTGCTGCACTTCACCGGCCTCGACCTCGCCTGGTGCTTCCTGATCGTCTTCGCCGTCTACGTCGCGCTGGCGGGGGTCCTGGTCTTGATCGGCGTCCGCAAGGTCAAGCAGGTCAAGGCGCCCGAGCGCGCGATCGAGCAGGGCAAGCAGATCCCTCGGGCCCTCAAGGGCCAGGCCTGACCCGACCGGCTGAGGAGCGCCGTGAGGTACGAGCGGCGCGTCTCGACGGGTCCCTGAGGAGCGCCGTGAGGTACGAGCGGCGCGTCTCGACGGGTCCCTGAGGAGCGTCGTGAGGTACGAGCGGCGCGTCTCGACGGGTCCCTGAGGAGCGTCGTGAGGTACGAGCGGCGCGTCTCGAAGGGTCAGGCGCAGTTGCCGCTGGAGACCTTGTCGTGGGCCTGCAGGCCCTGCGCCGCCGGCTGCCGCACCTGGTCGGCGGTCAGCACGTAGCCGGTGCTGCTGTCGCTCACCGACGCCGCGAACACGACGCCGAGCACACGTCCGGCCGTGGAGACGAGGGGACCACCGGAGTTGCCCGGGCGGATCAGCCCGCGCACGGAGTAGACGTGCCGGGTGACCGTGCCGTTGCCGTAGATGTTGGGCGAGCGCAGTCGCTGGTCGCTGCGGATGCGAGCAGGCTCCGCGTCGAACGGGCCGTCCTGGGGGTAGCCGAGCACGGCCCCCTGCTGCTTCTCCCGGCCGTTGACGTCGAAGCGGACGGTGCGTCCGGACAGCCCGGGCACGTCGATGACGGCGACGTCGATGTCGGGGTTGTAGACCACGACGGTGCCGTGCAGCTGCCTCTTGCCGTCCATCACGATCGGGTCGGTGACCCCGGCGACGACGTGGGCGTTGGTCATCAGCTTGTGGGGCGCGTACAGGAAGCCGCTGCCCTCGACCCCGCTGCCGCAGCGGTTGGTGCTGCGCAGCTTGAAGACCGAGGCCGCGGCGCGACGGATGTCGGGGTCGCGCACGACGCGGGCCTCGGCGGGCGGCACCTTGACGATGCGCTCGGGGGCGAACGGCTCGAGGTAGCGGGGGAAGAAGCTCGAGCCGACCACCTGGTCGAAGGAGCGCAGCGCCCGTTGGGCCTGCGGCGGCATCACGTTGTTGACGGCGACCAGGACGCGGGACTCTCGGACCTCGTCGTTGACCCCCGGGATCCTCGACCCGCTGATGGCCACTCCGAGGGCCCATGCCACGACGAGGACGGCGGCCATGCTCAGGGCTGCACCCCCGACGGCGTCGAGCGCACGGATCGGTTGCCAGGTCAGTCGGGCTCGCAGCCGCGACCCGGCGTACTGCATCACCGCTTGCCCGAGCGAGGCCATCACGAGCACCACGAACAGGGCGCCGAGCGAGACCCACAGGGACGGCGCGGCGTTGCCGAGCAGGATCGGTGCCAGCCAGATGCCGGCCAGACCACCCAGCAGCAGGCCGGCCGTCGCGGAGGCACCGGTGATGAAGCCCTGCCAGTAGCCGGAGACGGCGTAGGCCAGGACGAGCACCACCAGGCACCAATCGAGGAAGTTCATCGTCGTCAATCTTCGCCCAGACCGAACATGTAGTCGGGCAACTGCTGTTCCACGGTCGCGTCCCAGGGCCGGGTCCAGCCCAGGTGGTCGAAGAGCTTGTTGACGATGCCGGCCGTGAAGCCCCACAGGATCAGGTCCTTGTCGTCCCCGATCATGAAGCCCGGGCTGCTGTAGCCGATCGGGTGCACGACGGTCACCCGGTGGGCCGGGTCGAGCAGCTCCGCGATCGGCACGCGCAGCACGGCGTTGACCTCGCGCTCGTCGACGACGGTGACCGGTGTCGGCTCGCGCCACCAGCCCAGGACCGGGGTGACCGCGAAGTTGCTCGGCGGCAGCCACAGCTCGGGCAGGGTCGCGAAGACCTCGATCCCCGCCGGGTCGACACCGGTCTCCTCCTGGGCCTCGCGAAGGGCGGCGGCCTCGGCGGAGGCGTCGGTCGGGTCGATGGACCCACCGGGGAAGGAGACCTGCCCGGGGTGGGAGCGCATGTCGTGGGCCCGCTCGGTGAGCAGCAGGTCGGGGCCCTTCGACCCCTCACCGAAGAGCATCAGCACCGCCCCCCGCCGCGCGTCGGAGCCCTCCGGGGGCACGAACCGGCTGATGTCACTGGCCCGGATCGTGCGGGCGCCCTCGACGACCGGTTCGAGCCAGTCGGGCCAGCTGCCCTCCGCCGAGGTGCTCATGCTCCGGCCTTGAGGTGGGTGTCGACCAGGCGCTCGAGCTCGTCGACGGACTTGATCTCGACGTACTTGCGGTAGACCACCCGGCCGGTGGCGTCGACGAGGACCACCTCGGGCAGGACGCGCGCACGGACGACGCCGTCGGGGTCGGTGTAGAGCGGGTAGCGCACGCCGGTCTGGCGGATCAGCTCGCGAGCCTTGTCGGCCCGCGTGTCCTGGAAGTCGATGCCGAGCACCTTCACCTTCGCGTGCGTGCGCGCGAAGGCCTCGTAGTGCGGCAGCTCGCGGCGGCACGGCGCGCACCAGCTGGCCCACACGTTGACGACGGCCGGCCCCTTGAGGCCGGCGAGGTCGAGGGGAGCGCCGCCGGAGAAGGACTTCAGCGTCACGTGGGGCAGTGCGGCCGGTCCCCCCGCCTGGTGCGTGGAGTCGGCGCCGCAGCCGGTGAGGAGCAGCGCGCACGGCTGCCAGCGCAACGAGCAACCGCCTCATGCGGGTCCCTGGGTCTTGACCAGCGCGGCAGCGACGTCCGGGTCGGTGGGTCCGGTGCCGTACGCCGGGCACCAGTGGGCGACCGTGCAGGCGCCACAGGCGGGCTTCTTGGCGTGGCACACCCGTCGGCCGTGCCAGATGAGGTGGTGGCTGAGCATGGTCCAGTCGCGCTTGGGGAACAGCGCCCCGACGGCGTGCTCCGCCTTGACGGCGTCGGTCTCCTCGGTCCACCCGAAGCGACGGGCGAGCCGGCCGAAGTGGGTGTCGACGGTGATCCCCGGGATCCCGAAGGCGTTGCCCAGCACCACGTTGGCGGTCTTGCGGCCGACACCGGGCAGCTCCACGAGGTCGGCCAGGCGGGGCGGCACCTCACCGTCGTGGCGTTCGACCAGGGCCGCCGAGAGCTTCAGCAGCGACTCGGTCTTGGCCCGGAAGAAGCCCAGCGGGCCGATCAGCCGCTCGAGGTCGTCGCGAGGGGCGGCCGCCATGGCCTTGGCGTCGGGGTAGGCCGCGAACAGGGTGGGGCTGACGGCGTTGACCCGCCGATCGGTGGTCTGGGCGCTCAGCACGGTCACCACGAGGAGCTGGAAGGGGTTCTCGAAGTCGAGCTCGCAGCCGGCCTCCGGCCACGTCTGCGCCAGCACGCGGTCGATCTTGCGGGCGCGCCGGACCAGGGCGGTGTCCGGGCGGGGGACAGAGCGGGCGTCGGCGGCAGTCCGTGGCACGTCGGACAGGGTACGGCGCAGTCACGACACCCTGCGTGGCGCAGGCGGGGGTGATGGGCCAGACTGTGACCTGCGACACGAGGCCATCAGGTCCGGGAAGGGGTCAGCCCAGTGGAGAACGACGTACTGCGCCAGGCGCCGCTGTTCAGCGCGCTTGACGACGAGGCGGCCGCCGCCCTGCGCTCCTCCATGGGGGAGAACCGGCTGCGCCGCGGCGAGGTGCTGTTCCACGAGGGAGATCCCGGCGACAAGCTCTACATCGTCACCGACGGCAAGGTGAAGCTCGGCCGCACCTCCTCCGACGGCCGGGAGAACCTGCTGGCGATCCTCGGCCCCGGCCAGATGTTCGGCGAGCTGTCGCTCTTCGACCCCGGCCCGCGCTCGGCCACCGTCACGGCCGTCACCGAGACCACCTTCCTCTCCCTGGCCCACGAGGACCTGCTGCGCTGGCTCGAGGGTCGGCCCGGTGTCGCGCTCGGCCTGCTCACCCAGCTCGCCGGCCGGCTGCGGAAGACCAACGAGGTCGTCGCCGACCTGGTCTTCTCCGACGTCCCCGGCCGGGTGGCCAAGGCACTGCTCGACCTCGCCGACCGCTTCGGCCGCACCGCCGACGACGGCGTGCACGTGCACCACGACCTCACCCAGGAGGAGCTGGCCCAGCTCGTCGGCGCCTCCCGCGAGACGGTCAACAAGGCGCTGGCCGACTTCGCCTCACGGGGCTGGCTGCGCCTGGAGCCTCGCTCGGTCGTCATCCACGACGTCGAGCGGTTGCGACGACGTGCTCGCTGAGCCTCAGGGCGTGGTGGTCCCGGTGGCCAGCTTCAGGGTCGGCTGGTAGGCCTTCGGGTACTTCAAGGAGTCGACGGTCACCGTGGCCGAGACGACCGGGTGGTCGGTCGTGAAGTGCACCAGCTTGCTCTTGTCGATCGTGTAATCGCTGAAGGCGACGTCCTTGCTGCCCAGGATCCAGTCGATCTGGGTCGGGCGTGGCGGCTGACAGCCACCACTCACGCTTCCCCCGGCCGCCGCGTGCAGCGTCGTGTGACCGACGACCGTGCAGAAGAACTGCTCCCGCTCGTTCATGTCGCCGGTGACGAACACCGGGATGCCGGTCTTCTCCAGCGAGTTGAAGAGGGTGACCTCACGCTTCTCTGCCTCGAGGCGGTACTTGAACTGGTGCTTGAACTGCTGGATGTCGGCCGGGTTGTGGAAGTTGGCGAAGTAGGAGACGACGCCGGTGGCCTTGTTCTGCAGCAGGATGTAGGGCATCGGACGGATCTTGCCGCCGAAGTACGGGATCGGGATGGTCTGCGGCGTGATCAGCTGCCAGACGTCGGTGTCCCAGCCGATCGAGTTCTCCCCCGCGTTGCCCAGCGAGTTGCCCGGGTAGAGCTGCCACTTCGGCGCGGCTCCGAGGAAGACGGCGCGCTGGCTGCCCTCCATCTCCTGGAAGCCGACGACGCTGGCCTGGTGCTGGGCGATGATGTGCACCGCCCCCTGCATCCGGCGGGTGCCGCTCGCTCGGCCAGGGTCCTTGCCGCGGCCCCCGGTGTGGGCGGCGCCGAGCACGTTGAAGGTGGCCATCCGCCACTGCGCCACCGGGGGCAGCGCCACCGGGGCCGGCCGCTTCGGCTCGGGGTTGATCTGGACCGGTGCCCGCTCCTGGGCGGGCGTGACGTTGCCGTTGTACGCCGTCGAGGCGGCCGGCGACTGGGTGCTCACCGGCGGGGCCGTGGCCGGAGCCTTGGCCGTGGAGTGCTTCGCGGCGTCCTTCCCGCCGGGCAGGTGCAGGTCACCGCGGAACCACAGGAAGCCCCCGCCCCAGGCCAGCACGAGGACCAGGACGATGACGGCCGTCCCCACCTTCTCGCGCACCGGCACAAGGTAACCCCGGCGGCCATGCCACGTTCCGGGAACGGGTCAGTCGCGAGACGCCAGGTACTGCATCTGCGCCCGGACCGAGAGCTCCGCGGCTCCCCAGAGCACCGGGTCGACGTCGGCGTACACGATCTCCACGACCTGGCGGGGGAGCTCGTCCGCGGCGATCCCCTCCGGATGCGGGCGCGATCGCAGCTCCGCCAGCGCGTCGCCGACCTGCTGCAGCCGCTCCTGCCGGTGGGCGATGTAGTAGTCGAGGGCACCGAGCGCGTCGTCGATGACGGGGCCGTGGCCGGGCCAGACGGTGTCGATCTCGTGGGCCTCTGCGAGGGCGTGCAGGCGGTCGAGGGAGTCGAGGTAGGCACCGAGCTCCCCGTCGGGGTGGGCGACCACGGTGGTGCCGCGCCCCAGCACGGTGTCGCCGGTCAGCACCGCGCGCTCGGCCGGCAGCACGAAGGACAACGAGTCGCTGGTGTGGCCGGGGGTGGCCACGACCCGGATCTCCAGGTCGTCGACCTCCACCACGTCGCCCTCGCCGAGCCCTTCGGAGCCCAGCCGGTACTCCGGATCGAGCGCGCGGACGCCGCATCCCATCCGCTCCGCGAACTGCTTCGCGGCCTCGGAGTGGTCGAGGTGGTGGTGGGTGAGCAGCACCACGGCGACCTCGCCCGCGGCCCGTGCCACGGCGTCGAGGTGCGCCGGGTCGGGTGGCCCGGGGTCGATGACGACCGCGCGGCGGGCGTCCGCCGCCCGCAGCACCCAGGTGTTGGTGCCGTCCAGCGTCATCATGTTCGCGTTCGGCGCGAGCACGCACTGCCCGGAGTCACCGAAGCTCCCGCCCGCCCACGCAGTCATGGACGACTCGCGAGCAGGGGCTCGAGGCGTGCCGGCACGGTGAGCACTCCGCCCTCGTCGGTCTCCTCCACCTCGGGCGTGAACATCTCCACGCTCCGGTCGCGGGCCGACTCCAGCACTGCCGCCGGGTCGGGGTGCTGCCCGACCTCCAGGCAGGTGAGGTACGTCGGCGGCAGCATCAGCAGCCGCTCCTCCTCGACGTCGCGGACCGCCTGCATCGCGGGGAGCCAGGTCACCTGGTCGGACTCGGTGGAGACGTCGCGGGTGCGCTGGCCGCCGGGCAGGTCGGCCACGAAGAACCAGGTGCGGTAGCGACGTGGCTCGAAGACCGGCGTCAGCCAGGCGGCCCAGACACCGAGCAGGTCGGTGCGCAGCACCAGCCCGCGCTGGTCGAGGAACTCGGTGAAGGCCAGCTCACGGGCCTCGAGGGCAGCACGGTCGCGCTCCCAGTCCGCACCCGTCGTGTCGGCCACGACCGTCTCGGGCGTCCGGCCGGCGAGCAGCACCCCCGACTCCTCGAACGTCTCGCGCACCGCGGCGCAGACCAGGGCACGGGCCTTGGCCTCGTGGGTGCCCAACCGAGCCGCCCACTCCGCCGGGGACGGCCCGGCCCAGGCGATCTGGTGGTCGAAGTCGCGTGGGTCGACACCACCGCCGGGGAAGACGCACATGCCGCCGGCGAAGGCCATCGACGTCTGCCGGCGTAGCAGATAGACCTCTGGCCCCACCTCGCCGTGGCGAAGGAGGACGACGGTTGCGGCATCTCGCGGCTCCGCAGGCTCGCGAGTGCCGTCGGCGAACGCCCTCGCGTCCTCGACGAGCTGGGGTGGCAGCACCACCCTGGTCGTCGCTGGCATCAGTGGTGGCTCTCGGCGGTGACCACTCAGACCTCGACGACCAGCTCGACCTCGACCGGGGCGTCCAGCGGCAGCACCGCGACACCGACGGCCGAACGTGCGTGCTTGCCCGCGTCGTGGAACACCTGGCCGAGCATCTCCGAAGCGCCGTTGGCCACGCCCGGCTGGCCGGTGAAGTCGGGGGCGGAAGCGACGAAGACGACCACCTTGACGATGCGCTTCACCGCGGAGAGCTCGCCCACGACGGACTTGACCGCCGCCAACGCGTTGAGGGCACACTGCTCGGCGGCCTTGTAGGCCTCGCCGTCGTCCACCTGGGCGCCCACCTTGCCGGTGGCCATCAGCGAGCCCGACTTCATCGGCAGCTGACCGGCGGTGTAGACGAGCTGACCCGACCTCACCGCCGGGACGTACGCCGCGACCGGCGGCACGACGTCGGGCAGGGTCAGGCCGAGGGCCTGGATCCGGTCCTCCGGCGTGCTCATGCGGCCGGGCGCTTGAAGTAGGCGACGAGGTTCTCCGGGTTCGGCCCGGGCACCACCTGGACCAGCTCCCAGCCGTCGGAGCCGAAGTTGTCGAGGATCTGCTTGGTCGAGTGCACCAGCAGTGGCGCGGTCAGGTACTCCCACTTGGTCATGCTCTGCACCCTAGGCCCCGGCTACCTTGGCGCGCATGGGGCCCGATCGCACGTTCCGCTACGACGACCGGGACGACGCCGTCGTCGACGTCCACCGTCCGCCGGAGGAGGCGCGAGGGCTGCTGTTCCTGATCCACGGCGGCTTCTGGAAGCAGGAGTGGGACCGCACCCACCTGCATCCGATGGCACGCGCGCTGGCCGACGAGGGGTGGCTGGTGGCGCTGCCGGAGTACCGCCGCGTGCGGGGAGGGGGTGGCTGGCCGGTCACCGGAGACGACGTCCGCCGGGCCTTCGAGGCGCTGCCCGCGATCACCGGGGAGCTCGGCGTCGAGACGCCACGGACGGTCGTCAGCGGTCACTCGGCCGGCGGTCACCTGGCGCTCTGGCTGGCGGCGACCGGGGTGCCGATGGACCGCGCGGTGGCACTGGCCCCGGTGTGCGACCTCCGCGAGGCGATCCGCCTCGGCCTCGGGGGCCACGCCACCGAGGCGCTGCTCGGCGACGTGGACCCCTCCGAGGCGGACCCGATGACCCTGCTCGACGTACGCCCCGAAGCGAGCGTGGCGATCGTCCACGGGCTCGAGGACACGAACGTCCCCGTGGCGCTCAGCCGCGGCTTCGCGCAGCGGCACCCGTGGGTCGACCTCCACGAGGTGCCGTGCGCTCACTTCGAGGTGATCGAGCCCGGCTCCGTGGCCTGGCCCACGGTCACCGCCGCCCTGCTCGGCGGCTGACTCAGGAGGCTTGGTCGAGGGTCGGGTAGTCGGTGTAGCCCTCGGCGCCGCCGCCGTAGAAGGTGTCCATGTCGGGCTCGTTGAGCTCGGCGCCCTGCTTCCAGCGGGTGCTCAGGTCGGGGTTGGCCAGGAACGGACGGCCGACCACGATGGCATCGGCGAGGCCGGTGCCCAGCAGCTCCTCGACGGCCTCGAGCGAGGTCACGTCGCCGAAGCCGGTGTTGAACAGCACCGGGCCGCCGAACCGGGTGCGCAGGTCGGCCACGAACTCGGTGAACTCGTCGTCCATGGTGAACGCCAGCACGCTGAGGTACGCCAGACCGAGCGGGGCGACGCCGTCGACCAGCGCCGTGTACGTCGCGACCAGGTCGTCCCCGAACTCCTCCTGGACCCCGTTGAACTGGTGTCCCGGCGAGATCCGCAGGCCGACCTTGTCGGCGCCGATCTCGGCGGCGACGGCCGTGACCAGGTCGACCACGAAGCGCGCGCGGTGGGCGGGTGAGCCGCCGAAGTCGTCGTCACGCAGGTTGATCGTCGGGTCGAGGAACTGGTGCAGCAGGTAGCCGTTGGCGGCGTGGACCTCGACGCCGTCGAGGCCGGCCGCGACGGCGTTGCGGGCCGCGGTCACGAAGTCCTCGATGACACCCGCGAGCTCGTCGGTGGACGGCGAGCGCGGCTCGTCGTGCGGCTTGGTGCCCTCGGCGGTGACCATCTCACCCGGTGCCCGCACGGCGCTGGAGGAGATCGTCTCGGCGCCGTCCTTGTTGTCGGCGTGCGCGATCCGCCCGGCGTGCATCAGCTGCGCCACGATGTGGCCCCCCTGCTCGTGGACCGCGTCGGCGACCAGGCGCCAGCCGGCGACCTGCTCGTCGGAGTAGAGCCCGGGGGTGTTCAGGTAGCCCTGCCCGACCTCGCTCGGCGCGGTGCCCTCGGTGACGATCAGTCCGGCGCCGGCACGCTGGCCGTAGTAGGTCGCGTTCAGCTGCGTCGGCGCGTGGGCGGCACCTGCACGGTTGCGGGTGAGCGGCGCCATGACGAAGGACTGGGGAAGCTCCCAGGAGCCGATCCGGACGGGGGTGAAGGCACGTGACATCAGGCAGAGACCTCGCTGGAGGTAGGAGAAGACGGTCACCTGCTCCAACAGGTCCCACGAAAGGGGCATTCCGGATCGGCACGTGACCGATCCCTCATCGAGCCTCAGCCGACGATGGCGGGCTCGGTCTTCTCGCGGACCTCGTCCTCGGTGACGTCGGGCGCGAGCTCGACGAGCTTCAGCCCCTCCTCGGTGACGTCGAGGACACACAGGTCGGTGATGATCCGCTGCACCACACCACGGCCGGTGTAGGGCAGCGAGCACTCCTCGACGATCTTGTAGGAGCCGTCCTTGGCGGTGTGCTCCATCAGCACGATCACCCGCTTGGCGCCGTGGACCAGGTCCATGGCGCCGCCCATGCCCTTGACCATCTTCCCGGGGATCATCCAGTTCGCGATGTCACCGGCGGCGCTGACCTGCATCGCGCCGAGGATGGCCGCGTCGATCTTGCCGCCGCGGATCATCCCGAAGCTGGTGGCGGAGTCGAAGAAGGAGGCGCCGCGGCGCAGGGTGACGGTCTCCTTGCCGGCATTGATCAGGTCGGGGTCCTCGTCGCCCTCGTAGGGGTAGGCGCCGACCCCGAGGATGCCGTTCTCGCTCTGCAGCACCAGCTCGACGTCGTCGTCGACATAGTTGGGCACCAGCGTCGGGAGCCCGATGCCGAGGTTGACGTAGGAGCCGTCGGTCAGCTCGCTGGCCGCGCGCGCGGCCATCTCCTCGCGGGTCCAGCTCATCCCTGGGTCTCCCTCTGCCGCACCGTGCGCCTCTCGATCCGCTTGTCGGCCGCCTGCTCGGGGGTGAGTACGACGACCCGCTGCACGTACACACCGGGGGTGTGCACCTCGTTGGGGTCGAGCTCGCCCGGCTCGACGAGGTGCTCGACCTCGGCGATGGTGACCCGGCCGCACATCGCCGCGAGCGGGTTGAAGTTGCGGGCCGAGTCGCGGTAGACGAGGTTGCCGTGCCGGTCGCCCTTCCACGCCCGCACCAGCCCGAAGTCGGCGACGATCGCGTGCTCGAGCACGAACTCCTTGTCCCCGTCGGGGGTCGCGAAGACCTTGGTCTCCTTCGCCGGACTGGCGACCGTGACGTTCCCCTGGTCGTCGTAGCGCCAGGGCAGGCCGCCCTCGGCCACCTGGGTGCCGGCGCCGGTCGCGGTGTAGAAGCCGGGAATGCCCGAACCGCCCGCGCGCATCCGCTCCGCGAGGGTGCCTTGCGGCGTCAGCTCGACCTCGAGCTCGCCGGAGAGGTACTGCCGGGCGAACTCCTTGTTCTCCCCCACGTAGGAGGAGACCATCCGGCGCAGCCGCTTCTCGGCGAGCAACCGGCCCAGACCCCAGTCGTCGACCCCGCAGTTGTTCGAGACCGCCTCGAGGTCGTCCACGCCCGCGTCGAGGATCGCCCCGATCAGCACCGACGGGATGCCGCACAGCCCGAAACCACCGACCGACAGCCTCGCCCCGCTCGGGATGTCGGAGACCGCCTCGGCCGCCGACGCCACCACCTTGTCCATCGCGCCTCCACCTCCCCAAAGACCTTCCGGGCGATCCTGCCACGGAACTGGCGGGCCCTTCGAGACGGTTGCTGCGCAACCTCCTCAGGGACCCGGGGACGATCGCCGCGCAACCCCCTCAGGGACCCGGGGACGGTCGCCGCGCAACCCCCTCAGGGACCCGGGGACGGTCGCCGCGCAACCCCCTCAGGGACCCGGGGACGGTCGCCGCGCAACCCCCTCAGGGACCCGGGAACGGTCGCCGCGCAACCCCCTCAGGGACCCGGGGACGATCGCCGCGCAACCTCCTCAGGGACCCCGGGGGCTCCCGGGTCCCTGAGGAGCGAGCGCCAGCGAGCGTCTCGAAGGGCCCGACTACTACGCTCGCCCGCATGTCGGCGGACTTTCCTGGCGTGCAGCTCCACGTCGTGACCGGCAAGGGCGGCACCGGGAAGACCACGGTGTCGGCCGCGCTCGCCCTCGCTCTGGCCGCGAGCGGACGCACCGTGCTGTTGTGCGAGGTGGAGGGGCGACAAGGCATCGCCCAGCTCTTCGACGTACCTCCGTTGCCCTACGAGGAACGGCTGCTGGCACGTGGCGCCGCGGGGCCGACGGGCTCGGGCGACGTCTACGCGCTCGCCATCGACCCGGAGTCGGCGCTGCTGGAGTACCTCGACATGTACTACCGCCTCGGCCGGGCCGGGAGGGCGCTGGACCGCTTCGGCGTGATCGAGTTCGCGACCACGATCGCGCCCGGAGTGCGCGACGTGCTGCTCACCGGCAAGGTCTACGAGGCGGCGAACCGCAACCGCCGCAACAAGGGCGCGCGCACGTACGACGCGATCGTCCTCGACGCCCCGCCGACCGGTCGGATCGCCCAGTTCCTCAACGTCAACGACGAGCTCGCCGGGCTGGCGAAGATGGGCCCGGTCAAGGGCCAGGCCGACGTGGTGATGTCGCTGCTCCGCTCGAAACGCACGGCGATCCACCTCGTCAGCGTCCTGGAGGAGATGCCGGTGCAGGAGACCGCGGACGGCATCGCCCAGCTGCAGGAGATCGGCCTGCCGATCGGTGGCGTGGTGGTCAACCTGGTCCGACCGCGGGACCTCGACGTCCAGGAGCGCCGCCAGCTGCTCGACGGCACGGCCGACCGAGGGGTGATCCGCACGAGCCTGGAGAAGATCGGCCTCGAGGTCGACGACGCGATGCTCGACGGGCTCCTCGAGGAGGGGCACGACCACGCCGAGCGCCGCGCCCTCGAGGACAGCCAGCGCGCCCTCGTCGAGTCGCTGTGCCTTCCTCTGGGAGTGCCGTCGTACGAGCTCCCGCGGCTGCCGGGCGGCGTCGACATGGCCGGGCTCTACGAGCTCGCCGAGATGCTCTCCGTCGAGGGGTTGGGATGACCCACCAGCACCAGAGCTCACGGGCGGTCGCCAGGGTCGGCCCGCTGATCGCCACCCACGACCCCCGGGAGGTGCTCGACGTCGACGCGCTCCTCGACGACCGCCGGCGCAACATCATCGTGTGCTGCGGGGCGGGCGGGGTCGGCAAGACCACCACCTCGGCAGCGCTCGCGCTCCGTGCGGCCGAGCGCGGCCGCAAGGTCGTGGTGCTGACCATCGACCCGGCACGCCGGCTGGCCCAGTCGATGGGCATCGAGGCACTCGACAACACCCCGCGGCCGGTGCCGGGGGTCGGCGGCGAGGCCCCTTCGAGACGGGCTCGTTCCTCGCCCTCCTCAGGGAGCCTGGACGCGATGATGCTCGACATGAAGCGCACCTTCGACGACGTGGTGCGCAACCAGGCCAGCCCCGAGAAGGCCGAGCAGATCCTGAACAACCCCTTCTACGTCGCGGTGTCGAGCTCGTTCGCCGGCACGCAGGAGTACATGGCGATGGAGAAGCTCGGTCAGCTCGACCGCGACGCACGACGCACGGGGCGCTGGGACCTGATCGTGGTCGACACCCCGCCCTCGCGCAGCGCGCTGGACTTCCTCGACGCCCCCGAGCGGCTCTCCAGCTTCCTCGACGGCCGGTTCATGAAGCTGTTGGTCGCGCCGGCCCGTGGCCCGGCGCGCCTGATGAGCGCCGGCTTCGGGATGGTCACCGGCGCCCTGACCAAGATCATCGGCGCCGAGGTGCTCACCGACATGAGGGCCTTCGTGGCCGCGTTCGACACCCTCTTCGGCGGCTTCCGGGCCCGCGCGCAGCGCACCTTCGAGCTGCTGCAGGACCGGCGTACGGCATTCCTGGTCGTCGCCGCGCCTGAGCCGGATGCACTACGTGAGGCTGCCTTCTTCGTCGAACGGCTCCGTCAGGAGCAGATGCCGCTGGCCGGCCTGGTGGTCAACCGCGCCACCAGCCAGCCGCCGGGCGAGCTCACGGCCAACGCCGCCATGGCCGGAGTCGAGCGACTCCGGGCGGCCGGCGACGACCACGGCCTGGCAGCCGGACTGCTCCGGCTGCACGCCGACCGGCTGCGGCTCGTCGATCGTGAGAAGCGGCTGACCGGTCGGTTCGCGACCAGTCATCCCGACGTACCCACCGCCGTGCTGCCGGCGTTGTCCACCGACGTGCACGACCTCGACGGCTTGCGCCGCATCGGCGAGCTGCTGGCCGCCCAGACACAGGCCCGGGCGAGCCGGCACAGCTAGCTCAGGCGATCTCCGCGGTCTCGACCGACACGGCGGCCTCGTGCTCGGCCTTGGCGGTCTCGAGCAGGTCGCGCCACGAGGTGACGTTGGGGCGCTTGCGCAGCAGCGCCCGGCGCTCACGCTCGGTCAGACCACCCCACACGCCCCACTCGATCTGGTTGTCCAGTGCCTCGGCCAGGCATTCAGCCCGAACCGGGCAAGCGCCGCACACGGCCTTGGCCTTGTGCTGCTCTGCTCCACGCACGAAGAGCTCGTCGGGTGCCGACTGCTGACACAGCGCGGCATTGGCCCACATCTCGTTCCAGGACATGTCCCCTCCAAAGTTCAGGTCCCGGGTGATTTATCGGATCGTCCCAATACGTCCGTTTTCAACCCACTTGAAGAGTAGGTGGAACGGGGAGTACCGGAACAGACACAGACTGATGGAACTCGTATAGTCCGATATGACTAGTTCCGTCCGACCATGTGGCTTAATGGCTGGGGTTGCCCCCGTACACTCCCCGCATGTCTGCGCGCCGTCCCAGGTCCGGAAATCGGATCACGTTCGGCACCGTCGTCTCGCATCTCGGGGTCATCATCGCAGTCGCGGTCGTGCTCGGCATCCTGACCGCAGGGCTGGTGATTCCCTTCGTCGGTCTCGCCGGGTACGGCGCCAAGGCGACCGCTGATTCGCTGCAGAACCTGCCCTCGGAGCTGAAGGCCACGCCGCTCTCGCAGCGCAGCCGGGTGCTGGACCGCAACGGCAACCCGATCGCGGTGTTCTACGACGAGAACCGCGTGAACGTGCCACTGTCCCAGGTCGCTCCGATCATGCAGAAGGCGATCATCGCGATCGAGGACTACCGCTTCTACCAGCACGGCGCCTTGGACCTGAAGGGCACGCTGCGCGCCTTCGTGAACAACCAGACCAGCGGCAACACCCAGGGTGGCTCCTCGATCACCCAGCAGATGGCCAAGATGACCCAGCTCGCCCAGGCCCGCACCGCGGCCCAGCGGAAGGCGGCCACGGCCAACACCTACCAGCGCAAGATCCTCGAGCTGCGGCACGCCATCGCCTTCGAGCAGAACTACTCCAAGGACTGGATCCTCGAGCGCTACCTCAACCTCGCCTACTTCGGCGACGGCGCCTACGGCGTGCAGGCGGCCTCGCGCCACTACTTCTCGGTCAACGCCAACCAGCTCAACCCCCTGCAGGCCGCCACGCTCGCGGGGCTGGTCAAGAACCCCGTCGGCTTCGACCCGACCAACTACGCCGACCGGACCGTGGCGCGCCGCAACGTGGTCCTCGCCCGGATGGCCCAGCTGCACGTGATCCCCACCGCGGAGGCCTCCTCCCTCGAACGCAGCAAGCTGGGCCTCAAGCTCAGCCCGGCGCGCAACGGGTGCGTCGGCACGAAGGCGCCGTTCTTCTGCGACTACGTGCGCCGCTACCTGCTCGCCGACCCTTCGCTCGGCCGCACCGTGGAGGACCGTCAGCAGCTGCTCAACAGCGGCGGCCTGACCATCAAGACCACGATCGACCTGCGCTTCCAGCGTGCCGCCGACGCCGCGGCCAAGGAGTCGGTCAAGCCGAAGGACCAGGCGATCGGCGCCCTCGCGATGGTCAAGCCCGGCACGGGCGCGGTGCTGGCGATCGCACAGTCGCGGCCGATGGGACGCGACCGCAAGAAGGGCGAGACCTTCCTCAACTACATCGTCAACAGCAAGTACGGCGACTCCGGCGGGTTCCAGGCCGGGTCGACGTTCAAGCTGTTCGTGCTGGCGGCCGCGCTCCAGCAGGGCCTGCCCGCCTCCACCAGCTTCAACTCACCCGCGCAGGTGCACATCCCGCAGAACGAGTTCGCGGACTGCAACGGTCCCTACCCGTCCACGGCGCTGTGGGAGCCGCACAACTCCACCAGCAACGGCTACTACAACATGTACCAGGGCGCCCAGCTCTCGGTGAACACCTACTTCGCCCAGCTGGAGAAGAAGACCGGTCTCTGCGCGCCGTTCGCGATGGCCAGGTCGATGGGCGTCGAGCTCGACCACCCGCGCAGCGAGCGGGTCCCGTCGTTCACCCTCGGTGTCGCGAGCGTCAGCCCGCTCGAGATGGCCGGGGCCTACGCGACCGTCGCCGCGCGCGGCAAGTTCTGCACCCCCCAGCCGGTGACCAGGATCCTCAACAGCTCCGGGCAGGTCTTCAAGGTCTACAAGCCCAACTGCCGCCAGGTGATGAAGCAGGACACCGCCGACACCATCAACGACATCCTGCACGGCGTGATGCAGCCGGGCGGCTTCGGCCAGGCGCTGAACATCGACAAGGAGTCGGCCGGGAAGACCGGCACCATCCAGAACAACAAGGCCGTGTGGTTCGACGGGTACACCCCGGCACTCGCCACCGCCGCGATGATCGCCGGCGCCAACAGCAAGGGCACCCCGATCACGCTGAACGGCCAGTCCGTCGGTGGTCGCTACATCGACGTGGCCCACGGCTCGACGGTGGCCGGGCCGATGTGGGCGATCGCGATGCGCAGGGTGCAGGACCTGATCCCCGGGACGACGTTCACGCCACCCATCCACCCCCAGCCCCGGATCGTCGTGCCGAAGGCACCGGCGTCGCCCCAGAAGGGCCACGGGCACGGACACGGACACGGTCACGGGGGGCACGGACACTGAGCCCGGGCCCTTCGAGACGGGCCTTGCCGGCCCTCCTCAGGGACCCGATGGACGGGCCTTGCCGGCAGGCCCTCAGGCACCACGAGGACGGGCCTTCCCGGGCCCTTCGAGACGGGCCTTGCCGGCCCTCCTCAGGGACCCGTGGGACGGGCCTTGCCGGCACTCCTCAGGGACCCGTGGGACGGGCCTTGCCGGCCCTCCTCGGGACCCGTGGGACGGGCCTTGCCGGCCCTCCTCAGGAACCCGCGGCCAGCTGAGCCCGCACCACGGCGGCCAGGGCACCGCCGTCGGCGCGCCCCTTCGTCCTCGGCGTGAGCACGCCCATCACCCGACCCATGGCACGCATGCCGTCGCCACGCACGCCGAGCTCGTCGATGGTCTCGGTGACCAGCCGCTCGATCTCTGCGGCCGAGAGCTGCTCGGGCAGGTACTCCGCGATCACGGCCGCCTCCGCCTGCTCCTTCTGGGCCTGGGCCTCACGGCCCGCGTCGGCGAACGCCTCGGCCGCCTCGCGACGCTTCTTGGACTCGCTGGTCAGCACGCCCAGGACGTCGTCGTCGCTGAGCTCGCGGTGCTCCTTGCCGGCGACCTCGGCGTTGGTGACCGAGGTGAGCACCATCCGCAGGGTCGAGGAGCGCAGCTCGTCACGCGCCTTGATCGACGCGGTCAGGTCGGTCCGCAGTCTCTCCTTGAGATCACCCACGCGTGCCCTCGTTTCGCTCCGGGCACGCGCGGGGCCCGATCCGCGCTCTGCCGTTGATTCGCTCGCTGCGCTCGCTCATGTCGCCCAGTCTGGCAGGCTTGCGGCATGGATCCCCAGCCGGTTTCGGCCCCCGTCGCGCGCGGTCTGCGCACCGTGGGAGCGGTGGCCGGTGTCGGGGCGGCCGTGGGGCTGGGCACGTTGGCGTACTCCGCCGGCCTCGAGGTGCGCAACTTCGCCGTACGCCGCGTGGAGGTGCCGGTGCTGCCGGCCGGTCAGCGCCCGGTCCGGGTGCTCCACCTCTCCGACCTGCACCTGACGCCCTCGCAGGGGGCGAAGCGCCGTTGGCTGGCCTCGCTCGCCGAGCTCGAGCCGGACCTGGTGGTCGACACCGGGGACAACCTGGCCCACATGGAGTCGCTGGATCCGCTGCTGGAGGGGCTCGGTCGGCTGCTCGAGGTGCCCGGCGTCTTCGTGATGGGGTCCAACGACTACTTCGCGCCGAGCCTGCGCAACCCGCTGTGGTACCTGTTCCCCGACAACGGCAAGCGCCACGTGTACACCCCCAAGCTTCCGTGGGACGAGATGCGCGCGGCCTTCGAGTCGCATGGTTGGACCGACCTGACCAACACCCATGCACGACTCACCATCGGCGAGACCACGATCGCGTTCGCGGGGGTCGACGACCCGCACCTGGAGTACGACGACCTGGCCGCGGTCGCCGGTCCCGCGCCCCGCGATGCCGACCTGCGCGTCGGTGTGGCCCACGCGCCGTACCTGCGGGTGCTCGACCAGTACGCCCGCGACGGCTACGACCTGACGATGGCCGGTCACACCCACGGTGGCCAGGTCTGCCTGCCGTGGCGTGCGATCGTCACCAACTGCGATCTCGACACCGGCCGGGCCAAGGGTCTGCACCGCCATCCTGCGGACTCCGCGCCCGGCGACCCCGGGTCGAGCTGGCTGCACGTCTCCGCCGGGGCGGGCACCTCGCCGTACGCCCCGATCCGGCTGTTCTGCCGCCCGGAGGCCACCCTGCTGACCCTCGTGGCCGTTCGCTAGACTCGCCCTGCCCTTCGGGGCATCGGGCTGTGGCGCAGCTTGGTAGCGCGCCTCGTTCGGGACGAGGAGGCCGCAGGTTCAAATCCTGTCAGCCCGACCATGTGAGTTCGTACGGAGAGGGCCCGACCTCTCAGCCGCGCAGCTGGGCGGCCAGCGGGCACTCGAAGGGTCCGCGTGCCCGCAGGCCCACGTTGTTGAGGTAGTCCATGACGATGCCGTAGGACTCGAAGAGGCCGACCTCGGCGTACGGCACGCCGTGCTCCTCGCAGTACGCCCTCACGATCGGCCGGGCGCGCCTGAGGTTGGGCCGCGGCATGCTCGGGAAGAGATGGTGCTCGATCTGGTAGTCCAGGCCGCCCATCAGGAAGTCGACGAGGGCGCTGCCGCGCACGTTGCGCGCAGTCAGCACCTGGCGCTCCAGGAAGTCGAGCTTCGCGGTGGGCGGGATGATCGGCATCCCCTTGTGGCTCGGGGCGAAGGATGCTCCGAGGCAGAGCCCGAAGACCGCCATCTGCACGCCGAAGAACGCGGCTGCCTTGCCCGGTGGGAGGAGCACCAGCAGCGCCACGACGTACGCCGTCAGCCGCGTCACCACCAGCGTCAGCTCCAGCCTGCGGTGCGGCAGGGTGCGGCCCTCCAGGAGCTTGCGGATGCCGGCGGCGTGCAGGTTGAGCCCCTCCAGGGTGAGCAGGGGGAAGAACAGCCAGCCCTGGTGACGGACGAACCACCCGGGGAAGCCGGTGCCGCGCGACTCGGCGACCGCGGGAGTGAAGGCGATGGCTCCACCGGCGATGTCGGGGTCGCTGCCCTCCTTGTTGGGGTTGGCGTGGTGCCGGTTGTGCTTGTCGCGCCACCAGCCGTAGGCGAGCCCGGCGAAGACCCCGGACAGCAGCCGTGAGGTCCACTCGTTCCACGTCGGCGACCGGAACATCTGCTGGTGCGCTCCGTCATGGCCCAGAAAGCCGAACTGGGTGACGACCAGGCCCAGCACCGCGGCCAGCAACAGCTGGAACCACGAGTTGCCCAGCGCCCACACGCCGATCCAGACGAGGGCGAACGCCGCGACCGCGGCCAGGATGTTCCACCAGTACCAGGCCCGGCGCCGCTCCATCAGGCCGCTCGTGCGGATCCTGGCCGCGAGGGTCGTGTAGAGGCTCTGGTCCGACGCGCTCCGGAGGCGCTGGACGGGACGACCCGACGTCGTGGACATGGTGCTCCCGGTGGGTGCGTCGCGATGGGCGAAGGTGCCCGCGCACCGGGGGCCGGGGTACGGCCTCAGTGCATCACACCCAGTGAAATGCCACCATGCCTCCGTGCCCCAGCCACCGCAGCGCCCGGCGATCAGCCTCGGCGACCTCGAGAACGGTGATGCCGAGGCGTTCGTCAGCGAGAGGGAGCACGACGGCGTGGAGTTCGTCGATCTCGACCTCTCGGGGAGCCAGGCGCGCGACCGGGAGATCGTCGAGTGCCTGTTCACCGGGGTCGCCCTCGACGACGCGGTCCTGAGCGGCAGCCGGATCCGCGAGAGCCGGCTCGAGCGGTGCACCGCCACCTCGCTGCGCCTGGACGGCGGCACCCTGCGTGAGGTGGAGCTCGACGGATGTCGCATCGGTGCCCTCGATGCCTACGACGCCGAGCTCCGGCAGGTGCGCCTGACCCAGAGCCGCCTCGGGTACGTCAACCTGCGCGGATCGCACCTCACCGACGTCGAGCTGGTCGGCTGCCACCTCGAGGACCTCGACCTCGGCGCGGCCACCGTGGAGCGGCTCACCTTCGTCGAGTGCACCGTCGGTCACCTGCTCCTGCCCGAGGCCGAGCTCAGCGACGTCGACCTCCGCGGGGTGACCCTCGCCCAGATCACCGCCCCTGACCGCCTGCGCGGTGCGACCGTCAGCCACGCGCAGCTGGCCGACCTGATGCCGGCCCTGGCGAGCCATCTCGGGATCGACGTCGAGTAGGCACGACGACACCCCAACCGTGGCACTATTCGCCTCATGGCTGATGACACCGAGCAGGACGGCCAGGAGCCCAACCTCGAGCTGCCCTCGCTGTTCGGCCGCAAGAAGAAGAAGCAGAAGCAGCCCGAGCAGGCCGCGCCGGCAGCCGAGCAGCCGGAGCCCGACGACTCTGCCGAGGAGACGACCCGTCGGCTCCCACCAGTGCCTCCTCCGAGCGCCAGCGTCCCGCCGGTCGAGCCGGCCCCCGAGCCGGCCCCGGTCCCCGTCCCCGATCCGGTGCAGCCCCCCGAACCGGTGCAGCCGCCGGTCCCGGAGCCCCCTGCCCCCGAGCCCGTACAGCCGCCAGAGCCCATACACCCCCCGGAGCCGGTGCCGGCGCCCGAGCCGGTGCGGCCGTCTCCCGTGCCTCAGCCCGTGCCTCAGCCCGTGCCTGAGCCCGTGCCCGAACCAGCGCCCCAGCCCGATCCTGTGCAGGCGGCCCGAGCTGCGTTCGAGTCCCCCGAGGAGACCTCGATCCTCCCGCAGGCGTCCTCGGCGCCACCGGCAGAGCCGGTCGCGGCCGCGAAGCCGCCCAAGCCCCCCAAGGTCAAGCGTGAGCGCAAGCCGGTGGTGCTCCCCCGGATCAACCCCTACGTCGCCGCGATCCTCGCCGGCGTGGTCAGCGGGCTGGTCGCGGTCGTGCTCTCGGTCGGCGCCCAGCACGGCTGCGAGAGCGTGCGGGGCGTCGGCAGCTGCGGCGGACTCGGCCTGGTCGCACTGCTGGTGATCCTCGCCATCGAGGTCTTCGTCGGGGCCGTGATCCTCAAGGCGTTCCAGGTGCGCGACGCGACCAGCACCAGCTTCCTCGGCGTCGGCATCGTCGCCGTGCTGGCGCTGGTGTTCTTCCTCGGCTCCCTGGAGTCGGCCTGGATGTTCCTGGTGCTCCCCGTGCTCACGGCGCTGACGTTCGCGGCCTCCTACTGGGTCACGGCCAGCCTGGTCGAGGTGCCGAAGGACGAGGACATCTCTTCCTCAGTGACCTGAGGCGACCAGCTCCGCGATCTGCACGGTGTTCAGCGCGGCGCCCTTGCGCAGGTTGTCGTTGCTGACGAACAGCGCAAGTCCGCGCTCCTCGGGCACGCCCGGGTCCTGACGCAGCCTGCCGACGTACGACGGATCGGTGCCCGCGGCCTCCAACGGGTTCGGAATGTCGCTGAGCTGCACCCCCGGAGCGCTCGCGAGGATCTCGCGGGCGCGCCCGACCGGCATCGACGAGGCGAACTCGGCGTTGATCGCCAGCGAGTGGCCGGTGAAGACGGGCACCCGCACGCAGATGCCGGAGACCAGCAGGTCGGGGATGTCGAGGATCTTGCGCGACTCGTTGCGCAGCTTCTTCTCCTCGTCGGTCTCGTGCAGCCCGTCGTCGACGATCGAGCCGGCGAGCGGCACCACGTTGTAGGCGATCGTGCGCTCGTACTTCACCGGAGCGGGGAAGGAGATCGCGCGGCCGTCGTAGGACAGCTCACGGGCCTTCTCGCCGGCGGCCTCGACCTGCCCGGCCAGCTCGTCGACGCCGGCGACGCCCGAGCCGGAGACGGCCTGGTAGGTCGCGGCGATCATGCGGACCAGCCCCGCCGCGTCGTGCAGCGGCTTGAGCACAGGCATGGCGGCCATCGTCGTGCAGTTGGGGTTCGCGATGATCCCCTTGCGGGCGTTGACGATCTCCCCGGGATTGACCTCCGAGACGATCAGCGGCACGTCGGGGTCCATCCGCCAGGCCGAGGAGTTGTCGACCACGACGGCTCCGGCCGCGGCGAAGCGTGGCGCCTGGGCCCGCGAGGTCGTGGCGCCGGCGGAGAAGACAGCGATGTCCAACCCGCTCGGATCGGCCGTGGCGGCATCCTCGACGACGACCTCGCGGTCACCGAAGGGCAGGACCGTCCCGGCCGAGCGCGCGGAGGCGAAGAAGCGGACCTCGTCGTAGGGGAAGTCGCGCTCGAGCAGGATCTGGCGCATGGCGACGCCCACCTGACCGGTGGCGCCCACGACCCCGAGGCTGATCCCCTTCTTTGACGAGGTCATCGACCACTCCCGCCGTACACGACCGCCTCGACCTCGGCGGCGTCGAGGTCGAACGCGGTGTGCGTCGCGAGCACCGCGGCGTCGACGTCGGCTTCCGCCACGACGACCGAGATCCGGATCTCGGAGGTGGAGATCATCCCGATGTTGACGCCTGCCTCGGCGATCGCGGTGAAGAACTTCGCGGTGATGCCGGGGTGCGAGCGCATGCCGGCTCCCACGAGGGAGACCTTGCCGATCTCGTCGTCGTAGAGCAGCGACTCGAAGCCGATCGCGCCCTTGAGCGCCTGCAGCGCCTCCATCGCGGTCTTGCCGTCGGCGCGCGGCAGCGTGAACGAGATGTCGGTCAGGTTCGTGGCGGCGGCGGAGACGTTCTGCACGATCATGTCGAGGTTGATCTGCGCGCGGGCGAGCGCGTCGAAGATGCGCGCGGCCTCGCCGACCTTGTCGGGGACGCCGACCACGGTGATCTTGGCCTCGCTGCGGTCGTGGGCGACCCCCGCGATGATGGCTGCTTCCATGACTGCCTCCTGGTGGGCCTGGTCGTTGATGCTGCCCACGACGACGGTGCCCTCGAGCTGGCTGAACGAGGAGCGCACGTGGATGGGGATGTCGTAGCGGCGGGCGTACTCGACGCAGCGCAGGTGCAGGATCTTCGCCCCGCTCGCGGCCAGCTCGAGCATCTCCTCGTAGGTCACCCGGTCGAGCTTGCGCGCGCTCGGCACGATCCGCGGGTCGGCGGTGAACACCCCGTCGACGTCGGTGTAGATCTCGCAGACGTCGGCGTGCAGCGCAGCAGCCAGGGCCACCGCGGTGGTGTCGGTGCCGCCACGACCCAGGGTGGTGATCTCCTTGGTGTCCTGGCTGACGCCCTGGAACCCGGCGACGATCACGATGTGACCGTCGGCGATGGCGGTCTGGATACGGCCGGGCGTGACGTCGATGATCTTGGCCTTGCCGTGCACCGAGTCGGTGATCACGCCGGCCTGCGAGCCGGTGAACGAGCGGGCGGTGAAGCCGAGGTCGGAGATCGCCATCGCGACCAGGGCCATCGAGATCCGCTCGCCCGCGGTGAGCAGCATGTCGAGCTCGCGCGCAGGTGGCACCGGGCTGACGCCCCCGGCCAGGTCGAGCAGCTCGTCGGTGGTGTCGCCCATCGCCGAGACGGCGACCACGACGTCGTGACCGGCCTTCTTCTGCTCCACGATCCGGCGCGCGACGCGCTTGACCGCAGCGGCGTCGGAGAGCGACGACCCGCCGTACTTCTGCACGACAATGCCCACGACGGGCCATTCTACGGTCGGCTGGGAGCGCGAACTCAGGGCACCGGCTGGTCGGTGTCCAGCTCCTCGGCGACGGCGATCAGCTCCGCCTCCTCGACGAACTCGACCTCTGCGTCCAGCCGGCTGTGCGCGACCACCGAGTGCAGCGCGCTCAGGACACCGATGGCGTTGTTGCCCCACGAGGCGAGGTAGGAGTACTGCCACCACCACAGCGCCTCCTCGAGGTCGCCGTTGCGGAAGTGGCGCAGCCCGTTGGCGACGTCGGCCGCGATGCTGGTCAGGTCGTCGGAGAGCTGTGAGGGGAACGGCTCGGGGTCGTACGGCTCGAGGTTGTGGCTGTAGGTGTCCAGGTCCCCGAGGACGTCCGCGAGCCTGAGCCGCATGGCGTCGAGGTCCGGGTCGGGCCCGACGTCCGGCTGGTACTCGTCGGTGGGCTCGAAGTCGATCTGCGCCCCGAGCCGCGCGCCTGCGAGGAGCAGCTGGCTGGTCTCCAGCAGCAGCAGGGGTACGGCGACTCCGGGGTCCTCCCCCTTGGAGATCTCCTGCACACCCACGAGGAACACCTCGCAGGCGTCCGCGATCTGCTGACCGAAGTCTTCGAACTCTTGATTAGTCACCTGCGCTGCGCCTCCCGGCAAAAGCCCTGCCCAGGGTGACCTCGTCGGCGTACTCGAGGTCACCTCCCACTGGAAGTCCACTCGCCAGCCGCGTCACGCGCAAGTCCATGTCCCTCAAGAATCTGCTGAGATATGCCGCCGTCGCATCGCCCTCGATGTTGGGATCGGTCGCCAGGATCACCTCGGTGACGGTCCCGTCGGCCAGTCGCGACATCAGCTCACGGATGCGCAGCTGGTCCGGACCGATGCCGTCGAGCGGCGAGATCGCGCCCCCCAGCACGTGGTAGCGGCCCTTGAACTCGCGCGTCCGCTCGATGGCCACGACGTCCTTGGGCTCCTCCACCACGCAGATCAGCGCGGGGTCGCGGCGCGGGTCGCTGCAGATGCGACAGGTCTCCGACTGGGAGACGTTGCCGCAGACCTGGCAGAACATCGCCTTGGCCTTCATCTCGACCAGGGCGTCCGCCAGCCGGCGTACGTCGACAGGGTCGGCGGCCAGCAGGTGGAAGGCGATCCGCTGGGCGCCCTTCGGCCCCACACCGGGGAGCCGCGCGAGCTCGTCGATCAGGTCCTGGAGGACACCCTCATACATGGGCCGTCACAGCCCCAGACCGCCGGCGAGCGGTCCGAGGGTGGACTGCGCGAGCTCGTCGACGCGACCCTTCGCGTCACGGTAGGCGGCCACGACGAGGTCGCCGAGGTCGGCGAGCGACTCGGCGTCGGAGCCGTCGAACGTGCCGACGGCCACGCTCACCGCCGCCACCTCGCCAGTGCCGGTCAGGGTGACCTCGACGCCGCCGGCGCTCCCCTGGACCGTGGTCTCGGACAGCTGTGCCTGGGCGGCCACGAGCTGCTCCTGCATCTGCTGGGCCTGCTCGAGCATGGCGCTCAGGTCGAAGCCGGCGGGGGTCTGGTCCTCAGTCATTGCTGGTCTCCTCGATCACGGTGGCGCCCAGCTCGCGGGCGAGCAGCTCGGCGCCGGCGAGTCCGTCGTCGGCGGGCGGGTCGTCGCGTTGGGCATCGGCGTCGCCCTCGGCGGCGGGGACGGTGTGGGGGGTGGTCGCCGTCGGGGCGGGCGCCGGGGCCGGCTCTGCCGACGGGGGGGCCTCCTGCGTGGCCGAGCGGGTCACCCGCGGCGCGGTCTCCTGCCCGGGCTGTGCACTCGGGTCGACCACGGTCTCGACCGACCAGTCGGTGCCGATCATGTCGATCGCGGCCTGCCGCAGGATCTCCTCGCTGCCGCCGCCGACGAAGGAGTCGCGGGCGCCGGCGTTCTTGAAGCCCACGGTCAGCGTCTTGGCGTCGACGCCGATCACCTGGGCGTTCTGGCTCAGCAGGATCCAGGTGAAGCGGCGCATCTTCTTGACCTGCTCGAGCAGATCGGGCCAGATCCGACGTACGTCGGCCAGGCCGAGCGCTCCCGCGGGGGCGGGTGGCTCCGGCGGCGCCGTCGCGGTCTCGGCGACGTCGGGCGTCGTCTCGACGGGGGCCGGCGGGGGCGGAGTGGCCTTCTCCTGCGTCTCCTGCGCCTCGTGGGCCGGAGGCGCGCTCGGCCTGGGGGCCGGGGCCCGGGTCGGGACGGGAGCCGGCGCAGCGGGTGCCTCGGCGGCCCCCACGGACATCCGGCGCTCCAACCGGTCCAGGCGCGCACCGAAGCCGAGCTCGTCGTGCGAGGCGCCGGGCAGCAGGAGCCGGGCGCAGACCAGCTCCAGCAGCAGTCGCGGCGTGGTGGCCCCGCGCATCTCGGTCAACCCGGCGGCCACGATGTCGGCCGCACGGACCAGCTCGGCCTTGCCGAACCGGGCCGCCTGGGCCACGAGCCTCTCGGCCTGGTCCGCGGGGGCGTCGATCAGCCCCGAGGCCGGGGCATCAGGCACCGCGGCGACGATGACGAGGTCGCGCAGGCGACGCAGGACGTCCTCGGTGAAGCGGCGTGGGTCCTGACCGGTCTCGATGACCTTGTCGACGACCCGGAACACCCCGGCCCCGTCGTGCGCCGCGAACGCGTCGATGACCTCGTCGAGCAGGTTGTCGGGGGTGTACCCGAGGAGGTTGGTCGCGACGTCGTACGTCACGCCGTCCGGGCCGGCGCCGCCGAGCAGCTGGTCGAGCACCGAGAGCGAGTCGCGCGCCGAGCCCGCGCCGGCGCGGACGACGAGGGGCAGCGCCGCGGCGTCGATCGTGACGCCCTCCTGCTCGCAGATCCGGGCCAGGTAGTCCGACAGCGTGCGGGGCGGGATCAGCCGGAACGGGTAGTGGTGGGTGCGCGAGCGGATCGTCGCGATGACCTTCTCCGGCTCGGTGGTGGCGAAGATGAACCGGAGGTGCTCCGGCGGCTCCTCGACCAGCTTGAGCAGGGCGTTGAAGCCCTGCGTGCTCACCATGTGGGCCTCGTCGATGATGTAGACCTTGTAGCGGCTGCTCACCGGGGAGAAGAAGGCGCGCTCCCGCAGGTCGCGGGCGTCGTCGACGCCGCCGTGGCTGGCCGCGTCGATCTCGATGACGTCGAGCGACCCGGGGCCGCCGCGGGCCAGGTCGCGGCAGGACTGGCACTCCCCGCACGGATCGGCGATCGGCGCCTTCTCGCAATTGAGCGTGCGGGCGAGGATGCGTGCGCTGGTGGTCTTGCCGCAGCCACGCGGTCCGGAGAAGAGATAGGCGTGGTTGACCCGGTTGTTCGCGAGCGCCGCGCGCAGCGGCCCGGTCACGTGGTCCTGCCCGATGACCTCGTTGAACGTCTCCGGCCGGTAGCGGCGGTACAGGGCCAGGCTGTTCGGCGCGCTGCTCTCGGGGGACTGCTCCACCCGCTCACCCTAACGAGCAGTCGCGACAACTTCCTGACCGCGGGCGATTCCATCCCTAGGCTGCCGGGCATGACCGAGGTGCAGCAGCTCACGACCAAGGAGCGCCAGGTGCTCGCCCTGCTCCGTCGCGGCCACACCGACGCCGAGATCGCGGCGAACCTCTACATGTCGCCGCGGACCGTCGAGAAGCTGGTCGAGCACCTGCTCGCCAAGACCGGAGCCACCAGCCGCGTGCAATTGGTCCACGGCGACCTCTGAGTCTCCCCGGGGACGCAAAGGCCCCCCGCGCACCCGGAAGAGCCCACCTGCCCTTGCTGCCTTCCGGCCCTGGGGGAGTTCAGTGAGATACCGCCGCACGGGGGGTTGGCCCGAAGTCTAGGAGGTCGGGTTTCGCGAGTGCCAATCGGCACCGGTAGCCTCTCCCGCGGAGGATTCGCCTAGTGGCCTATGGCGCTCGCTTGGAAAGCGGGTTGGGTTAATAGCCCTCAGGGGTTCGAATCCCCTATCCTCCGCCACGCTGACCTGCGGATATGTCGACGGCTGTTGCCGAGCCGTCACAGCAGGCGCTTTGCAGTCTCGGTCGGGCTCCAGACAACCGCCGAGCAGGCGACGCGAGTACTGCCATCAGGACTTCTGGGGACGTCCCGGGAGAAGTCAGCTGCTCCTGCCAGGCAGGCCGGCGACGGGTGCCGGCTCGCGTTCGATCCACGCTGCGGTGTCCGGGTGGTCGAGCACCCACTGGGCGATGTCCATCTTCCGGGCCCACCACACGTCCTCGCGGTCGCGGAGGCGGGTGAGGGTCCGGTCCAGTGAGCGCACTCGCGAGGCGTGACCGGACAGCCTCTCGTGCAGACCGATCACCATCATCCGGCGGCGGGTCAGCCCCTCGGCATAGAGCTGGTCGAACTCGTCGATGAGCTGCTGCTCGTAGTCGACTGGCGAGAAGCCAGGGAAGTCGAAGCTGGCGATGTCGTTGAGGTGCACCGAGTAGGGAACGGTCGCGAAAGGCGCTCCGTTGATCGTCTGCAGAAACGGCTCGTCGGCCGAGAGATCGTCGATGTGGTAGCTGAAACCGTGCTCCTGGAGGATCTCGAGGGTGTTGACGCCTGGTCGGATCCAGTAGTTGTTGTAGCCGACGGGCCGGGTCCCAGTGACCTCCTCGATGGCGGTCACGCTGTCGAGGATCCACGCAACCTCTTCGTCGCGGGCGAGGTCGTACTGGCGGCTCCAGCTGCGACCGTGGGCGCCGGCCTCGTGTCCCCGGCGGACGATCTCGGCTGCGGTGTCCGGGTGGCGGCGTACGGCGTCCCCGATCATGAAGGAGGTCATCGGGATCTGGTGCTTGTCGAGCAGGTCGAGGAGGCGCGGGACCCCTTCGCGGGCGCCGTACTCGTAGAAGCTGTTCTGCCCGAGGTCGGGGAATCCAGGCAGGATCGGCTCGGTGATGGGGCCGCCGGCGCCGCTGATCGGCTGTCCGCCGGCCTCGAACTGCATGGAGACCGTGACGGCGAGCCTGGCGCCGTTGGGCCAGAAGTGGTTGGTGTTGGTCATCGGCTTCGGGTCCGTTCAGCTCTGGGCGGCTTCCGGCGGCACAGGGGGGACCGACAGGTCGATCACGACCTTGCCCTTTCCTCCGGTCTCGACCGCTCGATGGGCGTTCATGACCGTGCTCCAGTCATATCGCTCGGTTGCCAGCCGGGGTAGCAGCTGACCCCTGTCGACGAGCTCGCCGGCCGCTCGGAGGATCTCGCCGTGGCGGGCTCGGCCACGACCGGTCAGCAGGGGCAGCAGGGTGAAGACCCCGGAGTACGTCGCGCCGCGGAAGCTCAGCGGTGCGAGGGAGTGGTTTCCCCACCCGAGGATGCTGACCACGCGGCCGGTGTGCTCACGCACCGAGGCGAAGGAGTCGTCGAGGGTGGTGCCACCCCGGGTGTCGAAGATGATGTCGAAGCCACTCCCGCCGGTGGCGGTGGCGACGTACTCGGCGACGGTTGCGGTGAGGGCGTCGATGGGTTCTGCGCCCAAGTCGCGGACGATCTCAAGGCCCGCGCCCACCTCGGTGGCGAAGACGACGGCTCCGCGGGCCTGGGCGATCTGGACGGCGATGCTGCCTACACCCCCACCTCCCCCGTGGACCAGGACCAGATCACCGACACCGACTTCGGCCCGGTCCACGAGCCCTTCCCAGGCCGTGATGACCGTCAAGGGCAGCGCGGCGGCCTCGACCATGGTGAGACGGCCAGGTTTGGGTGCCAGCAGGTCGGCGTCCACCGCGGCGTACTCGGCCAGGGATCCTTGGTGGGGCCCAACCCCGCCTGTCATGCCGTAGACCTCGTCGCCGATGTCGAACCGGTCCGCTGTCCCTTGCCCGAGCTCGACCACTGTGCCGGCGAGGTCGATCCCCAGCACCGCGGGCACGGTGACCTGTGCGTGGTCGGCGCCGCCGATGCGGATCTTGGTGTCGAGGGGGTTGACGCCGCTGGCGGCGACTCGGACAAGGACCTCCCCAGGCCCGGGCTCGGGCGTTGCCAGGTCGGTGAGGGCCAGGTCGCGGCCTAGCTCCTCGAGAAGCATGGCCTTCATCGTCTGGCCCACGCGAGCGGCCGTGGTGTGCGGCTCTGTCATGGTCTGGCTCCTTCCAGGGACGGTGCGTTGGCTTCCTCGTGCGGCAGCCGGCAGCCGAGGTAGCACGGGATGTTCGGCTCGTGGGTGAGCTTCCCGGTCACCGGGACGACCGCTCGGATCCGGAACAGGAGTCCGGCGGAAACGCCGCCGAGCAGGGGCCCGACGATGAGGGGAACCAGGCCGGCGTAGTCGCCGGAGACGATGTCGGGCGCGAGTCCACGCACCGGGTTGAAGCCCGCACCGGTGGTGGTGGCCAAGGCGATGACGGCGACGGCGAGTGCCACCCCGGCTGCCGGTGCCGCCCACACCGCGCGTCGGGGGTCGGTGAGCAGCCAGAAGACCAGTGCCAGCTGGCCGAAGGTCGCCGCGGCCTCGATTGCGGTGGAGGTTCCGGCGGCTGCCGTCGGTTGGATCCGGGCCCAGGTCACCGGTGTCTGTGCCACAGCGCGTCCCCATGTTCTTGCCGCAGCGACACCGAGAAGGGCGCCGACGGTCTGGGCGAGTGTGTAGCCCGCCAGGTCGCTGCGCGAGACGTTTCCCTGAAGCCACAGGCCGAGGGTCACCGCGGGGTTGAGGTGCGCGCCGGAGCGCCGCCCCCACGGGCTTCGTGCGACTGCGACGACCACCGCTCCGGCCACCACGGCGACGATGACGATCCGGTCCCAGAGACGGCCGTAGGGATCCCCTGCACGGACCGCGAACTCTTTCGCGGTGACCACCGCGAACATCAGCACCGCCGTGCCGAGGAGCTCCGCAACCCACTCGGGCCAGTGCCAGCCCTCGTGGGGCGGGGCGTACGGAGTGGTCGGCGCCATCGTCACGCGGGGGGCGTGCTGACGAGCCCGGCTTGGGTCAGGAAGGTGAGGTTGTCCTCCAGGTGCCAGTCCTCGACGATGCGGTCGGCCGAGCCTGCACCGACGTGCTGGATGTCGAAGGCGACGAAGTCGATCTCCTGCCCGGAGCCCTGGACGCCGTTGAAGACACCGGTGAAGTGGCCGCGGAACCGTAGCCGGACGGCGATCTTGTCGCCGGCCACGACCATGTCCGCGACTTCGCAGGTCAGGTCCGGGACCGCCGCGCGGAACGCAGAGGACGCCGCCACCGGCCCGGCCGGGCCCTGCGGGCGACCATCCGGAAGGGTGTTGTCGACGAAGCCGGGGTCGATCGCCTGGTCGAGGTATCGCGAGTCGCCGGTGTGCCAGAAGGTGTACAGGAGCTGACCGACGCGCACCAGGTGGCGGGCGCGCTCGGCAGTGAGTCCGGCGTCGACCGTGACCTCGGTGGGCTGCAGCAGGTCGGGCTGCGGGTCGGCGAACGGATGCGTGGTGGTGACGGACATCGGGGTTCTCCCTTCGGGTGGGCGGTGACGGTCACTTCGGGTTGCGGTCGTAGGTGAGCGCAGCGAAGAAGCAGATCCCGAGGGCTGTCGCCATGCCGTAGAAGACGCCTTGGGTAGCCGTGGCGTAGTCGTGTGCGATCAGGGTGTGCAGGTGCTCGGCGATGGCGGTCGGTACCTGACCCGCGCTGCCGGTGGCGGGACCACCGTTGTGGGCGGCGTCGGTGGCAATTCCCGCCGCCTCGGTCCTCGGGAGACCGAGCCCGACGAGGGAGTCGGTGAGCTGGCTGGCGAGGATGGTGGTCAGGACCGTGCCGAGGACAGCGAAGCCGAGGCTCGAGGCGTAGTTGCGGACGGTCTGGGTGATGCCGGTGACCTCGCCGTACGACGCGTTGAAGGCACGGTTGACGGCGTCGGTGCTGGCTGGGCCCAGCAACAGGCCGATGCCGGCGCCTGCCATCACGATGAACGGCCACTGGGCCGACAGAGAGTAGTCGTGCAGCTTCGAGGCCCACAGGGCGAACCCGACACAGGCCAGCGCGCTGCCCAGGACCATCGGTCGGCGCGCGCCGGCCTTGTCGAGCATCCGGCCGCCGACCTGGGCGGCGGGGGCGAAGCCGCCGAAGAAGACCAGCAGGTAGAGACCCGCCTTGTTGGCGTCGTACCCGAGCGACACCTGCGAGTACACACTGGCGAAGAAGAAGGCGGGGACGAACGCGATCATCGAGAGGAACAGCACCACGTTGTCCACCACGAACGCCTTGCTCGCGAAGATGCGCACCTGCACCAGGGGCTCCTCGAGGCGTAGCTCCACCGCTATGAAGAGGCCGAGGACGACGAGGCCGCCGAGGATGAAGACCCAGGTGATCAGGCTGTCCCAGCCCCACATGGGTGCCTGCTCGAAGCCAAGAACAGAGAGCCCCATGCCGAGCGCGACCAGGAAGGCGCCGCGCAGGTCGATCGTTCCGGGGGCGCGGTGGCTCTTGATCCCGGCCGCCGCCGCGAGGGCGAGAGAGAGCAGCGCGATCGGCACGTTGATCCAGAAGATGGAGCGCCACGTCCACTGGGTCAGGAAGCCACCGGCGATGGGGCCGACGGCCGTCAGACCGCCGCTGATGCCGAAGAAGAGGGCCATCGCCCGGCCGCGTTCGGCGATCGGAAAGGCTGCCACCACGATCGCGAGGGCCGCGGGGACCATCAGGGCGCCGGAGACTCCCTGCAGGGCTCGGAACGTCGTCAGCCACGCCTGGGCCCCAGACCCGGTCGGTGTGGCGCCACACAGGGCGGAGGATCCGGCGAACCCGATGATGCCGATCACCACCATCCGACGTGGCCCCATGACGTCGGCGAGCCTGCCCCCGAGTGCGAATGTCGCCGCCAGGGCGAGCAGGTAGGCGTTGACCGCCCACTGCATGCCGGTCCTGCTCAGGTCGAGCTCGTTCTGGATGGAGGGCGATGCGATCGCCACGATGGTCTGGTCGATGAACGTCATCGAGACGGCGAGGAGCATGGCCACGAGGGCCAGCTGCCTGGACCGGCTGGTGGCGCCGGCGGCAGGAACGGCCTGGGTGGCCGTGGTGATGTCGGTCATGCGTCGTTCTCCTTCACGCGAGGTGTTGGTGGCTGGGGCAGGAAGGTGCCGCGGCGGAGTACGGAGGCGGTACGCCCGGCGAGCGCCAGGACAGCGCCGGTCACGATGGCGAGCAGCAGGTAGGCCCAGCCCTCCCCGTGTGGCGTCTGTTCGGCAGCCAGCCAGTGGATGGCATTGACGAACACGGCCGCGTAGGAGAACGAGAAGGCCCACCAGCCGGGTCCGAACGGCGCATTCCGGTAGACCGGGATGAGTCGGAGCTGGACCATCACCATGAGAAATGCGTAGCCGCTGATGGCGAGCGCGACGGTGTCGACGCGACCGCCGTTCAGCGAGAACCACGCGGTGCCGGCAACCACTGGTGGTGCGATCTGGATCGCCATCGTGGGCAGCAGCGGGCCCGGGAGCCTCGGCTGGGTGAACATGCGCTGCAGCAGGATCGAGCCGAGCACGAGCCAGCTGACGGTGCCGTAGCCGAACATCACGATGCCGAGCTGCTGGTAACCCAGCGTGGCGCAGGCGCCCGCGCTGAGGTAGCCGCCTGCCACGGTCGGCAGGAAGTACCCGGGGTGCCACTGCTCCAGGGAGAGGTCCGAGACGATCCACTGGCCGATCAGGTAGCCGCCGAGGGCCACGGTCAGTGCCATCGACGGCACGAAGACCACGAGCCCGGCATCGTGCGCGTGACGTGCCAGGGCCACCCCGAGCAACATCGGCACGATGCTGACCAGCCCTACGAAAGGAGCGAAGGTGGGGTCCAGCAGCTCGGTCCGAGCACGCCCCGACCGACGTAGGTCGCCCAGGTACAGCACCAGCGTGACGCACCAGATCGCACCGGCCACGACGTAGAGCAGGTCGGACATCAAGGACGGCACGCCGACCAGCTGCGCGGCGTCCCAGGCCTCGGCCAACCCGGTGATCCCGAAGCTGATGCCGAAGAGGTTGGGGGTGATCCGCCTCCGCGTGACGCGCGTGTCGATGGCACCCGGAGCTGCTGGGGCGCTCCGGTCCGGTCCGGGCCGGGCAACCGTCGTGGACTGCATGGCTCTCACCATTCCTGCGACGAGGAGGCCTTGTCGGTGCCGTCAGCCAGTCAAAGGTGCGACGGTGCCCGGTCGAATGCGAGGGGGGCCAGCGGGGGGGCTCACGGAGAGGGGATCAGGTGTGCCGGGTGAGGCTGGCAGGCGTAGGCAGGCGGGGGACGCAGAGCTCGATGCGAGTGCCGTGCCCGGTTGGACTGGTCAAGGTGAGGGAACCCCCGAGCGCTTCGGCCCGGTCGACGAGGCCGATCAGGCCGGAGCCTGCGCCGATGTGCGCTCCACCGATGCCGTCGTCCGCGACGACAGTGCGGACCTGCAGCTTCGCGACCTCGACGGAGAGGTCGATCCGGCTCGCCTGCGAATGCTTGCTGGCGTTCGCCAGAGCCTCGGAGACCGTGTAGTAGATGGCACTCTCCACTGCCTCGGGCAGGCGCGGTACGTCGCCGAAGGCAGGCACCACGGCGATCGGTGACCTTCGGGCAAGCGTGCGCAGCGAAGGACCCAGGCCGGCGCGGGACAGGAGGGCTGGGTGCAGTCCCTGGGAGAAGACACGGATCTCGTCCAGCACGCCCTCGATGTCGGTGGACACGTCCTCGAGGGCCTGCTGGAGAGGCGGAGACATGGCGTCCTCCAGCTGGAGGGTTCGCAACCCCAGACCGATCGCGATGAGCCGCTGCTGGACACCGTCGTGCAGGTTTCGCTCGATGCGACGCCGAGTCTCGTCGCTGGCGGCTACGACCCTGGCCCGTGAAGCGATCAGGTCGTTGCGCACCTTGACGTTGGCCAGCGAGCTCGAGACGAGGTGGGTGAAGTCAGTCAGCCGGGTCTCGGCGTCCTCGGGCAGCAGGCCGTCAGAGAGGACGACGATCACGCCCCACATCTGGTCCTGGTCGATGATCGGTGCGCCGACTCCGGATCTGATTCCGGCTGCCTCGGCCGCCCCGGCTGGCGCGGCCAGGACCGTCGCCGTCGACCAGTCGTCGATGCGGGCACTGCCATGGTTCGACTTGACGAGTGAGCAGACGGCCATGGCGCACTGCTCGAGTGACGCGCCCTTGTCCCGCTCGTTGCCCAGGTCGAGCCCGATGGACCCGACCATCGTCATGCTGCCGTCGTCCCGGCATCGGCCCACGAGGACCACATCGACCAGGAGGGCCCGTCCGGCTTCTGCTGCGACCGCGCTGAAGATCGTGGTGGGATCCACGTTGGCCGCGACCAGGGTTGCCACGCGGCGGAGGGCGGCACCCTGCTCTCGAGCCAGGTTGCGCAGGGCCTCTCGGGCCTCGGCGTTGGCGATGGCGCTGGCCATCAGCTGGGTGAAGTCGGCCAGACGACGTTCGGAACCGGGTGGTAGCACCTCGCCCGCCTCGCCGAAGGCCGCGATGTGTCCCCACAGGGAGCCTTCGAGGTAGATCGGCGCGGCCACCGTCTGTCCGAATCCGTCGTCGCGGTGACGACGTGCCACGGGTCCAGGCAGGAGGGACCAGTCGTCGATGCGGACCGGGCCGCCGGTCTCCAGGATGAGTGCCCCCTCGGGCCCGTCCTCCAACGGCCAGCTGCCGCCGTCCGGGACTGCTGCCCGCTCGCCGTGGGTGCCGTAGATCTTGGTGAAGAGACGGGTTGCGGGATCCCATCGGATCAGACTCACCGCACCGACGCCGAGAGTGCGGGCGGCTTCCTCGGCAACGGCCACGAAGACGGTCCGGGGCTGGGCGTCCTGGGCCACCAGGGTCGCCACTCGGCGCAGCGCGCTCTGCGAGTCCGCCAGTCGGTGCAGTCCGTCGCGGGCCGTGGAGTTCGAGATCGCTGTCGCGAGGAGCTGGGTGAAGTCGACCAGGCGGATTTCGCTGTCATCGGGGATGACCTCGCCGACGTTGCAGTACGCGACGATGAACCCCCACGGTTCTCCGTCGACGACGATGGGCGCACCGACCACCTGGCTCCTGCCGGCCGCTCGGTGGATCTGCGCGATCCGTCCAGGGGACCCGGACGCGTCGTCGATCCGGGCGGGTCGGCCGGTGCGGAGCATCTCGGCGCAGATCATCGAGTCCTCGGAATTCCAGGTCGCACCGACCGGCAGGGTCTCCTGCCCCAGCGCGGTGGCTGCCACGTGTGTGAACACGTCTCCGTCGGCCTGGTACGACACGAGGCTGATCGCCCTCAGGCCCAAGACGTCGGAGGTGGCCTCGGCGATCGCGTCGAACAACCTGTCCTGCGGCGCCCCTCGGGCCACCAGGGTGGCAATCTCGCGCAGGGCCGCCTGCTGCGCGAGCATTGGCGCGAGGGCGTCGCGGGACTCGAAGCTCTCGACCGCGTCGGCCAGGATCGCGCCGTAGCGACGCAGATGCTCTTCAGAGGCACCGGACCATGCCGCAGGGCTCGGGGCACGGGCGACGATCTCACCCCAGGTCGCACCCGCGACGACGATCGGCACCCGCGTCGTGTCCCCGTCCTCGGCAGCCGTTCGCCGAGTCTCAATGTCGGCGGTGTCGTCCGCTCGCACGACCTCGACCTCGACAGGCGCCACGAGAAGCCCCAGCTGCAGGACGAGAGCGGCCAGCACCTGCGCGAGGGTGCCAGTGGTTCCCGCTATGGATGTTGCCGCGCCGCGTGTCATCGCCGGTCTCCGTTCCGACCTGACGATGACACAGCCACGAGTGGCTCGCCACGGGAGGCAGGCCGGCCGAGCACTCAACTGAAGGTAGCCCTACCACCCTCCACCGGCCACCGGGGTACTCACCCCTGCGCAGAGGTCGGAGACTGACACTGCCATGGACATCGCCACCGAGCCACCGAACGCCTCGACGATCGAGGTCAGGTCCATCGACTACATCCCGCTCGACGAACGACACGGTCGAGTGCGGGACCAGTTCACCTTCTGGTTCGCCAACAACGCCAACATCTTCCCGGTCGTGCTCGGTGGCGTGACCATCTTCCTGGGCTTGACGTTCGCCTGGGCATGCGTCGCCATCGTGCTCGGCGTGGTCATCGGCCAGTGCCTGGTCGGCTTCCACGCCATCCAGGGCCCCCGGCTGGGCCTCCCGCAGATGCTGCAGAGCCGGGCACAGTTCGGTTTCTACGGTGCCGTCCTGGTCTTCGCAGCCTCGATCGTGCTCGACTTCGGGTTCTTCGCCGCGCAGCTGGTGATCCAGGCCGATGCCATGAACCTGCTGATCCCCGGTGTGAGCGTTCCCGTGTGGATCGCGTTGCTCGCCGTGCCGGTCCTGATTCTCACCATCTACGGCTACGACCTCATCCACCGCTGGCAGCGATGGATGACCTGGCTGCTCGCAGCCACGTTCGCGGTGATGATCGTCCAGGCCGTGATCGGCAAAGGGCTGGAAGGCACGGTGGCCGGCCACACGGCCCCGACGTTCGCTGCGTTCATGGGCGCCACCGGCCTGTTCGTGATCGCCATGGCCAGCTGGGCGCCGTACGTCTCGGACTACTCGCGCTACCTACCACCGACGGTCAGCTCGGCTCGCACGTTCTGGGCGGTCGTCCTCGGCTCGGCCGTCCCGGCGATCTTCTGCGGCATCCTCGGGGCCTACCTGACCGGCCTGATGCCCGACGCGCCGTCGACCGTCGCGGCCGTGGCCGCCCTGTCGGGCAAGTGGGTCCTGCCGATCATGGCGATCAGCCTGATCGGCAGCGACGTAGCCAACTGCTACACGGGGATGCTCGCGCTGGTCGGGATCGCCAGCTGCTTCCGCGACGTCACCCGCTCGGTAGTGGTCCGCGTGGCCGGGTCTGTCGCACTCGTCGTCACCGGCACCCTCTGCGCCCTCCTCGGCTACCACCAGTTCGTCGCGAACCTCGGCAACTTCCTGAACGTGCTGCTGCTCGTCTTCATCCCGTGGAGCGCTATCAACCTGACCGACTTCTACCTCGTGCGCCACGGGGAGTACGACATCCCCTCGTTCTTCACCCCCAAAGGTCTGTACGGCGGCGTGGCGTGGCCCGGCCTCTCCGCCTACTTGATCGCGATAGCCCTCGAGGTGCCGTTCATCGACCAGACGTTCTACACCGGACCTCTCGTCGAGCCTCTCGGGGGAGTGGACATCTCCTGGGTCGTCGGTGGACTGGCCGGCGTGGCCTGCTACCTCATTGCTGCACGCCCGACCCGCTCACCTGGGAACGCCGTGCCGCTCGTCGCTGATCTCAGCTCCCCATGAACCAGTCGGGCCCCGGATCGGACTCGGCCGCCGGACTACGCTCTCCCACCATGGTGTCGACGACCGGAGAGCCGTCTCGCCTCGGCCACACCGTCGTCGTTGCCGACGACGACGTGCTGGTGCGCAAGGGCGTCGTGAGCCTCCTCGACGAGGCTGGCTACGGAGTCCTCGGCGAGGCCGACACCGCCCCGGCACTGGTGGCCATGGTCCACGCACTCCTGCCGGACCTGGTCGTCGTCGACATCCGAATGCCCCCGACGAACACGTGGGAGGGCATCGACGCGGCACGGGCGATCCGGGAAAGGCAACCCGAGGTCGGCATCCTCCTGCTCTCCGCGCACATCGAGCTCGAGACAGCGACCGATCTCCTCAGCAGTGGACAGCGGATCGGCTACCTGCTCAAGAGCAGAGTCACCCAGGTGGGCGACCTCGTGGACGCCCTCGAGCGCATCAGCGCGGGGGGGTCGGTGATCGACCCGATGCTCGTTCAGGAGCTCTTCGCGAAGAAGACCCACGACGACCCACTCGGCCGGCTCACGCCCCGCGAGGTCGACGTCCTGGCCCTGGTGGCCGAAGGTCGGTCGAACGGGGGGATCGCCAAGCGCCTGTGGATCAGCGAGGGCGCAGTCGAGAAGCACGTCAAGAACATCCTCGCCAAGCTCGACCTGCCCACCGGCTCGGACGCAAACCGGAGAGTCCTGGCCGTCCTGGCCTTCCTCGAGAGTCGCTGAGCTCAGCGCTCGACGAGATCGACGACGGACGCCGCGTCGAGGGAGGCCTTCGACAAGAACCCGGCGACCCCCGAGGGAAGGGGCAGGTCCGTCGCGTCGTGACTCGACACCAGGATGACCACAGGCGCCCCCGCCACGGTCGACAACCGATCAGCGACCTGGACACCGTCCTCCTCGCCCAGCTCGACGTCGACGAGCACGCAGATCGGCCGCAGGCGCGTGATCAACCGCTCAGCCTCATCCTGGCTTCCGCAGCTGCCCACGACCACGATGCCGCCGGCCTCGAGCAACCGCTGGGCCGATTCGATGAACCCAGGGCTGTCATCGACGATCACGCACGTAACGGCCATGTCGTTCATCCTCCACGTGCGTCGTAGTCAGCGCGATCCGGCTGGCCTCACCCTTTGGCTGGCGCCAGCTCTGATCTCCCGGCTACCGACCGATCGAGAAGCCGAGGGCCCGGGCGAATCCCTCGAGGTCGCCGACGGTCAACGTGGCGGCCGGGTGTCGGATCCGACCTGTGGGGTCGATCCCCTTGACGGCCTCTCGGAACGAGACGCAGACACCCCTGCGGCCGTTGGTGGCGAAGCTGATGCCGCGATCGCTCAGGGAGAGGTGCGGCGGACCAGCGGTCTTCACGTAGGAGTAATCAGTGCTCAGCTCGACACCGGTGATGTTGATCAGTGCCGAGCGCAGGGACCAGAGGCCGTATCTCACCACCAGCTCAGACGGACTGACGTCGACGTGCGCCGTCCACGGGGTCACACCGAAGAGCACCCCTGCCGGGCGGTACAGCGGATCCCAGTCGAAATCGAAACGCTCGATGCTCACTCGAGCACGTCGCCGACGGTGACCTCACCCGGGTTGTCCTCGATGGCCGAGGCCAGAGCACCGACCTGCTGGTCCTCCAGGTCGACACCTGCCTCGCCCAGGCCGTTGCGCAGCTCCTTCTCGACGGTCCCCTCCGGGGCGCCGTCCTGGTAGGAGGAGACGCGGTCCACCACGTTCTGGATCGCTTCGAGCTTGTCGTTGTCCATGACAGGCAGGTACCCACGAGATCGGAGATCATCACCGGAGTGCGCTTCCGCGTCAGGCCTGAGCACGACGACCGTCAGCGACGGGACCTAGCCTTGCCCTGTGGAGACGACACACACGTACCTCGCCAACACGGTCCTCGGGTCGACTGACCCACCGGCGCTCGCGGAGTTCTACCGCGAGCTGTTGGGCTGGGTCTACCGCGACGAGGACCACGCCTCCGACGGCACCTGGATCGTCATCAAGCCCGCAGAGGGAGGGACCGGGCTGTCCTTCCAGCTCGAGACCGAGCACCAGCCGCCCACGTGGCCGACGAAGTCCGACACCCAGCAGATGCAGCTGCACCTCGACATCGGCGTCGACGACCTGGAGGCCGCCGTGGCGCGAGCCAGTGCGCTCGGCGCGCGGCAGGCCGAGTACCAGCCCCAGGACCTCGTCCGGGTGATGCACGACCCCGACGGACACCCCTTCTGCCTCTTCGCCCCGGGCGGCTGAGCAGAGCTCCAGGCGGTCAGCGCTGGACCGGGGACCGTGGCATGCACGCCGTGAGCTCAGGTCCTGGCCCGTCACCACCTAGGAGCCCGGGGCGGCGGGCTCCTCGACCCAGCCCCGATGGGCCGCGACGGCGCCGAGCTGCAGGCGCGAGTCGACGTGGGCCATCGTCATCATCGTCCGCACGCGTCGCTGCACCGTCCGCGTCGAGACGCGCAGCGCGTTGGCCACGGCCTGATCGGTCAGTCCTGCCATCAGCAGCGCCAGCACGCGCAGGTCGAGGTCGTCGGGCACCTGCGCCCCGGCGAGGAGCGCGTCCGGCTGCAGCGGTACGCCGGGCGCGGCGGTTCGGGTCGGCCCGGTGAGCGGGAACGCATCGCGCCACACCGACTCGAACAGGGCCACCAATGCGTCGAGCAGGCCGCTGCGGCGGACCAGCATCGCCCCGTCGACGTCGGCGGCGGCGCTCCCCAGCGGCACGAAGGCCAGCTCGCGGTCGACCACGAACAGCTTCAGGGGTACCGAGGCCGCCAGTCGCACCTGTGTCCCGAGGGACTCCACGCGCACGACCTCGTCGAGCAGGTGCGGCTCCTCCTCGAGCATCGCCCGCTCGAGCACCACGCGGTAGACGACCCCACGCTCGACGGCCACGTCCTCCGCGGTGTTCTCCTCGCTGCCGAGCACTGAGATCGGTGCCTTGACCAGGCTGAGGACCTCCTGGCGCGCTCCCAGCTGGATCTGCTGGACGCGGGCGGCGACGGCCTCCTGCCCCAGGATCACGTCGACCACGTCGGTCGGGTCCTGGGCGTGCCGCGCCCTGGCGTACTCCTGGTCGAGCAGCTCGATGGCGGCCTCGACCTGTCGCAGGCTGGCCTGGCGACCGGCCAGGATCGCGCCCAGGGCCACCGAGGGGCGGGAGGCCACGAACGTGCGCTCCTCCCCCACGCCGCGGACGGCGAGACCCATGTCGGCCAGGTGCCCCAGGGTCTCCACAGCCACGGTCGCCGAGCACCCGAGCACCCGGCTCAGCTCGTCGGCGTGCAGCGCGCTGGCCCGGACGAGCTCGGTCAGTGCCCGTGCCTCGAGGGTGGTCAGCCCCAAGGTGGCGAAGCCCTCGATCTCCTGCATTCCTCCCCTCCCTCCCCCCACCCCACTCCCAGTCTGGACCCCGGCTGGTGCGCTGGCGTAAAGGCGACTTCGTCGTCAACTCGCCTCGTCACCGCTTGAGCTGTCCAGAACTGGTTGACAGCCTCTCTCCGGGCGCAGTCGGCGGCTCACCGCTTCTCCCCCGAGATCCATCGGGCCGTCGGCTGCGTTCCCCCCTCGCCGGGACGACCGGCCGCGACCCGGCTCCGCTCAGGGTCGTGCGCTGACCAGCTCGTCCTCGGCAGCCGTCTGCTCGGTGTCGGCGTGGGTCAGCGTCAGGTAGGCGACGATGCCGGCGAAGAGGACGAGCCCCACCGCGGTCACCGGGCCGGCGCCGAGGCCGAGACCGGCCGGCGCTCGGTGCGCGAGCCAGTCGGCGACGCTGGCTCCCAGGGGCCGGGTCAGCGAGTACGCCGCCCAGAAGCAGACGACCGCGTTGACGCCCAAGCGCCAGGCGACGAGCGGGACGAGGATCAGCCCCGTGAACAGCACGATCGACCAGAGGAACCCCATGCCGAGGTTGGCGTCGGTCGTGTCACCCAGGGCGGTGCCGAGACCGAACGTGAGCAGCACGGTCAGCCAGTAGAACCGCTCCCGGCGAGCCGTCGTGATCGAGTGCACCGACAGCGTGCCCTCGGTGCGCTTCCACCACGTCAGGACGCCGACGAGCAGCAACAAGTACACGGCCGAGTCGACGTAGTACGGCGTCCCGAGCACGACGTGCGGACCGTCGGCGATCATCGTGCCGAACACGGCGACCATGAGAACGGTGACCCAGTAGCGCACGGGGTGGTAGCTCTCAGCCCTCAGCTGCAGGCGCAGGGCGAACGCGAAACCGCCGATGCCGATCACCGCAGCAAGGATGAGGTTCACGGTCCCGAGGTAGTCGGCACCGGTCTCGCCGATGCCCGTCGTCAGCAGCTTGGCCACCCAGAACAGGGCGAAGACGGCCGGGACCTTGGGCGCGATGAATTGGCGGTTGGACATGCCTGGCGACGCTACGGAGGGCCGCCTGACGCCAGTCTGAAATCAGCGCGTGACGCCGGTCACGCTCCCCGGCGTCGGACTAGCTGCGCCCTCTGCGAGGAGGGTGCTCGACCTCGAGCGCCTCGCTCACCTCGCGCTCGACGAGCACCGGGACGAACTCGCGGATGGGCCTGCCGTCGTAGCTGTGATGCACTCGCGCGACGTACTGCTTGACGATCTCGGGCTGGGCATCCGGGAACCGCTGATGCAAGCGATCCGCGACTTGGTCGATCGCCCGAGCTTCATCGGTGGTGATGGACATGACTATGTGTACCGCGCCGACTCAACTTGAGCAATCCCTCGCACTTCCGCAGCAGGCCGAGCACGTGCGCGGACACCTCGAGGTCGTCTCGTGTTCAGCCCCGGGGCCTACCCTTCGCCGCATGCTGCACGACTTCAGGGAGTACATCGACCAGCTCGAGATCGAGGGCTACGGGATCGGCGAGGACCACGACGACGACCCCGAGCTGATCGACCCCGAAGGCCGGGCCGTCGACACCTGGCGGGAGAACTACCCCTACGAGGAGCGCCTGGCCCGCGAGGAGTACGACGAGGCGAAGTACCTCTTGCAGGTCGAGCTGCTGAAGTTCCAGACCTGGGCCACGGAGACGCAGACCAAGCACCTGCTGCTGTTCGAGGGTCGGGACGCGGCCGGGAAGGGCGGCACGATCAAGCGCTTCATGGAGCACCTCAACCCGCGGTACGCCCGCACCGTGGCGTTGAGCAAGCCGAGCGACCGTGAGCAGACTCAGTGGTACTTCCAGCGCTACGTCAAGCACCTGCCGGCCGCGGGCGAGATGGTGCTCTTCGACCGCTCCTGGTACAACCGCGCCGGCGTCGAGCGGGTGATGGGCTTCACCTCCGACCCCGACTACGAGCAGTTCATGGTCCAGGCGCCCCTGTTCGAGCAGATGCTCGTGGAGAGCGGCATCTCGCTCACCAAGTTCTGGTTCTCGGTCACCAGGTCCGAGCAGCGCACCCGGTTCATCATCCGCCAGGTCGACCCCGTCCGGAGGTGGAAGCTCTCGCCCATCGACCTCGAGTCGCTGGACAAGTGGGACCAGTACACCGAGGCGAAGGAGGACATGATCCGGCAGACCGACACCGAGTGGGCTCCCTGGATGACCATCAAGAGCAACGACAAGAAGCGCGCCCGCCTCAACGCCATGCGCTACTTCCTCTCGCGTTTCGAGTACGACGGGAAGGACGAGGAGGTCGTCGCCGCGCCGGATCCCTCCATCGTCAAGCGGGGACGCGACGCAGTGGGTGACTGACCCGGCTCCTGGCCACCTGCTGTTCAACTTGCGCGGTGATACTGCCCCGATGACGGAGACACCGTCGGGGAGACGGGACCGACCGTGACGTTGACCCGCTCGTCCCTCGCGCCTCCGGCCAGGACGCTGATCGACGTCTTCGGCGAGACGGTGGCGAGGACCCCGGACGCGTTGGCGCTCGACAACGGCGCCGAGGTGCTGACCTACCAGGAGTTCGGTGCGGTCTCCGAGGAGCTCGCGGCCGAGCTCAACGCCGTCGGTGTCGGTCGCGGAGATCGCGTCGGGGTGCGGGTCAGGTCGGGGACGCTCGACCTCTACGTCGCGATCATGGGCGTGCTGATGGCCGGCGCGGCGTACGTGCCGGTCGACGCGGATGATCCTGAGGACCGGGCGCGGCTGGTCTTCGACGAGGCCGACGTCGCGGCGGTGATCGGCCACGAGCTGGGCATCTCGCCGCGCCGCCCGGGTGCCGCCCGCCAGCCACAGCTGCCCGAGGCCACCGACGACGCGTGGATCATCTTCACCTCCGGGTCGACCGGTACGCCGAAGGGAGTGGCGGTCTCGCACCGCTCGGCGGCCGCGTTCGTCGACGCCGAGTCGCGGCTGTTCCTCCAGGACTCGCCGTTGCGGGAGACCGACCGGGTGATGGCGGGTCTCTCGGTCGCCTTCGACGCCTCCTGCGAGGAGATGTGGCTGGCCTGGGCGCACGGCGGGTGCCTGGTCCCGGCACCGCGGTCCCTGGTGCGCAGCGGGGTCGACGTCGGACCCTGGCTGGTCGCCAACGACGTGACGGTGGTCTCCACGGTCCCCACCCTGGTCTCGCTGTGGCCGACCGAGTCGCTGGACCGGGTCCGCCTGCTGATCATGGGCGGCGAGGCGTGCCCGCCGGAGATCGGCGTCCGCCTGGCCAGGAACGGCCGCGAGCTCTGGAACACCTACGGTCCGACGGAGGCCACCGTGGTGGCGTGCGGAGCCCCGCTGACCGCCGAGGGACCGGTGCGGATCGGCCTGCCCCTCGATGGCTGGGACCTGGCCGTCGTCGACGAGCAAGGCCACCACGTGGCCCCGGGCGAGGTGGGCGAGCTGATCATCGGCGGCGTCGGGCTGGCGCGCTACCTCGACCCGGAGAAGGACGCCGCGAAGTACGCACCGTTCCCCACCCTGGGCTGGGATCGCGCGTACCGCAGCGGCGACCACGTGGTCTACGACGAGGCGGGGCTGCTTTTCGCCGGACGTGGCGACGACCAGGTCAAGCTCGGCGGTCGGCGGATCGAGCTGGGCGAGGTCGACAACGCCCTGCTCGCCCTGCCGTCCGTGGTCAGTGCCGCCGCAGCCGTGCGGACGAGCAGGGCGGGCAACCAGCTGCTCATCGGCTACGTGACCGTGGACGACAGCTTCGACGCAGCGGCTGCGGCCGAGCACCTGCGCACGGTGCTGCCGGCCGCGTTGGTGCCACGCCTGGCACAGGTCGGCTCGCTCCCGACCCGCACGTCCGGCAAGGTCGACCGCGACGCCTTGCCCTGGCCCCTGGCCACCACGGAGAACGACCCCGCGCCGGCGGCCCGGCTGGAGGGCACGGCCGCCGTGATCGCCGACCTGTGGCTGGAGGTCGTGGGTGCGGTCGTCACCAGCGATCGGGAGGACTTCTTCGATCTCGGCGGCGGCAGCCTGACCGCGGCCCAGATGGTCTCGCGGCTGAGGTCGCGCTACCCGGAGGTCACGGTCGCGGACCTCTACGAGAACCCGACGGTCGGGAGCCTCGCCGCGATGCTCGACGGCATGGACGCCCCAACGGGCAGGAGCAACCGGCGCGTGCGTCCAACCCCGTCGAAGACCCAGATCGGCCAGGTGGTGTTCACCGTCCCGCTGCGCATCCTCTCCGGACTTCGCTGGGTCACCTGGGTCGCGGCCGGCGTCAACATCGCCGGCGACGTGCTCGGGCTGGGGTACCTGCCCTCGGTCTCGTGGTGGTGGGTCCTCGTGGGGTGGCTGCTGCTGGTGGCCGCTCCGGGCCGGATGGCGCTCACAGCGCTCGGCGCGCGATTCCTCCTGGGCAGGGTCGAGCCGGGTGAGTACCCCCGCGGCGGGCGTATCCACCTGCGGCTCTGGTTGGCGGAGCGTCTTGCCGACGAGCTCGGCGCCGCCAACCTCGCCGGAGCTGCGTGGATGCCGACGTACGCCCGACTGCTGGGGGCCAAGGTCGGGCAGCAGGTGGACCTGCACTCCGTCCCTCCGGTGACCGGCATGCTCACGCTCGGCACGGGGTGCTCGGTCGAGCCGGAGGTCGACCTGTCTGGCCACTGGCTCGATGGCGACGTGCTGCACATCGGAGCGGTGAAGGTGGGTGCGGGCGCTCGGGTCGGGACCCGCAGCACCCTGGGCCCCGGGGCGGTCGTCCATCGTGAGGCCGAGGTCGCACCCGGCTCCTCGGTGATCGGCGAGGTCACGAAGGGCCAGTACTGGACGGGCTCACCGGCCGAGCCCGTGGGCAGGACGAGAGGACCGTGGTCCATGGAGCGACCGGCGCACAAACCCGTCTGGGTGCTGGCGTACGCCGGCGTGGCCACCCTGATCGCCCTGTTGCCGATCCTGGCCGCCCTCGTGGGTCTGGGCGTCACCCTCCCGTGGCTGAGTGAGACGACCTCGATGTCGGGTGCGGCCCTGGTGCTGACGGCGTTCCTGCCGCTGGTCGCGCTCGTCTGGCTGGTGGTCCTCGCCGTCCTGGTCTTGGTGCTGGTGCGGCTCCTGGGCACCGGACTGAGCCCCGGCGCCTACCCGATGCACAGCCGCCGGGCCTGGCAGGCCTGGGCGACGATGAAGGTGCTCGACGAGGCGCGGACGTGGCTCTTCCCGATCTACTCCAGCACCTTCACGCCGGTGTGGCTCAGGCTGCTGGGCGCCACGGTCGGTCGTCGGGTCGAGGCCTCCACCGTGCTGCTGATCCCGAAGCTGACGAGCATCAACGACGAGGCCTTCCTGGCCGACGACACCTTGCTCGGCAGCTACGAGCTCGGTGGCGGGTGGTTGCGGGTCGAGCGCACCAAGATCGGCAAGCGCGCGTTCGTCGGCAACTCGGGGATGACCGCACCCGGCCGCAAGGTGCCCAAGGAGTCCCTCGTGGCCGTGCTCTCCGCGGCACCGCGACGCAAGAAGGCCAAGGCCGGCTCCTCCTGGCTGGGCAGCCCACCGGTGCTGCTGCGCCGACCCGTCGAGGAGGTCGACGACAGCCTCACCTACGCGCCGTCGCGCCGCCTCCGCGTCGCGCGGGCCCTGGTGGAGTGTTGCCGGCTGCTGCCACTGATGGTCTCGTTCGCGCTGGGTGGGGGCACGGCCCTGGCGCTGGCCTGGGTGCTGGACACCCCCCTGCCCTGGCTCTCCGTCCTGGTGGCCGGGCCGTTGCTCATGCTCGCCGGAGCGGTCGCCGCCGGTCTCACCTCGGCCGCGAAGTGGATCCTGCTGGGCAGGATCAGGGTCACCGAGCACCCGTTGTGGAGCTCGTTCGTGTGGCGGAGCGAGCTGGCCGACACCTTCGTCGAGGTCGTGGCCGCGCCGTGGTTCGCCCGCGCCGCCACCGGCACCCCGGTGCTGAACATGTGGCTGCGCTCGTTGGGCACCCACGTCGGCCGCGGGGTCTGGTGCGAGACCTACTGGCTCCCCGAGCCCGACCTGGTGCACCTGCGTCGTGGCGTGACCGTCAACCAGGGCTGCGTCGTGCAGACCCACCTGTTCCACGACCGGGTGCTGAGCATGGACGAGGTCGTCCTCAGGTCCGGCGCGACCCTGGGTCCGAACAGCGTCATCCTCCCCGGTGCCAGCGTCGGCCGCCACGCTACGGTGGGGCCCGTGTCGCTGGTGATGAGGGGCGAGTCGGTGCCTGACAAGACTCGTTGGATCGGCAATCCCATCGGTCCGTGGGTCGACGAGCACCTGCGCGAGCCGGTCGCGTGAGCGGCAGCGCACACGGCGACGACGACTACCTCCCGGGCCACGGCGACGAGACGTACGACGTCACCGACTACGAGCTCGAGCTGACCTACAAGGTCGAGGGCAACTCGCTGTCCGGCAAGACGCGACTGGCCTGCGTCGCGGCGCAGGACCTCAAGCGCCTGCACCTCGACCTCCACGGCCTCCACGTCAGCCGGGTGAGCGTCGACGGGAGGGCGGTCAAGCACTCCCACCGCGGGGGTGCGCTGAACCTCCGGCTGGGCTCGACGATCCGGTCGGGACAGACGTTCACCGTCTCCGTGCAGTACTCCGGGCACCCGTCACCCGTCCCCAGCAAGACGTTGGACGCCGCCGGCTGGGAGGAGCTGACCGACGGGGTCATCGTCGCCGCACAGCCCCACGGCGCTCCTTCGTGGTTCCCCTGCAACGACCGGCCGGGCAACAAGGCGGCCTACCGGATCACGATCAGCGCCCCGGCGGCGTACCAGGTCGTGTGCAACGGCACCCTCGCCTCGACCCGCCGCCATGCCAGCTCGGTGGAATGGGTCTACGAGCAACCCGAGCCCATGGCGACGTACCTCGCGACGGTCCAGATCGGTCGCTACCAGCGCTTCGACGTCGAGGCCGTGGTGCCGCTCTCGGCAGCCGTTCCCGGCAACCTGGTCCCGAAGTACGACGATGCGTTCGGCCGCCAGCCCGAGATGCTGGAGCTGTTCACCCGGCTCTTCGGCGACTACCCGTTCGCCGGCTACACCGTCGTGGTCACCGAGGACGAGCTCGAGATCCCGCTCGAGTCCCAGGGGCTCTCGACGTTCGGCTCCAACTTCCTCAGCACGGACTGGCACGCGGAGCGGCTGATCGCTCACGAGATGTCGCACCAGTGGTTCGGCAACAGCCTGACTCTCGGACGCTGGCGCGACATCTGGCTCCACGAGGGTTTCGCCTGCTACTGCGAGTGGCTCTGGTCCGAGGAGTCGGGCAAGGACACCGCGCACGAACGGGCTCTCGAGCACTGGCAGCGCCTCGAGGACGACGACCAGGACCTCGTCCTCGCCGACCCCGGGCCGGAGCTGATGTTCGACGACAGGCTCTACAAGCGGGGTGCTCTGCTCCTGCACGCCCTCCGCCTCACGGTGGGCGACGCGGCCTTCTTCGAGCTGCTGCGGACGTGGGTCGCCGAGCACGTGCACGGCACCGTCTCCACGGAGATGTTCATCGAGCACGTCGAGGAGCGGAGCGATCAGGACCTGCGCGGCCTCTTCGACGCGTGGCTCCGCGAGACGACGCTCCCGCCTCTGCCCGACAGCGCCTGACGCTGCGTGACCCGGACCGAGTCGGCGCCGAGCACGGAGACGCACGCGGCGTACCCCTCGATCTCGAGGTCCTTCATGGTCGTGACCGCTGGACCGTCGGGCCACTCGAGGAGCCGAGGCCCCACCGAACCGTCGTCGAGGCGCAGCAGTGCGGGCTCGACGTGCAGCCCGTCGCCGGTGGCCTTGAGCAGTGACTCCTTGCGCACCCACAGGGTCGTGAGCGCGGCTGCGTCGCGTGGTCGTTCCTGCGCGTGGAGCGTGCCGTTGCTCGACCCCACCGGCCAGGTCTGGTCGATGCACTCGACGTCGACGCCCACGGGGTGGTCCGTCGACACGGCCACCAGCGCGACCCCGGGAGCCCGACTCAGGCTGAGGTGAGGAGGATCGTCGACGACGTCGGTCTCGACGACGGGCCGGCCATGATCGGTGCTGCCGCACCGCGGGCATCGGCGCCCGATGCGGACGACGTCACGGTCGCAACCGAGGGCGGCGGCGACCTCGTCGGCGAGCAGGCGGTCCGCGGCGGCCGGCTCCTCGTCCACCAGCTGCCACGCGACCCGCACGGTGCCCATGCAGCGGGTTGTACCACTCCGAGGTGGCCATCGTTCGTTCACCTGGGCTTGGTAGGAAGTCGAGGCGATGACTGATGACCAGCGAGAGATCGAGGACACCTACGCCGTCGACGAGCACACCGGGCTTCCCCCGCTCGAGGAGCTGAAGCGCGTCGCGACCGTGCAGGACGACGGGGTGCGCGAGCTCGAGGCGACGTACTTCGACACCGCAGACCTCGTGCTGGCCAGGGCCGGCATCACCCTGAGACGACGTACGGGCGGACACGACGCGGGCTGGCACCTGAAGCTGCCGATGAAGAAGGGGCGCCTCGAGGTTCACGAGTCGCTGTCGCGGGCCACGAAGACGGTGCCGAAGTCGCTGCGCGAGCTGCTCGTCGCGCACACGCGCGGAGCCACGTTGAGACCCGTCGTCGTGCTGCACACCAGGCGGCACCTGCACCTGCTCCTGGACAAGAAGGACCGGGTGCTCGCCGAGTTCTGCGACGACCGCGTCACCGCGGAGGTGATCGGCGAGCCGGAGCCGACGAGCTGGCGGGAGTGGGAGCTGGAGCTGGTCGAGGGCGATGCGGACTGGTTGGCGGCCGCAGCAGACCCGATCCGGGCCGCAGGCGGCAGGGCGACGCCGGGCAGCAAGCTGCTCACCGCACTCGGCGACCGGGTGCCGGTGCGGCCGGAGGTGGTGCTGCCCGAGCCCACCAGGAAGGGCCCTGCGTCGCAGGTGGTGCAGCGCTGGTTGCGCGAGCAGGTAGACGTGATCCGCCGCTTCGAGCCGCTCGTCCGTCAGGACGCACCCGACGCCGTGCACAAGATGCGGGTCGCCGTACGCCGGCTGCGCAACGCCCTCGCGTCGTACCGCCCGCTGCTGGTGCGCGAGCAGACCGAGCCGATGCGCGACGAGCTCAAGTGGCTCGCCGCCGCCCTGGGCGAGCCTCGCGACGCCGAGGTGATGCGCCAGCGGCTCGAGTCGATGCTCGAGGAGGAGCCACCCGAGGTGGTCCGGGGCGCGGGCTACCAGCGGATGGATGCGGAGATGCGCGAGGAGTACGCGCTGGCGCGCACGCGGATGCTGGAGGCCATGAGCTCGGAGCGCTACTTCGACCTGCTCGACCGCCTCGACCAGCTCGCGACGGACCCGCCGTGGAAGGAGCAGGCCTCGGAGTCCGTGCACTCGCTGCTGCGCAAGCGCGTGCGCCACGACTACAAGCGACTCGTCGGCCGGGTCGAGGTCGCTGACGAGGCCGACGGCGAGGAGCGCGAGCACCTCCTGCACGAGGCGCGGAAGGCAGCCAAACGGGTGCGCTACTCCACCGAGGCGCTCACCGGCGTGTACGGCAAGCCGGCACATCGGTTCGTGAAGGCGATGAAGCGGGTGCAGTCGAGCCTCGGCGAGCACCAGGACGCCTTCGTCACCCAGAACCGCCTGCGCGAGCTCGGTGACGAGGCGGCGAGCACCGGTGACAACGCGTTCGTGTTCGGTGCGCTGCATGCTCGCGAGGAGCGTGAGCTGCTCGAGACCGACGCGCTGTTCGTGCGCGAGTGGCGCCAGGCCTCGAAGAAGAAGCTGCGCCGCTGGCTCTCGTAGTCGGCGTTCACCCGTTGTTCAACTGGTCGTCGCGGAGTCGTGTCGTATCGACGTTCGCGCGACCTAGCGTGCCTGGGTCATGCCGCGCCTCGCACAGGTCCTCGGGACCCTGACCGCTGCGATCCTGCTGCTCACCGGCTGCCACTCCTCGACGCAGCTCGCGTCGGCCAGGACCGAACGGGTCGTCGAGGTGTCGAGGTCCGACTGCGGATCCTCGTGGCGCCCCGCGGCCGCGGGCGAGCAGGTGCTGAGGCTGCGCAACACCGACAGCAGCGCAGGCGAGGTCCAGGTCGTCGGCCTGGGCACCCACCAGGGACTCGTCTACGCCGACGTCGAGCCGTTCGGCCCCGGCACCAGCGTCGACCTGGACGTGCCGCTGGCCGGGGGCCGGTACGCCCTGGCGTGCCTGATGGAGGACAGCGCCCCGGTCACCGGACCACCCCGCACGATCAGCGGCCACGGCGCCGGCACACCCGGTGTCCGGATCCTCACCCAGAGCCAGCTCGTGCCGGCGACCCAGCGCTACGAGCGGTGGCTGCGTCGCCAGCTCGGCCCGTTGGTGCGCGACTCCCACCGGCTCCGCGCGGCGGCCGAGGGGATGGACCTGCACGCAGCCCGGACCGCCTGGCTGAACGCGCACCTGGACTACCAACGGCTCGGAGCGGCGTACGACGCGTTCGGCGGCCTGGGCGACGCGATCGACGGGCTGCCCGCCGGCCTCCCTGGTGGCACCTCGAACCACGCGTGGACTGGTTTCCACCGGGTGGAGCTGGACCTGTGGGGTGGGCGGGCACGCCGTCTCCGGGCCGACGTCACCGCCCTCGACCGCGCGGTGTCGCGGCTGCCGCTCCTGGTCCGCAGCACCCAGCTGGACCCGCTCACCCTGACCCTGCGCGCCCACGAGATCAGCGAGAACGCCCTGCAGCTCCAGCTGACCGGCAAGGACGACTTCGGCAGCCACACCGACCTCGAGAGCGTCCGCGCCGAGCTCGTCGGCACCCGGGCCGTGCTCTCCGCGCTGGCGGAGCCCCTCGACAGCCGGGTCCACGACGCCGCCGGGATCCGGTCGGCCCTCGATCGCACTCTGGTCGCCTTCACCCAGGCGACCCGCACCTGGGCACATGTGCCGGTGTCGGAACTTTCCCAGGGGCAGCGCGAGCACCTCGACGCGGCGCTCGACCTGGTGACCCAGCGACTGGCAGCGATCCCCGCCACCCTCGAGCCGCGCCTGACGGTCGCCTCCGGCTCGGTCGAGGGAGGAGACGGATGAACCTCCCCCGCCGTCGTGTCCTCACGGGTGCCGCCGGGCTCGGCGGTGCCGCCGTCGCCGGCGGGCTGGTGCGGGCATCGGCCGCGGGGACCACCACGTCGGACGACGGCCGCTCGATCGCTTTCCACGGCGAGCACCAGGCGGGCATCGCAACCCCGCGCCAGCAGTACGCCGCGTTCCTCGCGGCTGACGTCACCGCGACCTCGCCCGGCGAGCTCGCCCTCCTGCTCAGGCTGCTGACCCACGGCGCCCGGGAGCTCACCACGGGCGGACGGCCGCTCGACGCCGGCATCGGCGCACCGCCTGCCGACGACGGCACCCTCGGACCCGTGGTCCCGGGCGACGGCCTGACCGTGACGGTCGGGCTGGGCGCGAGCGTCTTCGACCACCGCTTCGGGCTCGCGGACCGGAAGCCCCGCCGACTGCGGCCGATGGGCACCTTCCCCCACGACGACCTCGACCCGGCCCAGTGCCACGGCGACCTGATGCTCCAGCTGTGCGCCGACCACCAGGACACGGTGCTCCACGCGCAGCGGCAGCTGCTGAAGCTCAGCCGCGGTTTGCTCCAGCCGCGCTGGCGGGTCGACGGCTTCGCCTCACCGGCCCGGCCGACGGGCGCGCCACGCAACCTCCTCGGCTTCAAGGACGGCATCGCCCATCCGCCCGTGCACGAGTTCGACGGCCTGGTGTGGACGGGGCCCGGGGAGCCCGCCTGGACGGCCGGTGGCAGCTACCAGGTCGTCCGCGTCATCCGGATGCTCGTGGAGTTCTGGGACCGGGTGACCATCGAGGAGCAGGAGAAGATGATCGGCCGGCGACGCGACAGCGGTGCTCCGCTCTCCGGCTCGGTCGAGACGGACACCCCTGACTACGGCGACGACCCGGTCGGCGCGACCACGCCGCTCGACGCGCACATCCGGATGGCCAACCCGCGCACCGACGAGACCGCGAAGAGCCAGCTGCTGCGACGCGGCTACAACTACGACCGAGGGCTCGACACCAACGGCAACCTCGACTGCGGCCTGGTCTTCGCCTGCTACCAGCAGGACCTCGACCGGGCCTTCGTGACCGTGCAGAAGCGCCTGTCCGACGAGCCGCTGGTCGACTACATCTCCCCGGTCGGTGGCGGCTACTTCTTCGCGCTGCCCGGCGTCCGCGACGCGCGTGACTGGTACGGCCGCGCTCTCCTCGCCTGACGGACCGGGTTCACCCGTCGTACACCTCCGTGGGGGCCGGTTGTCACGCGCAAGGAATGTGCTGGCGAGGTCACGGACCACGAAAGGAAACTGCAGATGCCACATCGCCGCACGCGCTACCTCGGAGGTGCGGCAGCAGCCGCGCTCACGGCAGGCGGGGTCGTCCTGGCCCTCCAGGGACTGCCGGCCACGGCCCAGGCCGCCGCCAGCCAGCACTCCACCAGCAAGGCCCCCACCACGAGCACGGCCACCACGACGCCGATCAAGCACGTCGTGGTGCTCTTCGACGAGAACGTCTCCTACGACCACTACTTCGGCACCTACCCCCAGGCACTCAACGTCGACGGCACCCCGTTCCACGCTTCCAAGAAGACCCCGGCCAACGACAACCTCCGCCACGGCGGCCTGCTCCACCACAACCCGAACCTCTACAACCCCTCGCGCCTCTCGCCCTCCCAGGCGATGACCTGCGACCAGAACCACAACTACGGTCCGGAGCAGCAGGCCGAGGACAACGGGAAGATGGACCACTTCGTCGAGAAGGTGAGCGTGGACTCGTGCTCGGGCGCCCTGTTCGGCGAGCCCGGCCTGACGATGGACTACTACGACGGCAACACCGTCACCGCGCTGTGGAACTACGCCCAGCACTACTCCATGAGTGACCGGTTCTTCGGGACCACCTTCGGTCCCTCCACGCCCGGGGCCCTGAACCTCGTCTCCGGCCAGACGCACGGCTTCACCGAGGTCGACCCGGCCACCGGGGCCCAGGTCCCCACCCCCGGCACCTACACGCTGGCCTCACCGGACAGCAAGGGCGTCGGCACCGTGATCAACGACCCGGACCCGTCCTTCGACGACTGCGCCGACAAGGACCACACCTCGACCAACACCCTGGCCGCCGCGAAGTCGAGCAACAAGAACATCGGCGACCTGCTCGACGCCAAGGGCGTCACGTGGGGCTGGTTCCAGGGCGGCTTCAGGCCCACCACGGCGTACGCCGGCTCGGGCACCTACGCCAAGTGCGACTCGTCCCACACCAACCAGGCCGGGGCCTCGGTCGTGGACTACAGCCCGCACCACAACCCGTTCGCGTACTACAAGTCCACCTCGAACCCGCACCACCTGCCGCCGACCTCGGTGGCGAGGATCGGTCACTCCGACCAGGCCAACCACCAGTACGACCTGAGCGACTTCGCCCAGGCGCTGAAGGCGGGCAACCTGCCGGCGGTCAGCTTCCTCAAGGCCTCGGAGTTCCAGGACGGCCACGCGGCGTACTCCGACCCGATCGACGAGCAGAACTTCCTGATCAAGCAGATCAACGCGATCCAGGGTTCCCAGTTCTGGAAGGACACCGCGATCTTCATCGCCTACGACGACTCCGACGGCTGGTACGACCACGTGGACGGCAGCGACGGTCAACGGGTCCGACGACCCGCTGAACGACACCGCCGAGTGCGCCACCTCCGTGGCGAAGGCGGCCGGTGGGTACCAGGACCGCTGCGGGTACGGCCCGCGGCTGCCGCTGCTCGCGATCTCGCCGTACTCGAAGGTGAACTACGTCGACCACCACGTCACCGAGCAGGCATCGATCCTGAAGTTCGTCGAGGACAACTGGCACACGGGCAGGATCGGCGACGCCTCGTTCGACGCCAGGGCCGGCTCACTCGCCGGGATGTTCGACTTCAAGCACGCCAAGGCCGCGGCCAAGGTCACGCTGTCGAACAAGGGGACGGTCACGTCGACCCACTGAGGCGCCCGCACCACACCCATCGGCGGCGCACCCCCACGGGGTGCGCCGCCGATGTGCTGTTCTCCGGCCGTTCATGTCGCCGTCGTCGGCGGGGCACGGGTCGCTGCAAGGGTCCGAGGGTCGAAATCCTCCTAACTCGTCGAGGTCTCCATGCGTGCACGCCGCACCCCCGTCATCCTTGCCAGCGCACTCCTTGCAGCGGGAACCGCCATCGCGATCCCCGCTGTCGCGTCGGCCGGCCACCCCGCACGCGGTTCCGGGTCGTTCACCTACGCCGTCTACGGCGATGCTCCGTACGGCACCTCGCCCACCGACACGAGCGAGACCGACGCCACCCCGGCGTTCGTCCGCACGGTGAACGCGGACAAGGCCGTCTCGACGGTGGTGCACGTGGGCGACATCCACTCCGGCAGCCAGTACTGCACCCAGGGCTACGACGAGCAGATCGCCCACCTCTGGGCCGGGTTCGCCGACCCGTTGGTCTACACGCCCGGCGACAACGAGTGGACCGACTGCCACAAGAAGAAGGAGGGCGGCGGCGCCTACGACCCGGCCACGGGACAGGTCGACTACGTCAAGGACGCCGACGGCAACCTGGTCGACTACGCCGGCGGCAACCCGGTCGACAACCTCGCCCTCGTGCGGTCGATCTTCTTCCCGACGGCCGGCGCCACGCTCGGTCGCGGCAAGCTGCACGTGCTCTCCCAGGCGCAGGTCGACAACCGCGCCCACCCCACCGACGGGCAGTACGTCGAGAACGTGATGTGGGAGCGCGACGGGGTCCTCTTCACCACCGTCAACGTGCCCGGCGGTTCCAACAACGACGCCGACCCCTGGTACGGCGCCCCCACCGCCTCCCCCCAGCAGACGACCGAGGCGGCCAACCGCACCGCGGCCGACCTGCGCTGGCTCGACCGTGCCTACGCGACGGCCGGCAAGGTCCGCGCCCGCGCCGTCGTGGTCGCCACGCAGGCCGACATGTGGGACCTCGACGGCAAGGACGCGAGCCACCTGGCCAACTACGAGTCGATCGTGAAGAGCCTGGCCACCCACTCCTCGGCGTTCGGCAAGCCGGTCCTGCTGCTCAACGGCGACTCCCACGTCTATCGCTCGGACAACCCGCTGAAGCAGGGGTCGGCGTGCACCGGCGACGAGGGCGTCTGCTCCTACGACTCGTGGAACAGCCACCCCACCTACGACGTGCCCAACTTCCACCGCATCGTGGTGCACGGGAGCACTGTCCCTCTGGAGTACCTGCGCCTGAAGGTGAACGCCACGTCACAGCCGACAACGGACTCCTCGTTCGGGCCGTTCGCATGGCAGCGGGTCACCGAGTGACGAGGTGAGACTCAGCCAGTGCCGCCCAGCACGTACGGGGTCCGTCCGGCGAGCTGGGTGACGACGATCCCGGTGAGCATCATCGTCAGTGCGATGCCGGCGAGCACGACGAGCTGGAACTGCGCGGCCTGAGCCGGGCTGGCCCCGCCGAACAGTGCGCCGACGAAGGCACCCGGCAGGGTCACCAGGCCGGTGGACCTGGTCTGGTCGAGGTTCGGCAGGAGCGACTCGCGCACCGCCTCCCGCCCGATCTCCTCGTGCGCCTGCGCCGGGGTGGCGCCCAGCGAGAGCCAGGCCTCGATCTCGCTGCTCCGCGCCCGGGATCCGCGCAGGAAGTTCCGGCCCGCGAGGGTGGCCGCAGTCATCGCGTTGCCGATGATGATGCCGCCGACCGCGATCAGGTAGCGCGCCTGGAACGCGACCAGGTGGAGGGTGAAGATCAGCACGAGGCTGACCAGCGCCCCGATGAGGATGCCGGCGACCGCCGTACGTCGCCCGTGCCAGAGATCCTCCAGCCGCCCCATCGCGGTCCACGACGCGGTGCTGAGCATCAACAGGACGAACAGGGCCACGGTCCACGGAACCGCGAGGATGCCGCGCAGCAGCAGGGCGACCGCGGTCAGCTGCACGACCGCCCGGGCGAGCGCCCAGAACGGGACGAGGCCCAGACCGATCCGGGCACGGAAGCCGAGGCCCACCGTGAGGGCGGTCAGGACCAACAGCCCCGCGGCGAACCACAGGTAGTGCTCGAGGCCCGTGCTCACGGTGTGCATTGTGCCCGCGCGGGACACCGAGCACGCACCGGGCGGCTACTGCCTGCGGTGCCCGAGGCTCTCGAGCATGCCCACCAGCACCTGGTGCAGGCGGTCGGCACCGACGACAGGTTCCTCGGGCACGACGTGGTCGAGCGCCTGGGGCACCAGCAGCACCGCGCTGTCCTGCCAGCCGCCGAGGCCTCCGTGGGCCCCCACGAGCGGCTCGAAGGCCGCGATGTCGAGGGTGGTCGCGTCCACGCTGCTGTTGAGGTAGAGATCAGGGGCCTCGGGCATGGCCAGTGCGCGAGCAAGCACCTCGGCGGCATGACCGACGTACGGCTCCAGCGGGTCCCGGCCGGTGACGGTGCCGGTGTCGAGGTCGCGGCGACCCTCGGCGCCGATCACCCAGCGATGACCCTCGGCATCCATCCCTGCCACGAAACCGATGCCGTCGTGGGAGCTGAGGCCGGGAACCAGGGCCGGCCAACGGTCGTCGATCTCCTCCAGGGTGAGCCGGCGCGGACCGTGCACGTAGAGCAGGCCGAGGTTGCCGGAGCCGAGCACGCTGATGTCGGCGGCCGTGGCCGCATCGACCCCCTCGTCCACCGCCTGGTCCACCCGGGCCGCCGCCCTGGCAGCCACCTTGCCGGACAGCCCGTCGCCGGCGACGTCCGTGGCGATCGCACCTGCGCGTCCCCAGCCCTCGATGTCGGAGGCCACCGACTGCACGTCCTGGGCCATCAGCTCGGCGCACAGGTCGCCGAGGTCGACCCCGAACCGCGACGCGAACGGCTCGCCCTGCGACTGGCCGTGGTCGGAGAGGATCACCAGGTGGTAGCGCCGGGGGGCCCGCTCCGCCAGCCGCTCCAGCGTCGCCAGCACCCGGTCGAGGCCGTCGAGAGACGCCAGGGATTCGGGCCGGAAGATCCCCGCGTGGTGCGCGATCTCGTCGTAGTCGACGTAGTCGACGTAGACGCAGCGGGTGCCGGCCGCCATCTCCTCGGCGAGGATCGAGGTGTTCAGGTCGCGCTGCAGGACGTTGGTGGCCGCACGAAGACCGGCGAAGGTCCAGTCCCGCTCGATCCGCGGGACAAGGTCGCGCCTGGTCTGACGACGGGCCTGGAACCGCTCCTTGGCCACCTCACCGATGACGCGCTGCAGTCCGCGCCCGAACCCGCGCGGATCGGTGACGTAGCGGGCCACCGACTCGCGTGCCCGGGTGGACCCACGGGAGAGGCTCACCTTGCTCATCGTCAGCATCGAGCGCGGGGCGTCCCCGCTGAAGAGGTTGGACAGCGAGAGCCCTCCGTCGACGAGCAGCCCGCGACCGTTGGTGGCCCGTTTCTCGATGACCGCGGCGTCACGCGGCCGGCTGGCGACGACCACGCGACCGAGCTCCCGGTCGTACCAGCGGAAGGCCGGGACGCCGGCGACGGTGCCGTGCAGGATGCCCAGCTGGCTGGCCGGCGTGGTGCACGGCAGCTGCGGCGTCCACTCGTGCAGCGTGTACTCGCCGGAGGTGATCCACCGGCGGATGGTCGGTACGGCGCCGGCCTGCACGGCCCACCGGAGCACCGGGAAGGGGACGCCGTCGAGCTGCACGAAGATGACGCCGTCCACCTCCGGGTCACTCACCTCGGCAGGCCGGTAGCGGCGCACCAGGGTGGCGTCGAACGCGTCGTTCGACCCGGTGGTCGCGACCCAGGTCACCAGCAGCGACGCGAGTGCGACCAGCCACGAGGCGATGAACGCGGCCCCGAACGTGGCGTGCACTCCCGGGACGGCCAGGAACGACAGGTACACCACGGCCGCCTGGCCGAAGAGGCCCACGAGCACGACGACGACCCACCCGAGGCGCGCCGAGATCACCACCAGGGCGGGCCGGACGAGCAGGCCGGCCAGCGCGGCCACCGCCGTGGTCACGAACAGGACCCCCCAGCTGTCCGTCGAGAGACCCGGCAGCAACCAGTCGGCGAAGGCGAGGACGGCGGCGCACGCGCACCAGACGAAGACCAGGCGGACCACGTCGCCGACCCGGATCCGCCCCCGCGCGAGGTGGTGCTTCATCCCGCCACCTCCACCGACTCACCCGGAGCCAGGACGAGCGCCCGGCACTGCGGTGCGTGCCGCGCTACGGCAGCCGGGAAGGCTTCCACGGGACGATCCATCCACCCTGGCGGCCGGTTCTGCATGCCCGGAGCGTAGAGCGTCCCCCAGTGGTAGGGCACCGCTGCGGATGCCCCGACGAGGGCACAGGCCTGCGCCGCGGCGTCGCTGTCGAGGTGTCCACCGGAGAGGCGGGGTCCCCAGCCCCCGACCGGCACCACCGCCAGGTCGATCGGCCCACCTGCCAGCTCCGGCAGCTGCGCCATCTCCGGGTACAGGCTGGTGTCTCCCGCCACCCAGATCCGCATGGTCGGCGTACGCACCAGGTGGCCGTTGGCGTCGTTCGGCCGGTGCGGCATCGGGCGCGAGTGATGGTCCGCGCGGACGAGGCGGACCTGGACGCCGGCCGTGCCGACGTCGAACCACTCGTCGGCCAGGCTGATCGCGTGCAGCCGGCGCCGACGCAACCAGGCCGCGTTGCGGGACGAGGCCAGGACGGGCAGCGTGGACAGGTCGGGCAGCATCCGCAGCGAGGACAGCTCGACGTGGTCGTGGTGCAGGTGCGAGACGAGCACGGCGTCGACGTCGGCCCACTGCTCGGGCTGCGGCGTCGGACCCCGGCGGCGCAGCGGCCCGTTCGCGGGGCGCAGCAGCGGGTCACTGATGATCCGGGTCCCGCCGAGGTCGAGCACCACCGTCGCATGCCCCACCCACGTCAGCCGCACGCGACCACCATCGGCCAGTCGGGCGTGGCCGAGTACCCCCCGCTCCGGGTGATCCTTGAGGGGCGGCTACGACGACGTGGGGAAGTGGAAGCTGGCGCCGGAGCCGTGCTCGATCTCGGGCCACCGGGCGGTGACCACCTTGGCGCGGGTGTAGAAGCTGACGCCCTCGGGGCCGTGGACGTGCTTGTCGCCGAACAACGAGTCCTTCCACCCGCCGAAGGAGTAGTAGGCCATCGGCACCGGGATCGGGACGTTGATGCCGATCATCCCGACGTGCACGCCGCGCTGGAACCGGCGCGCGGCCTCCCCGCTGTTGGTGAAGATGGCTGTGCCGTTGCCGTAGGGGTTGGCGTTGACCAGCGCGATCGCCTCGTCGACGGTGTCGGCGCGCACGACGGAGAGCACCGGCCCGAAGATCTCCTGGGTGTAGACGTCCATCTCCGTGGTGACCCGGTCGAGCACTGTGGGACCGACGAAGAAGCCGTCCTCGTGGCCGGTGACGTGCAGCCCGCGACCGTCGACCTCGACCCGCGCGCCCTGCTCCTCGCCGCTGGCGATCAGGCCGACGATCCGCTCCTGGGCCTCGCGGGTGACGACCGGGCCCATCTCGCTCGACTCGTCGCGACCGTTGCCGACCCTGACCGCCCGTGCCCGCTCGGCCACCTCCTCGACGAGGCGGTCGCCCGCCTCGCCCACGGCGACGGTCGCCGAGATCGCCATGCAGCGCTCCCCCGCGGAGCCGAACGCCGCGGCGGCCAGGTGGTCGGCGGCGAAGCCGACGTCGGCGTCGGGCAGCACGATCGCGTGGTTCTTGGCACCGCCGAGCGCCTGTACCCGCTTGCCGGCAGCGGTGCCCCGCTCGTGGATGTAGCGAGCGATCGGCGTGGAGCCGACGAACGAGACCGCGGCGACGTCCGGGGAGTCCAGGATCGTGTCGACGGCGGTCTTGTCGCCGTGGACGACGTTGAAGACACCGTCCGGGAGCCCGGCCTCCTGCCACATCCGGGCCATGAGGAGCGAGGCGGAGGGGTCACGCTCGCTCGGCTTGAGCACGAAGGTGTTGCCGCAGGCGATCGCCACCGGGAACATCCACATCGGCACCATCGCCGGGAAGTTGAACGGCGTGATCCCGGCGACCACGCCGAGCGGCTCGCGGAAGGAGAAGGTGTCGACCCCGGTCGAGATCTGGTCGGAGTAGTCGCCCTTCAACAGCGTCGGGATGCCGCAGGCGAACTCGACCACCTCGAGGCCGCGCTGCACCTCGCCCAGCGCGTCGGAGAGCACCTTGCCGTGCTCGTCGGTGATCACCTCGGCCAGCTCGCCGGCTCGGGAGTTGAGGATCTCGCGGAAGGAGAAGAGCACCTTGGTGCGCTTGCTCAGCGACGCCTGTGACCACTCGGCGAACGCGTCGCGGGCCGCGGCCACGCCCGCCTCCACGTCGGCCCTGCTGCCGAGCACGACCTCCGCCTGTTGCGCGCCCGTCGCCGGGTTCCACACCGGCGCGGTCCGCTCCGAGGTGCCTGCGGTCGACTTCCCTGCGATCCAGTGCTCGATCGTCCTCACCGGGTCAGCCTCTCACCGCGGGTTCCGTCGCGCGATCGAGGCGTTCAGAGCCGTGGCGAAGACGCACCAGGCGGGGTACGGCGCGAGCGCGTGGTGCAGGCGCGGGTCCACGTCGGCCAGCTGACGCGCGAGGAGCAACGAGTGCCCTGCGAGGACGCCGCACCACACGGTGGAGAGCCAGGGCCTCCGCACCCGCCAGAACAGCACGCTCCAGCCGGTGTTCAGCGCCAGGTTGATCGCGAGCGTGCGGCGGAGCGCAGCCGCCTCGTCTCCGCGCCCCTCGTCCTCGAGTCTCCCGAGGGCGGCCGCGGTGGTGACCGCGATGTCGGCGTACAGCGGGGTCCACACCAGCGGGAAGGCGAGCGGCGGCGGCTGCCAGGACGGCTTGTCGAGCGACCGGTACCAGGCGGACTCCGGCGTCGTCGCCAGCGCGCCCGCACCGGCCGACGCGGTGACTGCGGCGCCGGTGCCGAGGAGCTGGCGCAGGAAGGGCCTCACGCCGACTCCTGCTCGCTCGGACGACGTTCCTCGAGTCCGGCCATCCCCCACCGCACCAGGGCAGCCGAGGCGGCGCCGGCACGCTCGGCCACGACGCGGCCCGGTCCGTAGAGGGGCAGCCGCAGCGACCGTCTCGCCCAGCGCGGTAGCAAGGCGACCGCACCGGCGGCGATCAAGGCATAGCCCGGCCGGACGACGAGCGGCACCGGCGGGTTGAGCAGCATGAACCGGGTCGCCTCCCGGGCCGCAGGGGTGGCCTCCAGCTCCGGGCGGTACGACGCCAGCACCTCGTCGAGCTCCGCGACCGTCATCGGCAGGTCGGTGGCGCCGAGGAGCTCCGCGGCGCGAGCCGTCTGCGCGACGTAGGTGTCTGCCTCCTCCGGGGTCAGCGGGGTGGCGGCGTAGGCCTGGAAGGCGGCGAGGAAGCAGCTGATCTCGGCGACGTGCACCCAGCGCAGCAGGTGCGGGTCGTCGGCGGCGTACGGCCGGCCCTGCTCGTCCTTGCCCCGCACGCGGCGGTGCACCGAGCGCACCACCTCGATCGAGGTCGCCGCGTCCTCGACGGTGCCGAACGTGGTGACGGCGAGGTAGTGGCTGGTGCGTTGCAGCCGGCCCCACGGATCGCCCTTGTAGCCGCTGTGCCCGGCCACCCCCGCCATCGCGAGGGGGTGCAGCGACTGCAGCAGCAGTGCCGCCAGGCCACCGGGGAACATCGAGGCGTCGGCGTGCACCCGCCAGACGGGGTCCTCGGGGGTGAACCAGCGCTCGCCCTCAGCGGCCCAGATCTGGCGGGCTCGCGCAGGAGCGTCGTCGCCGGCCACCCGAGCACGCAGTGCCAGCCCGAGCCGGCGCTGCACGACGGGCAGCAGGGGAAGGCTCACGCAGCGACAGTACCCAGCGTGCGGTCAGCCGATGTCGTCCTTGACGTCGAGGTGGTGCCAGAAGGAGATGTCGGGCATGCCCGCGCCGGCACGCTGCATCATCTCGCCGATCTCCGGGGTCGCCTCGAAGAACTGCTGGAAGGTCGCCCGTCCATGCCCGAGGTCCATGCCCGCCGCGTGGTGCAGACCGACGGTCAGCGACGGCCGGTCTTGAACAGCCCGCGGAAGATCTCCCGCACTGCGGTGCGACCCATCTGCCGCGCGGTGGTGGAGGTGAGCACCTCCTCCACCATGGACTTCTCCGGTCGAGGAGCACGCCCCGCGGGCTTCCGGGCGGCCGGCTTGGCCGCCTTCTGCTCCGCCTTCGCCTGCTCCGCCTGGGCCTGCTCTGCCTGGGCCTTCTCCGCGCCGGCGGCCAGCTTGGCGGCCAGCTTCTCGCGGGCGGACTCGCGGTCGACCGTCTCGGCGTACGTCGCGTAGAGCGAGGAGCCCTTCACGGACTGCTCCATCGCCACAGGGTCCGCCGCCCCCATCAACGACTCCGGCGCACGCAGGCGGGTCCACGCCACGGGCGTCGGCGCGCCACGCTCGCTCATCACCGTCACGATCGCCTCCCCGATGCCCAGCGAGAGGATCACCTGCCCGAGATCGGGGTAGGCGGAGTGCGGGTAGGTGTTCACGGTCTGCTTGAGCGCCTTGGCGTCGTTCGGTGTCGCGGCCCGGAGCTGGTGCTGGATGCGGGAGCCGAGCTGGCCCAGCACGTCGTCGGGCACGTCGGTCGGCGACTGGGTGACGAAGAAGACGCCGACACCCTTCGAGCGGATCAGCCGCACGGTCTGGGCGATCGCGTCGAGGAACGCCTTCGACGCATCGGCGAAGAGGAGGTGGGCCTCGTCGAAGAAGAACACCAGCTTGGGCACGTCGAGGTCGCCGACCTCCGGCAGGTCGTGGAACAGGTCGGCCAGCAGCCACATCAGGAAGGTGGAGAACAGCGCCGGCCGGTCCTGGAGGTTCGGCAGCTCGACCAGGGAGATCAGGCCGTGGCCGTCGGGCGTGGTCCGCAGCAGGTCCCGGGTGTCGAACTCCGGCTCGCCGAAGAAGGCGTCGGCGCCCTGGTCGGAGAAGCCGATCAGCTCGCGCAGGATCACTCCCGCCGTGGCCGAGGAGAGTCCACCGAGATCCTTGAGGTCGCCCTTGCCCTCGTCGGAGGCGAGGTACTTGACCACCTCGCGGAGGTCGGCGAGGTCGAGAAGGGGCAGCCCGGCCTGGTCGGCGTAGTGGAAGACCAGCCCCAGCGAGGACTCCTGGGTGTCGTTGAGGCCGAGCACCTTCGCGAGCAAGGTCGGCCCGAAGGCCGACATCGTCACGCGCAGCGGGATTCCGGTGCCCTGACCGCCGAGGGCGAAGAACTCCACCGGGAAGCCGGTGGCCTTCCAGGTCTGACCGACCGAGCTCGCCCGCTCCACCACCTTCGGGTTCTCAGCGCCGGGGACCGAGAGGCCGGACAGGTCACCCTTGATGTCGGCGGCGAAGACCGGCACGCCTGCGGCAGAGAGCTGTTCGGCCAGCAGCTGGAGCGTCTTGGTCTTCCCGGTGCCCGTCGCCCCTGCCACGAGGCCGTGCCGGTTCACCATGCCGAGCGGGATCCGGATGGGTACGCCGGTCAGCGTGCTCGCGTCGACCATCAGGCCGCCGAGCTCGAGTGCGGGTCCGGTGAAGGCGTACCCGGGAGCGACCGCGGCGCTGATCGGGTCGCCGGGCGTGGACTCGGCGCTCATGGGCGTCGACCCTAGCGTCCCTATGATGACCCGGTGATCTTCAAGCGCGTGGGCGACGGACGGCCGTACCCCGACCACGAGCTCGGCCCGCGGGACTGGGCGGCGCTGCCGCCTCGCCCGGTGCGCCTCGACGACCTGGTCACCACCAAGGACACCCTCCAGCTCGCCGCCCTGCTCGACGAGGACTCGACCTTCTTCGGCGACCTCTTCGCCCACGTCGTGGAGTGGCGCGACGAGCTCTACCTCGAGGACGGGCTGCACCGGGCCCTGCGCGCCGCCCTCCAGCAACGGCACGTCGTGCACGCCCGCGTGCTTCGGGCCGGGAGCTGACTGCGTGGCCGGCTCCGGGGCGCGTCGCCGGATCACCACCGGGATCACCCTCCTCGTGCTCGCGGTGGTGCTGTGCGTGATGGGCGTTCATCGGCGTGAAGCAGGCACTCAAGCCGTTCCCGTCGGGCAAGAGCTCCGGCCCGACGACCTGCACCAAGACGAAGCAGGTGCAGAAGGTCCTCACCCGTCGCGACGTCCAGGTCAGCGTCTTCAACGCGGGGGACCGCAGCGGGCTGGCCAGCGAGACCCTCGACAAGGTCGAGGCCGCCGGCTTCGTCGCCGGCAACGCCGGCAACGCTCCGGGCACCGCCCAGGTCCGGCGTGCCGTGGTGTGGACGACGAAGGCCGGACGACTACGCCGCGAAGCTCACCGCGCTCGCCTTCGGCCCGGGCACCCAGGTCGTGGTCACCAAGACCGACCTCGGCCCCGGGGTCGACGTGCTCGTGGGCAACCGGTTCCACGGCCTGGCCAAGAAGGCGCCGACCCGGATCAGGCTGCCCAAGCCCGTCCAGACCTGCGTGCAGGTCGGGCTGAGGCTCACCAGCGCACGAGCTGCCAGATGGCCGGGCGGAGCTCGTCGCGGTCGCCCACCTCGGCGAAGATCTCGACGGCCCGCTTCAGGTGGGTCATCGCCTCCTCGCTCGCCCCCTGCGCGTGCAGCAGGTCGGCCAGGTTGTTCTCCAGCGCTGCCTCGCGGTGTCGGTCGCCCAGGCGGCTGCAGGTCTCCAGCGCCTCGCGAGTGAGCTCGGTCGCCGTCTCGAGCTCACCGCGCGAGCGATGTGCCAGCGCCAGGTTGTTCAGCGCTGCGACCTCGAGGTCCGCGTCGCCGAGAGCCCGGGCCAGGTCGATGCTGTGCTGCAGCTCCCCGAGCGCGCCCTCCAGGTCACCGTCGTACGCAGCGATCAGACCGAGCAGGTGGTGAGCACGGCACGACGCGTGCTGGTCGTCGGCCGCACCGGCCAGGGCGACGGCCTCGCTGGCCAGGGTCCGGGCCCGGTCCGGCTCGCCCTGCGACAGGGCCGTCAGCGCCCGGTCGGCCACCACCTCGGCACGAGGGCCGGGCTCCGCACCCATGCCCTCGAGCGCGGCGGCGTAGTGGGCGTCGGCAAGCGTGTGCTCGCCTCGCCGTGCGTGCAGCCGCCCCAGACGCAGCTCGATGCCGGGCAGCTCCGGCGGCGAGGCCACCGCCGCAGCGTCCTCGAGACTCACCAGCGCGCCCACGTAGTCGCCGAGGACGACCTGGACGTCCGCTCGCGCTGCCTCCAGGGCGCTGCGGTCGCCGCCGCCGAGGTCGAGAGCGGCGGTGTAGTGGGCCAGGGCCTCCGCGTGCGCGAAGACCTCCCTCGCCAGGTCGCCGGCCGTCCGGAACGCCTGGGATGCGGCGGCGTCCTGCCCCGCCAGCTGCAGGTGCCGAGCACGGGCCGCGGGTGCGAGTCCGACCACCGCGGCCGCGCGAGCGTGCAGGAGGCGGCGGCGCGCGAGGCTGGTCCCCTCGTAGACCACCGTGCGGAGCAGGCCGTGGTCGAAGTCGTAGGTCGAGGCACCCTCCCGGACCACCCCCTGGAGCACCATGTCCTCGAGCGCAGTGACGGTCTCCTCCTCCGTGCGCCCGCTCACCTCGCGCGGCGTCTCGACATCGAAGCCGCGACCGATCACAGCCGCGGCGGAGAGCAGCTGCCGCGCGGTCTCGCCGACGCCCGAGAGCCGCTCGAGCAGCGCGTCGCGGACACCCGCTGGCATGGACAGCCCCGCGTCTGCCGCGCGGAGGTACTCCACCAGGAGCCGCGGGACTCCCTCGGTGGTCTCCCAGTAGCGGTGCACCAGGGCGGGGTCGGCGTCCTCGGGGCGCAGCTGGGCGACCAGCTCGGCCACCGCCGCCTCGTCGAGTCGTCCGAGGGTGACCACCGCCCCGCTGTCGTGAGCGACCGTGACCGCGGCGCTGCGCAGCGGGTGCTCGTACGGCGCCAGCCAGATCAGCACCACGAGCAGGGGCCGGTCGACCAGGCGTCGCAAGCCGAACGCGACCAGCCCCAGCGTCGCCTCGTCGGCCCACTGGGCGTCGTCGAGCACGAGGAGCCCGGGCTGGTTCCCCGCCGCCGCGGCACTGAGGGTGTCCCACAGCGCCCCGAGGAACCGCGACTCCGCGCCTGGCGCCTCGGCCGGGGACGGGGTCGGCAGCCGGCGCTCCGCGGGGAGCGCGGTGGCCAGCTCGGGCACCAGCCGCGCGGCCTCGGCGAGCGTGGGGTCGTCGACCTCGGCGAGCCACGCGGTGTCCTCGCGCAGTCGCGCGCGCAGCATGTCGATCACAGGGCGGTAGGGAAGGTGCGCCTCCTCCTCGTAGGCCCGGCCTCCCAGCACGACCGCGCCGCCCGCACGCACATGCTTCGCCAGCTCGCGCACGAGCCGGGTGCGACCGATCCCCGGCTCCCCCTCGACGAGGGCCACCCGTCCGGGTCCCTCGGCGGCCACGGAGTCGTACGCCGAGACGAGCAGGTCGAGCTCTCGTTGGCGCGCGACCATCGGCACGACGAGGGCAGCGGGCGGAGTCGTCGTGAGGGGTACGGGCTCGGGCGCAGTGACGAAGGTGCCCCGGTTGACCGCCTCGTACAGCTCCGTGGTCTCGCGCAGCGGCGGGACCCCGAGCTCTCGGGAGAGGATCCGCACGCACTCGCGGTACTGCACGAGAGCCCCGGCCCGGTCGCCGGTGCGTGCGAGCAGCCGGATCAGCGCTTGGTGCGCCGGCTCGTGCAGGGGGTCCTGCGCCAGCCACCGCCGTACGACGACCAGCGCACCGCTCAGGTCGCCCGACGCCTCGCGTGCAGCTGCCACCAGTCCGAGCACGGTCGTCAGCTCCCGCCGCAGCGTGGCGGCCTCGACCTCCCACCACTCCTCGAAGTCGGGGGCGTCGCGCACCACCAAGCCCTCGAGCAGGTCGCCGCCGTAGGCCTCCAGCGCGCCCTCGGCGTCGCCCTCCGCGAGACGACGGCGGAAGACGTCGACGTCGACGTCGAGCTCCTCACCGCGGACCAGCCGGACCTGGTCGCGGCTCGCGTCGAGATGGTCGGGACCCAGCCCGGTGCGCAGGGCCGAGAGCGTGCGGCGCAGGGCTCCGCGGGCGTGGGCGAGGTCGGCGTCGGGCCACAGCAGGTCGGCCAGGGCGTCGCGCGGGCGGGCGCCCTCCACCAGGCAGAGGTGGGCCAGCAGGGCGAGCGCCTTGCGGGTGTCGAAGACGACCGGCTGCACCGTCGCGCTCGACCCGGGGTGGGCCGAGCAGCCGGACCTGGATCACGAGAGGACTATGCCGGTTGCGAGCGCCCCCGGTCATCCGCTCGTCCGCGTCGTAACGTTTACCGGACGCCTTCGAGGTGAGGTGACAGGCGTGCCACGAACGGATCGACGCCCCGATCTCGTGCTGCGCCGCACCGCCCTGCTGGTGTGGGTCCTCCAGCTCGTCGTCCTGCTGGCGTCGATCGCCGTCGCCACCCGAGGAGCACAACGACCTCGGCTCGGTGCTCAGTGGTCTGTTCTTCCTCGCCATGGGCTTCGCGTTCCCGACGGTCGGCGTGCTCGTGCTGCGCACGCAGCCGCATCACCGGATGGCGTGGTTCCTGCTCCTGGTGCTCGGATTCGCCCTCACCCTGCAGATGGCGACCGATGCCTATGCGAGCCAGGGGCTGCAGGTCGCGCCCGGATCCCTGCCGGGAGCCGCCGCGGTGGCGGCGGTCGGGCAGGGGAGCTGGGTGTGGTCGATCGGCACCATCGGGATCTTCCTGGTGCTGCTCTTCCCCGACGGCCGCCTCCCCACACCGCGATGGCGCTGGCTGGCCTGGGTCGGCGCCCTCGACATCCTGCTGATCACGCTGACCATCGCCGTGGGTCCGGGCACGATGAGCGAGGGCGCGGGCAGGGGCGTGGAGAACCCCCTGGGCGTGGAGCACCACGAGGTCCTCGTGGGTGTCGTCTTCGGCGTCTCGATCGCCCTGCTGCCGATCAGCATCGTGGCGGCCGCCGTGGCGATGGTGCGGCGGTTCCGTCACTCCCACGGCGTGGAGCGGCTGCAGCTGAAGTGGTTCGCGGCGGCCGCCGCCTTCGTCGCGGCGACCTACCTGGTGGCGATGCTCGGCCAGCTGGGCAAGGCGACACCCTTCGGCGACAGTCCCGACCCCTGGTGGCTCCTGGTTCTGCAGAACGTCGCCTCCTTCTCCTTCGTGGCGCTCCCCCTCGCCATCGGCGTGGCGATCCTGCGGCACCGGCTCTACGACATCGACGTCGTCATCAAGGGCACGGTCGTCTACGGCACGCTGACCGTGTCCCTGGCGCTCGTCTACCTCGCCGTCGTGCTCACCCTGCGCTCCCTGACCGACTCACTGACCGGCGACTCCCAGCTCGCCGTGGCCACCTCCACCCTCGTGGTCGCCGCCCTGTTCCGCCCGCTGCGCCGACGCATCCAGACTGCCGTGGACCACCGCTTCTACCGGCGCGCGTACGACGCCACGCTCACCCTGGAGGCCTTCACCGACCGGCTGCGCCAGGAGGTCTCGCTCGAGGCGGTCGCGGGCGACCTCAGCGACGTCGTCGAGGAGACGATGTCACCCACCCAGCTCTCGCTGTGGTTGCGGAAGACCCCATGAGGTTCCTGGCCCGTGCCCTGGCGACGCTGATCGTCGTGCTCGTGCTCCCGAGCCTGGTGGCCGCCTTCCTGCTGCCCGGGCAGGACTACCTCGTCGTCGGCATCTTCTTCGGCCTGCTCGCCATCGGGAGTGCCGTGACCGGTTACCTGGTCGCGACGCGGGTCCCGGCCAGCCTGATCGGGTGGCTGCTCCTCGCGCAGGGGATCGGCATGGCGCTCGCCCTGGCCTGGGGTGAGACCGCCGCCCTGGGTCTGCACCACTCGTCGTCCCCGGCCACCGTCTACGGCGTGTGTGGCTGGGGTGCCGACCTGCTCGTCAGGATCGTGGTCGTGATCCCGACCGGGGTGCTCCTGCTGGTGTTCCCGACTGGTCGGTTCCAGTCCCGGGCCTGGGTCGCCTTCGCGGCGCTCTTCGTGCTCGTGCTGACGGCGGCGGGCGTCACCGGCATGCTCCTGGTCGACTCTGTGGGGCCCGGCATCGACAACCCGTTCCGTGTCCACGGTGCCGCGGCCGACGTCGTGCACGTGCTCCGCGAGGTCAGCCTGCTGGCGGCCGTGCCCGTCGCGATCGGGTGTGTCGTGTCCCTGTTCCTGCGCCTTCGGCAGACCCATGGCGCCGAGCGGCAACGCGTCAAGTGGATCGCCTACACCGCTGCCGTTGCCGTGGTCGGCTTCGGCGTCGCCCTCGTGGTCGGTGAGCCGTGGGGGGATCTGGCCTGGTTGGTCGCGCTGCTGTGCGTCGTGCTGCTCCCCGTCAGCATGGGCGTCGCGATCCTGAGGCACCGGCTGTTCGACATCGACGTCGTCATCAAGCGCACGCTCGTCTACTCGATCCTCACCCTGACGTTGCTGACGACCTACCTGCTCCTGGTGCTCCTGCTCCAGGTGCTGCTCCGACCCCGTTGCCGGGGACTCCGACCTTGCCGTCGCCGCCTCGACGCTGGTCGTGGCGGCGCTGTTCGGCCCGTTGCGCCGCCTCGTGCAGGAAGCGGTCGACCGCCGGTTCTACCGTTCGCGGTACGACGCCGCCCGCACTCTCGATGCCTTCGCCGAGCACCTGCGCGACGAGGTGGACCTGTCCGACGCTCGGCCACGACCTGCAGCTCGTCGTCAGCCGACACGATGCAGCCCGAGCACGTCTCGCTGTGGCTGCGGAAGGGACTCCTGATGGTCTCCCGTAACGATTCCCGGACGCCCCCGCGATACCAAGGACGTGCCATGACGATCTTGACCACCTCCTTCCGCCGCCGCCTCCTCGGCCGCAGCGCCGAGCGGGACGACACGCTCGCGCGCCGGGACGCCGGCGGTGGAGCCGCGCGACCAGCTGCCGCCGGTCGACATCGCGCCGAACGACCCGCTGCTGGCCTACCTCCAGAGCGCCAACGGGGCCGTGGACGTCGACGAGCTCGAGCTGCGCTCGCCGGCGCTGGAGAAGATGCGCGAGGCACGGCGTCAAGCTCGCCGTGCCGCTGGTCAGCCAGGGCGAGCTGATCGGTGTGCTCAACCTCGGACCGCGACGCTCGGAGCAGGAGTACTCCTCCGACGACCGCAAGCTCCTCGACAAGCTGGCCGCCCAGGCCGCGCCCGCGCTGCGTGTCGGCCAGCTGGTCCTCGAGCAGCAGGCCGAGGCGGCGACCCGTCAGCGCTTCGAGCAGGAGCTCGAGGTGGCCCGGCTGATCCAGCAGAACTTCCTGCCCAAGCAGCTGCCCGAGCTGCCCAACTGGCAGCTGGCGGCGTACTACCGCCCGGCGCGTGAGGTGGGCGGCGACTTCTACGACGTGATCCCCCTCCCCGACGGACGCATCGGCCTGGTGATCGGCGACGTCACCGACAAGGGCGTCCCCGCCGCGTTGGTGATGGCCGCGACGCGCAGCGTGCTGCGTGCCTCGGCGCAGCGGCTGATCGAGCCCGGCGCCGTGCTCGAGCGGGTCAACGAGCACCTGTGCCCCGACATGCCGGAGAAGATGTTCGTCACCTGCCTCTACGGCGTCCTGGAACCCGACCACCGGGCACTTCCGCTTCGCCAACGCCGGCCACGACCTGCCCTACGTCAAGACCCTCACCGGCTCCGAGGAGCTGCGCGCGCGGGGCATGCCGCTCGGGCTGATGAGCGGCATGGCCTACGAGGAGAAGGAGACCGTCCTCTTGCCCGGCGAGACCCTGCTGCTGCACTCCGACGGCATCGTCGAGGCGCACAACCCGCAGGGCGAGATGTTCGGCTTCCCGCGCCTGAAGGCCGACGTCGCGCGCTTCCCGGGCGGGCACGACCTGATCGACGACGTGCTGGCGGACCTGAAGTCCCACACCGGCGAGGGGGCCGAGCAGGAGGACGACATCACGATGATGGTGATCACCCGGTCGCCGGTCCCGGGCGGGGCCTGGGGCGACGGCGACGAGACCAGGCAGCGCGTGGAGTTCGAGGTGCCGAGCGCCGAGGGCAACGAGCGGATCGCCCTGGCCCGGGTCAGCGCGATCGTCGAGCCGCTCGGTCTGGAGCCGGGTCGCCTCGAGCACCTCGAGACGGCGGTGGGCGAGGCCACGATGAACGCGATGGAGCACGGCAACCACTACCGGGCCGACCTGCCGGTCGTCGTACGCGTGCTGACCGACGCGGAGGCGGTCAGGGTGCAGATCGTCGACCAGGGCGGGGTGCGGCCCGGACGCGAGGCCGAGACGCCCGACCTCGAGGCCAAGCTCGCCGGGCTGCAGCGCCCGCGCGGCTGGGGGCTGTTCCTGATCAAGAACATGGTCGACGAGATGCACGAGACCACCGACGAGGACGAGCACACCCTCGAGCTGGTGATGCGATTCGTGGCCCCGACCAACGGAGCTGCCGAGAAGCAGCCTGACGAGCAAGCCAAGAACCTGGGAGGTGCCCGCCATGACCACGAGTGACGCGACCACGACGACGGTGCGCAGACGGGGACGGGTCGCCGTGATCGACCTGGTCGGCGACATCGACGCCACCGCCGAGCACACGTTGCAGACCGCCTGGCGCGAGGCGACCCGGGAGACGCCCGGCGCCGCGGTGCTCAACTTCGAGCAGGCCGGCTACATCAACTCCACGGGCATCGCCCTGATCGTCGGCCTGCTGGCCCAGGCACGGGCCGCCAAGATCCCGCTCAGCGCCTTCGGGCTCAGTCCGCACTACGAGGAGATCTTCCAGATCACGCGGCTCGCCGACTTCATGGCGATCCGTCCGGACGAAGACAGCGCCCTGGACGGCGCAGAGGAAGGGAGCACGAGATGACAGAGGCCACTGCCACCTTCGGGGTACGCCGCTCGGGAGCGGCCGCGGTGGTGGACATCGAGGGCGACGTGACGGCCGGCTCGGAGGCCGTGCTGATGGAGGCCTACGACCAGGTGGGCGACGCCCGGGCCGTGGTGCTCAACTTCACCGGGCTCTCCTACATGAACAGTGGCGGGATCGGCCTCCTGGTCACGCTGCTCGTGCGGGCCAACCGGCACTCCCAGGAGCTGCTGGCCTTCGGCCTCTCCGACCACTACCGGCAGATCTTCGAGCTGACCCGCCTCGACGAGGCGATCGGCATCCACGACGACGAACAGGCCGCGATGGACGCGGCCGGCGACCAGGGAGCACGACGATGAGCGACGCCCAGCCAGTACCGGCCACACCGGACCTCGCGGAGGGCGGCCCCGACCGGGCCACCGCACGCACGGTCGCCAACTGGGCCAAGACCGTCTCGCGGCTCGACGTCGCGGAGGTGCCTGCGGGCGCCACCGGGATCAACGTCGCAGGCAAGCGGCTGGCCAGCCCGATCCAGGGCTTCGGCAAGCTCTGGCAGAAGACCTACCAGGCCCGGCTGCCCGGCGACCTCGTCTCCCCCACGGACCTGGTCGCCCTGTGGAAGCAGCGCTTCCCCGACTTCTGGCCCGAGGGCAACCACTTCTACGGACCGCTCACCGGCATCGCGCCCGGTGAGGTCGCGCTCATCGAGGGCACCCTGCCCGGCAAGCTGCGCCTCTCCACCGGCGTGATGGTGCTCTACGCCGACGAGGAGTCCTTCACCCTGATGACTCCCGAGGGCCACGTCTTCGCGGGATGGATCACCTTCAGCGCAGCCGCCCAGGACGGCGACACCGTCGCGCAGGCCCAGGTGCTGATGCGCGCCTCCGACCCGATCTTCGAGCTCGGCATGATGCTCGGCGGCCACCGCCAGGAGGACAGCTTCTGGAACACCACGCTGCGCAACGTCGCCGCGCACTACGGCGTCACCGACCCGGAGGTCGACACGGCCAGCGTCTGCGTCGACAAGCACCGCCAGTGGCGTCGGTGGACCAACGTGTGGCAAGTCGGCGGCGATCCGGCTCGACCTTCTACATGCTCAACGCGCCGTTCCGCGCGCTGGGCGGAGGGCGCAAGCGGCACCAGTCTCGCTAGGTGCGCGGTCTCCCCGTGCCGAGCCACTGGGCGAGCCGGCCACCGATGGACACCGCGCGCAGCCGCTGCTCGGTGGCCTCCCGGACCTTGCGCGGCGTCACCACGAGCACGTCGTCGCCGTGGCGCAGCACGGTACGACGCTCGGGCACCAACGTCTTCCCGTCGCGGACGATCAGGGCCACCGAGGCGCCCGTGGGCAACCGCAGCTCGCCGACCTCGACCCCGTGCATCAGGGACTTCGGGGAGATGGTGACCTGCAGCAGGTCGGCGGCGATCCGCTCCAGCGGGGCCGCCTCGACGTCGAGGTCGCGCGGCTCGCTGCGCCGGGCCACGCGCAGCACCTTGGCGACCAGCGGCAGGGTGGGCCCGGTCAGCAACGTGAAGACGACGACGAAGACGAAGACGATGTCGAAGAGCTCGCGTGGCGCCGTCGATGCCCTCGGCGAGGGGGATGGTCGCCAGCACGATCGGCACGGCGCCGCGCAACCCGGCCCAGGACAGGAACGCGAGCTCTCGCCCGTTCATGGGTTGCACGATCGCGGCGATCGCCACCGAGAGCGGCCGGGCCACCAGGGTCAGCGCCAGGCCCGCCGCCACCGCGAGGCCCACCGTGGTGAGGTCGAGCCGCTGCGGGGCCGCGAGCAGCCCGAGCATCACGAACAGCCCGATCTGCGCGAGCCAGGCGACGCCCTCGGAGAAGGATCGGGTCGCCTGCCGGTGCGGCAGCTCGGCGTTGCCCAGGACCAGCGCGGCGACGTAGACCGCCGCGAAGCCGGACCCGTGGAGCATGCGCCGTCCCGGCGTACGCCAGCACCGTGAAGGAGAGCACGGCCAGCGGGTAGAGCCCGGAGCTCGGGAGCGCCGAGCGTCGCAGCAGCCAGGCGCCGGCGTACCCCACGAGCAGGCCGCCGATCGTGCCCGCGCGCGAGCTCGTAGGCGATGGTCCCGGCGAAGTAGAACAACCCGTGGCTGCCCCCGGCGCTGACCAGGGTGACCAGCACGACGGTGGGGGCGTCGTTGAGCCCGGACTCCGCCTCGAGGGCACCGGTGAGCCGGCGTGGCAGCGGCACTCGCCGCAGCACGGAGAAGACCGCCGCCGCGTCGGTCGAGGAGGTGACCGCCCCCAGCAGCACGGCGATCTCCCAGCGCAGGCCGAGCACGAAGTGACCGAAGAGCGCCATCACCAGCACGCTCACGGCCACGCCGATCGTGGCCAGGGAGACGCCCAGCCGCATCACCGGCCGGATCTCCTTCCACGGCGTGGTCAGGCCGCCCTCGGCCAGGATCAGGATCAGCGCCGCGAAGCCGAGTGCCTGCGCGACCTCCGCGTCGTCGAAGCGCAGGCCGAGACCCGCCTCCCCCAGCACCACGCCCATGAGCAGGTAGACCAACAGGCTCGGCAGGCCCACCCCGACGCTGAGGCGCACCGCGAGGATGGCCAGCAGGAGCACGCCCGTGCCGACCAGCAGGATCTGGTCGAGCTGGTGCACGTCGAGTGTCATCACAGGCCCTCGGCGGTTGGCGGCAGGCCTCTCAGTCTATGAGGCGTGGACTAGTTCGCTTTGTCGTGCATGCACGTTAAACGCGGAAGCGCAACTATTGTCATGATTACTCCTGGCGCCGCTGCGGTCACCCCTTCCAGGTCATCAACCTGGACGCGAAGGAGACCCGATGCCCACGACAAGGCCAGTCCGAAGCGCGCCCTGGGCCGTCGTCGTGCTCCTCCTCGCCGTCCTCGGCGCGCTCCTCACCGGGCCGCCGGCGCAGGCCGCCGCGACGCCGGTCGCCGTACCCGGCTGCACCGCGTTCGCCGGAGCCAAGGCGCTCGGCTACTACTACGCCGACGCCCGCGTCAGGGTCTACGCCTGTGGCGCCCGGCCCGCCTGGGACGGAGCGAGGTCCGACAGTGGTCCGGTCGTGCTGCCGTTCGCCGGGTCACGGATCTACTACCGCGGCTACCAGTGCATCGAGCTGGTCGCCCGCTACCTGAAGGCTCGCTTCAACGCCGATCCGGGCATCGCCAACGGCGCGCAGGCGGTGGACAGGTACGTCGCGGCGTACCCGGCCAGGTTCCGCAAGATCGCCAACGGCACCCAGCACCTGGCCCCGCGCAAGGGGGACGTGCTCAGCCTGTCCAGGAGCCGGGCCTTCAACGACGTCGGACACACCGGGATCGTCATCTCCTCCGCGGTCGGCGCCGCCGGCAACGGGAGCATCGTCGCGGTGGAGCAGAACTGGGGCGGTGCCGGCGGGACGCACGGCTACCACCGCTACACCGTGAAGAGCTGGCGGGTGCAGTTCGCCGCGATGCCCTACGTGAAGTGGCTCCGCGCTCGCTGACCCGACGGATAGAACTTGTTCTAGTTTCTTCATAGACTCCCCAGCATGAGCCTGGACCTGCCCCCACCGGTCGACGCCGATGACGTGGCGACGTGGAGCGACGAGGTCGACGTCGTGGTCGTCGGGTTCGGGATCGCCGGCGGCTGCGCGGCACTCGAGGCCGCGCGGGCCGGAGCCAGGGTGGTGCTGCTGGAGCGCGCCGCGGAGCACGGCGGGACCAGCGCGATGGCCGGGGGGCACTTCTACCTCGGCGGGGGTACGGCGGTGCAGCGCGCGGTCGGCATCGAGGACTCCGCGGAGGAGATGTTCGCCTACCTCACGGCGGTCTCGCCCGACCCTGACGAGGCCAAGATCCGGGCGTTCTGCGAGGACAGCGTCGAGCACTTCGACTGGATCGAGGCGTTGGGGATGCGGTTCGAGCGGTCGCTCTACCCCCACAAGGCGGTGATCCAGCCCGGCACCGAGGGGCTGATGTACACCGGCAACGAGAAGGTCCACCCCTTCCGCGACCTCGCCCGGCCGGCCCCGCGCGGTCACAAGGTGCCGCAGCCCGGTGACACCGGTGGCGCCAAGATCGTGCTCGACGCGCTCGCCGACCGGATCTCCGAGACCGACGTCGACGTGCGCCTGGAGACCGGCGCCACCAACCTCGTGGTCGCCGACGGCTCCGTCGTGGGGGTGCAGTGGCGCCGCTTCGACGAGCGCGGCACCATCCGGGCTAAGGCGGTCGTGCTCGCGGCGGGCGGCTACGTCGGCAACGACGCGATGGTGGCGGCGTACACCCCGCAGCTCGGTTCCAAGCTGTTCCCCCTGGCCTCCACCTACGACGACGGCCTCGGCATCCGGCTCGGCGCCTCGGCCGGGGGCGAGCTGCGTTGCATGGAGGAAGCCTTCATCACCGCGCCGTTCTACCCGCCCGAGCAGCTGGTCACGGGCATCGTCGTGAACAAGCTCGGTGAGCGGTTCGTCGCCGAGGACTCCTACCACTCCCGCACGTCCGGCTTCGTGCTCGACCAGCCCGACCAGGCGGCGTGGCTGATCGTCGACTCCGCGCACATCGAGCACCCCGCGTTCCCGCTGTGCCCGTTCGTCGACGGCTGGGAGACGGTGGCCGAGATGGAGCAGTCGCTGGGCATCCCGACCGGTGCGCTGGAGCGGACGCTGTCGTCGTACAACGACCACGCGCGCCGCAAGGAGGACCCCGACTTCCACAAGCACCCCGACTGGCTGGAGCCCCAGGACACCGGGCCCTGGGGTGCCTACGACCTGACGCTGGGCAAGGCGATGTACGCCGGCTTCACGATGGGCGGACTCCGCGTCGACCTCGACGGCCGGGTGCAGCGCGAGGACCGGTCGGTCGTGGAGGGCCTGTACGCCGGTGGCGCGTGCGCGGTCAACATCGCCCAGGACGGCAAGAGCTACGCCTCCGGCACCCAGCTCGCCGAGGGGTCGTACTTCGGCCGGCGCGTGGGTCGGCACGCCGCCACGCTCTGAGGGTTAATCGCTGGCCCTGAAGGGACCGGTCGGGTGAAATGGCGGGGTGCCCACACGACCGACAGCTCCGCACCTCGTCGAGCCCGAGCTCAAGTACGTCACCGACGCCACCTTCAAGGAGTTCCACCAGGCGATCGCGCGAGGGTTCCAGGAGGAGTACCACGAGGAGCTCCTCGACCTGGACAAGCGCGAGTTCGACCGCAGCCGGATGTTCGGCTTCAAGGTCGGCCGCCGCTGGGTCTCCACCTGCGGCGACTTCGGGCGGCAGCTGACGGTGCCGGGAGGGGCGGCGGTGCCGACCGCTGCCGTGACCGTGGTGACCGTCCACCCGCCGTACCGACGCCGTGGGCTGCTCACCGCGATGATGACCCACCAGCTGGAGAAGGTGGCCCAGCGTGGTGAGCCGCTGGCGGTGCTGTGGGCCTCGGAGTCACTGATCTACGGCCGGTTCGGCTACGGGCCCGCGTCGACCCGCGCCGTCATCAAGGGTGTCAACGCGCGCCTGAAGTTCCTGCCGGCCATCGAGGTGTCGGGGTCGGTCGACGAGGTGACCCGCGAGCAGTTCATGAAGGTGGCCCGACCGCTGCACGCCGCGATGGTGGCCGAGCACCCGGGCGCGTTCGTGCGCGACGACATCATCTGGGAGTTCGCCGCCTTCGACCTGCCGTTCGCCCGTCGCGGCGCCTCCGAGCTGCGCTACGTCGTGCACTACGACGCCGACGGTGACGCCGACGGGTTCGCGACGTACCGCTTCAAGGAGGAGTTCGGCGAGTTCCCCGAGGGCGAGGTGCGGATCAAGGAGGTCTGGGCCGACGACCCGGGCGCCTACGCCGGGATCTGGCGCTACCTCCTCGACCTCGACCTCGCCCGCACCTTCCGCCACTGGAGCGTCCCGCTCGACGAGCCGCTGCGCCACCTGATGGCCGACGCCCGGGCCGTGGAGACCCAGGTGACCGACAACCTCTACCTCCGGGTCGTCGACGTCGAGGCCGCCCTGCGGGCCCGGAAGTACGCCGCCGGCGTGGACCTCGTGATCGAGGTGGACGACCCGCTGCTGCCCGCCAACAGCGGGTGCTACCGGATCGTCACCGATGGCGACCCCGAGGGCTCCTCTGCCGAGGTGACCCGGGTGACCTCACGTCCGGACCTCAGCATGGGCATCCTCGAGCTCGGGACGATCTACCTCGGCGGTGTCCGGCTGCAGCAGCTGCACCAGGTACGACGGGTCACCGAGCACACCCCCGGCGCCGTGGCCGCGGCGAGCACGGCCTTCGGCTGGCACCGCGCCCCGTGGTGCCCCGACATGTTCTGACCCGAGGTCCGAGCAGCGTGTCTAGTCGATGAAGCGATGGATGGCCTCGTTGGCGTGGTCCTGAAAGGACGGGTTGGCCAGGTCGGGCAACAGGTCGGCTTGGTTGACCAGCGGACCGGTAAGAGTGTTGGCCCCGCTGGCGTAGAACGTACCGGTGGACAGGGTCGGGTCGGTGACGCCGTCGACGAGCCGCTTCGCTCCTACGTCGAGCTTGTGGGCGAGTCCCAGGGCGGGCATGACGTACTTGGCGGCTACCCGCATCGGTAGCGGGAGGCCGCTGGGGGCTTGGGTGCCCGTGGTGTTCCCGGGGCTCACGGTGATGAACCGGCGGTCGGGGTGCTGGCGGGCCAGGTAGGCCATCCAGAGCGCCCCGATGTACTTGGCCTGCCCGAACGCCAGGTTGAAGTCAGCTTTTCTGCTTTCGAAGTAGCTGCCGTCGATGACGGTGGCGAGCTCATCGGCTGAGGTCGAGACGAACGACGGCCCCTTCATCCGCAGCTTCGGAACTCCGCGGACTGCTTCACTTCCGGCGAGGACCGCAACCTCGCCGAGCCGCCCCTCTGCCAAGAGCCCTTCGAGGAGGACGACGTGGCCCAGGACGTTCGTTGCGAACACGGTCGTGACCCCGTCTGCGGTCAATTCCATCGACTGCGGGCCAATGACACCAGCGTTCATGACCAGCGCGTCGACGGATCCGTCGAGGCTCCCCAGGCCGCCGCGGACCGAACCCAGATCGGCAACGTCCATGACAACAATGTCGAAGATGGATCGTCCGGTCTCGGCTTCAAGCTCGGCCTTTGCCGTTGTCGCGCGATCCTGGTTCCGGCACGCCAGGTAGATGCGGGCCACCTCGGGACGGAGTGCCAGTTGCCGGGCCACGTCCTTGCCGATCCCGCCGTTGGCACCAGTGATCAGAGCGGTCTTTCCCGGCAGTTCGCTCATGCGGATGTTCCCGGGCCCCAAAAGTGAGTCATGCAACTCACTATGGCGCGGAACAGAATGGGTTGTCAAACCCAAAATCTGTTAGGGTCGGTGCATGCAGGACGAGACGACGGATCGGCCGAAGCTGACCCCCAAGGGGGCACGCACCCGGGCGCGGATCGTCGAGGTGGCCGCCGCTCTGATCCATGAGCGAGGGGTGGCGGCGGCCACCTTGGAGGACATCAAGGTGGCCGCCGAAGTCAGCGGGTCGCAGATGTACCACTACTTCCCCGACAAGCACGACCTCGTGCAGGCGGTCATCGACTACCAGGCCGACGCCATCGTCAAGCGCAACGCGCAGGCGCTCGGCAGGGCGAACGGCGTCGAAGCCTGGCGGAAGATGGTGCTAGCTGCGGCGAGGCGCACCCAGGCAAGAGGCGGCTGCCAACTCGGCTCGCTCGGTGGGCAGCTCGCCGAGAGCGACGCCGAGGCCCGAGCGCTCATCGCGGCCGGGTTCAGTCAGTGGGCAGCCGCCATCAGCGACGGCCTGAAACCCCTCCACGCAGAGGGAAGGCTCCCGTCCGGCATCGACCCGGACGACCTCGCCACGACACTGCTCGCGACCCTCCAAGGGGGGCTTCTGATTGCCCAGGTTCAACGGGACATCCGTCCGTTCGAGACCGCGATCAATACCCTCCTCGCTCTCGCCCTCGGCAGGTAGCCCACACAAAAGCCCTCGGGGGTTGCTCGTCGAGGCGACACGAGCTCGCCGCCGTTGTCCTCGGCCCCTAGGTCTGCGCCGCCCACGGCTCGAGGAAGGTCGTGAAGACGGTGATGCTCCCCGGACCGAAGGTGAGCAGGGACAGTCCGTGGCTGAGGAAGGCTCCGATCTTCTCGTCCCAGGTGCTGAAGGCCATGGCGGGCTGGCCGTTCGCCGTGGTCGGCTCGACCCGCCAGCGACGCCCGTCGGCCAGTGGCATCTCGGCGAGGAACGCCGCGACCGAAGCCCTGCCCCGATACCACTCGGCGTACGGCGGCATCGTCATCTCGACGTCCTCGGCCAGGAGAGCGACCACGGCGTCGACGTCGTTGCGCTCCCACGCGGCCATGAACGCCGCGACCGTGGCACGGACCTGTCGGTCGCCGACCTCGCGCAGCACCTCTTGCTGGCTGCGCTCGGGAAGCACGGCGCGGACCGATCCTCGGGCTCGGGCCAGGGCGCTCGTCACCGACGCGACCGTGGTGTCCAGGATCTCCGCGGTTTCGGCCGCGGAGAAGGCAAGGACGTCGCGGAGCACCAGGACCGCCCGCTGCAAGGAGGGCAGGTGCTGGAGTGCGGCGATGAACGCCAGCTCGACGGCCTCGCGTTGCTCGTAGACCGCCTCGGCGGGGGTGGAGCCCCAGGTGAGGCCGGCGTCGGGCAGGGGCCCGAGCCACGCCGTCTCGGTCAGTGGTGGCCCCAGCCCGTCGGCCGGGTCGGCGGCCGGCCCCAGGTCCACCGGGACCAGCCGCCGCCCGCGCCGCTCGATCTCGCGCAGGCAGACGTTGGTGGCCACCGAGTAGAGCCAGGTCCGCAGCGAGCTGCGCTCCTCGAACCGGTCCACGCCCCGCCACCCGCGCAGCAGCGTCTCCTGCACCGCGTCCTCGGCGTCGTGGGAGGAGCCGAGCATCCGGTAGCAGTGCAGCAGCAACCCGGGCCGCAGCGGCGCGACCTGCTCGGCGAACTCCTCCGACGCCAGCGTCATCCCGAGTAGCCCCCCACGAGCGTCATCTGGTGCAGCTGGGGGGTGTCGGCGCACCGGTCCTCGACCAGGCTCGCGGTGAACCGCTGGAATGCCTCTGATACCTGCACCTTGCCGCCGTCACCCTCTTCGTCCACCACGTGCACGAAGCTCACGCCGTCGTCGAGGAGGTAGACCGAGTAGGTCACCCCTTCGGTCTTGCGGGCCTCGAGGTCAGCCATCACCTCGCGAACGTACTTCGTGTTCTCCTCGGTGCGTCCGTCCTTGACTCGGTAGGTCACCATTCGTGCCGTCATGCTGCTGCTCCTTCTAGGGTCCCGGATCCGGTTGATCCGGTGGCTTGGATGTCGGGGTCCGGTACGACGGACCGCCTCGCGGTGAGTGCCAGGCCGGCGACCGCTCCCAGGGCAGACAGTGCGGCCGCGACCCAGCGGAGCCGTCCGGTCTCGTCCATCGGTGTCTCCTCGTCGACGACCAGCTGCGGCGGCCCGGTGGCCGCTCTCATCAGATGTGATCCGCGAAGAGCTCAGGACTGATCGGTGTCTCACCCCGGACCTGGGCAAGAAGAGTTGTCCACAGATTCGAATGGAGTATCGAAAACACTGGTTCCCTGTGCTGGAATTGCTCCATGGCCGCCCAGGTGATCGATCCGGAGCTGCATCCGCTGGATGCGGTGGCCGCGTGCTTGCGAGCGGCGGAGGAGGCCCTGGCCGGGCTGCCGGAGGGGCCGTTGCCGACGGCGGACGCCGGTGCGGTGGAAGCGACCATCGGGACCACGGCGCAGCTCGAGCGCCGGCTGGCTGAGCTCCGCCTCAGGTTGACGCGCTCGGCCGAGGTGGGTCGCGCAGGCGAGGCGAGCGCCGCGACCGACACGGGCGCCTGGCTGGCCCGCCTGACTCGGACGAGTGCAGCCGTGATGCGGGGCGGCCTCTGGCTGGCGCGCATGCTGGAGGAGCGCTACCCCTCGGTGCGCCACGCGTTCGCCGCCGGCGAGCTGAGCGAGGACCACGCACGGCTCATCGTCAAGGCGGCTGAGCAGATGCCGAAAGAGGTCACCGACGAGCAGCGCGACGAGGCCGTGGCGGCGTTGGTGATCCGGGCGGTCGAGCTGGGACTCAACACCAAGGCGCTGCGCCGGCAGTCGCGGCGAATGCTCGACCGTGTCAGCAGGGCCCACGCAGATCGCCACGAGGCCGCCATCGTGACAGAGGAGGAGCAGCGGGCCCAGGACGAGACATGGATGTCCCTCCTCGACAACGGCGACGGGACCTGGACGGGCAAGTTCGTCGTCCCCGACCTGCATGCCCACCTGCTCCTGACGATGCTGGAGCACCTGTCCTCGCCGCGTCGCGTGGGTCGCAACGCGGCCGGTGACGAGGTCATCGACAAGACCGTCGCCGACCGCACCGAGGCCTGGTCAGGTCTGAGCTACACCGAGCGTCTCGGACAGGCACTCATCGAGCTCTGCGAGCACCTGCCCACCGAGGGGCTCGCTCAGCAGGGGCGCAACGGCGTCACCATCGCCGTCCACATCGACCACCAGCACCTCGTCGACGCTCTGGCCGCCGCACACCTCGACACCGGCGGCGACCTCAGCGTGAGCGAAACGCGGCGCCTGGCCTGCAACGCCGGCATCATGCCCATCGTCTACGGCGGCCGGTCGGTGCCGCTGGACGCCGGACGGGAGTCGCGGCTGCACAACAAGGCACAGCGCCTCGTCCTGTCCGGGAGGCACGACACCTGCGCAGCCGAAGGGTGCGAGAGACCGTTCGCCTGGTGCGAGATCCACCATCCGATCCCCTGGTTCATGGAAGGGCGCACGGACCTGACCGGGATCCCCCTGTGCGGCTGGCACCATCGCCGAGCACACGACTCGACCTACGACATGCGGGTGCTGGCCAGCGGCGAGGTCCGCTACCGCAGGCGGCGGTGAGAGAGGCCACCATGGACCCATGGCACACATCCGACGCTTCGACCACATCGGCATCACCGTCGCGGACCTGGATGCGGCGACGGCGTTCTTCGTCGGACTCGGTCTCGAGGTGGAGGGCACGGGATCGGTGGAGGGAGAGTTCGTCGAGACCGTCTGCGGGATCCCGGGCGCGCGCTGCGACATCGCGATGCTGCGACCGCCGGACGGAGGCTCCCGCCTGGAGCTCTCGAGCTTCGTCACGCCCGACCACATGCCGGGATCGCCCACGGCGATGGCCAACGAGCTCGGGCTGCGCAACGTCTCCTTCGAGGTCGGTGACCTCCGTGCAGCCGTCGAGGCGGTGACTGCGGACGGGTACGGGCTCGTCGGCGGCATCGGCGAGTACGAGAACAGCGTCCGGATGGCCTACGTGCGTGGGCCCGACGGGATCATCGTGTCCCTGTTCGAGCAGATC
>CAWCDX010000012.1:0-86442 GCA_963794435.1 uncultured Actinomycetota bacterium
GTCGCGGAGACTGGCGCGTGACGGCGACCCCGGACGCGCGGTCGCCGGGTTCGTCGAAGCCCTCGCCTTGTGGCGCGGTGAGCCCTTCGCGGATCTCGACGGCTGGGAGCCGGCAGCCGGCGCGGCCCTCCGTCTGGCTGAGCTGCGACGTAGTGCCGAGGACGACCTGCTGGCGGCGCGGCTCGCCAGTGGCGATGACGAGGGAGTCGCCGTGGACGCTGAGGGCGGTGTCCGCGAGGAGCCCCTGCGCGAGCGACGCTGGGCGTTGCTCGCGCTCGCGCAGTACCGCGGGGGGCGTCAGGGCGACGCCCTCGCGACGATCCGGCGGGCTCGGTCCGTGCTCGTCGAGCAGCTCGGCGTAGATCCCGGGCAGGAGCTGGTCTCTCTCGAGACCGCGATCCTGCGCCAGGACGCGTCGCTGGATGGCGTCCGGGCGCCGCCGCCGTCGAGCGGGTCGTGCCCGTACCCGGGCCTCGTCCCTTTCGACACCACCGACCACGAGAACTTCTTCGGCCGCGACCGGGAGATCGCGGACGGACTCGCACGCCTCGAGGCATTTCCGGTGCTGGTGCTCAGCGGGCCGTCGGGATGCGGCAAGAGCTCGTTGCTGCGCGCCGGGCTCGTCGCCGAGCTACGCCTGCGCGGACACCGCGTCGAGGTGGTCCTGGGCGGTGTCGACGCGCTCAGGTCGGTCCGCGAGGCCGTCCTCGCCGCCGCCCCCGAGGGCGTCGTCGCGCTCGACCAGGCCGAGGAGCTGCTCGCCGCGGAGGATGCCGCACCCTGCGGGGCCGAGCTGTCCCGGCACATCGCCGGCGGTGGCCGGGTGCTCCTGGCCGTGCGCGCCGATGCGCTGGCCGACCTCGCGATGGCCGCGGAGCTGACTGGTGCCGTCGAGCGCGGGCTCTACCTCGTCCGGCCACTCGATACTGCGGCCGTGCGGACGGCGATCGTCGAACCCGCCCGGCGCGCAGGCCTGCGGATCGAGTCGGGCCTCGTGGACCTCGTCCTGCACGACGTCGAGGACCAGCCGGCCGCGCTGCCGCTCCTGTCGCACGCGCTCGTCGAGACGTGGCAACGCCGAGAGGGCGCCACCCTCACGGTGGAGGGCTACGAGCAGTCGGGTGGCTTGTCCGGTGCGGTCTCCCGCTCGGCCGAGCGGCTGTTCGAGAGCCTTCCGGCCCACGACCGGGCGCTGTGCCGGTCGCTGATGCTGCGGCTCGTGCTGCGTCCGGTGGACGGCTCGATCCTCGCGCGGCACGTGCCGGTGACCGCGCTGCCCTCCGACCACGACACCGCACGGGTGCTGGGCCAGCTCGTGCAGTCCCGGCTGGTGACCAGCGGCGACGACGGTGTCGGCCTCGCCCACGAGTCGCTGGCCCGCAGCTGGCCCCGGTTGCAGACCTGGCTGGACGAGGACACCGAGGGGCTACGCGTGATGCGACACCTCGCGGCCACGGCCGAGGCGTGGGCGGCGCAGGGGCGGGCGGACAGCGAGCTGTACCGGGGCGCGCGGCTCGACGCGGCGCTCGAGTGGCGTGCGGCCTCCACGCCCGACCTGACCGCGCTCGAGACCGAGTTCGTCGCCGCGTCGGTCGCGGGACGTGCGGCGGAGCAGGAGCTGGAGACCGCTCGGGCACGGCGCGACCGCACCCAGAACCGTCGGCTGCGCTGGTTGCTCGGCGCCGCCGTGCTCCTGCTCGTCGTGACGGTCGGCGTGGGTACCGTGGCGCGGCGCAACGCCTCCCGAGCCGAGCGGGAACGGGACTCCGCCTCCGCCGCGCGCGACGAGCAGCGGGTCGAGTCGCTGACCAACGCCTCGCTCGCGCTTCGCGGGACCAACCGCGCCGTGGCCGCTCTGCTGGCTGCCGCCGCCTACCAGCGCTGGCCCGACGACCCGCGCACGCACTCCGCGCTGCTCGGCACGTTCACCGGGGCTCAGGGGTTCGTCTCCGACACTCCGGTCGGGAAGTCCATGAACGGTGCGCTGTTGCCCGGTGGAGCCCAGGCGTTCGTGGCGATCGAGGGCCGGGTCCCCGAGGTCCTGGACCTGCGTACGAAGAAGGTCGTCCGCTCGCTGCCCCACCTCGATGTGGAGCACGGTCCGGGGGACGTCATTGCCGCGAGCGCTGACGGCCGTGTCGGCGCGCACCTCACCCTCGGCGACGGCACCGATGAAGCGGTCGAGGGCTGCCATGCCTATGCCGAGAAGCACGGCGGCTTCGGCGCGGTCCGGGCGGCGTCGACCGTAGCCCACGACCCGTGCGTCACTCTCTCGACCTTCGACCTGGCCACCGGCAGACGGCTGATGGCCCCGGTCATGCTGCCCACGCAGATGGGCGGTCTGGCGCTGAGCCCGGACGGGCGGACGGTCGCGGTGGTCGAGGGCCACCAGACCGGCGAGGTGGTGGTGTTCGACGTGCACGGGAGGGTGCTCGCGCACATCGACGGGCCGCCGCTGACGAAGGCGGAGCCGGACTGGTTCGTGGGTGCGATCGCCTTCGGCCCCGACGGGACGCTGTACACCGGCTCGTCGACCGGCGGCGTACGCCGCTTCGAGGGTCGCAGCGGACGGTTGCTGCGGACGTACCGAGGTTCGCCTTGGTCCTCCGACGTCGCGCTCGACGTGGGCTCGGACGGCCTGCTGGTCACCATCGGTGAGGAGCACATCGAGGCGATCGACGTCCGCACGGGTGCTCGCCGCTGGTCGGCGTCGATCGAGGGCAACCGCCGCTCTCCGTGCGCCTGGCCGGTCGTCTCGCAGGCTGCGGACCGCATCTACTGCGGCAGCTATCACGGCAGCATCGTGGAGCGAGTCCGTTCGAGCGGACAGGTGACCGGACGCGTCCTGCAGACCCAGCGGGGCAACGTCGGGACCCTGCAGGTCAGCGCCGACGGGGGGGACCTGGTCGACTTCGGGGCGACCGTCGAGGCCTCCATCGAGCGCTGGCGCATCAACGGTGACGGCGCCGTCACCACGCTGTATGCCCCGGGGAAGATCCTGATGAACGGCTACAGCCCGACGGGAGACGCGGTGATGGTCGCCCCTCGACCACCCGGTGGGGACTGGACGCGGGCGACCTTCAGAGCGGCGTCGGTCTGGCAGACGGGCGCGGGCCCCGGTGCGGACACAGCGCGGTACACCCTTCCGGGGGGCGCCGACGGGCTTCTCGTCCGGTCCGGGACCCTGGTTTCCGGGCCGGGCGACCGTTACCGCCTGCGCGACCCGAGTACCGGCGTCATGACTGCCGTCACCTCGATCCGCCCCGGCGCGACCCTCCTCGGTACGGCGGTTGATGGACGACGTGTCCTCGTCGGGTACGAGCACCGGCTCGAAGCCGTCGACCCGGCGGCGGACGAGGTGATCGGCAGGCCCCTCCCGGTGCGCGGCTACATCTCCGCGGCGACCGCGACGTCCGACCTCTCGCGTGTCGTGATCACCTCCTACCCGACCGACCTCGACAAGGACGCCGTCACCGACGTGTTCGACGCCCGCACCGGTCGGCGTTCCGCGAAGCCGTTGACCGGCTGGCGGATCTCGGCGACGGCCGCGGACGTCGTCGCGCTCGCCGCAGGTCCCCGCGTGCTCATCTACGACGCACGGACGATGACTCCGCGCACCGAGTTGGCCGGCATCACCGCCGAGCCCGCCGGGCTGCAGCTCTCGCGCGACGGCCGCCTGCTGATGGCTACGTCACGGGCCGGGACGGTGTCGCTCTACGACACCCGCACGGGGTTGCGCCTCGGCGACCCGCTCGAGGTCAGCGCGTCGGTGTTCGGTCCGCAGGGGGACCTGGTCTCGGCGACCCTCCGGCCCGACGGGAAGGCGGTGGCGGTCACCGGCGCGAAGGGCGTGCTGGTGTGGAACCTCGAGCCGTCCGCGTTGGCCCGCGCCGCCTGCCAGCTCGCCGGGCGCGAGCTGACGGCCGTGGAGTGGAGGACCTATGTCGCCGACCTCGGCCCGCGTCGTCCGGTGTGCACCTGAGGGCTCGCGATCAGCGCGGCCGGCGGGCGCTCCCGTCGAGATGGCCGGTGAGCAGCTCGGTGAGATTGACCGGTCCACCCTCGATCGCGTCGACCGGCAGGACCGTCGTACGGCCGTCGCGCAGGCGCAGCACGAGGCACCGGTTGCCGCGCGCGTTGACGGCCTTCAGGTCGAGCACGTCGCTCCACCGGGCGGCGCGGGCCTGGGGTCGCAACACCCGCACGCGGTAGCCGTGCTGGTCCAGCCGCACCACCCAGTGCCGCAGGCCCAGCAGCAGACCGAGCGTCAGCACCCCGACGCACCCGAGCACGACGAGGCCGGTCACGAAGGGCGTGGCAGCATCCACCAGCCACATCAGCAGCACCCCGAGCGCGACCACGAGACCGACGGCGCCCAGGCCGGTGCCGAGCAGGCGCAGCCGCAGGGCCGGTGCGAGCGCGAGCTCGACCGGTGCGGTTTCCGCCGCCGATCGGGGATTCACCTGCGCATTACATCCGTGCCCGACGCCCACCACAAATCGGGTCTTGTCGGCGAAGGTGTGCTAGGTCACACTCAGAGGTCCAATCGGCTCGTCCGGAGGAGATCGGCGATGGCATCTCTCGAGAGCGCGATCAAGGACCTGCAGCAGCTCCTCGCCTGCGACGCGACCTCTGCCGACTGGCGGTGGAACGTGCGGCGCCGCCTCTCGGCGGTCAAGGACGCGCTGACCGCACCCCAGGCCCAGACCGAGGCCTGGCTCGCTCCCCGCGAGGGGACCTCCCACCGCACCCGCCGCCAGCTGCAGGCGCGCACGGCCACCCTCGCCGCCGGCGTCCTGGACCGGCTCGACATCGACGTCATCCTCAGCGAGCTGCGTCGGCTGCAGACCGATCTCGAGCACTACGTGCAGCGGGTGCACGACCTCGTCTACGACTCGGTCTCGCTCGAGCTCGGCGGGTCGGAGTAGCCCGACTCCTCTCGGCAGAGGGGGCGGGATTCGAACCCGCGGCTGACATTGCTGCCAGCGACCGCTTTCAAGGCGGTTCCGTTAGGCCACTCCGGCACCCCTCCAGGAGTGCAGAGTCTAGTGAGGGCTCACATCCGCCGGTTGGCCAGTGACGGGTTGGTACGGCGAGCGATGGCCACGGCGTCGCGGTCGAGGACGGCGTCGAGCACGATGGCCTCCTCGCCCGCCTCGATGACGACGTCTCCGTCCGGGGTGACCACCATCGAGTGCCCGCTGTAGCGGGGACCCGGCTGTCCGACCCCGACCACCCACACGGTGTTCTCGATCGCGCGTGCGCGCAGCAGCGTGCGCCAGTGCTCGACCTTGCGCTCGCCCGCCACCCAGGCGGCCGGCACCACCAGCGCCTCGGCGCCCGCCGTGACCAGCGCGCGGGCCAGCTCGGGGAAGCGCAGGTCGTAGCAGGTCATCAGGCCGACCGGGAAGCCGCGGATCTCGGTGGAGGCGGGCTCGATCGTGCCGGCGCTGATCCTCCGCGACTCCTCGTAGCCGAAGGAGTCGTAGAGGTGGATCTTGCGATAGGCGACCTCGTGGTCGCCGTCGGCCAGCACGAGCGTGTTCAGCGGGCGCGCGGGGTCCGGGGCCGCCTCGAACATCCCCGCCAGCCAGGCGGTCTGGGTCTTGCCGGCCAGCGCGCGCAGGTGCTCCGCGAAGGGGCCGTCCAGCCGCTCGGCGTACGGCGCGAGGTCGGAGCCGGCCTCGCCGAAGTCGCGGGCAAAGGCCTCGGGCAGCACGACGAGGTCGGTCGAGCCCTCCAGGTCGGCCGCCACGTCGTCGAGCGCTGAGCGGTTCTCGGCGGGATCGAGGCCGGAGGCGCGCTGCACGAGCCGGACGCGGAGCTGGCTGCTCGGCGAGGTCATGCCCGCCAGACTCTCACTCCGAGCCGCGGGGTGCGAGACTGCCCGGGTGAGCGAGGAGCGGCCGGAGCTGGGTGGGATCGTGCTCACCGGTGGGTCCGCGGTGCGCTTCCAGGGGGCCGACAAGGCCTCGATCGAGGTCGGCGGGACGACGTTGCTCGAGCACGTGCTCGGTGCGCTGGGGGAGGTCCCCGACGTCGTGGTCGTCGGCGACGAGGTGCTCACCAGCCGTCCGGTCACGTTCCTGCGCGAGGAACCCCCGCGTGGCGGGCCGGCCGCCGGGATGCTCGCGGGCCTGCACGGGTTCCCCCGGGCGCCGCGGCAGGTCGTGGTGGTCGCGGTCGACATGCCCATGGTCACCACGGCGACGGTGCGCCGCCTGATGCTGTCGGCGGAGGAGGACGGCGCGGTGCTCGTCGACGACGACGGGCGGATGCAGTACCTGTGCGCCCTCTACCGCACCGACGCGCTGCTGGCCGCCGCTCCGGCGTACGGCGAGGAGCACGGCCTGGCCATGAAGGAGCTGGTCGCCGGGCTGATCCTGGGACGGGTGCCTGCCCTGGCGTGGGAGGCCCGTGACGTCGACACGTGGGAGGACCTGCACGAGATGCGCGAGCGGCTCGGCGGCTGAGGTGCGTTTCTCGCGATCGTGTTGCGTGAAGGCCGCCGAGGGTTCAACACTGTTCCCGTGAACCTGCACGACTGGATCGACGAGCTCTGCGACGAGCTGGACATCGAGGTCGAGGTGGACGAGTCGCTGGTGCTGGACCTGGCCCGCGATGCCGCCCACAGCGTGGAGCGCCGGGCTGCCCCGATCTCCACGTTCCTGCTGGGCTACGCGGCCGCCGGCGCCAACGGCGACCAGGCCGAGACCGAGCGACTCGCCGCTCTGGCGGCGGCGCTGGCAGCGCGGTGGGACAAGTCTCCCGACGAGCTGGCCCACGAGGACGACGAGATCGACGTCGAGGTCGAAGCGGTCCCCGAGCTGGAGGCCGAGCTCGCGGAGTGACGCCGGCCCGCGTGCCGTTACGGTGACGGCATGCGTGCTGTCATCGCCTCCGAACCGGGTGGCCCCGAGGTCCTGACCGTCGTCGAGCGCCCCGACCCCGAGGCCGGGCCGGGCGAGGTCGTCCTCGACGTGGTCGCGAGTGCGATCAACCGCGCCGACACCCTGCAGCGCCAGGGCTTCTACCCGCCGCCCGAGGGAGCCTCCGACGTCCTGGGGATGGAGTGCTCGGGCCGGATCAGCGCCGTCGGGGCTGGTGTGGAGGGGTTCTCCCTCGGCGACGAGGTCTGCGCCCTGCTCGCCGCAGGGGGGTACGCCGAGAAGGTCGCCGTACCGGCCGGACAGGTGATGCCGCTCCCGCCCGGGGTCGACCTCACGACCGCCGGCGCGGTGCCCGAGGCGACCTGCACGGTGTGGTCCAACGTGTTCATGATCGCCGGGCTGCAGGAGGGCGAGCGGCTGCTCGTGCACGGGGGTGCCGGCGGCATCGGCAACATCGCGATCCAGCTCGGCGCGGCCCTCGGCGCCCGGGTCTTCGCCACCGCCGGATCCCCGGAGAAGCAGGAGCTGTGCCGCTCCCTGGGAGCCGAGCGGGCGATCAACTACCGCGACGAGGACTTCGTCGAGGTGCTGGAGGCCGAGGGCGGGGCCGACGTGATCCTGGACAACATGGGGGCCAAGTACCTCGGTCGCAACGTCACCGCCCTGGCCACCGAGGGCCGGCTCGTCGTGATCGGGATGCAGGGCGGGACCAAGGGCGAGCTCGACCTCGGCACCCTGCTCCGCAAGCGCGGCGCGGTCATCGCGACCACCCTGCGCGCGCGCCCCAGCGGCGAGAAGGCCGCGATCTGCTCCTCGGTCGTGGAGCACGTGTGGCCGCTCTACGCGCAGGGCGCGGTGCGCACGTCCGTGCACGAGCAGGTTCCCCTGGCCGAGGTGGGCCGGGCGCACGCGTTGATGGAGTCCGGTGAGCACAGCGGCAAGATCCTGCTGACCATCGGTGAGTAGGGTCGAGGACATGTCTTCGGAGCAGCTGGACGTGGTCGGCCCGGACGGACAACCGGTCGCCGACGAGACAGAGCGCAGCGTCACCGACCTCGTCGAGGAGCCGGCGAAGGTCATGCGCATCGGCCGGATGGTGCAGCAGCTGCTCGAGGAGGTGAAGTCGGCGCCGCTCGACGAGCCCGGCCGCAAGCGGTTGGCCAGAGTCCTGCACACCTCGATCATCGAGCTCAAGCAGGGCCTCGCGCCCGAGCTCGACGACGAGCTGGACCGGCTGATCGAGCCCTTCGACGAGCAGCCACCGACAGAGTCGGAGCTGCGCATCGCCCAGGCTCAGCTGGTGGGCTGGCTCGAAGGCCTCTTCCACGGCATCCAGACCGCGATCTACGCCCAGCAGATGGCGGCCCGCTCCCAGCTGGAGCAGATGCGTCGTGCCCTGCCACCCGGTGCGATGCCGGGGATGCCCCATCCCGACGACGAGGAGTCCCCCCAGCCGGGTGGCCAGGGCGGGATGTACCTCTAGGCCTCGAGACCTAGGGGAACCAGCGGCGCAGCTCGTCGGCGGCGCCGTCGTCGTAGACGGTCCCGGTGACGGCGTCGGCCGCGGCGACGACCTCCTCGACCGCCTGGCCCATGGCCACGCCGCGACCGGCCCAGCGGAGCATCTCGATGTCGTTGCGTCCGTCGCCGATGGCGAGCACGTCGCGTGCTTCGACGCCCAGGTGCTCGGCCACGTGCTGCAGGCCGGAGGCCTTGGAGACCCCCACGGGGGAGAGGTCCAGCCAGGCGGTCCAGCCGACGACGTAGTCGGTGCCGTGCAGCCCGAGGCGGGCCGCCATCGCGACGAAGTCGTCGGCCGATGCGCTGGGGTCGCGGATGATGACCCGGCTGACCGGCTCGCTGAGGATCTGGTGGAGCTCGGTCTGGATCATCTCGCCGGACAGCTCACCCTCGGGGAAGGGGTTGTTGACGCGGTAGCCGACTCCACGCTCCTCGACAGCCACGAGGGCATCGGGGTGCTCGGCGAGCACCTGACGCACGGCCTCGTTGGCGTCGAAGGTCTGCTCGTGCACCACCTCCAGCGGTGGGTAGCGGAAGACGACGGCGCCGTTGGAGGCGACCACCCAGAGCCTGTCGGAGCCCGGGCCGGGAAGGTGCAACAGGTCGGCGACGGGAACCATGCCGTGCGGCGAGCGGCCACTGGCGAGCACGACGTGGGCACCCGCGTCGACCGCGGCGTGCACGGCGTCGTGCAGCACGGGCGAGATCTGCGAGCCCCCTCCAGGGTCAGCCTGCCCGGCCCCCTCGACCCACTTCAGCAGGGTCCCGTCGATGTCGAGGGCGATCAGCCCGGGTCGCCAGGAGTCAGGCACCGGCCACCGGCTCGAGCACCGCGCGGCCCTGGAGGTAGGGCTGCAGGGCCTCGGGCACGCGCACCGAGCCGTCGGCCTGCTGGTGGGTCTCCAGGATCGCCACGATCGCCCGGGGGATGGCCACCAGGGTGCCGTTGAGGGTCGCGATCGGCTGCACGTCGCTGCCGCTCTCGGTGGCGAACCGCCCGCGGATGTCGAGGCGACGGGTCTGGAAGTCGGTGCAGTTCGACGTCGAGGTCAGCTCGCGGTAGCGGCCCTGGGTCGGCACCCAGGCCTCGCAGTCGAACTTGCGCTGTGCCGAGAGTCCGAGGTCGCCGGCGGCGACGTCGATCACCCGGTAGGCGAGCTCGAGCTTGTCGAGGAACTCCTGCTCCCAGGCGAGCAGCCGGAGGTGCTCGGCCGCCGAGTCCTCCAGGGTCGTGTAGACGAACATCTCCACCTTGTCGAACCAGTGCACGCGGATGATCCCGCGGGTGTCCTTGCCGTGCGAGCCTGCCTCCTTGCGGAAGCAGGGGCTGAACGCGGCGTAGCGGCGCGGCAACGACTCGGCGTCGAGGATCTCCTCGGAGTGGTATGCCGCCATCGGCACCTCCGAGGTGCCGACCAGGTAGGTGTCCTGCCCCTCGATCCGGTAGACGTCGTCGGCCGCCTGGCCCAGGAAGCCGGTGCCCTCCATGGCCCGCGGCTTGACCAGGGTCGGCGGGATCACCGTGGTGAACCCGGCGGCCCGGGCCTGGTCCATGGCCATGTTGACCAGGGCGAGCTCGAGGTCGGCACCGGGCCCGGTCAGGTAGTAGAACCGCGAGCCGGACACCTTCGCCCCGCGCTCGACGTCGATCGCACCCAGGATCCGGCCGAGCTCGACGTGGTCGCGCGGGGTGAAGCCCTCCGCCTCGAAGTCGCGAGGCGTGCCGTGCTCGGAGATCAGGGTGAAGTCCTCCTCGCCCCCCGCCGGCGACTCCCCGGCGGCAGGGTTGGGGATCTCGTACAGGACGTCACGCCAGTCGCGCTCGGCCTCGGCCTGCGCCTGCTCGGCCGCCTTGACGTCGGCAGCCAGGGTCCGGGTGCGGGTCAGCAGGTCGGCCTTCTCCTCGCCCTGGGCCTTCGGGATCAGCTTGCCGAGCTGCTTCTGCTCCGCGCGCAGCTGCTCGAAGTCGGCGATCGCGGAGCGCCGGGTGGCGTCGGCCGCCAGGGCGCGGTCGACGACCTCGGCGGACAGGCCCCGCTTCTCCTGGGCCTTGCGGAGCAGGTCAGGGTCTTCGCGGAGCAGCCGTGGGTCGATCACGGCACGAGGATATCGGCGCGGTCAGTCGGTCAGCGCTGCGGAGGCAGCACCAGGGGGAAGCCGGCCGCGATCGGCGCAACGGCCCCGCTGGGCTTGCCGTAGGCCTTCCACTGCTTGCCGTCCTTGGCCAGGTAGTAGGTCTTGATCGAGGAGCTGTCGGCGCAGAAGGTCCAGGTCGTGCCCTGGGTGTCGGTGAAGGCCGCGCCGAGCCGGCAGGGACTCCTGGGCAGCTTCGTCAGCACGGCGCTGCCCGAGGCGAGCACGGTGCCGCCGTCGCGGGCCACCGCCGTCTTGTCGCTGACCCCGTTGCCGGCGGGCAGGGTCGCGTCGCTGGTGATGCTCTCGACGTAGGGCTGGCCGGTGTTGTGGTTGAAGCCGTCGGCGAAGACCCAGGCCCCCTTGGGCAGGGTGCCGGCGCGAGTCGCACCCGTACCGGCGACGTCGACCAGCCACACCCTGTTGCGGGAGTCGACCACCCGCAGTGTCTGCGGCGTGTGCGGGTCGAAGGCCCAGGCGAGGGGCAGGATCGAGCTGTCGCCGGTGCGCTGGCGCATGTCGATCACCTTGGTGGCACCGGAGGTGACGGCGTGGAGCGTCAGCCGGCCGCTGTGTCCCTCGGCGCGGGAGATGCTGGTGTCGGGGATCGCCCAGGTGCGGTCCGCGCTGACCAGCAGCGGCGCGTCGTCGGGGTCGGCACTGGGGGTGTTGACCCCGGGCATCTTGTGCGCGTGCGCCACCCCGGTCGAGGGGTTGTAGGTGATGTAGGTGGTGGTGGCCTTCTCGGCGTCGGCCCCGCCGGCGGAGCTCAGGCCGAGCAACCAGGTGCCCTGACCCAGCGACGTGTCGGCCGCGGCGCCCGCGGAGGAGGGCGACGGACTGGCAGCGCTCGTGGAGGACGCGGACGGGTTCTCGGCGTTGCCGCACCCGGCCAGCAGCAGCACGGCAGCGACCGTCGCACCGACCGCGGCGGTGGGGTACGAGACGTGCTGGCGCATGGGATCCCCCTCGGTGCCATGATCCCACACCAGACCACCACGAGTCGGGATACTTGGCCCGGAACTGTGGCCCACCCCGAGGACGTGAACGTGACCGGAGCCGACCGTCGCCCCGCGCGGCTGGGCTGGGCTGTCCTGTGCTTCGCCCTGTTCGCCGTGCTGGCCGTGCTGGTGCGGGCAGTCACCGGTCCGCTGGACTTCGATCACTGGGTGGCCTCCTGGGCCGAGCAGCTCACCGCCGAGCACGAGGGCCTGTCCCGGATGTGGATCTGGATCGGCCGGCTCACCTCGACGATCCCGGAGGCGATCGCCACCGTCGTGGTCGTCGTGGCCCTGTGGGTGAAGGGTCACCGCCGCGCCGCGGTGTGGACCGCCGGCGTGATGTCCACGACCGGCATCGCCGTCGTGGTGTTCAAGTCACTCATCGGCCGCGACCGTCCGGTGTGGGAGGACCCGGTGCTGGTCCTGCACGGCTACTCGTTCCCGTCAGGGCACGCGACCGGCATCGCCGCTGCGGCCGGGGTGGCGATCGTGCTCACCGGGATGCTCGTCCGCCGGCGCGGCGTACGTCGCCTGGTGACGGCCTTCTCGCTCGGGGTCGCGGCGGTGGTGGGCGCCGACCGGATCTTCCTGGGTGTGCACTACGTCTCCGACGTGGTGGCCGGCTACCTGCTCGGCGCCGGCATCGTGATGGCGTGGCTGGCCTTCTACGACCCCACGCCCCGCTCGATCGCCCTGGTCAACGAGCCGCTGACCGATGCGGTGCCGAACCAGCGCAAGAAGCTCGCCGTGGTGCTCAACCCCGTCAAGATCGACGAGCCGGGCCAGTTCCGCGAGCTCGTCGAGATGCTGGCCCGCGACGCCGGCTACGCCTCCGTGGTCTGGTGGGCGACCACCGTCGAGGACACCGGGCACGGCATGGCCCACGAGGCCGCCGTCAGCGGCGCCGACCTCGTGATGGCGATCGGTGGCGACGGGACCATCCGCGCGGTGTGCGAAGAGCTGGCCGGCACCGGCATCGGAGTGGGCATCGTCCCGGCCGGGACCGGCAACCTGCTCGCGCGCAACCTCGACATCCCCCTCTACCTCCGCTCGGCCGTCGACGTCGCCCTCAACGGCCAGGACCGCGCCATCGACATGGTCCAGGTGAGCGGCGACCACATGGAGGACACCACCTTCCTGGTGATGGCGGGCATGGGCCTGGACGCCGCGATCATGGAGGGCGTCAACGAGGACATCAAGGCCAAGGTGGGCTGGTTGGCCTACGTGTGGTCGGGCCTGAAGTCCATGATGTTCCCGGCCGTGCGGGTCGAGATCTCGATCGACGGGGGTGAGTTCACCCGTCACCGCGCCCGCACGATCGTCATCGGCAACGTGGGCTCCCTCCAGGCCGGGATGCCGCTGCTGCCCGACGCGGCCATCGACGACGGCCGGCTCGACGTGGTGATGCTCTACCCGCGGAGGTTCCTGTCCTGGGTCCCCCTGGCGTTCAGGGTGCTGACGCGCAGCCAGCGCACCGACGAGACGATCATGCGGATGAGCGCACGCGAGGTCGTGGTGCGCACCAGCACCGACACCCCGCGCCAGCTCGACGGTGACCTGATCGCGCCGGGCCGCGAGCTGCGCGCGTCCTGCGTCCACGGGCGGCTGCTGGTGCGGGTGCCGCGCTGAGGCTTCTGGCCCTTCGAGACGGTCGCTGCGCGACCTCCTCAGGGACCCGAGGGCTGGGGTTCCTGAGCGAGGTAGGACGCTGAGGCTTCTGGCCCTTCGAGACGGTCGCTGCGCGACCTCCTCAGGGACCCGAGGGCTGGGGTTCTCGAGGTAGGACGCTGAGGCTTCTGGCCCTTCGAGACGGTCGCTGCGCGACCTCCTCAGGGACCCGAGGGCTGGGGTTCTCGAGGAAGGACCAGGGCAGGTCAGCGGGGGCTGAGCACGAAGACCGGGATGGTCCGGTCGGTGCGCTGCTCGTAGAGGGTGAAGTTGGGCCAGGTCTGCTTCATCACCTCGAAGTAGTGGTCGCGTTCCTCGCCGGTCACCTCGCGGGGGGTGGCCTTCATCGTGCGGCCCTTGAAGCGCACCTGCACCTCGTCGGCGGCGCGCACGTTGACCACCCAGACCGGCGCCTTCGGGCCACCGAAGTGGGACCCGGCGATCAGGTAGTCACCCTGGTGCGGGACGCAGAGCAGCGGGGTGGTGCGGGGGACGCCGCTCTTGCGGCCCGCGACCGTCAGCATCAGGTTCGGCAGGCCGGCGATGTCCAGGATGGTGACCCGGCCACCCGACACCTTCTGGACGAACCTGTCCGTGGCGGTGATCTGCGGCAGCAGCTTCGGCATCCAGGAGATCGAGCCGATCTTGACGGCGAGTGGCGTGAGCAGTCCCATGGCGCGGAGTCTAGGAGGGTCGCGCGTGGGAGATCGCGTCCTCCTCCTCCGGTGAGAGCTGACCCTCACTGGACCAGGACGCGACGTTCTTGGCGTAGGTGCGCGACTCGTTGCGCCCCTGGATCGAGGTCAGCACCACACCGCTGCCGCTGTCGTCGAGCAGCGCCAAGGACCAGGAGAGCTGGCCGCCGGTGTCGGTGAACGCGTCGTAGCGCACCACCGCGACGTGGCGCAGCGCCTGCCCGTTCTCCACCTTGAGCGCCGCCACCTCCTGCCGCAGGGCGCGTGGGTCCTCGGGGAGGTCGCTGGCGTCGGCGCCCGTCCTGCGCCTCGGCGTACGACGACCGGCGAGCGCCACACCGAGAGCGGCCAGCGCGACGAGCAGCGCGAGGAGAGCCAGGAACGTCTGCACGGGTCGAGGTTAGCCGCGGGTCCACGTGCCGCGACGTGCGAAACTCCCACGGTGACCGCCTCAACCAGACGGATCGCCTACCAGGGCGAGCCGGGAGCCAACTCCCACATGGTCTGCAAGCAGTACTACCCGGACTGGGAGGCGGTGCCGTGCGCCTCCTTCGAGGACGTCTTCGCCACCGTCGAGGGCGGCGACGCAGAGCTCGCGATGATCCCGATCGACAACTCCATCGCGGGGCGGGTGGCCGACATCCACCACTTCCTGCCCGGCTCGAGCCTGCACATCGTCGGCGAGCACTTCCTGCGCGTCCAGTTCGCCTTGATGGCGCTGCCGGGGGCCACGATCGACTCGATCCGGACCGTGCACAGCCACGTGCACGCCCTCGGCCAGTGCCGCAAGGTGATCCGCGAGCACGGCTTGACCGCGGTCATCTCCGGGGACACCGCGGGCGCGGCCCGCGAGGTGGCCGAGTCCGCGGACCTCACCCAAGCCGCCATCTCGCCCCCGCTCGCCGCCGAGACCTACGGCCTCGTGGTGCTCCAGGAGGACGTCGAGGACGAGGCGCACAACACCACGCGCTTCGTGGTGCTCTCCCGCGAGTTCGTGCAGCCGCCGCGCGACGTCGGGCCGATCGTGACCAGCTTCATCTTCAACGTCCGCAACCTGCCGGCGGCGCTGTACAAGGCCCTCGGGGGGTTCGCGACCAACGGCGTGAACATGACCAAGCTGGAGAGCTACATGGTCGGCGGGCACTTCACGGCGACCCAGTTCCTCGCCGAGGTGGACGGGCATCCCGATGACCCGCCGCTGCGCCGGGCGCTGGAGGAGCTGGCCTTCTTCACCACCGACGTGAAGGTGCTCGGCGTCTATCCCGCCGACCCGTTTCGCGCGGATTAACGACGCTCGACCAGGCGGTGAATGTCCGTAAAGGACTAGACCGGAATCGAATATCAGCCGTGCGAGGGATGCGCGGGGCCCTTTTCGCGGCCACGATTCTCCCCATGCGATCTGCTTACAGAATTCTTGGTCATTCGATCTCGGGGCTTGTCGTGGTCCAGGCTGCCGCGATCGCCTTCGCGTTCTTCGGGCTCCTGAACTGGGTCGGCGGAGGCGACAACGCCGCGAAGGGACACGTCCTCACGCCGAAGATGGTGAACGACGAGTCCGCCAACTTCACCGGGACGGTGGGCTTCGCGATCCACGGCATCGGCTCGGACCTCATCGCCCTGCTGGCCCTGATCCTGCTGATTCTCTCGTTCTTCGCCAAGATTCCCGGCGGGGTGAAGTGGGCCGCGATTCTTTTCCTCGCGGTGGTCCTGCAGTTCGTCTTCGCTTTCACCGCCTTCGGTGCCCCTGTGGTGGGCGTGCTGCACGGCGCCAACGCGATCGCGATCGCGTGGCTGGGCATCCGGGTCGCCAAGCAGGGCCGGGTCACGGAGACCGCGGCAGCAGCTGGGGCCACCGCGGTCGCGTGATCACGCGCGACCGGGTCCGGGTCCTGGTCGGAGTCGTTCTCACCCTGGCGATCGTCGTGCCGCTCGGGGTGATGTGGTGGAAGAGCCGGTTGCCGTCGTCGTACTCCGCCATGGACATGGGGGTGGTGGACTACGGCGGTGGCCCCCACAGCTCTGCTCACTCCCACGGGTCGATGCAGAGGACGGGCGGCGCCGTCAGCGTGCGCGACCTCGACACCCCGAAGGGCCGCAAGGCCGACGTGGTCGTCCACCTCGTCGCGCGCCAGGGAACCGTCAAGCTGGCCGACGGCCGCCGCGTCCAGGGCTACACGGTCAACGGCACCTCGCCCGGTCCGCTCATCGAGGCGACCGAGGGACAGCTCGTCGAGGTCCACGTCCGCAACGCCGACGTCACCGACGGCATCTCGATCCACTGGCACGGCGTCGACGTGCCCAACGCCGAGGACGGCGTCGCCGGGATCACCCAGAACGCGATCAAGCCCGGTCACGACTACACCTACCGGTGGGTGGCCGAGCACGCCGGCACCTACTGGTACCACTCGCACCAGGTCTCCCACGAGCAGGTCCGTGGAGGGCTGCTCGGTGGCATCCTGATCCACCCCCAGGTCCCCGAGGCGGGTGTCCGCGACGTGATGGCCGTCGTGCACCTCTACGACGGGCGCGAGACGGTGAACGGGCACGGCGGGAACTCCGCGGTGGTCGCCGCGCCGGGACAGCGCGTGCGAGTGCGGGTGGTCAACACCGACAACGGCCCGGACGACATGTGGGCCAGTGCGCCGTACCGGCTCGTGGCGACCGACGGCTACGACGTCAACAAGCCCACCGAGGTCTCCGGCAGGTCGGTCGAGATCCCGGCTGGGGGCCGGGTCGACCTCGAGCTCACCGTCCCGCGCGACGGATCGGCGCTCCGGCTGACCGACGGCGACGCCGGGATGGTCATCGGACCCCAGGATGCGAAGGCGCCGAACCCGCCGCCGCCGGCGAACGGCCTCGACCTGCTGCACTACGGCAGCCCCGCGCCCGTCCCGTTCGACACCTCCCGGGTCGACCGGAGGTTCACCTACTCCATCGGCCGGCGCCCGGGGTTCCTCAACGGCAAGCCTGGGATCTGGTGGAGCGTGAACGGCAAGATCGGCCGGCACATGCCGATGTTCGTGGTGCGCAAGGGCGACGTCGTCCGCATCACGATCTCCAACCACAGCGGCAAGGTGCACCCGATGCACCTGCACGGTCACCACGCGGTCGTGATCACCCGTGACGGAAAGCGCGTCACCGGGAGCCCCTGGTGGTTCGACTCCCTCGACGTGGCCAACGGGCAGAGCTTCGAGATCGCCTTCCACGCCGAGAACCCCGGCATCTGGATGGATCACTGCCACAACCTCGACCACGCCGCCCAAGGGCTCGTCACCCACCTGATGTACGAGGGCGTCACCACGCCGTACCGGCTGGGCAAGGGCTCGGGGAACGAGCCGGAGTAGAGCCGGCCAAATACGGACAGATAGCGTGGTCGGGTGCCGCATCCGGATTCTGGTCCCGACCGCACGGCCGACCTCGGCTACGCGCGGGTCGATGTCGACCGGGCCGACCGCACGGGCGACCCCGAGGTCGTCTACGGCGCCGGCAAGACGCCCGAGCAGGTCGTCGGGATCCTGCGCACCCTGCACGAGCGGCACCCGACTCGCGCCGTCCTGGCCACCCGCCTCTCGGCGCGGGCGATGGCGGTGCTGCGCACCGAGCTGCCCGACGTGGTCCTCGACGAAGCGGCCCGGGCCGCGACCCTCGGCCCCCTGCCGACGGCTCGCGGGACCGTGGCCGTGATCAGCGCCGGCACCTCCGACGCGCCGGTCGCAGCCGAGGCGGCACTCACGGTCGCGGTGCACGGTGCCGCCGTCGAGCGCATCGACGATGTCGGGGTCGCCGGGTTGCACCGCCTGCTGGAGGCCCGGGAACGCTTCGTGGGGGCCGACTGCCTGATCGTGGTGGCCGGCATGGAGGGGGCGCTGCCCAGCGTCGTGGGCGGGCTGACGGGTGTCCCGCTGGTCGCGGTGCCCACCAGCGTCGGGTACGGCGCCTCGTTCGGGGGCGTGGCCGCCCTGCTGGCCATGCTCAACTCCTGCGCCCCGGGCGTCACGGTCGTCAACATCGACAACGGGTACGGCGCGGGTGTCTTCGCGGCACGCGTGGCCCGGCGGGCACACCATGACTGAGGCCGGTCCGGCGCAGACCGCCTGGGTCGACGCCTCCTCGGGCGCCAGCGGCGACATGCTGCTCGGTGCTCTGGTCGGCGCCGGGGTGCCCCTCGGCGTCATCGCCGAGGCGGTGGAGAAGGTGGTCCCCGGCGAGGTGACGCTGACGATCGAGCCGGTGGCCCGCGGCGGGTTCGCTGCCACCCGCTGCCACGTCGAGATCGATGCCGACCAGGGCCCCGCGAACAGCGCACGCACCTGGCGCGACGTCGAGCGCCTGATCGGTGGGGCGGGGTTGCACGAGGACGTGCGGTCACTGGCCCACGACGTGTTCGCCCGGCTGGCCGAGGCCGAGGGGCAGGTGCACGGCATGCCCGCCACCGACGTCCACTTCCACGAGGTCGGTGCCCTGGACGCGATCGCCGACGTGGTGGGCGCCTGCGCCGCGATGGTGCACCTCGGTCTCCGCACGGTGGTGGTCTCGCCGGTGGCCCTGGGGGGTGGCACGGTGGCGACCGAGCACGGCCGCCTCCCGGTGCCGGCGCCGGCGGTCGTCGAGCTGCTGCGCGGCCTCCCGTCGTACGGCGGTCCGGTCGATCTCGAGCTGTGCACCCCGACCGGGGCCGCCCTGCTGGTCACGCTGGCCGACGACTGGGGACCCCAGCCGGCGATGGCCGTGACGCACGTGGGCGTCGGGGCGGGTGCCCGCGATCCCGAGGGGCACGGCAACGTCCTGCGGATGCTGGTGGGCCGACCCTCCGAGACGGGCTCTGGCGGCCCTCCGCAGGGCCCCGGAGCGCTGATGCTCGAGACCAACGTCGACGACCTCGACCCGCGGATCTGGCCGGTCGTGATCGCGGCGCTGCTCGAGGCCGGGGCGAGCGACGCCTGGCTCACTCCGATCCTGATGAAGAAGGGTCGCCCCGCGCACACCCTCAGCGTGCTGGTGGCCGTCGACCGCGCGGATCCGGTCCGGCGCGAGGTCTATCGCCAGACCTCGACCATCGGGCTGCGCGAGCACCACGTCGGCAAGGACTCCCTGCAGCGGGAGCTGGCCGCGGTGTCGGTGGAGGGTCACAGCATCGCGGTCAAGGTGGCCCGTCTCGACGGCCAGGTCGTCAACACCCAGCCGGAGTTCGACGACGTCGCGGCCGCCGCCGCAGCGCTGGGGCGCCCGGTCAAGGACGTCATGGCGCAGGCGAGCGCCCTCGCGCGTGGGGTGAGGGGCTGATGGACCTCGCGATCGTGGCCATCGCCTTCGCGGCGATCTTCGTGGTCGAGCTGCCCGACAAGACGTTCATCGCGGCGCTGGTCCTGGCCACCCGCTACCCGCCGTTCGCCGTGTGGATCGGTGTGGGCGCCGCCTTCTTCGTGCAGACACTGATCGCCGTGGTCGCCGGCCGCCTGACCACCCTGCTGCCCGAGGACCTGGTCCGCGGTGTGGCCGTGGCGATCTTCCTGATCGGGGCGGTGGTGCTCTTCCGGCAGGCGCCGAAGGCCGACGAGGAGGAGAAGGCCCAGGAGGAGGAGTACGCCGGCCGGACCCTCGAGACGCGTACCGGGCTCAAGGCCGCGGGCGCCTCGTTCCTGGTGCTCTTCGCCGCGGAGTGGGGTGACCTCTCCCAGCTGCTGACGATCAGCCTGATCGCGCACTACGGACACCCGCTGAGCGTGTTCATCGGCGCCTGGGGTGCGCTCCTGGTCGTCTCGGGGTTGGCCGTGCTGGTCGGGCGGGTGCTGCTCAACCACGTGCGGCTCTCGGTCGTCCACTACGTGGGCGCGGGGGTCTGCCTCCTGCTCGCGGTGCTGACCGGGGCACAACTGGTCGCCGGGTGACCACGCCCGGTCTCTTAGAGTGCCGACCATGGGTGTTTCCACTGAGGTCGGCCGTCTCCGCACGGTGATGCTGCATCGCCCGGGGCCCGAGCTGCAGCGGCTCACGCCGCGCAACAACGACAAGCTCCTCTTCGACGGGATCCCATGGGTCAGCCGGGCCCAGGACGAGCACGACGCGTTCGCCGAGGCGCTGCGGGCCCGGGACGTCGAGGTGCTCTACCTCACCGACCTGCTCGTCGAGACCCTGGCCAGCGACGAGGCGCGGGCACATGCCATCCGGGGGGTGACCGCGTCGCTGCGGCTCGGCGACACCCTGCGCGACCACCTCCGCTCGGCCCTGGCCGAGCTCGGGCCCGAGGACCTCAAGGACGTGCTGACCGCCGGCCTGCGCAACGACGAGGTGCGCGGCGGCTACGGCCTGGTCACCAGCCTGCTGGCCAGCGACGACTTCCTGATCGACCCGCTGCCGAACCTGTTGTTCACCCGTGACTCCAGCGTGTGGATCGGTGAGAGGGTGGCGGTCACCTCGCTGGCGATGCCCGCCCGCGACCGGGAGACCCAGCTGACCGAGCTGATCTACACCGAGCACCCCCGCTTCGCCGACGCCGGGAAGATCCACGGGTGGCACCGCGAGCACCTCGAGGGCGGCGACGTCCTCGCCCTGGCTCCCGGCGTCCTCGCCGTCGGGGTCGGGGAGCGTACGACGCCCGCGGGGGTCGAGCGACTCGCCCGCCAGGTCTTCACCGACGGGTCGGTGCGCACCGTCCTCGCCGTGCCCATCGCCCAGGAGCGCGCCACGATGCACCTCGACACCGTCTGCACGATGGTCGACGTCGACAAGATCGTGATGTATCCCAACGTCGCCGACCACCTGATGGCGCACGCCGTCACGCCCGGGGGCGACCCTGCGGCAGGCGCGGGACACGCGGAGCTGCACGTCGCGCCGGCCGAGCCGTTCCTGGTGGCGGCCGCCAAGGCCATGGAGATCGACACGCTGCACCAGATCGACACCGGCCTGGACCCGGTCACCGCCGAGCGCGAGCAGTGGGACGACGGGAACAACACCTTGGCCGTGGCGCCTCGTCTGGCCGTCGCCTACGAACGCAACGTGCAGACCAACAGCCGCCTCGAGGAGGCCGGTATCGAGGTCATCGCGATCCAGGGCTCGGAGCTCGGCTCGGGTCGCGGTGGCCCCCGGTGCATGTCCTGCCCGATCGACCGCGACGAGGCCTGAGCGGGTGGGCCTGAGCGGGTGGGCCTGAGCGGGTGGGAGAGCCTCGAGAATTGAGGCGCCCGACCGGTGTTGACGGGGGGGACAACATCGGTCGGGCAATACGAGCGTAATGCATGCTTAATGGCCCCACAACCAAACGCGTCGGAGTGGTGCAAGTCATTCGTCCGGCGCCCGGCCTGGCTAGACCGGGACGTCGGTGTTGGTGCTGGTCAGGCCAGTGCGACCAGTGCGTGCACCGTGGTGCGGGAGCGAGAAGTCTCCACCCACCACCGCGTCGAAAGTGTCTCCACGATCGAGAGACCGCGCCCGGAGATGTCCGAGACACCCGCGTCGACGCGCTCCGGAGAGGTGCGAGCGCCGCCGTCGGTGACGCTGATGACCAGGCCGCGAGGGCTGGTCGCCCAGGTCACCAGGACGGTGCCGTCCGCCAGCGGTTGAGCATGTCGCACCGCGTTTCCGATCAGCTCACTGACCACGAGACGCGCGTCGTCGCGCTCCTCGTCGCTGACGCTGAGGTCGTCCATCCAGGAGACGAGGTGGTCGCGCGCGACGTGCGCGCTCTCGGCGGCGAAGGGAAGCGTGAGGTCGACCGGCCCGGCGGCGGGAGTGGCTGGTGCGCTCGCTTGCATCATCCGTCGTTCCTCACCGTGATCGCGACGCTGGGATGTCCTCCGTGTCGTCGATGTTGCCCGCGGGTAACCGCACTAAACGCGCCGTCCACACTGTGTCAGGTACGTCACTACGGCACCCGGGTCGTCGGTGATGATCCCGTCGATCCCGAGCTCGAGGCACAGGTCGATGTCCGCCTCGTCGTTGACCACCCAGCAGTAGGTCCGGGTGCCGTTCGCCTGGATCTTGCCGACCAGGTCGGGGTGCTCGCGGACCAGGTCGATCCCGGGGCCGGCCGACCAGTCCGCGTCGACGAACGGGCGTGAGCGGTACCACCCGCTGCGGTGGTCGGCGAGCATCACCAGCTCCAGGTGCGGCGCCAGCCGCCGGGTGCGCCGCAGGGCCACCCAGGAGAACGACATCACCCGGGCCGGCGAGCCCCGGCCCGCCCAGCCGAACTCGTCGAGGAGCTGCACCAGTCGACGCTCGACCAGTCCGGCGTACCGCGTCGGGTGCTTGGTCTCGATCGCGAGCTCCACCGGTCGGGGGTAGGCGGCCACCGTCTCCAGCAGCCGACGCAGGGTGAGCACCTTCGCGTGCTCGGGATCGGTGTCGGGTGCCTCGTCGTCGAGCCCGGCCCACGGGTGCTTCCAGGAGGCGACGTCGAGGTCCTCGAGGTCGGCCAGCTCCATGGCGGAGACCACGCCGTTGGAGCTCGCGACCCGGCGCAGGTTGCGGTCGTGCACGCAGACCAGGTGACCGTCGGCCGTGAGCCTGACGTCGCACTCCAGGGCGTCGGCGCCGTCGTCGAGTGCTGCTACGTAGGCAGCCAGCGTGTGCTCGGCCTTCGTCGCACTCGAGCCCCGGTGGGCCACGACCTGCGGCCGACTCTGGACCATGCCCACATTGTGCACACGCGGCGCAGGCGATCGGGTGCGGCGCGTCGGAGGGCGCATGCTTCGGGAGTGGGCACCCGAACCTTCCAGGTCTCGACAACCGTGCCGGGTACTCCGGAGCGGGCGATCGACTTCCTGGTGGACCTCGGACGCCATCGTGGCCTGCACCCGTTCCTGGTCAGCGCCGAGATCGTCGCGGAGGGGTCGGGCCCCGACGGAGCGTGGTGGGACTGGCGCGTGCACGAGCGGCCGCCGCTCGGGCCCTGGCACTACTCCATCCGGTTCCCGGCCCACCTGGTGCGGACCGGCCCGGCCACGATGCGGTCCCGGGTCCGCGCGGCGCCGGGGTGCCGGCTCGAGTCGACCACCCGGGCGGTCGCGGTCGCCGGCTCGACCCACCTGGTCGAGGAGACGGTCGTCTCGGCACCCCGGCTGCTGCTGGGCTACATGGAGCGAGAGGCTCGGGCGGCGCACACGCGCACCTACGCGCGGTTGCCCGCCGAGCTCAGCGTTGGCTTCTGAGGAACTTGCCGAAGTGGGGGACGGTGAAGGCGACCGTCCCTCGTTCACCGGAGAAGACCAGGCCCTTCTTGATCAACCCGTCACGCGCGGGGGAGAGCGACTGGGGCTTGCGTGCCAGCAGCCTGGCCACGTCGGCGGTGCTCACCGCGAGGTCGTCGGTGCCCTCGCCGAGGTCGGCCATCGCGACCATGTAGTCGCGCTCGGCGGGGGTGGCCCGGTCGTAGCGGGCACCGAAGAAGCCGACCGCCAGCTCGGCCTCGGCCTCCGGCGCCGCCTGCATCACGTCGGCCCACGTGATCGGCGAGGTCACCGCGAGGTCCCAGGTGACCTTCCCGTAGGCCTGCACGAAGTAGGGGTAGCCGTCGGTGAGGCGGTACAGCTCCTCCAGCGCCTTGGGCTCATACGTCGCGTCCTCGCTCGCCGCAGGCAGGGTCCAGGCGCGCTCGGCCATCTCCCGGGGCAGGCGGTCGACCACGGCGTAGCGGAAGAGCCGCTCGGCGTAGGACTTGGACGCGGCCAGGGCGACGGGCAGGTGCGGCAGGCCGGCCCCGACGACGATGAGCGGCGCACCCTGCTGGCTGATCTCGTGACAGGCACCGCACAGTGCGGCGAGCTCGGACGAGGCGATGTCCTGCATCTCGTCGACGAACAGGGCGACCCCCACGCCGAGGTCACGCGCGAGCGCCGCGACGTCGGTGAACAGCTCGACGAGGTCCAGCTCCAGGTCACCGGAGTCGGCGCGGCCCCGCGTCGCCTCGACGTCCAGCGGCGCCTGCCAGCGCGTCTGGCCGGCGGGGGCCTTGCGGTCCTGGAGCCCGGTGCGCAGCGCGAAGGCCTTGAGCACCCCGGACACCTCGTCCACACGGTCGGGGTCGCGGTGCCGGTGGCCCACCTCGCGGATCGCCGCGTGCACGGCCTGGGCCAGCGGCAGCCGCAGCGACTGGTCGGGGCGGGCCTCGATCTTGCCGGTGCCCCAGGCCCGGGCGACGGCGCGGCTGCGCAGCGCGTTGAGCAGCACCGTCTTCCCGACGCCGCGCAGCCCGGAGAGCACCATGCTCCGATCGGGTCTCCCCGCTGCGACCCGTTCGAGGGTCACCTCGAACTGCTGCAGCTCGCGGTCGCGCCCGGCGAGCTCGGGCGGGCGCTGGCCGGCGCCGGGGGCATACGGGTTGCGCACGGGGTCCACGATCGGACGGTATCGAGTCGTCTAGCGGATTCCGTAGATTTCGCTAGCGAGTCGTAGCGGCGGAGTACGCCGCGTCGAGGCCGGAGCGCAACGCCTCGATCAGGGTCGGGACCTCGTCGATCGCCAACCGGAAGGTGCCGGTGCACTCGGACCCGCGCCACAGCGAGAGGACCACCAGGCCGTCCTCGCGGTGCCAGCGCACCCGCAACGATCGCGCGTCACCGCGGGCGTCGAGGAAGAACTCGGCTCCCATCGGGGCGGCGGCGATGCTGGTCATGCCCCATGATCCCTCGCCGGGGTCCTCAAGACCAGAGCCCGACCGGCGATCAGCCGCCGCACCCGCCGACGTGGTTCACGTCGCCGTCGGCGAGCCAGCGGGATCCGGAGCGGAACCGGTAGGCCGAGCAGTAGTAGAAGCTGAGCTGGTCGTCGCGGTGCAGGGTGACCGGCGCCCAGCGGTCGTTGCCCACCGGCTCGAGGTAGCGGAAGGTCGTCGCGAGCATCCCCGCGTCGTTGCGCTGGTGCTTGAGGTAGCGGTCGAGCCAGAGCTGGGTGTAGTGGCTGGCGACGTCCTGGCCGTACCTGCTGGCCGGCAGGACCAGCGGGATGTCGGTGTACTCCAGGTGCGTCGAGGCACGCGGCACGACCAGCATGCTGTCCACGCCCGCCTTCTCCCACGCGTCGTAGCCGGTCTTGCGCTCGCGCTGCGGGTCCGGTCCCTGCGGCGAGGCCGACGGCGTCAGCGAGGAGCCGCCGCTGGTCAGGTAGGGGTTGACGGTGAAGCCGTACTCCGACTGCACCCCCAGCGCCGGCACGACCGGCTTGTTGCCGGTGCCGTCGAGCGGGCCGTCGCTGCCGGCGCCGGTGAGCTTGTCGAGGGCGACGACGGTGGCCACCCGGCGGTCGTAGGTCTGCACCTTCGAGACCGCGGCCGCGCCCATCGAGTGACCGACGATCGCGATCTTCGTGGTCCGGCCCGGAGCGTTCGGGTGGGTGTCGGCAGCGCGGTCGAAGAGCTGCCAGTAGGGGTTGAAGGCGTCGACCTTCGCCCCCTCGGAGCGGGGGTTCGCGTAGTGCTTGGTCGGGGTCGAGGTGAAGAACGACAGGGCGTCCTCGGTGCCGACCACGAAGTTCGAGAGCTGCTGGGCCGGCGTACCCGGGCAGCCGTACTGCTCCCCGGCCTGGGGCGTGGCGAAGGGGTTGCAGAAGGGCAGCGCGTTGCTGGTGCCACCCACCACCGGTGCCGGCTCGTGGGGGAGCGTCTCACCGCCGCCCTGGCCCTGCACGTCGTAGGTGAGGGTCACGTAGCCACGCTCGGCGAGGTCCTCGGCCAGCCAGCGGTACATGCCCTCGCTGCCCTGCACCGAGCCCTCGGTGATGACCACCCCGGGGAACGGTCCCTTGAGCACGGCCCCGGTGTAGGGGTCGCGCGCTCCCGGCTTCGGCCGGTAGACCGTGCCGTGCAGCAGGGCGCCGTACCGGTTGGTGAAGGAGATGCGCGGTGCTCAGCCCCCGGGTGCCGTTCCACTGCATCCGCAACGGGTTCCCGACGTTCCAGCCGGGGACGACGCGTCCGGGGGTGACCGCCAGGCGGGTGGGGGAGGCGGCCTGCTCCACCAGCTGCGAGGTCTGGTCGGCCGTGCCGGCGAGGGTGAGCGAGGTCAGGTACGCCGGGTTCGACAGCTGGCCGCCGGGACCGATCACCCGGCCGTAGGCATCGCGGATGTTCTGGGCGTCGCGGGCCACGTACGCCGGGCTGCCGGGGGCAGGTCCCGAGGACGGCGGGGAGGCGGCCTGGGAGACGGCGGGGGACAGGGCGGGGACGAGCGCGACGGCCAGCGCTGCGCCGGCGAGCCGGGTCAGTGAACGCATGTCCACTCCAACGAGGCCCGCGCCGGTGGGTTACCGGCGATACGGTGGGACACGTGCCTGAGCTGCCCGAGGTCGAGGCCCTCGCCGCGGACCTGTCCCGTCGTCTCGACGGACGCGCCATCGTGCGGGTCGACATCGCCGCCTTCAGCTGCCTGAAGACCTACGACCCCCCCGTCACGGCGCTGGCCGGGGCCATGATCGACAGCGTCAGCCGGCACGGGAAGTTCCTCGACATCGACGCGGGCGGCACCCACCTGGTGCTGCACCTGGCCCGGGCCGGCTGGATCCGCTGGCGCGACGAGGTGCCGAACGTGCCCGCCCGCCCCAACAGCAAGTCACCCCTGGCCGCCCGGATCGTCCTCGACCCGTCGACAGGCTCAGGGACCCACAGCGGCCTCGACGTCACCGAGGCAGGCACGCGCAAGAGCCTGGCCCTCTACGTCGTGCGCGACCCGAGCGACGTCGAGGGCATCGCCCGGCTCGGACCGGACCCGCTCGCCGACGACTTCACCATCGAGGTGCTCGACGAGATCCTCCAACGGGCCGGCCGCGCGCAGATCAAGGGCGTGCTGCGCCTGCAGAGCAACATCGCCGGCATCGGCAACGCCTACTCCGACGAGCTGCTGCACGCCGCCAGGATGTCGCCGTTCAAGCCGTCCAACAGCCTGGACGAGGTCGAGCTGGCCACGCTGTACGACGCGATCCGCACCGTCCTCGGCGACGCCGTGATCCGCTCCGCGGGGCTGCAGGCGAGCCAGCTCAAGGGCGAGAAGAAGAGCAACATGGCCGTGCACGGGCGCACCGGCGAGCTGTGCCCGGTGTGCGGCGACACGGTCCGGGAGGTCAGCTTCGCCGACTCCAGCCTGCAGTACTGCGCGACCTGTCAGACCGGCGGCAAGCCCCTGGCCGACCGCCGGATGTCGAAGCTGCTGAAGTAACCTGCCGCACATGCAGGACGTACCCACCGTCGAGGTCACCCAGGTCCCGGACCCGATCCCGGAGGGCCTCACCGTGCTCGACGTGCGAGAGCCGATCGAGTGGCACCACGGCCGGATCGAGGGGGCCGTGCACGTGCCGATGGCCCAGATCCCCGCCCGGACCGCCGAGCTCCCTGCCGACGAGCAGCTGCTGGTGGTGTGCAAGGTCGGCGGGCGCTCGGCCCAGGTCACCGCCTTCCTGCGGCAGCAGGGGTTCAACGCGGTCAACCTCGCCGGAGGCCTGATCGAGTGGGTGGCCGCGGGGCGGCCCCTGATCGGCGACACCGACGAGCCGCTCGTCGTCTGAGTCTCAGGCGAAGGCCGCCGGGAGTGGCACCGTGAGTGCCGTCCGCAGCAGGCCGAGGTAGTCCTCGCGCGGGATCTCGACCACCCCCAGGGTGGCGAGGTGCGGGGTCAGCCACTGGGTGTCGAGCAGCCGGTGCCCCACGTGGGAGTCCCGCAGCAGCTCGACCAGCCCGGTCAGGGCGACCTTGGAGGCGTCGCGGACCCGGGTGAACATGGACTCACCGGCGAACAGGCCGCCGATCGCGACGCCGTACAGCCCACCGGCAAGGACGCCGTCGTGCCAGGCCTCCACAGAGTGCGCCCAGCCCAGGTGGTGCAGCTCGGTGTACGCCGCCGCGATGTCGGCATCGATCCAGCCGCCGGCGCGGGACGGGTCGGCGCAGCCCGCCACGACGGCCTCGAACGCGGAGTCGACGCGGATCTCGAACCGGGCCACCGACTGCCGCAGCGAACGGCTGACCCGCAGCCCGTCCAACGGCAGCACGCCGCGGTGCTCCGGCGACCACCACCCCAGGGGGGTGGCGCCGAGGTCGACGGCCATCGGGAACAGCCCCTGGCGATAGGCGGCCAGCAGGGTGCCGGGAGCCAGGTCGGCGCCGATGGCGACCAGGTCACCGTCGCCCGAGCCCGCGGGCGGGAACGTCCAGGCGGACGGCGCGGGTTCGACGGGCACCCGCCCATGGTGCCGGGCCGGCCCATGACCGCTGCGTAGGCTCGAGGCATGTCGTCTCTCGCCAAGCGGATCGGCCTCAGCATGGTTCCGCGCGTCACCGAGATCGCGCCACACGCCACCGGTGCCTTCGTGCACCAGGCGCTCGAGCTCGCGATCCGCGGCAAGGGCCGGCTCGACTCTGCCGCCACCGTCGCCGACCGGGCTCTGGAGCTCAGGGACGGCGACGTCGACGCCGCCATCGGGGACCTGATCGAGGGGCACGTCCGGATGGCCGGCGCCCAAGGGTTCCTGACCAACCTCGGTGGGCTGGTGGCGATGGCGGTCCTGGTCCCCGCGAACGTCACCGGACTGGCCCTGATCCAGTGCCGGTTGGTCGCCGCGATCCTGCACCTGCGCGGGTACGACCTCGCGGACCGGCGTACCCGCAACGCCATCCTGGCCGGCATCCTGGGCGACGAGAAGGTGCTCTCGTTGATCCGCCAGAAGAAGATGCCCGGCACGCCGATGGCGATCGCGACCGCCCCCGTCTACGACCCGTACCTCGACAACGTGATGGCCGGCGAGGTGGCCTCCGAGCTGCTCGCGAAGGTGGCCGGGAAGAGGTTGGTCACCGCCGTGGGCCGCCGTGTCCCGGTCGTCGGCGGCCTCGTCGGCGCGGGCACCGACGGGATCTCGACGTGGCGCCTGGGGCGCTACGTCGAGCGGGAGTTCCTGCCCCGCAACCGGCGGTAGGTGGAGTAGCCGGCGCGCGCCAGCATGTTGCGCTGGGCGAGCCGGACGAGCTTCTCCTTGCCCCGGTAGATCCGGGTGCTGTGCGCGTCGTCGAGCTGGCCCATCAGGTCCTCGATCACGCCGTGCAGGTCCTTCTCGACCTGGCGCAGGCGCGCGGCCTCGATGGTCATCACCGCCAGGGCGTCGAGGGCGACCTCTGCCACCTCGTGCTCGTCGACCGTGTCGGGGTCGACGAAGGGGGGCGGGTCACCGGCGGGGATCAGGTCGTCGAGGTCGCCGACGACGTCGTACCCGCGCAGGGCCAGCTCGCTGACCCAGGACCGGGAGAGCTGGGTGGCCCACTCGTGGGCCTGGGGTGGCAACGCGAGGCGAGCCGAGCCCTGGCGCCGCGCGAGGTGTTGGTGCACCACGATCTCGCGCACGAAACGGCGGTAGCCGTAGCCGTCGAGCACGTTGTTGAGCCGGGTGTTGAGCCGGCGGATCGTGGTGGACTCCGGAGCGCCGAGCGAGGCGTTCGCGCGTTCGGTGGGCGAGAACTCGCCGGGGTCGAGGCCGAACAGTCCCGCGAACCGCTCCCACAGCAGCGTCGGGCTCGAGCCCGGCGGCGGGACGGTGACGAGGTGCACGCGCTCGCGGGGGACCGTGGCGGTCCACCGGTCGAGGACGTCGGGGGCCTCCTGCACGCCCCAGAACCACTGGGCGACCTCCGCGGTGCGCTCGGGGTCCTGCAGGTTCTCCAGGAAGGTGCCGTAGGTCTTGGTACGTCGGTGCTTGACGTTCTCCTGCCACTCCGCCGGGATCTGGCGCGCGAGGTCGCGCGCGGAGAACACCACGTGCACCTCGCGATCCGGGGTTCCCAGCGAGGACAACGCCCGCGCGGCCTGCAGGCGGGAGGCCCGGCCGAGGATCTCGTGGCTGATGATGGCGGTGCCCGGCCAGGCCCGGACCTCCTCGGCCAGCCGGTCCCAGCGACCGGTGGCCTCGCGCTCCAGTCCGCCCCAGGGAAGCTCCATCAGGTCCAGGGCAGCCAGGAAGTGCGCGTCGTGGCGGTCGGCGGCGTAGAGGATGCCGCGCTCGCGCAACGCGTCGCGGTGGGTGAACAAGGTGTCCTGGACGAAGGACGTGCCGGTCTTCGGGGCGCCGACGTGCAGGATCACGCGGCCGCTGTCGGCTCCGCTCACGTGAGTCCTTCCTGCCGACGCCAGGTGCGGAGGCAGGCCTCCACGGCCACCTCGAGGGTCTGGCGGGGGTCGATGGTGCCGGGGAGCCCGGCGCTCGGGCCGGACCCGGGGGCCAACGACGCCGGATCGCCGTGGACAGCGTAGCCAGCCCTGCTGCTCTCCCGGTCGAGGCGCTCGATGGCCGTGGCCGCGTTGCGCCGGGCCCACTTCCGCGAGCCGGGCGGTACGGCGACCGCGGGGATCCGCACCGTCGCCCCCTCCATGGTCTCCGAGAGCGTCGTCGCGAGTCGGCGCACCTGTCCGGGCCCGTGGGCCACGGCGGTCAGCCGGTTGACCCGGCGGAGCAGGTCGGTGCGTGCGGCGTCGCTGCCTCCGTCGAGGTCGAAGGCCCTGGCTCGCAGCAGCCTCGCCACGTGCAGCGCGATCTCGTCGGTCTCCCGGGCCACCACGAGGTGGATTGGTTCTCGAGGGCGACTCCGGGCCGCCAGGCGCCCGGCGATCCCGACGACGTCGAGTCGCGGGGGCACGGCCTTGGTCGCCTCGGCCCGGCGCCACAGCGTGGTCCAGCGCAGGTGGCCGCCCAGGGCGGTGGCGGCGGCCCAGTGCTCGGCCATCATCGCCTCCAGGGGCCGCCCGAGCACGAGGTGCACCGGGCGCCAGTCGCTCTCCACCAGTCCCTGGGCGAGCAGCGCCTGCCGCACGCCGGCGACCGTGCCGGGGGATCCGTAGAGGCGGAAGCGTCGCCGCCAGGGCACCGGCCACCGGGTCAGGTCCGGCGCCGGCGCCGGAGCGGGGAGTCGGGGCAGCTCGCGCGCGAGCACGCCCACGGCGAGCCGGAGCAGCTCGTCGTCCGGGACCTCGTCGGGCTCGAGCGGTGGGGTGCCGAAGCGAGGCGTGTCCGGCCCCTCCGGCCAGGCCAGGGGTACGTCGACGCGGCCCCGCCCGGGAACGGGCGTCTCGAGCACGAGGTCGGCCAGCCCGGGCACGGCCGTCCCGCCGGCGAGCTGGTTGATGCGGCGGACCAGCTCGAGGTGGGTCGCGCTGGGGAGTGGGTGCCGAAGGCTCACCGGCTGGGCAGGTGGGTCCTGGTGCCGCCAGCGCGACCAGGTCGACGTACCACCCTCGCGCAGGTGCGCCGCCCATCCCTCGACCGCCTCGGCGTAGGTGCTCATCAGGCGCGCCACCGGCGTGCGAGGCGGGCGATCGGGCCGGTCTCGATCGGGCTCGTCTCGACGGATGGCGTGCTCAGCTGGTCCAGGACCTCGGCGAGCGACTCGATCGCCAGCTGGGCGACGAGCGCTGGATCGGCCCGGTCCGGGTCGGCCCAGTCGTCCTGGTCGTCGGGCCAGTCCGATCGCAGGTCCTCGAGGTCGCCGACCACGTCGACCCCGAGGTCCCCGATCCTCGCGACCCAGCTGCTGGTGACCTCGTCGACCCAGGGACGGATGCGCGGCGGGACGGTGGCCCGGGGCGAGTCCTCGCGCCCGGCCAGCACCTCCTTGACGATGTGCTCGCGGACCCAGGCGACGTAGGTCTCGCGCGGGAGCCTTCGTTCGGCCAGGACGGCGTTGAGGCGACGCAGCAGCGTCACCTCGGCCCCGCCCAGCGAGGCGTTGACCCTCTCGCTCTCGGTCCAGCCGGCGTGCGGGTCCACCCCGAGCACGCCGGCGAACCGCTCCCACAGGTGCCCGGGCGGCCCACCGGCGGGAGGGACCGTGACGACGTGCACGTGCGCCGGCGGGAGGCTCGCGCCCCAGGTCTCCAGGATCCGCGGCACGTCCTGGACGCGCCAGAACGGCGTGAGCTCGTCGCGACCGTGGGAGCGACGGGTGTGCTCGACGTAGGCGGCGAAGTCGCGGCGGGCGCGGTGCTTGACCCGCTCCTGCCACTCGGCGGGGATCTGTCGTCCGAGGTCACGCACCGTGAGCACGACGTGGGGCTCGTGGTCGGGGAAGGACCCGAGCGCCCGCTGCACGGCGCCGGCATCGGCCCCGGCGAGGATCTCGTGACTGACCAGCGCGTGCCCCCGGGAAGCCCGACCGTCGACGGCGAGGGCTTCCCACTGGCCGGCCGCGGCCTTCTCGGCGCCGGCCCAGCGGCGCCCGAGGAGATCCAGGGAGGCCTCGAAGTGGTCGCCGGCGCGGGTGGGGAGGTACTCCACGCCCTGCTGCTCCAACAGCTCACGGTTGCGGTCGAGCTTGTCCTGCACGTAGCTGGTGCCGCTCTTGGGCGTGCCCACGTGCAGGTAGACACGACGCCGGTCCATGGGGGCCATTGTGTCGGAGACGCCGCGGGCGAGCCCCTTCGACAGGCTCAGGACAAGGCAAGCACGACGCGCGAGGGGCTCGGCCGACCGAGAACCTCCGCCATCCACACGCTCGTCGCGACCAGCTGGTCGAGGTCGACACCGGTCTCGATGCCGAGCCCGTGGAGCATCCAGACGAGGTCCTCGGTGGCCAGGTTGCCGGTCGCGCTCTCGGCGTACGGGCAGCCGCCGAGGCCGCCGGCGCTCGCGTCGAAGGTGGTGATGCCGTGCTGGAGCGCGGAGTGGGCGTTGGCCAGCGCCTGGCCGTAGGTGTCGTGGAAGTGCACGGCGAGGGACTCGTTCGGGAGTCCGGCCTCGTTGAAGGCGGTGAGCAGCTCGGTGACGTGGCCCGCCGTCCCGACGCCGATCGTGTCGCCGAGGGAGAGCTGGCTCGCACCGAGGTCGAAGAGGCGCTTGCCCACGTCGACCACCTGGGGGATCGGCACCGCACCCTCCCAGGGGTCGCCGAAGCACATGCTGACGTAGGCGCGGACGTCCATCCCGGCGGCGCGGGCCCGCGCGACGGTCGGCCCGAACATCGCGAACTGGTCCTCGAGGCTGCTGTTGAGGTTGCGCTGGGCGAAGGTCTCGGTGGCGCTGCCGAAGATGGCGATGTGGCGGCACCCGAGCTCGAGCGCCCGGTCCAGGCCGCGCTCGTTGGGCACGAGGACGGGCAGCTCGCGGCCGACCTCGCCCAGCTCGGTGACCAGCTCGGTGACCAGCTCGGCGGCGTCGGCGAGCTGGGGCACCCACCTCGGGTGCACGAAGCTGGTGGCCTCCACGACCGGCAACCCGGCGCGGAGCAGACGACGGATGAAGTCGGTCTTGGCCTCGAGCGGGACGAGGGCCTTCTCGTTCTGGAGGCCGTCGCGTGGTCCGACCTCGTAGATGGTCACGCGGTCGGGAAGGTCCCTGGCCTCGACCGGCTCAGCCACCGGAGGTCGCCTCCACCTCGAACAGGACGGCTCCGAGCTTGACCTGCTCGCCCGCGGAGGCGCCGACCGTGGTGACGGTGCCGGCGAAGGGCGCCCGGAGGGTGATCTCCATCTTCATCGCCTCCAGGACTCCGAGCCGTTGGCCCTCGCTCACCTGATCATCCTCGGCCACGTCGACGGCCAGCAGGGTGCCGGGCATCGGGGCGGTCAGGCTGCCCTCCCCGGCGGTGGGCCCGTGGGCGGCAAAGGCGTCCGGGCGCTCGAAGACGAACCGCTGGCCCTCGAAGACCACCTCCACGGAGTGCGCGGTGGCGTTGACCACCGCCTGCACGCGGCGCCCGTCGACATCGAGGCGGACGACGTGGTGCGCCGCGTGGAGCTGGGTCACGGGGACACCGTCGACGGTGCCCGCGACCCGGTCGACGAGCACGACCCGGTCGAGCTCGACCCGGGTCGGGGCAGGACCGGCCCCCAGCCGGAACCCGTCCGCGCGGAACGGGTCGTGGGGAGCGGACTCGGCCGCGAGCATGGCCGGCACCCAGGCCGCGATCGTGCGCGGCAGGTCGTCGCCCGGTGCCGGCACCGCGGCATGGTCCAGCCAGGCCGTGTCGATGGTGGCGTCCCGGAACTCCTCCGTCGCGGCCAGCACCCGCAGGAACCCCACGTTGGTGGTGAAGCCGAGGACGGCCGTGTCGTCCAGCGCGGCCAGCAGCGCCCGGCGGGCAGACTCCCGGTCGGCGCCGTGGACGATGATCTTGCCGAGCATCGGGTCGTAGGCCGTGGAGACCACCTGGCCCGACTCGAGGGCGTGGTCGACGCGTACTGAGCTGGATCCCTGAGGAGCCGAGGAACGAGGCATCTCGAAGGGCCATCGCACCAGGCTCGCAGTCCCCGCCTGCGGCAGGAAGCCGCCGAAGGAGTCCTCGGCGTAGACCCGGGCCTCGATCGCGTGGCCGTCGAGGTGCAGGTCGGCCTGGGTGAGCGGGAGCTCCTCTCCGGCGGCGACGCGGAGCTGGAGCTCGACCAGGTCGACCCCGGTCACCAGCTCGGTCACCGGGTGCTCGACCTGCAGCCGGGTGTTCATCTCCAGGAAGTAGAACTCGCCGGTGCCCCCCTCTTCTGGCTGAGTGTCCAGCAGGAACTCGACCGTGCCCGCGTTGACGTAGCCGACCTGGGCGGCGAGCGCGACCGCGGCCGAGGTGACCCGTTCGCGCTGCTCGGGGCTGATCGTGGGGGCGGGCGCCTCCTCGAGCACCTTCTGGTGCCGGCGCTGGGTGGAGCAGTCGCGCTCGAAGAGGTGCAGGACGTGGCCGTGGGCGTCTGCGATCACCTGCACCTCGACATGGCGACCCGACTCGACGTACTTCTCCACCAGCATGGTGTCGTCGCCGAAGGCCGAGGCCGCCTCCCGCTGGGCCGAGGCCACCGACTCGGCGTACTCCTCCTCGCTGCGCACGATGCGCATGCCCTTGCCGCCGCCGCCGGCGGCCGCCTTGACCAGGACCGGGTAGTCGAAGTCCGCGGGGTCGGTCCCCTCGGCGTAGGACGGGACCACCGGGACGCCGGCCTTCTGCGCGATCTCGCGGGCGGCGTCCTTGCGGCCCATCTGCTCCATCACCGTGGCGCTCGGACCCACCAGGGTCAGGCCGGCGTCCTCCACGGCTCGGGCGAAGGCTGCGCGCTCGGAGAGGAAGCCGTAGCCCGGGTGGACGGCCTCGGCCCGGTGCGCGACCGCGGCCGCGACGACGGCCTCGATGTCGAGGTAGGAACCGATCTCCACGGCCTCGTCGGCCTGGCGGACGTGCGGCGCCGTCCGGTCGAGGTCGGAGTGCACGGCGATGGTCCGGATCCCCATGGCACGGGCCGTGCGGATGATCCGGCAGGCGATCTCGCCCCGGTTGGCGATCAGCAGGGTGGTGATCATCGGTCCATCACATCCTGAAGATGCCGTAGCGGGGCTCGGGGACCGGCGCGTGCGCCGTCACCGACAGGCCCATGCCCAGCACCCGCCTGGTCTCGAGAGGGTCGATGATGCCGTCGTCCCAGAGCCGGGCGGTCGAGTAGTACGGCGATCCCTGGTGCTCGTACTGCTCCCGGATCGGCTCCTTGAACCTCTCCTCCTCGTCCTTGTCGGAGAACCCGCGCACGGTCGCGAGGACCGAGGCTGCCTGCTCCCCGCCCATCACCGAGATCCGGGCGTTGGGCCACATCCACAGGAAGCGCGGGTCGTAGGCACGCCCGCACATGCCGTAGTTGCCGGCGCCGAAGGAGCCGCCGATGACCACGGTGAGCTTGGGGACGACCGAGCACGCCACGGCCGTGACCAGCTTGGCGCCGTCGCGGGCGATGCCGCCGTTCTCGTACTCCCGGCCGACCATGAAGCCGGTGATGTTCTGCAGGAACACCAGCGGGGTGCGGCGCTGGTTGCACAGCTCGATGAAGTGCGCGCCCTTGCGCGCGGACTCCGAGAAAAGGATCCCGTTGTTGGCCACGATGCCGACGTCGTGGCCCCAGATCTTCGCGAAGCCACACACCAGGGTCTCGGCGTAGAGCTGCTTGAACTCGTGGAAGCGGCTGCCGTCGACGAGGCGGGTGATCACCTCGCGGACGTCGTAGGGCGTGCGGGTGTCGGCCGGCACGAGCTCGTAGAGGTCGGCCGGGTCGGCGAGCGGCTCCTCGACCCCGGGTCCCTGAGGAGGTTGCGCAGCAACCGTCTCGACGGGTCCGGGCAGGGTTGCCACGATGCTCCGCACGATCTGCAGGGCGTGGGCGTCGTCGTTGGCGAGGTGGTCGACCACCCCGGACTTGCGGGCGTGCACCTCGCCGCCGCCGAGGTCCTCGGCGCTGACCACCTCGCCGGTGGCCGCCTTCACCAGCGGCGGGCCGCCGAGGAAGATCGTGCCCTCCTCCTTGACGATCACGGTCTCGTCCGACATCGCCGGCACGTAGGCGCCGCCTGCGGTGCACGACCCCATCACGGCCGCGATCTGGGGGATCCCCTCGGCCGAGAGGTTCGCCTGGTTGAAGAAGATCCGGCCGAAGTGCTCCCTGTCGGGGAAGACCTCGTCCTGCATCGGCAAGAACGCGCCGCCGGAGTCGACGAGGTAGAGGCACGGGAGCTTGTTGGCGCGGGCGACCTCCTGGGCACGGAGGTGCTTCTTGACCGTGAGCGGGTAGTAGGTGCCGCCCTTCACGGTGGCGTCGTTGGCCACGACCACGCAGTCGCGGCCCTCGATCCGGCCGATGCCGGTGACGATGCCGGCGCCGGGCACCGCGTCGTCGTACATCCCGTACGCCGCCAGCGGGCTGAGCTCGAGGAACGGGCTCCCGGGGTCGAGCAGCGCGTCGACGCGGTCGCGCACGAGCATCTTGCCGCGGTCGGTGTGCTTGGCACGCGCGGACTCGGACCCGCCCTGCCGCACCTTGGTCGTGCGGTCGCGCAGCTCGTCGACGAGTGCTGCCATGCCGGTCGTGGTCTGGGGGGCGGTCACCCCGCCAATGTTAGCGATCGTTAACTAACACGGCTAGGCAACGGCTTCGGCTGGTTCTCGCCGGCCGAACTCGATGCCCTTGGCCTCCTTGCCGACCAGCACGAGCACCGCCACGATGATCAGCACCGGGACGATCGTCACCGCGAGGGCGAACGGGTAGCCGTGCGAGGCTGCCAGGTGCTCCTGGATCGGCAGGTTGGCCGCGGCGAAGACGTTGCCCGAGCTGGTAGGTGACCCCGGGGTAGAACCCGCGGATCGCGTCGGGCGACATCTCGGTGAGGTGTGCCGGGATCACGCCCCACGCACCCTGGACCAGCAGCTGCATCAGGAACGAGCCGAGCACGAGCATCCCGGCGGTCGAGGAGTAGGCGAAGATCGGGACGACCGGCAGGGCGAGCAGGGTGCAGAAGGCGATCGTGTAGCGGCGGCCGAAGCGCTCGGAGAGGCCACCGAAGGTGAGGCCGCCGATGATCGCCCCGATGTTGTAGACGATCGCGATGAGCAGGGCGGTGTGCTCCGCGAGCCCGGCACCGCCGGAGTCGGTGGACTTCAGGAAGGTCGGGTAGACGTCCTGGGTGCCGTGGCTCATCCAGTTGAACGCCGTCATCAGCAGGACCAGGTAGAGGAACCGGCGCAGGACCGGGCCGGTGAAGATCACGTCCTTCACGCTGGTCTTCGTGACCGCGAGGTTCTCCTGGGTCGCCTCCCACGCCTCCGACTCCTGCACCCTGGTGCGGATCAGCAGGCTGACCAGGGCCGGCACGATCGAGAGGGCGAACAGCCACCGCCAGGACAGCCCGAAGCCCTCACTGATGATCAGGAAGGCGACGGCGGCCAGCAGGTAGCCCATCGCGTAGCCCTGCTGCAGCACCCCGGAGAAGAAGCCCCGCCGTTCCGTGGGGATCTTCTCCATCGCCAGGGCCGCACCGAGCCCCCATTCGCCGCCCATGCCGATGCCGTAGAGCAGTCGCAGGACGATGAGCACGGTGAAGTTGGGCGCGAACGCGCACAGGAACCCGACGGTCGAGTAGAAGAGGACGTCGACGATCAGGGGCTTGCGGCGGCCGATCTTGTCGGCCCAGAGCCCGAAGATCAGCGCACCGACCGGGCGCATCAGCAGCGTCGCCGTGGTCAGGAACGCGACGGTCTCCTTCGACTTGCCGAAGGTCTCGGCGATGTCGGCGTACACCAGCACGACGATGAAGTAGTCGAAGGCATCCATCGTCCATCCGAGCAGGGCGGCGACGAAGGAGTTCTTCTGGTCCGAGGTCAGCGGCTGGCTGTGTGTGATCGCCATCTCACGGTCGTACCCACCTGTTAGCGACCGCTAACCTTGACCCGTGAGTCGACGTGAGCAGATCCTGGCGACGGCCGCGGAGCTGTTCGCCCAGAAGGGCTTCCACGGGGTCTCCATCGCCGAGCTGGGCGCCGCGTGCGGCTTCTCGGGACCGGCGCTGTACCGGCACTTCCGGTCCAAGGACGCCGTCCTCGCCGAGATGCTGGTCAGCATCAGCGACGAGCTGCTGGCCGTCGGGCGCCAGCGCGCGCGGGAGGCCGCGACCCCGACGGCCGCCCTGGAGTCGCTGATCGACTGGCACGTCACCTTCGCCCTGGAGCACAAGGCCTTGATCGTGGTGCAGGACCGCGACTGGGGCGCCCTTCCCCTCGAGGCCCGCGAGAAGGTGCGCGAGACGCAGCGCAAGTACGTCGAGGTGTGGGTCAAGCAGCTGCGCGCGCTGGACCCGAGTCAGACCCCGCAGCAGGCCAGGGCTGCCGTGCACGCCACCTTCGGGCTGCTCAACTCCACGCCGCACAGCGCGTTCCTCGAGCCCGAGGCGATGCGGGGGCTGTTGGCCGGGATGGCGCACAAGGCCCTGATCCCGGCCTGAGCGCTGCTCAGTCGATGCCCCGGATCGCCTTGGCGACGGCCTTGGGCACCTTGGAGTCGAAGACGCTCGGGATGATGTAGCTGGCGTTGAGCTCCTGGTCGGTGACGACATGGGCGATCGCGTCGGCCGCGCGCAGCAGCATGTCGACGGTGATGTCGCGGGCGCGGGCGTCGAGCAGGCCCCGGAAGACCCCGGGGAAGGCGAGCACGTTGTTGATCTGGTTGGGGTAGTCGCTGCGGCCACTGGCCACCACCGCCGCCCGCTGCGACGCCTCGGCCGGGTCGATCTCGGGGTCGGGGTTGGCCAGGGCGAAGACGATCGGCTGGTCGGCCATCTCGTCGATCCACTCCGCCTGCAGCACCCCGGGCGCGCTGACGCCGATGAACACGTCGGCGTCGGCCAGCGCGGTGCGGAGGTCGCCGTGGACCTGGCGTGGATTGGTCCGTCCGGCCAGCTCGGCCATGGCCGGCGGCAGCTGGTCGTCGTCGGAGGAGAGGGCGCCGTCCTTGTCGCAGACCACCACGTCGGTCGCGCCCGCGGCGAGCAGCAGCGTGACGATCGCCGTACCCGCCGCACCGGCACCCGCCACGACGACGCGGATGCCGGCGAGCTCCTTGTCGACGCAGCGAAGCGCGTTGGTCAGCGCCGCCAGCACGACGATGGCGGTGCCGTGCTGGTCGTCGTGGAAGACCGGGATGTCCAGCAGCTCGCGCAGGCGGCGCTCGATCTCGAAACAGCGTGGGGCGGCGATGTCCTCGAGGTTGATGCCGCCGAAGCCAGGGGCGATCGCGGCGACGACGTCGACGATCCGGTCGGTGTCCTGCGTGTCGAGGCAGATCGGCCAGGCGTCGATGTTCGCGAAGCGCTTGAACAGGGCGGCCTTGCCCTCCATCACCGGCAGCGCCGCGCCCGGGCCGATGTTGCCCAGCCCGAGGACCGCAGACCCGTCGGTCACCACGGCCACGGAGTTGCCCTTGATCGTCAGGCGAGGCACGTCCTCGGGATGCTGTGCGAGCGCCAGGCTGACGCGGCCGACGCCGGGTGTGTAGGCCATCGACAGGTCGTCACGGGTGCGCAGCGGCACCTTCGAGGTGACCTCGATCTTGCCGCCGATGTGCAGCAGGAAGGTCCGGTCGGAGACCTTGTGCACGGTGACGCCCTCGAGCTCGCGCACGGCCGCCACGACCTCGTCGGCGTGCTCGGAGTTGGTGGCCGAGCAGGTCACGTCCACGACGATGCGGTCGTGGCGCGACTCGGCCACGTCCAGCGCGGTGACGATCCCGCCCTGGGCCGAGATCGCGGTCGCGATCCCGCCCACGAGACTCGGGTCGACGTCGGTGTGCAACCGCATCGTGATCGAGTACGACGCACTCGTCGCCGCAGTGCGACGCGGTCCCTGGCTGGTCTCTCCCATACCCACATCCTGCCCGAAACGCCGCGGCTCAGCGGCGGCGCATGACGACCGCGCTCGTGTTGGTGGCCACCGCGATCAGGTGCGGCGAGACGACCACGGCGTAGGGCCAGTAGGTGGTGTTGATCCCGTCGGTCGGGAGCGGGGCAGTCGCGGTGAAGGAGCCGGTGCGCAGGTCCAGCACGCGCAACCCGGTCGTCGTACCGACCAGGGCGTGACCCTCGTCGAGCAGCGGGACGTCGTCGAGCTGGAAGCCGTAGGGCAGGAGCTGGGGGCGTTGGGGGACCTTCCGCTCCCACACCTCGGCTCCCTGGTCGGCGTCGTAGGCCCTCCACCTGTCAGGTCCCGCGCACGACGACCCGGTCACCGAGCAGTGCGGCATCGGGGGCCGGCCCGAGCATCGGCTCGCTCGAGCCTTCCTGGGTGTGCCCCTCCTCGTCCACCCGGACCAGCTCTGCCTGAGGCTCCCCGGCCGCTCGCTCCTCCATGATCGTGAGCCCGTCGTGCACACCGAGCACGTGGTCGGCCGCGCCACTCGTCAGGGTGGTGTGCCACACGGTCCGGCCGTCACTGAGGTCGAGCGCGCGCAACGACGTCCCAGCCTTCCGCTCGCGCAGGGAGCGGTCCTCGGCCAGCTCGTACTGCGGCCGACCGCCGAGGACGACGGTGCCTTCCCCGATGCGACCGAGGTAGTCGCCCTCGTCGGCGTCGACCTCCCGGGTCCACAGGTGCTTTCCGTGCCGGTCGAGGCGGACGACCCGCTCCTTGCCCCCCGAGCCCGGTCCGAGCACCACCACGCCGCCGTCGTCGAGCATGAGGGTCGCGAACGGGTCCTTCTCCCGCCACGTGGGGGCCGCCGAGTCCGGAGCACCACCGGCGGGTGCCGGTGCGGGCATCGAGCGCGACGAGGTCGGGTGACCCGTCCTTCGGCATGGTGGCGACGAGGTAGGTCGCGTCGTCGGCGTCGTACGTCGAGCGCCTGGTGTCGACCTGCACGCTCCAGAGCGGTTGCAACGTGCGGTCGTCGAGCATCGTGAAGTCGGGGTTGTCGCGGGTGCGGATCCCGACGCCCTGGGCGTAGGAGGAGACCTGCGCCCACTGCTCGTAGTCGTAGCCGACCGCGCCGACGACCGGCCCGAAGGGCGGTGGGGCGTGGTCGAGGGAGGTGACTGCACGGTCCCGCTGGACGTCCGGCTGCTGCCTGCGCCCGACGTCGTCGAGGAACGGGGAGCTCGACTTCTTCGCCGAGATGCTGGTGACGGCTCCTCCGCACGAGCCGTGTGCGCGGCTCAGGCCCAGTGCTCCCGCGCCGGCGAGGACGAGCGCGGTCACCACGCCGATGACCACCCACGCCCGCTTGCTCACAGCGCACAGAGTAGGCAGGGCCGCCATCGGGCCCACTGTGTGACCGTTTCTTTGCGTTGTGCGCGAAGTAACGCGCGCATCGCGAGGTTTCACCGGCCAACCAGTGAAACCTCACCCCCTCCGGCGGTGGATCTCCTCGTTGATCGCAGGAACGACCTCGTGCATGTCGCCGACGACGGCGTAGGTGGCCTTGGTCATCATCGGGGCCTCGGCGTCGGTGTTGATGGCCAGGATGACCTTGGAGCTCGCGCAGCCGGCCCAGTGCTGGATGGCACCGCTGATGCCGCACGGGACGTAGAGCTCGGGGGAGATCCGGCTGCCGGTCTGGCCGACCTGCTCGTGGTGCGGCCGCCATCCCAGCGAGGTGACCACCCGGGAGACCCCGAGCGAGCCGCCGAGGAGCTTGGCGAGCTCGAGCACGTCGTCGAATCCGTCCGGGCCGCCGGCGCCGCGTCCGGCGCCGACCACCACCCGCGCCGACTTCAGGCTGTCGGCCCCGTCACCCTCGGCCTCGCGCTCCACCGAGACGACCTGTACGGCGCGGTCGGCGTCGGTCAGGGTGAGCGGCAGGGGTACGACGGTCCCGGTGGCGGGCTCGTCCGCCGGAGAGGCTTCGACCGCGTGACCGGCGACGGTGAACACCGCCGGCCGGTGGCCGAGCCTGACGTCCTCGAGGGCGGCGCCGCCGACGACCTGCCGGGTCACCACGAAGGGGGAGAGGCCGTGGAACGCGGTGACGTTCGCCGCCATGGCGACGCCGATCCGGGTGGCGACCCGGGCCATCACCTCGTTGCCGCGGTTGGTGCCACCGGCCATCACCACGACCGCCTTGGCGGCCTCACGGGCGGCGATCACGGCCGAGGCCGTGGCCGAGCCGGAGAACAGCGCGAGGTCGTCGCCGTCGGCGTGGTGCACGTGGCGCACGCCGTAGGAGGCGAGCACAGGGCCCAGGTCGGCCGGCGCGGGACCGACAGCGACGGCGTCGACCGGTACGCCGTTGCCGGCGGCCGCCAGCGCGCGGGCGAAGGTCACCGTCTCCAGGGACACCTCGTCGACGCCCTCGGCGCTGGTCTCGACGTAGACGACGATCATCGCCCGACCCCCAGCTTCTCGAACAGGTCGACCACCGCGGAGGCGGCCTCGGGGCCCTCCCCCAGGAGGGCAGCAGTGCTGGAGACGGTCTCCGGGAGCGTCATCGTGACCCGGCCGCTGCCCGTCGGTGGCCGCGAGGGCTGACGGGTCTCGACCTCGACCTTCTTGGCCTTCATCCGGCCGGTGATGGTCGGGTAGCGCGGCTCGACCCCGCCCTCGAGCACGCTGATCACGGCGGGCAGCGGCACCGCGAACGTCTCGGTCCCGAGAGGTCCGTCTCCACGACAGTGCGCGACCCCGTCGCGCACCTCGACCGTCTTGATGCCCGTCACCACGGGCCGACCGAGCTCCTCGGCCAGCCGGACCGGCACCTGGAAGTCGCCGGAGTCGGCGGCGTCGTTCCCCAGCAGGACCAGGTCGGAGTCCGCTGCGACCTGGGCGATCTCGTGGGCCACGTCGGCGGGACCCAGGGTCGTCGGGTCGGCCTCGACGAGCACGGCGGCGGTGCAGCCGACGCCCAGCGCGGAGCGGATCTGCTCCACGGACTCCGGTGCCCCGACGGAGACGACGGTGGCCGAGCCGCCCGTGGCGGTGCTGACCTGGACGGCGATCTCCACGGCGCACTGGTCGTGGTCGCTGGTGGTGAAGCCGACGAAGCGCGCGTCGACCGACTGCTTGTCGTCGGTCAGGAGCACCTCGCCGGAGACGTCAGGCACCCGCTTCACGCAGACGAGTACGTCGGTCATCTCACTTCATCCGCTCGTTGCTCGGGTCGAACGGCGCGGTGCTGTCGATGGAGACGACCGTCACCGGGTAGAGCTCCTCCATGTAGGACACGGCCAGCTCGTTGCCGACCCGGGCATCCTCCGGCGGCAGGTAGGCGAGCAGCACGTGCTTGCCGAGGGAGGGTGCCGACCCGGCCGAGGTCACGTAGGGGTGGTGGCCGTGGCCGTCGGTGAGCTGGCCGCCGTCGCGCGTCACGATCGGCTCGCCGCCGAGCATGTAGCGCTTGGTGCCGCTCGCCGAGGTGTGGTCGTCGACCGTGAACGTGCACAGCACCGTCTTCGGGTCCTGCGAGCGCTGCTCCAGGTAGGCCTCCCGGCCGACGAAGTCGGCGGCCTTCACCTTCGGTCGCTGCATCCCCGCCTCGACGATCGTGCGCTCGGCGTCGAGCTCGGCACCGTAGGCGCGGTAGCCCTTCTCGATGCGCCCGGTGGTGCCGTAGACCCCGATGCCGACGGGCACGGCGCCGTGGTCCTTGCCTGCGCCGAGCACGGCGTCCCACAGCTGCGCCGCCTGCGCGAACGGCACGTACAGCTCCCAGCCGAGCTCTCCGACGTAGGAGATGCGCGAGGCGAGGACCGGGGAGTCGACGCCCTTGACCGAGATCTCCCGGCAGGTGAGCATCCCGAATCCCTCGCCGCTCACGTCGTCACCGGTCAGCGAGGCGAGGATGTCGCGGGCCTTCGGGCCCCAGAGACCGATCGTCGCGATCTCCTCGGTGAGGTCGACCAGCGACGCGCCCTCGGCGAGCCGGTCGGTGAAGGTCTTGCGGTCGGCCATGCCGTGGGCACCGCCGGTGACCACCCGGAAGTGGTCCTCGCCGAGGCGCATCACGGTGAGGTCGGAGAGGAAGCCGCCCTTGGCGTCGAGGACCGGGGTGTAGATGACCTTGCCGATCGCGACGTCGCACTGGGCCACGACGCTCTGCTGCACCGAGGCGAGGGCGCCGGGACCGGTGATGTCGAGGATCTGGAAGGCGGTCAGGTCGATCACGCCGGCGTTCTCGCGCATCGCGAGGTGCTCGGCGTTGATGATCGGGCTCCACCAGCGGGCGTCCCACTCGTGCTCGCGGGGCATCACGGCGTCGCCGTACTTCTCGACGAGGCCGGCGTTGGACTCGTACCACCACGGCCGCTCCCAGCCGACGGTCTCGTAGAAGACGGCACCGAGCGCCTTCTGGGACTCCGCCATGGCCGACCAGCGCACGCCGCGGTCGGACTCGTACTGCTCGGAGGGGTGCACGATCCCGTAGGTCTTGATGAACGCCTCGCTCGTGCGTGCTCGCACGTGCTCGCGCGTGGTCTCGTGGTCGTGGAAGCGGGCGATGTCGCTGTGGGCGATGTCGATCTCGCTGTGGCCGTTGACCATCCACTCCGCGACCGCGCGTCCGACGCCGGGACCCTCCTTGATCCACACCGCCGCGGCGACCCACAGCCCGGAGACCTCGCTCTCGCCGAGGATCGGCGAGCCGTCGGCGGTCAGCGAGAGCAGGCCGTTGATGGCGTAGCGGATCTCGGCCCCGTCGGCGCCGAGCAGCTCGGGCATCAGCTCGAGTGCCTGCTCGAGCTGGAGGTCGAAGTCGTCCTCGGTGAACGGCATCTCGGTGGGCGAGAGCTTGGCCTGGTCGAGCGTCGGGATGTCCTCGGGCTCGTGCAGGATCGCGCGGTGGGCGTAGGAGCCGACCTCCATGTCGGCGCCGTGCTGGCGCTCGTAGCAGAGGGTGTCCATGTCCCGCACGATCGGGAAGCTGATCTCGCCCTCGCGCTCGGCGAGCTGCGGGCAGGGACCGACCGAGATCATCTGGTGCACGGCCGGCGTGAGGGCGATGCGGACACCGGCCATGTCGCCGATCTTCGGGCTCCACACGCCGCAGGCGATGACGACGTACTCCGCCTCGATGGTGCCGGCCGACGTCTCCACGCTCCGGATGCGGCCCTCGCTCACGCCCAGCCCGGTGACCTCCACGTTGGGCACGACCGTGAGCGCGCCCTTCCCCAGGGCGTTCTCGCGCATGATCGTGCCGGCGCGCAGCGAGTCGACCACGCCGACCGACGGGGTCCAGAAGGCGCCGACGATCTGGTCGGGGTCGAGGAAGGGCACCTTCTCCACCACGAACGCCGGGTCGACGAGCTCGGCCTCGATGCCCCACGCCTTGGCGCTGGACATCCGCCGGCGCAGCTCCTCCATCCGCTCCTCGGTGCGCGCCACCTCGAAGCCACCGGACTGGGTGAAGACACCCATCTCCTGGTACTGGCGCACCGAGTCCAGCGTCAGGTCCGTGATCTCCCGGGTGTGGTCGACCGGGAAGATGAAGTTCGAGGCGTGCCCGGTGGAGCCTCCGGGGTTGGGCAACGGCCCCTGGTCGAGCTGGACGATGTCTTTCCACCCCAGCTCGGCGAGGTGGTGGACGAGGCTGTTGCCGACGATGCCGGCGCCGATGACGACGACCTTGGCGGTGGCGGGGACGGTGGCCACGGTGTTCTCCCAGTGAGGTGAGCGTGTTGCGTATTACGAAACCGGTTGCGCCATGTGAAACGCAGGTCCAGCATCACCCCGTTGCCCGGGGGCTGTCAAGAATGGCCACGGGCGGGGCGGGCGGCCCGTCTGGACCACCCTCCCCGCCCGCGTGCACCTGGCGCCTTCAGTTCAGCCAGGCGTTGACCTTGTCCGGGTTGGCGTCGATCCACTTCTTGGCGGCGTCCTCGGGGGTCATCCCGTCGGCGGTGATGTACTTCGCCACCAGGTTCTGGTCCTTGTCGGTCCACGCGAACTTCTTGATCAGCTGGTAGCCCGGGGACCCGGAGTTCGCGAACTGGTCGCTGACGATCTTGTGCAGCGGGTACGGCGGGTAGTCGCAGGCCACCTTGGCCGGGTCGGCGTCGCAGCCGGTGGTGTACTTCGGCAGGTTGACCTTCACGAGCGGCACCTCGGCCAGGAACCACTGCGGGGAGTAGAAGTAGCCGATCACCGGCTTCTTCTGGGCCTCTCCCACGCGGAAGGCCTGGATCAGCGCCGCCTCGCTGCCGGCGAAGACCACCTTGTAGTTCAGCTTGAGGTTCTTCACCAGGGCTTCGTCGTTGGTCACGAAGCCGGGGTCGCCGTCGAGCAGCTGCCCCTTGCCGCCGGACTCGGTGGTCTTGAACATCGGGGCGTACTTGTTCAGGGTCTTCCAGTCGGTGATGTCGGGGTACTTCTTCTTCATCCACGGCGGCACGTACCAGCCGATCACCCCGGTGATCCCGATGCTGCCGGCGTCCTGGGCGACCTTGAGCTTCTTGACGTAGAGGTCGATCAGCTCGGGGTGACCCCAGTTCTCCAGGACGGCGTCGACCTGCCCGCTGGCGAAGCCCTGCCAGGAGATCTGCTCGTCGACGTAGACGTAGTTGACGATGCAGCCGAGCCGCTTCTGGGCCACCTGGCCGACGACGAACGCGTCGGCCTCGTAGCCGACCCAGTTGTTGACCGCGAGGTTGATCGTGCCGCAGCGCTTGCCTTGAGCCGCGGCGGGCGCCTTCTGCTTGGTGATGTTGCCGGCGAATGCGGGAACTGCCACCGCGATCAGGATCCCCACGACGGCGACCAAGACGACCAGCCTGCGACCCTTCATCGGTTGCCTGCCTCTCCCCGCTGCGCGGCGTAGGTGGTGATGCGGTCCAGCATGATCCCGATCAGCACGATCGAGAAGCCCGCGGCAAGACCACGACCTTGGAGCGGGAGCTGCTTGAAGCCTGCCACGACGTCATAACCGAGGGCTCCTGCTCCGACGAGGCCACCGATGACCACCATCGACAAGACGTAGAGCAGGCCCTGGTTGGCCGCGACCGTGAACGCCGAGCGGGCCATCGGGATCTGCACCTTGGTGATGATCTGGATCGCCACCGCGCCGGCGGACTGGGCCGCCTCCACGGTGGTGGCCGAGACGGCCTTGATGCCGTCGGCCACGATCTTGATCGCGGCCGGTGCGGCGTACACGATGGCGGCGACGATCGCGGTGAAGCGGGTGGCGCCGAAGAGCGCCAGCACCGGGATCAGGTAGACGAAGGGCGGCATCGTCTGGCCCGCGTCGAGCACAGGTCTCAGATATCGGTCCACCCGATCACTGCGGCCCATCATGACGCCGAAGATGGCCGCGAGGATCATCACGAAGACGGCCGCGACGATGACCGAGGTGAGGGTGACCATCGAGTCGTTCCACAGGCCGAGCCAGCGGATCCCGGCCAGGCAGATCAGCGAGGCCACCAGCGCGCGCCAACCGCCCACGAGCGCGGCGATGCCCAGGATGGCCAGCCCGCTGACGAACCACGGTGCCCCGGCGATGACGTACTCGAGCTTGTTGATGACGCCGTTGGTGAAGGCGTCGGAGATGTTCGCCGTGGCCGAGCCCCAGTGGGTCGAGATCCAGTCGATCGCGTTCTGCACGCCGGTGGCGATCCAGTTGCCGAGGCGCCCGGCGGGCGGGCGGGCGAAGAAGTCGATCGTGCGGGACAGGTACACCATCACCGCCGTGCCGATCGCGGCGATGAGCAGGTACATCTCGCGGGTCCGGGCCTCGTTCTTGGCCTCACCGCGCGCCAGCCGCTCGGAGTTCTGGCTGGCGGCCGTGGTGACGCGGTCGAGCATGATCGCCATCAGGACGATGCACAGGCCGGGGACGAAGGCGTCGCCGACGCGCAGGGCGTTCAGGGCGCGCACGACGGGCTGGCCGAGTCCGGGTCCGTTGATGAACGCGGCGATGGTGGCCATGGCCAGCGCGGCCATGGTGGTCTGGTTGACGCCCACGATGATGGTCGCCTTGGCCATCGGCAGCTCGATCTTGAACAGCCGCTGCCAGCGCGTCAGCCCCATCGAGGTGCCGGCCTCCATCGTGGCGGTGGGCAGGTGCTGCAGGCCGTGGGCCGCGATCCGGATCACCGGAGGCAGCGAGTAGACCAGCGTGCAGACCACGGCCGCCGAGGCGCCGATGCCGAACAGCAGCATCAGCGGCAGCAGGTAGGTGAACGAGGGCAGGGTCTGCATCACGTCGAGGATCGGCGTGAGCACCGCGCGTGCGCGCGAGCTGTGCGCCATCCACACCGCCAGCGGCAGTCCGATCGCTGTCGACAGCGCGACCGCGAGCATCGTCACGATCAGCAGGTCCATGGAGTCCTCGTAGAAGCCCAGCATCCCGAAGAGCAGGAAGCTGACCGCCGTGAGCACCGACATCCGCCAGCCCGCGATGAACGCGGTGATGAACCAGGCGATCGCGAGCACGCCCCAGAAGCCGATCGTGGGGTAGGGGTTCGGGAAGTCCGGTGTGCTGATCAGCAGCTGCAGCCACTGGATGATCGCGTCGAGCACGTTGGAGATGCCCTGCGTGATCTGGATGAACCAGTTGTTCGACCCGGCCACCGCGATGTCGTTCGCGCGGTCGCCGAGCCAGTTCTGGATGCCGATCTGGTCGGCGCCACCGATCGCAAGGGTCTTCTTGCCCTGGAAGGCCACGGCCAGGCCCACCCAGAAGGCGAGCAGCCCGATGCCGAGCCACCAGGTGCTGACCCGGCGCGTGGGCATGGCGGGCGGTGGCGTCTCCGGTGCCTCGGTCTCGACCTCGCGGTCGGCCAGGGCAGTCATGGGGTCACCCCCGACTCGGCCGCCCCCGCGGCGCCGGTCGGGGCGATGTGCTCCTCGGCGACCACGACACGCATGATCGCGTCCTCGTCGACCACCCCGACGAGCTCGCCGTTCTCGGTCACCCGCACCGGGGCGTCGGACTCGATGGCGGCGCGGGCGGCGTTCTGGACCACGGTGCCGATGTCCATCTCCGGGCCGTCGAGACGCTCGTCGGGCCGCGGCGGGCGCATCACCCAGCGCAGCGTGAGCACGTGGGCGCGCGGCACCTCCTGGACGAAGTCGCGGACGTACTCGTCGGCGGGGCTGCCGATCACCTCGTCGGGACGGCCCACCTGGATCACCTCGCCGTCACGCATGATCAGGATCCGGTCGCCGAGCTTGAGGGCCTCCTGCAGGTCGTGGGTGATGAAGACCATCGTGGTGCCGAGCTCCTCCTGGAGGCGGACCACCTCGTTCTGCATGTCGCGCCGGATCAGCGGGTCCAGCGCGGAGAACGGCTCGTCGAACAGCAGCACCTTCGGGTCGACGGCGAGGGCACGGGCCAGGCCGACGCGCTGCTGCATGCCGCCGGAGAGCTGGTCGGGGAAGTGGTTCTCGTAACCGTGCAGGCCGACGAGCTCGATCACCTCCTGGGCACGGGCGTAACGCTGCTCCTTCTCCTCACCGCGGATCTCCAGTCCGAAGGCGACGTTGTCGATGACCCGCCGGTGGGGGAGCAGGCCGAAGTGCTGGAAGACCATGGCCACCTCGTTGCGGCGTACGTCCATCAGCTCCTTGGTCGACATCGACGCGACGTCGCGGTTCTCCAGCGAGACCTTGCCGGCGGTCGGCTCGATCAGCCGGGTCAGGCACCGCACCAGCGTCGACTTGCCCGACCCGGACAGGCCCATCACCACGAAGACCTCGCCCTGCGCGACGTCGAAGGAGACGTCCTTGACCGCGGCCACGCACCCGGTCTTCTCCAGGAGCTCGGGGCGGGAGAGGTCGGCCTCGGGCGAGCCGATGATCTCCTCGGACTTGGGCCCGAAGACCTTCCAGAGTCCCGACACCGAGAGTGTCGGCTCCGCGGTCGCAGTCTGGGTGACGGGCGGGGCGGTCGTGGTCATGGCTGCCTTCTCTCTGAGGTGGCCGCGTTGCGGCTGTCGCCAGGCGGGTAGAGCGGTGAGTCGTCGCGGTGCCGGTAGAACGGCACCTCCTCGGCGGGAAGCGGGGTGTTGCCGAGGATCAGGTCGGCGGCCTTCTCGGCCACCATCATCACGGGGGCATAGATGTTGCCGTTCGTGACGTAGGGGAAGACGCTCGCGTCGACGACACGGAGCCCGTCGGTGCCGTGGACCCTCATCGACGCGGGGTCGGTCACCGACATGTCGTCGAGGCCCATCTTCGCGGTGCACGAGGGGTGCAGCGCCGTCTCCGCGTCCTCGCGGACCCAGTCGAGGATCTCCTCGTCGCTCTCCACGCGGGGGCCGGGCGAGAGCTCGCCGTCGTTGAACGGCGCGAAGGCGGGCTGGTTGAGGATGTCGCGCGCCACCCGGATCGCCTCGACCCACTCGCGGCGGTCGTTGGGCGTGGTCAGGTAGTTGAACAGCATCTTCGGGTGCTGCTTCGGGTCGGCGCTGGCGATCTTGACCCAGCCGCGGGTGTCGGCGTACATCGGGCCGATGTGCACCTGGTAGCCGTGGCCCTCGGTCGGCGCGGTGCCGTCGTAGCGCACCGCGATCGGCAGGAAGTGGAACATCAGGTTCGGCCAGTCGACGTCGTCGTTGCTGCGCGCGAAGCCGCCGCCCTCGAAGTGGTTGGTGGCGCCGAGCCCGCGACGGTGGAAGAGCCACTGGTAGCCGATGCCGGGCCGGCGGTGCCAGGCCATGCCTGGGGCGATGGAGACGGGCAGCTTCGAGGCGTACTGGATGTAGACCTCGAGGTGGTCCTGGAGGTTCATGCCGACACCGAGGAGCTCGTGCACCATGCGTACGCCGAGCGGCTGAAGGTGCTCGGGGTCACCGACACCGGAGAGCTGGAGCAGCTGGGGGGTGTTGATGGCACCGCCGCACAGGATCACCTCGCCGGCCTTGACCGAGCGGTGCGCCCGGCCGCCGCGGAGGTACTCCACGCCGGTCGCGCGGGTGCCGTCGAAGGTGACCTTGGTGGCCATCGCGAGGGTCTCCACGCGCAGGTTGGGCCGGTCCATCACCGGGTGCAGGTAGGCCCGCGCCGCAGAGAGCCGCCGCCCGTCGTGGACGTTGCGGTCGAAGCGGGCGAAGCCCTCCTGGCGGTAGCCGTTGACGTCGTCGGTCAGCGGGTAGCCGGCCTGTTGGGCGGCCTCGAAGAAGGCGCCGAAGAGCGGGTTGGTGGCCGGCCCGCGCTCCAGGACGAGCGGCCCGCTGCCGCCGCGCCAGGTGTCGGCCTTGGTCCGACCGTCGACGAGCAGCGTCTCCATCCGCTTGAAGTACGGCAGGCAGTGCAGGTAGTCCCAGTCCTCGAGGCCCTTGTCCCCGGCCCACCGCTCGTAGTCCATCGGGTTGCCGCGCTGGAAGATCATCCCGTTGATGGAGCTGGAGCCGCCGAGCACCTTGCCGCGGGCGTGGTAGATCCGGCGGCCCTTCATCTCCGGCTCGGGCTCGGTCTCGTACTTCCAGTCGTAGAAGCGGCTGCCGATCGGGAAGGGGAGTGCCGCAGGCATGTGGATGAACGGGTCGATGCGGAAGTCGGATCGACCCGCCTCGAGGACCAGGACGCTCGTCGACGGATCGGCGGAGATCCGGTTGGCGATCGCGCAGCCCGCGGATCCGCCACCCACGATGACGTAGTCCCAGTGGTCGCGGCGCTTACTTCCCATCGGCACCACCGAACCACTGGGAGGGAGCCGGCGCGATGTTGTGCCAGACGTGCTTGGTCTCGCGGTACTCCTCGAGGCCCTGGTGCCCGAGCTCGCGGCCGGTGCCGGACTGCTTGAACCCGCCCCACTCGGCCTGCGCGACGTAGGGGTGGTAGTCGTTGATCCACACCGTGCCCATGCGCAGGGCCGCCGCCATCCGTTGCCCCTTCCCGGCGTCCTGCGTCCACACGGCGCCGGCCAGCCCGTAGATCGAGTCGTTGGCGATGCGGATCGCGTCGGCCTCGTCGGTGAAGGACTCGACGGTCATCACCGGACCGAACGACTCTTCCTGCGCGACACGCATGTCGGAGGTGACGTTGCCCAGGATCGTCGGCGCGAAGAAGAAGCCGTCGGCCAGCTCGCCGTCGGTGACCCGGTCACCACCGACCAGGACCTCGGCGCCTTCCGCGCGGCCGGCCTCGACGTACGCCGTGACCTTGTCGAGGTGGGCCTGCGAGATCAGCGCACCGGTCTCGGCCTTCTCGTCGAACGGGCCGCCGAGCCGGATGTCGCGCGCCCGCTCGACGAGCTCCTCGACGAAGCTCTCCCGGATCGACTCCTCGACGATCAGCCGGGCCCCGGCCGAGCAGACCTGGCCGGAGTGGAGGAACACCGCAGTCAGCGCCATGTCGACCGCGGTCGGGAGGTCGGCGTCGGCGAAGACGATGTTGGGGTTCTTGCCGCCGAGCTCGAGCGCGACCTTCTTCACCGTGGCCGACGCGACGGACATGATCCGCTTGCCGGTCTCGAGCCCGCCGGTGAAGGAGACCAGGTCGACCCGTGGGTCCTCGCTGAGGGCTGCTCCGGCGTGCGGCCCGTCGCCCACGACGAGGTTGGCGACGCCGGCGGGAAGTCCTGCCTCGTCGAGCAGCCGCATCAGGTGGATCGCCGTGTGCGGCGAGAGCTCGCTGGGCTTGAGCACGAACGTGCAGCCGGCCGCGAGGGCCGGCGCGACCTTCCAGGAGACCTGGAGCAACGGGTAGTTCCAGGGCGTGATCAGGCCGCACACGCCGATGGGCTCGTGCACCACGCGGCTGACGACGTCGTCGCGGCCGGTGTCGACGACCCTGCCGGCATCGGCGTCCGCGACCAGCCCGAAGTGGCGAAAGACGCTGGTGACGTCGTCGATGTCGATCTCGCTCTCGACCAGCCGCTTGCCGGTGTCGAGGGACTCCATCCGGGCGAGGTCGGCCTTGTCGCGCTGCAACAGGTCAGCCACGCGCAGCAGCAGGTCGCCCCGCTCGCGCGCGCTGGTCTGCCGCCAGGGCCCGTCGTCGAAGGCCGTGCGGGCGGCGGCGATCGCCGCCTCGGTGTCGACGCGGGTGGACTCGTCGATCTGCGCGACCAGCGAACCGTCGGCCGGGCAGCGGATGTCGCGGCGACCGCCTTCCTGCGCGCCCACCCAGGTCCCGCCGATGAAGTTCTCCGCCATCCGCACCATCCTCGCCGTCGTTGCGCTATCCGCAACGCCGTGGCGTTATGCGAAACACAATGCTCGGACCGGTGCGGCACGTCAAGACTCGGAAGGCAGATGCCTCCGGGTCGACTGGACCGGACGGCGCCCCGGTCACCGGCGTCCCCAGCCCAGGCGGTGGGACAGCTCGTCGGCCGCGTCGACGACCAGCGGCACCACATCGACGACGCGTTCGGGGGTGAGCCGGAACGAGGGGCCCGAGACGCTCATCGAGCAGACGACGTCGCCGTGCGCGTTGTGCACCGGGGCCGCGATCGCGGTGAGGCCGATCTCGAGCTCGTCGACCGCGACGGCGTACCCGGCCTCGCGCACCTGTGCCAGCTGCTTGCGCAGGCTCGCCTTGCTGGTGATCGTCTGGTCGGTGTACGGCGGCAGCCGGCCGAGCAGGTCGCCGAGCTCGGCGTCACCGAGCCAGGCCATCAGCACCTTGCCGTTGCTGGTGGCGTGCAGCGGGATGTGCTGGCCGACCCAGTTGTGGGTCTGCAGCGCCGAGGAGCCGGCGACCTGGTCGAGGTAGAGCGCGCTCGCGCCGCTGAGGGTCGCGAGGTTGACGGTCTCCCCGGTGGCCGCCGCCAGCTGCTTGCACAGCGGCCGTGCCTCCTGGACGACGTCGAGCCGGGCACTGGTCGCACCGGCGAGCCGCAGCAGGCCCACGCCGAGGCGGTACTTCCCGCGTCCCTCGACCTGCTCCACGAGTCCGTGCTGCTCGAGGGTGTTGACGAGCCGGAACGCGGTGCTCTTGTGCACCGCGAGGGCGGCCGCGATCTCGGTGACGCCGCACTCGCCAGTCCGTGCCAAGATCTCCAGGATGCTCAGGGCCCGGTCGACGGACTGGACACCACCGGAAGCCTCGACCGCCGTGGCGTTGCTCATGGCGCGAACCTAGACCGTATGGCGCAACAGCGGAACCCGTGGTCAAGACCACGACGACGAAGGGAACGGTGACCGTGGGGATCACGGAGGTGTTCACCGACGGCGCCTGCCGCGGCAACCCCGGCCCGGGTGGCTGGGCCTGGGCCGTGCTCGACGGCCTGGAGGCCAGCGGCCACGACCCGGCCACGACGAACCAGCGGATGGAGGTGCGCGCAGCCCTCGAGGCCGTCCGCACCCTGCCCGGTCCGCTGGTGGTGGTCAGCGACTCGACGTACGTCGTGAACTGCTTCAAGAACTCCTGGTGGACCGGCTGGCGCGCACGCGGCTGGATCAGCACGGCGCGGAAGCCGGTCGCGAACCGCGACCTGTGGGAGCCGCTGGTCGACCTCGTCGAGGAGCGCGGCGACGTCGGGTTCCGCTGGGTCAAGGGGCACTCCGGCCACCCGATGAACGACCGCGTCGACCGGCTCGCCGTCGAGGCGAGCCACCTGGCGCCGTGAGCCAACGGGTCGTGCGCGCGCCGGGCGAGGTCCTCGTCCACCTGCGTCGTGCGCGCGACCTGATCGACCGGGCGTACGCCGAGCCGCTCGACCTGGAACGGATCGCCGCAGAGGCAGGACTCTCCCGGTGGCACTTCCACCGACTGTTCGCCGCGACCTACGGCGTCACCCCGGCGGCGTACCTGTCCCGGCGCCGGGTCGAGCGTGCCCAGGACCTGCTGCGCGCGACGACGTTGTCGGTCACGGAGGTCTGCCACGCCGTCGGCTTCAGCAGCCTGGGCTCGTTCAGCAGCCGCTTCCGCGAGATCGTCGGGGAGACGCCGCGGCAGTTCCAGCAGAGGTGGGGAGCCGATGCGCCGCGCATCCCGGGTTGCTACGTGCTGATGTGGGGACTGGCGGAGAAGAAGTCCGCAAGCCAGGAGAAGCCGGCCGAGGACGTCAGGGCCTAGCGTCCTCGCATGATCAAGAACATCTCCATCACGACCGTCTTCGTCAAGGACGTCGACGAGTCCAAGAGCTTCTACACCGACGTCCTCGGCTTCGAGGAGAAGGACGACGTCGTCATGGGTGACTACCGCTGGTGCACCGTCGTCCATCCCAACCAGCCTGAGCTGATGGTGCACCTCAACATCCCTGGCCCGCCGTTCTCGCCCGAGATGGTCGAGGCCATCAACCGCTCGCTCGACGGTGGCGGGATGAACGGTCTGGGCCTCTCCGTCGACGACTGCCACGCGACGGTCGCGGACCTCAAGGCCAAGGGCGTCCACTTCGTGCAGGAGCCGACCGACCGGCCGTACGGCGTCGAGGCTGTCTGCCGCGACAACTCCGGCAACTGGATGGTGCTGGTGGAGCAGAACGAGCTCGACCCGAGCTAGCGGTCGCCGGCGAAACAGGGCCTCAGCGGAAGACGACGGTGCGGGGGCCGTCGAGCAGGATGCGGGTCTCGGAGTGCCACCGCACCGCCCGCGACAGCACCTGTGCCTCGACGTCGCGGCCGGCCGCGGCCAGCTGTCCGGGGTCGTGCGCGTGGTCGACGCGGATGACGTCCTGCTCGATGATCGGCCCCTCGTCGAGGTCGGCGGTGACGTAGTGCGCGGTCGCGCCGATCAGCTTCACACCGCGGTCGAAGGCCTGGTGGTAGGGCCTGGCGCCCTTGAAGCTCGGCAGGAACGAGTGGTGGATGTTGATCGCGTGGCCCGAGAGCCGTCGGCACACGTCGTCGCTGAGCACCTGCATGTAGCGGGCGAGCACGACGAGGTGGATGCCGAGCTGCGCGTGCAGCTCGAGCAGCTCCGCCTCCGCCTCGGGCTTGTTCTGCGGCGTCACCGGGATGTGCCGGAACTCCAGGCCGTAGCTCTTCACCAGCTGCTCGGCGTCGGGATGGTTGGAGACCACGACAGGGATCTCGATCTGCAGCGAGCCGTTGCTGTGCCGGAACAGCAGGTCGTTGAGGCAGTGCAGCTGCTTGCTGACCATCACCAGCGTGCGGTACGGCGCCCGGGAGTCCCAGAGCTCGAAGGTCATCGCGAACGCCTCGGCGACGCGCGCGAAGTCCGTGCGCAGGTCCTCGACCGTCACCCGGCCGCTCGCGGCGCCGTCGACGGAGAAGTCGATGCGCATGAAGAAGCGGCCGTTGGAGGGGTCACCGAACTGCTGGCTCTCGTTGATGTTGCCGCCACGCTCGACGAGGAAGCCGGTGACCGCGTGGACGATGCCCGGGCGGTCGGGGCAGTCCAGTGCCAGGACGAAGTCCCCGGTCGGGAACCCGGCGTTGCCCGACGCGGTGCTGGTCATCAATCGCCCAGCTCCTTGCGGCGTCGTACGACGAACTCCTCCATCTCTTGGCGGATCGCCTCGTCGAGCGGCGGCTTTTCGTACTCCTCGAGCTTCTGGTGGTAGATCTTCGAGGCCCGCGCGGCCGCGTCGTTGCCGCCGTTGCGCATCCAGCGCTCGTAGTTCTCCGACGAGGACAGCAGCGGCCGGTAGAAGCAGGTGCGGAAGCGCTCCATGGTGTGCATCGCGCCGAGGAAGTGGCCGCCGTGCCCGACCTCCTCGTGGGCGCCGAAGGCCATCGAGTCCTCGTCGATCTCGAGGGGGGTGAACTCCACCCGCATCATCTGCAGCAGCTCGATGTCGACGATGAACTTCTCATAGCCCGCGACCAGCCCGCCCTCGAGCCAGCCGGCGGAGTGCATCACCCAGTTGGTGCCCGCCAGGAACGTCGGCAGCATCGTCATCAGCGCCTCGTAGCCGGCCTGCGCGTCCGGCACCTGAGAGGACGTGAGCCCGCCACCGGAGCGGAACGGCAACCCGAAGTGACGGGCGATCTGGCCGGTGCAGAGCAGGCCGATGCCCGACTCCGGGGTGCCGAAGGTGGGCGACCCGGACTGCATGTCGATGTTGGACAGGAACGACCCGAAGATCACCGGGCACCCGGGCCGGATCGTCTGCGCCAGCGCGATCCCGGTGAGGGCCTCGGCGATCTGCTGCACCAATGCGGCGGGGATGGTCACCGGCGACATCGCGCCCATGAGGATGAACGGCGTGAGCACCACGGCCTGGTTGGCCTCGGCGTACTCGAAGAGCGCGTCGAGCATCCGGTCGTCCCACCGCAGCGGTGAGTTGCAGTTGATCAGCGAGATGGTCGCCGGGGTCTGCTCGAGGCTCGCGCGGCCGGCCTCGCGACCCTTCCCGCCGCCCAGCAGGATCGAGGTGAGCTCGATGGTGTCGCGCGCGTTGGGACCGGAGACCACGTTGCCCATGTAGAACTTGTCGGTCAGCGTGGCCAGCGCGTAGGTCATGTCGAGGTGGCGGCTGTCCAGCGGGGTGTCGTTGGGCTCGCAGATGACGCCGCCGGCCGAGTCGAGCACCGGGAACGACTGCGCGAGCTTGGTGAAGTTGCGGTAGTCCTCCATGGTCGCGTCGCGCCGTACCTCGCCCTCGCGCACGAACGGCGGCCCGTAGACCGCTCCGAAGGCCATCGAGTCACCCCCGATGTGCACGGTGTTCGCGGGGTTGCGGGCCTGCACGTCGAACTCCCGCGGAGCCTTCGCGACCTGCTCGAGGATCCATTCGGGGTCGAAGAACACGGTGTTCTCCTCGACCTTCTGGCCGGCCGCACCGAGCAGGTCGAGCGCGCGCTGGCTCATGAACTCCACACCGATCTCGGTCACCAGCCGGCGCCAGCCGCGGTCGAGGGTGGCCATCGCCTCCTCGGAGAGGATCTCGTAGCGCGGCATCTTGTTCTGGAACATCTGACTCCTCGGGCGTGGTGCTCGGCACGGTGCTTGACCTGGCGTGGGGAGTAAACCTAGCCTCACCATGTGGGCAACGTGTTCCACATCGTGGGAGAGTCTTCCCAGGAACACCTTGGACCCGGCACGGAGAGGCGGTCAAGAGTGACGACGCAGGCAGCTGTCGGCGGCACCCAGGCGGTGGACCGCGCCGCCGCGCTGCTGACCTACGTCGTCGAGGCCGACCACCCCGTCACCTTCGCCGAGGCCATCGAGGCCGCCGGGCTCGCCCGGTCGACCACGTCGCGGCTGCTCTCGGCCCTGGAGCGCACCCACCTCCTGGAGCGCTCTGCGACCGGGGAGTACGTCGGCGGCCCGCTCTTCGTGCGCTACGCCGCCCGGCACGACCGCAACAAGCAGCTGGCCAAGCTGGCGATGCCGACCCTGGAGAGGGTCGGCCGGGAGACCGGGGAGTCGGTGCACCTCGCGGTCAGCAACGGCGGCCGCGTCGACCACATCGCGCAGATCGACACCACCTACCTGCTCGGCGCGCGCGACTGGACCGACGTCGAGATCCCGCCGCACTCCTCCGCGCTCGGGAAGGTGCTGCTCGCGTGGGGGGCGATCGACCTGCCGCTCGGGCGACTGGCCACGCCGACCGAGCACACCCTGAGCAGCCGCGCGTCCCTGGAGGCCGACCTCGCGGTGACCCGCGAGCGTGGTTTCGCGACCACCTGCGACGAGCTCGAGGTCGGCCTGACCGGTGTCGCGGCTCCCGTCTTCGGTCCCGAGATCGTCGCCGCCGTGGGCGTCTCCGGGTCCAGCCCCCGCTTCGAGGGACGCCTCGAGGTCCTCGGCGACCTCCTCATCGGCCAGACCCAGGAGCTCTCCGAGCTCCTGTGTCACGGAGTTCACACCGCAGTTGCAGAGAGCCCGGAAAGGGAGATGGCATGACACCGGATGAGATCCTCAAGGGCCTCTACGACGAGACGCTGGTCGGCAACGCACCGCGCGTCCTCGAGCTGACGCACGAAGCGCTCGGGATGCAGATGGAGCCGCAGTCGCTGCTCTTCGACGCGCTGATCCCCTCGCTGGAGGAGGTCGGTGCCCGCTTCGAGCGTGGCGACTTCTTCGTCCCCGAGATGCTCATCGCCGGACGAGCGATGGCCGGGGCGATGGAGGTGCTGCGCCCGCTGCTGGCCGAGACCGGGGTCGAGACCGTCGGCAAGTTCCTGATGGGCACCGTCAAGGGCGACGTGCACGACATCGGCAAGAACCTCGTCAACATCATGCTCGAGGGCGCGGGCTTCGAGGTGATCGACCTCGGGGTGCAGGTCGCCCCCGAGACGTTCGTGGCCAAGATCGAGGAGCACCACCCCGACATCGTGGGCTTCTCGGCGTTCCTGACCACGACGATGCCGATGTTCAAGGCCAACATCAACGCGCTGCAGAAGGCCGGGATGCGCGACGACGTGATCATCATGGTCGGCGGTGCCCCCGTCACCCAGGAGTACGCCGACGCGGTCGGTGCCGACGGGTACGCCGCCGACGCCTCGGCCTGCGTCAAGCGCGCCAAGGACCTGCTCAAGCAGAAGCGCGCGAAGGTGCCTGCATGAGCGAGCGACCAGAGGGGGGAGTGGCCCCCCTGCAGGAGACGCGGATCCGCTCGGCCTCCAAGGAGGTCGTGCTCGGTGGCATGCACCGCTTCTGCCTGATCGGCGAGCGGATCAACCCCACCGGCAGGCGGATCTTCCAGGAGCAGCTGCGGGCCGGCGACCTCTCCGCGATCGAGCGCGACGTCAAGGCCCAGGTCGAGGGCGGCGCCGACGTGCTCGACGTGAACATGGGTGTGCCGCTGACCGACGAGGCCGAGCTGCTCGCCAAGGCCGTGACGATGATCCAGGAGCTGACCGACCTGCCGCTGTGCATCGACAGCTCGGTGGTCGAGGCGCTGGAGGCCGGACTCTCGGCGTACCAGGGGCGCGCGCTGGTCAACTCGATCACCGCCGAGGACGAGCGGATGGAGCAGATCCTCCCGCTGGTCAAGAAGTACGACGCCGCGGTGATCGCCCTGCCCAACGACGTCGACGAGATCCCGATGGAGGCGGAGAAGCGGCTCCTGCTGGTGGACAAGATCGTGCGCGTCGCGACGCAGGAGTACGGCATCGCCCTCGAGGACATCGTCATCGACCCGCTGGCGATGCCCATCGGTGCCGACGTGACCAACGGTCTCGCGACCCTGGAGACGATGCGCGGCATCCGCGACAAGCACGGCCTGAACATGACCTGCGGCTCCTCCAACGTCTCCTTCGGAATGCCGGGTCGGCCCGTGCTCAACGGCACCTTCCTGAGCATGGCGATGACGGCCGGCCTGACCAGCGCCATCATGGACACGCGCACGCCCGAGCTGGTCTCCATGGTCAAGGCCACCGACCTGCTGCTCGGCCACGACGAGTGGGGGATGGCGTGGATCTCGAGGCACCGGGCAGCCGTCGCCGCGACGACGTGACCGATCCCGACCTGGAGCTGGCGACCTCGCTGGAGGGGATCGCCCGCGAGGGCCTGATGGCACCCCCTGGGGCGCCCGTCGAGCCCCACGACGGCACCGGCCGGGTCCAGCTCGCCTTCACCGTCACCGAGGGCCCTTCGACAGGCTCAGGAACCGGTAACAAGGTTGTCCGGGTCCCGCCCGGGGTCAACGTCTTCGACGCGGCCTCCTGGAACGGGATCGCGATCGACTCCACCTGTGGCGGCCACGGCACCTGCCACAAGTGCAAGGTGCGTCTCGACCCTCCGCCCTCTCCTGGGGCGCCTGTCTCGCGCCACGACCGCCGTACCTTCACCCCCGAGCAGCTGCGCGGCGGCTGGCGCCTGGCCTGCCTGGCCACGGCCACCCAGGACCTCGCCGTCGAGGTCCCGCCCCTGACGACGCGACCCAAGGCGGCCACCGTCGGGGTCGGGCGCCAGGTGATCCTGCGCCCGGCCGTGCAGAAGCGCTACGTCGAGCTCGACGACCCGTCGCTGTCCGACCAGCGCACCGACCTCGTCCGGCTGACCGAGGCGATCGACGACCTCGAGCCGACCGTCGACCTCGCGGTGCTGCGTCGGCTGCCGAAGGTGCTGCGCGAGGCCGACTTCAAGGTGACCGCGGTGATCGTCGACGAGGCGATGATCGACATCGAGCCGGGTGACACCACCGAGGTGCGCTACGCGATCGCCTTCGACCTCGGCACCACCACGGTCGTGGCGACCCTCCTCGACCTGACGCTGGGGACGCCCGTCGCGGTGGCCTCGCGGCTGAACAAGCAGCAGCCGTTCGGCGGCGACGTGATCACCCGGATCAGCGCCACGATGATGGATCCCGACGCCCTGGGCCGGCTGCAGACCCTTGCCGGCGAGACCCTCGACGAGCTCGCCCAGCAGGTCTGCACCGAGGGCGGCGTCGACCCCGCCCACGTCTACGAGGTGGCGATCGCCGGCAACGCCACCATGACCGCGCTGGCGCTGGGCATCGACCCCGAGCCGCTGGGCGTGGCGCCGTTCGTGATGACCACGGCCCGGCCACCGGCGGTGCTTGCCACGGACCTCGGGCTGCGCCTGCACCCGCGGGCGCGCGCCGCGATCTTCCCCTCGCTCGGGGCCTACGTCGGCGGCGACATCATCGCGGGGATGCTCGCGACCGGCATGGACCGCGACAAGCGCACGCGCTTGTTCATCGACGTCGGCACCAACTGCGAGATCGTGCTGAGCAACGGCGACACGCTCGTGTCGACGGCCGCGCCGGCCGGGCCCGCGTTCGAGGGCGGTGCGATCCGCTGCGGGATGCGCGCCGCCGACGGGGCGATCGAGGTCGTCCGCATCAAGGACGGCGACGTCGAGCTCGGGGTGATCGGCGACATCGAGCCGAAGGGCCTGTGTGGCTCCGGGCTGGTCGACGTCGTCGCCGAGCTCGTCAAGGCCCGCCTGCTCGACCACAGCGGCCGGTTCGTCCCCGACGAGGAGGCGGCCTCGATCGCGCCCGGTCTCGCCGACCGGTTCGCCAAGATCGGCGAGGAGCGCGTCTTCGTGCTGCACCGCCCGACGCCCGAGGCAGAGGTGACCGAGTGCGTCTACCTCTCGCAGCGAGACGTCCGGGAGCTCCAGTTCGCGAAGGCCGCCATCGCCACCGGCTGGACGCTGCTCCTCGAGCAGCTCGGGCTCGAGCACGACGACGTCCAGCAGGTGCTGCTCGCCGGCTCGTTCGGCTCCTACCTCTCGCCGGCCTCGGCGATCCGGATCGGCCTGGTGCCCACGCTGCCCGTCCTGCGGATCGTCTCGGCGGGCAACGTCGCGGGTGAGGGAGCGAAGATGGCACTGCTGTCCCTGCGCGAGCGGGCCGGCGCCGAGACGCTGCTGGAGGAGGTGGAGTATGTCGAGCTCAGCGACCGCGCCGACTTCAACGACAAGTTCGTCGACCAGCTGGCCTTCCCGTAGCGCATTGATCGCCTGTGGTGCCATCGCCCAGCCCGCGAGCCGGATCGTCGCTGAGCGAGGATGGCCGGTCGACGTGCATCCGCTGCCTCCCCTGCTGCACAACCAGCCGCAGCGGATCGCGGGCGAGGTCGAGGCGTTGGCCCGGTCGCTCGCAGCGACCTACGACCGGGTGGTGGTGGGCTACGCCGACTGCGGCACCTACGGCGCCCTCGACGAGGTCTGCGAGCGGCTCGGCCTGCGTCGACTCGAGGGGCTGCACTGCTACGACGTGTACGCCGGCGCGAGCCGGATCGAGGCGTTCTTCGCCGACCAGGCCGGCACCTACCTGTTCACCGACTTCCTGGTGAAGTCCTTCGCCCGCACGGTCGAGACCGAGCTCGGCCTCGACCGGCATCCCGAGCTCCTGGACGACTACTTCGGCCACTACACGCGGGTGGTCTGGCTGGCCCAGGAGGAGACCCCGGAGCTCCGTCAGGCCGCCGAGGCGGCCGCCGCGAAGCTGGGCCTCCCGCTCACCGTCGTCCCCACCGGCCACGGTGGCCTGGAGCGCGCGATCGCGGACCTGCTCAGAGACGACTGAGCAGCTCCTGGCGCCAGGCCTCGGTCTCGGCGACCTGGTTGAAGGTGAAGACGTGCAGGCCCTCGATCAGTGACTCCGGGCGGGCTGCCACGTCGGCGCAGGCCAGCAGGAAGCTCTCGCCGGTGTAGCCGCCAGGCGCGGCGAGGCGCAGGAAGGTTCCCTTGTTCTTGGCCAGGAACCTGGTGGACTCACCGACGCCGATCTTGGTGGCCATCGTGAGCAGCTTCGCACGGTCGACGGGTCCGGGCAGGCCGAGCAGCAACGGCATGGTGATGCCCCGGGCACGCATCCGCCCGACCCAGGCCTTGATCGCGCCCGCGTCGAAGGTGAGGTTGCTGACCACGTGGGTGGCGTGACGACGCTTGTCCCACATCGCCTGCACGGTGAGGTCGTCGGTGATCTTGGGGTGGGTCTCGGGGTAGCCGGTGATGCCGACCTGCTCGAAGGGCTTCTCCAGCGTCCGCAGGTCCTCGAGCAGGCTGAAGGCGTCGGGGTAGTCGCCGACGGCGTCGGCGTCGCCACCGGGCACGAACACCCGGGAGATCCCGGCATCGGCCAACCGGTCGCGGATCTCGGTCAGCTCGTGCCGGTCGTGGATCATCCGGGCGGCCAGGTGCGGCACCACGACGTACCCGTGCTTGGCGAAGGCCTCGGAGAGCAGCAGGGTGGCCTCGAGCCCCTTGGTCGCCGAGGCCGTCACCGTGACCGGGACGTCGAAGGGGACCGCGGCCAGCACCTTGTCCTCGGTGCTCGCGGTCGGGAGCACCTCGTAGCGCGCATGGGTCAGGAGCCGGTGGAGAGCCTGGTTCCGGACCGCAGTTTTGTTGCGCATCGTGCAACTCGTTTCGTATTACGCACCAACGTCACGCCACGCTACCGCCGCCCGAAGGCGCCCACAACTACCAGATCCGGACGCGGTCCTCGGGCTCGAGCCAGAGCCCGTCGCCCGGCTGGACGTCGAAGGCCTCGTGGAACTCCACGAGGTTGCGCGCGATGTTGGCGCGGAACTCCGGCGGGCTGTGCGGGTCGGTGGCCATGAGCGTCAGGGCGAGCTCCTTGCGGCGCTTCGTCCGCCAGGCGTAGGCCCAGCTCAGGAACAGCCGCTGCGGTCCACTGAGGTCCTCGCGGACCGGCACCTCGCCGTCACCGAGGGAGATCAGGTAGGCCTTGTGGGCGATCGTCAGGCCGCCGAGGTCGCCGATGTTCTCCCCGACCGTGAGCTGTCCGTTGACGTGCTCGCCCGGCAGGTCGCGCGGCTCGTAGCCGTTGTACTGCGCGACCAGCGCCTGCGACTTGACCTCGAAGGCGGCCTTGTCCGCAGCCGACCACCAGTCGTTGAGGTTGCCCTTCCCGTCGTACTGCGCCCCCTGGTCGTCGAAGCCGTGGCCGATCTCGTGACCGATGACCGCGCCGATGGCGCCGTAGTTCTCGGCCGGGTCGGCGTCGGCGTCGAAGAAGGGCCGTTGCAGGATCCCGGCGGGGAAGCAGATCTCGTTGGTACCCGGGTTGTAGTAGGCGTTGACCGTCTGCGGGAGCATGAACCACTCCTCGCGGTCGACCGGGGAGCCGATCTTGTTCAGGTCGCGGTCGGTCTCGAAGGCCGTGGCCGCGAGCACGTTGCCCACCAGGTCGTCGGCGCTGATCGCGAGGTCGCTGTAGTCCCGGAACTTCGAGGGGTAGCCGATCTTCGGGTAGAAGGTGTCCAGCTTCTCGAAGGCCCGCTGCTTGGTCTCCTCGGTCATCCAGTCCAGGTCGGTGATCGAGCGGCGGTAGGCCTCGAGCAGGTGGGCGACCAGCTCGTCCATGATCTCCTTCGACCGCGGCGGGAAGTGCCGGGCGACGTACTCCCGCCCCACCGCCTCGCCGAGGCAGCCCTCCACCAGCGCGACCCCGCGCTTCCAGCGGGCGCGCAGCTCGGGGGTGCCGGAGAGGGTGCGGCCGTAGAAGTCGAAGTTGGCCTCCACGAACGCCGAGGAGAGGTAGGCCGCCGCCGTGCGGATCGCGCGCACCGACAGGAAGGCCTGCCAGTCCTCCAGGGAGGTGTCGGCCAGGACGGTCTCGAGGTGCTGGAGGTACGACGGCTGGCGGACCACGGTCTCGGCCAGGATCTCCGGGCTGCCGCCGACCTCGGTGATCCAGGCGTCGAAGTCGAAGCTGGGCAGCAACGCCTTCAGGTCCGCGGCCTCGATGAGGTTGTAGGTCTTGAGCACCTCGCGGGTGTCCTCGCGCTTCCAGTGCCCCTGGGCGAGCCGCGTCTCGAGCGCGACCACGCGGGCGGCGGTGCCGGCGGGGTCCGGACGCTCGGCGAGCTCGAGGATGCGCTCGAGGTAGGCGAGGTACTTCTCGCGGATCTCGGCGAACTTCTCCTCGCGGTAGTAGCTCTCGTCGGGCAGGCCGATGCCGCCCTGCAGCACGTTGACGATGTAGCGCTCGGAGTTGCGGTCGTCGGTGTTGACGTAGGAACCGAACAGCCCGCTCCCGCCCCGGCGCTCGAAGGAGCCCAGGAAGCGGGCGAGCGACGCGACGTCGGCGAGGGAGTCGATCTCCTCCAGCAGCGGAAGGATCGGGGTGTGGCCCAGCTGCTCGATGCGCTCCTCGTCCATGAAGCTGGCGTAGAGGTCGCCGATCTTGCGCGCCTCGCCGCCGGCGATCTCGCCGTCAGTGCAGGCCTCGATGATCGCCAGCACCTGCTGCTCGGCGGTGTCGGCGAGGAGCGCGAAGGGTCCCCAGGCCGCGCGGTCGGCCGGGATCTCCGCCGAGTCGAGCCAGGCGCCGTTGACGTGGCCGAACAGGTCGTCCTGGATACGGATGGCGGGGTCCATGCCCTCACGGGCGTCGTCGAGCATCGTCACGCAGCGAATCTAGCGGGCGGGACCCGACTGGCGGACGCGTGGGGATCGTAATTAACGCATGCGGGCGGAAATGTCCACTTCATCCGATTATTGCTGCCGAGATCACGGGTGGGCTACCTCCTGGTCTAGTCCCATTTCGGCACTTGATCCCTATTCTCCGGTTTGATTTGTTTGTCCGTCTTTAAGAAGTGAAACTTTCACCTACCAGCCCGGATCGGACGGGCCGACCACGTGAAGGAATCACCGCCATGTCTCTGCGTCAGATCAACAAGAAGCGCCTCGTTGCCGCCGCGGCCGCCCCCGTCGCCCTGCTGGCGTCGGGTGGCATCGTGTGGGCCGCGTCGTACTCGGCCTTCTCCGCCACCACCGCGAACCCGACCAGCAACTGGACCTCGGGCACCGTCGCCCTCAGCGACGACGACAACGACACCGCGCTGTTCACGGCCAGCAACCTCAAGCCCGGCGCCACCGGCACCAAGTGCGTCAACGTCACCTCGACCGGTTCGCTGGCCTCGACGGTCAAGCTCTACGGCACGTCGTACAGCTCCACCAAGGGCCTGGCCGACAACATCAACCTGAAGGTCGAGCAGGGCACCGGCTCCACGAACGCCGCGTGCAGCGGCTTCACCGGGGCCTCCACCCTCTACGACGGCGTGATGTCGACCTTCGGCACCACCAAGACCAGCTTCGCCAACGGCGTCGGCTCGTGGGCGCCCACCGGCACCGCCACCGAGGTCAAGTCCTTCCGGGTCACCTACACCCTCTCGGCCACGACCCCGGACACCGCGCAGGGTGGCTCCGCCGCCCTCGGCTTCACCTGGGAGTCCCAGAACAGCTGAGTCCCTCCGGGACCTCCTCGGGAACAACGATGACCACCCTTCACGTACCTGCCCAGCGTCCGGGGCCGACGACTCAGTCGGCCCCGGCGCGGGTGGTGGTGGACCTCGGGTGGCGTCGGATCGTCCGGGTCACCGCGGGCCGCGCCACGCTGGCCCTGGTCGGCTCGCTGGTCTTCTGGTCGATGCTGCCGCTGCTGGTGGGCATGACCCCCCGCGTGATCCTGTCCGGCTCGATGGAGCCCCGCATCCACGTGGGCGACGTGATCGTCACGCGTGAGGTGCCGCCCGCGACCCTGACCAAGGGCCAGGTGATCACCGTCAAGGACCCCGATCACCACGACCGCACGCGCACCCACCGCTTCGTGCGCCGCGCGGCCGACGGCACGATCGTCACCAAGGGTGACGCCAACCCGCAGGCGGACTCCTCGCACGTCACCGACGCCGACGTGCTCGGTCTCGGCGTGCTCCGGGTGCCGTTCGTCGGGCGCCCCGCCTACTGGGTGGCCGAGCGCAACTGGCTCGCCCTCGGCCTCACCGCCCTGCTCCTCGGCTGGGCCGGCGCCTCGGCGTTCGCCGCGACGCGGCGCGAGGAGGACGACGACGCCGCTCCTCCCGCCCCCGGCCCCACGGACGAGGGCACCGGCCGTCGTACCCGCCGTGCTCGCCAGGCCGCCGCCGTCGTGGCTGCGACCGCCGTCGCGGTCGGTGTCGCCGTCGCTCCCGCCGAGGCCGCGTTCAAGAGCACGGACGCCAACCCGGTGAGCAGCTTCTCCGCTGCCGCGAGCTTCGCCACGACGACGTACTCCTCGGTCGTCCAGGGCGACTCCCCGCAGTTCTACTGGCGTCTCGGGGAGAGCAGTGGCTCGACGGCGGCCGACTCCGTCGGCACCCGCACTGGGACGTTGAACGGCTCGTGGACCTGGGGCCAGACGAGTGCCCTGCCGAGCCAGACCAGCAACACCTCGCTCCACGTCGACGGCGGCTACGTGAACCAGTCGGCGTCCCTGTCCAGCGGCACCGCCTTCTCGCTGGAGACCTGGTTCCGCACCAGCCGCACCTCCGGCGGGGCCCTGCTGTCGTTGATCACCAGCTCGGGCGTGGACCGGTCGCTCTACCTCGGCAGCGACGGGAAGGTCCGCTTCGGAGTCGGCGGCTCGGCCCTCGTCACCAGCGCCACGGCGCTCAACGACGGTCAGTGGCACCACGTCGTCTACACCCACGCCAGCACGGGCTCGGGCAAGGCGAAGCTCTACGTCGACGGAGCGCTGGTCGCCTCGGCCAACAGCGGGAACATCGGGACTGCGACGGGCAGCTGGCGCGCGGGCCAGGCCGCGTGGAGCAGCACCTGGCCCGGTTCGCCCGACCAGTTCTTCCGCGGCGACCTCGACGAGATCGCCGTCTACCCCTCGACGCTCACCGCTACCGAGGTCGCCGACCACTACACCGCCTCGGGGAACTGAGCCAGCTCAGGTTCAAGCTCAGTAAAAGTCAGGCTTGACTGTTTGTTCCAGGGTGGTCAGGATGGCCGGGTGACCGCAGCCACCCGCGTCCCGCAGGAGGAACGCACCCGCCTGATGCGGCAGCGACTCCTCGACGCCACGATCGAGTGCCTGGTCGAGCACGGCTGGAGCGGCACCTCGACCACGCTCGTCTCGCAGCGCGCCGGGGTCAGCCGCGGGGCGCAGCTGCACCACTTCCCGACCAAGAACGACCTGGTCCTCGCGGCGGTGGCGCACCTGAGCGACAAGCGGGCCGAGGAGCTGCGCGAGGCGGCGCGACACCTGCCCAGGGGCCGACGCCGTACCCGCGCGGTCCTGGACATGTTCGCCGAGCACTTCACCAGCCCGGTCTTCAACGCCGCCCTCGAGCTGTGGGTGGCGGCCCGCACCGATGCGACGCTGCACGCCGCCGTCGTACCGCTCGAGCAGCGGGTGGGTCGGGAGGCCCACCAGATCGCCGTCGCTGCCCTGGGCGTCGACGAGGGCGAGCCGGGTGTCCGCGAGCTGGTGCAGGCCACGCTCGACCTGGTGCGTGGCCTCGGGCTGGCCAACACGATCAGCGACGACTCCGCACGCCGTCGCCGGATCCTCGCCGCCTGGGCCCGGACCCTCGACGAGGAGCTGGCGGCATGACGCTGCTCGACGACGTGCTCGACGACCTTGCCGCGGAGGGTGAGGCCCTCGAGGCGATGGTGGTGGCTCTCGACGACGCCGGGTGGCGCACGCCGACGCCGGCCACGGGGTGGGACGTCGCCACGCAGGTCGTGCACCTGGCGTGGACCGACGAGGTCGCGGTCGCCGCGGCCACCGACAAGGCGGCTTGGGACGCGTTGGTGCTGCAGGCCTCGAGGACCCGGAGGGCTACGTCGACGCCGAGGCGCTGGCCGGCGCCCAGGCCGCACCGGTCGAGATCCTTGCCCGGTGGCGAGCGGCCCGGCCCGCGCTGCAACAGGCCCTGCGCGACTACCCCGCGGGCGAGAAGATGCCGTGGTTCGGCCCCCCGATGAGCCCGACCTCGATGGCGACCGCACGGTTCATGGAGACCTGGGCGCACTCCCTCGACATCGGCGAGGCTCTCGGGCACGTCGCCCGTCCGACCGACCGGATCCGGCACGTGGCCCACCTCGGCGTACGCACCCGGAACTTCGCGTTCGGCGTGCACGGGCTCCAGCCGCCCGCCGAGGAGTTCCGCATCGAGCTGACGGCACCCTCGGGCGAGGTGTGGGAGTGGGGTCCGGCCGAGGCCGCCCAGTCGGTGCGCGGCAGTGCCTACGACTTCTGCCTGCGGGTGACCCAGCGCCGCCACCGCGCCGACCTCGACCTGGTGGCGGTCGGGCCCGACGCCGACCGCTGGCTGGACCTCGCCCAGGCCTTCGCGGGCCCGCCCGGCCCAGGCAGGGAGGCGAGCCACGGTGGTGACCTCGGCCTGTGCGGTCGCGAACTGCAGCGGCTTCTACGGCGACCGGCTCTCCGCCATGCGCGAGATGCTCGAGGGCGGGCCGGTGGACGTCGTCACCGGCGACTACCTCGCCGAGCTGACCATGCTGATCCTGGGGCGCGACCAGATGAGGGACCCCGCACTCGGGTACGCCAGGACCTTCGTCCGGCAGGTCGAGGACTGTCTCGGCCTGGCCCTGGAGCGGGGAGTCCGGATCGTCAGCAACGCCGGCGGGCTCAACCCGTCCGGGCTGGTCGAGAAGCTCCGGGAGGTGGCGGCCGGGCTGGGCCTCTCCCCGGCGATCGCGTGGGTCGACGGGGACGACCTGGTCGACCGCGCCGACGAGCTCGGCTTCGCCGGGGCGCTGACCGCGAACGCCTACCTCGGTGCCTTCGGCATCGCCCGCGCCCTCGAGGCGGGCGCGGACATCGTGGTGACCGGCCGGGTCACCGACGCCTCGGTGGCGGTGGGGCCGGCGATCTGGCGCCACGGCTGGTCACCGGAGCAGTACGACGAGCTGGCCGGCGCCGTCGTGGCCGGTCACGTGATCGAGTGCGGCACGCAGGCCACCGGTGGCAACTTCTCCGGGTTCCTCGACCTGCCGCGCGACGGCCGGCCGCTCGGCTTCCCGATCGCGGAGATCGACGCCGACGGCAGCTCGGTGATCACCAAGCACGACGGCACCGGCGGACTGGTCTCGGTCGACACCGTGACCGCGCAGCTGATGTACGAGGTGCAGTCGCACCACTACCTCGGACCCGACGTCACCGTGGAGCTGCCGACGATCCAGCTCTCGCAGGAGGGTCCGGACCGGGTCCGCGTCTCCGGCGTCCGCGGGGTGGCGCCACCGGCCGCGGCTCAAGGTCTGCGTCAACGAGCTCGGTGGCTGGCGCAACCAGGTGGAGTTCGTCCTCACCGGCCTCGACGTCGAGGAGAAGGCGGCGTGGGTGCGGGCCCAGCTCGACGGCCGGATCCCCGCGGCGTCGGTGACCTGGTCGATGGATCGGTTGCCCGCGGCCGACGCCGAGACCGAGGAGGCGGCCAGCTGCCTGCTGCGCTGCGTGGTCAAGGACCCCGACGCCGAGAAGGTCGGCCGGGCCTTCACCGGCGTCGCGATCGAGCTCGCCCTGGCCTCGTACCCCGGGTTCTCGGTGACCTCACCGCCGGGCAAGGGCTCGCCGTACGGCATCTACCGCCCCGCCTACGTCGACCGCGACGTGGTCACCCATGCCGTGCACCTGCCCGACGGCACCACCGAGGTCGTGCCGGAGCCGAGGTGATTCCCGACGCGCCCGTCGCCCTTCGAGACGCGCCGCCGAGCCCACGGCGTCCTCAGGATCGCGGTATCTGGCAAGGTCACCGACGGTGCCATCACCCGGCGGGCTCCCCTGGGCACCTTCGTGCACGCCCGCTCCGGCGACAAGGGTGGGGACGCCAACCTCGGCTTGTGGGTCCGGTCGGGGGACCGGCAGCGAGGAGCGCGCCGCGTGGCTGCACGGCTACCTGACCGGCGACGGGTGCGTGACCTGGTGCCGGAGGCCGAGGGACCTCGAGGTCGAGGTGTTCGACGCTGCCCAGCCCTGCACGGGCTCAACGTGTGATGCACGGACTTCTCGGCGACGGAGTGGCCGCCTCGACCCGCTTCGACCCCCAGGCCAAGGGGCTCGGTGAGTGGGTCCGGTCCCGGGTCGTGAACATTCCGGAGGAATTGTTGTGATCGATCGCCCGTGGACCGACGAGCAGGTGGCGCTGCAGCGCGCGACCGCGGAGTTCGTACGCCGCGAGGTCGAGCCGCACCTGCAGGACTGGGAGGACTCCGGCGACGTGCCCCGTGTCGCTCCACCTGGCCGCCGCGAAGGCCGGGCTGCTCGGTGTCTCCTTCGCCGAGGAGGTCGGTGGCCAGGGTGGTTCGCTGCTCGACTCGGTGGCGCTGCAGGAGGCCTTCTTCGAGGCGGGTGGCTCCTCGGGTCTGGCCGCAGCGCTGTTCACCGGCGGCATCGCCCTGCCGCACATGGCCGCGCACGGGACTCCCGAGCAGCTCGACGCCTTCGTCCGGCCCACGCTGGCGGGGGAGAAGATCGGCGCGCTCGCCGTCACCGAACCCGGTGGCGGGTCGGACGTGGCCGGCCTGCGCACCACCGCCGTGCGCGAGGGTGACAGCTACGTCGTCAACGGTGCGAAGACCTTCATCACGAGCGGGGTGCGCGCCGACTTCGTCACCACGGCCGTGCGCACGGGTGGCCCCGGCCACGCGGGGATCTCGTTGCTCGTGGTCGAGAAGGGCACGCCCGGCTTCACCGTCGACCGCTCCCTGTCGAAGATGGGCTGGCACTGCTCGGACACCGCCGAGCTCTCCTTCGTCGACGCGCGGGTGCCTGCGGTCAACCTCGTGGGCGCCGAGAACAGCGGCTTCGGCCTGATCGCCGAGCAGTTCGTGGTCGAGCGGATCGCCCTGGCCGTGCACGCCTACGGCATCGCGGCCAGGTCGCTGGAGCTGACGGCGGCGTACTGCCGCGATCGGAAGACCTTCGGCAAGCCCCTGCTCGCCAACCAGGTCGTGCGGCACCGGCTGGTCGAGATGTACCGGCAGGTCGACGTGGCGCGCACCTACACGCGCGCGGTCGCGGCGCGGCACGAGGCGCACGGCGAGGTCATCGCCGAGGCGTGCCTGGCCAAGCAGACCGCGGTCGAGGCGGCTGCCTTCGTGGTCGACCAGGCCGTGCAGCTGCACGGCGGCACCGGCTACATGCACGGCACCGAGGTGGAGCGGCACTACCGCGACGCCCGCATCCTCGGCATCGGTGGAGGAGCGACCGAGGTGCTCACCGACCTGTCCGCCCGACTGTTGGGATACACGCCATGAGCTCACTCGGCGGCGAGGTCTCGCTGCACATCGACGCTCCGCCGGAGGAGGTGTGGGCGCTGGTCAGCGACGTCACCCGCATCGGGGAGTTCTCACCCGAGACCTTCGAGGCCCGGTGGACACGTGGCTCCACGGGCCCCGAGGTGGGCGCCTCCTTCAAGGGCCACGTGAAGCGCAACGGCGTCGGTCCGACGTACTGGTCGCCCTGCCAGGTCACGAAGTGCGAGCCTCTCGAGGTCTTCGAGTTCGCCGTCGGGACCGACGACGTCACGCTCAACAACTGGGGCTACCGGCTGGAGGCCGACGAGCGGCGGGACGAAGGTCACCGAGTACTTCCGGCTCGAGCCGTCGCCGTACATGCGCCTCTACTGGGTGGCGCTGGGTTGGCTCCGGGGGCGCACCAACGAGCGCGGGATGCGCACCACGCTCGAACGGATGAAGGAGGTGCTGGAGTCATGAGCACAAGGGTTCCTGAGGAGGTTGCGCAGCAACCGTCTCGAAGGGCGGCCATGCTGGAGAAGCTCGCCGACCTCGAAGCCGAGCACGCCAAGGCGGTCGGCGGCGGTGGGGAGAAGTACGTCGAGCGGCACCATGCCCGCGGCAAGCTGATGCCGCGCGAGCGGATCGAGCTGCTCGTCGACCCCGGCTCCGCGTTCCTCGAGCTCAGCCCGCTGGCCGGGTGGGGCTCGGACTTCACCGTGGGCGCGAGCGTGGTCACCGGCATCGGCGTGATCGAAGGCGTCCAGTGCATGATCACCGCCAACGACCCGTCGGTGAAGGGTGGCGCCAGCAACCCCTGGACGGTGAAGAAGATCTTCCGGGCCTCCCAGATCGCCGAGGAGAACAACCTCCCCACCGTGGCGCTCGTCGAGTCCGGCGGCGCAGACCTGCCGACGCAGAAGGAGATCTTCATCCCCGGCGGGCGGCTCTTCCGCGACATCACCCGCTCCTCGGCCCGCAAGGTGCCGACGATCGCCATCGTGTTCGGCAACTCGACCGCGGGTGGTGCCTACGTGCCCGGGATGAGCGACTACACGGTGATGGTCAAGGAGCAGGCCAAGGTCTTCCTCGGCGGGCCGCCGCTGGTGAAGATGGCCACCGGCGAGGAGTCCGACGACGAGTCGCTGGGCGGCGCCGAGATGCACGCCCGGGTCAGCGGCCTGGCCGACTACCTCGCCGCCGACGAGCACGACGCGATCCGGATCGGCCGGCGCATCGTGGCGCGGTTGAATCGGGATCGGCCCTTGGAGACGGGCCTTGACGGCCCTCCTCAGGGACCCGACACCGGGCCCCTGAAGAAGGACGAAGTCCTGTCTCGAAGGGCCCGCTCATCTTTTGCCGAACCCGAGGGCGACGTCGAAGGCCTCCTCGACCTGATCCCGACCGACCTCAAGGAGCCCTTCGACCCACGCGAGGTGATCGCCCTGGTGGCCGACGGGGTGGGACCCGACAACGGTGCCGTCTTCGACGAGTTCAAGCCGCTCTACGGCAGCTCGCTGGTCACCGGGTGGGCCCGGATCCACGGACACCAGGTGGGCATCCTCGCCAACGCGCAGGGGGTGCTCTTCTCCGAGGAGGCCCAGAAGGCCACGCAGTTCATCCAGCTGGCCAACCAGGTCGACGTACCCCTGCTCTTCCTGCACAACACGACCGGGTACATGGTCGGCAAGGAGTACGAGCAGGGCGGGATCATCAAGCACGGGGCCCAGATGATCAACGCGGTCAGCAACAGCAGCGTCCCGCACCTCACGGTGATCATGGGGGCGTCGTACGGCGCGGGGAACTACGGCATGAACGGCCGTGCCTACGACCCGCGGTTCCTGTTCACCTGGCCGAGCGCGAAGTCGGCGGTGATGGGGCCCGCCCAGCTCGCGGGGGTGCTCAGCATCGTCGCGCAGGCCGCCGCGGAGGCCCGCGGCCAGGAGTACGACCTCGAGTCCGACAAGGGGATGCGTGAGTTCGTGGAGGCCAGCGTGGAGGAGCAGAGCCTGCCGTTCTTCCTCTCCGGGATGCTGTACGACGACGGGGTGATCGACCCGCGCGACACCCGCACCGTGCTCGGCATCTGTCTCGCGGTGATCGCGACCACGACCTGGAAGGGCGCCGAGGGCTACGGGGTGTTCCGACTGTGATCACTCGACTGCTCGTCGCCAACCGGGGGGAGATCGCCCGCCGGGTGTTCGCGACCTGCCGACGGCTCGGCATCGACACCGTGGCGGTGCACTCGGACGCGGATGCCGGGCTGCCCTTCGTCCACGAGGCCGACGTCGCCGTGCGGCTCCCCGGGAACACTCCCGCCGAGACCTACCTGCGCGCCGACCTCGTGCTCGAGGCAGCCCGGCGCACCGGTGCCGACGCGATCCACCCGGGTTACGGCTTCCTCTCCGAGAACGCCGCCTTCGCTCGTGCCGTGATCGACGCAGGGCTGACCTGGGTCGGTCCCTCACCGGAGTCGATCGAGGTGATGGGCTCGAAGGTGCGGGCCAAGGAGCTGATGCGCAAGGCCGGCGTGCCCGTGCTCGAGGCGCCGGCGGAGCCCACCGAGTCCGACCTGCCGCTCCTGGTCAAGGCGAGTGCGGGTGGCGGTGGCCGGGGCATGCGAGTGGTCCGCGACCTCGCCCACCTCGCCGAGGAGACCTCGAAGGCGAGCGCGGAGGCGGAGTCGGCCTTCGGCGACGCGACCGTGTTCGTCGAGCGCTACGTGGAGCACGGACGCCACGTGGAGGTGCAGGTGCTCGGTCACCGAGACGGCGTGCTCGTCCTCGGCGAGCGGGACTGCTCGATCCAGCGCCGGCACCAGAAGGTGGTCGAGGAGGCTCCGGCGCCCGACCTCGACCCCGCCGTGGCGGAGGCGATGCACGCGGCCGCACGCAAGGCGGCCGAGGCGATCGACTACGTCGGCGCGGGCACGGTCGAGTTCCTGCTCGACCCGGCCAGCGAGCGGTTCTTCTTCCTCGAGATGAACACCCGACTCCAGGTCGAGCACCCCGTGACCGAGCTCGTGCACGGCGTCGACCTCGTCGAGCAGCAGCTGGCGGTCGCGGAGGGTCGGGGGCTCGACCTGCCGGTGCTCGGCGGGACCTACGGGCACGCGATCGAGGTCCGCCTCTACGCCGAGGATCCCGTGCACGACTGGCAGCCGCAGAGCGGCGTCCTCACCCGTTTCGAGGTGCCCGGTGTCTCCGGGGAGTTCGACCTGCTCAACCGACCGGGCCTGAGGCTCGACTCCGGGTTCGAGTCCGGCAGCGAGGTGTCGACGTACTACGACGCGATGCTGGCCAAGGTCATCGCCTGGGCGCCGAGCCGGCGGGAGGCTGCGCGGATGCTCGTGGGAGCGCTGCGACGGGCGCGACTGCACGGGGTGGTCACCAACCGCGACCTCCTGGTGCGGGTGCTCACCGACCCGGACTTCCTCGACGGACAGGTGAGCACCGACTTCTTCGAGCGCACCAGCGTGGTGGAGTCGAGTGCACCCGCTGAGCCGTCGGCCCACCCGCTGTTGGCCGCCGCCCTGGCGCTGGCCGAGCGTGACCGGGTCGACCGGCGCGTCCAGGAGGGCATCCCGGTCGGCTGGCGCAACGTGGTCTCGCAGCCGCAGCGGACGGTCCTCGGGGTCTCGACAGGCTCGACCGACCAGCAGGTGGAGCACGTGGTCGAGTGGTTCGGTACCCGCGGCGGCTACGCCTCGGCCGATCCGGAGATCCAGGTGCTCGCTGCGTCGCCCGAGGAGGTCCTCCTCGAGGTGCGTGGCGTGGAGGCTCGTTTCCAGGTCTCGGTCGTCGGTGACGCCGTGGCGGTCGACGGGCCCACCGGGTCGGTGCAGCTGCGCGCCGTGCCCCGCTTCGTCGACCCGGCCGAGGCCCTGGCGAGCGGCAGCCTGCTGGCGCCCATGCCCGGGTCGGTGATCGCGGTGCGGGTCGAGGACGGCGACAGCGTGGTCGCGGGCAGCACGGTGCTGGTGCTCGAGGCGATGAAGATGCAGCACACGATCAGCGCGCCGACGGACGGGGTCGTCAGCGACCTCGTCGGGGTCGGCGCCCAGGTGGCCGCGGGCGACGTGCTCGCGGTCGTCAACGAGCCCCACACACAGGAGGACGCATGAGCAACTTCACCGAGTCCGAGGAGCGGCTGACCCTGCGCCGGGAGGTCGCGAAGCTGGCCGGCACCTACGGCCGCGAGTACTTCACCCGCCAGGCGCGCCAGGGCGAGAAGACCACCGACCTGTGGCTGGCGATCGGCAAGGCCGGCTACCTCGGGATCAACATCCCCGAGGAGTACGGCGGCGGAGGCGGTGGCATCGGCGACGTGGCCGCGGTGTGCGAGGAGCTGGCTGCCCAGGGCTGCCCGCTGCTGATGATGGTGGTCAGCCCCGCGATCTGCGGCACGGTGATCACGCCGCTTCGGCACCGAGGAGCAGAAGTCGCGCTGGTTGCCGGGGATCTGCGACGGCACCGAGACGATGGCCTTCGCGATCACCGAGCCCGACGCCGGGACGAACTCCCACAACATCACCACCACCGCTCGCCGCGACGGTGACGAGTGGCTGCTCAAGGGCCAGAAGATCTACATCTCCGGGGTCGACGAGTCCGCCAACGTGCTCGTCGTCGCCAGGGCGGAGGCTCTGTCTGAAACGGGGGAGAAGACCGGCAAGCTCAAGCCGTGCCTGTTCGTCGTACCGACCGACGCCAAGGGCCTCGAGTTCACCGCGATCCCGATGGAGATCGTCAGCCCCGAGAAGCAGTTCCAGGTCTTCATCGACGACGTGCGGCTGCCCGCCGACGCGCTGGTGGGCGACGAGGACGGCGGGCTGGTGCAGCTCTTCGCCGGCCTCAACCCCGAGCGGATCATGGCGGCGTCGTTCTCGACCGGTCTCGCGCGCTACGCGCTCGACAAGGCGACGTCGTACGTCAAGGAGCGCGAGGTCTGGGGCAAGCCGATCGGCAGCCACCAGGGTCTCGCGCACCCGCTGGCGCAGTCGAAGATCGAGATCGAGCTGGCCCGGCTGATGACCCAGAAGGCCGCCGCGCTCTACGAGGCGGGCGACGACATGGGCGCCGGCGAGGCCGCCAACATGGCCAAGTACGCCGCTGCCGAGGCGGCCTGCGACGCCGCCGACCGCGCGGTGCAGGCCCACGGCGGCAACGGCATCACCCAGGAGTACGGCGTGGCCGGCCTCCTCGTCGCGGCCCGCGCGGGCCGGATCGCCCCGGTCAGCCGCGAGATGATCCTGAACTTCGTGGGGATGCACTCGCTCGGACTGCCGAAGTCGTACTGATGAGCGAGGAGCTCGTCCACCTCGAGACGGCCGAGGGGGTCGCCACGATCACCCTGGACTCGCCCCACAACCGCAACGCCCTGTCGCGCCAGCTGGTCACCGAGCTGTTCGAGCGGCTGGAGCAGGCCGAGGCCGACGAGTCCGTCCGGGTCGTGCTCGTGCGCTCCTCCGGGAAGGTGTTCTGCTCCGGGGCGGACCTGTCCGAGGCCACGACCGGGGGCATGGAGGAGGGCGCGAAGCGGATCGTGGCGCTGCAGCGGCTGATCGTGACCATGTCGAAGCCGGTGGTCACCTGCGTCCTCGGTGCCGTCCGGGCAGGCGGGATCGGGGTGATCGCGGCCAGCGACGTCGCCGTCGTCGCGGAGGACTCCACCTTCGCCCTGACCGAGGTCAAGCTCGGCCTGGCGGCCGCGATCATCAGCCTCACCGTCCACCACCGGATGAACCCGCGGGCCGCGTCGTTGACGACCCTCGGGGGAGAGGTGTTCTCCGGCAGCGAGGCGGCGGCGTACGGACTGGTGACGAAGGCCGTGCCCGCCGAGCGGCTCGACGACGAGGTGGCCGCCGTCTGCGCGAGCCTGGCCACCGGCGCGCCCCAGGGACTGCGGGAGTCGAAGCGGATCCTCAACCGCGACCTCGTCGACCGGATCGATGCCTACGGCGAGGAGATGGCGGCACTCTCCGCCGAGCTCTTCGCCTCCGACGCGGCCCGCGAGGCGATGCAGGCGTTCCTCACGAAGAAGAAGTGAGGCCGGTCGCCGGAAGCGACTCCCAACCACGGGTGAACGCCGACCGGTGCCGGACGCCCGCAGCGCGGTCGACGCCGACCTGCGGGTGGGCCGCGAGGAGCTCCTCGAAGGCCACCCGCGCCTGCAGCTTCGCCAGGTGGCTGCCGATGCAGAAGTGCGGGCCGCTGGAGAAGCCGAGGTGCCGCTGCGCGTCACGGCGTACGTCGAGCCGGTCGGCGTCCTCGCCGAACTCCTCGACGTCGCGGTTGGCCGAGCCGTAGAGCATCAGCACCTTCTCCCCGGCCGGGATGGTCACCCCGTCGACCTCGACGGCCCGCGTCGTGGTGCGCGCGAGCCCCTGCACCGAGGACTCCATCCGCAGGAACTCGGTGACGGCGCCCGGGATCAGCCCCGGGTCGTCCAGCAGCAGCCGGCGCTGCTCGGGGAAGTCGTCGAGCAGCCCGACCCCGTGGGAGATCAGCGCGCCGGTGGTGTCGTTGCCGCCCGCGACCATGACGAAGCAGAAGCCGAGGACGTCCCAGTCGCTCAGCCGCTGGCCGTCGATCTCGGCGGAGACCAGGGCGCCGATCAGGTCGTCCCGGGGCTCCGCGCGCCGATCGGCGATCACGGCCGAGAAGTACTCGAACATCTCGGCCACTGCCTGCGCCCCGGCGATCGCGGTCGGTGCGCTGGTCGACGTAGAGGGGGCGCCGTCCTGCAGGACCGTCAGCGTGGAGACCCAGGGGTCGAACCTCGCGCGGTCGGCGTCGGGTACGCCGAGCAGCTCGGCGAGCACGAACGTCGGGATCCGTGAGGAGAAGTCGCGGTGCAGGTCGGTCTCGGCCCCGAACCCGGCGATCAGCGAGCGCACGAACGCGCGGATGTCGTCCTCCAGGGCCGCGACCCGGCGCGGGGTGAAGCCCTTCCCGACCAGGCCCCGCAGCTGGGTCTGCACCGGGGGGATCGAGCATCACGATCGTGGGCGCCAGCCCGAGCTGGCCGATCTCGTCGGGGTAGAAGGTCAGCCCCTGCGCGGAGGAGAAGTCCTCCGGCCGGCGGACCGCGTCCCAGACGTCGGCGAACCGCGTCAGGGCCCAGTACGCCGGCGCCTGCGTGGCTCTTCGGGTGGTGGTGGACGGGATCGTGCTCGCGCAGCCAGGCGTACGCCGGGTAGGGGTCGTCCTGGAACGCGGGGTCGAACGGGTCGTAGACCGCACTCAGTGCAACCACGCTCCGAGGCGCTCGATGCCCTCGACGATCTCCTTCTCGGAACCGGCGAAGGACATCCGCACGAACTGGTGGCCGCGTTGGGTGTCGAAGTCGATCCCGGGAGCGGTCGCCACGCCGGTCTCCTCGAGCAACCGCTGGCACCAGGCGTAGGAGTCGTCGGTGAGGTGGCTGATGTCGGCGTACACGTAGAAGGCCCCGTCGGCCGGTGCCAGCCGGTGGATGCCCATGCGCGGCAGGCCGACCAGGAGCTGTTCCCGGTTGGCGGCGTAGCGGGCCACGTGCCCGTCGAGCTCGGCGTAGGACTCGGGGGTGAAGGCCGCGACGGCGGCGTGCTGGCTGAGCACCGGCGGGCAGATGGTGAAGTTCCCGGTGAGGATGTCGACCGGGCGGCGGAGGTCCTCCGGCACCAGCATCCAGCCCAGTCGCCACCCGGTCATCGAGAAGTACTTGCTGAACGAGCCGAACACGATCGCCGAGCGCGAGGTGTGCCAGGCGGAGCGGCGGCCGCTGTGCCGGCCCACGATCCCGTAGTCGATGCCGTGGTAGATCTCGTCGCTGACCAGCCGCACGCCCCGGGCCTCGCACCACTCCGTGATGGCGTCGAGCTCCTCGGGCAGCAGCATCGTCCCGGTGGGGTTGGCCGGCGAGGCGATCACCAGTCCCGCGATCGGCCCCGCGAGCGCCTCGAGCTGGTGCACCGTCGGCTGGAACCGGGTCTCGGGGCCGCAGTCGATCTCGACGACCTCGCAGCCGAGTGCCTGGAGCACGTTGCGGTAGCAGGCGTAGCCGGGCCGAGCCATCACCACCCGGTCGCCCGCCTCGAAGGAGGCGAGGAACGCCAGCAGGAAGCCACCCGAGGAGCCGGTCGTCACGACCACGTCGTCGAGAGTCACGTCGATCCCGCTCGCACGCCGGTGGTGGGAGGCGATGGCCTCGCGCAGGGCGGGCAGGCCGGTCGCGACGGTGTAGCCGAGGACGTCCTCGTCGAGCAGCCGCTTGGCCTCCTCGCGCACCGGGCGCGGCGCCCCGGTCGAGGGCTGACCTGCGACGAAGTTGACGAGATCACCGTGCGTGGCCTGCCGTCGGGTCGCCGCGGCGAGCAGGTCCATCACGTGGAACGGCGGGACGTTTGCTCGGCTGGCGACCCGCATCCGGTTGCTCACTGCGGTCACGCCGTGAGGTTAACCGTCACCCCGCCCCCTCGGGGCACGATTCCCGCTCCGCGAGCATCAGATCGCGTGGCCGTCGGGGCGCTCGATCTGCTCGAACAGGGACACGATGATCCCGTCGGGCCCACGCACGTAGGCCATCCGGACGCTGTTCTCGTACTCGCCGATGCCGCCGACGAGCCCGTACCCGTCCGCAGCCACCGCCTCGACGGCTGCACGGAGGTCACCGACCTCGAAGGAGACGTTGCGCAGCCCGAGCTCGTTGGCCATCGCCGTGGGCGATCCCGGCACGTGGTCGGGCGTGACGAAGCTCGAGAGCTCCAGGCGGGAGCCTCCGTCCGGCGGTCGCAGCATCGCGATGTCGCAGCGCGCGCCCGGGATCCCGCAGACGGTCTCGACGAACTCTCCCTCCACCGATCCCGTGCCCTCCACCTCGAGACCGAGTCCGACGAAGAACGCCGTCGCCGCATCCAGGTCCGCGACGGTGATGCCGATGTGGTCGAAGCGTCGGATGTGTGCCATGGCGACCATCGTTGTCGGCGGGGCCTCGGCGAGCTCGGCCCTCGGGTCAGAACATGTCGGGGCACCACGGCGCGCGGTGCCAGCCGAAGGCCGTGCTCGCGGCGCGACGGCGCCGGGCGTGTGCTCGGTGACCCGCCGTACCCGGTGCAGCTGGGTGAGGGGGACGCCGCCGAGGTAGATCGTGCCGAGCTCGAGGATGCCCATGCTCAGGTCCGGCGAGGACGAGACCCGGGTGACCTCCGGCGTGCCGCCGTCGGTGACGAGCCGGTAGCAGCCGCTGTTGCGCCGGCAGCAGCGGGTCGTCGACCTCGATCACGAGGTCCACGTCGGCGGCGTACTTCCGGGCGCGCAGCGCGGCCTCGACGTCGACGACGCGCAGGTAGAGGTTGTCGGTGAGCTGGGTCTCGACGGCGCGGGCGTCGGCCACGAGGTGGCGCAGCGGCTCGTCGACGGGCACGTTCCAGTGCCGGAAGGTGCGCGCGAGGTCGAGGTCGAGCAGGTAGCGCCAGAGGCCGGCGTAGGCGCCGGGGTCGTCGGCCCAGACCTCCTTGATCCGCACCTCGCCCTCGGGGAACTCGCCGAACTCCTCCTTGAAGCGGTAGGTCGCGAAGCCGTCGGCCGTCGCCGTCCTCGTCGAAGTGCAGGACGTAGCGCAGCTCGGAGGACGCCGCGACGTGCGAACTCGAGGTCGAAGAGCGCGAACTCCCAGATGCTGTCGTCGCGCACGAACGCGCCCGGGTGGCTCGGCGACCATCGGTCGTGCAGCGGCCGGGCCGCCTCGAGGAACTCCTCGCGGGTGACCTCGTCGACCGAGCCGGAGACCTCGATGGCCGGGAGGAAGTGCAAGCGACCGGTTCCGGCCCTTGAGCACCGCCCGGCTGGAGGCGGGGCCGTAGCCGAACCGCCCGTAGATCAACGACTCCGAGGCCCACAGCACCGCGAGCGGCTCGCCGCGCTCGGCGACCTTCTCGAGCTGGTGGGTCATCATCGCGGTGAGCAGCCCGCGTCGGCGGTAGGGCGGGTGCACGGTCACCACCGTGACGGCCGCGGCTCGCCACGGCCGCACCGCCGGGCACGGTGAGCCGCCGCCCGAAGTCGCCGCAGGTGGCGACCCAGCGCCGGCCGACCTTGAAGCCGAACATCCGGTCGAGGTCGAACTCGCGCCGGTCCAGGTCGAGCAGCTCCTCGTGGTACTCCTCCTGGAACCCGCGCGCGATCGCGCGGTGCAAGTCCTCGAACGTCGACTTGGTGACGTACTTCAGCTCGCGGCTCGACGAGGTGCGGGGCGGTGGGTCGGTGGACTGGGGGGCCATGGGGACATTCCACCTGTGTGCGGGCCCCGGAGCCAGCGATTAACGCCGTCGGCAGGTGGACTACACCATTGACCTGAACACCCTTGTAATGAATATCGAGGTGGGTCCACTCATGGAGCGGTGAGCACCGCCGGCACCCGTCGCTACGAGTCGCCGCTGCGCGCCGAGCAGGCCGAGCAGACCCGGCGCCGCATCGTCGAGGTGGGGGCGCGGCTGCTGGCCGACCGCGGCTGGACCGGTGTCTCGATGCGCGACGTGGCCCGCGAGGCGCGGGTGTCGGTCGAGACGATCTACGCCCAGGTCGGGACCAAGGCCGACCTGCTCAAGACGGCGATGGACTGGGCGATCGTCGGTGACGCCGAGCCGGTGCCGATCGCCGACCGGCCGGAGTTCCGCCGTGTCGGTGAGGGGTCGTGGGGAGCGCCTCGCCGCGGCGGGCGCCCTGGCCGCCGGGGTCAACGCCCGGGAGGCCCGGCTCGGCCGCGCGCTCGCCCACGGCGCGCTCACCGAGCCGGTGCTCGACGCGATGCTCCGGTCGGGGTGGGAGACCCGCCACCAGACGACCCGGGCAGGACTGACCGCCTTCCTGCGGCGCGAGCCCACCGCGCGTGAGGTCGACGAGACCTACGTGGTGATGGGGCCGGAGGCCTACCTCACCCTCGTGGAGGAGCGGGGCTGGACGGACGAGGAGTACGCCGCCTGGGTGGCCGACGCCCTGGCACGCCTGTTGCACATCGACCTCTCGGGACCGACCGAGGAGGACACCGCATGACCACCATCGAGAAGCCCACCCACCCCGAGGACGACCTGGACGGGCCCGCCGACACCCGGATGATGCGCATCGTGCACACGGCGCTGCGCAGCGACCTGGCCCGCACGCAGGTCGCCCTGGCCGAGCTGGCCCTGCACGCCGACGACGCCCGCCGCGAGGCGGTCGCCGCCCACCTGCAGTGGATGATGACGTGGCTGCACCACCACCACGAGGGGGAGGACACCGGCCTCTACCCCTTCGTCCGCGCCCGCAACGCGGAGGCCCGCGCGCTGCTCGACGAGATGGATGCCGACCACCAGCGGATCCTGCCGGCGATGGCGGAGGTCGAGCGCGCGGCGAGCGCCTACGCTGCGTCGGCCGGTGCCGGGGACGACGTGGTGACGGCCGTGGACGACCTGCTCGCCTGCCTGCTGCCCCACCTGAAGCGCGAGGAGGAGGAGATGATGCCGGTGGTCGCCGCGACGATCACCGACCGCGAGTGGCGGGAGCTGGACCAGAAGCACAACATCGAGCCGCTCTCCAAGAGCGAGCTGGCCGCTTCGGGTCTCTGGATCATCGACGGGCTGCAGGGCGAGGACTACGAGCACGTGACCCACCTCGTGCCGGCCGTCCCGCGGTTCCTCATCTCCAGGTTCCTGATCTCGGCTACCGCCGCGCGGCCAACCTGCGCTGGGGCCTCGGCGAGCACTCCGGCCTCCGGCTGCCACTGCGAGGGAGCACCACGGTCGTCGTACCCGCCACCCCGAGCAGGTCTGGTCGGTGCTCACCGATCCCCGCGTGGGGGAGTGGAGCCACGAGTGCCACGTGCGACCTGGCTCGACGGCGCCACCCGGGCCGAGGTGGGCGCGCGCTTCCGTGGCCGGAACCGTTCCGGGCTGGTGCGCTGGAGCCGACCGTGCACGATCACGGCCAGCGTCCCCGGCCGCGAGCTGGCCTACGAGACCGACGGCGGCTGGATGGGTGACTGCTCGGAGTGGCGCTTCGCCCTGGAGCCCGAGGGCGCCGGCACCCGACTCACCCAGTCCTTCCGGGTGGTGCGGATGCCCCGGTGGGCCGACCGGGCGATCGTGGCGCTGATCCCAAGCACCTCGACCGGGGAAGCAGCCCTCCGCGCCGACCTGGTGCGGCTGGGCGAGGTGGCGGCCGGAACGCATGTAACGCGGAGTTATGGCCCCTGAGCGCGCTCCCGGCAATGCACTCAAGGGCAATAACACCGCGTTACATGCCGCGTCCCGGCCGTGAGCGAGGCTGCGTGGCGGCCGACCCGGCGACCGAAGTAGGAGCCCTCGGCCAGCTGGGTCCCCGAGGCGTAGCTCTTGCCGTCCTGGGCGATGTTGACCGCGCAGGCGCCACCGGCGTACAGCCCCTGCACGACCGAGCGGTCCTCGCGCTGCACCCGGCCGTCGAGGTCGACGCGGAGGCCGCCCATCGTGAAGCCGGCGTACATCGCCGTGCCCAGGGTCAGGTCGTAGGCGCCCCACGGCCCGGTGTCCTGCGGCTCGAGCCAGTCGGGGTGCTTGTGGAAGTCGGGGTCCTCCTTGCGCCGGGCGTGGTCGTTGTACGACGACAACGTCTTGTCCAACGCGCCCGTCGGGATGCCGAGCGCCTCCTCCATCTCGGCGACCGTCTCCCACCCGTCGACGAACGGGCAGAGCGGGAAGACGGGGTGCTCGATGTGCGCGGAGTCGACGATCAGCCAGGCCGCCTGGTCGGGCTGGTCGAGCACGAAGCCGGAGGTCCGCGAGTGGTAGGAGTCCTCCGCGACGAACCGCTCGCCCAGCTTGTTGACCACGATGCCGGTGACCAGCTGCTCGGGCGGGTAGAACGGCGCGGTGATGAAGGCCTGGTCCATGCAGCGGAGCTCGCCGCCGGCCGAGGCGCCGAGCCGGATGCCGAGCCCGTCGTCGTAGGTGGAGGCCAGCGGGAACAGCTTGAGCCGAGCTGGGGCGTGTACGCCGCCACCATCGCGTCGTTGCCCACGTAGCCGCCGGCAGCCAGCACGACCGCCTTGGCCCGGATCGCGCCGCGCTCGTCGAAGCGGCGCCAGCTGACACCGACCACGACGGCGCCGTCGTCCGCGACCACGAGGTGGGTGGCGCCGGTCTCGAAGCGCACGTCGACGTCGGTCTCGGCGATCCGGTCGGCGAGGGCGTCCAGCACGATCTTCGCGCCGCCGGTGTCGCCGGGCTTGGGCACCTTGTGGCCGCGGGGCGCCGGCTTGGCGAGGTCGCGGAAGGGGTAGACCTTCTCGTTGCCGGTGTACATCAGCCCCTCGGTGCCGGGCTGGATCACCGCCTTGTGCGGGTAGAGCGAGCGCTCGAACTGCATGCCGAGCGCCTCGATCCAGTCGAAGTGCTCGACGCTGTCGTCGCAGAAGGCGCGGATCTTGTCCTCGTCGGGGTCGGGACTGACCGCCATCAGGTAGGCGAACATCTCCTCCGCGGAGTCCTCGACGCCGACGGCCCGCTGCACCGCCGTACCGCCGCCGAGGTAGAAGTGGCCGCCCGCCATCGCGCTGGTGCCGCCGTGCTCGGCGGCCCGCTCGAGCAGGATCACCCGGGCCCCGGCGCGGGCGGCCTCGAGGGCCGCGCAGCCGCCGGCGATGCCGAAGCCGACGACGACGACGTCGGCCTCGTCGCTCCAGTCGCGACGTCCGCGGCGCGGACCAGGGCGGGCAGGTCCGGTGCTCATGCCGGCCGAGTCTACGAAGAAACTAGAACAAGTTCTATCCGGCGGTTTCAGCGAGCGCGGAGCCACGTGACGTAGGGCATCGCGGCGAACTGCACCCGCCAGCTCTTCACGGTGTAGCGGTGGTAGCCGTGCGTCCCGCCGGCGCCGCCCCAGTTCTGCTCCACCGCGACGATGCTCCCGTTGCCTGCGGCGCCGACGGCGAGCAGATGACGATCCCGGTGTGCCCGACGTCGTTGAAGGCCCGGCTCCTGGACAGGCTGAGCACGTCCCCCTTGCGCGGTGCCAGGTGCTGGGTGCCGTTGGCGATCTTGCGGAACCTGGCCGGGTACGCCGCGACGTACCTGTCCACCGCCTGCGCACCGTTGGCGCGGCCCGCGT
>CAWCDX010000013.1:0-124666 GCA_963794435.1 uncultured Actinomycetota bacterium
GGACCGGGAGTGCGACTGCCAGCCGGAGGTCGTGGCTCCGGCGCTGATGACCCTGCCCTGGTGATCGTGCGCTGGTGACCCTGCCCTGGTGATCGTGCGCTGAAGGGGGCGCCTGTGGATTGCCGTTCGACGGATCCGGCCGGCCGGGTGACGCTGGCGCCATGGACACCCCGCACCCGCAGCTCGTGCTCGACCCGCTCGTCTCGCGGTTGCCGATGGACCGTCCGTTCACCCGGGGGATGGCCGCGGCGGCCGGCGTACCACGTCCGGCGCTGGAGCGGTTGGTGCGAGCCGGGTCGGTGCACCGGGTGCTGCGCGGGGTCTACGCCGCGTCGTCGGCGCCGGACTCCGTGCGCTTCCGCGCAGCTGCGGTGGCGCTGGGCGGTGGTGGCGATGCCGTCGTCGTGGACCGGACGGCCGGCTGGGTGCACGGGCTGGATCCCGCGCTGCTCGGTGTCGCCGACGTGGTCCCGCTGGAGCTGGCTCGCTCGCGCACCCGCGGGCGCGGCGTGCGGCGCCACCTGAGCGCGCGCGACGTCCAGGAGCTCGAGGGGATCCGGGTGACCACCCGGCTGCGCACCAGCCTCGACCTCGGGCGGCTGCTCGAGCCGGCCCCCGCGCTGGCGTGCCTGGACCGGCTGATGGCCCACGGCTCCTTCTCGCACACCGGGCTGCTGGCGGAGCTGCCGCGGATGGCCGGATCGCCCGGGATAGGTCAGCTGCGGTCGCTGGCCGTCCAGGTCGACGGCCGCGCCTGCTGTGCCCCCGAGTCCGTGCTGCGCCTGCACTGGAACGCCGCCCGGCTGCCGACCGCGATCCCGGCGATGACCGTGGTCGCTGGAGGCCGGCTGGTCCGCCTCTCCCTCGGCACCGAGCACCGCCAGTTCGGCGCGGTCCTGGCCGGCCACGTGCAGGCCGACGACCTCCTCGCCCTGCAAGGCGCCGGCTGGTGGATCGTCGTACTCCCCGAGGAGAGGGTGCTCAAGGTCGACCCCCTGACCCTGACCAGGCACCTCGAGCGGGAGTACCACCAGCACCTGCTCGCCGAGGTCGACGCCGGCTGAGGTCGGCGCCAAGGACCGATGTTTCATGGCAATTGGGCCCTCTGAGGGTGCTGGCAAGGGCTCGAATGCCATGAAACATCGACATTGGGACCCGCACTGCGAACGCCCTGAAGGTCTGGTGGCGCCGGTACGGGTCGATCCGACCGGGGCGGCTGGGCCGACGAAGAAGCAGGCGCGTGGGCCTCGCTGGCGCCAGACGTCGGCCGGCCTGTACGTGCCGGCGGCGGTCGACGAGTCGGTGGTGGAACAGCGGATCTACGAGCAGGGCCACCGCATCAAGCGGCACGGCGCGGTCGGTGGATGGGCGGCTCTCCGGTGGTACGGCGCGGCGTACTTCGACGGCACGGACCGGCAGGGCGGCCTGTTGCCGGTGCCGATCGTTCTCGCCGGTCGCATGTTGCAGGCCGACCCACGCATCCTCATCGATCAAGCCCACCTGGCTCAGACGGAGCGAGCCGAGGTGGCGGGCATCCGGGTCACGACCGTGCAGAGGTCGCTGTTCGACGTGATGCGGAAGGCGAGTGGCGTGCGAGAGGCGGTGGTGGCGATCGACATGACGGCGGCAGCGCGGTTGATCTCGGTCGCGTTGATGGAGCGGTACGTCTTGATGCGCCCCTCCTGGATCGGGGTGCCGTTGGTGCGGAAGGCACTGGCGCTGGCGAGCGACGACAGCCGCTCGCCCATGGAGACCCTCATGCGGCTCATCTGGATCCTGGACGCCATGCTGGCCACACCGGTGTGCAATCAACCGGTCTTCAGCCTGACCGGCGAGCTCCTGGGATATCCGGACCTGCTCGACGTCGAGTCGGGAACCGTCGGCGAGTACGACGGGGAGGATCACAAGCGTGGTGAGCGACACCGCAAGGACGTGGAGAGGGAGGAGCGGTACCGCGACCACGGGCTGGAGTACTTCACCGTGGTCGGTGGAGACATCGGGGACCGCGCCAAGGTGGTCCGCCGGATGCACCACACGCGGGCCCGAGCCCGGTTCGAGGAGCCCGAGCAGCGTCGTTGGACGCTGACACCGCCGGCCGGGTGGAAGCCCCGAGAGGAGCCTCTCGACGTCCACCTGCTTCGGATCGGCGAGGCGCCTCGCCTCGTCCGGACCTGAACAACTCGATGTTTCATGTCATTCGGGCCCCTTTTCGCGTCCCTGAGGGGCCCAAACGCCATGAAACATCGGTCTTAGTGGATCCCCTGGATGGCCTCGTGCAGGGTCAGGGTGCGCTGGGCGGACTCGACGTGGAGGTTCTCGATCATCCGGCCGTTGTAGGTGACCACGCCGGAGCCGGCGCCCTCCTCCCACGCGTCGAGGATGCCGCGGGCCTCCTCGACGGCCCCCTCGGACGGGGCGAATGTCGCGTTGGCGCCCTCGACCTGGCCGGGGTGGATCAGGGTCTTGCCGTCGAAGCCCATCTCACGGCCCTGCTGGCACTCGGCGAGGAAGCCGTCGTTGTCCTTCACGTCGTTGTAGACGCCGTCGAGGATCGCGACGCCGGCGGCTCGCGCAGCCAGCAACGAGATCGACAGCGCGGTCAGGAGGGGAGCACGGCCGGGCACGTGCTCGGCGTACAGCTCCTTGACCAGGTCGTTGGTGCCCAGCACCAGGACGGCGAGCCGCTCGGAGGCGGTCGCGATCTCGCGGACGTTGAAGATCGCCTCGGGGGTCTCGATCATCGCCCACAACCGGGTGTGCTCGGGTGCTCCCGACCACTCGAGAGCGGTGGCCAGTCCGCGTACCTGGTCCGGTGTGTTCACCTTGGGCACCACGATCGCGTCGGGGCCGGCCTCGGCGGCGGCGACGATGTCGGCGGCGTGCCACTCGGTGCCGATCCCGTTGATCCGGATGGTGAGCTCGCGCTCCCCGTACTCGCCCGAGGCCGCCGCGGCGCACGCGGCGGTGCGGGCCGCCGGCTTCGCGTCGGGAGCGACGGCGTCCTCGAGGTCGAGGATCAGCCCGTCGCACGGGATCGACTTCGCCTTCTCCAGCGCCCGCGCGTTCGACGAGGGCATGTAGAGCACCGACCGGCGCGGGCGGAACGCGTCCTCCGAAGTCACGAGGACACCTCGTCGTACTGCTTCTTCAGCTCCGGGTCGATCTCGGCCAGCTGCTCGGCCAGCTCGACCATGACCAGGCACTGCTTGAGGGAGGCGTCGTCCTCCATCTTGCCGTCGAGCATCACCGCGCCGGTGCCGTCACCCATGGCTTCTACGACCCGCCGCGCATGTGCCACGTCGGACGGGGCCGGGCTGAACACCTTGTTGGCGATGGCGATCTGCTTGGGGTGCAGCGACCACGCTCCGACACAGCCGAGCAGGAAGGCGTTGCGGAACTGGTCCTCGCACGCGACCACGTCGGCGATATCGCCGAACGGGCCGTAGTACGGGTAGATCCCGTGCATCGCGCACGCATCGACCATCCGCGCGATCGTGTAGTGCCAGAGGTCCTGCTGGAAGATCGCGCGGTCGGCCGCGATGTCTCCCTCGTCGGAGGAGGCGGGGTCCTGGCGGACGAGGTAGCCCGGGTGGCCGCCGCCCACGCGGGTCGTCTTCATCCGCCGATCGGCCGCGAGGTCGGCGGGCCCGAGCGAGAGCCCCTGCATCCGTGGTGAGGCGCCGCAGATCTCCTCGATGTTCACCATGCCGCGCGCGGTCTCCAGGATCGCGTGCACCAGGATCGGCCGTTCCAACCCGGCCTTGGCCTCGAGCTGGGCGAGCAGCCGGTCGACGAAGTGGATGTCCTCCGCGCCCTGCACCTTCGGCACCATCACCACGTCGAGCTTGTCGCCGATCTCGGTGACCAGCGTCGTCAGGTCGTCGAGGCCCCAGGGGGAGTCGAGCGCGTTGACCCGCGTCCAGAGCTGGGTAGGGCCGAAGTCGGTCTCCCGAGCGATCTTCACCAGGCCCGAGCGTGCGGCCTCCTTGTTGTCGGCCTTGATGGCGTCCTCGAGGTTGCCCAGGAGCACGTCGACCTTCCCGACCATGCCGGGGATCTTGGAGGCCATCTTCTCGTTGCTGGGGTCGAAGAAGTGGATCGCCCGGCTCGGACGGGCCGGGATCTCACGAAGCGGTGTGGGAGCACCGACCGCGAGCGGGGCGAAGAAGTCCTTGGCGCTGCGCATGCTGCGGACGCTAGCAGCGCCAGCCGGTGGCGGCGTATGACGAAAGCCACTGCTGAGGGGCCGTCTCGCCTGCTCGATCCCGAACCTGATCCTGACATTCGACGGTGGTGCGATCCCTACCCTTGACCAATGTCGTCAGTCCCCCAGGTGCGCGGGCTCGTCGTCGTGGTGGAGGACGAGCCGGCCATTGCCGAGGTCATCCGGCTGAACCTCGCGCGCGCCGGGTTCGGCGTGCACCTGTGCGGCGACGGCAACGTGGCGCTGGCCGACATCACCCGACTGCGACCGGCCGCGGTGGTGCTCGACATCGGCCTCCCCGGGATCGACGGCACCGAGGTCTGCCGCCGGATGCGGGAGAGCGGCGACTGGACGCCGGTCCTGTTCGTGACCGCGCGCGACGACGAGGTCGACCGGATCCTGGCGCTGGAGATGGGCGCCGACGACTACGTCACCAAGCCGTTCTCCCCTCGCGAGCTGGTCGCTCGGCTCGCCGGCGTCCTGCGTCGTACGACGGGCGCGACGAACGAGACCACGCTCACGGCCGGCGAGGTGCGTCTGGACCCGGGACGCCGCAAGGTCTACGTCGACACGGTCGAGGTCGGCCTGACCGCGACCGAGTTCGACCTCCTGGCCTTCCTGATGCGTCAGCCGGGGCAGGTGTTCTCCCGGGAGCAGCTGATCAGCCAGGTGTGGGGCTACTCCTCGGTGGCCGGCGTCCGCACCGTCGACGTCCACGTCGCCCAGGTGCGCGGCAAGCTCGGCGAGGCCAGCCCGATCCGCACGGTGCGCGGGGTCGGCTACTCGGTGGAGTCGGCATGAGCCGGTCCCTGGCCTCCCGGATCGTGGCGCTGACCGTTGCCGTGGTGGCTGCCACCGTGATCGTCGCGGGCGTGCTCGCCGCCGAGCTGGTGCGGCAGACGTCCGCGAGCTCGGCGCGCCAGCAGCTCGCGGGTCTCGCCGACACGGCCGAGACGCGGGCGGACCAGGGAGACCAGCGCGCCGCACTGCTGCGTGTGAAGCGCCTGCTGCGCACGTTGGACGTGCAGCTCGCCCTGCTCAACGCGAACGGGCGGGTGGTCGGCAACCCCGCGGTCGCCGCAGCGGTCACCGATGCCGACGTCGCCTCCTTGCAGGCCGGCAAGGAGGTCTCCGACCAGCGCCGGGTGGGCGGGCGCTCGGTCTTCCTCGAGGCCAGACCCACGGCCAACGGCGGCGTCATCCTGGTGCAGCAACGCTCCGAGGCGTTGGCAGCGGGAGAGCGATCGGTACGACGGATGCTGCTCGCCCTGCTCGCCGGCGTGGCCATCGCGATCCCGGCGAGCATCGTGCTGGCTCGGGCCCTGGCCAGGCCACTGCGTCGTACGGCGCAGGCAGCCCACGCCCTGGCGGAAGGTCACCGCGACGTGCAGGTGCCGGTCGAGGGACCCGAGGAGGTTGCCGACGTGGCGGCCTCGGTCAACGCGATCGCCGCGGCTCTCCAGCGCTCCGAAGCGCAGCAGCGGACGTTCCTGATGTCGGTCTCGCACGATCTCCGCACGCCGCTGACGGCGATCCGGGGGTACGCCGAGTCGATGCGCGACGGAGCGCTGGAGGGGGAGATGCGCGAGGTCGGGGAGGTCCTGACCGGAGAGTCGCTGCGACTGGAACGCCTGGTGGACGACCTGCTCGACCTGGCGCGGCTGCAGGCCGACCGGTTCCGTGTCGACCTGGCCGACGTCGAGGTGGCCGACGTCGTCGCCGACACCGGCCGGGCCTGGCAGGAGCGGTGCCGCAGCGCCGGAGTCCCGTTCGAGGTGGCGAACCAGGCTCGCGCCCGGGTCGTCACCGACGCCGCGCGGGTCCGACAGGTGCTGGACGGCCTGCTCGAGAACGCCCTGCGGATGACACCCGCGGGCGCACCGTTGGTGCTGGCGTCGTCCGTGGTGGGGGGCGAGGTCCTGCTCGAGGTGCGCGACGGCGGTCCGGGGCTGGCCGCGGAGGACCTCGCCGACGCCTTCCGTCCCGGGGTGCTGCACGAGCGCTACCGCGGCGTACGCCCCGTCGGCACCGGGCTCGGGCTGGCCATCGCCGCCGGCCTGGTCGCTCGACTCGGCGGGACGATCGAGGCAGGGACCGCTCCCGAGGGTGGTGCGAGGTTCACGGTCCGGCTGCCGCTGGCCTGACACGTCGATAGTCCATGGCATTCGGGCCCTCCACGAGGCGCTCGAAGGGCCCGAATGACATGGACTATCCGGAGTTTCAGCCGGTGGTGGTCGACGCCGGCTTCGGCTGGCGCGCGATCACGTGGGTGGCCTGGTCGTTGCCGACCCCGGCGACGAGGGCCTTGTCGCCGACCTTGACGTCGCCGATCTTGTCCAGGCCCTGGTGGCCGTCGCCGAGGACGCGGACCTTGGTGGTGCGGGTGACGTGGTAGGTCTGGGTGTAGCCGTCGACTGCGCGCACGGTGATGTACGACGAGTTCACGGTCCGGACCACGCCGCGGATGAGCTCGTGGCGAACCCGGTTGCGGGTGACCCACGAGCCGTGGATGACGTTCTTGTGGCGTGCGATCGCGTGCCGGCTGGAGTCGGCGGATCCGGTCGCGGCCTGACTGGGGGTCAGCGCCAGCGTGCCGGCTCCGACAGCGGCCCCGGCCACGGTCGCCGCGATGAGCTTGGTTCCGATCATGGTGTTCCTTTCCGAGCGGGATGAGATGACCTCGAGCGTGGGCCCGGCACGTTCGGGGGGCGTCTGCTCGATGTTCGAGCCAGGTCAGGAAGTGCCCGCACTAGTCTTCGGTCCCATGCGGACCGGCCGGCTCGAAGCCTTCAGCGACGGCGTGCTCGCGATCATCATCACGATCATGGTGCTCGAGCTCAAGACGCCGTCCGAGCCGACGCTGCACGCGCTCAGGGAGTCCTCGACGGGACTGCTGACCTACCTGCTCAGCTTCGTCTACATCGGCATCTACTGGAACAACCACCACCACATGTTCCAGCTCTGCGACCGCATCAACGGCACCGTGCTGTGGGCCAACCTGAACCTGTTGTTCTGGCTCTCGCTCTACCCGTTCACGACCAACTGGATGGACGAGTCGGACCTCGCGCGCACCCCCGTCGTGATCTACGGCATCAACCTGCTGCTGGCCGCCATCGCCTTCTACGTGCTGCAGCAGACGATCCTGCGCGCCGAGGGTGAGGACTCGCTCCTCCGGCGGGCGGTCGGGCGAGACCTCAAGGGCAAGCTCTCGCCGGTGATCTACCTGCTCGGCATCGCGTTGTGCTTCATCGACCCGCTGCTCGGCATCATCCCGTTCGTCGTGGTGGCGGTGATGTGGCTCGTCCCCGACCGACGCCTCGAGGGCTTCATCGCCGAGCGCGGGCTCGCCGACTGACCATGGCCGTCCGGTCCAAGCACGCCGTCCTCGTCGTCGAGGGGGCCAGCGACCGGACCGCCGTGGAGACCCTGGCCGTCCGGCTGGGGCGCGACCTCGCGGCCGAGGGAGTCGACGTCGTCGAGCTGGGCGGTGCCACCAACATCGGGCGCTTCCTGGTCGAGCACCTCCGCGACACCGACGGCCTCCGCCTCGCCGGGTTGTACGACGCACCGGAGGAGCGCTTCTTCGCCCGTGGCCTCGAGCGCGCGGGTCTGGGTCCGGTCGAGGACCGCGGTCGACTGGAGCAGCTCGGCTTCTTCGCCTGTGTCGTCGACCTCGAGGACGAGCTGATCCGCGCGGTCGGCGAACGCCGGATGCTGGAGGTGATCGACGCGGAGGGTGAGCTGGCGTCGTTCCGGATCCTGCAACGTCAGCCGGCCCAGCGCACCTGGACCCAGCACCAGCAGCTGCGCCGATTCCTCAGCGCGAGGTCCGGCCACAAGAGCCGGTACGCCCGCGCCCTCGTCGATGCCCTCGACCTCGAGGCGGTCCCGCGCCCGCTGGAGCTGGCGCTCAGTCGGGTCTGAGGACCCCGGATCGCGCGAGGTGCGCCGGCGCCCACAACCGGCTCAGCGCGTGGGCTCGCTTGAAGACGAGCTGGGCGTCGTGCTCCCAGGTGATCGCGATGCCGCCGTGCAGCTGCACCGTCTCCGCTGCGACCCGATCCAGGGCGTCGGAGCAGTACGAGCGGGCCACCGCTGCGCGCCGTCTCAGGACACCGGCCGACTGCCCGCCCGGGTCGCGCACGTACTCCGCCGCGGCGGCCGTGGCGGCCCAGGAGGCGGAGCGCGAGGCCTCGACCAGCACCAGCAGGTCGGCCATCCGGTGCTTCAACGCCTGGAACGAGCCGATCGGCCGGCCGAACTGCACCCGCTCCAGGCTGTAGGCGACGGTCATGTCCAGACCCCGCTGGGCCGTCCCGACCTGGACGGCCGACGTCAGGGCCCAGGCGACGTCTAGCAGGGGCTGGGGGTCCTCGACCACACCGATCGGGGTGCCCTCGCCGGAGATGCGGCCCAGGCGCAGGGTCTGGTCCAGGGAGCCCACGACCTCGACGCTCGCCTCGTCGAGGCGCTCGAGGCGTCCCTCGACGAGTCGCAGCACCAGCCCGGCTGCAGGGTCGAGCACCAGGTGGTCCCTGAGGAGGTTGCTCTGCCACCGTCTCGAAGGGCGGTCGAGGGCGAGCGTGGCGACCGTGCCCGCGCAGATCGCGGGGAGCAGGTCGTGCCGGGCCATCTTGTCCGCGTGAGCCAAGACGGCTCCGGTGGCGATCGCGGTGGCCAGCAGGGGCGAGGGGGCGAGGTTGCGGCCGAGCTCCTCGAGCACCACGGCAGTCTCGACGAGGGAGGCGCCGAAGCCGTCGTACTCCTCCGGCACGGGCAGGGCTGCCACGCCCACCTGTTCGCACATGGCCTGCCAGAGCGCCTCGTCGTACCCGGCCTCCGACGCCATCGCGGCGCGCACCGCCTCGCTGCCGCTGCGCTTGTCGAGCAGGCCGCGCACGATCGTCGCGAGCTCCTCCTGCTCCTCGGTCCGGGCGAAGTGCATCAGGCCGGCAGCCCTTCGGCGATCCGCTCACGGTGGTAGGACGTATCGCCCCACGCACCGACCAGCGCGCGTACGCGATTGATCCAGAGGCCGAGGTCGAACTCCGCGGTGTAGCCGATCGCGCCGTGCACCTGCAGCGCCGTGCGGGCGGCGAGCGTGGCGGCGTCCCCGGCCCCGACCTTGGCGGCCGAGACGGAGGCGGCCCTTCGAGACGGTTGCTGCGCAACCTCCTCAGGGACCCGGAACTGGAGAGCGGCCCCGTGCACGAGCGGACGTGCGAAGTCCAGCGCGACCCGGACGTCGGCGAGCGCGTGCTTGATCGCCTGGAAGGACCCGATGGTCCGGCCGTACTGCTTGCGCTGCCCGACGTACTCGACGGAGTCGGCCAGCAGCCGCTCGCCGCAGCCGAGCAGCTCGGCAGCACAGGCGAGGGTGGCGAGGTCGAGGCAGTGATCGTCGAACAACGAATGCGTGTCGAGCCGGAACAACCGGCGCGTGGTGTCGATCGAGCTGACCTGCTCGCCCACCTCGCCACCGGAGATCAGCGTCGCGACGTCCGCGTCCAGTGCGTACGGCGCGACCGGGGCCACCGCGGCCGTCACCATCTCGCCCTCGACCTGTGGCTTCAAGGCAGCGGACTCGATCCACGGCCCGACCGCCAGCTGGTGCCCGAGCACCTCGAAGGCGACGACCAGGTCGACCGCCGTGCCGCCGAGGCCACCGTCGTCCTCGGGTACGACGAGAGCGGTGACGCCCTGGTCTGCCAGCCTCTTCCAGAGGGCGAGCCCGGGCTCGTGCTCGCCGCGGGCCCAGGAGCGGGCCACAGCCACGGAGTCGGCACCCTGCATCAGCTCGGTGAGCGAGTGGGCGAAGCCGGTCTGCTCGGGCGTGAGACGGAAGTCCATCAGGGCCTCGCCTCCCGGGGCAGGCCCAGGATCCGTTCGGAGATGACGTTGCGCTGCACCTCGTTGGTGCCGGCGTAGATCGGTCCCGAGAGCGAGAACAGGTAGCCGTCCGCCCAGCTGGAGCGCAGCTCGCCCTCGGGCCCGAGCAGGTCGAGCGCGGTCTCGTGCATCGCGACGTCGAGCTCGGACCAGAAGACCTTGTTGACCGACCCGGCGTACCCGATCTGCCCTCCGTCGACGAGCCTCGAGACGGTGTTCCAGGTGTAGAGCCGGTAGGCCTCGGCGCCCATCCAGGCGTCGACCACCCGGTCGCGGAACGCGGCGGGGGAACCCTGCTCACGCCACAACGCGACCAGGCGCTCGGCCGTCGCGCAGAAGCGGCCAGGGGAGCGCAGCGACAGGCCCCGCTCGTTGCCGGCGGTGCTCATGGCGGTCGCCCACCCCTGACCGGGCTCGCCGAGGACGTCCGCGTCGGGGACGAACACCTCGTCGAAGAAGAGCTCCGCGAAGCCCGGCTCGCCGTCGAGCTGGGCGATCGGGCGCACGGTCAGGCCGTCGGCGTCGAGGGGGAAGCAGGCGTAGGTGAGGCCGTGGTGGCGCTGGGAGTCGGCGTCGCTGCGGAACAGGCCGAACCCCCAGTGCGCGTACGCCGCCCGGGAGGACCAGGTCTTCTGGCCGCTGAGCACCCAGCCGCCGCGGTCGTCGTCGCGCACGGCGCGCGAGCGGAGCGAGGCGAGGTCCGACCCTGCCTCCGGCTCGGACCAGGCCTGGGCCCAGATCGTCTCGCCGGTCGCCATCGAGGGCAGCCAGCGGTCCTGCTGCTCCTTCGTGCCGCTCTCGAAGATCGTGGGGGAGAGCAGGAAGATGCCGTTCTGGCTGACCCTGCCCGGGGCGCCGGCGCGGTAGTACTCCTCCTCGAAGATCACCCACTCCACCAGCGAGGCGCCGCGGCCGTGGTACTCCTCGGGCCAGCTGACCACCGACCAGCGGGCGTCTGAGAGCTGCTTCTCCCACTCCTGGTGGGCCGCGAACCCCTCGGCGGTGTCCATCGAGGGCAGCGGCTCGGCGGGGACGTGGGCGGCCAGCCACGCGCGCGCCTCCGCCTGGAAGGCGAGCTCGCTCTCGGACAGGTCGAGGTTCATCCATGCCCCTCTGCGGTTCCTGAGGAGCCGAGGGACGAGGCGTCTCGAAGGGCGGTCTTCAGCACCTTGCCGCCGAGGTTGCGGGGGAGCGCCTCGAGGAACGCCACCTGGCGCGGCACCTTGAAGTTGGCCAGCCGTTCCTTCGCGAAGGCGATCACGTCCTCGGCAGTCAACGAGTCGTTCCCGCGGACGACGTACGCCTTGCCGACCTCGCCCATCCGCTCGTCCGGCACGCCGACCACCGCAACGTCGTTGACGCCCTCGAGCCGCATCAGGGCCTGCTCGACCTCGGCCGGGTAGACGTTGAAGCCGCCGGAGATGTACATGTCCTTGAGCCGGTCGGTGATGGCCAGGTTGCCCTGCTCGTCGAGGCTGCCGATGTCGCCGGTGTGCAGCCAGCCGTCGTCGTCGATGGCCTGGCGGGTGGCCTCTGCGTCGTCGAGGTAGCCGAGCATCACGAACTCGCCGCGGACCAGGAGCTCGCCGTTCTCCGCGATCCGGGTCTCCATGCCCTGGATCGCGCGGCCGTTGGTGGTGGCGACGGTCTCGGCCGAGTCGCCGTCGCGGCACATCGTGACCACGACCGCCTCGGTCATGCCGAAGGCCGTGACCACCTGGTCGATGCCGAGGCCTTCGGGCTGGGGCGCGCGCATCCGCTCGATGAGCACGACCGGCACGACGGCGGCGCCGGTCACGGCGAGCCGCAGCGAGGACAGGTCGTACGCCGAGCGGTCCGTCGCGGTGAGCAACGACTGGTACAGCGTCGGCGCCCCCGGGAAGACCGTGATCCGCTCGTCCTGGATCAGCTTCATGGTCGCGTCCACGTCGAAGGTCGCGACGGGGTAGAGCGTGCAGCCGGTGAGCAGACCGACCACGATCCCGATCTTGTAGCCGAAGGAGTGGAAGAACGGGTTGACGACGAGATAGCGGTCGTCCTCGCGCACGCCGCCCAGCTCGGCCCACGCCCGGGCGACGCCGATCGTCTGCCGATGGGCGCTCATCGCGCCCTTGGACCGGCCGGTGGTGCCGGAGGTGAAGAGGATGTCGGCGACGTCGTCCGGAGCGACGGGGTCGTGCCGCACGCCGGCGCCCGTGGCGGCGGACATGAGCTGAGCCAGTGTGGTGACGATCCCGTCGTCGACGCCGGCGTCGTGCAGCTCACGCACCTGGTCGCGCCCGAGGAACCCGTCATGGACCACGACGAGCGTCGCGTCGGTGCGCTGCACGATGTCGGCGACCTCAGCCCCGACGTAGCGCGAGTTGACCGGCACGAGGACGGCTCCGGCGTACGAGACCGCGAGTGCCGCCACCGCCCAGTCGATGCTGTTCGGTCCCCACAGGACGACCTTGTCGCCGCTGCGCAGCCCCCTGGCGACGTACGCCTGGCTGGTGCGCTCGACCAGGCCCAGGAGCTCGACATAGGAGACGTTGCGGGCTCCCTCGACGTAGGCCTGACGGTCCGGCCAGCGGGTGGCTGCGGACCGCAACGCGTCGGGGATCGTCTCGCTCACGCCACCTCCTACCAAGCAAGTGCTTGGTAGGTTACCCTACGAGCATGGATCTCTCCTACGGCCCGCGGGACGAGGCCTTCCGCGCAGAGGTCCGCGCGTGGCTGGAGGAGCACCTCGAGGGTGAGTTCGCCGAGCTCCGCGGGCTGGGCGGACCCGGCCGCGAGCACGAGGCCCACGACGAGCGTCTCGCCTGGGACCGCCACCTGGCCCGGCACGGCTGGACCTGCCTGGGCTGGCCCGAGGAGCACGGCGGGCGCGGGCTGCCCCTGTTCCAGCAGGTGATCTTCCACGAGGAGTACGCCCGGGCCAACGCCCCTGCGCGGGTGAACCACCTCGGTGAGGAGCTCCTGGGCCCCACGCTGATCGCGTTCGGCACCCCCGAGCAGCAGCAGCGCTTCCTGCCCCGGATCGTCGCGGTGGAGGAGCTGTGGTGCCAGGGCTACTCCGAGCCCGGAGCCGGCTCCGACCTCGCCAACGTCTCGACCAAGGCCCGGCTCGACGAGGGGCAGTGGGTCCTCGACGGCCAGAAGGTGTGGACCTCCCTGGCCCACGTGGCCGACTGGTGCTTCGTCGTCGCACGCACCGAGCCGGGCTCGAAGCGGCACGCCGGACTGTCCTACCTGCTCGTGCCGATGGACCAGGAGGGCGTCGAGGTGCGCCCGATCATCCAGCTCACCGGCACCTCGGAGTTCAACGAGGTCTTCTTCACCGGCGCCCGTACGGACGCCTCGATGGTGGTCGGCGAGCCGGGTGCAGGCTGGCGGGTGGCGATGGGCACCCTCGGGTTCGAGCGCGGTGTCTCCACGATCGGGCAGCAGGTGGGCTTCCAGCGCGAGCTCGACGCGCTGCTCCAGGTCGCGCGCGCCAACGGGGCCTACGACGACCCGGTGATCCACGACCGGCTGGCACGCGCGCAGGTCGACCTCGAGGTGATCAGGCTGAACGCCCTGCGCACCCTTTCGAGCGAGCAGGCCCCGCAACAGGCCAGCATCGCCAAGCTCCTGTGGGCAGGGTGGCACCGCACCCTCGGCGAGCTCGCGATGCTCGTGCGTGGCCCGGACTCCCTGACCACCGGGCCCGACTACGACCTCGACGAGTGGCAACGGATGTTCTTGTTCACCCGGTCCGACACGATCTACGGCGGCTCCGACGAGATCCAGCGCAACGTGCTGGCCGAACGCGTGCTCGGACTGCCACGAGAGCCCGTAGGAGTCGCGACGTGACCGCCATCCGTTCCGAGCAGCCCGCGCCCGGTTACGTGCCCCCGCACGACCTGCTGCGCGACAAGGTGGTCGTCGTGACGGCAGCCGCCGGCGCCGGCATCGGCGCGGCCGTCGTACGCCGTGTGCTGGAGGAGGGTGCTCGCGCGGTCGTGCTCGGCGACACCCACGAGCGTCGCCTGGCCGAGGCGCAGGAGTCGCTGGCGGCAGAGTTCGGGCCTGACCGGGTGCGCTCGCAGATCTGCGACGTGACCGACGAGGCGCAGGTGCAGGCTCTCGTCGACGCGTCCCAGGAGCTCGGTGGGCTGGACGTGATGATCAACAACGCCGGGCTGGGTGGCACGGCCTCCGTCACGGAGATGACCGACGAGCAGTGGTCGAGGGTGCTCGACATCACCCTGACCGGCACCTTCCGGTGCATCCGCGCGGCCTCGAGGGCCATGATCGCCGGCGACCGGCGCGGCGTGATCGTCAACAACGCCTCGGTGATCGGCTGGCGCGCCCAGGAGGGGCAGGCGCACTACGCCGCGGCCAAGGCCGGTGTGATGGCGCTGACGCGCTGTGCCGCGATCGACGTCGCCCCACACGGCATCCGGGTCAACGCGGTCTCGCCCAGCCTCGCGATGCATCCGTTCCTGGCCAAGGTGACCAGCGACGATCTCCTCGCCGAGCTGAAGCAACGTGAGGCATTCGGTCGGGCGGCCGAGCCGTGGGAGGTGGCCAACGTGATGGTCTTCCTGGCCAGTGACTACTCGTCGTACCTCACCGGTGAGGTCATCTCCGTGAGCAGCCAGCATGCATGACCACTGGCGCTCTCGGCCTTCTGCCCGCACGCTGCGCGGCACGTCACTGGGGGGTGTTCGCGTTGCCTGAGGTCACGTCGGAGGCAAGGGTTCCGGCCAATCGCCGGGAGCAGCTGCTCGGGATCGCGGCGACGCTCTTCGCCGAGCGGGGCTTCCGCAACACCACCGTGCGCGACATCGCCGACGCCGCAGGGATCCTGTCCGGGTCGCTCTACCACCACTTCGACTCCAAGGAGGCGATGGTCGACGAGCTGCTGGACACCTTCCAGCAGCAGCTCTTCGAGACCTTCGAGGAGATCGTGGCGAGCGACCGCAGCCCGCGCTCGAAGCTCGAGTCGGTCGTCCGGGTGTCGTTCGAGGCGATCGACCAGCACCACAGCGAGGTGGCGATCTTCCAGAACGACGCCGCCTACCTCTCCGGCTTCGATCGGTTCGGCTACCTCGTGGAGCGCAACGCCCGGTTCGAGCGGCTGTGGCTCGGGGTCCTGCGCGAGGGCGTCGAGTCCGGGGAGCTGCGCAAGGATCTCGACGTCGACCTCGTCTTCCGCTTCCTGCGCGACACCGTCTGGGTCGCGGTCACCTGGTACCGGCCCGACGGACCGTTGTCGGCCGACCAGGTCGCCGACCAGTACCTCTCGATCCTGCTCGAGGGGATCGCCCGGTGAGTGCGGTGAGACCTGAAGCCTTCATCGTCGACGCCGTCCGCACCCCGGTCGGGAAGCGGGGCGGATCGCTCGCCGGCGTGCACTCCGCCGACCTCGGCGCCCACGTGCTCAGGGCCTTGGTCGAGCGCACCGGCGTCGACCCCGGGGCCGTCGACGACGTCGTGATGGGCTGCTGCGACACGATCGGCTCCCAGGCCGGCGACGTCGCGCGGACGTCGTGGCTCGTGGCCGGCCTCCCGGACCACGTGCCGGGGGTGACCATCGACCGACAGTGCGGGTCCTCCCAGCAGGCCGTCCACTTCGCTGCTCAGGGCGTCATGTCCGGCACCCAGGACCTGGTGGTCGCCGGGGGACTGCAGAACATGTCGGCGATCCCGATCTCGGCGGCCATGCTGGTGGGTCAGCAGTACGGCTTCACGACGCCGTTCGCGGAGTCGCCCGGCTGGCTCGCCCGGTACGGCGACCAGGAGGTCTCCCAATTCCGCTCGGCGGAGATGATCGCGGAGAAGTGGCAGATCAGTCGGGAGGAGATGGAGGAGTTCGCCCTGGCCTCGCACACCCGGGCGCGCACCGCCATCGACGAGGGACGGTTCAAGGACGAAGTGGTGCCGCTGGGGGACTTCGACACCGACGAGTGCCCCCGGGAGACCTCGCTGGAGAAGATGGCGGCGTTGAAGCCACTGGCTGCCGGCGGACGGATCACCGCGGCGGTGGCTTCGCAGATCTGCGACGCCTCCTCTGCGCTGCTCGTCGCCTCGGAGCAGGCCGTCCGGGACCACGGGCTCACGCCCCGCGCCCGGATCCACCATCTCTCGGTGCGCGGTGACGATCCCGTCTGGATGCTCACCGGACCGATCCGGGCCACCCGGCACGCGCTGGAGAAGACCGGGCTCTCGGTCGACGACATCGACCTCTTCGAGTGCAACGAGGCCTTCGCCTCCGTGGTGCTGGCCTGGTCACGCGAGCTCGACGTACCCCTGGAGAAGGTCAACGTCAACGGCGGCGGCATCGCCCTGGGCCATCCCATCGGCGCCACCGGCACCCGTCTGATGACGACGCTGCTGAACGAGCTCGAGCGCACCGGAGGCCGCTACGGCCTCCAGACGATGTGCGAGGGCGGCGGCCAGGCCAACGTCACGATCATCGAGCGGATCTGACCTCCCCGATAGTCCATGACGTTCGGGCCCCTCTGCCCCCCGGAAAGGGGCCCGAACGTCATGGACTATCGGTCTGGGGGAGTCAGAACGCCGTGGAGAGGAGGTCGCTGAACAGCGCGTGCTCGTCGGCGACGTCGGGGTCGAGGCCCTTCCCGCGGAACCAGGCACAGACGTTGGCGCAGTCGCGGAGCAGGAAGTCCATGCCCTGCGGGTTGCCGACGAGGTCGACCACCTGCGGCAGGTCGATGATCACGAGGCGCTCGCCGGCGGCGAGGATGTTGTACGCCGAGAGGTCGCCGTGGACGATGCCGTGCTGGGCCATCGTCGCCAGCGCCTCGCGCAGCTGCTCGAAGTAGTGGCCGAGCAGGTCCGGTGACGGCCTGCTCTGCGCCAGGCGAGGGGCGGTCTCGCCGTCGAGGCTGACCCACTCCATCAGCAGCTCGGTGCCATCGATCTGCACGGGGTAGGGGACCGGCAGGCCGAGCAGCCAGCACTGCTTGAGCGCCTCCCACTCGGCGTTGGCCCACTGTCCGGCGGCCACGACCCGGCCGAACGTCGAGCCCCGGGCCACCGCCCGGGCCTCCCGGCTGTCGCGACCACGCCGGCCCTCGGTGTAGGAGGCGTTGCGGTGGAAGGTGCGGTGCTCCGGCGAGCGGTAGCGCTTGGCCGCCATCACGACTCCCGGCCCGCCCTCGACGCCTCGTTCGAGCAGGGAGACGTCAGCCTCCTTGCCGGTCTTGAGGATGCCCAGCTCGGTGTCGAGGGCGGCACGGTCGGTGATCACCCAGTCGGGTCGGGGCTCGGGGCCGCGGCACAACGGTTCGACGTCGTACCACGTGCTCCAGCGCTGGTTCGCGGCGTCGGGCTCGGCGTAGGAGCGGAAGTCGAAGACGAAGGAGGGGTCGAGATCAGGTGCGGGGTCCTGCGAGGTGGGCACGGGTGCTCCAGGTGTGGGAGAGGAGGTGGTCTGCGGGCAGGCCACGGACAGCGATGGACATGCCGACTCCTCCTCTCGCTCACGCCCGGGAAGCGGGCGCCCTCGTGCGGTGACCCCATGCTGAGGTCACCGCACGATGACGGGCAACTGGTTTTCAGACGTTGCCGAGCCACCACGGCTCAGTCGTGCGCGACCATCTGCTCCACGATCGCCGCGAGCTGGGCGACCTCGGCCTTGTTCACGATGTGCACGTCGAGCCGTTCGGCCTCGGCCGGATCGATCATGCCGACCCAACCGGTCCACAGGATGATGGGGAGCTCGCCGCCGGCGAGTCGGCACGCGGCGGCCGCCTCCAGACCACTCCCGGGCGGCATGTTCTGGTCGAGCACCGCCACGTCGAACGAGTCCGAAGCCAGCGACGCGACCGCCTCCTCCCCGTTGCTCACCGTGCTGACGACCCAGCCCCGTCGTCGGAAGAGATGCGCGGTGATGTCACGGATGTCCTGGTCGTCGTCGGCGACGAGCACCTTCACGGCCTGTCCTTCGGGACGCTGAGGGTGAAGACGCATCCGTCCGGCCCCGTCGACTCGAGCACCAGGTCACCCCCCTGCGCGCGGGCCGCCTCGCGCGAGATGTGCAGACCCAGGCCGTTGCCGAGCTGGTCGGCCGACGGGCCGAACGCCTCGAACAGGCGAGGGAGGATCTCCGCGCCGACCCCCGGTCCGTCGTCGACGACGCGTGCGAGCACAACGTCCTCGCCCTCCTCGATGCGGATCTCGACCGACGTACGAGCCGATCTCTCCGCGTTGTCCACGAGGTTGTGCAGGATCTGCTCGGTGCGCTGGCGGTCGCAGGTGACCGCAGCCAGTCCCGAGGCACCGCTCACCAGCACCCGGTCGTAGTCGGACGCGACGTGGTCTGCCAGGTCGCGCAGGTCCACGGTGGAGACGCGGATCGGCAACGACTCGTTCGCGTTCAGCCGCGACCAGTCGAGGAACTGGGTCACGAGCTGGGTCAGCTGAGCGGTCCGAAGACGGGCCCGGGCGGCCACCTTCCGGGCGGACTCGGGGGACACGTCTCCTTCGCTCAGCAGCTCGAGGGTCGAGCTGATCACGGCCAAGGGGGTCTGCATGTCGTGACTGACGCCGGCCAGGAGGGCGCTCCGGACGTGACCAGCGGCCTCGTTCGCGCGGTACTGGGCGAGCTCGAGGTTGGTGCGGCACCGCGCGAGCAGCTCGCCGGTCGTGAACGGCTTCACCACGTAGTCGTCTGCGCCGGCCTCGATGCCGCCCGCTGCTGCCTCGGCGCCGGCCCGGGCGGAGAGCACCACCACCGTCGTGCCGCGCAGCCGGGCGTCGGTGCGGATCTCCTGGAGGAGTCCGAGACCGTCCAGGTTCGGCATCATCACGTCGGTGACGACCAGGTCGAAGCGCCGTTCTCGCAGGAGGTCCAGCGCGACGCGGCCGTCAGGGGCCGTCGTCACCGTTCCCAGCTCGGCAAGGATCCTGGCCAGGCGGGACCTCATCGCCGGGTTGTCCTCCGCGACGAGGATCGAGGGGCCCTCGTCGGACGCGGTGGTCACAAGTCCGGGAGCTGGCAGGCTGCTCCCGGACGTGGCGTCCCGGGCGAGGGCATCCCCCGCGGCGACGTGCGGAGTCCACGGGGCGGCGAGGCCCGAGCCGGCGACCAGGGGGAGGGTCACCTCGAACGTGGAGCCGCTCCCCAGGTGAGAGGTGACGGCCACGGTGCCGTCCATGGCGCGCACCGCCTCCGCCACGATGGACAGGCCGATACCAGCGCCCTCGATGTTTCGTGCACCGCTGGTGTGCACGCGGTGGAACCGGTCGAAGACGAGGTCGACCTCGTCTTCGGGGATGCCGACCCCGGTGTCCGCGACGCTCAGCACGATCGAGCCCGCCATCCGGCCCAGTCGTACGTCGACCGATCCCTCCGGGGTGAACTTGACCGCGTTGGCGACCAGGTTCAGCACGATCTTCTCCCAGAGCTCGGGATCGAGCTGCACGACGCCGAGCCCGAGGTCGAGCCGGGTGTCCAGGGTGACCCCAGCGCGCCCAGCGGCGGCCCCGAACGGTTGCAGCAGGTCACGGGTGAGCTCGGCGATGTCCGTGGGCTCGAGCGTGGCGCGGAGTCCGTCGGCCTCGATGCGGGCGACGTCGAGCAGGCCGTTGACCATGCGCAGGAGGCGGTGGGCGCTGGCATGCATCACCTCGACCTCCTCGCGGTCGATGCCGTCGACCCGTCCGGTGAGGACGTCGTCGAGAGGCCCCAGCAAGAGGGTCAGCGGCGTACGGAACTCATGGCTGACGTTGGAGAGGAACGCCGACTTCGCCGCGTCCAGGGCGGCCAGCGCCTCGAGCCGGGACTGCTCGCGGGCTCGCTCGGTGGCGACGGCGAAGATCTGGCCCACCTGGTCGGCGACCAGCCCCATGAACCGACCGTGGTTCTCGTCGTAGGGGCGGAGGGGGTGCGGGGTCAGCACGAGGACGGCGCCCGTCTCGCCCTGGACACGCACCGGGAGCGCCACGTGCAGCAGCGGCTGCGAGTCCTCCGCGCAGGTGTGCCGATGGACGACGGGGCGCCCGTCGGACCATGCCCGCATCACCGGACTGTCCGGATCTGCGAGCTCCTCGGGCAGGACCTCGTCGCACGGGGGTCCAGACATGCCGGCACGCACCAGTCGCAGGGCGGCCGGGGCCTTCTCGGCCGGTCGGTACAACGTGGCGGCCCGGATCTCCTCGACCGCCTCGCCGAGGGCTCCCATCACGAGGAGGGCGACCTTGTCGGGATCGGTCGCCTGGTTGGCCACCACGGCCAGGGCGTTGAGGACCGACATCCGCCGTGCTGCCACGACCTTGTCGGTCGTCATCCCCAGCACCGCTAGCACGCCGCCCGGGCCGCGTTCGTCAGGCACATGGCTGTAGCTGAAGGTGAAGTAGGCCTGCTCTGGACCGGTCCCACGCTCGATCGTGAGCGGGAGGTCCTCCGCCCAGACAGCGGGTCCGCCGGCCAGGACGGAGCGCTGCATGGGACCGACGTCGTCCCACACCTCGGCGAACTCCTCGCTCAGCAGACCGCCGAGCGCCCGCGGGTGCTTCGCCCCGAGCGTCGGGATGAAGGCGTCGTTGTACAACATCACGAGCTGCTCGCCCCAGGTCAGGATCATCGGGTACCGGCTGCGCAGCAGGATCGCGATCGAGGTGCGCAGGCTGTGTGGCCAGTGCTCGCTCGCGCCGAGGGGGGTGGAGGCCCAGTCCCTCGCCGCCATGAGTCGCGCCATCTCGCCCTCGCACGCGAACAGCGGGTCGGCGCTCGTCATGCGGTCAACATAGACGCTCCCGGACCTCGCAGAACCGGATCGCGGCTCAACGCTCCCGTCCCTGGCGGACCTTTCGGTAGCCGTCATCAAAGCGTTCGACACCGGTTGCTCTCCGGCGCACTCTGGGCAGATGCCGGTACAGCAGACCCTCCGCCTCGAGGAGTACGACGCAGGGGACCCGGAGGCGATCGAGGCCGGGAGGCTGGTCATCAACGCCATCCGCGCTGCCGAGACCCCGTGGCTCCTCCCGCTGACGTCGTACCGACGCCGGATGGAGGTGCTGCACGGCTGGGACGGCGCTCCCGAGCGGCACTTCCTGGTCGTGGCCGGCGACGTCGTGGTGGCCAACGGCTCCCTGGAGCTCGGCGAGTGGGACAACCTCGACCTCGCGTGGTGCAGCGTCCTGGTGCACCCCGAGCACCGCCGCCGAGGTCACGGCAGCGCCCTGGTCGAGCACCTGGTGCGACAGGCCCGTGAGCACGGGGCGCGCAGCTTCGGCTCCGAGGGCTGGGCGCTCCCCGGCGTCGAGGACTTCGCCGGCAGGCACGGTCTGCGCCTCGGCAACGCCGTGGTCCACAGCATCCAGCTCGTGGACGAGCTGCCGCCCGGGCTGGTCGAAGGCCTGCTTGAGGATGCCGCCGGTCACGCGCGGGACTACGAGCTGGTGAGACTCCAGGCACCGTCGCCCGAGGAGCTCCTCCCCGCCTTGGCCGAGCTGACCGCCGCCATCAACGACGCCCCCATGGGAGACCTCGACATCGAGCCGGAGAACTTCCCGGTGCAGCGCATCCGCAACTACGAGCGCTGCCAGCTGGCGAGCGGCCGCCGGGTCTACCGCGTCGTGGCCCGGCACCGGTCCAGTGGCCGCCTGGCCGGCCACACGATCGTGGCGGTGGACGCCGAGCAGCCGCAGTACGCCGACCAGCACGACACCTCGGTGCTCCGCGAGCACCGTGGCCACCGCCTCGGGCTCCTGCTCAAGAGCGAGATGCTGCGCTGGCTCGGCGAGGCCGAGCCAGCGCTCGCCCGGATCGACACCTGGAACGACGAGGGCAACGACCCCATGTTCGCGGTCAACGAGCTCCTCCGCTACCGCAGGACGGCCCGCAACCTGGAGTTCCAGCGGGCGATCTGACGCCGGTCAGACGGGCTCGCCCACCGGAACCTGCGCCGCGGGTACGGCGGCCCGCCACGCCGCGACCGGCATCCGGTGGACCTGCACGGCCAGGGCAAAGAACGCGATCATGAGGCAGGCCCCGGCGACGCTGGAGGCGTACGTGCTGATCCCTGAGCCGGCGAACTCCAGGACCAGGAAGGCGACGAGCAGTCCGGGCACCCACCGGGGGACGACGCCGGTGCGAAACATCGCGATGGCGATCAGCAGCAGGCCGAGCACGGTCCCGGCCAGCCCGAGGAGGGCGAAGATCATCACCGGGCTGGACTCGATGCGCCCGTACAGCGCGGCGTACACCGAGCGGTGCGCGACGTCGGTCGACATCAGCAGGTAGACCATCGAGAGCCCCCCGAACACGGTGTGCCCGAACGCGCCGAGGCAGCCGAGCAGGACCCCGGCCGACGAGAGCCGGGGTGCCTGCCGGCGCAGGAGGTGCCCGAGCCCGAGCAGCGCGACGCCGAACGGCAGCTGCTGGAGGAGGAAGGCCACCGCCGAGACGGCGCCCCGCTGACCCGCGTCGTCCAGAGCAGCCAGCCGGGCTGCGTGCCCGGTCGGGAAGTCGGGCTGCAGCGCCACCGAGAGCAGGGCCAGCAGGCTGGTGGTGACCAGTGCTGCGGCTGCGAGGTCGCGGCGGAGCAGCGCCCCGTCGTTGAGGTCGTGGTCCATGGGAGTCCTTCCGGTAGGGAGAACCCATCCCAGCGACCGAGGCGGTCCTCGGTCATCGGCCGGCGGGCTCGACCGGGTCGTCTGTGGTTGACGGCAAGATCAACGTCGGGATGACGACCTCGGCGCACCTGGAGCACTACTGTCCTGACGTGGCCCGAGCCCTCACGCTCCCGCTGAGCCCACCGCGGCTCTTCGACCTCGGCCTCGCGCTGGCCCTCACCGTGGTCGGGCTGGCCGAGGTGCTGGTGCCGTTCAGCTCGCGCCAGGGCGACGGTTCCGCTCTGGTCGCCTGCGTCGGCGTCGTGGTGCGCGGCCTCGCGCTGACCCAGCGGCGCACTCGTCCGCTGGCGGCCGCGCTGGTCGTCTTCGCCACCCTGCCGCTCGTCGCCTGGGCCGGCGGCGACTACGTGCTCTTCTACGGACAGGCCGTGATGATCGAGGTCGCCGTCTACGCCGTGGCGCGTTACGCCCCGATGCGCCAGGCGTTGATCGGCGTCGCCGCCGTGACGGTCCTGCTCCTCGGGGCGGACCTCACCGTTCCGCAGCTCCAGGACGCCAACGAGATCGCCTTCCACTGGTCGGTGACGGCCCTCGTGGTGGGTGCGGCGTTCAGCCTGCGGCGTCTGGCACAGCGGGCTCGCGAGTCGCAACGCCGTGCCGTCGAGGCCGAGGTCGCAGCCTCCCGACAGGCGCTGGAGGCCGTGATCGAGGAACGTGCCCGGATCGCGCGAGAGCTGCACGACATCGTGGCCCACGCCGTCAGCACGATCGTGGTGCAGGCCGGCGCTGCCGAGCAGGTGGTCGAGGACGACCCGGCCCGGGCACGGGAGTCCCTGGAGACGATCCGCTCGACCGGCGCCGCCGCGCTGGCCGAGATGCGCCGGCTCGTCACCGTGCTCCGGGAGGAGGACGACTCGGGTCCGCTCGCGCCCCAACCGGGTCTGGCTGCGCTGCCCGACCTGGTGGCGGCGCTGCACTCGGGCGGATTGCAGGTGGACCTTGCCGTGACCGGCCAGGCACGACCGTTGCCGCCGGGACTCGACCTCGCGGCGTACCGCATCGTCCAGGAGGGGCTCACCAACGTGCGCCGGCACTCGGCGGCGAGCCGCGCCGAGGTGCGCCTGGCCTACGAGCCCGCGCAGGTGCGGCTCGAGATCCACGACGACGGTCCGCCTGCGGGCGCGACGCAACCTGGCGGGCACGGCCTGGTCGGGATCAGGGAGCGGGTGGCGCTGTACGGCGGCACGCTCACGGCCGGGCCGGACGGGACGGGCGGGTTCCGCCTGTGCGCGTCGCTGGCGGCGACCCCGTGACCCGGGTGCTGGTGGTCGACGACCAGGAGCTGGTCCGGGCCGGCTTCCGGCTGATCCTCGAGCGCGCCGGTGTCGAGGTCGTCGGGGAAGCGGGTGACGGGATCGAGGCGGTCGAGGCCGCGGAGAAGACGGAGCCGGACGTCGTGCTGATGGACGTGCGGATGCCACGCCTCGACGGGATCGAGGCGACCCGGCGTCTGCTCGCCGCGCGCCCGCAGACCAAGGTGCTGGCGCTGACCACCTTCGACCTCGACGAGTACGTCTACGCGGCTGTCCGCGCGGGTGCCAGCGGGTTCCTGCTCAAGGACGTCAAGCCCTCCGACCTCGTGCACGCGGTGGAGGTCGTCGCGCGAGGCGACGCCCTGCTGGCTCCTGCCCTCACCCGGCGCCTCCTGGAGCGCTTCGCAGCCGCTCCGGTCCCGGGTGGGCTGCCCGAGGCCCTCTCCGCCCTCCCAGCACGCGAGCTCGAGGTGCTGCGTGCGGTTGCGACGGGCGCCTCGAACGCGGAGATCGCCGCCGACCTCTACCTCTCGGAGGCCACCGTCAAGACCTACGTCTCCCGGCTGCTCACCCGCCTCGACCTCCGTGACCGGGTGCAGCTGGCCGTGCTCGCCTACGAGTCCGGTCTGGTGACCCCGGGCGGAGGGACCGCGACCTAGCGTCACTGCTCGCGCCACCAGGCCACGGTCTCCTTGACCTGCCGCTCGAAGGGCGTCGGGGACAGGCCCAGGCGCTGCTCGCTGCGGTGGGAGTCCATCACGAACGGCCGGTCGAACTGGTAGGAGGTCTCGGCGAGCTCCCGGATGTCGACGGCGACCACACCGAGGGTCTTGAACACCCACGACGGGAGGGCCCAGGCGCGGGGCGGCGTGACGCCCGCGGCGTCGGCGATCGCCCGCACCAGGTCGCGCTGGGTCCCGGCGGCGACGGTGGGGGCATGCAGCACGGTGTCCCAGAGCTCGGGATCCAGTGACGCCGTCACCATCGCCCGCGCCAGGTCCGGCACGTAGGTGAACGAGTGCGGCTGGTCCAGGCTGCCGACGACGGTGACCGTCCTGCCCGCCAGGATCTTGGGCACCAGGCGCTCGCCCGCGTGCGACATCCGCACCGACGGACCGAAGAAGTCGGAGGCGACCACGCTCACGGTGTGCGTGGGGGAGGCGGCCCGCGCGCGCAGCAGGTCGGCGCGGATTCCGAGCTTGCCCTGGGTCGCGTTCCGCGGGGTGTCCTCGTCGATCACGCCATCGACGTGGCCGTAGGAGTAGAGGCTCTCCGGGAAGACCACGACCGCGCCGGCCTCGCCCGCCACCTCCAGGACGACCTTCTCGGCGGCCGGCAGCTCCGCGCGCCAGGCGCTCGCGCGGTACTGCGAGCCGTGGATGCAGTGGTGCACGGCGGCCGCGCCGGCGACGTGCGGTGCCAGCTGCTCGCGGTCGGAGACATCGACGCGGCGACGCTCGATCAGCTCGTGCTCCGGCCCGCTTCCGGAGCGGGTCAGCAGCCGGACCGGGATCCCGCGGCCGGCGAGCTGCAGGGCCACGGTGGAGCCGACGGGACCGGCCCCGGTGACGACGTGGGGAGTGGTGGTGGTCATGAGTGACTCCTGAGGATTGGGAGAGCGGTGCTCTCGGTTTCTCCGAGGATGCGCCCTGCCCCGTGCTCGTGTCAAGAGCAGTGCTCACATTTGTGTGCGACGCTCTTGTTTCTGGCATGATCGGTCCATGGCAGCCGACACCCCCAGGGCCCGCGCCCGGGCCCAGACGCTCGAGGACATCACCCGGATCGGCCGCGAGCACCTGGCCACCGAGGGCGCCGCGGCGCTCTCGGTGCGAGCGGTGGCCCGCGACCTCGGCGTCGTGTCCTCCGCGATCTACCGGTACGTGAAGAGCCGCGACGACCTGCTCACCTTGCTGGTCGTGGACGGGTACGACGAGCTCGGTGATGCCGTCGACACCGCTCTGGCCGACGTACCGGCCGACGAGCACCGCGAACGCTTCCTCACGGTGGGGCGCACCGTCCGCGCCTGGGCCCTGCGCGAGCCGGCGACCTACGCCTTGCTCTTCGGCAGCCCCGTCCCCGGTTACGACGCGCCCGCCGAGCAGACGACCGGCCCCGGCACGCGCGTGATCGGTGCCCTCGTCGCGATCTACGACGCTGCGCAGGAGGCGGGCGCCCTGAACCCACCGGGTGCCGCGCAGCCGGTCTCGAAGCGGCTGGCGGCCGACTTCGACGTCGTCCGGGCCGAGACGGGGGCCGACATCCCCGACGACCTCGTCGTCCGGGGGGTGCTCGCCTGGGCCGGGCTGTTCGGCTGCGTCAGCTTCGAGCTGTTCGGCCAGTACGGCCCGGACACCTTCAGCGACCCCGCGGACCTCTTCGAGCGCCAGCTGGTGATCCTCGCCGAGACGCTGGGGCTCTAGGTTGCGCCGACACGCAGACAGAAGTCTGCGGCGGCGCGACGACACACGGGCGACGCGCCGTCATCGGAGGTGCATGTCGAACTTCTGTCCGCGTGTCGGCGATGTCGGGGGCCGGCTCAGTCGGCCAGGTAGCCGGTCGTACGGCGCAGGCAGGCGGCGGCCTCGGTGACGACGCGGTCGACCAGCTCCTCGCAGGTCGGCAGGTCGTCGATGACGCCGACGACCTGGCCGCTCGCGAGCACGCCGGCGTCGGTGTCGCCCTCGACGAGGCCGGCCTTGAGCATCATCGGCGTGTTGGCCGCCAGCGCCATCTGCCCCAGGGAACGGCCCTGCTCCTTGCGCATCCGGTAGCCGTCGCCGGCGAGCTGCGCCCACGACATGCCGCTCATCCTCTTGAGCTCCAGGGTGCGCCGGGCGGTGGGGGCGAGGCGCTTGAGGGCGCTGGTCTCCTCGACCTGCTCGACCAGCTCGGTGCGCAGCATCCGGTGGGGCATGCCGTCGACCTTGGCGGTGACGACGGTGCCGTTGAGGTCGGCGGCGAGGTAGCGCTGCTTCACCGCGTCGGGGACCGTCGAGTCCTGGGTCAACAGGAAGCGGGTGCCCATGCCGACGCCCGCGGCGCCGTACGACAGTGCGGCAGCGAGCCCGCGGCCGTCGAAGAAGCCGCCGGCGGCGACCACCGGGATGTCGACCGCATCGAGCACGGTCGGCAGCAGCAGCGTCGTCGGCACGGTGCCGGTGTGGCCGCCGCCCTCGCCGCCCTGGATCATCACCGCGTCGGCGCCCCAGGCTGCCACCTTCTCGGCGTGCCGGGCCGCCCCGACGCTGGGCATCACGACGATGCCGTGGTCCTTGAGCTTGGCGATCAGCTCCTGCTTCGGCGCGAGCGCGAAGGAGGCGACCTTGACGCCGTGACTGATCAGCAGGTCCACACGCTGGGCCGCGTCGCCGGCGTCCGCGCGGAGGTTGACCCCGAACGGCCGGCCGGTGCGGCTCTTCACCTCGGCGATCGCGTGGTCGAGCTCGTCGTAGGTCATCGTGGCGGAGGCCAGGATGCCCAGACCGCCGGCATTCGCGGTGCCGCTCACCAGGCGGGGACCGGCGACCCAGCCCATCCCGGTCTGCACGACGGGGTGGCGTACGCCGGCCAGCTCGGTCAGCGGCGTGCGGAGCAGCTGCTCAATCACCGGAGGGCACCTCGCGCTCGCGCAGCTTCCTGGGATCGAGCATCTCGCGGATCAGCATCAGCTCGCCGGGGGAGGGCTCACGGGTCGGGGGGACGTCAGCCTCGGCGTGGATCTCGAAGGCGGACGCCTCCTGCACCTGCTCGAGGCTGACGCCGGGGTGGACCGAGACGAACCGCATCGTGTGGCCCGGTCCGGCGAAGTCGAAGACGCCGAGGTCACTGACCACGCGGTGGACCCCGTGGAAGCGGGTGGCCGCGGGCCCGGCTGCCTCGGCGCGGGCCCGGCCCACGCCCGAGACGATGTCGACCTGCTCGACGAAGACGCGCGAGGAGTGCTTGGGCACCCAGTAGGAGGTCTTGTTGTTGACGGTGTTGCCCGGGGCGCCGCGCACCCCGAGGAGCTGGCGCTTCGGCTGCGCCCACGGGCCGATCGCGGAGATGTTCTGGTTGCCCTCGCGGTCGATCTGGGTGGCGCCCATCATCACGTGCCGCTTGCCGTAGGGCACGACCGCCTCGAGCACGAGCCGGAACGGCATCCAGCCCTCCACGACGTCCTGGGTGACCCCGAGCGGGGGAGCGCCCTGCAGGATCCGCGCCTCGCCGTCGGTGACCATCAGCAGCGGGTTGCTGGTGTGCTTGGCGAGTCGTGCACCGAGCGTCGGCAGCAGTCCCATCGGGCTGGCCATGATCTCGCCGTCGTCGGCGAAGCAGTCGGCGATGGCGACTGCGCAGTACTCCGACCTGGTCACGTCGCTCATCAGGCCTCCTCGGTGAACGCGCGGACCGCGTCCTGGTAGTCCTGCTCGCTCCCGGACAGGAACCGCTCCTCGAAGGCCGCCCACTCGTCGGGGTCCTTGGCGGCAGTGGCGTAGGCCTTCTGGAACTTCTCGTCGCGCTCGTAGGTCGGTGTGCAGGTGGTGAAGTGCGCGCCGTTCGGCGTCTCGACGACGCCGGCCACCATCGTGCGGTTGATCAGCATCGTCTGCAGTGCTGCGTCGAGGGTCATCCCGGCGGTGTCGACGACCTGCTCGGTGGAGACGTAGGCCTCCGTGGCGGCCATGCAGAACAGGTCGTCGAAGTAGGGGTCCGGTCCGAGGTACTGCGCGTTGCCCCACTGGTCGGCCCGGTTCATGTGCACGAGCGCGACGTCGAGCTCGAGAGCCGGTACGGCGACCAGCTCCTGCCCGTCGTCGTAGGGGGAGACGACCGTCCTCAGGCTCGGGTCGTTCTCGAGCACGGCGGAGCCCAGGCCGGCACGCATCGGCAGGAACGGCACTCGCTGGGCGGCCGCCCGCAGGCCGGTCTGGAACATCCCCTCGTCCCACTCGCGGAACGACGCGGTCGCCTCCTGGCGCGCGCGGGAGAAGAGGGGCTCCAGCGGGATCGAGTCGAGCGTGGCGAAGGCGTAGGTCACGTGGCTGGCCTTGCCCGCCTGGAGGAGCAGCCCGACGTCGGGGCCGGCGTACGACACGATCCGGAGGTCGCTCAGGTCACTGCGCAGGATCGCGCGCACCAGCGCCATCGGCTTGCGGCGCGAGCCCCAGCCGCCGATGCCGACGGTCATGCCGGGCTCGATCCGGGCGACGACCTCCTCGGCGGAGACCTGCTTGCTCGGCATGCTCACTGCTTCTTCGTCCCCTTCTCCGTCCCCGCGCTTTGCCGATCGAGAAACGTGTCGCGGTGCTCGTCGGAGACACCGGCCAGGTTGAGCTCCATGGTGAATCCCTGCTCGAAGCGGTAGCTGCGGTTGACGTCGACCGGGTCGATCCCGTTGATCGCCTCCTTGGCCATGCGGATCACCCGGGTGTCCTTGGCCGCGATCTCCCGGGCGACCGCCAGGGCAGCGGCGTCGAGGTCAGCCCGCGGGACCACCTCCAGCACCGAGCCGTGGGGGACGAGGTCGGCGGCGGTGATCGTGCGCGCGGTGAAGTAGAGCGTGCGCATCAGGTGGGGCGGCACCATCCGGGCGAGGTGGGTGGCGGCTCCCAGGGCGCCCCGGTCGACCTCGGGGATGCCGAAGTAGGCGTCGTCGCTGGCCACGATGCAGTCGGCGTTGCCGACCAGGCCGACGCCGCCGCCGAGGCAGAACCCGTTGACGGCCGCGATCACCGGCACGCTGCACTCGTAGACCGCCTTGAAGGCCGCGAAGCAGCCACGGTTGGCGCCGATCAGGGCGTCGAAGCCCTCGGTGCGCTGCATCTCCTTGATGTCGACACCGGCGTTGAAGCCCTTGCCCTCGGCGCGCATCACGACCACGTGCGTCTCCGGGTCGGAACTGGCCTCGTCGAGTGCCTCGGCGAGGTCGAACCAGCCCTGCACCGGCAGCGCGTTGACGGGCGGGAAGGCCATGGTCAGCACGCGCACGCCGACGTCGTCGACCTGGGAGGTGATGCTCATGGGGCTCCGTTCATCCGGCCGAGTGCATCCAACCAAGCATTTGCTTGGTAGCCTACACGGGTGCCGCTCTCCCTGGACCTCTCCGGACGTGTCGCCCTGGTCACGGGTGGCAGCCAGGGCATCGGCGCGGGCATCGCGCAGGTGCTGGTCGAGGCCGGAGCCTCCGTGGTCACCTGTGCTCGCTCCGCGGTCGACTCGCCGGCGCCGGGCACCACCCACCTCAGCTGCGACGTCCGCGACCCCGAGGCCGTCACTGCGATGGTCGAGGGGATCGTGGCGGAGCACGGCCGCCTCGACGTGCTGGTCAACAACGCGGGCGGGTCGCCGTACGCCGAGGCGGCGTCGGTCTCGCCACGGTTCACCGAGAAGGTTCTCGGCCTCAACCTCACCGCTGCGTTCACCGTCGCCCAGGCGGCGAACGCCGTGATGCAGCGCCAAGGCAGCGGAGCCATCGTCAACATCTCGTCGGTCTCCGCCCTGCGCGCGTCTCCCGGCACGGCGGTGTACGGCGCTGCCAAGGCCGGCCTGGACTCCCTGACCCGCTCGCTGGCGATGGAGTGGGGCCCGGCCGTGCGGGTCAACAGCGTCGACGTCGGCCTGTGCCGCACCGAGCACACCACCGACCACTACGGCGGTGACGAGACCGTCGCCGCGATCGAGCAGACGATTCCGCTGGGCCGGATGGCGGATCCGGCCGAGGTCGGCCGGGTGGTGGCGTTCCTGGCCTCCGACCTCGCCAGCTACGTCTCCGGCGCGACCGTGGAGTGCCACGGCGGCGGTGAACCCCCCGCGTTCCTGGTCGCACAGAGCCTGCACGTCCTGAAGGAGAACCCATGACCCTGCTCGAAGGCCGCATCGCGATCGTCACCGGTGCCGGACGCGGCATCGGCCGGGCCCACGCGCTCGAGCTCGCCCGTCAGGGCGCGCGGGTGGTGGTCAACGACCTCGGGACCTCCGGCTCGGGCGAGGGAGCGGCGAGCGAGGTGGCGCACGAGGTCGTGGCCGAGATCGAGGCACTCGGCGGGGAGGCCGTGGCCAACGGGGCCGACGTCGCCGACTTCGCCCAGGCCGAGGCGATGGTCCGCCAGGCGATCGACACCTTCGGCGGGCTGGACGTCCTGGTCAACAACGCCGGGTTCGTGCGTGACCGGATGCTGGTGAACACCTCCGAGGAGGAGTGGGACGCCGTGATCCGCGTGCACCTCAAGGGGCACTTCGCCCCGCTCCGGCACGCGGGAGCGTTCTGGCGGGCGGAGTCCAAGGAGGGACGGCAGCCAGTCGCGCGCGTGGTCAACACCAGCTCGGGTGCCGGGTTGCAGGGCTCGATCGGCCAGACGACGTACTCCTCCGCGAAGGCCGGCATCGCCGGCATGACCCTCGTGGCCGCGGCCGAGCTGGGGCGCTACGGCGTCCTCGTCAACGCGATCGCCCCCGTCGCACGCACCCGGATGACCGAGGGCGCCTTCGACACCTCCTCGATGCCCGATCCCGCCGACAACTCACCCGTGGTGGCGTGGTTGGCCTCGGCGGACTGCGACGTGACCGGCCGGGTCATCGAGATCGAGGGCGGGCAGATCTGCGTGGAGGAGGGCTGGCGGCACGGACCTCGTGAAGACGTGGGTCGCCGCTGGGAGGCCGACGAGGTGGGGGAGGCGGTACGTCGGCTCGTGGGGCAGGCGACGGCGCCCGACCCGGTCTACGGCGCCTGACCTCAGGGGCCGAAGATCCCGGTGGTGCCGGGGCCGTGGGTCTGCTGGTGCATCGACGACTGCTGCACCGCCTCGTGCCGGGTGCGGTCGAAGTCGCCCGGTCCCTTGCGACCGCTGCGGAGCTCGCGGACGAGGAAGAAGGCGACTGTGCCCAGGATCACGGCCCAGACGACGATCCAGACGACGGTGGACATGGCGACCTCCAAGCGGGTGTCAGCACAGCGTAGTCCCTCGAGCCCCGGGGAGGAGGCGTGTGCGCGGTCACGTCGGGTACCCCCGCTAGGTTGGCCGGACCCATTCCTAGGAGATCGATGACCCGCTTCACGGCAAGCAACCAGTCCGCGGCGACGCTCACGTCGTCGCGCGAGGAGATCTGGAAGGCGCTCACCGACCCCACGCTCGTGACCAAGCTGACGCCGTACCTGCACCGCATCGACGTCGACGGTGACCGCTGGACCTGGCACGTCACCGAGGTCCCGATCCTGGGCAAGTCGATCGGCTCGACGTTCACCGAGGTGATGTCCTTCGACGAGCCGACCCGGATCCGGTTCGACCACGACCCGGCCAAGAGCGACGAGCTGACCGAGGTGTGCGGGGAGTACCACCTCGAGGACCGCAAGGACGGCACCCGCGTCTCCATCGACATCGAGGTCGTCGTGGAGCTGCCCTTCCCGAAGGCGATGCGTCGTCCGGTGCAGGGTGCGATGAAGACCGTGATGGCCGGCATGGGGAAGGTCTTCGCGCGCAGGCTGCTCAAGCACCTGGGCGAACGATGAGGATCCTGGTCCTGGGCGCCAGCGGGTACGTCGGCTCGCGTGTCGTCCCGGCCCTGCTGGAGGCCGGCCACGAGGTCGTCGCAGCGTCGTCGTCCGTGCCGGCGCCCGAGCGCTTTGCCTGGGGCCACGAGGTCGACTGGGCGCGCTGTGACGTCACCGACGAGGAGGCCGTGTCGGCCGCGATGGCGGAGGTGGACGGTGTCTGCTACCTGGTGCACTCGCTGAACACGCGCACCTTCGTCGAGCGAGACCGCCGGGGTGCGGAGATCGTCCGCGACGCCGTCCCGGGCAGCGGCGTCCGCCGCGTCGTCTACCTCTCCGGCCTGGTGCCTGACAAGCCGGTCGAGGACCTCTCGAAGCACATCTCCTCCCGGCTCGAGGTCGAGCAGGTGCTGGAGCAGGCAGAGTCGGCCACCACGTCGGTCGTGTCGCTGCGGGCCGGTGTCGTCATCGGAGCGGGCTCGACGTCGTTCGAGGTGATCCGCCAGCTGTCCACGCTGCTGCTCGTGCAGCCGGTGCCGAACTGGCTGGAGCACCTGGTGCAGCCGATCGCCGTCTCGGACGTGCTGCGCGCCATGGTCGAGGCGTTCGCCGACGACCACCTGACGGGTGCTGTCGACATCGGCGGTCCGAGCACCCTGCCGTACGCCAAGCTCCTCGCGGAGTGCTCGCGCGCCGCCGGGCTGCTGCGCCTGCGGGTCCCCACGATCTCCGTGCCCGGTGCCGTCGTCGGCCTCGGGGCCGCGTCTCTCGTGGCAGCGCCGTTCTGGACCGTCACCGCACTGATCGAGAGCCTGCGCGACGACATGGTCTGTCGCCCGGAGGCGACGTGGGTGCCCAAGGACGGGCAGCCCCTCCTCGGGATCCGGGAAGCGATGGCGCGCTGCTTCGAGCCCGACGGCAGCGTCCCGGAGGCGCCGCTGCCCAGCGACGCCGAGTGGACACGGATGCGCGCCCCGCTCCTGGACGAGCTGCACGCGCCGGCCACGGTGCGCGCGGGTGCGAGCCTGGCGCTGCGGCGACTGCGGTCCCTGCTCGACCTGGTCTGAGTCATGGGGCGGTCAGCGGAGGGTCCTAGCGTGATCTGCGTGAGACGAGCTGTGCTGACCTTCGCCCTGGCGCTGGCCGCGCTCGGGCTCACGGCGTGCGGGGAAGGTTCCAGCGCCTCCGACGCGGCCCCTAGCCCCTCACCGAGTGCCGCCGCGAGCGCCACCGCCGCCTCGCCGAGCCGCTCTGCTCGCCCCACCCCGCAGCCGTCGACCAGCATCTCGAGCCTGGCGTCGAAGGCGGCGAAGGCCGCCCAGGACCCACCGCTGCCGTCGAAGATCCTGGTGGTGATCGAGGAGAACCACTCCCTCGCGCAGATGCGCGCCGGGATGCCCTTCCTGGCCGCGCAGTCCGAGCGGTACGGCTATGCCACGGCGTGGAAGGCGCTGACCCACCCGAGCGAGCCCAACTACCTCGCCATCGCGGGCGGGTCCATGTTCGGCGTGACCGACGACGGCCCCCCGTCGCGGAACGCGCCGAAGGTCGGCGGCGCGCCGTCGGTCTTCGACCAGGCGGTCGTCGCCGGCAAGAGCGCGGCCACCTTCGCGGACTCGATGCCAGCGAATTGCCACGACCAGAACGCCGGGAGCTACGCCGTACGGCACAACCCCTGGGTCTACTTCCGGCGAGGCAGCGACGCGTGCCGGTCCTTCGACGTCGGCCTCTCGACGTTCACCCGGGACGCGCAGCGCGACGCGCTGCCCAATGTGGGCTTCCTGATCCCCGACCTGGACCACGACGCGCACGACGCCTCACTCGGTGCTGCCGACGCGTGGTTGCAGCGGCAGCTCACGCCGGTGCTCCACAGCGCTGACTTCACCAGCGGCCGACTCGTCGTGGTCGTCACCGCCGACGAGGACGACAAGCACTCCGGCAACGTCGTGCTCACCTCGGTGCTCAGCACCCGGCTGCACCACGTGGTCGTGACCAAGCCGCTGACGCACTACTCGCTGACCAGGTTCATCGCCGAGGTGTTGGGCCAGCCGCCGCTGGGTCAGGGCAAGACCGCACCCGACATGAGGGCGGCCTTCGGCTTCTGAGGCGCGGCGTGTTCAGACACGCTCAGCCGGCCGGCTTGAAGCCCTGGGTGTGCTCGCCGTCGATGAGGTACCTGCCGTCGGCGTACTTCAGGTCGAGCACCGTGGGGCCCGGGCCGTTGTGGAAGTTGTCGAAGTGCACCTGGTAGCTGACCGTGAGGTCCTTCGGGTCGGCGGAGATGCTGAGCACCTTGCCGTTGGTGGCGGGATCCCAGAAGCGCTGGTACTTGTCGAAACCGCCGCTCTCCTGCTGGAACTTCGGGGTCAGCATCATCCAGGACTTCGACGGGTCGGTGGAGACGGCCGAGACGTAGTCACGGATGAAGGACTCGATGCCCTGCGCGGTGGGCTTCTTCGCCTTCTTGGCGGGTGCCTTGGTCGCGCCGGAGCCGGTGGAGCCCTTGGCCGTGCTGTCGGAGCCGGAGCCGCGATGGGCGATCACCGCGTAGCCGGCCACTGCCACGACGAGGACCAGCACGGCCGCCAGGCCCAGCAGCACGAGCTTGGTGGGGCGGCGGCGGGTCCGGGCCGACGGCGCGGGCGCGGCTGGGATCGGTGCGGTCGAGGTCGGCGTGGGTGGGACCGGTGTGGGTGGGGTCGGTGTGGGTGGGGTCGGTGCGGTGCGCACGGGGGCCAGCACCTGGGTGGCCGTGGGGCCGCTCGCGGGTGCGGCGCCGGACTCGAGGTAGGCGTGCACCTGCGTCATCGACCACCGGTGCGCCGGGTCGCGCACCATGGTCGCCTCGAGCAGGGGGGTCAGCCAGCCCGCGTCGGTCGGGCGCGGGGGCTCCTCGTGGACGATCCGGTAGAGCCCGCCGATCACGTTGTCCCCGAGGTCGTACGGCGGGCGTCCCTCGAGGACGTGGAACATCGTCGCGCCGAGGGACCACACGTCGGCCGCCTCGTCGCCGCGGGCACCGGCCGCGACCTCCGGGGCGAGGTACGCCGGCGACCCGGTGACCATGCCCGTCTGGGTGATCGCCGGGTCGGTCGCGATGCGGGCGATGCCGAAGTCGGTCAGCTTCACCTGGCCGGCCTGGTCGACGAGGATGTTCGACGGCTTGACGTCGCGGTGCACGATCCCCGCAGCGTGCGCGGCAGCGAGGGCATCGGCCGCCTGGGCCAGCAGGGGCGCCGCCTGCTCGGGGGAGAGCGGGCCGCGCTCGCGGACGAGCCGGCCGAGATCGACTCCGTCGACGTACTCCATCACCAGCCACCAGGAGTCCGTGTCGACGACCGCGTCGAAGATCGACACGACGTGCGGGTGGTGCAGTCGCGCGCTGAGCTTGGCCTCGCGCTCGGCACGCGTGAGGTCGGTCCGGTCGGCCCCGGGGAGCAGCCCGATCCGCTTGAGCGCCACGGGTCGTCCGAGGACCTCGTCGCGCCCCAGCCAGACCGCTCCGGTGCCACCGCGCCCGACCTCTCGGTCGAGCGAGTACCGTCCTGCGATCACGCGTGCCTTTCGATCGGGGGCTGTGGGCGCCGTCCATCGTAGGTGCGCCGTCGGAGCGCACCGAATCCGCGACCCTGTGGTTGCATGTGATTCACGCCGCACGACTGTGCGCGTGGTGCGGTGCCGGAGGTGCGGCATGCGACTCGATCATCTGTGCGACGTCGACTGGCGCTACAGCCTGATGCGCTCGGTGGAGCCCTCGGAGCTGGGCGACGGTCGGCTGTTCGGCCTGGGTGACGGCACCTTCCGGGGACGCCTGGAGGGTCGGGCGAGCTGGTCGAACTTCCCCCGGCTGCGGGCTGGCTACGCCTACCCGGATGCCCGCGGGATCCTGGAGCTCAGCGGGGGTGGGAGCGCGCTGTTCACGCTCACCGGGATGGCCTCCCTCACCGACGGCACCGCTCTGCACGTGCTGACCTTCCAGTCCGACACGGCCGAGCTCCTCTGGCTCAACAGCGTCCTCGCTGTCGGCGAGGGACGGGTCGACGCCGAGCGCGGACTGCTCGCGATGCGCTACCACGAGTGCACGGTCGACCACTTCCCCGAGCTGGCGGACGGGCCCCCGGACGACGGGTAGTCCTCAGACCAGCCCGTTGCGGTGGGCGAAGATGGCTGCCTGCACGCGGTCGCGCAACACCAGCTTGGACAGCACGTTCGCGACGTGCGTCTTGGTGGTCGGCATGCTCACGACGAGGTGCTCGCAGATCTCCGCGTTGGTGAGCCCCTGGCCGAGCAGGACGAGCACCTCCCGTTCGCGGTCGCTGAGCCGGTCGAGCCGGGGGTCGAGGGGTTTCCGGCCGCTGTCGACGTACGCCGCCACGACGCGTCGCAGGACGGTGGGCGACAGCGGCAGGTCGCCGGCGGCCACGGCCCGCACGGCCGCGACGAGGTCGTCGGGCTCGACGTCCTTGAGCAGGTAGCCGCTGGCCCCCACCCGCAGCGCCTCGATCACGTAGTCGTCGACGTCGAAGGTCGTCAGCACCAGCACGCGGCCGGTCCCTGCCTTGACCAGCCGCTCGGTGGCGGCGATGCCGTCGAGGTGGGGCATCCGGATGTCCATCAGGACCACGTCCGGGCCGAGGGCCTCGGCGAGCCGGATCGCCTCCGCGCCGTCTGCGGCCTCGCCGCAGACCGAGAAGTCAGGCTGTTGCTCGAGCATCAGCCGGAAGCCGCTGCGCACCAGGGCCTGGTCGTCGGCGAGCAGCACCCGGACCGGGGAGGGACTCACGGGGTGAGCCCGGTGGCGGAGGTCGAGGTCGGCAGCCGGGCACGCACCCGCCAGCCGCCCTCGTCGGTCTGTCCCGCCTCCAGGTCGCCGGCGTACAGCTGGGCCCGCTCGCGCATGCCGGCGAGACCGTGGCCGCCCGCTCCCGACTCGAGCAGGGCGCCTCCGGGCCCGTTGGTCACGTCCACGGCAAGGCCCTCGCCGTCGCGATCCACGCGGACGTGCACAGCGGCCCCGGCTGCGTGCTTGCGCGCGTTCGTGAGGCACTCCTGCACGATCCGGTACGCCGCCAGGCCCAGGCCGGGCGGCAGGTCGCCGATCGCCGTCTCGTCGTACTCCAGGGTGACGCCCGGCTCCTCGGCGAAGGTGGCGACCTCGGCGAGCCCAGGCAGGGGAGCGGGCGAGTCGTCCGGTCCGTCGCGCAGGACGCCGAGCTGGCGGCGGAGCTCGGTGAGCGCCTCCTTGCCGGTGCGCCGGACGGCCATCAGCTGCTCCCGCGCCGGTGAGCCCTCGGGGAGCTGCTGCTCGGCCGCCCCGGCCTGCACGACCATCACGCTGACCGAGTGCGAGATGACGTCGTGCAGCTCCCTGGCGATGCGGTGACGCTCTGCCAGGGCCGCCGCGCGGGCGTGCTCCTGCCGTTCCGCGGCGAGCTCGGCGGCGAGGCGGCGCAGCTCCGCGGACTGGTGGCGCGACCGGCGCAGCAGCATGCCGCCCAGGATCGGGGCCATCAGCACGATCGGAGACAGGTAGGTGTCGGCGAACCCGGAGTCACCACCAGGTCGGTGAGCGGTGACGATCTGCACGACGTACGTCGAGCTGAGCAGCATCGCGAACGCGAGCGCCAATCGGCGTCCCACGAGGTTCGCCCCCATCGAGAAGCCGACGACCAGCATGGTCACGAACGTCGGTAGCACGGTGGCGTTCACCGGGAACGCGGCGTAGACCACCGCCCCCGCAGAGGCGACGACCACCATGGCGAACGGCGCGACGGTGCGCAAGATGACCGATCCCGTCCAGACGGCCGCGACGACCGAGACCCAGGGCTGAGGGAGGTCCTGGTAGGTCGCCTGGGTGAGCGCCGCCGCCACCGCCAGGGAGACGCCGAGGACCGCGTCGAACACCGGCACTCTCGGCAGCAGTCGAGCCATGTTGCGACCGTACGACGACAGCGCGTGGTCCCGCCTCGTTCCGGAGGATGAGCCTGAGCTCGTCCAGGTGGCGGTGAAGACCAGTCCCAGGGTCGATCCGTCGCGGGTCGCGGCTTCCTAGCGTCGTGCCGTCCCCGACGAAAGGTCACCGATGTCCACCACCACGATCCTCCCCGGTCGCCGCGCGACGGCCGTGCTGCTCGTCACCGCGGCTGTGCTCGAGCTCATCGAGTCCGTGATCTCGCCCCTCCACAACACGTCGACCTCCTCAGAACTGGTTCGGCTGGCCGCGCACCAGAGCGCCTTCACGGCCAGCGTCCTGTGCGGCATGGTCGCCGTGCTGCTCTTCGGCCCGGGGTTCCTGGGCCTCGCCCAGTCGTGTGCCGGCACCACGCCCCGGCTCGCCCGCTTCGCGGGATGGACGGCAGTGGTCTCGATGACAGCCTTCTTCGGCGTGCGCGGCATCCAGGCGGTCCAGCTGGCCAGCGTCCGCAAGGGCCTGGACCCCCACACCGCTGGGAGGGTCATCGACGGAGCGGCCAGCAACCCGCTCGGCATCCTCGTGCTCCTGCTGTTCCTCGGCGGCGCCCTGGTGGGCCTGATCAGCCTCGCCGTCGCGGCCTGGCGATCCGGCTTCCCCCGGGTGCCGGCGGTGCTGCTCGCGCTGTTCCAGTTCGTCGACCTCGCCCTACCGGGTCACTACGGCACGGTCCTGTCGCACACGGTGCTGCTCGTCGCGCTGGCCTGGTTCGCGACCCACCTGTGGGCCGAGCCCTCAGGACAGCCCGAGGATGGTGCCGTCGTCGGCGAGGTCGATGCGGGAAGCCGACGGGTCGCGGGGTAGCCCGGGCATCGTCATCATGTCGCCGCAGACCACCACCACGAAGCCCGCGCCCGCGGACAACCGGACCTCGCGCACGTGCAGCTCGTGGCCCGACGGGGCACCCAGGGAGGTCGGGTCGGTCGAGAAGGAGTACTGCGTCTTGGCCACGCACACCGGCAGGACGCCGTACCCGTCACGCTCGAACCGCTGCAGCCGCCGTCGTGCCCGCGCCTCCCAGGTCACCAGGCCCGCGCCGTACAGCCGGGTGGCGATCGCCTCGACCTTGTCGGTGAGGGACAGCTCGTCGTCGTAGGTGAAGGAGAAGGTGTACGGCGAGGGCTCGTCGAGGGCCTGCAGGACGCCCTTCGCAAGGTCCTGCGCACCGGTGCCGCCGTCGACGAAATGGGTCGCCGGGTACGCCCGGACCCCCTCGTCGGCGACGAGGTCGACGACCTTGGCCACCTCCACGTCGGTGTCGGTCGGGAAGCGGTTCACCGCGACGACCGGCACGATGCCGTACACCTCGCGGATGTTGCGGAGGTGGCGGCGCAGGTTGACCATGCCGGCCTCGACGGCCGCGACGTCCTCGGTGCCGAGGTCGGCGAGCGGGACGCCGCCGTGGTACTTCAGCGCGCGCACCGTGGCCACGACGACAGCCACGTCGGGACGAAGCCCGGACTTGCGGCACTTGATGTCGACGAACTTCTCCGCGCCGAGGTCCGCGCCGAAGCCGGCCTCCGTGACCACGATGTCGGCCAGCCGGAGACCGGCGCGGGTCGCCGTCACCGAGCTGCATCCATGGGCGATGTTGGCGAAGGGTCCGCCGTGCACGAAGGCGGGTGCACCCTCGAGGGTCTGCACCAGGTTCGGTGCGAGCGCGTCGCGCAACAGCGCCGCCATCGCACCGTGGGCACCGAGGTCTCGCGCGGTGACGGGCTGGGTGGAGCGGGTGTAGCCGATCACGATGTCACCGATCCGCCGCTTGAGGTCGGCCCACGACTCGGTGAGGCAGAAGATCGCCATCAGCTCCGAGGCGACGACGATGTCGAACCCCTCCTCACGCGGGAAGCCGTTGGCGTGCCCGCCGAGCGAGACGACGACCTCGCGCAACGCGCGGTCGTTCATGTCGAGCACGCGCTTCCAGCTGATGTTGCGGACGTCGATGTCGAGCTCGTTGCCGTGGTGCACGTGGTTGTCGATCAGGGCCGCGAGCAGGTTGTTCGCGGCCGCGATCGCGGCGAAGTCGCCGGTGAAGTGCAGGTTGATGTCGGTCATCGGCACGACCTGGCTGTAGCCGCCACCGGCCGCGCCGCCCTTCATGCCGAACACCGGCCCCATCGACGGCTCACGCAGGCAGGCGACCGTGCGCCGACCCAGTCCGTGCAAGGCGTCGGTGAGTCCCACGGTGGTCGTCGTCTTGCCCTCACCGGGCGGGGTGGGGGAGAGGGCGGTCACCAGGACCAGCTGGCCCAGCGGCCGGTCGGCCAGCGACGCGAGGTAGGTCAGGTCGACCTTCGCCTTGTAGTGCCCGTACGGCACGAGGTGCTGCTCCTCGATGCCGAGGGTCTCCTCGGCCACCTCGCGGATCGGTCGCAGCGTGGCCGCGTTGGCGATCTCGATGTCTGTCAGCACAGTCGACCCTCCCCAGGTCAGTCCCCGCACTGCACGGTAACCGAGGGCCACGACGTGGCCGAGAGCTCAGCGGTAGCGGAAACCGTCCATGAACCGGCGGAAGAGACCACCCTTGATCGGCAGGGCCGGCTCGGGCGGTGGCGTGGTCGAGCGCTGGGTGGCGATCGGCTTGTCGTAGTCCGTACGCCGGATGGTGTCGATGATCTGCTCCTCGGTGTAGCTGTCGGAGCCCTCGATCTGGGGCACGTACCCGACCAGCACGCCGTTGCGCATCACCTGGGCCTCCAGCGACGCGGTGCCGTCGGAGTCCCACGTGGCCTCGCGCCCGTCGGGCAGCTTGACCGTCACGCCGAACTGGAACACCGCGACCCGCGCGAGCTCGGCATCCGTGCCCTGCTCGCGGAGCGCATCGACGACCCGCCGGGCCTTCATCTCTTCCATGTTTCTCGAGCGTACCGACCGAGCCTCGGTCCTACGCCACCTCGACGTCGGCGTCCATCGCGGCGACGTACTGCCGCTTCACCTCGCGCCAGGACTCGTCGGTCATGGTGCGGCGCCAGTACGGCGAGCACGACATCGCCTGACGGGTCAGGCCGCGCTCGAGCAGGAGGTGTCGCCGGATCGCGCGGATCTCGTCGGCCTCGCCGTGGACGAACGCGTGCACCTGGCCGGGCGGGAACGTCAGAACGCGGACGGCGGCGGGCAACAGGTCGGCGTCCCCCGGCCCGCCGGTGCGGTGCAGCCACTCCAGGTCGAGGTCACCGGGGGAGGAGAGCGGGATCTCGTGCCCGGGACCGTCGCAGACCAGACGGACCACCACCGGGACGTCCGGCGGCACGGCCTCCATCGCTGTCGCGATCGCGGGCAGCGACGACTCGTCACCCACGAGCAGGTGCCAGTCGGCGCTCGGGTCGGGCCGGTAGCCGCTGCCCGGCCCCTCGAAGACCAGGACGTCGCCGGGTCGGGCCGCCGCGGCCCAGGGCCCGCCGACGCCGTCGCTTCCGTGCACCACGAAGTCGAGCGCCAGCAGGTGCTCCGTCGGGTCCCAGCTGCGCACGGTGTAGCGGCGCCGGCGAGGCCAGTGCTCCTTGGCGTGCTGCTGCCGGACCTCGGCGGGGTCGAAGACCTCGCCGTACGTCGCCCCCGCCGGCGGGATCGCCACGTTCACGTAGGCGTCGGTGTCCTCGGGCATCACGAATCGCTCGAGGTCCTCGCCACCGAGGACCACCCGGACCAGGCCAGGCGTGAGCCATTCGGTGGTCACCACGTGCGCGTGCATTCCCGCTCCCTGCTGTCGAAGTTAGGCAAGCCTAACTCACAAAGGTCAACGGATCGGCGCGCCCGAGATCGTCCGGGCGATGACGAGACGCTGGATCTCCGAGGTGCCCTCGAAGATCGTGTAGATCTTGGCGTCCCGAGCCATCCGCTCCACCGGGTACTCGCGGGTGTAGCCGTTGCCGCCCAGGATCTGCATCGCCTTCTCGGTCACGCGGACGGCGGTCTCCCCGGCGAACAGCTTCGACATCGAGCCCTCTGCCGCCTCGAAGGCCTCACCCTGGCGTCCCATCCACGCCGCCCGCCACACGAGCAGGCGCGAGGCGTCGATGGCGGTCTTCATGTCGGCGAGCGCGAAGGCGATGGCCTGGTTCTCGATGATCGCCTTGCCGAACTGCTCCCGGGTCTTCGCGTAGTCGAGCGCGACCTCGTAGGCCGCCCGCGCGATCCCGATCGCCTGGGCGCCCACCGCGGGCCGGGTCCGCTCGAAGGTGGCCATGCTGGCGTTGCCCGACGAGCTCGCTCCCTCCCGTGCCCGGGCCAGCCGCGCGTCGAGCTTCTCCTTGCCGCCGAGCAGGCACCGGCCCGGGATCCGGCAGTTCTCCAGGACCACCTCGGCCGTGTGCGAGGCACGGATGCCGTGCTTGTGGAACTTCTGGCCCTGACTGAGCCCCTTCGTCCCCGGCGGCACCACGAAGCTCGCCTGCCCGCGGGTGCGCAGGTCCGGGTCGACCACCGCGGTCACGACGTGCACGTCGGCCAGCCCGCCGTTGGTCGCCCACGTCTTGGTGCCGTTGAGCACCCACTCGTCGGTCGCCTCGTCGTACCTCGCCCGGGTGCGCATCGCGCCGACGTCGGAGCCGGCGTCCGGCTCGGAGGAGCAGAACGCCGCGAGGTGGAGGTCTCCCGGGGTGCCGAACATGTGCGGGACCCACTCGCCGAGCTGCTCGTCGGTGCCGTTGGCACGCACGGCGGCAGCGGCGAGCGTCGTACCGACGATGGAGAGGCCGATCCCGGCGTCACCCCAGAACAGCTCCTCCATCGTGATCGGGATCCCCAACCCGGTCTCGTCGAAGCTCTGCGTGGCGAAGAAGTCGAGGGAGTAGATGCCTACCTTGGCAGCCTCCTCGAGCACGGGCCACGGGAACTCCTCCTTCTCGTCCCACTCGGCGGCGGCGGGCCGGATCACGTCGGCGGCGAAGGTGTGCAGCCACTTCTGCAGCTCGAGGTGGTCGGGGCCGAGGGCGAAGGAAGGGGTCATGGACTGGATCGTAGAGCGACGCACGGGCGGTCATGCGGCGGTTCCGTCATCCCACCGGCAGGGTCTCCAGCACGTTCCAGGTGTTCGGTGAGGGCGTCAGCGTCGCGGGCGCGAAACCGGCGGCGACGAGGAGTGCGTCGTACTCCTCCTTGCTGCGTTCCCGGGCTCCGAACATGACCAGCATGTGCAGGTCGACCAGGTGGACGTCGCGCAGCTGGGTGGGAGTCCGGCCGGGTGCGTCGAGGACGTTCTCGACGACCAGCAGGCGCGCATCCGGGGCCATGGCCTCGCGGACCGAGCGCAGGATGGCCGTCGCCTCGGCGTCGTCCCAGTCGTGCAGCACGTTCGACAGGACGTAGACGTCCCCGCCCGGAGGCACCGCGACGAAGAAGTCGGCTGCCTCACCGCGGGCCCGCTCCGCCAACCCTGCGGCCGCCAGGGCAGCCGTGGCCTCCGCAGCGACCTCCGGGCGGTCGGCGACGATCGCGTGCAGTGACGGCTCCTGCGCGAGCAGCCCGGCGACCATGGCCCCCTCGCCGCCACCGACGTCCACCAGCAGGCGAGTCCCGGAGAAGTCCGTGGCTGCGCGCAGCGACGCGATCTGGAGGGCGCTCCTGCGCGCCATCGCCGCGTTGAAGATCACCCCCTGCCCGGGTCGTTCCGCCAGCCACTCCCAGGACGTCTGCCCGTTGAGCTCCTCGAACACCGACGCGCCCCGACGTACGGCGTCGGCCAAGTGCTGCCATGCCGTCAGGTTGGGCAGCACCGTCTGCATCAGGGCGAGATTGCGCACGCCGCTCGGGTGATCGACACGCAGCACCTGCCCGCGCGGCGTCGCGGCGTACCGATCACCGTCGACGGCCAGCAGCCCGAGGTCGACCAGGACACGCAGCAGCCGCGCCAGGGTGGGTGGGTCAGAGGAGGTGCGCGTTGCCAGCGCGGCGAGGTCGAGCGGCTCGTCTAGCTCGTCCACGATGCCGAGCTCGCACGCCGCCCGGAGGCAGAGCGTCACCCAGGCGCCGCGCACCATCCAGACGATCTCCTCGGCGTCGTCCATGGGACCTCCTGAGCGCTCCTGGGCGGATCAGTCAGCCACGTCGATGAGCACCTTGCCCACGGCGCCGTCCTGGACGGCGGCGTGGGCCTGTGCGGCCTGGTCGAGCGGGAAGTGGTGCAGCGGCAGGCCGGCGTCCTCACCCACGCGGACGGCACCGTCCAGGACGGCTGCGCCGACGTCGTCCACGGCGCGCCGCTTCCAGTCGTGCGGGGCGGTGTAGACGAGGACGAACTGCCAGCGGGCGTTGGGCACCATGAGCGGTCGGACGGGCAGCGAGAGCGGGGCGGCGCCGTCGTCGGCGTACACCGCGACCGAGCCGTGCAGGCCGATCACCTGGGAGTCGATCCCCGCGTTCGCGGCCGCTGCGACCTCGACGATGGTGTTCACGCCGTCCGGGGCGATCTTGCGCACCTCGGCCACGACGTCCTGCTGCCGGTAGTCGATGACGTGGTCGGCGCCGGCACGGGCGGCGAGGTTGGCCTTCTCGGGGCTGCTCACGGTGGTGATGACGGTGGCGTCGGACCAACGGGCGAGCTGGATCGCGGCGTTGCCGACGGCCCCGGCTCCGCCGGAGACCAGGATGGTGCGACCCGCCAGGGTGCCCGGCCCGAGCCGGAGCGGTCCCTCCTCGGTCACCGTCAGCGTCCGGTGGGCGGTCAGGAACGGGACACCCAGGGAGGCGCCGAGGTCGAAGGATGCGGTGTCGGGCAGCAGCGCGAGGTTGTGCCGGGAGACCAGTGCGTACTCCTGGGCCGTCCCCTCCGGTCGCTGGTACGCCGACTCCCACACCCAGACGCGCAGCCCGAGCAGGGCCTCCTCCACGCCCTGGCCCACGGCGTCGACGACACCGGAGCCGTCCTGGTTGGGCACCTGCGGTGGATCCACCGGGCTGCCCGGCTCGCTGCCGGCCCGGGACTTCCAGTCGGTGGGGTTGACCCCGGAGCGATGGATCCTGACCCGGACCTCTCCGTGTCCCGGCTCGGCCTGGGGCCGGTCGCCGAGAGTCAGGACGTCGGGATCTCCGGTCTGGGTGTAGGTGATGGCGCGCACGGTTCCGACCGTAGCCCTACACCGGCGAGCTCTCCACGACACAGGTCCCGCTGCAGGTCCGCGGTGAGCTGCGCGCTGTGCAGCAGGTCGACGACCTCACCCTGCGTGCGGCCTGTCGTGTCGTTCCAGCGGGTCAGGTCGAGCAGTCGGAGGAGGCGTACGTCGGGCCCGGGACACCAGCGAACGGGTGCCTGCGGGTTCTCGTAGAGGGTGTGCCAGGTCAGGTCGAGGGTGCGCCGGACCAGCTGCGAGCGGACCGCCCTGGGTCCACCGCCGGCTTCGACGATGCCGCCGACGAGGCAGGCGCCGACGACCGGATGACGCGTCGCCCGGCGTACGTCATGGGCGGCGACGACCCGGGTGCCGTTGCGGGTGGAGACGGCGAACCAGGCGTCCTGGACCCAACCGCCCGACACGACCTCGGCGGCGCGATCGAGCAGGGAGCGCATGGTGTGCAGCTCGGCGAGCCGGGCGGTGAGCGTGTCGGCGCGTTCGAGCCGATGGCGCTCGGCGCGCCGCTCGCGGCGGCTCGTCCGGCGTGCTGGGGCGAGGGCAAGGTCGATGCTCACGGGGCCTCCTCGTCGTCGGTGATGACGACTGTTTCCACTGTGGTCCCGCCGTGGCTCTCAGACAAGGCCTGATCGACCCTGGGTGGTGGGTGCGAGGTCCTGCTCGGGGGCTACGACGTGCACCCGAGCCCGTCACCGTCGGCGTCCAACCGGTACGGATCGTCCCCGGTGACGTGCACCGGCTTCTCTGAGCTGTCGAGGTCGTCGCAGTCGAGGTCGTCGACGACCGGCAGGCAGGGTCGGTAGCCCGGTTCGCATCCCTTCCCGGTCGGCTGCCTGCTCGCAGCGTGGGTCGGCGCGGGCAGCGTCGGAGTCGCTGCAGTCCCGGGAGAGCGGCTGGGCGGGTGCAGCCGTCCGGGCTCCCGCGGAAGAGGTTGGTCGGGACACGTGTCGAGGATCCGGCCGATCTGGTCCTTCTCGGCAGCTGTCATCCACAGGCCGTACTTCGCCTTCACCGCCGTCTGGCGGGCCACGTAGGCGCACCGGAACGCGCGGTTCGCAGGCAGCCACGATGCGGCGTTCGAGTCACCCTTCGACTCGTTGGCCGCCCCGTCGACGGCCACCAGGTTCAGCGGGTCGTTCGCGAAGTCCTGCCTCTTTCCCGGCGACCAGCCCTGGGCTCCGCTCTGCCACGAGTCGCCCAGCGCCACGACGTGGTCGATCTGCACCGCGTTCGAGGTGCTGTCGCCGCGGGTGAAGTCGATGCGTGTCGCGGTGTACGGGTCGATCAGCACCCCGGACAGCACCACGCAACCGAACGTGCCCTCCTTGAGCACCGCCTGCTGCAGGTCCCGGCGCAGCACGTCGTTGCGGGTGTCGCAGCCGTTGTGACCGAACCAGTCGTTGGTGTCATCGGTCCACGACTGCCCGTACTGGTCGCGGTCGTATCCGGTCTTCGGGGCCCGGCCCTTGACCGGGATCCCCTGCAGTGCGGCTTCGGCCGAACCCGCACCAGGGCTCGGAGGACTCGAGGCTGAGACGGCGTCCGCACTGGGGGACCTGGTGCTGGCCGATGGCGCGGCGCTGTGCGCGGCCGAGGCGACTCCCGTGGAAGCACAGGCCGACGCCAGCCCGACCAGCAGCACGGACGACACGACGAGCGCCGAGCTGTGTCGTCCCATGCCGCGATCATCGCGGAATCACAGGGCTGCCGGGGTGGGAAGGTCGGCTTTCACCGAGGGCGTGAGGCGCGTCGGGCGGGCAAGACGCGGTCAGCCGACGTAGCGGGGCCTGTTGAGCCATCGAAGCGTTCGCCACGGCCGTCGGGTGCTGCGGAAGCGCCACGCCAGGTGGAGCGAGTCGGCCGGGTGGCGGTAGAGCCACTTCGGGTTGCTGATGACGCGTGCCGTCAGCTCTCTGCCGAGGACCTGCTCGGGGTGATCACCCGTCACGGAGGAGAGGTCACGCAGCCGGTCGGCGATCAGCGCGACAGGCTGACCGCGACCCGTCCGGTGGAGCTCCCGCCAGGACTCCTGGCGACGTGCCTCCTCTTCCGCGAAGTGCTCCATGTGTGCTTGTTGCTGCCTGAGGTCGTCACGGATCGGGGGTGGCCACCGGTCGACGTACTCCTGGACAGCGGGGTCATCCCATCCCGTGCCTTCCAGGAAGGCGATGCTCACACAGTTGGGCGCATACATGTCCGAGCTCTCGTCGAGGGCCGGGACCATGGCGTTCACGATCCGCAGACCGGTCGCCTCCTCGCCGCGCGCGTACGCCGCCTGCACCACGTCCGCCGCGGCACCGCACACCCGGAACGCTCCGACCGCCCCCCACCGTCGCTCGAGGGGCGCGATCGCCTCCTCGAGCTCCGGCGCCTGCTGGCGCATGTGCTCCAGCAAGCGGTCGGAGTTGGTCGGCTCGTGAGCAGGGAGCGGCAGCTTGAACTGGTCGCCGTTCCAGTAGGTGTCTCGCCAGTAGTAGAGAGCTTCGGCGTTGACCGGCCAGCGGTCGCTCTCCAAGGCCGGCTCAGTCCAGTCCAGGGCTGGGTCGAAGGGCCTCCAGCCCTCGTCGAGCGGCTCGTCGGGTCTCGGTCTGCGGACCTTCCGTCTGAAGCTCCTGTGCATCGCTCTGCTGCTGCGATAGGCCTCTTGGGCGTGCACCAGGCTCATCCCGTTGGGTCCGCTGACGTCCCTCATCGGGTACCGGAGGGAGGCGCCGTCGTCCTCCCAGAAGCACACCGGGCAGAGCTCGTAGTCTCCTGGGCCCTCCGGCAAGGTGAGGTGGCCGCAGCACGGGCACGGGAACCGATCCACCGCGCCATCATCGCCGAAGACCTGGGGTCGTCCACCAGATCCGACGGCGAAGCTCAGCCCTCGACGATGGCAGCGAGCTTGTCGAGCGAAGCGCGCAGCCAGGCGCTCGTGGTACGTCGGGCTCGCTTCTGGCGGTTGGAGTCGGTCAGCTCCGTCCAGTCGTAGGTGTGGGTCACGCGCGTGCGGTGGGCATCGAGGGGCTCGAGCTCCCAACGCCACAGATGTCCCGGCTGCCGCTTGCCGACCTCGTGTGGTCGCCACGCTATGAGGCGGCCCTCGTCGAACTCGACGACGTCGTTCTCGCGGACCTTGCCACCGGTGAGCACCATCGTGAAGACGTCTCCGACGCTGCGGACCCGCTGACCGCCCGGCGCTTGGAGCAGGTTGGCGTTGCCGTCCCACCGCGGTTGCTGCGCCGGGTCGGCGACCAGCTCGAAGATCTTCGCCGCCGGGGCAGCCATGTCGCGGCTGGCCGTCACGACGTGGTCCTCTTGCTCGCTCATCACTCGGTTCTCTCGCTGGCGCCCGGGAATCGGACCCGGGAGTCCAGTCTCGCAGCGCGCCCATCTCTCGTCGATGCCCTCTGCGCCGGGTCCGCGACTCCCGCTGGTGGATGATGCGGGTGTGGGGGACTCCAGAAGGGGCCGGGCGCGGCGCATCAGGCCAGCGGTGGGGATCGCGTCGCTGGATTCCCCCGGGCCTGACTACGCGTCGTCCTTCGCCATCGAGTTTCCCGGCGCCGCCCACGAATCGCCCGAGCAGTGGGCAAGGGCCATCCTGGAAGGCGCTCCGCCGCTCCTGAGATGGTTCGTGCTGCTCGGGTGGAAGGTCGTCCTGCGCCTACGGCTGGCTCCCCGCGGGCCCGACACGGTCGCGGGCTGGACGATCAGCACGTCTACGTCGGACTCGATCACCCTCGAGGTGCAGTCCGGCTCCCTCGCCGCGCGCAAGGTGCTGCTGGTCGACCGGGACCGCCTGACGCTCACGACCTACGTCTGGTACCAGCGCAGGGCGGGTCGGGTGATCTGGTCGACGCTCGCGCCCGTCCACCACCGGGTCGAACCCCTGCTCATGACTCTTGCCGCGTCACGGGGTCGCACGGCTCGAGCGACCTGAGGCTGACAGGGTGTACCGGTGCGCGCCGTGGTCCTGGATGCCGTTCGAGCCCAGCCGGAGGTCCGGGAGGTTCCCGATCCGACGGCCCCGGCCGGCGGGGTCGTCGTCCAGGTGATGGCGGCGGGTGTCTGCCGCAGCGACTGGCACGCGTGGGCCGGCCATGAGGAGATCGTCTTCCCGCACGTGCCGGGTCACGAGCTGGCCGGTGTGGTCGTCGAGGTCGGTGAGCAGGTCACCCGCTGGCGGGTCGGGGACCGGGTGACGGTCCCGTTCGTCTGCGGGTGCGGCCGCTGCGAGTGGTGTCGGGCCGGGGACGCCCAGGTCTGTCCGGATCAACAGCAGCCGGGCTTCACCCACTGGGGGTCGTTCGCCCAGTACGTCGTCCTGCACGCTGCCGACACGAACCTGGTGGGTCTCCCGGAGGATGTCGACTTCGCCGCCGCAGCGAGCCTGGGATGCCGGTTCGCCACGGCGTACCGCGCCCTGGTCGGCCGTGCCCGGGTCGCCGAGGGGGAGTGGGTGACCGTGGTCGGCGCCGGCGGCGTGGGTCTGAGCGTCGTCATGATCGCCCATGCGCTGGGCGCCCGGGTGGTGGCGGTTGATCGGAACCTCGAGGCGCTCGCCGTCGCCGCCGAGCTCGGCGCGGAGCACACGGTGCCTGCCGACGGCCGCGACATCCCGGGGGCTGTCGCCGACGTCACGGACGGCGGCAGCCACGTCACTGTCGACGCGGTGGGCGGCGAGCACGCCTGCGCCGACGCGATCCTCAGCCTTCGCCGCCGGGGGCGTCACGTCCAGGTCGGGCTCCTGCCGCCGGTCGACGGCCATCCCCGGCTGCCGATGGACCGGGTGATCGCCTGGGAGCTCGACGTCCTCGGAAGCCACGGCATGTCCGCAGCCGACTACCCGGCCATGCTCTCCCTCATCGAGCAGGGCATCCTCCAGCCACAACGCCTGATCGAACGCACCATCGGACTCGACGAGGCTGCCGCCCTGCTGCCCCGCTTCGATCGGGCGACGGTCGCAGGCATGACCATGGTCGACCCTGCCCGCTGAGGTGCGCACTTCGGGAGATCGTTCAGGCTGTTGGACGTACCTGCGGGAATCGGCCCTCGTTGCTCGCCAGGACCACCTTCGTGAGCGTGGCGTGGAGCCGGTCGACGTCCGCAGCGCCGACCAGGGAGGCCCACTCGGACTCGAGCTCCTCGTAGGTGCGCTCCACGGCAGCGAGCAGCTCGCGTCCGCGCGGTGCGAGCGCGACGGTGACCTGCCGGGCGTCGACGGTCGAGGTCTCGCGTGTCACGTACTGCCCGTGGGCCATCGCCTCCAGGAGCTTGCTGGTCGCCTGCTTGCTGACGTCGAGGAGAGCGGCGAGGTCGGACACCGACGCGGATCGCTCGCGAAGCGCGAGGAGGACGAAGCCGTACGACGGGCGCACGTCCGACCACCCGAGCTCTGCGAGCCGGACGTGCAGGGCGTCGATCAGCTGTCGGTAGGCAACCGCGAGCAGCCGCGCGAGCGGGATGTCGGCCATGGCGACGTCACTGGGCCCACGGCGGTGTGAATCGACCGTCGGCGGTGACGGCCTCGCCGCCGACCGGGAGGCAGCACAGCAACCGCAGGGGGCCGACCGCCGAGTTGGAGATCTCGAACGGCACGCCCGCCGGCACCACGATCGCGTCCCCGGCCTCCGCGGTGGCCTCGCGGCCGTCGACCGTGGTCGTGGCCGAGCCCTCGAGCACGACGAAGACCTCCTCGCGGGTCAAGGAGTGCGGCGTCGCCGGGATGCCGGGATCGATCTCCACGGTCCAGACGGAGGTCTCGAGGCTGCCGCGGCTGGGCGTGGCCAGGGAGGTGAAACGGGTCCCACCGAGGTCGTGGGTCGGGTGCTCGGGCGCGGTGATGACACTCATGGGAGGCGCTCACTTTCGTCAATGTGATTGACCGAACGGTAGGCGCTAGGAGCCTTATTGGTCAACCCTGTTGACGAAGTGCCGTCTCGAAGATGGTGAGCTGGATGCCGTTGGTGTAGGTGCGGGTCTCGCTCAGCGTGAGCTTCTGCTTGTCCTCGGCGTCGCTCGGGAAGAGCCGCATGCCACTCCCGAGGATGACCGGGAAGACCATGAGGTGCCACCGGTCGACGAGTCCCGCCTCGAGCAGGGAGCGGGCCAGGGTGGGGCTGCCGTGCACGGCGATCGGTCCACCCTCACCCTCCTTGAGCGCACGCACCGCGTCGAGGCCGCGCACCACCGTGGTGTTCTGCCAGGTCGGGTCCTGCAGCGTCGTGGACACGACGACCTTCTCCATGGTGTTGAACTTGTCGGCGAACTCGCCGTCGCGCTCGGGCCAGGCGGCGGCGAAGCCTTCGTAGGTCGTCCGGCCCAGCAGCAAGGTCTCGGTGCTGAACGTCTCCTCGGCCTTGAACTCGAAGCGGGCGGGATCCTCCTCGATGTCGAAGGTCCAGCCGGAGTGCCGGTAGCCCTCCTCGCCGCCGGGCGCCTCGACGACGCCGTCCAGGGAGATGAACTCGGTGACGAACAGGGTGCGCATGGTGTCCTCTTCTCGGTCGTGGCCGCTGTCTGTGACCTCACCACGAACAGGGACCCGCCGGTACGACACCAGGGTCGAGAATTCTTTCGGACCCACCGATCGGCGTAGGTGAGTCGAGTCAGGTCACGACAGGGTCTCGGGCTGCGAGCAGCCCGGGGAGGGGCACACGTACCGGAACGGCGGGTCGGCGAGGAGCAACCCCTCGTCCCCCTCTGGGGGTGAGTTCGGGTCCATCGCGATGACGAGCTCGTCACCACAGCTGGGGCAACGGGGCATGGGCAAAGCAGTCATGTCTCTCCCTCCTCGGGTGCTGGCCGGTCGCCCAGGTCCTGCCGAGCGACCGACCGACGTCGAGGCCCGGCCGTCAGGCGCGGACCGTGCGGCGAGAGCCGACCCGGGTCCAGATCAGGAGCACGATGATCGCCCCGATGAGCGAGCCGAGCAGGCCGGCCGGCTGCAGGAAGCCGCTGGCGGCGTCCTTGTGGAACAGCAGGTAGCCCAGGAAGCCACCCACGAACGACCCCACGACGCCCAGCACGACGGTCATCAGGATGGACATGTGCTGCTTGCCCGGCACCAGGAGGCGGGCGAGAGCGCCCGCGATCAGGCCGACGACGAGGATGGTGAGGATGAGACCCAGCATGGGGTGTCCCTTCTTTGGGGGGCTTGTGGTCTCTCCATCCTGAGACCCCTAGGGCGGTCCCGATACCCCCCTAGGTGGGTTACTCTGTCCACGTGCCCCCGACCAGGACCTCGACCAGCACGCGGCCGATCACCGTGGCCCTCGTCGACGACTACGACGTGGTGCTCATGGGTCTGGCCAAGATCATCGACCGCTACCGGGACCGGGTGATCGTCGCCGAGATCGACAGCAACGAGCCGCTCGACGACGCCGTCGACATCGTGCTCTACGACTGCTTCGCACAGCCGGAGTCAGACCACGAGCACATCTCCGTGCTGATCGAGAACCCGCGCGCCCGCCGCGTGGTCGTCTACACCTGGAATTTCCATCCTGAGCTGGTCGAGGCCGCGCGCCGGCAAGGCGTGCACGGATACCTGTCCAAGGCGTTGCCCGCTCGCGAGCTCATCGCCGCGCTGGAGGCCGTGCACGCGGGCGAGATCGTCTTCAGCGACCCGCCCGGTCGCGCCGGGGGCAACAACGGCCTGGACTGGCCCGGCCGCGGCGAGGGCCTCAGCGAGCGCGAGGCCGAGATCCTGGCGCTGATCACCCAGGGGCTCAGCAACGCCGACGTCGCCGCCCAGACCTTCCTGACCCCCAACACCGTGAAGTCCTACATCCGCAACCTCTACCGCAAGATCGGCGTCTCGAGCCGCACCCAGGCAGTGCTCTGGGGCATCAACCACGGCTTCGCTCCCGACCACCACCGGATCGACCACTGGCGCGGCGGACCCTGATCGCCACCGCGCGGGTCAGTCCGCCGCAGCGTTGATCTGCTTCGCGAGCGGTTCGAGAATTGCCGTGAGCTCGTCGACCTCGGCGGTCTCCAGCGCCTCGTACGGCGCGAGGGCGAGCTCGTCGGTCAGCGCCTCGACGCGGTCCTTGACCTGCCGGCCAGCAGGGGTGAACGTCGACTCGTCCACGACGAGTCCCCGGGCCTTCATCGTCTCGATCAGGTCGGTCAGCAGCGCGGAGGGAAGGTGGTGGATCCGGCCGAACCTCGGAGCCGGGATCCCCATGTCGACGGCGAGCAGCACGTGCGCCTCGAGACCGCCGATGCCCTCGGTCATGAGGGCGCAGATGTGCCCGTCGCCGCGGTGCTCGCGCAGCATGGAGGCCGCGTGGAAGAGCAGGGCCACGGGCTCCTTCGGCAGCGGGAGGGCACGCAGCGCGGCGTACATCGGACGACCTTCGAGCGGGGCGCTGGTCGCCGCCTTGGTGAGCAGCTCGCCGGCTCGCGTGAATTCCGGCGTCTCGACGAGGTCGCCGAGGATCCGGCGCAGCGCGTTCACGCACCCCTCCTGGCGCGCTGCGAGCGCGGCCTCCGGCGTGGTCGTGCTCCAGACCTTCGGGATGTGGCGAGCAACCTCGCCCGGGGCGAAGTTGTAGAAGAGCGCGTGCACGACGGCCGCGGGGGCGGAGCTGCCCAAGGGGGCGGCCCGGCCGGCGAAGTAGGTGTCCCAGTAGTTGGTGAACCCCAGGGCGAACATCGACACGTTGGGTTCGTCCGCCGAGTAGGGGATCGCCCCGATCGGCTCGACGAGCTCGAACATCCTGCGAGCAAGGGCACTCACGGCACTCAACGCCGCTCGCGTGTGTTCGACGCATCGGCGATGGCCTGTGGCATGAGGTGCTCCTTCAGTCCGGGATCGCGGTCCTCATGTCGACCATCGCGGTCGGCCGAACTCATCGCAACATCACGATCGCGGTGAACGGGACCTCGGGGCGGGCGCGGACCCGCTGCGTGGCCCATCGCGTGAGAGTGTGCGTGGTCGACAGAAGGGAAGACGGTTCTCGACATACTGGTCGTGTGTCGCATCGGTTCCACGGTCACGAGTGGGGAGGACAGGCTCTACGCATCGCACGATTGTGCGCGGCATGGAGCCCGAAGCTGGTGGGTGTCTACGTGCACGGCTCGGCCGCGCTCGGTGGATTCGGTCCGGCTTCGGATCTGGACGTCCTGGTGGTGACGGACGGAGGGTCCAACTGGCCCGCTCTGGGAGCCCAGCTGTTGGCGGAGTGTGGAGGACCGCGGACGCTCGAACTCTCCGTTGTCGCTGCGGATGCTGCGAGACGCCCGTCGCGACCATGGCCCTTCTTTCTCCACGTCAACAGCGAGGACGAACGCGTCGATCTCGACGAGGGTCGCGGCGATCCCGATCTCATCTGTCACTACGCCGTGACTCGAACTGCGGGAGTCACGGTCAGCGGTCCACCCCCAGAAGCTGCCTTCGGGCCAGTCTCGCGTAGTCAGCTCGTGGACTACTTCCGCGAGGAGTTGCGGTGGTCCGTGACCCACGCGGATCAGCGCTACGCGGTACTCAACGCGTGCCGTGCCATGGCCTACGCCGACAGGGGAGTTCTCCTCTCCAAGCCCGCTGGTGGCCAGTGGTGGCTCCAGCAGTTCGGCCCCGAGGCCCTGGTCGACCAGGCGTTGGCTGCCCAAGAGGAGGGACGTGACCTCGGCCCGTCCTCACCCGAGGCCAGAGGCTTCGTAGGCGCAGCGATAGCTGGGCTCTGACGCCGAAGCGCGCCGAGTCCCCACCGATCAGCACCTGATCGACCAGTGGTGCGACGGACCTTGATGGCCGAGAAAACCCTGCTCTGATTGAGGAAAGTCCCTAGCCGACCCCGATAGGACTGTCGGTGGTCGGTGCTTGAATTCAGTCATGAGCAGCCAGCCAGTCGACCGGATCCATCCGGTGGTCGACTTCGCCGCTCGGCTCTCGGCGCGGCTCGATGAGCTCGCCGGCGTACCGGTGTGGTCGATGAGTCCCGAGGAGCATCGCGAGGCACTGAGCGTGATCGCGCGGGACGAGGCGAAGCTGGCGGCGCTGAAGCTTCGGGTGTTGGTGGAGGCCGAGCGATCCGGTTCGACCGACCAGCAGGGAGCGGGCACCGCCGCGGACTGGCTGGCGGGGGAGACCCGGCAGGTTCGTCGGGAGGCACGCTCGGACCTCCAGCTGGCCAAGCGGCTCGAGCACTATGCGGCCGTGTCTGCAGCCATGGACGAGGGCTCGGTCAACCTCGCCCAGGCGCGGGCGATCACGGCAGCGCTGGACCGGTTGCCCACGGGTGGCGAGTTCGCCGTCGACCCGACCCAACTCGCCGCAGCCGAACGGCACCTGGTCGGGTTGGCCGCCGACCACGACGCCCGACGGCTCCGGCTCCTCGGCGCACGCATCTTCGAGCTGCTGGCACCTGAGCTCGCGGAGAAGTTCGAGGCCCGCAAGCTCGAGCAGGAGGAAGCGCGGGCCCTTCGCCGTACCTCCTTCACGATGTGGGAGGACGACGAAGGAACCTGCCACGGCCGCTTCACCATCTCCCACGTGCATGGCGAGATGCTGCGCAAGATGATCTTCGCGATCGCCTCCTACGGCCGCCCCGCGGCCCGGTCCGACACCGCAGGTCCGGCCGGGATCGATCCCGGCCTCCCCACCCCGGTGCGCCACGGCCTGGCGCTCAGCCAGCTGATCGAGTCGATGCGCGCCTCGGACCTGCCGAAGACCGGCGGCTGTGGCGCCACCGTGGTCGTCACCATGACGCTCGACCAGCTGCTCGCCGAGCTCGACGCGGCCGGGGTCTGCACCCTGGACGCCGGGGGCAGGATCTCGGCCGCCGAAGCCCGTCGCCTCGCCTGCACGGCCGGCATCATCCCGATGGTGCTCGGCGGCAAGAGCCAGGTCCTCGACGTCGGCCGCAAGCGCCGCCTCCACCCCGAGGGCATGCGCGTCGCGATGGGCGTCCGGGACGGCGGCTGCACCGCCGACGGTTGCGAAGCCCCACCCGGCATGTGCCACGCCCACCACGACATCCCCTGGTCAGAAGGTGGCTCCACGAACGTGGCCACTGGCCGCCTCCTCTGCCCCCACCACCATCGCCGCATCCACGACCCCAGGTACGGCGTCACCCGCCTGCCCGGCGGCAAGGTCGGCTTCCACCGGCGGACGTGAGTGGGAGAGCACCCTGGCCCTGGTCATTGGCGGCGGAACGACGCACACCGCCTGGTCGTGTACCTCGCGGATCGGCCGCGGATTGGGCGACGAGTGCCGGCGCGGCCGTGCAGCCGCAAGACGTGGTCGTTGCAGCTAGGCCTGTCTGACAGTCCACGTGATCCCGCCGGGCAGGCGTCGGTGGCCGCTCGTGGTGCTGTGGTATCTGAAGCGCACCCCGAGCGGCTGCGCGCGTAGCCGTTCGTCATAGCCGTTGCAGGGCCTTGAGTGCTTGGTCGACAGTGGGGGCCAGGTCGTGCTCACTTGCGGCCCACGTCTCGACCGCCACCGAGAGGGCGGCAGCGCATGCGGCGGCGAGGACTTGCACGTGCAGGTCGGAGGGGTCTTTGTCCATGCGGGGCGCGAAGGCCGAGGCGAAGGTGGACCTGGTCGAGGTCATCTGTTCTTGAAGTCGGTTGCGGAGTGCCGGGACGGAGAGGAGGAGCCGGGTGCGCGCCCGGATGACTGCCATCTGTTCTGGGCCGAGCTCGCTGAGTACGTGCGCGAGTCCTCGACGAGCGGCGAGCACGGGCCCTTCGTTGGCTGGTCGAGCCGAGACGGCGTGCGCGATCATCGGGTCGTAGTCGTCGGTCAGGACGACGTCCTCCTTGGTCGGGAAGTACCGGTAGAAGGTGGCCGGGGATACCTCGGCCGCTGCGGCGATCTGTTCGCACGTGGTGGCCGAGTAGCCCTGTCGCGCGATCAGGTCGAGAGCGGCCTCCTGGATGGCTGCCTTGGTCCTCTGTCGCTTGAGCTCACGAAGTCCCGGGGCCATGGCCCTCATTATCGTGTGCGGTCGTGGGTACGGGGCGGTGCCGACCCGCTTCGGGTGGCAGCATCCAGGCCAAGGCAACCCCGGCTGTCATCAGCCCTGCTGCGACGACGAGGGCGAGGGCTCGTCCGTCGGTGATCGCCTCCCTGGCGTCACGCCCGGCAGTGAGCAGATCGTCGGCGCGCGCACTGCTCACTGTGGCCAGAACGGCGAGGCCGATGGCGCCGCCGATTTGCAGGGTGGCGTTGTACAGGCCGCTGGCGATGCCGCTGTCCGCGGCGGTCTCACCGCTGGGGATGGCGGTCATGGTGAGTGAGACGAACGCCAGTCCAAGCCCGAGTCCGCACACGAGGAGGCCAGGCGCCAGGCTCTGGAGGAAGGGGTGCCTGTGTACCGACATCCCCCAGAGGGCAAGGAAACCCAGGCCCGTTGCGCACACTGCCATGCCTGCGGCGAGAACTGGCCGCGCACCATGGCGTGGGATCAGTGGCGACGCGACTCCGGACGCGGCCACGAGGCCGGCTACCAGGGGGAGGTAGGCCAACGCAGCGCCCAGCGGGGAAAAGCCGAGCACCTGCTGCAGGTGGAGCGAGACGAAGTAGAAGGTCCCGAGCATGGCCGCGCCGGTGAGCATCGCGCAGCCGTTGGCGACGAGAACCTGCCTGTTCTTCAGGAGCGCCGCGGGCACGAGCGGTGCCGAGCTGCGCCGCCAGACGAGTACGGCAGCGGCCAGAAGAAGGGTCGTGCCCAGGGCGAGTGAGCCCGTGCGAGCGGAGACCCAGCCGTGATCGAGGGTGCCCTGCAGGGTGTACACCCCCGCCGCCAGACCCAGGGTCGCCAGGAGTGCGCCGACCGGCTCGATGCGCAGGCGCGGGTCGCCGGTACCGCCTGGCAGCAGCGCCAGAACCGATATTCCCACGAGCCCAGCCAGTATCGCGTTGCCGGCGAAGATCCACCGCCACCCCAGGTGCTCGGTCACCAGACCGCCGACGACGAGCCCGCCGACCGCGCCGAGGCCAGTCACCGCACCCCACATACCGAGGGCCCGGCTCCGGGCCTCAGGGTCGGGGAACGTGTGGACCAGCAGGCTCATCGCCGCCGGGGCGAGCAAGGCTGCGGCCAGCCCCTGACCGGCCCGGGCAATGACGATCAGGCTCGCGGAAGCGGCGAGCGAGCCCATCACGGAGGCGACGACGAAAGCGGCAACTCCTGCCAGCAGCACGGCCCGGTGTCCGTACCGGTCGGCGAGGCGCCCGCCGACCAGCAAGAGCCCACCGAAGCAGAGCAGGTAGGCGTTGACCGCCCAGGGCAGTTGGTGCGTGGTGAGACCCACGTCAGCCGCGATGCTGGGCAGCGCGATGTTCACCACGACGTCGTCCATGTCGACCAGCAGCTGTCCCAGAGCGAGCGTGGCGAACGCAATCCATGCGGCGACGGCGATCGCCGGAGCAGTCGTCGCATCGCCGTGGCGAATCGTCTGAACTTGTTCGGTCTCCATCGCTTCATTCCCGCTGGTGAGAGTTACTCTTAGATGAGGGTAACTCTCAAATACTGATAGCGTCTAGGTTCGCACCTCGATTTCACTGGGAAGGGGCGGTGGTGATGCAGCTGCTGGAACGCGCCGAGGCGGTGGCTGCGGTGACTGACCTGCTCGACCGGGGCGAGGCCGGATCTGGTGGTGTCGTGGTGATCGCGGGCCCCAAGGGTTCAGGGAGGTCGGCGCTGGCCGATGCGGCCGTCGAGCGCGCGAGGACCCGCGGATTCGAGGTCCTGCGGGGGACGCCGACCACGAAGATGGCCGGGCAATGGGTATGGGCGCAACTTCTGCGAGACGCCGGTGGGGCTGAGGATGTCGTCGCGCAACTACTCGCCGATGAGGGGCCAGGGCATGGCGACCTCGACGAGGCCGCCATGGTGCTGTGCGCGGGCGGGCGCCGCCTGGTCGTGGTCGACGATGTCGACGCGGGTGGCCCGGAGGCACTGGCGATGCTGGCAGCGGTCGCGGGCCGGGCGGTCGCGGCGCCGGTGGCGGTGTTGGTGACGTCGAGGGAACCGTTGGGGATCGGCGCAGAGGTGTGGCTGGGCGCGTTGAGCCCCACCGCGATGGGTGTGTTGACCGGCGAGAAGCGGCCCGAGGTGCGCTACGCGCTGTGGCTGGCCTCACGGGGTTTGCCAGGCCCGGGCCGCACGCTGGCAGCCCACATCGAACCCTCTGGAATCAATGACCCGGTCGTCGCATTGGCCTTGGGAATGGCCTCGGGCGAGGGGTTCCTGGAGGTCGACTCAGGCCTGGTCGGTCTGCTCGAGCTGGCCCTGGCTGGGGAGGCGCGCGACCCGGACAGGGCCAGGCTCATGGCGCGCTTGGCCCGGGCCCTCCTGGGTGACCCGGTCGCGGGCGGCCGGCGTCGATCACTCATCGAGGATGCCTTGGTCCTGGCCCGTCGAAGCAGAGATCCGGCGGCGCTCGCCGAGGTTCTCGACGCGCGGCTTCATGCCCTATGGGACCCGGATGGCGCTGCTGACCGGCTCGCGGCCTCGGGAGACATCATCGACCTGGCCCGCGAGTCGGCGCAGTTGGAACGCGGGCGTCGGGGGCTGTTCTGGCGGTTCGTCGCCCTGATGGAGCTGGGCCGGGTCGATGAGGCGGAGGCCTCGCTCGCCACGTTCGAGCGAGCAGCACGCTCGGCGGGTGATGCAGAGGCACTGGTGATGGTCGTGTCGCGACACGCGATGCTTGCGACGATTCGCGGCCAGTTCGAGCAGGCGCTGGCGTTGACCGCGCAGGTTGCCGACCAGGGTCGGCGGGTCGGGATGACCGATGCCCAGCGGCTCGTCGGCACCTTGCGTGGTGCGATCGCCCTGCTCCGCGAGGACCCCCCGGATCCTGAGGCGGATGCCGGGCTGGAGGAGATACGCGCGTTCTCTCGGCGAAACCCGGGCCACCTCTACGAGGCGACGGCCGCTCGCCTGCTGATGGCGTTGGGGCGTACTCGGGAGGCGAGCCTGGAGCTGGAGCGAGCCCTGCCGCGTGTCCTGGCCGGCTCCGGGCCGCGCTGGCTCGGTGCGGCCGCGGATCTTGCCGTCGTGTCGGTCGCCACCGGAAACACCCCCGCGTCGACCCAGTTGTACGCATCGTTGTCGGGCCACCGCGGACGACTCGTCGCGTGGGCGGGCGCGAACACGGTCACCGGACCGGTCAGCCACTACCTCGGGATCCTCGCGGCGCACCTCGGCCAGCCTGAGGAGGCTGTCGAGCTGCTCATGGAGGCGGTGGCGTGGGAGGAGAAGGCGGGAACATTGCCCTTTCTCGCCCACACCCTCGCCGCGCTGGGCGACACGCTGTCCCAGCGCCGGCAGGATGGTGACGTCGAGGCTGCCTCCGAGCACCGTCAGCGGGCGCGGGGAATCGCTTCCCGGCTTGAGATGTCTGCGCTGCTGGGGAGGTTGGCGCCCCCCACCGACGAGTGGATGTTGCTCCGTGACGGATCCGACTGGCGACTCGAGGCCGGAGATGAACAGGTCCGGCTACGCGATAGCCGCGGGATGGCCTACTTGGCGGCCCTGTTGGCGGCACCCGGCCAGGAGATTGCCGCCCTGGATCTGGTCGCCGGTGGCGCCGGCCTGAGCGCCACAGCGGCCGAACCAGTGCTGGACCAGGCGGCCCGCGACGCCTACCGCCGTCGTCTGGCCGAGCTTGACGACGTACTCGATGCAGCAGACGCTGCCGGCGACAGCACGCGGGCGAAGCAGGCCACCAGCGAACGCGAAGCCCTGGTGGCCGAGCTACGCAGGGCGTCGGGGCTCGGTGGCCGGGACAGAGGCCTATCCGGGGCCGATGAGCGGGCCAGGGTCAACGTCACCCGTACCCTGCGCGCCACCCTGGCTCGGATCACCGAAGTCGCGCCTCGGGCAGGGGCCCACCTGACAGCGTCTATCCACACCGGCCGGGCATGCCGCTACCAACCAACCGCCGGTGGCCCGTCTCGATGGTGCCTGTGAGCATGCGAACGGATTGTTCGCTCCTGATTTACGCCTCCTGGACAACCAACGACACCAGGAGCACAGATGAGCACCACCACGGACACCACCGGCCGTCCGGTCGACATCGCCGGGCTCGCCGCCGATGACTACGGCCGCAGCGACGGACGCCCGCCGCTGGTCCTGATCCACGGACTGACTTTCGACCGCACCACCTGGCGCGACATCGTGCCCGAGCTGCAACGCATCGACCCCGGGCGGCGAGTCATCGCGATCGATCTGCCCGGGCACGGCCAGTCGCCCGAGTCGCCCACCTACGACCTGCAAGAGGTGGCCGACCAGCTGCACCGGGTGGTCAACGAGGCAGGCCTTACTGCCCCGATCATGGTCGGGCACTCCGCCGGAGCCATCGCCGCGACGATCTACGCGGCGCGCTACCCCTCCCGGGGGGTCGTGAACATCGACCAACCACTGGACACCGAACAGTTCGCGACCATGGTGCGCTCAATTGCTGAGCAGCTACGCGGGCCCGAGTTCCCTGCCGTCTGGCAGATGATCTACGAGAGCCTCGGCGTCGAGCAGCTGCCGCGCTTCGCCCAAGAGCTTGTCCGGGCCAGGTGTCGCCCCAGGCAACGAGTCGTGCTGGGGTACTGGCACCAGATCCTCGATCGACCCCCAGCCGAGCTCACGGCACTAGTCGAGCAGACGACGGCGTCGCTCCGTGCCTCAGGCGTGCCCTACCTCCAAATCGCCGGGAACGATCTCGACGCCAGCTACCGGTGGTGGCTCGGTTCGCACCTGCCGGCAGCGACGGTCGAGGTGTGGCCTCACAGCGGGCACTTCCCACACCTCGCAGACCCACACCGGTTCGCCCGTCTCCTGGCGGACACCGCAGAGTGGGTGAACCTTCCATGAGGCCCGACGCCTCGGCTCCTGCCTTGACCAACCTGGGCGACAACGCGCTCGCGAAAGCGCTGGTGCGCTGCTGGTTCGGTGTGGCGATGAACAGCGGCAGCGCCGCCGTTGCCCGCGCCATCTCCGAGGAAGTCTTCGCCGAAGACTTCGTCGACCACGACGGTGCCGGGCAGGCGGGCACCCGTGGCCGTGCGGAATGGCAGGCCGCTGTGATCGACACAGTGTTCGGGGGGTTCTCCTGCATCGAGGTGAGCACCGAACACGTGCTCGCCGAGGACGATCTCGTCGCGGTGCGGTACGTCTTCTCCGGCACGCACACGGGATCGTTCCAGGGTCGCGCACCGACAGGGCGGCGCATTAAGCACACGGAAAACGAGATCTATCGGATCGCCGATGGACGAATCGCCGAAAGCTGGGGCGAGGGGGACTGGCTCGGCACTTTCCGCCAGCTCGATGCTCCTGTCCTCGCAAAGGAAGAGCCCCGGCAATGATCGAGAGGGACTTGACGGGGACCACGAAGCGATGGCGATCTCCAGGCCGCCGACGCCTACGCCGAGCCGCCTTCCATCACCCCGAAAGGAGGAGGATTGCCGCATGCCCACAGATCAGGACTGCCCTCGCGATCACCGTGCTCGTCCTGCTCTGCGCCGGCTGCGGTGGGCGCGGCGCGTCAGCGTCCGGAGGACCTCCGGCGCCCGTCTCGACGGCGGTTGCCGGGTTGGAGACACCGAGCACTAAAGAATCGGCGTCTGCCTCGCCTCCCGCCGGTGGGGGCCTTTCGTCGGCCTTCTGCGCCACCGCCCGACGGATCGGGATCGCGAACGCCCAGCAGGTTCGCTCCGGCAGCGCCGACGTGCACCGGCTGCTCTCGGGGCTGGACGCGCTCGACGCGAGCGCCCCATCCCAGATCAAGAGGGATTTCCACCTGTTCACCCGGGCCGAGTACTCCATCCTCGAACCCAGTAGCCCCAAGGCCCTACCTGAGGCGCAGCTCACCGGGCGGGCCACGCAATCGTTCCTGCATGTTCGCGACTACCTCGCGGCGACATGCGGGATCTCATGAGATGTGTGGGACTGAATTCGGCTCCAGTCCGGGCTCCAGGCGACTGCCGCGGACAACGGCGTCATCGAGTAGGGAGCACGCACTCTGACCATGATCTCGATCGGCTGGTCGTTCACTTCGAGCGTCTGACACGCGGCGGAGAGACGCGCCATGCATCGCGCGCGTCGTGCTAGGAGCGGATGGCAGCGGCGTTCGTCCGGCGCTGCCAGGGCATGAAGCCCGCCATCATGCTCAGTCGCCGGAGAGCTCGGATGGCCGCGCCAGGGTGGCCAGGACCGGGGTGCCGATCTGCACTGTCCGGCCGACCGTACAGAGCCGATCGTTGGACCGCTCCACCGCCATCGGGAGGATGGTGCGGGCAGCGTCACCCTCCGCACCCCCGGGATAGCGCAGGTCAAGAATGACCTTGAGGTCGACGAGGTGGTTCCCTGCGCCGTCACGGACCTTGCGAGCGCTGGAGCTCACCCAGCCCGACTCCGCCTCGGCCCGTTTGCCAACGATGTAGTCGACATCCATCGCTGTGCAGGCAGCGAGGGCGGTGAGCAGGAGCTCGACCGGCGTGAAGGCAGCGTCGTCGCCCTCGCCGACCTCGATGGTCCCGCCTCGGCGGTTGGTCGCGGCGTAACGGGCTTTACGCTGGCGCGTGAGCTCGACGTGCCTCGCTGTGTCAGGGTTGGTGGCCTCGCTCGGGTGCACAGTCATGGATCGAGCCTAAGAGGCTGGGGGCGCACTGGAGCACCCGCCGACTGCGGCGGAGCGGGACGTCGAGTGCCGGTCAGCTGAACTGTGTCAGAGACAGGACGCTGCCATCCGGGTCGGCGAACCAGGCGATCCGATCACCATTCGGGGTTGTCCAGACGCCTTGAGCGTCCTGGTCCATGCCGTCGTAGCGGGCGAACGCGACGCCGCGAGCTTCGAGCTCGGTGACGGTGTCGGCGATGTCGGTCACGGACCAACCCAACACCGTGTAGCCGGGCTGGGCGACCTCCGTCACGGAGGTGACGCGCAACATCGTGCCGTTGGCGTCGAACACGCAGGCATAGGCGTTCTCCTCCACGACGGGAAGTCCAAGAACCCCTTCGTAGAAAGTCCGAGCCTTGGCCAAGTCGGTCGTGGAAGAGAAGGCGATGACGTCGCTGGTTGTCAGCATCGGGGACCTCGTAGGTCGGTGAGGGCGGAGGACCAGTCTTGCGCAACCGAGCCCGTTGTTCTGGGAGTGCGCCGGCTCGCGGCGGATAGACGCGGCTCGTCGAACGCACTCGTCGCGGCATGTCAGTGCGTTGGAGTCTCGCCCTCTTGGCTGAAGACGACGGTGAAGTGGCCCCGATACACCGCGTCGTCGCCCAGCTCGGTTTCGAAGCCCACGGCAAGTACGTCGTCCATGCTGATCGGTTCGTTTTCGGCCAGCGTGGCGGCGACGTGCTCAAACAGCGCGGTCAATGATTGGTCGCTGTCGGCGACCGAAGGCTAGCTATCTGTCCGACGGCCCCGCCGGTGGATCTTGTCCAGGGCACGGTGCCCCCACGCCGATGTCCACGCGCTGCCGCTGGTCATTCACCTCGACCGTTACTGGATAGCACCCGGGTTTGTCGGTCCAGTAACCGCCGGGGTACCACAACCACCCGGTCCTCGAGGTCGTCTGGCATCCGGCCGGGGGCCGGACGACCGTGGTGGGAGTGCCCGGGGAACCCCAGCCGATGCGAAGGTGGTCTTGGGCGGCCCGTGGGACCTCCAACTGCCATTGGCTCCCGATCCTGAAGCCCAGACCATCTTTGGCGAAAAAGGTCAATACGCGTGGTGATTGTTCCGGCTGACGACCGGTCTGCAGTGCTGGGGCACGGCTCTGAGCCGGCAAGGCGACGTTGCCGAGCACGATGACCCGGTCCTTCGGGGGTAGGTCGTCGCCGATCGCGTTGCAATCCAGCGCCTGCCCGGGCGCCGCGGAAGCTGTGCTGGTCGGGGTCGTGTCATCGGTACGCGTGTGCGTGCTCGATCCTGGCGCGGAGCACCCGACAACAAGCACCGCTCCGCACATAGCCAGGGCGTGACGAGATCGCACAGTCCCAGCCTCGCACGCACGCCCGCACGAGCGACGAGCCTGAATCGCTGCTCGGCCACCATCCTCAATTCGGCATGTCCGGTCGACTCGACGTGTCCGACAGGCGGCGGTAAGACACGCCCGCCACCTGCGCCCAGACCGCTTGGCCGACTCAGTCCTCGACGATGGCAGCGAGCCGGTCGAGCGAGGCGCGCAGCCAGTCACTCGTCGTACGTCGCTCCTCTTGCTCGCTCGTCATTCGTCTCCCTCGTAAGCGCCCGGAGCCGTGACACCGGGACCTGGGCTCGTCGAGCCGGTGTCACTGCTTGGCATCGCCCCAGCCATGCCATCGCTCGACCTCCATCAGGGCCGAGACTCGTGCGCTCTGGCGGTTCGGGTACGGCGAGCCGCCGTAGTGAGTGCTCAGCCGGTCGATGTCGGCGAGGTCCACGTCGTCGTACAACTCGGCAATGCGGCCGACCAGCGAGACGTGGGTGTACCAGCTGTCCTCGTCGAGCACGGTCAGCGTCACCCGCGGATCGCGACGCAGGTGCTCCAGGCGGACGCGGGTGTGGTCCATGTTGAGCAACACCTGGTCGCCGTCCAGGAGGTACCACGTCGCGACCGAGACCGGCGCTCCGTCCTTGCGCAGGGTCGCGACCACGGCTGGATTCGGCTTGGCCAACAGCTCGCGCACGTCGTCAGTGAAGGGCAGCTCGGGCATTGAACCTCCTGCGGGCTGATTGCCGTGAGGGTCCTCTACCCGTTCGGCAGGGACGCCATGCGCGCGGTCTTGCCGTCACTCACCGGTCCACCTTCGGAATCGAGGCCTCGACCGCGAGTCCTTGATCCGAGTGCGTGGACATCGGCAGATCCGTGCCTCCTGCTCGCGGTGGAGTGACGCGACCAAGGTTGGCGCTTGCCGGCGCCAACCTCCACCGACAACCCGCGAATACGCTGGACGAGTGAGTCGGCCCACCTTCGACCTCCGGGAACGCTCCAGCCTGTGCGACCTTCTCGATGAGCTCGGGCCGGATGCCGCAACGATCTTGACGCCGTGGACCACGCGCGACATCGCGGTGCACCTGTACCTACGCGAGCACGATCCCGTGGCCGGGCCAGGACTCGTGATTCCGGGTGCGTGGGCGCGCCTGGCCGAGAGACATCACCAGCGGGCAGCGGGTCGGGACTTCTCGGCGCTTGTGGCATCGGTTCGCTCTGGACCGCACGGAGTCTTCGGTCTTGGGTGGCTCAGGAGGGTGCCGAACCTCAATGAGTTCTTCGTGCATCACGAGGATGTGCGCCGCGCGAACGGTGGCGCGCCTCGTGACCTTGGCGCGGCCATGAACCAGGCGCTGTGGGCCAACGTCCGGGGTGGAGCGCGGATCCTGGCCCGTCGACTGCGTGGTTGCGGGTTGGAGTTGCATGATCCGTCGACAGGAGAGACCGTCCGCGCCCATCGCGGCAAGCCTGTGGTTCGCATCTCTGGCGAGCCAGGTGAGCTACTGCTCTTCCTCTTCGGGCGCCAGGAGGCTGCGGTCGTCGAGACGAACGGCCCACCGGAAAGCGTCGACACAGTCAGGTCGGCACGGCTGGGAGTCTGAAGACCCCACCGCCACGCTCCGCCGGAGGTACCACCAGAGGAGCTTCGCCGAGCCCAGCTCGCTGTCGGCCACATCGGGTGACGGTCACGGGTCTCTGTGTCAGAGTCTTCTGATGACCATCCACCACCTCGTCGAGGGCGAAGGTCGGACGGTGGTCCTCCTGCACGCCGGGGTTGCGGACCTGCGGATGTGGAATCGGCCGACGGCGGCCCTGGTTGCCGCTGGCTGCCGGGTGGTCCGGTGTGACCTGCGCGGTTACGGCTCAACCCCGCTGGAGCCGGGTGCCTCGTACAGCGATGCAGAGGACGTCTTGGCGCTGGTTGAGGAGCTGCGCCTGACATCGTTCATTCTTGTCGGGGCGTCGTACGGCGGATACGTCGCCCAGCAGGTGGCGACCGCTGTGCCCGAGCAGGTCGAGCGACTCGTGCTGATGTGCACGGCCGGTGACCTCGTCGAGCCCGACGATGGCCTGCGCGCCTTCTGGCGAGAAGAGGCTGGTTTCCTCGACGCGGGTGAGATCGACGGGGCGACCGAGCTCAACGTGGCCACCTGGCTCGGCCCCGACGCCGACGACGAGGCCCGGAGTCTGGTTCGGACCATGCAGCGTGCAGCCTTCGTGCACCAGCTTGGTGCGGGCGACGTCGACGACCACGAGCTGCAGGTGTCCCCCGAGGTGCTCGCGATGCCCGTCACGATGATCGTGGGCGCTCACGATTTCGACTACTTCGGCGACACGGCCCGAGCCCTCCTCGCCCGGCTGCCCCGGGCGGAGCTTGTCGAACTCGACTGGTCGGGACACCTTCCGACCCTCGAACGACCCGACGACGGTTGGCAGGTGCTGTTCGACGCCCTCGCCGACTGACTTGCGTGTGTCCGGCTCCGGGATCGTGCCGAGCTTGCCCATTTTGGGCGTCCACGGGGCCATGCACTCCAGGACGCTTCGGAGAGCAGACTCCCCACCTCCAACGCGCGCTTCATTTCGGGGTGCGCGTAGCAAAGACGGCGAAAGCGGCCTGCGTCCTTCTGGACGGAATGCCGCAGCCCGGGCTCACACCCGCTGGAGCACCGTCCCTGTCGCCATCGCGCCGCCGGCGCACATCGAGATCAGGGCGCGGGTGCCGTCGGTGCGCTCGAGCTCGTGCAGGACCGTGGTGATCAGGCGGGTGCCGGTGGAGCCGACGGGGTGGCCGAGGGCGATGGCCCCGCCGTTGACGTTGGTCCGTTCGAGGGGCGCGCCGGTCTGCTGCGCCCAGGAGAGCACGACGGCCGCGAAGGCCTCGTTGACCTCGAACAGGTCGAAGTCCTCCAGCGTGAGGCCGGTGCGGTCGAGCAGCCTCCGGGTCGCGTCGATGGGGCCGTCGAGGTGGTAGTAGGGGTCCGAGCCGACCAGGGCGTGGTCGACGATCCGAGCACGCGGTGTCAGGCCGAGTGATGCGGCGACCTCGGAGTCCATCAGCAGCACGGCGGAGGCACCGTCGCTGATCTGCGACGACGTGCCGGCGGTGTGCAGGCCGCCCTCCAGCACCGGCTTCAGGCGGGCCAGTCCCTCGAGCGTGGTCTCGCGCAGGCCCTCGTCGGCGGCGACGACGCGGATCTCGCCGCTGGGCTCGCGCGTCTGCTTGTCGACCACGGGAGCCTCGAGCGGGGCGATCTCGCGCTCGAACCGGCCCTCGGCCACCGCAACGGCCGCTCGCCGCTGCGACTCCGCGCCGAAGGCCTCCAGGTCCTCGCGGGTCAGCCCGCGGTGCTGCGCGATCCGGTCGGCCCCGAGGAACTGGTTCGGCATGTCGATGTCCCACGTCGCCGGGCGCGGGTCGCCCATGCCCTCGGGCACGTTGGCCCCGAGCGGGATCCGGCTCATCGACTCCACGCCGCACGCGATCCCCACGTCGATGGTGCCGGCCTTGATCATGTCGTGGACGAAGTGCGCCGACTGCTGGCCCGAGCCGCACTGCGCGTCGATGGTGGTCGCGCCGGTGGGCTGGGGAGTCCCGCGTGCAGCCAGGCGCGCCGGACCATGTCGTTGGACTGCTCGCCGGCCTGCGAGACCACGCCGCCGACGACCTGCTCGACCAGGGCCGGGTCGACGCCGGAGCGCTTGAGCACCTCGCGCTGCACGTGCCCGAGCAGCTCCCCGGGGTGTACGCCGGCGAGCCCGCCGCCGCGTTTTCCGAGCGGGGTGCGGACGGCCTCGATGATCACGGGATCTCCCATGCCACCAAAACTAGAACACGTTCTGGTTACGGGCAACGTCCACGCGGTGTGACGTGGGAGTTACCGGCGGGTCAACCCTTCCGAACAAACCGAAGGTATGCCACGATGCCCGACTAGAACACGTTTCAGTATTGAGTGAGGAAGATGCGTGGAGGTTCAGCCGTGACCGCAACGACACCAGCCCTGCCGACCGGGTTCGACCCGACCGACCCGGACCTGTGCCAGGCGGCCGTCCCGCTCGAACAGTTCCTCGAGCTGCGCAGGACAGCGCCGGTGTGGTGGGTCGAGCAGACGCCCGAGGCGCACGCGGGCTTCCTCGACACCGGCTACTGGGCGGTGAGCCGGCACCAGGACGTCGCCGCGGTCTCGAAGAACAGCAAGGACTTCTCCTCCGCGGAGAACGGCGCGATCATCCGCTTCGGGCCCGAGATGGAGCGCGAGCAGGTCGAGCTGCAGCAGATCATGCTGATCAACCAGGACCCGCCCGTACACACCAAGACCCGGCAGATCATCAGCCGCGGCTTCACCCCACGCTCGATCGGCGCGATGCACGACATCCTGGTCAAGCGCGCCGAGAAGATCGTCGACGACGCCCTGGCCAAGGGCGACGGCGACTTCGTCACCGAGGTCGCCGCCGAGCTGCCCCTGCAGGCGATCGCCGACCTGCTCGGCGTACCCCACGAGGACCGCCTCAAGCTCTTCGACTGGTCCAACCAGATGCTGGCCCAGGACGACCCGGAGTACGGCGGACAGCCGGACGTGGCCGCCGCCGAGATCCTGATGTACGCGATGGGGATGGCCGAGGACCGTCGCAAGAACCCTCGCGACGACATCATCACCAAGCTCATCAACGCCGACATCGACGGCAATGCGCTGGGCGAGGACGAGTTCGGCTACTTCGTGATCATGCTGGCCGTCGCCGGCAACGAGACCACCCGCAACGCGATCACCCATGGCATGAACGCCTTCTTCGACCACCCCGACCAGTGGGAGCTCTACAAGAAGGAGCGGCCGAAGACCGCCACCGACGAGATCATCCGCTGGGCCACCCCCGTCACCGTCTTCCAGCGCACCGCGCTCAACGACGTGATGGTGGGCGAGCAGCTGGTCAAGAAGGGGGAGCGGGTCGGCATCTTCTACTCCAGCGCCAACCACGACGAGGCCGTCTTCGAGAATCCCAACGACTTCGACATCATGCGCGACCCCAACCCGCACCTGTCCTTCGGCGGCCACGGGGCCCACTACTGCATCGGCGCCAACCTGGCCCGGCTCGAGGTCGAGGTCATGTTCAACGTGATCGCCGACAGGATGCCGGACATCGAGCGCACCGGGGACCCGATCCGCCTGCGCCACGGCTGGATCAACGGCGTCAAGCACGTGCCGGTGAAGTACCGGTAGCTCGCGCCTGCGCCCGACCCGGCCGCGACCGCATCACCAGCCACACGCCGACCGCACTGATCGCCAGGCCGACGAAGCCGGCGAGGTGCACCGGCACGCCGAACATCAGGTACACCCACAACATGGTCGTCGGCGGCGTCAGGTAGAGCAGGGTGCTGACCACGGTCGCGCCCTGCGTGCGCGCGACGTGCACGTACATCACGTAGCCCCCGAGGCTGGCCAGCACGATCAGCCACGCCACCGCGCGCCAGAAGCCCCACGTGGTCGGCACGGTCGACTGCCGGGCCACCACCGCCGCGACGTCGAGCACGACGGCCGCCACGATCGACTGCATCATGATCGTCTGGAGGACGCCCTCGGGCGGACGCAGCCGGCGGGTCAGCACGGTGCCGGTCGTCAGCGACAGCATCCCGGCGACGGGCAGCAGGTACGCCCAAGGCGGCGCGTGGCCCACCGAGACGTCTCCGGAGACGACGATCGCCACGCCCGCGAGTCCGAGGAGCATGCCCACCCACATCCAACCGTTGGAGCGCTCACCGAGCAGCGGGCCGGCGACGGTGGCCACCAGGAGCGGCTGCAGTGCGGCGATCAGGGCGGCGGTCCCGCCCGGTACGCCGTGCCGGACGCCCTCGAAGATGCAGACCAGGTACAGCGGCTGGCAGAGCACCCCGATGACCGCCTGCCGGCGCCACGCCGCGGCCGAGGGCCACGAGTAGCCGCTCGCCCGGGCGGCGAGCGCGAGCAGCACGGCGAGGATGCTGAACCGCCAGCCCAGGAGGTTCAGGGGGTCGGCGTCGGCCCGGCTGGCCAGCTCCGCGCCGACGAAGCCCGAGCTCCACGTGACCACCAGCGCCACCGCTGCGGTCCGCGGGGAGCGGACGAAGGCGGGAGTCGGCACGAGGACAGCCAAGCACGCCCCCGCGACAGGCTCAGGCGGTGGGCGGACCCTCGTCGCGCAGCTTCTGCACGCTGGTCAGTGCCTCCTGGAGCTCCTCGAGCCAGTCGTGCGTGTGCTCGCCGACCAGGCGCACGCACCAGGCCAGGGCGTCGGCCCGGCTGCGGGCCACGCCGGCCTCGACCAGGGTGTCGAGCACCCGGCGCTCGGACTGGCGCAGTCGTGTCATCACGGGGACGGCGAGGTGGGTGAACATCACTCGCGACGGGCCGCACTCGACCCCCCACGCGACCTTGCGCCCGAAGCGGTGCTCGGCCTCGCGGGCGATGTCGATCCGATGCTCGCGGGTCTCCTCGCGGAACCGGGAGATGCGGCCGGTGGCGGCCTCGGTCGCCTCCGGCCCGTCCGGCTCGCCCTCGACCCCGTCGGGAGCTGGCAGCGTGCCGACGACGTAGATCTCCTCGCGGTCGATGCTGACCTCTGCGGGCCCGGTGAACCACTCGTCGGGCAGCCGCCCCTGGAGCCACCCGGCGACCTGTGCCTGATCCGTCATGACAACCTCCTGCAAGTATGTAATGAAGTAATCATGCCTCGCGGACCACATCGTGACAAGGGGCGCCGGGCGGGGAACAACACGCCGCGCCCCGAGGTTCGCGTCCACATGACAGCTCCCGACACGTCCTTCGTCGATCACGCCATCGCGGTCCTGCGCGACCACCACGACCGGCTCGCCAAGACCGTCGCGGACCTGACGCCCGAGCAGCTCGAGGCGCCGAGCGCAGCGGCCGACTGGTCCGTGGCGCAGGTGCTCTCCCACCTGGGCAGCGGTGCCGAGATCTTCCATCCCCTGTACGCCGCAGGGATCGCGGGGGAGACGCCGCCGGAGTCGGACAACCAGGCGGTCTGGGACCGCTGGAACGCCAGCTCGCCGCAGGAGCAGGCCGACGGCTTCCTCGAGCACGACGAGCGCCTGGTCGCGCTGCTCGAGGCCACCACTCCCGAGCAACGCGCGAGCGTGCGGGTCGACCTGGGGTTCCTGCCGGAGCCTGCTCCACTCTCCCTCGCGCTGGGGATGCGGCTGAACGAGGTGGCTGCCCACGGGTGGGACGTCCTCGCCGGCCTCGACCACGAGGAGTCGCTGGACGCCGAGGCGGCGGACCTGCTCCTGCAGCAGTACGCCGGCGAGGGCGGCTACATGCTCGGCTTCATCGGCAAGGCCGACCAGCTCTCCGAGCCGGCGGTGGTGGGGTTCGGTGACTACGTCCTCTCGATCGACGAGTCGGCCGCGCTGGAGGCTCGTGCCGCGCAGCAGCTGACCGCGACCTTCGAAGGCCCTCCGGAGGCGGCCGTGAGGCTGCTCACCGGCCGGCTCAAGCCTGGCTTCACCGCCGACGGCATCAGCGTCAGCGGCAACGTCTCGCTCGACGACCTGAGGCGGGTCTTCCCCGGGTACTAGTCAGCCCAGGGAGGACAGCTCGGTCGACTCGTCGGCCAACCGGTCGGCGTCGACGTGCCGGCCCACCAGGCGGCGTACGTCGTCGATGGCGTCCCAGTCGTTGACGTGCATGCCGGCGACCACCTCGTCGCCGCGCAACCACCACGCCGTGAAGTCCAGCCCGCTCACGTCGCCGCGCACGACCACGCGGTCGAAGCCGTCGGGACCGGGGTTGCCGACGTACTCCATGCCGAGGTCGTACTGGTCGGTGAAGAAGTACGGCAGGGCGTCGTGCAGGGTGTCCTCGCCGAGCAGGTTCGCCGCCACGACCCGCCCGTGCTTGATCGCGGTGTCCCAGTGCTCGACGCGGAGCGGCCGGCCGAGCACGGGGTGGTCGGCGTTGGCGACGTCGCCGGCGGCGAACACGGACGGGTCGCTGGTGCGCAGGTGGGCGTCGGTGCGGATGCCGTTGTCGAGGTCGAGCCCGGCGGCTTCGGCGAGGTCGACCACCGGCTCGACGCCCACGCCCACGACGAGCAGGTCGCAGCCGACCGGGTCGCCGTCCTGCAGGCGCACCAGCGCGCCCTCCCCGGAGCGCTCGATGCCGGTGATGCGGACCGAGGTGCGCAGGTCGACACCGTGCTCGTGGTGCAGGTCGGCGAAGATCGCGCCGACCTCGGCGCCCAGCACCCGCTCGAGCGGCTGGTCGAGCGCTTCGAGCAGCGTCACGTCGGCGCCGTTGGAGCGGGCGGCCGCAGCCACCTCGAGCCCGATCCAGCCGCCGCCGATGATGCCGATGCGGGCGCCGCCGCGGAGGTGTTCCTTCAGCGCGAGCGAGTCGGACATGGTGCGGAGGTAGGTCACCGGCGCGCCGCTCTCGTCGGCCATGGGCAGCCGCCGTGGCCGGGAGCCGGTGGCGAGCACGAGCCGGTCGTAGGCCACTCGCTCGCCGCCGGCGACCACCTCCTTGGCGGCGAGGTCGACCTCGCTCACCCTGGTCTCCAGCCTGAGGTCGACGTCGTGCTCGTCGTACCAGGCCCGCTCGTGGACGAGCGCGTCGTCGGGTCCACCCTTGCCGAGGAGCAGGTCCTTGGAGAGGGGCGGTCGCTCGTACGGCGGCCGGGACTCCTCGGTGAAGACGCTCAGCGGGCCGTCGTACCCACCCTCGCGCAGGCTCGACACCGTCGTCCCGGCGGCGAGGCCGCCCCCGACCACCACGATCCGTCCCGCCATGACCATCTCTCCTCACGCTCGGTGCTCTCGACCCTAGTCTTGGGCGCATGACCACTGACGTGACCGTGAGAGACCTGGAGCAGGGTGACCGGGAGGCATGGCGGCGGTTGTACGCGGGTTACCGGGAGTTCTACGAGTGCGAGCCGTCCGAGGAGGTCCTGGACAGGGTCTGGGGCTGGCTGCACGACCCGGTCCACGAGCTCGGCGGGCTGGTGGCTCTGGCCGACGGCGTCGTGGTGGGCCTGGCACATCACCGGTCCTACGTCCGCCCCTGCGAGGGCGAGACGGGGCTCTACCTCGACGACCTGTTCACCGAGGCGTCGACGCGGGGCCGCGGAGTCGGCCGGGCGCTGATCGTGCGGCTGACCGAGATCGCGCGCTCGCGGGGAGCCGCGAAGGTCCGCTGGGTGACCGCGTCGGACAACCACATCGCGCAGCGGCTGTACGACGACGTGGCCGAACGCACCGACTGGCTGACCTACGACCTGCTGGTCTAGGGGTTCTCAGCTGGTCGGCTTCCCAGAGCCGACGACCCACATCGCGAAGAACTGCGACCCGCCGCCGTACGCGTGGCCGAGCGCGCGACGGGCGCCGTCGATCTGGTGCTCCCCGGCCGCACCACGCACCTGCAGCGCGGCCTCGGCGAAGCGCAGCATGCCGCTGGCGCCGATCGGGTTGGACGACAGGACGCCGCCGGAGCAGTTCACCGGCAGTCGGCCGCCCATCGCGGTCGCGCCCGACTCGGTGAGCTTCCAACCCGCACCCTGCTCGGCGAAGCCGAGGCTCTCCAGCCACATCGGCTCGAACCAGGAGAACGGCACGTAGATCTCGGCCATGTCGATGTCGTCGATCGGGTTGGTGATCCCGGCCTGCTTCCAGATCGCAGCTGCCGCGTCCCGCGACGCCTGCGGGTTGACCTGGTCGCGCTCGGCGGCGGTGGTGGCCTCCGAGCGCATCACCGTGCCGTGGATCCAGGCCGGGTTGGGGGAGGACTTCGCGGTGTCCTCGTCGACGATGACGAGCGCGCAGGCCCCGTCGGACGACGGACAGGTCTCGTCGTAGCGGATCGGGTCCCAGAGCATCTGGGAGGCCAGCACCGACTCGACCGTGGTGTCGGGGTTCTTGAGGTGGGCGTAGGGGTTCTTCAGCGCGTTCTGCCGGTCCTTGGCGGCGACGATCGCTCCCACGTGGGTCGGGGCCCCCGAGCGCCGGATGTAGGACCGCACGTGCGGTGCGAAGTAGCCGCCCGCTCCCGCGTGCACCGGCATGTTGAACGGCACCGGCACCGAGAGCGCCCACATCGCGTTGGACTCCGACTGCTTCTCGAAGGCAACCGTCAGCACCCGCTTGTGCACCCCGGCAGAGACGAGCGAGGAGGCGACGATGGCCGTCGATCCTCCGACGGAACCGGCCGTGTGCACGCGCAGCAACGGCTTGCCCGCCGCACCGAGCGACTCGGCGAGGAAGAGCTCGGGCATCATCACGCCCTCGAACAGGTCCGGCGCCTTGCCGACCACGATCGCGTCGATGTCGTCCAGGGACAGGTCGGCGTCCTCCAGGGCCCGGTCGATCGCCTCGCGGCAGAGCCCGGCCATCGAGACGTCCTCGCGCTTGGCACGGTGGTGGGTCTGGCCGATCCCGACCACGGCTGCCAGCTGCTTGTGGGTCATGCGGATGCCTCCATCGTGCAGACGAGGTTCTGCTGCAGGGCGGGTCCGCTCGTCGCGTGCCCGAGGACCTTCGAGCTCTCTCCGGACCAGACCCGGTTCGCGGCCTCGCCGATCCGGTTCAGCCCGGCGGTGAACATCGGATTGCTCGCCAGCGCGCCACCGGAGGGGTTGACCGCGACGTCGTCGCCCAGGCCGAGCTCGGCGCGCAGGATCAGCTCCTGGTGGCTGAACGGCGCATGCAGCTCGGCCACCTCCACCCCGTTCGTGTCGACCTGGGCCGCGGCGTTGGCTGTCGAGGGGGAGCGAGTCAGGTCGCGGGTGCCCATGCTGATCGGGTCGACGTACGTCGAGAGACCGGTGATCCACGCCGGGTGGTCGCGCACCTCCCGGGCCCGGTCATCTGCCGCCAGCACGAGCGCCGCGGCACCGTCGGTCACGGGAGCGCAGTCGTGCTTGCGCAGCGGGTCGGCGTACATCGGCCTGGCCAGCAGCTCCTCCACCGACGAGCCGCCCTTGCGCACCGCGTGCTCGTTCTTCTCGGCATCGGTGAGCGAGCGCTGCACCACCTCGGCCATCGCGCGTTCGTCCCACCTGCCGGCGTCGATGCCCGCCCGGGCCTGGAGGCCGGCGAGCGACACGGTGTCTGGCCACAGCGGCGTCATCGTGTAGGGGTCGAGCTGCAGCGAGAGCGTGCGGCGGAGCACGCCGGCCGAGCTCTTCCCGAAGCCGTAGACCAGCGCGGTGTCGACCTCGCCGGTCTGGATCTTCAACCAGGCCTCGTAGAGCGCCCACGCGGCGTCCATCTCCACGTGGGACTCGTTCACCGGCGGGATCACCCCGATGGCGTCGACCGCGGACACGAACGAGAACGACCGGCCGGCCAGGTAGTCCGAGGACCCCGAGCACCAGAAGCCGATGTCGCGCCTGGTCCATCCGGTCTGCTCGTAGCACTCGGCGAACAGCGGCACGAGCAGCTCCACGCACGTGGGCGACCCGTCGAACTCCTCCATCTGCTCCTGGGCGAACCCGACGACTGCGACGTCTCTCATCGTTCTCCGCCTCTCAGAGGTGCTGCTTGTAGGTCTCGTAGTCCGCGTCCGGTTCATCGGTCGGCGCGAAGTGGCTGATGTTCTCGATCGTGGTGCTCCACTCCTCGCGCGGCTTCCACACGGCCTTGACGCGCATGCCCATGCGGACCTCCTCGGCCGGGATGTCGAGGATCAGGTGCAGGAACGCGATGTCGGCGCCGTCGAGCAGCACGTAGGCCGAGACGTACGGCGGGGTGATCTTCTGGCCCATGAACGGCACGTTGACGATGCAGAACGTCGTCACGGTGCCGACGTCGGGCAGCTCCACCTCGTCGGTCGTGGGCGTGCCGTCGGACGGGCACGCCGAGCGCGGCGGGATGTAGACCTTCCCGCAGGTGGGGCAGCGCTGGCCGAGCAGCCTGCCCTCGGCCAGCCCGCGGTAGAACGCCGACTCCTCGGGGGAGGCGGCGTAGAGGTAGTCGAGCTCGACGGGGGTGATGACGCCGGTGACGTCCCCAGTCGTCTCACCGGATCTCGACTGCTCCGGCGCTCCACCTTCGCCCGTGACGCCTCCCTCTCCTTCGTCGAGGGTGGCTGCGGGCTCGAAGCATCGGATGTCGGTGATCGCGCCGACGCGCTCCTCGGCCCAGCGGATCTGCACCCGCATCCCGGTGCTCACCTCGTCGGGCGAGGCTACGTCGAGGGCGTGCAGCAGGGGAGTGTCCGCACCGTCGAGCACGACGAGGACGAAGGCGAACGGCCGGTCGAAGGGCTGGTGCTTCACCGGTTCGGGCACCCAGGTCCACGACGTGACCGTGCCGTGGTCGGCGACGTCGACGAAGTCGGTCACCGGCCCGTGCGTGGCCGGGTCGAACTCCGGCGGGGGTACGACGACCGTGCCGTCCGACGTACGCCCACCCACGACGTGGCCGTCGCGCAGCGCGGTGAAGAACCGGCCGATGACAGGGCCGGTGGAGCGCGTGTAGTCGAACGCTACGGTGACCGGTGCCGACAGAGTGCGTGCCATGGTGAGAAAGTAGAACACGTTCTACTATTCCGACAACCCATGACCCGCAGGAGAAGGAGAAACCATGAAGCTCGGACTCCAGCTGGGCTACTGGGGCGCGCAGCCACCCGAGGGGGTGGGCGACCTCGTGCACGCGGCCGAGGAGGCCGGCTTCGACGCGATCTTCACGGCGGAGGCGTGGGGCTCCGACGCGTTCACCCCGCTGGCGTGGTGGGGACGGGAGACGAGCAAGGTGCGGCTCGGCACCTCGATCGTGCAGATGTCGGGCCGCACGCCGACCAGCATCGCGATGCACGTGCTGACCCTGGACCACCTCTCCGGTGGACGCGTCGTCCTCGGCATGGGCGTGAGCGGGCCGCAGGTCGTGGAGGGCTGGTACGGCCAGCCGTTCGCCAAGCCGCTGGCGCGCACCCGCGAGGTCGTCGAGATCGTCCGCCAGGTCCTGGCCCGCGAGGCGCCGGTCACCAACGACGGCCCGCACTACCCACTGCCGTACGCCGGGGAGGGCTCGGTCGGCCTCGGCAAGCCGCTCAAGCCGATCGTGCACCCGCTCCGCGCCGACGTCCCGATCTGGCTCGGCGCCGAAGGGCCCAAGAACGTCGCCATGACGGCCGAGATCGCCGACGGGTGGATCCCGATCTTCTACACCCCGAAGTCGGCCGCGATGTACCAGCCGTGGCTTGACGAGGGATTCGCCCGGGCCGGCGCTCGACGTACCAGAGAGGACTTCGAGATCGCCGCGACGTGCCACCTGCAGATCACCTCCAGCGAGGAGGAGCGACGGGCGGTCATCGACGCCATCAAGCCGTCGATCTCGCTCTACATGGGTGGGATGGGCGCCAAGGAGCAGAACTTCCACAAGAACGTCTTCGACCGGATGGGCTACGACACGATCAGCGACGAGGTGCAGGAGCTGTACCTCGCCGGGAAGCGTGACCAGGCGACGGCCCTCATCCCCGACGACCTGGTCGAGGAGATGCACATCGTGGGTGACGCCGGCTACGTCAGGGAGCGCGTCGCCGCCTGGGAGGAGACGGGTGTGACCACGCTGCTGCTCAGCCTGCGCACCCCCGACGAGGTCCGCCTGGTCGCCGAGACACTGGCTTGAGGCGTGGCGGCACCTGCTGGGCCCGGCGTCTCCGCGTGGTTGCTGGACCACCCGCGCAGCCCGATCCTGCTCGAGGCCGGTCTGCTCATGGCCGGCCTCTGCGTGGTGTGGATCGCGCTCGGCGTGTGGATCCTCGGCTCCGATCGGCTGCCCGATGCCGTGGGCTGGATCATGATCGTGGTCGCCCTCCTGGGACTGCCCTACCTCGCCCACCGACTGCGCCACCCCGCCTTCGATCGAGGCTGACCCTCCGACCGACCAGGCGTTCTGGAACGCGTTCTAGGATCGCCTCATGAGCAGCCTGCCGCCGGTCAAGGGCCCTGAGGGACGACAGCTCGGCGTTGCCGAGTGGGGTGATCCCGCCGGCCTGCCGGTGTTCTTCCTGCACGGCACTCCTGGTTCGAGGCTGCGCCGACCGTCGAACGAGGACGACGTGCGGGCCGCCGGGCTACGGGTCCTGATGTACGACCGCCCGGGGTACGGCGACTCCGACCGACACCCGGGCCGCCGCGTCATCGACTGCGTCCCCGACATCGAGGCCATCGCCGACGCGCTCGGGATCGAGAAGTTCCACGTCGCGGGTGGTTCCGGAGGCGGTCCGCATGCTCTTGCGGTCGCGGCCCGATTGGCGGATCGGGTGCTGGCCGTCGAGTGCTGGGTCAGCCCCGGGCCGATCGACGCCATCGACTTCGACTTCCGGGCCGGGATGGATCCGGAGAACGTCCAGGAGTTCGGCTGGGCGATGGAGTCCGAGGAGGTGCTGCACCGGGCGCTCGTCGGCGAGGCCGAGCAGCTGCTCGGTCAGTTCTCCAACGACTCCGAGAACCCGCTCGCCGACATCGACTTCGGTGAGGCAGACCTCGAGCTGATGGCACGGCCCGACGTACAGACCTCGATGGCGGAGATGGTCGCCGAGGCGTTCCGCACCGGCGTGTGGGGCTGGGTCGACGACGACCTCGCGATGATCGAGCCGTGGGGGTTCGACCTCGACGAGATCAACGTGCCGGTCACCATCCGCTACGGCACCAAGGACGTTCTCGTCCCGGCCGCCCACGGCGAGTGGCTCTCGCGCCACGTCCCCGGCGCCCGCGTGGTGGTCGACGACTCCGGCGGCCACCTGGTCTCACCCGAGTCGATGCTGGAGATCCTGGTGGAGCTGACCCAGGCCCATGGATGAGCGATGACGCAGCGCAACGTCCTCGGCGGTGAGCTCGAGCCGTGCGGCAACGACCCGGTCACGGGCTTCTACCGTGACGGCTGCTGCACCGTCGGCCCGGAGGACGTCTCCAGCCACAGCATCTGCGCCGTCGTGACCACGGAGTTCCTCGAGCACCAGCGCAGCATCGGCAACGACCTGGCCAGCCCGGTGCCGGAGTACGGCTTCCCCGGGCTGGTCCCCGGCGACCGCTGGTGCGTGACCGCCCTCAACTGGGCCCGAGCCCACCAGGCCGGAGTCGCTGCCCCCGTCGTCCTCTCCGCGACGAACGAGGACGTGCTGAAGATCGTGCCCCTCCCGTTGCTCCGCCAGCACGCCGTCGACGTACCCCCGGACGCGAGCGGGCTGGTCTAGGCGCCGAGCGTGAAGTCCCTCGTCCCAGGCACGGACCCCAGGCTGCCGTGGATGCTGCTTGCGCTGACCGCGGTGACCGGTGTCGTCGACTCGGTCAGCATCCTGGCGTTGGGCCGCGTGTTCGTGGCGAACATGACCGGCAACGTGGTGTTCATCGGCTTCGCGGTCGCGGGAGCTGCCGGCTTCTCGCTCGTGGCCTCCCTGGTCGGGCTGGCCGGTTTCCTGGTCGGGGCCGGCGCCGGCGGCCAGCTGGTCGCCAGGCTCGATGAGAACCGGTCACGGCTCTTCGCCGTGGCCGTCAGCGTCGAGCTCGCCCTGTTGGTGGCCGCCACGCTCGTCGTCGGCTTCACGGCGCACTCGGGCGCCACGGGGCGCAACGCCGCCGTCGCCCTGCTGGCTGTCGCCATGGGGGTGCAGAACGCCGTCGTCCGGCACCTCGCCGTCCCCGACCTGACCACCACCGTGCTCACGATGACGTTGACCGGCATCGCCTCGGACCTGCGACGTGGTGAGCGCGGCATCGCCCTCACGCGCCGGCTGCTTGCGGTGCTCGCCATGTTCGTCGGCGCGGTCCTGGGAGCCGTGCTGGTCATCCGTCGGGACCCGACCTCCGCCCTCGCGGTCGGTTGCGCGCTGCTCGCCCTTGTCACCGCGGCATCCTGGAGGTCCGTGGTCACGCCGGCGGCAGCAACGTCCTGAAGATCTTCGCGAGTCGGGAGGTCTCCATCTTCGAGACACAGGTGGCGATCCCGAGGGTGCGTGCCTGCTCCTTCAGGGCATCGTCGAGCTGGGCGGAGAACAGGACGATCACCTGAGCCGGGTGCTGGGACAGCATCTGCTGGGCCACCTCGAGACCGGTGAGGCCGGGCATCCGGTTGTCGAGGAGGACGACGGAAGGGACCCGGGGCGGGTCGAGCTCGTGGAACCTCTCGAGGGCCTGAGGTCCGTCCGCGGCCTCCCCGACCACCTCGAACCCACCCCGCTCGAGGAAGGTGCGGGCGAGCAGCCGAACGCCCGGCTCGTCGTCCACGATCAGGACGCTCGGTGCTGTCGCGGGCTGCGCGGCGTCGTTCATGGTGGCGCAGCCTAGTTCGTCACAGACCGCGCCTTGCGGTCACCGTTGCTGGAGCAGCGCGCGGATGATCTCCGGCAGTCTGGAGGCCTTCATCTTCGAGACGCAGGCGGCGACTCCGATGGTGCGGGCCTGCTCCTCGATGTCCGGGTCGAGGTGGGCGGAGAAGATCACGATCACCTGGCTGGGGTGCCGGGCCAGCATCTCCTCGGCCACCTCGAGCCCCGTGAGGCCCGGCATCCGGTTGTCGAGGAGGACGACCGAGGGGATCGGTGGGGGATCGAGGACGTCGAACCGCTCGAGCGCCTGCCTGCCGTCTGCAGCCTCGTCGATGACGCTGAAGCCCGCCCTGACCAGGAAGGCCCGGGCGAGCATGCGCATCTCCGGCTCGTCGTCCACGACGAGGACGCTGGGTGCCTCGACGGCCTGCTCGGAGACGGTCATGGTGCCCGCCAGTCTAGTTGGACGATTGACTTCGTCAACTACCCGCTCACCCCTCGGAGCGGCGCAGCTGCGCAGCCCTGTGCGGTCACGAGTTTTGGTACGACACTGAGCAGCATGAGCGACGTACGACAGGGTCGGTGGGCGGCCCACATCGAGGGCGACTTCGTGGTCTTCATCATCGGGACCAAGCTCGACTGGCGGCATCCCGTGCGGTGGTTCCGCGACGTCGGCGGCATGAAGGGGATGCCCTACATGCTGGCGCAGCTGGAGAAGAATCCCGAGCACGGCCTGCTCGGGTACCAGTCGATGGGCCTGATCAACGTGCAGTACTGGCGGAGCTTCGAGCACCTCGAGAGGTGGGCTGCCGCTCCCACCGAGCCGCACAAGCCCGTCTGGCAGAAGTACTGGAAGCGAGTCGGGCGCAACCCCCGCTCGGCGATCTGGCACGAGACGTTCCTGGTGCGTGCCGGGGAGTACGAGGCGATCTACGCCAACATGGCCCCGAGGGGGCTGGGGAAGGCCACCGAGCTGGTGCCCCTGAGCGAGCAGTCGACAGCGCGGGGGAGACTGCGCAAGCGAGTCTCCTGATTGATCAATTTCTGAAACGTGTTCTAGTCTCGCGGACATGACGGAATCGACCACCGGCATCCGCACCGGGACCCACAACGGCCACCTGATGGTGGCGGCCCTCAAGCGGCACGCCGACAAGCCGGTCATGTACCTGGGCGAGACCACCCTGACGGGTCGGGAGACGGCGGCGCGGATCAGCCAGTACATCCAGGCCTTCGAGGCGCTGGGCGCGGGGAAGGGCACGCCGGGCGCGCTCCTGGCGCTGAACCGGCCGGAGGTGCTGTTCATCCTCGGCGCGGGCCAGACCCAGGGCTACCGGCGTACGTCGCTGCACCCGCTGGGCTCGTTGGACGACCACGCCTACGTGCTCAACGACGCCGAGATCACCACGCTGATCATCGATCCGGTGCCGATGTTCGTCGAGCGCGCACTGGGCCTGCTGGAGAAGGTGCCAGGGCTGACCCAGGTGCTCACCATCGGCCCCGTGCCGGACGAGCTCGCGCACGTGGGCACCGACCTCGCGGCCACTGCGGCCGGGTTCGACCCTCAGCTGCTCGAGGCAGCCGTGCTGCCACCGGACCACATCGTCTCGATCACCTACACGGGCGGCACGACCGGCAAGCCGAAGGGAGTCATCGGCACCGCTGGCGCGATGAACACGATGACCCAGCTCCAGCTCTCCGAGTGGGAGTGGCCCGAGGAGCCGCGCTTCCTGATGTGCACGCCGCTCTCGCACGCGGGGGCGGCCTTCTTCGTGCCGACAGTCATCAAGGGCGGTTCGCTCTACGTGCTGCCGCGGTTCGACCCCGCCGAGGTGCTGCGCACGATCGAGGAGCAGAAGATCACCGCCACGATGCTGGTGCCCTCGATGCTCTACGCGCTGATGGACCACCCCGATTCGCACACCCGGGACCTGTCTTCGCTGGAGACCGTCTACTACGGGGCTTCGGCCATCAACCCGGTGCGCCTCGCCGAGGCGATCGACCGGTTCGGGCCGATATTCGCCCAGTACTACGGGCAGTCCGAGGCGCCGATGGCGATCAGCTACCTCGCCAAGGGCGACCACTCGGGCGACCGGCTGTCGTCCTGCGGCCGACCGTCCGCCTTCCTGCGCACGGCGCTGCTGGACGAGGACGGGAAGCCAGTGGCGCCAGGGGAACCGGGAGAGATCTGCGTGGCCGGCCCCTTGCTGGCCGCCGGCTACTGGAAGCTCCCCGACGAGACGGCCGAGACCTTTCGCGACGACGGCTGGATGCACACCGGTGACGTGGCCCGCGAGGACGAGGACGGCTTCTGGTACATCGTCGACCGCACCAAGGACATGATCGTCACCGGCGGGTTCAACGTGTTCCCGCGCGAGGTCGAGGACGTCGTCGCCGAGCACCCCGCCGTCGCGCAGGTCGGCGTCATCGGCGTGCCGGACGAGCGCTGGGGCGAGGCCGTCACCGCCATCGTCGTGCTGCGCGAGGGCGCCGAGCTCACCGACGAGGTGGCGGGCCAGATCCAGCAGATGGTCAAGGAGCGCAAGGGCGCGGTGCAGTCTCCCAAGCAGGTCATCGCCACCGACGCGCTGCCCCTGACCGGCCTCGGCAAGCCCGACAAGAAGGCGCTGCGTGCGCAGTACTGGGGGGACCAGCAGCGCAGCGTCGGTTGAGGCCCTGCGTGGTCCACACCGGCGGTGGACGGCTCGGTCCGACACTCCTACGTTGAGTGGTAGCACACGGACCCAGGAGGACCAATGAGTGCCGACGAGAACATCGCGAAGACCAAGGCGGCCTATGCCGCATTCGGGAACGCCGACATCGACGCCGCGAGCGCCGACCTCGACGACAACATCGAGTGGGTCGTGCCTGGCAACAGCGCCATCAGCGGCACCTACCACGGCAAGGACGAGGTGATCGGCTTCTGGATGAAGCTCGCCGAGAAGGGCTTCACCACCACGCCCGAGCACTTCGTCGGCGACGACGACCTGGTCGTGGTGCTCAGCAACATCACTGCCGACGGTCAGTCCTCGGACGAGGCCGACGTGCTGAAGTTCCGCGACGGCAAGGTCGTCCACTTCCAGAGCGCCGGGGACACCGCCATGCAGGAGCGGATCTGGGGCAGCAAGTAGGTCGCGGGCGTGGTGGTGGCAGTCATTCCCCTTCGGTGACGGGGTAGATCTCGTCCGCGACGAGGCCGTGGGCCTCCCGGTGGACGGTGTTGGCGGCCTCGGCGTCCGGGGCCTCGACGAGGCAGAAGATCTTGCCCTCGCCCTCGTTCACCCAGTAGCGCAGGTACTTCACGTCGTGGTCGGACTGCTTCTCGAGGTCCGCCTTGTGGGCGCCGGCGACGTCGTCGACGGTGACTCCGCCGTCGATGTTGTGGACATCCATGAACAGGGGCATGTCGTTCTCCTTGGGTAGTGGTGCGAGTTCTTCACTGGCAGTGCTTGCCGGGGAAGCATCGGGGCTCGTGCGAGAAGTCGTGGTGCGTCGTCGGCGCATCCACCTTCGTCAGCGCTGGAGCCGGCGTGGTGTGGGTGGTCTGGCTGGTCCCGGCGTCCGATGGCGCGGATCCGCAGGCTGCGAGTCCGAGGGCAAAGGTTGCGGCGCAGAGGGCAGCCGCCGCATTCCTGGGGACGGAACGAGTGATGGTCATGTCGATCTCCTTCGATTGCGTTGCGATGACATGACGCTATGAACGGGCGGCCCACCTGCGGATCGGTGAGAGCTGCCCATGTTCTGGGCACACCTGCCTAACGGGTGAGTGCGAGGCTGCGGCTCACCGCTTCGCCCCGGGACGAGGCACCGAGCTTGCCGAGCACGGACGAGACGTGGTGGTCGACCGTGCGGGGCGAGAGGAACAGTCGACTGGCGATCTGCGCGTTGGTCAGGTCTTCTGCCATCAGGTCCAGGACCTCCGACTCCCGGGCGGTGAGGCCGGCGGGGTGTTCCTTGGTCGTACGGCGGGTGCGGGGCCGGGCGGGTACGTGCTCTCCGGTGGCCCTGAGGATCTGCCGGGCCCGGTCGGCCGCGATGTCGGAGCCCAGCGCGGTGAAGAGGCCGACGGCTTCACGGACGGCGTCGGCCTCTCCGGAGCACGCCAGCACGACCGCCTGGTCGAAGCCGCACCCACGCGCCTCCCAGGCGTCCGCCGCCCGGCGGTGCTCGCCGACGAGCTCCAGCGACCACGGCTCGGGCAGGTCCTGATGAGCTCCGGATTCGAGGCGACCGAGCCGGAGCAACCACACGGCGTACTCGGCGTAGAGCGATCGGTGCTGGAAGTCCGGCCGGGTGAGCACAGCGACCATGGGGTCGTCGACCAGGGACGGTTCGTCCAGGATCCAGGCGGCCTGCGCCATGGCGGTGGCGGCCTGGACGGTCCAGTCAGGATCGTCGGAGTCGGTTGCCAGCGCCCATGCCTTCCGCAGGTCGTCGAGCCCCGCGCGGTCGCCCTGGCGTAGCCGCGAGATGCCCAGGGGCAGCAGCATGTGACACCGGTTGATGGGAGACATGGTCTCCTGCTCCATCTCCCGGACCAGCGCGATCGCTTCGTCGTGCCGTCCCTGACGCACCAACAGCTGGGCGTGCGTGGCACGGATGCAGAAGGAGTAGGTGGAGATGTCGTGGTCGACCACGAACGGCATCGACTCCTCGTAGATCCACGCGCTCTCGTCGAGGGTGACGCTGTTGATGGCGCCCTCGTAGAGGTTGGTGTAGACGTGGGCGGCCATGGTGGGATCCCCGGTGTCGAGGGCCATGCGCAAGGACTTCTCCAGGTCGGGGGAGCCGTCGCCGCCGGCGCGGTAGGTGAGGCAGCCCAGGCCCACCAGCGAGTACGCCGACAACGCCGGTTCGTCGAGCCGCTCCGCCATCGCACAGCCCTCCAACAGGAGCTGCTCGGTGAGTCCGGGCGCCAGGCCGAAGTTGGCGTAGCTGACGAGCGTCCAGCCCTTCTCGAAGGAGTCGGGTTGATCGACCATGAGCTGGTACGCCGCCTCCATGGCACCGTTCGACTCGGCACCGCGACACAGCCGCCACTGACAGATCGCGATGCCGCGCAGGTTCTTGCTGATGTGCACGGGGTCGCCGAGCTCGCGCCTGATCTCGAGTGCGGCCTGGCGATGGAGCAGCGAGTCCTCCCAGTGGTCACGAAGGGAGTGCGTGGCTGCGAGCTTCTCGTGCAGCTCCGCAGAGGTGCCGGCCTCGGCTGTGTCGGCATGCTGGAGCGCTCGCTCGTACTGGGTCGCGGCCTCACGGTGGGAGGCGAGGGCAGCGGATGCGTCACCGGCTGCGGTGCCGTAGCGCACGGTCTTCTCGGCAATGCCGGCACCCGCAGCGTGGTGGGCGAGGAGCGCCACGTCGGCTCCTGTCGACTCCAGCACCGGCAACGCCGCGCGGTGCAGCTCGGCGCGGCGGAAGGCTGGGACGGCGTCCTCGACGGCCTGCCGCGTCAGCTCGTGACGGAAGCGGAAGACGTTGTTGTCTGCGACGAGAGTCCCGGACAGCAGGCACTCGTCGATCACCGATCCCGGCAGGCCGCTGACCTGTTCCAGGGTCTCGGCGCTGGACGGTTGCACCAGCACGGCTGCCGCCTGGAGGAGCCGTTGGGCGTCCTCGGGGACGCTGAGCACCCGGGCTGCGACGACATCGGCCACCGAACGTGGAACGGTCTCCGCCTCGCCGGCGAGGGTCTCCACGACGTAGAACGGGTTTCCACCGGTGAGCTCGAACAGCCTGTCGGCATCGCGGGCGTGCCCGTCGGCGAGGCGTCGAACGGCCTCGGTGCTCAGCGGGGGCACGGACACCCGTCGCGTGGACCTGTGGGCGACCAGGTGGGTCAGCGCCTGACGATGGGGGCCGTCGAGGCCAGCCTCGCCCTCGCGCAGGGTGACCACCACCAGCGTCCGCGTGCGCTCGACACGCCGGGCCAGGAAGCCGAGCCAGTCGAGGGTCGCCTCGTCGGCCCAGTGCAGGTCCTCGACGATGACACCCGTGGTGGCCGGGGACGCCTCCAGGTCGGCCAGGAAGGCGGCGAACAGCCGGTGCCGGTCGTCGTCGTTGCTCGCCGGCTCGGGCAGGCGGCCGTCGAGCTGGTCGATGATCTCGCGCAGCGGTCCCAGCGGACGAGGAGTGAAGCTGCCGTCGCAGGCGCCCCAGAGCCAGCGGAGGTCCGGGCGCGACTCACGGAAGGCGTCGACCAGGGACGTCTTCCCGATTCCCGGCTCACCCGAGATGACCACCAAGCGGCCGTGGCCCGAGTCGGCGTCTGCTGCGTAGTCATCCAGAGCGGCCAGAAATGTCTCGCGCTCGAGGAGCTGCACCCGCTCAGTGTAGGACGCAGCGGCCCCTGAGTGCTCTCAGGCGGCGGCCAGCACGACGACCGCCGCGAGAAGTCCCGCCTTCGCCGCGGCGATGTTGTTGCCGATGCGCTCGACGAAGGCCGGGCCGAATATCACCGCGTTGGTCACCGGTCCAGGAGTCGGCGGGACGGCTGCCGCGGCCGTCCGGTCCTCGACGTCAGAGACGGTGAAGCCCGCCGTCGTCAGGTGGCGCCGATAGTCCTCCACGGACTCCACGAAGGACGATCGCTCGTCCTCGGCCCAGGGGAGCGGGAAGGTCAGCTCGCCCTCGCCGATGCGTACCTGTTCGTAGAGGCCGAAGACACCGCCGGGGACGAGCACGCGGTGCACCTCGGCGAACAGGGCGGCCTTGTCCGGCACGTTCATCCCGACGTGCACCAGCATGGCCGCGTCGAGGGAGCCGTCCTCGAACGGCAGCTCCTCGGCCGCCGTCGTGACGAACCTCGCGCGGTCGGCCAGGCCGACGCGCTCGGTGAGCACCGTGGCCGTCTCGACGAACTCGGGCGTCAGGTCGACCCCGGTCACGTCGGCGCCGGCCATGGCCGCCATCCGGCTGCCGCCACCGATGCCGCAGCCCACGTCGAGCAGGCGTACGCCGGGGCCGACCTGCAGGCGGTCGAGGAGGTACCCGGTCGCGGCGGGGCCGCCCGCGTGCAGCTGGTCGACCGGGAACAGGTCGGCCGGCCCGAGGGCCTGCACATCGGTCCCCGCCTCGGCCAGGGCGCCGAGGATCGCGCCGCTGAGGTCCTCCGAGCCGTAGTGACTGCTCACGAGCCCGCGCACGTCCATGGCGACACCTCCCTCCGCGGAGGGTAACCGCCGTGCGTCACAGCCGCGAGGTGCCTTCCCAGCCGCGTGCCGTCATGCTCGAACGCCTCGCAGCGCCGAGACGTCACTCCCGGTCGACCGGGAGGTCGGCCAACCAGTCCTCCAGCACTCCCGGCGCGAACAGCATCGCCTCGAGGTCGGGCCTGGCAGCCACCTCGGCGGCGAACTCGACCACCGACCACGCCTTGGCGACGAGCACGTCGCCGGAGGTCACGCCGGGGTGGCCGTACGCCGACACCATCGCGGCCGCCTCTTCCCGGGTCGGGAGGCCGGGAAGCGCGATCCCCAGGTCGATCGCGGGGTGGCCGAGTCCGAGCCGCTCCCAGTCGAGCAGCACCGGGTGCCCGTCCGCGTCGAGGCGCCAGTTCAACGGGTTGGTGTCGCCGGAGATCACGGCCACCGGCTCGAGGAGCGGCAGCGCGGCCCGCCGTACGACGGCCAGGGTCGCTGCGGCGCTGGCGGAGAGCGAGAGCACGGTCATGGCGGCGGTGTGCATCTCGTCGTCCCACCGAGGACGGAACGGCGCCGGCACGCCGGCGATCGCCTCGGTCGGTGTCGCGTGCAGGGCACGCAGGGTGGCGGCCACCTCGGTGTCCGCGCCCCAGCGATGCCGGGGTAGCGCATCGGGGAGGTGCTCCAGGAGCAGCCACTGATCGGCCCGGCCGAGCACCCGTGGCACCCGCACCCCGGACAGGGTCACGCCCTCGTAGAAGGCCATCTCGCGCGGGTGGACCTGCTTGGCGACCACCGAGCCACGCGGCCCTGCGAGGAGGAGCACACTCGCGCCACTCATGCCGCCCAGCGGCCGGGCCGAGGTCACTCTCCCGACCAGACCGGTGGCCGCCAGGCTCAGCGCGTCCGGCGGGCGTTCGGCCGCGTCACTCATCCCACCGTGGGGGTCGCCGCCCACGGTTGAGCCCGTGCCGGTCGCGTCGCTCCTGCTGCTCGAGCCGACGCCGCTCACGCTTCTCCATGCCCTGCTCGAGGGAGGCGACGGTGTCCTGGTGGCTGGTGACAAGGCGGAGCCAGCGGACCCCGGTCGCGATCATCACGAACAGCGGCCAGGGGAAGCCAGCGAACATCGTGGCCGCCCAGATCGCCCAGCAGATCAACGTGGGCGTGATGAACGCCCCGAACGCCTGCTGGCGCATCCGGCGGTACTTCAGCTCGGCGGCCGCGTGGCGATCGGCGGACGACATCGCCAGCCGCGACGGCGCCGAGGTGGACACGAGGTCCTTCAGCAGCGGGGGCAGCTCGCCCAGGGTGCGCGCGGCGGCCACCTGGTCGACGCGCTCGTCGAGCTCCTCACGGTCGAGCCGGCCCTCCGCGAAGGCGGTGCCCAACACCTCCTGGACGAGGTCGCGGTCGCGGTCGGACGCACGGAGCGGGGCGTTCTCCGGGCGGCGGGGGTCGTGCTCGAAGCGCTCCCAGATCGTGGACACCCTCAGAGCCTAGAGGGGTGTGTCGACCAGCTCGCCCGGAAGGATCGACCACGACTGCAGGTCGCTGCGTCGTCCGTCGATGTGGTGCATCGAGCGCAGCACGCCCTCGAAGGTGTACCCCACCTTCACCACCACCCGGCTCGACGCGGTGTTGTCGGGGGAGATGAGCGCCGTGACCCGTTGCATCCCCTGCTCGAAGGCCCACCGGGTGAGCTGCCGCAAGGCGTGAGTGGCCACTCCTCGTCCGCGGGCAGCGGGAGTGACCGCGTAGCCGAGCTCGACCTCGAGGTCGCGGCGGTTGACCGGGCCGGTCACCACGTAGCCGAGGAACTGCTCCTGCCCGTCCTCGCTGTCCACGATCGCGAACGCGTACCGGTGCTCCCCGTCGAAGCCGGTCAGCCACTCCTCGACCCATCCCTCGGGTATCGGGTCCGGCGTCCGGGTGAACCGCAGGATCTCTGCGTCGCTCATCGCCTCGCGCAGGGCGGCAAGGTGCTGCGGCCCGAGTGGCACCAAGTGTGGAGGCGGCACGCTCCGACGCTAGCGGAGCGGCACGTGTTCCGACCGCGGATTCACCGGACCGGTACTGAGATCGCCACGCGTGGTGTGAGAGTCGGTGCGAGGGGGTATCCCTGGCGCATGCAACTACGGGGAAAGCTTGTCGCCGCGGCAGTGCCGGCGGCGCTCGTCATGACGGGCGTGGCCCAGGCACCGGCCAGCGCCGCCACCACGTTCAAGACGCTCTACGAGACGCCACGCCACATCAAGCTGCAGGCGTGCCAGTACAAGCACAAGAACTCCCAGGGCTACACCGTGTGGTCGGTCCTGTGGCGTGCCGATGCCCGCAAGGCGTCGGTCGGCGGGTCGGTGCAGTTCCACAACCGCGGCGGCCGGGCCGCCTACACCTCGGGATGGGTCCCCGTCTCCAAGGGCAAGGTCTCGGCGACGAAGAGCACCGGCTTCCTGCCAGACGAGACCGACGCGGTCGTCTACCTGCGGGCGAAGACGAAGTACGGCACCAGCAAGTGGAGCGCGGGCCGCTACATCGACGCGCTGCCGACCTGCTAGCTCGCTGATCAGCTTCCGGTGAAGTTCGGGGTGCGCTTCTCGGCGAAGGCCCGAGGGCCCTCCTTGGCGTCGTTCGACGCGAAGACCGCGGCGCCGGTCGCGGCGTCGTCCTTCCAGCACTCGTCCTCGTGCTTGCCCTCGCTGTTGCGGATCGTCCGCAGCACGGCCTGGACGGCGAGCGGGCCGTTGGCGGCGATCTGAGCGGCGATCTCGTGCGCCTTGGCCAGCGCCTCGCCGTCGGGCACGACGTGGCCGATCAGCCCGATCTCCTTGGCCTCCGGGGCCTTGATGTGGCGACCGGTGAGGAGCAGCTCGGCCGCGACCGTGTAGGGCAGCTGCCGGGGGAGTCGTACGGCGGAGCCGCCGAGGGGGTAGAGGCCCCAACGCGGCTCGGAGACGCCGAACCTGGCTGACTCTCCGGCGACCCGGATGTCGGTGGCCTGCAGGATCTCGGTGCCACCCGCGATGGCCGGTCCCTCGACGGCGGCGATGAGCGGCTTCTGCACGCGGTAGCCCTTGAGCAGCGAGCGGATCACCGACGGGTCGAACTCACCGCTCTCGAAACGGTCCGAGGGGGAGCTGGCTGACATGGCCTTGAGGTCGGCGCCGGCACAGAAGTAGCCACCCGCCCCGGTGAGGATCACGACGCGCACGTCGACGTCCTCGTTGGCCCGCTCCCAGGCCTGTTCCATGATCCCGAGCATCTCCCCGGAGAGGGCGTTGCGGGCCTCCGGACGGTTCATCGTGACGACCAGCGTGTGGCCCTCGAGCTCGACGAGGCAGTGGGGCTGGGAGGCGGCTTCGGTCATGGGGGCGATGCTAGTCAGAAACAAGAACGTGTTCTAGTCTTGCCCGCATGGCTCTCAACATCGCCGACCTGTTCGAGCATGCCGTCGATGCCGCTCCCGACAACCGCGCAGTCATGGTCGGGGACCGGGTGGTGACCTACGCCGACCTCGAGCGCGACGCCAACAAGCTGGCCCACCACCTGGCCTCCCAGGGCATCGGGCAGGGCGACCACGTGGGCCTCTACGCCAAGAACAGCATCGAGCACGTCGTCGCCCTGCTGGCGGTCCTCAAGATCCGCGCGGTCAGCATCAACGTGAACTACCGCTACGTCGAGGGCGAGCTGAACTACCTCTTCGACAACGCCGACGTGAAGGCCCTGGTCTTCGAGCGCCCCTACGCGCCGATCGTGGCCAGCTGTGCACCTCAGCACGAGCAGCTGACCGTGTTCGTGGCGATCCCCGACGTGGCCGAGCCCGACAACGACGCCGACCTCTCCTCGTTCGGCGGCGTCACCCTGGCCGACGCCCTCGAGGGGCAGAGCGAGGTGCGCGACTTCGGGGAGCGCAGTCCCGACGACCTGCACATCATCTACACCGGCGGGACGACCGGGTTCCCCAAGGGCGTGATGTGGCGCCACGAGGACTTCTGGCGGGTGCTCGGTGGCGGCATCGACTTCTACACCGGCGAGCCGCTGGAGGAGTACGACCAGTCGGGCCAGGCCAACGACCCGCGGATGGTCACCTTCCCGCTGAGCCCGCTGATGCACGGTGGCGCGCAGGCAGGCCTGCTGATGCACCTGTTCGCCGGCCACCTGACGATCCTCGAGCCGAAGTTCGACGCCCGGCGCACCTGGGAGATCATCGACCGCGAGAAGGTCCAGCTGATCTTCATGACCGGTGACGCGATGGCGCGACCGCTCATCGAGGAGTTCGACCGCCAGGCCGCCACCGGCACGCCGTACGACGGGTCCAGCCTGTTCGCGATCTCCAGCAGCGCCGCGATCTTCAGCCCGCCGGTGAAGAAGCGATGGATGGAGGCCTTCCCCAACGCGGTCTTCACCGACTCGGTCGGTGCCTCGGAGACCGGTTTCCAGGGCATGGGCCTGCAGGACAAGGACCACATCAGCACCGACGGCCCGGTCGTGGGCCTCGGCCCGAACAGCGCGGTCATCGACGACGACAACCACGTGCTCGACGTCGCCACCAACGTGGGTCAGGTCGGTCGGCTGGGCCGCGCGGGGTCGGTGCCGGTGGGCTACTACAAGGACCCCGAGAAGTCGGCACGCACCTTCCTCGAGCTCGACGGTGTCCGCTACTCGGTGCCCGGCGACTACGCCCGCATCGAGGAGGGCAACAAGGTGACCCTGCTCGGCCGAGGCTCGAACTGCATCAACACGGGCGGGGAGAAGGTCTTCCCCGAGGAGGTGGAGATGGCGATCAAGGCCCACCCAGACATCTACGACGTGCTGGTGGTCGGCATCCCCGACGAGCGCTACGGGCAGTCGGTGACGGCGGTGATCCAGCCGCGCGAGGGATCCGACGTCGAGCTGGAGGAGCTGCGCACGTTCCTGCGCCAGCACCTCTCCGGCTACAAGCTGCCGCGTGCGATCACCCTGGTGGCCGAGATCCCGCGCAACGCGACCGGCAAGGCCCAGTACCCCCGCGCCAAGGAGCTGGCCCTGGCGTCGTTCGCCGCCAAGGTCGCCACCTCGCCGTCAGGAGCGTGACGCGCATGCGTACCGACCTGTGCGACCGGTTCGGCATCGAGTACCCGATCTTCGCCTTCACCCCCTCCGAGCACGTGGCGGCGGCGGTCTCCCGCGCCGGGGGGCTGGGCGTCCTGGGTGCGGTGCGGTTCAACGACGCCGAGGAGCTCGACGAGACGCTCACCTGGCTCGACGACCACACCGACGGCAAGCCGTACGGCGTCGACGTGGTGATGCCCATGAAGATCCCCACCGAGGGCAAGTCGGTCGACCTCAAGGCGATGATCCCCGAGGCCCACGTCAGCTTCGTGGAGAAGACACTGCAGCAGCTCGGCGTACCACCGCTCGCCGACGGTGAGGGACGCGAGGGCGTCCTGGGGTGGCTGCACTCCACGGCTCGGTCGCACGTCGACGTGGCCCTCAGGCACCGGCCGGTGCTGATCGCGAACGCGCTGGGGTCGCCCCCGGTCGACGTGATCGAGAAGGCCCACGAGCACGGGGTCCAGGTGGCCGCCCTGGCCGGCGCCGCCAAGCACGCGCTCTCCCACGTCAAGAACGGCGTCGACATCATCATCGCCCAGGGCTACGAGGCGGGCGGGCACACCGGCGAGATCGCCAGCATGGTGCTGACCCCCGAGGTGGTCGACGCCGTCGGCCCCGACGTACCGGTGCTGGGAGCCGGAGGCATCGGCTCGGGCAGGCAGGTCGCGGCCTCCCTCGCGCTCGGCGCGCAGGGTGTGTGGACCGGCTCGGTCTGGTTGACCACCGAGGAGTACTCGAACCTCAACACCAACAAGGGCATGACCGAGGCCTTCCTGCGCGCCTCGAGCTCCGACACGGTGCGCACGCGCGTCTACACCGGGAAGCCGGCCCGCCTGCTCAAGACGAAGTGGACCGATGCCTGGGCCGAGGACGACGCGCCGGAGCCGCTGCCCATGCCGCTGCAGAACCTGCTGGTGGCCGACGCGCACAGCCGGATGAACGAGCACGGCGACCCCGACGTGATCTCGATGCCGGTCGGACAGATCGTCGGCCGGATGAACGAGGTGCGCTCCGTCGCCGACGTGATGGCAGACCTGGTGCGCGGCTACGACGAGGCGGTCAGCCGGCTGGAGAAGCACCGGGGCTGAATACCGGTACTCGCCTACGGCACCGTGCTTGTGGTGTTCGTCTCGCAAAGCCGTCCGGAAACGTCCGATATCTCACTCTAAATCAGCACAATCCAGTGACGTTTTCGCCTGGAGTGCGTCGTTCCGGATCGTGGTGAACGTGAGTGTCGCCTCTAGGTTGTCACGATGCCTATGTCCAGACGCGCCGCCCTCCTCCTCGGTTCGGGCGCCACCCTGACCTCCGTTGCCGCCCTCTCCGGGCTCGATCTCGCCGCTGTTCCGGCCACCGCTGCCGGCTCCAGAGCAGTGCCTGCCGGCGCCGTCGTGGCCACCCCCGGGAACGCGAGGGCGGGCCTGGCCAAGGTCCCCAACGGCGGCACGCTCGTGCTGCGTGGCGGGACCTACCACGAGGCGCTCGGCACCATCAGCAAGAACGTCACGATCCAGTCCTACCCCGGCGAGACCGCCTGGCTGGACGGCAAGGGTTCGCTGGTCAACGCCTTCATCGCGACCGGCAAGGTCAACCTCTACGACCTCGGTGTCCGCAACTACGTGCCCCCGAAGACGGGGTGGACGCGTGGGATGGTCTGCTACGCGGGCAACGCCGGCGGTTCGGTGATCTCGGGATGCACCTTCACCGGCTCGAAGATGGCCTCTCTCGACTTCCTGGTGCCGCTCAACGTCACCAACAACGTGTTCAGCACCAACGGATGGTCCGGGGTGATGGGCACCCACGCCAACGGCCTGGTGTTCACCGGGAACACCATCACGGCGATGAACCGCGACGGCTACGCCTCACAGCCTGAGACCGCCGGCATCAAGATCACCCGGTCCGACAACGTGCTCATCAAGCACAACACCGTCACCGACGTACCGGGTGCGTGCGGGATCTGGTTCGACGTGTCCTCGACCAACGTCAAGGTCATCGACAACGTCGTGGACGGCAGGAGCGTGAACGGTCGAGCAGCCATGAAGCACGCCGTGGAGATCGAGCTGTCCGAGCGCGGTGTCGTCGCCGGCAACACGCTCAGGAACGCCGCGAACGCTGGGATCAAGCTGATCGACGCCGGCCACCTGCGGATCTGGAACAACGACGTGCGTGGCAACGTCGAGGGCATCTGGATCAACCAGGATGCCCGGAAGAACTCCGGCACCAACAAGGCCAACCTCAGTCCCTCGGTGGTGCCCTGGCAGTCGATCGGCAACGAGGTGTGCAACAACACCTTCAACGGCCGCTCGCAGCTGTGGGCCTACGACACCGGGCACCACACGTTCTCCGGCGAGGACATGCTCGGGCGGGTGACCGGCAACTGGTTCTCCCCGGCACCGGCCGGAGCACTTCCGTTCCGGATGGGCCGCAGGAGCTCGACCAAGATCGACTCCCTGACCCTGGCGCAGCTCAAGGCCGCGCTCGGCTCGAAGGCCGGCACCAACTACCAGGGCACCAGCTCCACCGACGCCGCCAACGTCCGGGCGGCCACGCCGTCCGACATCGCTGCGCTGCAGAGGTAGCTCGACGTGGGCCGGATGGACGAGGTGCGCTCCGTCGCCGACGTGATGGCCCACCCGGTGCGCGAGCACGAGGGCATCGACCGCGTGAAGAAGATCCGCAGCAGGCGGGTCCTAGGTTGCCGACGGCAACCGTTGTAGCATCCCGAATCGGGCGAAAGGGATCGGGATGCCTCGGAGCAGGTGCGGGACCACGGTCGCGGTCTTCGCCACGGCGGTCGTGGGAGGCACGCTCGTCGCCGCCCCGGCGCAGGCGGCTGTCCCGCCGGCGGTTGCACACCTGACCGCCGCGACCTACGACCACACCATCACGCTGTCCTGGTCCAACCCTGCCGCCGCCTACGGGCCTGGCGCCTCGGTGGTCGTCAGGCTCACGCGGGGCCGGACGGCAGCGTCCACAGCGGGCACGGGCTACGGCGTGCCCGTCACCCACGGTCACCTCGCCACGGCACGCCCTCTCACGGCGGCAGCGACGTACACCTTCGCCGTGTGGGTGCGCGACGGAGCCGGAAAGTACTCAGCCCGTCGCACCCTGACCACCAGCACGCGACCGGACGTGACGGCGCCGGGGCCGGTCACGCGCGCCGGCGCCCTGGGGCGGCTCACCGGAGGCACGCCAGAGGTGAGCATCTCCTGGACCAGACCTGACGTCCCGGACCTCGCTGGGGTGCGGGTCGTGCGCAACACCCTTCCGACCCCGACCGGCGGCAAAGTCCTGGCCACCGCAGCCCCTGGCACGTCGTACCGCGACGTCCTGCCCGCGCAGAGCTCGTCCGAGCGCTACTGGTACTACCTGGCCAGCGTCGACACGACCGGGCACGGTTCCTCCTATGCGCTCGTGCCGGTGGCCACCCCAGCGGACGACACCGCCAGCGCGATGGCCGGGACCGTGCGGAACGCCGCCGGCAGCCCGCTCGCCGACATCGCCGTCAGGCAGGGCCCCGAGCCTCCGATGCAGGAGGGCGGTGACACCCCGGTGTACAACGTGACCGACACGCGCGGTGTGTGGGTGGCGAGCACGCAGCCGGCCGGCCCCACGGACTGGGCCTTCTTCGCCGGCTACGACGAAGACGGTCCGGACCCCGGCGGACTGCCGCCCAGCCACCGCCCCACGGGTTACCTGAGCGCTGCACGGACCTTTCCGTCGCAGGCGGCCGGTGAGTTCCGGACGATTGCCGATCCCGTCGTCGTGCCTCCCGCTGCCGCCATCGAGGGGACGATCCGCACGACGGGTGGTGCTGCCCTGGCCGGGGTCGACGTCTCGGCCTACACCGGACCCGTGCGCGTCCGGACCGATACCGCCGGTCATTACCTGCTCTATGGCCTCCCGCCGGGGCCAACGGCGGTCGTGGCTGACGGGACGTCCGTGGTGTCCTCGGCGACGCCGTACGGCTACAGCATCGTCTGGTCAGGCGGTGCCAACAGCTACGACCACGCCACCGGAGTTGCGACGAACGCCGGTCAGGCGTCCCACCTCGACCTCGTGCTGGAGCCACGGGGTCGACTGTCCGGCTCCGTCACCCCCGCGAGCAACGTGACCGTGCAGGTCTTCGACGCGGACGTCGACTTCGATGTCGCCGATGTCAGCGCCGGCAGCTTCGTGAAGGCGCTCCGTCCTGGCAGCTACACGGTGTGCGCCACGCATCATGCTCAGGGTCCGCACGGCGACCCGGCGGACACCTCCGGCTGCTGGAACGGCACCGCTACCGTCCCGTGGGACGGCCAGAGCGGTGACCTGCCCACGGCCGCGGTGGGCGCGGTCCACGTCGATGCCGCCAGCACGACGTCTGGCGTCGCGCTGGACGTCACCGCGCCGACGACCGGTTGACGTCCTCCTGAAGCAGGAAGTGAGAGCAGGGTGGACGTGGTCCTCCTGCCCTGACCACGGTTCGTCCGCGATGATTGCCCGATGCACATGACCTGGGCCCTCGCCGGGGTCTCCGTCCTGCTGATCGTGTGGGCCACCGTGTCTGGCCGCCTGAAGTCGCGCAACGTGACGGCGGCGATGTTCTTCACCGCGGCCGGTTTGGTCGTCGGCCCGGCCTCGGGGCTGCTGGACCTCTCCGTCGGCAGCGAGCAGGTGAAGCTGGTCGCGGAGGCGACGCTGACGCTGGTGCTGTTCGCGGATGCCTCGCGCATCTCGGTCCGCTCGCTGCGCAGCGAGTACACCGTGCCGCTGCGGCTGCTCGGTCTCGGGCTCCCGTTCACGATCGTCGCGGGAGCCCTGGTCGGCGTCGCGGTCCTGCCCGGGCTCAGCCTGGCCGAGGCCCTCGTGCTCGCCGTCATGCTGGCGTGCACCGACGCGGCGTTGGGCCAGGCCGTGGTCACCGACCAACGCGTGCCCTCACGCATCCGTCAGGGCCTGAACGTCGAGAGCGGCCTCAACGACGGGCTGTGCGTGCCGTTGTTCTTCATCGCTGTTGCCCTCGCCGAGGCCGAGGACACCGCTACCTCCGGCCACCAGGCCGCCACCCTGGTGTGGGAGCAGATCGGCTACGGGCTGATCGGTGGCATCGCCGCGGGCCTGTTCGGCGGTCTCGCGTTCCTGCTGGCCGCCCGTCACCGCAGCATGGACGCGTACTGGGGGCAGGTCCTCCCGGTCGCCACGGCCGCGCTCGCTGCCGGTGTCGCGACCGCGCTCGGGGGAAGCATCTTCATCGCGGCCTTCACGGCCGGGTTCGTGTTCGGCGTCGTACGCCGTGGCCGTGAGGCTCCCGCCACCGAGCTCCTCGACGAGACGGGCGAGCTCCTCAACGCACTCACCTTCATCATCTTCGGCGCCGTGATCCTCGGCCCAGTGCTGCAGCGCCTGACGTGGGAGCTCGTGCTCTACGCGCTGCTCAGCCTCACGGTGGTGCGGATGCTGCCCGTCGCCGCGGCCATGCTCGGGACCGGGGCCACGAGGCGCACGCTCGGGTTCCTCGGCTGGTTCGGACCGCGCGGGCTCGCCTCGATCGTCTTCGGGGTGATCCTGCTCGACGACACGAACCTGCCCCACCAGCAGACGCTCCTGGACGCCGTCGTGGTCACGGTGGCGCTGTCGGTCTTCGCCCACGGCCTCACCGCGGGACCACTGACCCGGCGCTACGTGCGCTGGTACCAGGCACACCCGTCGGACGCCGCGCCGACCATGGAGACGGTGCCGGCCGTCGAGCACGGGCTGCGCACCCCCTGGTCCGGCACTCGCTGACCGACCCTCCTCGGGGGCTGGCTCAGCCGTCGACCAGCAGCAAGCCGTGCTCGACGGCGAAGATGCTGGCCGAGACCCGGTTGCCGGTCCCGGTTTTCGCATAGATGTGCTCGGTGTGGTTGCGCACGGTCTTGGGGGAGAGGACCAGCTCGTGGGCGATCTCGCGGCTCGACATCCCGCGGGCGATCAGGCGGAGGATCTCGACCTCGCGCGGCGAGAGGCCGGCCGGCCGGCTGTGGCGTCGCACGGACGGGTTGTCAGCGGCCGCCAGCACGGCTTCGGTCGCGTCCCGATCCAGGCGTCCCTCTCGTACCTCTGTCCGGAGACGTGCGGAGGCTGCGTCGGCACCGAGCGCGGCTCGGTGGGGACGTGGCTCGCGGAGCGACTGGTAGGCGTCCGCGACCGCGAGCGTGCGGGCTGCCACCGAGAGCGAACCTGCCGTGAGGCCACGCGGGTAGCCCGACCCGTCGAGGCGTTCGCGGTGCTGCACCGCGAGCGATCCCAACCGGGCGAGCGTCGGCGCCTGGCTCAGGATCCGTTCGGTCAGGTAAGGGTAGAGCCGGATCCGCTCGCGCTCGCCGGCACCGAGCGCCTCGGTCTTGTCCCAGATCCCGTTGGAGACACCGAGCCGGCCGAGGTCGTGCACGAGGCCGGCCCGGTACAGCGTGGCGACGTCGGGGCCGGACATCCCCAGCCACCGCCCGGCCGTCGCCGACAGCTCGGCGACCGCTGGCGAGTGTCCGAGCGTGTAGGGCGACTTCAGGTCGACGAAGTCGGCGATCGCCCGCAGCGCCGCGTCGAGCTCCTTCCCCCTCAGCGGAGCACTCAGCACCGGCTCGGCGTCGATGACCGTCCGCCAGGTGCTGGGGGAGTCGCCGTGGGGGAACAGGGCCTCGCCGTCGCGTGCGACGAGTGACGCCAGCCTCGGGTCGAACTGCCGGCCGGAGCGCTCCCGCGCCAGCGTGGCGGCTGCGGGAACCCCGCCGAGCCGGTGGGCCACCTCGAGGTGCTCGGCGAGCTGGCAGATCCGTGCCGGCAGCGGGATCTGCACGCCTCGACACGTCCCCGGCCACCCGTGGCCGTCCCAGCGCTCATACGACGAGGCGACCGCGTCCTGGACGCCCGCGTCGAGCCCGAGCAGCGCCGCGAACCGGGTGGCCAGCTCCGCGTGACGGCTGATCATCGAGTCGACCTCGCGATGCCCGGACACGGCGAAGGCCAGGGCCACCCGGAACCGGTGCACCGGCGGGTGGCCCGAGCCGATCATCCGCAACCCGGCGAGGGTGCCCTGCACGCTGTGGAAGTCGTGTCGGTACTTGTTCGCCTTGAGCGCGATGTCGTCCCCGAACCACTTCGCCTGTTCGTGGGCGTCCGCGTGGCAGCCGACGTTGACCAGGAGCGCTGCGTAGTACAGCGAGACCCGGTCCTGGACGTCGAGGCCGAGCCGGTCGGCGATCCGTAGCGCGATGACGGTCTGCCGGAGCACGTGTTCCATCGGCTGGTCGAACCCGAGGTCGACAGCGAGGGACAGCGCAGCGACGAGCTCGGCCAGACGAACCTCGCCGAGATCCGAGGTGCCTGAGGCTCCCGAGGTCGTTGCCGGCGTGCTCGTCACCAGCTCACTCCCACCCAGAGTGCGGATCTGGTGATCGTACGCCGATCAGCTCGACTGGAGCTCCCGCTGGTTCCGCATGATCGCCTCGTCGACCGGCTTCATCTCCTCCGTCGGGCTGAACATGATCAGCCTCGTTCCGGGCTGGTACACCGGCACGTGGTTCGGCGGCATGTAGAACACGTCGCCGGCGCCGACGACCTCCTCGTGGTCGGCGTACCGGACCACCATCTCGCCCTCGGTCACGATGCCCCAGTGCGGGCACGGGCAGACGTCGCCGGGAAGCCCCCGCAGCATGCGCGTCATGTCCACGTCGGTGATGACGTGCAGGAACGAGACCGAGTAGCCGTCCAGCTCTGTCTCGCCCACCTCGACCGGACCGAAGTTGATCCGCTCGACGGTGTGGGGTGCGGTGGTCGCCATGGCGTCCTCCTGGTGTCTGGTGCCCGGGCAGGTTCCCGGGACACCGCGACGCTACGAGCGTCCGCACGTGGCCCGCGTGGGGCAGATGCCCCAACTCGCGCCGGGGCGCAGGAGCGGGCGACGATTGCGTGGCTCAGCGCCACCCTTCGGGCGGGTGGGCACGCATGGGGACGATCAGCCAGAGCACGACGTACGCCGCGAAGGCGACGCCGGAAGCCACGGCCCCGGCGACCCGTCCGAGCGCCAGGTCGAAGGCGAGGAACACCACGCCGCAGGTCGTGAACGCGGCCAGGACGAGTCCCACGCGGGCGATCTGGTTCGCGGTCTCGACCAGCCACGGGCGTCGGCCGCGGCGGAACAGGATGCGGTGGTAGGCGATCGGCGCGAGCACGGCCATCGAGGCGCCGACCGCCGTGGTCAGCACCACCAGGTAGGCGGTCAGCTCGACGTGGTCGAGCTGGTGGAACTGGGACGTGAACGGCACGGCGAGGAGGAACCCGGTCAGCACCTGCACGCCGGTCTGCGTGGAGCGCAGCTCCTGCACCAGCTCGGTCCAGTTCCGGTTGAGCGTGTGCTCGGAGAGGTCGTCGGCCGACGGCCTCGACTCCGGCGTCGTCATCGCACGAACGTACTCTTCCGCTCCGGAGGAGGCCTGCGGCCGAGCTGTGTGGCGAGGGCAGGTGCGGGTCAGCGACGGACGAGCAGGACGACGGGGATCATGCGGTCGGTCCTGGTCTCGTAGTCGGCGAAACCGGGGTACCGAGCCTTCTGCTCCACCCAGATCGGTTCGCGTTCCTCGGCGTCGAGCACCCGCGCCGTCACGTCAAGGGTCTCTGTGCCGACCTCGATGCGGGCTTCGGGGTGGGCCCTCAGGTTGTGGTACCAGTCGGGGTTGGTGTCCGCGCCGCTCTTGGAGGCGAAGACCGCGAAGTCGTCGCCGACCGCCTGGTACATCATCGGGTTCACACGTTCCTGCGCGCTCTTGGCGCCGGTGCTGTGCAGGAGGAGCAGCGGGGCTCCTTCGAACGAGCCACCGACCCGCCCCTGGTTGGCGCGAAACTCGGCGATCACCTTGTCGTTCCACTCGCTCACATGACGAATCTACGTCGGCCGCAGTGGGTCGCGGTCGGGGATGATGGGCAGGTGCACGAGAAGAGGAGTCGCACGTCGCGCGCTGCATGGCTCGTGTCGCTGGTGAGCCTGACCTGCCTCGCCATCCTCGCGTGGGGCGGCTATGCGCGCCACTGGGCCTGGACCGGCCTGTCGACGCAGGTCAAGCTCTGGGACTGGCTCGAGGCCCTCGCGCTGCCCGTCACGGTCGCGCTGATCCCGTTGTTCCTGACGCATCGACACCGCCTGGGCCGCGGGCACAAGGCGGTGGGCACCCTGGTGCTGGCCGCCTTCGCGGCGCTGGTGCTGGCGGGCTACCTGGTGCCCTGGGAGTGGACCGGCTTCACCGGCAACACCTTGTGGGACTGGCTGAGCCTCGCCCTGCTGCCCGTGGTGATCGCCACCTCGAGCCTGTGGCGTCCACCCGAGCGGGTGACCCCTGAGGCGTGGATCATCGCCGGCCTGAGCGCCCTGCTGGCGCTCACGCTCGTGGCTGCGGGCTACCTGGTGCCGTGGAAGTGGACCGGCTTCACCGGCAACACCGCCTGGGACTGGTTCCAGCTGCTGCTGATCCCCGTCCTCCTGCCGATCGTGGTGCTGCCGGGCCTCCTCGAACGGGGTGAGGCCTGGCTGGCGCAACAGGGTCCCCGTCACGACCCGGCTCAGGAGCGCCCGCGAGCGTCCTCGCCGCCGACCTCGACGAGACCGGACTCGTAGCCGAACACGACGGCCTGCGTGCGGCTGGTCAGCTCGAGCTTGCGCAGGACGCGGTTCACGTGGGTCTTCACGGTCGCGTCGCTGAGCACCATCGCGCGGGCGATGTCGTGGTTGGAGAGCCCTCGGGTGAGCGCGAGCAGCACCTCGAGCTCCCGGGGCGTCAGCGCGTCGATCCGCGGGTCGTGCGGCCGCTGCCGCTGCGGCGCGAAGGACTCGACGAGGCGCCGGGTGACCTGCGGAGCCAGGGGAGAGACCCCTTCGTTGACGGTGCGGATGGCGGCGACCAGCTGGTCCGCGGGCGCGTCCTTGAGCAGGAACCCGGATGCTCCCGCACTCAGGGCGTCGTAGACGTAGGTGTCGACGTCGAAGGTGGTGAGGATCAGCACCTTCGGTGGTGCCGGGTCGGAGCCGGATCCGGGGTCCTCGGGGTAGGACTCCAGGATCTGTCGGGTCGCCTCGATCCCGCTGGTCCCCGACATCCGGATGTCCATCAGCACCACGTCAGGCCGGTGCTCGCGGCACGCGGCCAGCGCTGCCGAGCCGTCGTCGGCCTCGCCGACCATCTCGAGGTCGGGCTCGGTCGCCAGGATCATCCGGATGCCGGCCCGCACCAGCTCCTGGTCGTCGACGACGAGCACGCGGATCATCGGTCCTCCCGGGGGAACGTCGCTCGCAGGCCGAAGCCGCCGCCCGACCTGGGCCCGACCTCCAGGCTGCCGTGGAACAAGGCCACCCGCTCGCGCATGCCCACGATCCCGTGCCCGGCACCTGAGGTGTCCGACGAAGCGGTGGTCCCGTTGTCGGAGACCGAGAGGTCGAGCGCGTCCGCACCCGCCCGCAGGTGTACGTCGACCCGGTCGGCGTGCCCGTGCCGGACCGCGTTGGTCGTCGCCTCCTGCACGATCCGGTAGAGGCACAGGGACAGTCCGGGGCTCAGGTCGGGACACGGGTCCAGGTCCACCCTGACCTCCACGCCTGCGGCACGCACCTGGTCCGCGAGGGCTGGCAGGTCCTCGACGGTGGGTTGACGCTCGAGCTGGTCGTGATCGGGGCGCAGCACACCGAGGAGACGGCGAGTCTCGGCCAGCGCGTCGCCAGCAGCCTTCTCGATCGTCTCGAACGCCCGGCGGGACTGCTCCACGTCGTGGTCGAGCATCCGCTTGCCGCCACCCGCGTGCAGCAGGACCACGCCGATGCTGTGGGCGACGATGTCGTGCAGCTCGCGCGCGATCCGCAGCCGTTCCTCGGCGACGGCCTCACGCGAGGACTCGGCCGCCCAGTCCTCCACCACGGCCACCCGATGCTCCGAGGTGGTCGCCCGCGACTCCAGCCCGCGCACCAGGCGGCCGACTGCCCACACCAGGACGGCGAATGCCTGGTTGACGATCGCCCCACCGGTGCCGTCGCCGGTCGTGCCGATCTCGCGCAACGAGCCCAGCCCGACCCCGACCACGAGGAGCAGGAGCGAGAGCCTGATCTGGAGCCTGGAACCGATCGTGTAGAGGGCCACCGCGAAGGCGAGCGGCTCCGCCAGCGGCTGCGACATCGGCTCCATCACCAGCGCCTTGCCGCCGAAGGCGACGGCCACCACCAGGAACGTCTGCACCGGCCACCGGCGGCGCCAGAGCAGCGGCAGCGTGGTGAGCGCGAGGATCGCGAACTGGAGGGGGTACCGCGAGGACACGTGCCCGCTGCCGCCGAGCTCCTCGAAGACGCCGAAGGCGAGGAGGAACCCTCCGATCGCCAGGTCGGCGACCGGAGGGCGCGGGGATCGGGACTCGCTCAACTGCTCGGCAGCCCCGGGTTCCAGCCGTGGATCGTGCCGTAGACCGCCCAGATCACCGGAACCGCCATCGCCACCGCCCCCAGGACTCGGGCGACCTTGCCGCGTGAGCCGCCGGCCGAGTGCACGAGGGGCGTCTGGGCGAGGAACCACGTGGCGTAGCCAAGCACGAACGGCGCCGGGCTGAAGAAGAACACGACCGCCACGAGCACCGAGATGACTCCCAGGGCGACCGCCGCCCATGCCGCGGTCGAGGGCGCCGTCCGCAATGCCGGAGGGACCACTGCGCCGAAGCCGATGGCCAGTCCGACCAGGCCGAACGCGGTGACGGCGACGATGTCCGACCAGGTCTGGCCACCCCCGCCTGCTGTGAGGAAGAGCCGTGCGACGCCGATCACGACGGCGGCCACGGCGATGGTCAGGGCCCGGGCGTAGCCGGTGCCGGTCTGCTGGTTTTCCTGCTGAAGAGTGTCCATGCCCGCACGCTAGGAACAGCAGGACCCTCATCGCGTCGTCGGAACGGGTGGTCCCGCCTCCACCTTTGGGTGGAGGCCGCCTCGGGGCGGGCGGTCCTCAGACCTCCCGGATCCCGGTGCGGTGCCGCTGTGCCAGGTCGCGGTAGACCTGCGGGTTGGCAGCGACCCACAGCTCGCCGTTGGTGCCCTCGAGCGGGCCCTTGACGCGAGCGGGTGCGCCGAGCGCGAGCACGCCGGCCGGGAGGTCGCCCGTGACGACCGAGCCGGCCGCGACGAGCGTGCGCTCCCCGATGGTCGCGCCGTCGAGGATGATCGCGCCGTTGCCGATCAGGGCCTCGGTGCCGATCGTCGCGCCGTGCACCATGCACGAGTGCCCGATCGTGGCGCCCTCGCCGACCTCGCAGGTGAGGTGCTCGGGGGTGTGCAGGACCGACCCGTCCTGCACGTTCGCGCCTGCCCGCACGACGATGGGACCGAAGTCCGCCCGCAGCACGACGCCGTACCAGACCGAGGCGTTCTCCTCGATGGTGACGTCGCCGATGATGCTGGCGGTCGGGGCGACGAAGGCGGTCGGGTGGACGGACGGGGCCTTGCCCTCGAACTCGTACAGCGGCATGGACGTCACCCTAGGGCCGCCCGATCTCGGTGCCGGTCTCGGTGCCGGCGCGGGCCTAGTCCCGGTACGGCGTCGGCCGGGGCCACCAGCCCGGGACCGCCCGGCGGTAGCGGCCGTACGAGGCTCCGAACTGCCGGGTCAGCGTCGGCTCCTCGTAGAGACGGACGAACAACCACACCACGACCATGAACAGGGCCATCCAGATTGCCGTCGCCCAGCTGCGGAACAGCAGCGCCTGGCCGCCGATCACCGCCGCGACCCCGAGGTACATCGGGTTGCGCACGTAGCGGTAGATGCCGCCGACCACGAGCTGGTCGGTGGGAGCGGCCGGCGCCGGGGTGCCGTGCCCCTCGGAGACGAACCGCGCGAAGCACGCCACCACCACCGCGAGGCCCACCACGATGACCAGGACGCCGACGACGTCCAGGGCCGCGAAGGAGGACGGGTGTTCCCATCCGGTGATCAGCCAGGGCACCAGGCCCGCGTTGGCCCCGGGCGCCACGAAGAAGAACACCGTCGTGTAGAGGGCGGCCCTCACCGGTTCTCCACGTCGTACGACGTGCCGCGCTCCGCGCGCACCCACACGACGCCCGGGACGCCCTCGGCGCGGAGCTCGCGCTTGAGCACCTTGTTGGTCGCGGTGCGTGGCAACGACTCGAGGACCCGGACGAACCGCGGTCGTGACTTCGTGCCGAGATCGGCCTGCTCGTCGAGGAACGACTCGAGCTCGGACGGGGTCAGCGGCCCGACGAGCACCAGCGCCGCGACGAGCTGGTCGCCGGACGCGGGGTCGGGCAAGGCGTACACCGCCGCCTGCCCGATCGACGGGTGCCGCAGCAGGATGCGCTCGACCGGCGCCGCGGCGATGTTCTCGCCGTCGACGCGCAACCAGTCGGCCGTGCGGCCGGCGTAGTAGACGAAGCCGGCCTCGTCGCGGTAGGCCAGGTCGCCGCTCCAGTACATCCCGTCACGCATCCGCTCCGCGGTCGCGTCCGGGTCGTTGTAGTAGCCGGCGAACTGCCCGGTGCCGGTCGTGTTGACCAGCTCGCCGGTCGCCTCGTCGAGATTGGTGACCTGCCCGGAGTCGTCGAGCAGCGCCCGCGGGCACTCCTGCCCGGTGTCCGGGTCGAGGACCGCGACGCCCTCGAGCGGCATGCCGATCGATCCCGGCGGCGTGCCGGGTGCGCGGGTCACGATGACGGCGTTCTCGGTCGAGCCGAAGCCGTCGACCACCGCGCAGCCGAAACGGCGGGCGAACCCCTCGATGTCGCGATCCCCGGCCTCGTTGCCGAAGGCGATGCGCAAGGGGTTGTCGGCGTCGTCGGGTCGCTCGGGTGTGGCCATCACGTAGGAGAGCGGCTTGCCGACGTAGTTGAGGTACGTCGCCCCGTAGCGCCGTACGTCGTCGAGAAACCCGGAGGCCGAGAACCGCTCCGCCAGGGCGACCGCGCCACCACACGCGAGCGCCGGCCCCCACCCTGCCATCACCGCGTTGGAGTGGAACAGCGGCATCGAGACGTACAGGACGTCATCGGCAGTGAGGCCGAAGCGTCCGGCGAGCATGGCGCCGGGGAACGTGACCTTCTCGTGGGTGATCCGGACCGCCTTCGGCTCACCGCTCGTGCCCGAGGTGAAGATCAGCATGAACAGCGAGTCGTCCGTCGGTGCTGCGGCCGGCGGCTCGGTGGGCGCCGCAGACACCGCAGCCCGCCAGGTGGCGTCGTCGGTGCTGAGCACCGGTATGTCGTCCATGTCGTCGACGCCGTCGAGCAGCGGACGCAGCCGCGGGTCGGCCAGGACGACCTGGCAGTTCGCCTTGCGGACGTCGGCGACCAGCGACTCGCCGCGTCGGGTCGTGTTCAGGCCGACCACGACGAGTCCGCCGAGCCCGGCTGCTCCGAGGAGGAACGTCAGCTCCGGGACGTTGTCCATCAGGACGCCGACGTGCGGCGGCCGGTCCGGGAGAAGGAGTCCGCGCAGCGCATGCGCACGCCGGGCGCACTCCTCGAGGTACTCCTGCCAGGTCCAGCGGTCGTCTCCGTCGAGGAGAGCCGGGCCGGCGTCCGCGACGCGGCCGAGGAGCACCTCGCGGAGTGAGGTCATCGGGGAGTGGGGGTCATCGCGCCCGGTGCGCGAGGATCCCGCCGATGAGCCGGGCCTGGTCGGTCGCTCCGCCCAGCAGGAACTCCTGCCGCTTGGCGGCGGTGAAGTAGCGGTGAGCCTCGCCGTCGAGGTCGATGCCGACACCACCGTGCACGTGCACCGTGGTGTGCGCCACCCGGTGGCCCGCGTCGGCGGCCCAGAGCTTGGCGATCGCGACCGCCTCGGTGGCGGGCAGCCCCTCGCTGAGCTGCCAGGCTGCCTGCCAGAGCGTCAACCGGGCGCCGAGGACGTCGATGTAGCCGTCGGCCAGCCGCTGGGACACCGCCTGGAAGGTGCCGATCGGGCGGCCGAACTGCTCCCGGGTCTTGGCGTACTCCGCGGTCATCCGCAGCGCCGCTTCGAGGGTGCCGAGCTGCTGGGCGCACACCGCGACGGTGAGGTGCTCGCCGAGCCAGCGCACGATCTCCTCGCCGTCGCCGACCACGCCGAGCACCCGGTCCAGCGGGATCGTGGCCCGGTCGAGATCCACGCGCGCACCGAGCTCTCCGCCGCTCAGCTCCTGGTTGGTGATCACCACCCCGGGATCGTCGGCGTGGACGAGGAAGACGGTGGTTCCGTCGCTGGTGGTGGCCGGTACGACGAACAGGTCGGCCAGCGGCCCCACCGGCACCACGGTCTTGCCGCCGGTCAGCATCCACTGCGAGCCGTCGTTCTCGGCCCGTGTCAGCGGCGTGACCGGGTTGTAGGACTGGTCCTCGGACAGGGCCGGGGTCAGCATCAGCTCGCCCTCGCCGCCGGGGCGCAGCCAGCGGGCCTTCTGCGGCTCGGAACCGAAGCGGGCGATCGCCATCCCGGTGACCAGGTGGGTGCTCATCGGGATCGGGGCCACGGTCCGGCCCATCTCGATCAGGACGCTGCACGCCTCGAGGATGCCCAGCGCGCTCCCGCCCTGCTCCTCGGGGACGGCGAGGGACAGCAGCTGGGAGTCGGCGAAGTGCCGCCACAGCTGGTAGTCGAAGCGGATCGCGAACTTGTCGACGAGGCGCAGCCGCTCCGGGGAGGAGTGCTTCTCCAGGATCGAGGCAGCGAGCTCCGCCGCGGCCCGGCCCTCCGGGGTCTCTTCGAAGTCCATGCCCACCCCTACCGCTGGACCTGTCGGGACGCGGCCGGCAGGCCCAGTCCGACGTAGCCGATGATGTCGCGCTGGATCTCGTTGGTGCCGCCGCCGAAGGTCATCACCAGCGACGAGCGGTAGTAGCGCTCCAGCCGGCCGCGGAGCACGCTGCCGGAGGAGTCGGCAGTGACCATGGCCCGGGGGCCGACGATCTCCATCAGCGAACGGTAGACCTCGGTGGCCATCTCCGAGCCGTAGACCTTGGTGGCCGAGGCGTCGGCGGGGGAGAGGTCGGTGCTCGCCGAGGCGAGCTGCCAGTTGAGCAGCTTGAGCATGTCGGCGCGAGCGTGTGCCCGCCCGAGCAGCACCTGCACCCACTCGGAGTCGATGATCCGGGAGCCTTCGGGGGTGCGGGTCTGCTTGGCCCAGTCACGCACCAGCCGGATCGAGTGCGTGACGGGCGCCGAGGACGTCAGGGCGACCCGTTCGTGGTTGAGCTGGTTGGTCATCAGGGCCCAGCCGCCGTTGAGCTCGCCGACGAGGTTCTCACGGGGCACGCGGACGTCGTCGTAGTACGTCGCGCTGGTGCCGACCCCCGCCACCGTCTGGACCGGCGTGTAGGAGAAGCCTTCGCTGTCGGCGGGCACCAGGATCATCGAGAGGCCCTTGTGGCGCGGGAGCTCGGCGTCGGTGCGGCAGGCCAGCCAGATGTAGTCGGCGTACTGGATCAGCGAGGTCCACATCTTCTGGCCGTTGATCACCCACTCGTCGCCCTCGAGCCGCGCGCGCGTCTTCAGGCTGGCCAGGTCGGTGCCGGAGTCGGGCTCGGAGTAGCCGATCGAGAAGTGCATCTCGCCACGGAGGATCTTCGGAAGGATCTCCTCCTTCTGGGTGTCGGTGCCGAAGCGCATGATCGTCGGGCCGACGGTGTTGAGCGTCAGGTAGGGGATCGGCACCCCGGCGATGGCCGCCTCGTCGGTGAAGATCAGCTGGTCCATCATCGAGCGGGCCTGACCGCCGTACTCCTCGGGCCAGCCGATGCCGAGCCAGCCGTCGTGGCCGACCTGGCGGATGACCTCCTTGTAGACCGAGGCATCGCCGAATTCGCCGGAGGAGCCCTGCAGAGCGGCACTACGCTCGGGGGTGACCAGCTGGTCGAAGTACTCCCGAAGCTCGTTCCGCAACCGCTCCTGATCCCGGGTCAGTGCGATGTGCAAGTGAAGCTCCTGACGATCACTCGGCGAGGCGGAAGACTGTCTTTCTTCCGCGCAAAACTATAACCTGTTCTTGTTTTGGACCCGTGCGGCCATCTGTCCGACAGACAGCACAATGGAGGATCCCATGACGAGCACCACGGCGGCAGCGAAAGCCGCCAAAACGGACAACGGATCCGCGCGCCCGGGTGGGGCCGCTCGAGCGCTGGACCGCGGCACGGCGCCGGAGCGATTCGCGCGCGGATGGCACTGCCTGGGCCCGGTGACCCAGTTCCAGGACGGCAAGCCGCACGGCGTCGAGGGCTTCGGCGGCAAGCTCGTGGTCTGGCAGGGCGCGAACGGCGAGCTCAACGTGCTCGACGGCTACTGCCGGCACATGGGTGGGGACCTCACCCAGGGGACCGTCAAGGGCGACGAGATCGCGTGCCCGTTCCACGACTGGCGCTGGGGCGGCGACGGCAAGTGCAAGGCGATCCCCTACGCCCGGAGGATCCCGCTGCGTGCGCGCACGCAGAAGTACGAGACGGTCGTCCGCAACGGCCTGCTCATGGTCTGGCACGACACCGAGGGCAGCCCGGCCGACCACGACGTGCTGCCGCCGGAGCTCGAGAACATCATGGACGCGGACGTCTACACGGACTGGAGCTGGAACGTCCTCGACGTCCCGTCGGCGCACTGCCGCGAGATCATCGACAACGTCGTGGACATGGCGCACTTCTTCTACATCCACTTCGCCTTCCCGACCAGCTTCCGCAACGTCTTCGAGGGCCACATGGCCACCCAGTTCATGGAGTCGACCGGCCGTCCCGACATGGCGGGGGAGGGGTACGGCGACGAGGACCTCGTGCTGAAGTCGGAGGCCACCTACTACGGGCCGTCGTTCATGATCAACTGGATCAAGAACGACTACAAGGGCTTCGTCACCGACGTGGTGCTGATCAACTGCCACGTGCCCACCAGCGACAACTCCTTCAAGCTGATGTACGGCCTGAAGGTGCTCAAGCCCGAAGGCACCGACGAGAAGACCACCGAGTACATCGGCAAGCGCTACACCGAGATGTTCGGCGACGGCTTCATGCAGGACGTCAACATCTGGCTCAACAAGGCGCCGGTGCAGAACCCCCTGCTGTGCGAGGAGGACGGGCCGGTCTACCAGCTCCGTCGCTGGTACGAGCAGTTCTACGTCGACGCGGCAGACGTCACGCCGGAGATGACCGAGCGCTACGAGTTCGAGGTCGACACCACCAAGGCCAACGAGTACTGGCACGCGGAGGTGGAGGAGAACCTCGCCCGCAAGGCAGCGGAGGACTCCTCCGAGAACGCCGAGGCGCCGTCCCCGACGGCTGCCGGCGGCGTCTGAGCGGCCGCCGAGACCACCGTGGCCTCGTTCTCCCCGACCAGCGACGAGACGCTGGAGGACCAGCGTCTCTACACGCAGGCCCGCCTGACCGAGGTGGCGTGCCTCGACTGCCTTGCGCGCGTGCGCGTGAAGAAGAACAGCGAGCACCACACCTCGATCCAGTGGGACGCCGAGTCGCTGGGCGCCTGCGCGGAGTTCGCCCGGATGGCCGCCGAGCCGGGTGGCCGGCACGTCTACGAGGGCTGCTCGAGGCTGCGCGCCTCGATCGACCGCGCCGTGGCCGAGGGTCAGATCGAGATCGGTGCCCTGGATGGCTACTGAGTCCTTCGTCCTCAACGTGCTCGAGGTGATCGAGGAGACCGACGACGCCCGTTCGGTCGTCTTCGAGGTGCCCGACGAGCTGGCCGAGCGGTTCACCTACCGCCCCGGGCAGTTCCTCACCGTGGCCGTGCCCAGTGACGAGACCGGTCTGGCGGCGCGCTGCTACTCGCTGTCCTCGGCGCCGCACTCCGGCGTGCACCAGATCACCGTCAAGCGGACGGTCGACGGCTACGCCTCCAACTGGATCCACGACCACCTGCAGGCCGGCGACACGATGCGGGTGCTGCCGCCGAGCGGGATCTTCACCCCCCGGGACTTCGACGCCGATCTGCTGCTCTTCGCGGGCGGCTCGGGCATCACCCCGGTGATGTCGATCGTGCGGACCGCCCTGGAGAAGGGCTCGGGCCGGGTGGTGCTGCTCTACGCCAACCGCGACGAGCGATCGGTGATCTTCGCCGGAGAGCTGGGCGAGCTGGCGAAGGAGTACGCCGACCGCTTCACGCTGGTGCACTGGCTCGAGTCGGTGCAGGGCCTCCCGACGCAGGCGCATCTGCAACAGTTCGCGTCGTACTTCGGTGAGTTCACCGCGTTCGTCTGCGGTCCGGCGCCGTACATGAAGGCGGTCACGGACGCGCTCAAGGAGCTCGGGTTCCCGCGCGAGCGACGCCACGTCGAGAAGTTCGTCTCGCTCGGCGGCAACCCCTTCGGCGACGTCGAGGAGGTGCTCGCCGTCCAGGAGCAGCTCCGGGACGCCGACGACCACGAAGACGAGGACGACACCGCCGACGACACCCCGCGCATCGAGGGCCCGATCGCGGTCGAGGTCGAGCTCGACGGCGTCGACTACTCCTTCGACGACTGGCAGGGCGACAAGGTGCTGCTGGAGTTCCTCGAGGAGAAGGGTGTCAAGGCACCCTTCTCCTGCCGCGAGGGCGAGTGCAGCGCCTGCGCCTGCGTCGTCCTGGAGGGCGAGGTCACGCTGAAGCACAACGACGTCCTCGACCAGGACGACCTCGCCGACGGCATCCGCCTGGTCTGCCAGTCCCTGCCCGCCAGCGAGAAGCTCAAGATCACCTACAGCGGGTAGGCCTGCGCGCTCGCCGGGACGCCTACCAGCCTCGCTCGCGCCACTCCTCGACGTGCGGGCGCTCGCGTCCCAGGACGGAGTCGTTGCCGTGGCCGGGGTAGAACCAGGTCTCGTCGGGCAGCCGCTCGAAGACCTTGGTGGCCACGTCGTCGATCAGGCTGCGGAAGGCGGCCGCGTCCCCGAAGGTGTTCCCCACACCCCCGGGGAACAGGCTGTCGCCGGTGAACAGGTGCGGGGTGCCCTCCGGGTCGTCGTACAGCAGCGCGATCGAGCCGGGCGTGTGGCCCACGAGGTGGATCACGTCCAGCCGGATGTCGCCGAACTCCACCGTGTCGCGGTCGACGACCCGGTCGTCGACGCCCACCCCGGTCTGCTCGGTGATCGCGTCCGCGTCGTCGGCACCCGCGACCACCACGGCACCGGTCGCCTGGACGACCTCGGCGAGCGCTCGGTGGTGGTCCCAGTGCTGGTGGGTGGTGATCACCCGGGTGATACCGGAGGAGCCGATCAGCTCGACCAGCTTCGGCGCCTCTGCCGCCGCGTCGACGAGGACCTGCTCGTCGGTCGCGCGACAGCGCAGGAGGTAGCAATTGTTGGACATCTCCGGGTCGACGGCCACCTTGGTGATGACCAGGCCGGCCAGCTCGCGGACGTCGGGCGGACCGCCCGGTGTCACTTCTCCGGTGTAGGGGCCGCCGTCGCGGATGTTCGTCGCCATGGGCCCAGCCTAGGCAGTGCTCCGGCGTCGCAGGAGAGCCCGGCTCCCTCGCCCCTGCCGGTGAGCCACCAGCCGAGGTCGGCGCCCGAGCCGGTGACCGTGGGGCCGCCCGGACCGCCGACCTCCCAGGTCTGACCGAGGTCGACCGCGCTCAGGGTGAGTGGGCCGGCGTCGTCGTACGCGGCCTCCGACTCCAGCAGCTCCCGCACGAAGTCCTCGGGCCAGTCCTGCCGCGCGTAGACCGCTCCGAGATCCGCGTGGTGGATCTCGATCTCGCGGCGCCGCATCTGCGGGACGTTGGCGACCGGGATCGGGGCGGTGCCCGGCGTCCGGCTGAAGGTGCCGGTCCAGGCACGCTCGTCCATCGCCTCGACGGCCTCGGCGAACTGGGTCGTGGCTGCGAGCAGGCGGTCGAAGAGGTCGGCCTGCTCGGCACCGGCCAGCTCCTCGATGTCGCCGTCGCGCTGCTCGTCGGACTCGTACATCGCGACCGGTTCCTCACGCAGGACCGCGTCCAGGACCCCGGCGAGGGCGGTGCCGTTCAGGGCCAGGTGGGCGACCACGTGGGCTCGGGTCCACCCCGGCAGCAGCGAGGGCGCCGCGAGCTCCTCGGCGCCGAGGGCGTCCACGGTGCGGATCAGGGCGGTGGCCGAGGTCTCCAGGCCCGAGAGATCGATGTTCATGGTGATGGTGAGGCTAGTCGGTCAGCTCGTCAGGGTCCCCTGTCGCCGGCAGGAACACCGACTGCATCCGTCGGCGCGGGGGTGCGACGGACTGTGCTCCGAAGACGCGTTCCCTCGCCGAGGCGGTCAGGACGCCCAGGGGCGCGGTGAGCAGGTACGCGCAGGCCACCGTCAGGCCGGTCGCGGCCGGCTCGAGGACGAGCCCGACGACCAGGGCGAGAGCGAGCACCATCGTCGTCGCGCGCGCCTCGGACGACTGCGGCGACAACAGCCCGCGGAAGGAGCGGAACCTGATGGAGCTGACCATCAGCAGGGCCGGTACGACGCTGACCGCGACCGGCACGAGCATCCCGGGTCCGTGCTCGGGGGTGCGCAGCGCCAGGATCGTGGCGATCACCACCAGGGTGGCGCCCGGGCTCGGCAGCCCGACGAAGTACTTCTTGTCCGCGAGCGGGTCGACGGTCACGTTGAAGCGGGCGAGCCGGAAGGCCGCGCAGGCGAGCCAGAGGAAGGCCGAGAGCCAGGCGAGCACCGGGTTCTCGGGCAGCGCCCAGGTGTGGACCAGCACTGCCGGAGCCAGGCCGAAGGAGACCAGGTCGGCGAGGGAGTCCAGCTGGACGCCGAACGGCGAGGTCGCACCCACGAGCCGCGCCACGGCGCCGTCGGCGATGTCCAGCACGATCGAGCCGGCCAGCATCGCCGACGCCCAGACGAACTTGTCGCCGAAGGCCAGCAGGATGGCCGAGAAGCCGCAGGCCATGTTGCCCGTCGTGAAGAGGCTGGGGGCCACGACCCGCAGCCGCTCGCGCGGGCTGAGCTGCCGCATCGAGACGACCTCGGCTCCCGAGGGAGACTGCAGCCGCCACCTGTCGAAGCGTCGGCGAGGTGCGTTCATCGCGGCCACCGCGCGAGGACCGACTCCCCGGCGACGGCACGATCACCCTCCCGCACGACGAGCTGCACGTGTGGCGGCACGAAGACGTCCATCCGTGAGCCGAACTTCATCACGCCGATGCGCTGCCCGGCCCGCAGCACGTCGCCGGGGGAGACGCGCGTGACCACCCGGCGCGCGACCAGCCCCACCACCTGCCGGAAGACCACGCGTCGCTCCTCGCCGGCGACCGTGTCGAGCAGGGTGATCTCGCTGCGCTCGTTCTCGTGCGCGCTCTCGAAGCGGTAGGCGGCGTGCCACCTGCCCGGCCGGTGGGTCACCGACTCGACCCGTCCCGCCGCGGGAGTGCGGTTCACGTGCACGTCGAAGAGGGAGAGGAAGATGCTCACCTGCTGCCAGGCCCCCTCCGGCGCGACGCCGGCCTGCCCGGGTCCGACGTACATCACCCGGCCGTCCGCGGGCGCGAGGACCACGTCGGGATCGGGTTGTCGGTGGTCCGGCGTACGGTCTGGGTCGCGGAAGAACGCGAGGATCCCGGCGGGAAGGGCGAGCAGCGAGATGGCGGTGCGACGATGCCCGAACAGGGCCGCGGCGAGCGCCGGCACGGCTCCGACGGCCGCCGTGGAGGCGGCAGCCGGGTCGAGGCGCAGAGAGGCACGGCGGGCGGGTACGGACACGGGGGAACAGCCTACGGTCCACGCGTGTTGGGCGACGGGACGGCGTGCGTGGCGGCTTGCCGATCACGCTAGGATCGCGAACACTTGTTCGAACCGACCAGGCTGTGCTTACCGACTACACAGGGATTTGATTCGTGGCTGACCAGCTCGTCATCCGGGGAGCGCGCGAGCACAACCTCAAGGACATCTCCCTCGACCTGCCCCGCGACTCGCTGATCGTGTTCACGGGGCTCTCCGGGTCCGGCAAGTCCAGCCTGGCCTTCGACACGATCTTCGCCGAGGGCCAGCGTCGTTACGTCGAGTCGCTCTCGGCGTACGCCCGGCAGTTCCTCGGCCAGATGGACAAGCCCGACGTCGACTTCATCGAAGGCCTGAGCCCGGCCGTGTCGATCGACCAGAAGTCGACGTCGAAGAACCCTCGATCGACCGTCGGCACGATCACCGAGGTCTACGACTACCTGCGGCTGCTCTTCGCCCGCGCCGGGCGCCCGCACTGCCCGGTCTGCGGGTCGGCCATCGAGCGACAGACCCCGCAGCAGATCGTCGACAGGGTGCTCCAGCTCGAGGAGGGCACCCGTTTCCAGGTCCTCGCACCGGTCATCCGCGGCCGCAAGGGTGAGTACATCGAGCTGTTCCGGAGCCTGCAGTCCCAGGGGTTCAGCCGGGCCCGGGTCAACGGCGAGACGATCCAGCTGGCCGATCCGCCCAAGCTGGAGAAGCAGCGCAAGCAGACCATCGAGGTCGTCGTCGACAGGCTCGCCGCCAAGCCCTCGGCGAAGCGCCGGCTCACCGACTCCGTGGAGACCGCACTCAACCTCGCGTCGGGGCTGGTGATCTTCGACCTGGTCGACGCCGACGCCAAGGACCCCCAGAAGGAGATGCGCTTCTCCGAGAAGATGTCGTGCCCCAACGAGCACGACATCGACACCGACGACCTCGAGCCGCGCTCGTTCTCCTTCAACTCCCCGTTCGGAGCCTGCCCGACGTGCCACGGCCTGGGCACCCGGATGGAGGTCGATCCGGACCTCGTGATCACCGACCTCCAGGGCACCCTGGGCGAGGGCGTGATCCAGCCGTGGTCCGGCGCGCACGTCAGCGACTACTTCATCCGGCTGCTCGGGGCGCTCGGCGACGAGCTCGGCTTCGACCTCGACACGCCCTGGGAGAAGATCCCTGCGAAGGGGCGCGCCGCGATCCTCCAGGGTCACCCGACCAAGGTGCACGTGCGCCACACCAACCGCTACGGGCGGGAGCGGTCCTACTGGACCAACTTCGAGGGCGTCATCCCCTACATCGAGCGGCGGCACAAGGAGGCCGAGAGCGACACGAGTCGCGAGCGGTTCGAGGGGTTCATGCGCGAGGTCCCCTGCCCGGACTGCGACGGCACCCGCCTCAAGCCGGTCTCGAGGTCGGTCACGATCGGCGGGCCGCTCAAGGGCCGGGCCAACGTCCGCGGCAAGAGCATCGCCGAGGTGTGCGCCCTACCGATCAACGAAGCCGCTGCCTACCTCGGCGACCTCGAGCTCTCCGACCGGGAGCGGCAGATCGCCGAGCGGGTGCTCAAGGAGATCCAGGAGCGGCTGCGGTTCCTGCTCGACGTCGGGCTCGACTACCTCTCCCTCGACCGGCCCTCGGCCACGCTGTCCGGCGGGGAGGCCCAGCGGATCCGGCTGGCCACGCAGATCGGCGCCGGCCTCGTGGGCGTGCTCTACGTGCTCGACGAGCCCAGCATCGGCCTGCACCAGCGTGACAATCAGCGGCTGATCGAGACCCTGGTCCGGCTCAAGAACCTCGGAAACACCCTCATCGTGGTCGAGCACGACGAGGAGACCATCAAGACCGCCGACTGGGTGGTCGACATCGGCCCGGGCGCAGGCGAGCACGGTGGCCAGGTGGTCCACTCGGGCACGGTCAAGCAGCTGCTCAAGCACCGCGACTCCGAGACCGGGCTCTACCTGTCCGGGCGCAAGTCGATCCCCGTGCCCGCCGTACGCCGTCCGCCGACCAAGAGCCGGATGCTCACCGTCCACGGGGCCCGCGAGAACAACCTCAAGGACATCGACGTCAGCTTCCCGCTCGGCTGCTTCGTGGCAGTCACCGGCGTCTCGGGGTCGGGCAAGTCGACGCTCGTCAACGACATCCTCTACACCTCGCTGGCCAAGCAGATCTACAACGCGCGCACGGTCCCGGGTCGGCACACCAAGATCACCGGCGTGCAGCACGTCGACAAGGTGATCCACGTCGACCAGTCGCCGATCGGCCGCACGCCCCGGTCCAACCCGGCCACCTACACCGGTGTCTTCGACCACGTGCGCAAGCTCTTCGCCTCGACCCCGGAGGCGAAGATGCGCGGCTACCTTCAGGGCCGGTTCTCCTTCAACGTCAAGGGCGGTCGCTGCGAGGCCTGCTCGGGTGACGGCACCATCAAGATCGAGATGAACTTCCTGCCCGACGTCTACGTGCCGTGCGAGGTCTGCCACGGAGCTCGCTACAACCGCGAGACGCTCGAGGTGCACTACAAGGGCAAGACCATCGCCGACGTGCTGGACATGCCGATCGAGGAGGCCGTGGACTTCTTCGCCGCGATCCCGGCGATCTCACGCCACCTGACCACCCTGGTGGAGGTCGGTCTCGGCTACGTCCGGCTCGGCCAGCCCGCCACCACCCTCTCCGGCGGGGAGGCCCAGCGGGTGAAGCTGGCCAGCGAGCTGCAGAAGCGCAACACCGGCAACACGGTCTACGTGCTCGACGAGCCGACCACGGGCCTGCACTTCGAGGACATCCGCAAGCTCCTCGACGTGCTCTCCAGCCTGGTCGACAAGGGCAACACCGTGCTGGTCATCGAGCACAACCTCGACGTCATCAAGACCTCCGACTGGATCGTCGACATGGGTCCTGCCGGCGGCAACCGGGGCGGCACCGTGGTCGCGGAGGGCACGCCCGAGGACGTCGCGGCGCACGAGGCGAGCTTCACCGGGGAGTTCCTCGCGCCGCTGCTCACCAGCTGACGCCGCTCGACACGCACAGGAGATTCACAGCGGTCGTAGGACCAATGTCCACAGGTGACAGTCAGGTTCGGTCCATAAGGTTGCTGCCACAACCGATCGGGCGACACAGGGAGACAAACTCATGACGGACTCCGTAGGAGCAGCCTCGCGCCGCGCCGTGATCGGCGGCATCGTGGGGTTCGGCATCGGGGCGCCGCTCGTCGCCGCGTGCGGCAGCTCCGGCGGCTCCGGGGGCTCGGGCAGCGGTGGTTCACCGTCGACGGGTGCGGTCGGCAAGACCTCCGAGGTGCCGGTCGGCAGCGGCAAGATCTTCTCGGCCGAGAAGGTCGTGGTCACCCAACCCACCAAGGACGACTTCCAGGCCTTCAGCGCCATCTGCACCCACCAGGGCTGCATCGTCGCCGACGTCAAGGGCCAGGACATCGACTGCACCTGCCACGGGTCCAAGTTCTCCATCAAGGACGGCAGCGTCGTCCAAGGCCCGGCCACGCAGCCCCTGGAGAAGCTGACCGCGACGGTCAAGAACGGCGAGATCAGCGTCAGCTGAGTCGGTACGACGCGACGGTCAAGAACGGCGAGATCAGCGTCAGCCGAGTCGTGGCGGCCACGGGTCACCGTGCTGAATTCATCAAGGGCGGCAGCGTCGTCCAAGGCCCGGCCACGCAGCCCCTGGAGAAGCTGACGCGACGGTCAAGCGGCGAGCAGCTCTGAGACACGCGACGGTCAAGAACGGCGAGATCAGCGTCAGCCGAGTCGGTACGACGCGACGGTCAAGAACGGCGAGATCAGCGTCAGCCGAGTCGTGGCGGCCACGGTGAAGAGCGGCCAGATCAGCGTCAGGTGATCCGGCACCCCGCCAGCGCGCGCACGCCTAGGATCTGGCCATGTCCAACCTGGCCCGGGAGCGTCGCGCCACGGCGCCCCCACCGCTGCCGTGGTGGCGCCGGTGGTTCTTCGCCGTGGTGCTGGTCGCCATGACCGTGCGGCTCCCCGAGATCGGTCGGGAGGGCCAGGCGATCGTCCTGGGCCTGGGCGGTGTCATCGTCGGCGCGGCCTGGCAGCTGGTCTACCGGCGAGACCTGGTGGAGAGGTTCTTACCGGCTGCCGCCATCTGGCTCGTGGTGGTGCCGTTCGCACTGTTGCCGAACGTGTCGTACGACCTCGATGACGTGCAGGTAGACATCGCCATCGGGATCGGGGTCGGTCTGGTCGTGGTCGAAGCGTGGCTACGAACCCGCGAGCTCAGGGAAGTGCCTGCTCCTCCTCGGGCACCGTCATCGCGCCGGTCATGATCGCGACGGCGTCCTGCATCGAGTGCGTCTCCGGGGTGATCACGGCGGCCCGGCCACCGAGTCGCTGCACGTGGATCCGGTCAGCGGTCTCGAACACGTTCGGCATGTTGTGGCTGATCAGGATCACCCCGAGACCCTGGTCGCGCAGGTCCCGCACCAGCCGGAGCACCTGCGCCGTCTCGCGGACGCCCAGCGCAGCGGTGGGCTCGTCGAGGATGGCCACCTTGCTCCCGAACGCCCCGGTGCGAGCGACGGCCACGATCTGGCGCTGGCCGCCCGAGAGCGTCTCGACCGACTGGTTGATGTTCTGCAGCGTCGAGATGCCGAGGCTCTTGATGTGCTCCGACGCGTGGTCGCGCATGGCCTTGGTGTCCAGCATCCGGAGCACCGAACCGGCGAACCCGGGCCGGCGGATCTCGCGGGCGAGGTAGAGGTTGCTGGCGATGTCGAGGGCCGGTGCGACCGCGAGGGTCTGGTAGACCGTCTCGATCCCAGCTACCCGGGCCTCGGCGGTCGACTTGAAGCTGACCTGCTGGCCGCCCACCTTCAAGCTGCCGCGATCGGGGATCATCGCGCCGGACAGGCACTTGATCAGGGTGGACTTGCCGGCGCCGTTGTCACCGATGACGGCCAGCACTTCGCCGGGGTACAACCGTAGGTCGACCCCGCGCAGGCCGACGACCCGGCCGAAGAGCTTGACCATCCCCTCGGCCTCGAGGATGGGTTCCTGCCCGTAGTCGGGACGCGAGCGTTCGCTGGTGGCGGTGTCGGTCTCACTCATGCCTTGACCCTCCTGATCCACTGGTCGACGGAGACCGCCAGGATCACCAGGATCCCCGTGGCGAGCACCTGGTAGTTCGGATCGACGCCCGCCAGGGCGAGTCCGCTGTTGAACACCTGGACGATCAGGGCGCCGAGCAGGCTGCCGATCACCAGGCCACGTCCGCCGAAGAGGCTGGTGCCGCCGATGACCACCGCGGTGATGCTCTGCAGGTTGTAGTTGAGGCCCGCATTGGGGTCCGCGCCACCGACGCGACCGCAGACGATCCAGGCAGCCACCCCGACGGTGGCGCCAGCGACGACGTAGGCGCTCAGGAGCACGCGCTTGGTGTTGATTCCGGCGAGCTCGGAGGCCTCGCGGTCGTCACCCGTCGCATAGAGGTGCCGCCCCCACGCCGTGTTCCTCAAGGCGAAGCTCGCGATCCCGTAGAGCAGCAGCATCAGGATGACGCCCCAGGTGATGCTGACGCTGCCGACGCTGAGCGTCTTGCCGGTCCACACGAGCAGGGAGTTCGGCCCCAGCGCGATCGTCTCGCCGTTGGCGTAGAGCAGGGAGACGGCCGTGAAGATCGAGAAGGTGCCGAGCGTGACGATGAACGGCGGCAGGTTCATCCGGGTCACGAGCAGGCCGTTGAGCAGCCCGGTCAGCAGGGCCACCCCCAGCCCGATCAGCAGCGCGATCAGGCCGGGTACACCGTGGTCGAAGTTGAGCTTGACCATGACCAGCGATGCCAGCACCATCGCCATCCCGATGGACAGGTCGATGCCGGCGGTCAGGATGATCACGGTCTGACCGACGGCAAGCGCCCCGACCACGGCCATCTGCTGGACGAGCAGCGAGAGCGCTTGGGGTCGCAGGAAATTGTCGGAGAAGATGCCGAAGACGATGATGCTGATGACCAGCACGATCAGTGGGCTCAGGGCGGGATTGCGGTGCAGGACGTGCTGAAGGCGCTGGGCGAAGGAGTTATCGGTCGAGATCAGGTCCTCGGCCGAGCCCGGACCGTCCTCCGCCGTCGGACTCTCGGTGTCAGTGCTCACGGTCTGTTCCTCTCCACGTCCCTGGTCCGGTGAGTCTCATCCGGCGGTACCCCAGCACAGCTTCTTGCCCTGGGCGACGCTCTGGCTGACGATGCCGGGCAGCGGTTTGGCCGTGACGAGCTTGGTGCCGGTGTCGAGGTAGTTCTTGCCATGCGGCAAGGACGGCGCCTGGCCGCCCGCGCCGATCTTCGAGACGGCGTCGACCCCGAGTTTCGCCATCTTGCCGGGGTACTGCGTCGCGTCGGCGGCGAAGATCCCGTTCTGGACGTCGTTCATGCCCTGGCAGCTGCCGTCGATCGAGACGATGAAGGCCTTGTCCTGGTGCTTGTCCGCCTTCAGCGCTGCGTACGCGCCCTCACCCGCCGGCTCGTTGATCGTGTAGACGACGTTGATGTCGGGATTGCGCGAGAGGCACTGCTCCATCGCCTTGCGGCCGCCGTCGACCGCCCCCTGGGTCGCCTGGTGGCAGGCGATCGTGTAGCTGCCACCCTTGCCGGCCTTGTAGGAGCCGGACTTGGCCTCCTTGGCATTCAGCGTCTTGCTTCCGGGGTCGATGCCCATGCCCGTGAGGAATCCGTGGTCGCGGTCGACGTCGACCGAGACCACCTGGTCGTCGTACAGGTCGAGCATCGCGATGACGGCCTTCTGGCCGTTCAGCTTCTTGGCGGCGTAGGCGCCGTCGAGCGTGCCGGCCTTGAAGTTGTTGGTCGCGTAGGTGATGTCGGCCGTCTTCACCGGGTCGAGCGGGGTGTCGAGAGCGATGACGAAGAGGCCGTACTCCTTCGCCTGACGGAGTGCGGCGTTGACCGCCGGGCCGTTGGAGGTGATCAGGATGCCCTTGTCACCGCGCGCGATGGCGGTGTCGACAGCGTTGATCTGCGACTGCGTGTCGCCGTCGACCTGGCCGGCCGCGACCGTGAGATGGGCACCTGCTTTTGCTGCCTGAGCCAGGGCGGCCTGCTTCATCGAGACGAAGTACGGGTTGGACTGGGTCTTGATGATCAGGGCGACCCCGGTCTTGCCCTGGTTGCCGCCGCAGCTCGACAGCAGCGCGCACAGCCCCACCAGGACTGCCAGCGCCGCCATGTGTAGCGCGTGTCCGCGTCGACCTCGCTTCATGGCACCTCCCGAGCCAGTTCAGGTCTAGTGCCCCACGAGGTGGCAGCGCAACCCCGACGGGGGTTCGGGTCAGACGCGGGTCGCGAGGAGCCGACCCTCCGTCACCGCGGTTCGGGCCTCCTCGAAGAAGTCTGGTGCTGCGCAGAGGAACAGGGTGCGGCCGTCGTTCCCGCCCACCGTGCAGGCGAAGACACCGGTGCCCGGGCTGCGCTCGTCGGTGATCTCGCCGCCCTCGACGACCCTGACCGCGCGGCCGTGCGTCGCGTCGGCGACCCACACCCCGCCGTGGGCGTCGACGGTCGAGATGCCGTCACTGGCGACCACGAGTGCGGCCAGCATCTCCTCGAGCGAGCCCTGCTCCGGCGGCTCCGCGAAGGATGCCCAGGTACGGCGGTTGCCCAGCGACCCGTCGGCGGCGACGTCGAAGGCGGTGAGCCGGTTGCCCCAGGTCTCCGCGACCAGGAGCGAGCCGTCGGGGAGGAAGGCCATCCCGTTGGGGAACATCAGGTCTCGGGCCACCTCGGTGACCGACCCGTCGGGGTCGACGCGGTGCAACGACGCGGGCTCGGGATCGTCGCCGGCCATCAGGTCGAAGCCGAAGTTGCCGACGTAGGCCCGCCCCTGGGCGTCGACGATCATGTCGTTGACATGGCCGGTCGCGTGGTCGGCGAGGTCGCCGTGGACCACCAGGCTGCCGTCGTCCTCGCGCCGGAGCACTCGCCGATCGGTCATCGACGCCACCAGCATCCGTCCGTCCGGCAGCCAGCCGGTGCCCGAGGGCTGTCCGGGCACCTCGGCCTCGATGCGCAGGTCGGAGCCGTCCTCCCGGGCCGAGCGCACCACGTGCCCGTAGAAGTCGGAGAACC